>NZ_JBHYEM010000017.1:0-104000 GCF_051860145.1 Allobosea sp. | reverse complement strand
AAGCGAAGGTGGTGGCGGGCGCGCGCTCGGCGCTGTTCCTACCCTATCAGGACCTCGGGCTCATCATCGTCGATGAGGAGCACGAGGCCGCCTACAAGCAGGAGGACGGCGTCAGCTACCATGCCCGCGACATGGCGGTGGTGCGCGGCATGATCGAGCATGCGCCGGTGATCCTGACCTCGGCGACGCCGTCGCTGGAGACGCGCGTCAATGCCGAGCGCGGGCGCTATGCCTATCTGAAACTGCCGGAGCGCTTTGGCGGGCGCGAGCTGCCGGCACTCGACCTCGTCGACCTGCGCCGTGACAAGCCCGAGCGTGGGCGCTGGATCTCCGGCGCGCTGGCCAGGGCGATCACGGTCAACCTGGAGGCGAAGGAACAGTCGCTGCTGTTCCTGAACCGCCGCGGTTATGCGCCGCTGACGCTCTGCCGCGATTGCGGCCATCGCTTCCAGTGCCCGAACTGCTCGGCCTGGCTGGTCGATCACCGCTTCCGGCGGGCCCTGGTCTGCCATCATTGCGGCCATGTCGAGCGCCGGCCACATGAATGCCCGTCCTGCCATGCGCCGGAAAGCCTGGCCGCTTGCGGGCCCGGTGTCGAGCGCCTGGCGGAAGAGGTGGCGACGCTGTTCCCGCAGGCGCGCTCGATCGTGCTGTCCAGCGATTTTCCGGGCGGGACCGAGCGGCTCAAGCAGGAGCTGATGGCGGTCGCCGATGGCGAATTCGACATCGTCATCGGCACTCAGCTCGTCGCCAAGGGCCATAATTTCCCGGGCATGACGCTGGTCGGGGTGATCGATGCCGATCTCGGCCTGACCTCGGGCGATCCGCGCGCGGCCGAGCGCACCTTCCAGGTGCTGCGGCAGGTCACGGGCCGGGCGGGCCGGGGCGAAAGGCCGGGCCGGGCCTTGCTGCAGACCCATGACCCGAGCCATCCCGTGCTCAAGGCCCTGGTCTCCGGCGACCCGGAGCGGTTTTATGCCGCAGAGACGGCCTCGCGCGAGGCGGCGGGACTGCCCCCCTTCGGGCGGCTGGCGGGGCTGATCATCTCCGCCAACAGTCAAGGAGAGGCGGAAAGCCATGCCCGCGCGCTCGCGCGATGCGCGGCCGCGCCTGACGGTGTAGCGGTGCTGGGGCCGGCAGAAGCGCCTCTTGCGGTGCTGCGCGGGCGCCATCGCATGCGTTTGATCGTGAAAACGACGCGCGAGGTGAATCTGCAGGACTATCTGCGCGCCTGGCTGAAGAGCGGGCCGCGGCCGAAGGGTTCGGTGCGGGTCCAGGTCGATGTCGATCCGCAGAGCTTCCTGTGAATGCAGGGCGCCCGTGCCGAAAACGGCCCGGTTGATCGCGATCTACGGATTGCGCCCCCCAAAACCACATGCTAGTGCACCGCCACATTTCGGGCGGAAAGTCGTACTCCCGCGCTTCTCGCCCGTCGGAAACATCGCAGCGCCAGGACGATGCACTCCACCTTCGCGCAGAAGGTCGCCGGTGCGGTCCGTTGAACGAGAGATGTCGAGCGTGGCTGAAGGCGGATCGCAGGATCAGACATTGGTTTCGGGCGTCGCCGGGCGTTACGCCACGGCGCTCTTCGAACTGGCCAGCGAGGCCAATGCCATCGACGCGGTGTCGGCCGATCTCGACAGCTTCAGCGCCATGATCGCCGAGAGCGACGACCTGAAGCGCCTGATCTCCAGCCCGGCCTTTTCCGCCGAGGAGCAGGTCGCCGCGATCAAGGCGCTGCTGGCCCAGGCCAAGATCACCGGCATCGCCGGCAATTTCATCGGCTTCGTCGCCAGCAAGCGCCGGCTGTTCGCGCTGCCGGGCATGATCCGGGCCTATCGCGGCCTCGTCGCCGAGGCCAAGGGCATCGTCAGCGCCGAGGTCACGGTCGCCGAGGAGCCGACGGCCAAGCGCCTCGACGAGATCCGCGCGACCTTGAAAGAGGTCGCCGGCAGGAATGTCGATGTCGCGATCAAGATCGATCCGGCGATCATCGGCGGGCTCATCGTCAAGATGGGCTCGCGCATGGTCGACGCCTCGCTGAAAACCAAGCTCAATTCAATTCGTCTTGCCATGAAAGAGGTCGGCTGATGGAAATCCGCCCCGCTGAAATCTCCGCTATCCTGAAGGCCCAGATCAGCAATTTCGGGTCGGAAGCCTCCGTCACCGAGGTTGGTCAGGTTCTCTCCGTCGGCGACGGCATCGCCCGCGTCTACGGCCTCGACAAGGTCCAGGCCGGTGAGATGGTCGAGTTCGAGAGCGGCGTGCGCGGCATGGCGCTCAACCTCGAGACCGACAATGTCGGCGTCGTCATCTTCGGTTCCGACCGCGAGATCATGGAAGGCCAGACGGTCAAGCGCACCGGCGCGATCGTCGACGTGCCGGTCGGCAAGGAGCTGCTCGGCCGCGTCGTCGACGCGCTCGGCAACCCGATCGACGGCAAGGGGCCGATCAAGGCCAAGGCCCGCTCGCGCGTCGACGTGAAGGCGCCCGGCATCATTCCGCGCAAGTCGGTGCACGAGCCGATGGCGACTGGCCTCAAGGCGATCGACGCCCTGATCCCGATCGGCCGCGGCCAGCGCGAGCTGATCATCGGCGACCGCCAGACCGGCAAGACCGCCGTCGCGCTCGACACGATCCTGAACCAGAAGGCGCTGAACGAAGGCACGGACGAGGGCCAGAAGCTCTACTGCGTCTATGTCGCGATCGGGCAGAAGCGCTCGACCGTCGCCCAGTTCGTGAAGGTGCTCGAGGAGCGCGGCGCGCTCGAATACTCGATCGTCGTGGCGGCCACCGCCTCCGACCCGGCCCCGATGCAGTTCCTGGCGCCCTTCGCCGGCTGCGCCATGGGCGAGTATTTCCGCGATAACGGCATGCATGCCGTGATCATCTATGACGACCTGTCGAAGCAGGCCGTCGCCTATCGCCAGATGTCGCTGCTGCTGCGCCGCCCGCCGGGCCGCGAGGCCTATCCGGGCGACGTGTTCTATCTCCACTCCCGCCTGCTTGAGCGCGCCGCCAAGATGGGCGATGCCGCCGGCAACGGCTCGCTGACGGCGCTGCCGGTCATCGAGACCCAGGCGAACGACGTCTCGGCCTATATCCCGACCAACGTGATCTCGATCACCGACGGCCAGATCTTCCTCGAGACCGACCTGTTCTACCAGGGCATCCGCCCGGCGGTGAACGTCGGCCTCTCGGTGTCGCGCGTCGGCTCGGCCGCGCAGACCAAGGCGACCAAGAAGGTCGCCGGCAAGATCAAGGGCGAGCTCGCCCAGTATCGCGAGATGGCGGCCTTCGCCCAGTTCGGTTCCGACCTCGACGCGGTCACCCAGCGCCTGCTCAACCGCGGCGCGCGCCTGACCGAGCTCCTGAAGCAGCCGCAGTTCTCGCCGCTGAAGATGGAAGAGCAGGTCGTGGTGATCTATGCCGGCGTCAATGGCTATCTCGACCCGCTGCCGGTCAACAAGGTGCGCGAGTTCGAGGACGGGCTGCTGGCGCTGGTGCGCGGCAAGCATGCCGGCCTGCTCAACGAGATCGGCTCCTCGAAGGATCTTTCGGACGCGAACGGCGCGAAGCTGAAGGACATCGTCGAGGCTTACGCCAAGTCGTTCGCCTGATCCGCAGGCATCATGGTCGGGCTCGCCCGACCAAGATCGAGGTTCAAGACGTGGATGGTCGACGCAAGGTCGACCATGACGGGGTGAGAGCGCCAAATGCCTTCTTTGAAGGACCTTAGAAACCGCATCGCTTCGGTCAAGGCGACGCAGAAGATCACCAAGGCCATGCAGATGGTCGCGGCCGCGAAGCTGCGCCGGGCCCAGGCCGCGGCGGAAGCGGCGCGTCCCTATGCCGAGCGCATGGAGACGGTGCTGGCCAATCTCGCCGCCGGCGTCTCCGGAGACGGCGCGCCGAAGCTGATCGGCGGTACGGGCTCCGACCAGGTGCAGCTGCTCGTGGTCTGCACGGCCGAGCGCGGCCTCTGCGGCGCCTTCAACTCCTCGATCGCGCGCCTGGCGCGCGACAAGGCGCTGGCGCTCAAGGGCGAAGGCAAGACGGTCAAGATCATCTGCGTCGGCAAGAAGGGCTACGACATCCTGCGTCGGCAGTTCGAGAAGGACATCATCGAGCTGATCGACCTGCGCGCCTTCAAGCAGGTCGGCTTCGCCAATGCCGAGACCATCGCCCAGAACATCCTGGCGCGTTTCAATGCCGGCGAGTTCGATGTCGCGACGCTGTTCTTCTCGAAGTTCAAGTCGGTGATCTCGCAGATCCCGACGGCCCAGCGCATCATTCCGGCCGAGATCCCGTCGGACATCAAGACGACCGAAGCGGTCTATGAATACGAGCCCGACGAGACCGAGATCCTCGAGGCCCTGCTGCCGCGCAATCTCGCCGTCCAGGTGCTGCGCGCCATTCTCGAGAATGGCGCATCCGAACAGGGCGCCCGCATGTCGGCGATGGATTCCGCCACGCGCAACGCAGGCGAAATGATCAAGAAGCAGACGCAGCTCTACAACCGCTCGCGTCAGGCGATGATCACCAAGGAACTGATCGAAATCATCTCCGGCGCGGAAGCGCTGTAACCGCCTGAAAGGCCTGCGCGGCTGAATGTCCGCAGGTCGTCCGCAAAGCTGAACGCTCATCGAGGTTCGACCATGGCCAAAGCCGCAACCAAGACCACCGCAACCAAGACTCCCGTCACCAAAGCCGCCAAGAGCGACGCCAAGCCCGCCAATACCGGCACCGGCCGTGTTGCGCAGGTCATCGGCGCCGTCGTCGACGTGCAGTTCGACGGCGAGCTGCCGCAGATCCTGAACGCGCTGGAGACCCAGAACCTCGGCAACCGCCTGGTCCTGGAGGTCGCCCAGCATCTCGGCGAGAACACGGTGCGCTGCATCGCGATGGACTCGAGCGAAGGCCTCGTCCGTGGCCAGGCCGTCACCGATACCGGCGCGCCGATCGCGGTTCCGGTCGGCGACGAGTGCCTCGGCCGCATCATGAACGTCATCGGCGAGCCGGTGGACGAAGCCGGCCCGATCCGCACCAAGGATACCCGCGGCATCCATCAGCCGGCTCCGAGCTATGCCGAGCAGGCGACGGAAGCCCAGATCCTCGTCACCGGCATCAAGGTCGTCGATCTGCTGGCTCCCTACGCCAAGGGCGGCAAGATCGGCCTGTTCGGCGGCGCTGGCGTCGGCAAGACCGTGCTGATCATGGAGCTGATCAACAACGTCGCGAAGGCCCATGGTGGTTATTCGGTGTTCGCCGGCGTCGGCGAGCGCACCCGCGAGGGCAACGACCTCTATCACGAGATGATCGAGTCGGGCGTGAACAAGAAGGGCGGCGGCGAGGGCTCGAAATGCGCCCTGGTCTACGGCCAGATGAACGAGCCTCCGGGCGCCCGCATGCGCGTCGCGCTGTCGGGCCTGACCGTCGCGGAAGACTTCCGCGACCGTGGCCAGGACGTGCTGTTCTTCGTCGACAACATCTTCCGCTTCACGCAGGCCGGCTCTGAAGTGTCGGCTCTGCTCGGCCGCATTCCTTCGGCGGTGGGCTATCAGCCGACCCTTGCGACCGACATGGGCAACCTGCAGGAGCGCATCACCACCACCAACAAGGGCTCGATCACCTCGGTGCAGGCGATCTACGTGCCGGCGGACGACCTGACCGACCCGGCGCCCGCGACCTCCTTCGCCCACCTGGACGCCACGACCGTGCTCTCGCGCTCGATCGCGGAAAAGGGCATCTACCCGGCGGTCGATCCGCTCGACTCGACCTCGCGCATGCTGTCCGCCGCCATCGTCGGCGAGGAGCATTACGCGGTGGCCCGCCAGGTCCAGCAGATCCTGCAGCGCTACAAGGCCCTGCAGGACATCATCGCGATCCTGGGCATGGACGAGCTCTCGGAAGAGGACAAGATCTCGGTCGCCCGCGCCCGCAAGATCGAGCGCTTCCTGTCGCAGCCCTTCTTCGTCGCCGAGGTCTTCACCGGCTCGCCGGGCAAGCTCGTCGCGCTCGAAGACACGATCAAGGGCTTCAAGGGCCTGGTCGAGGGCAAGTACGACCACCTGCCGGAAGCGGCCTTCTACATGGTCGGCTCGATGGACGAGGCGGTCGAGAAGGCCCAGCGCCTGGCCGCCGAGGCGGCGTAAGCAGCGTCATTCTCGGGCTTGTCCCGAGAATCTCCTGACGAGCACGCTGGTTTTCGAGATGGTCGGGTCAAGCCCGACCATGACGAGCCGGGGAGAGAGTAGAAATGGCCACCTTCAAGTTCGAACTCGTCTCGCCGGAGAGCATCCTGTTCTCGGGAGAGGTCGTCAGCGTCATCGTGCCGTCGGTAGAGGGCGAGATGACCGTGCTCGCCGGCCATGCGCCGGTGGTGGCGACGCTGAAGCCCGGCATCGTGCTGGCCCAGACCGATGCCGGCAACGGCAAGGAATTCTTCGTCGGCGGCGGCATCGTCGAGGTCAACCCGACGGCGCTGACCATCCTCGCCGAACAGGCCCGCTTTCTCGAGGATGTCGACACCGCCGTGCTCGACGCCGAGATCCTGACGGCCGAGACGCGCCTGGCCGCTGCGCCTGAAGACGAGGCGGAGCAGCGCCGCCTGCACGACCAGCTCGTGCAGCTCAAGGAGTTCAAGGGCGTGTTCCAGGACCGCAAGACGAACTGATCGCCTCATACGTCCTGAATGACCACAAGGGCCGCGCAAGCGGCCCTTTTTTCTTGCGGGCTCGCCGACGATCGCCGGCAGCTCAGGCCCCGCGTTTGCCCAGGATGCAGGCGAGAAGGCCAGGAAAGCGGTGGTCGATATCGTCCTGCCGCAGTGCGTTCATCCGCGTCGCCCCCTCGTTACGGGTGCGGATCAGTCCGGCCTCGCGCAGCACGCGGAAATGGTGGGAGACGCTGGATTTCGGCCTGTCGCCTTCGAGCGCCTGGCAGCTCGCCTCGCCCTCGGCTGCGAGACGCCGGACGATCTCGAGCCGGATCGGGTCGCTGAGCGCGTGGAACACGTCCTCGAGCGCGATATCGTCCAGGGCGGGCAGGCGGGCATGTCGCATGAGGCGACCCTATCACGAAAATTGTGAATTGCAAAAGTTCGAAAAATATCGAACTATCGAATAAAGCAATGTCAGTTTTTGGAGTTCATCCATGCCCGGTTTGTTCGATCCGTTCGATCTCAAGAGCGTCACATTGCGCAACCGCATCGTCGCATCGCCGATGTGCCAGTATTCGGCCGAGGAAGGCGTCGTGAACGAGTGGCATCGCGCCCATCTCGCCGGCCTGGCGCGGGGCGGTTCCGGCCTCGTCGTGATCGAGGCGACGGGGGTGTCGCCGGAAGGGCGGATCACGCCCGGCTGCCTCGGTTTGTGGAACGATGCGCAGGCGGCGGCGCTGGCGCCGGCGGTTGAGGACATCCGCAAGGCCGGGGCGGTCGCCGGCATCCAGATCGGCCATGCCGGGCGCAAGGCCAGCGCGAACAAACCCTGGGAGGGCGACGATCATATCCCGGAGAGCGACCCGCGCGGCTGGGAGACGATCGCCCCCTCCGCGATCGCCCAGGGCGGCCATCTCGGCCGCGTTCCTCGCGCCATGACGAAGGCCGATATCGAGCGCGTGCAGCGCGATTTCGTCGCTGCCGCCGAGCGGGCGCGCGATATCGGAATCCAGTGGCTGAAACTGCATTTCGCGCATGGCTATCTGGCGCAGAGCTTCCTGTCGCGACATGCCAACCAGCGTGAAGACGCGTATGGCGGCAGCTTCGAGAACCGCAGCCGCTTCCTGGTCGAGACGCTTGCCGCCATCCGCAAGGTCTGGCCGGAGGACCGCCCGCTCTCGGCGCGGCTCGGCGTGATCGAATATGACGGCCATGATGAGGAGACGGTTGCCGAGGCCATCGCGCTGGTGAAGCGGCTGAAGGCGGAGGGGCTCGATTTCATCGATGTCAGCGTCGGCTTCTCGACGAATACGGCGAAGATCCCCTGGGGGCCGGCCTTCCTGGCGCCGGTGGCGGAGCGCGTGCGGCGCGAAGCCGGCCTGCCCGCCTCGACGAGCTGGTTCATCAGCCGGCCCGAACAGGCCGACGCGATGGTGCGCGAGGGCAAGGTCGATCTCGTCACGCTCGGCCGGCCGCTGCTGGCCGATCCGCATTGGCCCTACGCCGCCGCGCAGGCGCTCGGAGTCGCGGACGCGGCCTGGAAGACGCTGCCGGCGCCCTATGCGCACTGGCTGTCGCGCTACCGCGTCGCCTGAGCGGGGAGCGGCCTGAACAAAGGCGGGTGAATGAAGGGCGAGGCGCCCTTCGTTCATTCCTCCATCGCGATCAGGCTGGCATTGCCGCCGGCGGCGGCCGTGTTGATCGTCACGGTCTGCTCGGTCGCGAAGCGCGGCAGGTAATGCGGCCCGCCCGCCTTGGGCCCGGTGCCCGAGAGGCCGTGGCCGCCGAAGGGCTGCACGCCGACGACGGCGCCGATCATGTTGCGGTTGACATAGACATTGCCGGTCGAAAGCCGCGCGGCGACACGCTCGACCGTGGTCTCGATGCGCGAATGCACGCCCAGCGTCAGGCCGTAGCCGGTGGCGTCGATGGCGTCGATCACCTTGTCGAGCTCGCCCGCCTTCCAGCGCACGACATGCAGGATCGGCCCGAAATGCTCCTGGGTCAGATCCTTGACGGCGTCGAGCCTGATGACATGCGGCGCGACATAGGTGCCGCCGAGTGCGGGCGTCTCGCCGGCCCATTCGACGCGGCCGAGCTTGCGCATCGCCGCGACATGGGCATCGAGCCGGTCCTTCGCCGCAGCGTCGATCACCGGGCCGACATGGACATCGACGAAGCGCGGGTCGCCGAGCTTCAGCTCCTTGCCGGCGCCGGTGATCATCTCGAGGATCTTGTCGGCGACATCCTCCTGCAGCACGAGCAGGCGCAGGGCCGAGCAGCGCTGGCCGGCCGAGCGGAAGGCCGACATCACGACATCATCGGCGACCTGCTCTGGCAGGGCGGTGGCGTCGACGATCATGGCGTTGAGCCCGCCGGTCTCGGCGATCAGCGGCACGATCGGGCCGTCCTTGGCGGCGAGCGCGCGATTGATGGCGCGCGCCGTCGCGGTCGAGCCGGTGAAGGCGACGCCGGCGACCGCCGGATGGGCGACGAGCCGCGCGCCGACCTTGCCGTCGCCCGGCACCAGATGCAGGGCCGACGTCGGGATGCCGGCCTCGTGGAGGAGGCGGACCGTGACCGCGGCGATCAGCGGCGTCTGCGGCGCCGGCTTGGCGACGACGCTGTTGCCGGCAACGAGCGCGGCCGCGACCTGGCCGGCGAAGATCGCCAGCGGGAAGTTCCAGGGCGCGATGCAAAGGAAGGGGCCGCGGCCGCGCAGGATCAGGCGATTCTCCTCGCCGGTCGGGCCGGGCAGCACTTGTGGCGTGGCGAAATGGGCCTCGGCCTCGGCGGCATAGTAGCGGCAGAAATCGACGGCCTCGCGGACCTCCGAGATGGCGTCGTCGAGGGTCTTGCCGGCCTCGGCCTGGAGCAAAGCGAGCAGCAGGCCGCGCCGCGCCTCCATCAGGTCGGCGGCCTTGCGCAGCGCTGCCGCGCGGGCGCGGGCCGGGGTGCGGCTCCAGGCGTCGAAGCCCGCCCTGGCCGCGAGCATGGCGCGGTCGGCCAGCGCGTCGTCGGCTTCGCTGACGCTGCCGATTGGCCTGGCGTCGATCGGCGACAGGACCGGGCGGGCCGTGCCGCCCGCCGGCTTGCCGTCGATGATCGCCGCCGCCTCGGGGAAGGGCTTGATCGCGGCGGCTGTTATCTCCTTTTCGAGACCCGCGAGGCTTTCGGCGTGGCCGAGCTCGGTGCCGGCGGAGTTCTTGCGAGAGGCGCCGTAGAGATCGGCAGGAAGCGGAATGCGGCGATGCCGCGCGGCCGCCGGGTTGCCGATGATGTCGGCCGGCGACACGAGCAGCTGCGCGACGGGCACGTCCGGATCACCCGAGACGCTGACGAAGGAGGAATTGGCGCCGTTCTCGAGCAGGCGACGCACGAGATAGGCGAGCAGATCCTGGTGGCCGCCGACCGGCGCATAGGTGCGGCAGGCGAAGCCGGCATCCTCCTGCAGCAGCTTCTCGTAGAGCGCCTCGCCCATGCCGTGCAGACGCTGGAATTCGAAGCCTTCGGTATTCCCAGCCATCTCCGCGACCGAGGCGACGGTCAGCGCATTATGGGTGGCGAACTGGGGAATGATGCGCGGGCGCAAGGCGAGAAGCTGCGCGGCGCAGGCCTCGTAATTCAGGTCGGTCATCGCCTTGCGGCTGAAGACCGGGTAATCGGCAAGCCCGCGCTCCTGGGCGCGCTTCAGCTCTGTGTCCCAATAGGCGCCCTTGACGAGGCGGACCATCAGGCGGCGGTCATGCGCCTCGGCCAGCGCCGCGATATGGTCGATCACCGCCGAGGCGCGCTTCTGATAGGCCTGGATGGCGAGGCCGAAACCGTCCCAGCCGGCGAGCGAGGCATCGGCCATCACCGCATCGATGACGTCGAGCGAGAGCTCGAGCCGGTCGGCCTCCTCGGCGTCGATGGTGAAGTTGAGGTCGTAGACCTTGGCCCTGCGGGCGAGCTCGACGACCTTGGGCACGAGCTCGCTCAGCACGCGCTCATGGTTGGTCGCCTCGTAGCGCGGGTGCAGAGCCGAGAGCTTGACCGAGATGCCGGGCCGGTTCGGCAGCGGCTCGTTGCCGGCCGAGCGGCCGATCGCATCGATCGCAGCGGCGTAGGAGGCGAAATAGCGGTCGGCATCGGCTTGCGTGCGCGCGCCTTCGCCGAGCATGTCGAAGGAATAGCGGTAGAGCTTGCCGCTGCCCGAACGGGCGCGCTTCAGCGCCTCCTCGATGGTCTGGCCGAGCACGAAATGATTGCCCATGACGCGCATCGCCTGGCGGGTCGCCGTGCGCACGGCCGGAAGCCCGAGGCGCTTGGAGAGATTGCCGATGATGCTGGTCGGCGTCTCGCCGGGCTGGATGATGCGGGCGGTGACGCCGAGCGCCCAGGAGGAGGCCGAGATCAGGAAGGCGTCGGACTTGGCCTCGTGATGGGCAAAATCGCCCTGGCCGAGCTTGTCTTCGATCAGCCGGTCGGCCGTGGCGGCATCGGGCACGCGCAGCAGCGCCTCGGCCAGCACCATCAGCGCGAGGCCCTCCTTGGTCGAGAGCGAATATTCGCGCAGCAATTCCTCGATGCCGCCGAAACCGACCTTGCGGGTGCGGATCGCATCGATCAGCCCGGTGGCGCGCTCGTCGATCCGGGCCTTGGCCGCAGGTTCGCGCCTTGCGCCGGCGAGCAGCCGCGCCGCGATCGTCGCGTCGTCTTCGGCATAGGGCGCGCGGAAGGCTGCGGGTGCGGATGAAGCGACCGGGCGTGGGGCGGGAGCGGCCATGGAAGGGTCCATATCAGGGAGCGGGATGATCTGCAGGATCGCTGCAGGATCGCCGGATATCAATGGCCATTTTGATTCAGATGTCGTAATAATCGCTACAGAAAATCGAATATCTAGAGAATTATCCCGTGCTCGATCGAACCGACCGCCGCATCCTGTCCCTGCTTCAATCCGATGGCCGCATCGCCGGTGTCGAGCTCGCGGAAAAGGTCGGGTTGTCGCCGACGGCGACGGGCGAGCGGCTGAAGCGCCTCTCGCGGGAAGGTTTCATCACCGGCTACCGTGCGACGCTCGATCCGCTGAAGCTCGGGCTCCATCTTCTGGTCTTCGTCGAGGTTTATCTCGACAAGACGACGCCCGACGCCTTCGAGCGCTTTGCGAATGCAGTGAAGCGGGCGCCCGAGGTGCTGGAATGCCATATGGTCGCCGGAGGTTTCGATTATCTGGTGAAGACGCGGGTGGCCGACATGAATGCCTATCGCCGGTTCCTTGGCGAGGTGTTGCTGGCGCTGCCCGCGGTGCGGGAGACGCGAACCTATGCGGTGATGGAGGAGGTCAAGACGGACGGGGCGCTGCCGCTTTGATCGCGGCTTAATGCAGCGTTCATGTCCATCCTGCATGATCTGCGGCAGGTCGGCGCAAGGCTCTTCGGCATGGACCTTGCGATGCGTGGATCTCGGCGATGCGTGGATCTCGCTGATGTCCAACGCGACCTGACCGTCCATCTCGATTCTTGGTCACGCGTTGAGTCTGGAGCTGTTGATGTTTGTCACCGAAGTCCAGGGATCGCTGAGCCGGCGCCGGCTGCTCGCCCTGGCGGGAGCGTCCGCCGCAGCTCTGGCGGGCTTGGGTGGCGTCAATCCGGCCTCGGCGCAGACGCCGGTGCGCTTCACATTGGACTGGCGTTTCGAGGGCCCTTCGGCGCTGTTCCTGATGGCGCTCGAGAAGGGCTATTTCAAAGCCGAAGGGCTCGACGTCACCATCGAAGCCGGCATGGGCTCGCGCGAGACCATCCCGCGCGTGGCCACCGGCGGCTATGACGCCGGCTTCGGCGACGTGAACTCGCTGATCCGCTTTCGCGACGAGAATCCCGGCATCGATCTCAAGGCGGTGATGATGGTCTATGACCGGCCGCCCTTCTCGATCGTCGGCCGCAAGAGCCGCGGCGTCACGGCCGAGGCGAAGAGCCTCGAAGGCAAGAAGCTCGGCGCGCCGGCGGCCGACGCCGCCTTCGCGCAATGGCCGATCTTCAAGACCGTGAACGGGCTCGACGACAGCAAGATGCGGCTGGAGAATGTCGGTTTCGCCGTTCGCGAGCCGATGCTGGCCGCCGGCGAGGTCGATGCCGTGTTCGGCTACGCGAACTCCTCCTATGTCAGCCTGAAGTCGCGCGGCGTGCCGGTCGACGACATCGTCGTGATGCTGATGGCGAATTACGGCGTCGAGCTCTATGGCAACGCCGTGATGGTCTCGCCGAAATTCCTGGCCGAGAAGCCGGATGCGGTGCGCGGCCTGCTGCGCGCGATCGCAAGGAGCGTCAGGGACACCGTCGCCAATCCCGATCTCGGCGGCCAGGTCGTGCTCAAGCGCAATGAGGGGGCCAGGCTGGAGGTCGAGGTCGAACGGCTCAAGATGGCGCTCGATCAGAACGTGGTGACGCCGTGGGTCAAGGCCAACGGCTTCGGCGGCATCGAGCCGGCGCGCTGGGCGCGCGCGCTCGACCAGATCGCGTTGACCTTCAAGTTCAGGGACAAGGCCAAGGCGGGAGCGGCCTTCGACGCCAGCTATCTGCCGCCGACGGAAGAACGGGTGTTCTGAGCAAGCGGCAGGGGGCAGGGATCGCGGCCGGATCGCCGCCTTCCCGCCACGACCGGAGCGCAGCCCGAACCGACCCTGCGCGAAGGTGACAGGGCGGCCCGGCCTGCCTATCGTGCCGCGCCCCCACAGCCGGACCTCCTTGCTCCATGCTTCCCGACCTGCGCGATTACGGCCGCCTGCGCGAGACATTCCAATGGCGGATCCCGGCCCGCTACAATATCGCCGCCAATGTCTGCGATCGCTGGGCGGCGCTGGAGCCGGCGCGGGTTGCCATCCTGGAGGTCGCGCCGGACTGGCGCGTGACGCCGGTCAGCTTCGGCAGGCTGCGCGAGCGCTCCAACCGGCTGGCGAATGCGCTGTGGGCGCGTGGCGTCGCGGCCGGCGAGCGCATCGCGATCCTGCTGCCGCAGGGGGAGGCCGTGCTCACGGCCCATCTCGCCGCCTATAAGCTCGGCGCCATCGCGGTGCCGCTCGCGGCCTTGTTCGGCGTCGATGCGCTGGCCTATCGCCTGAAGGATTCGGGCGCGAGCGTGCTCGTCACCAACGCGGCCGGCCTCGTCAAGGTGAAGCAGATTGGCGAGCGGCTGCCCGGTCTCGCGCTCGTGCTTTCGGTAGATGGCGCGGAGAGCGGCGCCGAGGATCTCGAGCGCCTGCTCGCGGCCGCGAGCCCGGATTTCACGCCGCTGGCGACCGGTCCCGACGATCCGGCGCTGATGATCTACACCTCGGGCACGACCGGCAATCCAAAGGGAGCCCTGCACGGGCACCGTGTCCTGCCGGGTCACCTGCCGGGCGTGCAGATGGTGCACGAGTTCCTGCCGCAGCCGGGCGATCTCGCCTGGACGCCGGCCGACTGGGCCTGGGCCGGCGGGCTCCTGAACATGCTGCTGCCGGCGCTGCATTTCGGCGTGCCGGTGGTGGCCTGGCCGCAGATCAAGTTCGATGCCGAGGCGGCGTTCCGGCTGATGGCCGATCTGCGCATCCGCAACGCCTTCATCCCGCCGACGGCGCTCAGGATGCTGCGCTCGGTCGAGAGGCCGCGGGAGCGCTTCGCCCTGACGCTGCGCACCGTCGCGGCGGCGGGCGAGGCGCTCGGCGCCGAGACGCTTGCCTGGGGCGATGAGGCGCTGGGGCTGACGATCAACGAAGCCTATGGCCAGACCGAGTGCAATCTCGTGCTCTCCTCCTGCGCCGCGATCGGTGTCAGCCGGCCGGGCTTCATCGGCAAGGCGACGCCGGGCCACGAGGTCGCGGTCATCCGCCCGGACGGTTCCGAATGCGCGCCGGAGGAGGAAGGGCAGATCGCGATCCGTCGCCCGAACCCGGTGATGTTCCTCGGCTACTGGAATCAGCCGGAGGCGACGGCCGCCAAGTTCATCGGCGACTGGATGACGACCGGCGACCAGGCCATGCGCGACGGCGACGGCTATGTCCGCTTCGTCGGCCGCGATGACGACGTGATCACCTCGTCGGGCTATCGGATCGGACCCGGCGAGATCGAGGATTGCCTGCTGAAGCATCCGGCCGTCTCGCTGGCGGCCGCGGTCGGCAAGCCGGACGCGCTGCGCACGGAGATCGTCAAGGCCTTCATCGTGCTCAAGCCGGGGCGCGAGGCCACGCCGGAACTCGCAAGCGAGCTTCAGGCCTTCGTGCGCAAACGGCTCTCGGCGCATGAATACCCGCGCGAGATCGCCTTTCGAGACGCGTTGCCGCTGACCACGACGGGCAAGATCATCCGGCGGCTCCTGCGCGCCGAAGCCTGAAGCCGCCGCGGCGAAGCGCGTCCCGCGCCCGTGCCGCCAGATGTTTTGGCGTCCGCGTCGCGGCGGGTGCCAGGTCCAGCTCGCCCATCGCAGCCCCATCCGAGCCCGCGCCGCCGCGTTGCAGGATCGGGCGCGCCGGCGCCTCCTTTCGCATCCGCGCGAGCAGCAGCCGCTCCGGCTCGAACGGCGCATAGGCCTCGTCCTGCGCGGAGAGGTAGAGCCAGCCATGCGGGGCGCGGCCAAGCACGATCGCGCCGGCGATGGGCCGTTCGTCCAGCATCAGCAGGCCGATGCGGCATTGGCCGTTGCGCGCGAAGCTGCGTGTCATCACGCGCACGAAGCCGGCCTCGCGGGTATCCTGCAGCACGGCCGCGCCGGCACGTGCGCGCGGCCCGGACGCCTCCAGCGCCAGCACGAGCTCGACCGCGTCGCGAATCTGGATGCGGGATGCCGCCTCGACGAGCCTGACCTTGCCCTGACGCGCCAGGGCCTGCTGCAAGGCGGCGATCTCGGTGGTGTCGGCCGCGCGCGCAGGCGGCAGGGTCGAGTGGCGCTGCGAGACGCCGAGCCCGAGCTTGCCGCTCAGCTTCAGCAACGCCGTGGCGGCCGGGCCGGCAAGGTCGATCTCGCGCAGGACCAGGCCGCCTTGCGCGAGATTTCGGCCATGGCGGGCGGTCAGGATGGCTTCGAGCGCGGCTTCGCCCAGGCGCCGGTCGAGCAGCGGCGCGCCGTTGAGAATGCGCAGGTCCGACAGGCCGGTCAGCCGTTCGGCTACGAACAGGCCGCGGCGCGGGAAACAGGGCAGGAGGCCTACCAGGCGGCGCTGGGCGGCGGTGCTCGCGCCCTGCCAGACGAGGATGACGTCGACCCGGCGGAAGGCAACCAGATGCTGCGCGGCCGCCAGGGCGAATTCGGGTTCGAAGAAGGGATTGGGCTCGAGCGCACGCGAGGCGAGGTCGGCCCATGCGGCGCGGATATCGGCACAGGCCGCGAGCGGCCGGATCTCGGTATGCAGGGACGGCGCGAGCACGAGGCCCGGCGCCGCGCCCATGGGGAGCGCCACGCTGTCCGCGGAGAACCCCTCCAACGCGATGAGCTTGTTCATCTGACCCTGCCTTTCGGCGTGCTGGCTCGCCGCGGTGCGGACCTGTGCCGGGATGGGACGGGGACAGGTGCGCCGCGGTCGCTCGCGGGTCTGGTGTCAAGAACGGGGCCAACGTTTCAGCCGTGGGCGGGCCGCCGCTTATCTTCCGCGGCGGATGCGGTGGTCTGGCCGAGAAAGGCGGCCCAGAGCCGCTCGACCGTCGCCTCTTCGAGGTCCTGGACAATGAGCACGAGACGCGAGCGCCGGTCGGAATCGGGCCAGCGCTCGAGCAGGACCGGTGGATGCAGGATCTGCTGGACGGCGTGGACCAGAAGCGGCTGGCCCGGATGCTCAGTCAGGGCAACGAGACCCTTCAGCCGCAGCAGCTTCGAGCCATGGGTCGAGCGCAGCAATGTCCAGAACAGCTCGAATGTGGCCTGGTTGATCGGCGCATCGGCCCAGAGCGAGAAGGCGCGGATCGTCTCGTCGTGCCGGTTCACGTCGTGATGATGGCCATGACGATGCCCATGGCCGTGATCGTCGTGGGCATGATGCCCGTGGTCGTGGTGGTGGTGATGTCCGTGGTCCGCGCCGTCGGCCAGGGCCTCGGCCGCGAGCCAGTCCCTGAGCTCGCCGGGGCGTTCGGCCAGGTCGTAGAGGCCGGCACCGACCAGCGCGTCGGCGGATACGTCCGGCGCGAGCAGGACGAGGCCGGGGTTCAACGCCGCCAGCCGCTGGCGCAGGGGCGCGGCGGCGTGGGAAACGTCGAGCAGGTCGGCCTTGGTCAGGACGATGCGGTCGGCCGCGATCGCCTGCTTGCGCGCCTCGTCATGGGCGTCGAGCGTCGCCATGCCGTTGACGGCATCGACCAGCGTGACGACGCCATCGAGCCTGAAGCGCATGGCGAGATAGGGATGGTTGATCAGGACATTGAGGATCGGAGCCGGGTCGGCGAGGCCGGTCGTCTCGATCACGACGCGGCTGAAGGGCGCGATGCGGCCATTGTCGCGACGGCGCAGCAGGTCCTCGAGCGTGATGATCAGGTCGTCGCGAATGGTGCAGCACAGGCAGCCCGAGGCGAGCAGGATCATGTTCTCCTCGACGCCCTGGATCATCAGGTGGTCGAGGCCGATCTCGCCGAACTCGTTGACGATGACCAGGGTGTCGGCCAGCGCCGGATCCTTGAGCAGGCGGTTGAGCAGCGTCGTCTTGCCGGCGCCGAGGAAGCCGGTGAGCAAGGTGAGCGGGATCGGGGCCGGTCTTTGGTCGTGGCTGGTCATCATGTCGCGCCGTCAGGAGCCAAGGCTGGTCGCGGGCGTCGGGCGCACCCGCTTTTGTTCTAATATTACATTAGTGATGATGGCGCCGACCACAAGGGCGCCGCCGGCATATTGCAGCACCCCGACCCGTTCGCCGAGGAAGAAGGCGGCGATCGCGACGGCAAAGACCGGCTCGGCGCAGAAGGCGAGGGCGGCCGGGCCGGGCGCGACGCGCGCCAGCGCCATGACCTGGAAGAGGAAGCCGACCAGATAGCCGCCAATGGTGATCGCGGCGGCGATCGGCGCCAGCGCCAGCGCGCTGGGCGGCAGGAAGCCGCCGGCGAGAAAGAGGATCGCGGCCGTGACCGGCAGGATCAGCAGATGCGACCAGAACAGCTTCGGCACGAGCGGCGTCTGCGCGCAGGCGGCGCCGGCGAAGAATTGCGAGGCGGCGAGCACGCTCGCCGCCAGCGCCAGCGCCAGTCCGCGCGGATCGAGCCCGTGAAGATCGGGGCCGACCACCATGGCGACGCCGAGGAAGGCGAGGAAGGCGACGGCGAGCCGGTCGAGGCTGAAGCGCGCGGAGGTCAGCAGCGGTTCGGTCAGGACGATCAGGACCGGAAAGGTGTAGAAAATGACGACGGCGACGGTGACCGGCAGGAAGGCCACCGAGGAGAGATAGGCCGAGCCGACCAGGGCGCTGGTGAGCCCGAAGGCGAAGAGCGCGCGGCGCTGGCCGGGCTGAACGGCGAAGCTTGCCCGCAGCAGCCAGGCGGCGAGGCCGACCAAGGCCAGCATGACGAAGACGCGGTAGAAGACGAGGAGCGGGCCGTTCAGGCCGGCCTGGCCGGCAAGCCTGGCCGCGACGATGTTGCTGCCAAAGGCTGCGGCTGACGCGAGCGCCAGCGCGATGCCCTGCTGCCTCGTGGCGTCAATGGGCGCGTCCGGCAAGCTCCGGCGCTCAGGCGTCGTCGTTCGGCTTGGTCTTGGGCTTGCTGCTCGTCGTGGTCTTGTTGCTCGTGGTCTTGGGCTTGGCGGCGGGCTTGGCCGCATCGGGCCGCGCCGGCGGCTTCGCGATGACCTGGCCGGGCTTGGCGACCTGGCCGGGCTTGGCCTTCGCCGGCGGGCGCGTGGCCTGCCTGATGCCGGCGGCCGCGCCGGGGCGCAGGCTCGAGGCCGTCGCCGCGCCGGGCTGGATCGCGCCCTGCAGCCGCAGCGGGCCCGTGCCGCCGGTCGAGGCGACCGGGGCCTCGTCGGCGTTGGTCGGTGCGAAGGCTGTGGTCGCGCCCGGAATGCCGCCATTGCGGGAGGCCGTGCGCGTGCTCGGAGCGGCGACGAGCCCGGCTGCGACGGGAGCGCTCGGCTCGATCGTGGGCGCCGCGCCGCGAGCGACCTGGCTGTCGGGCCGCGACGTCACATTGGCGGCGAGCGGAGCCCTGGCCGAGCCCGGCGTGCGGCCGAACGAGACCTGCACCGGCGACATCGGCGCGCGCGGACCGAGCACGATCCGGCCCGAGGGAGAGCGCGTCAGCATCGCGCCGGTGGCGCGCGCCTGCGGCTGCGGGCCGCCGAAACGCTCGCTCATCGCATTGTCGCTATTGCCGCCGATCGCGAAGCTGGAGGCCGAGATCGGGCCGGCCGAATCCGCATCGTCCGCGAGCGCGACGCCGCCGCCCTTGCGGCGAACCTCAGAACAGATGTTGTGGGCGCGCCCGCCATTGCCGGACGGCAGGCTCGCCAGCGTGGCGCCGGTGCCGCCCCATTTCGAGAAGCCCTCGTCGAGCAGTTGCGCGGCCGTGATCGTCCGCTCCGCGCCCGAGAGCGCGCCGAGCACGACAGCGATCAAGGTGCGGCCGCCGCGGGTCGCGGTCGCGACGACATTGAAGCCCGAGGCGCAGACGAAGCCGGTCTTCATGCCGCCAATGCCGGAATAGCGCCCGACGAGGCCGTTGGTGTTGTGCAGGACCTGCCGGCCGAGCTGGACCGCGCCGGTGTTCCAGTAGTCGGAATAATCCGGGAAATCGCGCATCAGCGCCATGGCCAGGACGGCGAGATCGCGGGCGCTGACCTGCTGGTCGGGGTCGTGCCAGCCATTGGGATTGGTGAAATGCGTGTCGTTCATGCCGAGCCGCTGGGCTTCGGCATTCATCATCCCGACGAAGGTCTCGACATCGCCGCCGACGCCCTCGGCCACGACATAGGCGATGTCGTTGGCCGATTTCACCATCATGATGCGCAGCGCGTTGTCGAGCGTGATCTCCTGGCCGGCCTTGATATAGACCTTGACGCGCGGCTGGCTCGCGGCGCGCTTCGACGCCGGAATCGCGGTCTCCAGGCCGAGCTTGCCGGAGCGCACCGCCTTCAAGGCCAGATAGGCCGTCATCATCTTGGTGGTGGAGGCCGGATGCCAGGCCTGGCTCGCATTGTCGCTGGACAGGACCTGACCGCTGGAGGCGTCGACCACCAGGCTCGTGCCGGCGAGGGCCGGGCTGGTGACGGACAAAGCGAGGGCGAGGGCGGCGAGACGGGAAACGATCATCGGGCGGTCTTGAACCTGTCAGGACGAGGGTTGAAGGCGCAGGGGTTCAACGCGACGCGTGCGGCATTTTCGAGACGGCGCGGTCGTTCAGCCCGCCCGTGCACGCATACCTACCCCCAGCGGAGCGATTTGCCTAGTCGGGCCGGCCGGTCCAAAAGCCTTGGCGGGACCTTCGTCCCGGATTTTCGACCCTCGGATGCCGGTGTGAGCTTCTCCCTTCTCTGGATTCCGGCGACCATCCTGGCGTCGCTGCTGCAAACCGCACGCAACCTGACCCAGCGCTCGCTGACCGATGCGATCGGCGTCGTCGGCGCGACGCAGGTGCGCTTCCTGTTCGGCTTGCCCTTCGCGCTGCTCTTCCTGCTGCTGGTCTGCATCGGACTGGCGCGGATGCCGCCGACGGTCGGCCTTGCGACGCTCGGCCTCACCGTCTGGGGCGCATTGACCCAGATCGCAGCGACGGGGCTGATGCTGGCGGCGATGCGCGAGCGCTCCTTCGCCGTGACCACGGCCTATACCAAGACCGAGCCGGTCCAGGTCGCGATCTTCGGGGCGCTCCTGCTCGGCGATACGCTCAGCCTCGGGAAGTTCATCGCGATCGCGGTCGCGACCGCCGGCGTCGTCGTGGTCTCATGGAAGCCGGGGGAGAAGCTGAGCCGGGCCGGGCTGCGCCCCGCCGTGCTCGGGGTCGGCTCCGGCGCCTTCTTCGCTCTGTCGGCGATCGGCTACCGGGCCGCGATCCAGTCGCTGCCGGACGGCAATTTCCTGATCCGCGCGACCACCATCCTGGCGCTGGGGCTCGGCCTGCAGACGCTGCTCCTGACGCTCTATATGCTGGTCGCGAACCGCTCCGCGCTGGTGCTGAGCCTGCGCAACTGGCGCCGCTCGCTGACCGCCGGCTTCCTCGGCGCGGCCGCCTCGCAGTTCTGGTTCATCGGCTTCTCGCTGACCAGCGCCGCCAATGTCCGCACGTTGGCGCTGATCGAGGTGCCGCTGGCGCAGGTCGCCTCGCGCCGCATCTTCTCCGAGGGCACGACCTGGCGCGAATTGCTGGGAATGGCGATGATCGTCGTCGGGGTCGGCGTCCTGCTGATGCTGGCGATCTGAGGGGAGGGGCATCGCGATGCGCTTGACATCCGCCGCGTCCGTTGCCCTTTCCATGCACGGCGGAAATGCGCGTATTCCGGCTTGTCGCGAGACGCCGGGATGCGCAGATAATGTGTATCTGCACATCACTCAGGAGATCTGGCTATGAGCGCTGCAATCGTCGGCTGGGCCCACACGCCGTTCGGCAAGCAGGATGCCGAGACCATCGAGAGCCTGATCGTGAAGGTGGCGAGCGAGGCCCTCGCCGATGCCGGCATCACGGCCGACCAGGTCGATGAGATCGTGCTCGGCCACTACAATGCCGGCTTCTCCGCCCAGGATTTCACCGCCTCGCTGGTGCTGCAGGCCGACCCGGCGCTGCGCTTCAAGCCGACGACGCGGGTCGAGAACGCCTGCGCGACCGGCTCGGCCGCGGTGCATCAGGGTGTGCGCGCCATCAAGGCCGGCGCCGCCAAGGTGGTGCTGGTGGTCGGCGTCGAGCAAATGACCAAGACGCCTTCGGCCGATATCGGCAAGTTCCTGCTCAAGGCCTCCTATCTGCCCGAGGATGGCGAGACGCCCGGCGGCTTCGCCGGCGTGTTCGGCAAGATCGCCGGGGCCTATTTCCAGAAGCACGGCGACCAGTCCTACGCGCTCGCGATGATCGCGGCCAAGAATCACAAGAACGGCGTCGAGAACCCCTATGCCCAGATGCGCAAGGATCTCGGCTATGCCTTCTGCCGCGCGGAGAGCGAGAAGAACCCCTATGTCGCCGGGCCGCTGAAGCGGACCGACTGCTCGCTGGTCTCGGACGGCGCCGCCGCGCTCGTGCTCGCCGATGAGGCGACCGCGATGGAGATGCGCCGCGCCGTCGGTTTCCGGGGCATGGCCCATGTCCAGGATTTCCTGCCGATGTCGAAGCGCGACATCCTGAAATTCGACGGCTGCGCCGAGGCCTGGAAGAAGGCGCTGGCGCAGGCGGGCGTGACGCTGGAGGATCTCTCCTTCGTCGAGACGCATGACTGCTTCACCATCGCCGAGCTGATCGAATACGAGGCGATGGGCCTGACCCGCGAGGGCGACGGCGCGCGCGCCATCAAGGAAGGCTGGACGCAGAAGGACGGCAAGCTGCCGGTCAACGTCTCCGGCGGGCTGAAGGCCAAGGGCCATCCGATCGGCGCGACCGGCGTCTCGATGCATGTGCTGTCCGCCATGCAGCTCACCGGCGAAGCGCCGGAGGGCATGCAGGTCACGGACGCGCGCCTCGGCGGCATCTTCAACATGGGCGGGGCGGCTGTCGCGAACTATGTCTCGGTGCTCGAGCGGATCAAGTGACCGGCTGACGTGATCATCTGACGTGACCATTTTTCTGGCGCTGCTGCCGGCCTATATCCTCTCGATCTTCTACCGCTCGTTCCTGAGCGTCATCGCCCATCCGGTGATGGCGGATCTCGGGATCGGGCCGCGGGAGTTGGGTTTCCTGGGCGCGGCCTGGTTCATCGCCTTCGCGCTGGCGCAGTTCCCGATCGGCTGGGCGCTGGACCGGCTCGGGCCGCGCCGGACGGTGGCGGTGACGATGGCGATCGGCTCGGCCGGCGCCTTCCTGTTCGCGAGCGCGACGAACGCGGTCACCGGCACGATCGGCATGGCGCTGATCGGGCTCGGCTGCTCGCCGATCTTCATGTCGGCGCTGTTCCTGTTCGCGCGGACGCAGGACACCGCCCGCTTCGGCTTCCTGACCTCGGTCTTCATCGGGCTGGGCTCGATCGGCAACCTGGTCGGGGCGACGCCGCTGGCAGCCGCGGCCGAGCGTTTCGGCTGGCGCCCCTCCATGCTGGTCATGGCGGCGTGTTTCCTGGCGGCGGCGCTGCTGGCGGCCGCGCTGGTGCGCGATCCGCCGCGCGCCTCGGCCGCCGCCGGCGACCATGAGGGCCTGCTCAAGGGCCTGGCCAGCATCGTCGCGATCCGCCCGCTCTGGCTGCTCGCGCCGATCACCATCACCGGCTACGCGATCGTCGCGACGGTGCGCGGCCTCTGGATCGCGCCGTTCATGAGCGACGTGCACGGCTTCGACGCGATCACCAGCGGCCATGTCGCGACGGTGATGGCGCTCACCATGATCATCGGCGCGTTCCTCTATGGCGGGCTCGAGCAGCGCTCGGGGCGCAGCAAGCCGCTGGTGCTGTGGGGGACCGTGCTGACCGGGCTCTGCTTCATCGCCCTGGCGGTCTGGGGTGACCTCGCCCATGCGCCGGCCATCATCCTGTTCGCGCTGATCGGCGCCACGGGCTTCACCTATGCCGTGCTGATGGCGCATGCGCGCCTGTTCTTTCCCGAGCACCTGACCGGGCGCGGCATGACCTGCATCAATTTCCTGTTCATCGCCGGCGCTGCGGCGGCCCAGTCGGGCTCGGGCTGGTTCATCGCGGCGCAGCGCCAGGCCGGGCTCGATGTCGCCTCGACCTTCAGCAACCTGCACTGGTTCTTCGCGGCGGCACTGCTCGTCCCGGCAGCGATCTACGCGCTGACGCCGGAGCGCCCAGTGCGGGCCTGAGCGCTTCAGGCCTCGCCGGGCGCCTTCGCGGCGATCGCGAGCGCATGGACCCGCTCGGCCAGCTCCTGGCTCAGCGCGGCATTGACCATGCGATGACGTTCGAGCCGGCTCTTGCCGAGAAAGGCCGCCGACACGATATCGACCCTGAAATGGGTTTCGCCGCCCTCGCGCCAGCCGCCATGGCCCTGATGCTGGTGCGACTCGTCGATGACGTTCAGCCGCTGTGGCGCCAAAGCCTCTTCCAGCTTTTTGGTGATCCGTTCAGCCATTGCGGTCATGATCGCGACATTGTCCTGATGGTCTTCTGGTCCTGATGGTCGCTTGCCGGCGGCGCGCATGCTGCGGCGCACTTGCCGGTTTCGGTTCTCGGTCTCATAACCATTCGAACATGAACTTCAACTCGCGCCTTTTCGACCGTATCAGGATCGGCCCTTCCGAGGCGGAAGAGGTGGCCGAACCCGATGTCGCGCGCTGCGACCATCCCGGCTGCCAGCGCGCCGGCGAGTTCCGCGCGCCGATGGGCCGGGGCAAGGAAGGCCAGTTCTTCCAGTTCTGCCTCGAGCATGTGAAGGCCTATAACGCGACCTATAATTATTTCGCCGGCATGAACGACGAGGCGCTCGCCGCCTATCAGAAGCAGGAAGAGATCGGCCATCGGCCGACCTGGAAGCTCGGCGTCAACTCGAAGGCGGCACGGATGGCGCAACGCGGCCGGGCTGCCGCCGCAGGTAGCGCGGGTCCGGAGGTCCAGGACGGTTTCAACATCTTCGGCGCGCGCACGGAGCAGCATGCGGCGCAGCCGGAGCCACGGGTCGGCGCGGTGGCGCGCAAGTCGCTCGACACGCTCGGGCTGGACGAGAACGCCGATTCCGTCGCGATCAAGGCGCGCTACAAGGAACTGGTGAAGCGCTTGCACCCGGACGCCAATGGCGGCGACCGCTCGCGCGAAGGCACGCTGCAGGAGATCCTGAAGGCCTATCAGCAGCTGAAGAGCACCGGGCTGGTCTAGCGCGGCCGGCGGGACTCACGCCTTGCCCGGAAAGGTCTCGCCGAGCCAGGCGCGCCAGCGGGTTTCGCTGGCTGCTGCGACACTTTCCGCATCCTCGCCATAGAAGAACAGGCTCATGCTCACATTGATGGCCTGGGCCGTGCCATAGGTGCCGACCAGGGCGACGCCCGGCGCCGGCTTTTCCAGGCGCATCAGCACGGAACGGACCTTCCGGTCCTGCTGGACCTGCTCGATCGTTCCCGAGAGGCTGTCGGGGCCCGGCGAACTGCGCTGCTCGCCGATATTCGCTCCGGCGAGGCTCAAGCCCTCGATCAAGCGCGACCAGATCGCCAGGTGCTCGCCTTCGGTGCTGGTCATCGCCTGGAACGAAGCGCCCTTGCTGCCGGCGAACTGGCCGAGATAGATTCGCAGAACTGCAAAGAAGCCGGGCCAGCCGCCTTCGAAACCCTCGAGCTGATCGTCCCAATCATCGGACGAGCTGAACAGCGAATGCACCATCCGCACGACGCATTGCCCGCCAGCGCGGCCGGCAATCACGATCTCGGTCACGACCGGCGGCGCGTCGCCGTTCCACTCGCGCTCGACATAGCCGAACTGATGCGGCGGTTCCCACATCGTGACCTGGCCCGACGAGCTCATCCCGGGGCCGAACTCGAAGCGCAGTTCGCCGCCGACGCGCTCCTCGATCGCAGCCCTGGTGAACCAAGCGGTGTTGCCAGCTCCCGTCGCCATGGCCTGCCAGACTTCGTCCGGCGTGCCGGGCACGAGGAATTCCATCTCGACCCAGCGTTTCCCCGTTCCGTCCTTCTTGATCGGCATGAATGGTCCTCTCAGGGTTGGGTGGGCTCGGGCGCCGGATAGGACGCGACCACAAGCCGGTGCGACCGGCCGCCCATTGCCGTCTCGTCGTGATAGCGCGCGGCGAGGGCCGCGATCGCGCTTGCGAGGTCGCTGGTGAAGGCGGCGCGGTCGGCGGGCGATCTGAACCGGACGACCGTGTCGATCGAGAGCGTCGCGAGGCGCTTGTCGGCGAGCCGCGCGCGCGCCCAGAGGCTGCCGACCTCGCGCACGATCCGCGCCGCGACGGCGATCATATAGCTCGCGGAGTGACGGTCGCCATTGCGCGCCGGATCGGCGCCGATCGCGCCCAGCGCGGCCGGCGACACGACATAGGACGTCGCCGTCGCGACCATCAAACGCTCGGTGAGGCCGCCCCATCGCCGCTCCTCGGCCGGCTCGACGAGCTTGTGCTCTTCCAGCGCACGCAGGTGATAATTGACCTTCTGCCGTGTCAGCCCGACCCGCCCGGCCAGCGCGGCGGCGGAAGCGGGAGAGGCGAGCTCGGCCAGGAGACGCCGCTTGATCGGGTCCAGCGCCAGCGTCGCGCGGGCGGGGTCGTCGATGACGTCGAGATCCAGCATGGCCGCAAGCATGCATTGACAAAAAAATTTGTCAATGCAGAGTCAGCAACCAGCGCATGACAACACGCCTGCACGCCGCAGCCATTCGTGGAACCACGTTGTCATTCCGGGACGCTGCGAAGCAGCGGGCCCGGAACCCAGAGCCACAGGTCTTGCCGGATGAGGCCGTTGAGGTAGGTGTTTTTTGAATGAAGTCAGTGGTTCTGGGTTCCGGGCCCAGGCCTTCGGCCTGTCCCGGAATGACGCTGCGATCGTGCCGGACTCCGAGAGGCCCTACCGCTTCGTCTTCGCCGCCAGCCCGGCGACGTCGCTGATGATGCCGTCCAGCGCAAAGTCCTTCGGCGTATAGACGGCGGCGACGCCCATGTTCCTCAGCGCGTTCTCGTCGTCGGGCGGGATGATGCCGCCGACCACGACCGGCACATCCATACCGGCGACGCGCAGGCGCGCCGTGACGTCGCGCACCAGCGGCAAATGCGAGCCGGAGAGAATCGAGAGGCCGATGATGTCGGCTTCGGTTTCCCGCGCCTGCGTCACGATCTCCTCCGGCGTCTGGCGGATGCCGCCATAGTTCACGGCCATGCCGGCATCGCGGGCGCGGACCGCGATCTGCTCGGCGCCGTTCGAGTGTCCGTCGAGCCCGGGCTTGCCGACGAGGAAGCGCGGCGGCCGGCCGAGCTTT
The DNA here is from genome assembly GCF_051860145.1 of Allobosea sp. Taxonomy (GTDB): domain Bacteria; phylum Pseudomonadota; class Alphaproteobacteria; order Rhizobiales; family Beijerinckiaceae; genus Allobosea. The sequence goes on along the minus strand of NZ_JBHYEM010000017.1, from coordinate 77,356 downwards.
TCGGCGGCGAGGGCGACCGCGGCCTTGACCGTGGCGAGGCCGGGATCGTCGCCGGCCTTGCCGGTGTCGACACCGGTGGGCGCGCGATACTCGCCAAAGATCTCGCGCAAGGTCTGGGCCCATTCGCCGGTGGTGACGCCGGCCTTGGCGCAGGCGATCGAGGCCGGCATGACGTTTCGCGTCTCTTTCGCCGCGGAAGCTAATTCCGCCAGCGCGCTTTCCGCCGCCTTGGTGTCGCGCTGGCTACGCCAGGCCTTGAGTCGGCCGATCGCCTCGAGCTCGACGGAATCGGGCACGGTGACGACATTGCCCTCGCCGGCCGAAAGCGGGGAGGGCTCGCTATTGGTGAACTTGTTGACGCCGATGACGATCTGCTCGCCGCGCTCGATCGCCTCGATGCGGCGCGCCCCGTTCTCGACCAGAGCCTGCTTCATGTAGCCGGACTCGACCGCCGCCAGCGCCCCGCCCATGGCATCGATCTTGGCCAGCTCGGCGAGCGCCGCCGCCTTCAGCTCCTCGACCTTGGCGTCGATCGCGGTCGAGCCGTCGAAGATGTCGCCGAATTCGAGCAGGTCGGTCTCGTAGGCCAGGACCTGCTGCATGCGTAGTGACCATTGCTGGTCGAAGGGGCGGGGCAGGCCGAGCGCCTCGTTCCAGGCCGGGAGCTGGACAGCCCGCGCGCGGGCCCTCTTCGAGAGCGTCACCGCCAGCATCTCGATCAGGATGCGGTAGACGTTGTTCTCGGGCTGCGGCTCGGTCAGGCCGAGCGAATTGACCTGCACGCCATAGCGGAAGCGGCGCATCGCGGCGTCTTCGATGCCATAGCGCTTCAGCGTGATCTCGTCCCAGAGATCGACGAAAGCCCGCATCTTGCAGAGCTCGGTGATGAAGCGCATGCCGGCATTGACGAAGAAGGAGATACGCCCGACGATTCCCGGAAACTCCGCCTCGCTGACCTCGGGCTGGGCGCGGATCGAGTCGAGCAGCGCGATCGCGGTCGCAAGCGCATAGGAGAGCTCCTGAACCGGCGAGGCGCCGGCCTCCTGCAAATGGTAGGAGCAGACATTGGTCGGGTTCCATTTCGGCAGTTCGCGGGCCGTGAACACGACGATGTCGGTGGTGAGCTGCATCGAGGGGCGCGGCGGGAAGACATAGGTGCCGCGCGACAGGTATTCCTTGACCAGATCGTTCTGGGTGGTGCCCTGCAGGCGCTCGCGCGGCGCGCCCTGCTCGTCGGCGACGGCGATATAGAGCGAGAGCAGCCAGGCCGCCGTCGCGTTGATCGTCATCGAGGTGTTCATCTGCGCCAGCGGGATCTGGTCGAACAGGGCCCGCATGTCGCCGAGATGGGCGATCGGCACGCCGACCTTGCCGACCTCGCCGCGCGAAAGCACATGGTCGGGGTCGTAGCCGGTCTGGGTCGGCAGATCGAAGGCGACGGAGAGGCCGGTCTGGCCCTTGGCGAGGTTGTTCCGGTAGAGCCGATTCGATTCCGAGGCGTCGGAATGGCCCGCATAGGTGCGGAAGATCCAGGGCTTCTCGCGCTGCGCCGGCTTGTCGCCGATCGGATCGCTCGCTGTCATAGTCGCTCCCTGCCGTGCCGTCTTCGCGCTCGTGCAATTCATTGTTGCACTGCAGCGAAGATAAGGCCAGAGGGCCGGAAAAGTCGCGTGCGACGATGGGATGAGGCGCGTGAGGCTTACTCCGCAAGCTCGCGCATCACCTTGATCAGGTCGCTCTTGCCCTCGAAACCGATGCCCGGCAGCTCGGGCATGGTGATCACGCTATCCTCGACGCGCACCGTGTCGGGGAAGCCGCCATAAGGCTGGAACAGGTCGGGATAGCTCTCGTTGCCGCCGAGGCCGAGGCCGGCGGCGATGTTGAGCGACATCTGGTGGCCGCCATGCGGGATGCAGCGATCCCAGCCCCAGCCGGCGACCTTGAGCGCGGCCAGCGTGCGCTGGTATTCGCACAGCCCGTAGGAGAGGGCGCAATCGAACTGGAGCCAGTCGCGGTCCGGCCGCATGCCGCCATGGCGCAGCAGGTTGCGCGCGTCCTGGTGGCTGAACAGGTTCTCGCCGGTCGCCATCGGGCCGGGATAGAACTCGGCCAAAGCCGCCTGCAGCGCGTAGTCGAGCGGGTCGCCCGCCTCCTCGTACCAGAAGAGCGGATAGTCCCTCAGCATCTTGGCATAGGCGATGGCGGTCTCGAGATCGAAGCGGCCATTGGCATCGACCGCGAGCTGCGCATCCTTGCCGATCTCGGCCAGCACCGCCTCGATGCGGCGGCGATCCTCGGCGAGCGGGGCGCCGCCGATCTTCATCTTCACGACGCGATAGCCGCGGTCGAGATAGCTCCTCATCTCGGCGCGGAGCGCGTCGTCGTCCTTGCCGGGATAGTAGTAGCCGCCGGCGGCATAGACGAAGACGCGCGGGTCCGCCTCGCGGCCATGGCGCTCGGCCAGAAGGCGGAAGAGCGGCTTGCCGGCGATCTTGGCGGTCGCGTCCCAGATCGCCATGTCGAGCGTGCCGACGGCGACCGAGCGCTCGCCATGGCCGCCCGGCTTCTCGTTTTTCATCATCGCCGCCCAGGCGCGGTCGGGGTCGAGATTGTCGCCGGCATCATTCAGCAGGCCCTTCGGCTCGGCTTCGAGCAGGCGCGGCGCGAAGCGCTCGCGGATCAACCCGCCCTGGCCGTAGCGGCCGTTCGAGTTGAAGCCGTAGCCAACGACGCGGCGGCCATCGCGGACCACGTCGGTGACGACCGCGACGAGGCTGGTCGTCATCTTCGAGAAGTCGATATAGGCGTTGCGGATCGGCGAGGCGATCGGTTGCGTGATCTCGCGGACGTCGACGATGCGCATGGTGTCTCCCTTTGCGGCGCCTTATGCCCGGCAGCGGCGCGGCTGGCCACAGCCCGTGGCGGGACGGTCCAATGTTCCGGGAGCGGTTTTCCCGGCGCGCCAGGCTCTATAGCTTAAGCCGCGATCATCAAGCAGCTTCAGGTCAAGCATGTCATTTTCCAAATCGCGGGCGGCCCGCCCGGCGCTCGCCGGCTGGCTCTCGACCGGCAACAGCATCACCCAGCAATTCATGGCGATCGGCGGGCGAGCCGATGTCGTCAGCCTCGCCGGCGGGTTGCCGGCGGCCGAGCTCTACCCGGTGGAGGCGATCGCGGCCGCGAGCGAGCGGGCGCTGACACGCTGGGGCAGCGCCATCCTCGAATACGGGCCGATCGAAGGCCTGCCGGCGCTGCGCGCGGCGATCGCAACGCGGTTCTCGGCGACGACCGGCCGCAGCTTCGGCCCCGAGAACGTGCTGCTCACCACCGGCGCCATGCAGGGGCTCGACCTCGTCGGCAAGGCGCTGGTCGATCCGGGCGAGCTGATCGTGGCGCAGTTCCCGACCTATCTCGGCGCGCTCGACGCCTGGCGACCGCGCGAACCGAGCTATGCGCAGCTCGACTGGAGCTTGCAGCGGCCGGGATTCGAGGCGGAGTTGCGCCGGGCCAAGTTCGTCTATGCCGTGCCGAACTATTCCAACCCGACCGGCGCGCTGGTCCTGCAGGCCGAGCGCGCGGCGCTGCTCGACAAGGTGCTGGAGGCCGGCACCTGGCTGGTCGAGGACGACCCTTACCTTCCGCTGCAATTCGACGGGCCGGCCGGGCCGAGCATCCTCGCGCACCATGCGGCGCGCCATCCGAACGGCCCCTATGACGGGCCGGTGATCTATCTCGGCACCTTGTCGAAGAGCCTGACGCCGGGCCTGCGGGTCGGCTGGGTCGTCGGCGAGGCCGGGATGGTCGCGACGCTGGCGCTCGCCAAGCAATCGACCGACATCGCCTCCAGCCTGCTGACGCAGGCGATCGCGCTCGAGCTGATCGAGAGCGGATTCGAGGCTGACCACGTCCCGCGCATCGTCACGGCCTATCGCGACCGTCGCGATGCGCTCTGCCGGGCCGCCACAGAGCATCTCTCGGAGTGGTTCGAGTGGGAGGCGCCGCCCGGCGGGATGTTCGTCTGGATGCGGGCCAAGACGACTGACATCGACACCGACGCGCTCTATGCGCATGCACTCGCCGAGAAGGTCGCCTTCGTGCCGTCGAGCGTCTTTGATCCCGATGGCGCCTTGAAGAGCGCGATGCGGGTCAATTTCACGCGCTCCTCGCCCGAGGTTCTCGTCGAGGGCGTGCGACGGCTGGAGCGGGCGGTGAAACGCTATCTCGCCGCGCGGGCCGGACGGGCGGCCTGAAATCCGGGTCTCTGCCGTCGATCTCGGCCCCGCCGTCATGGTCGGGCTTGTCCCGACCATCCACATCTTCGCTGGTCGAGGGCGGTGCTCAAGACGTGGATGCTCGCCACAAGGGCGAGCATGACGGGAGAGCCCTTACAGTCGATGGCTCAGAAGCTCTCGACCCAGGGCCGCAATTCGACCTCCTGCGACCAGGCGCTGCGCGGCTGGCGCAGCACGTCGAGATAGGTCTGCGCGACGGCGTCGGGATCGATGGTGTTGTCGGCTTCATCCGGCCTGGACGCGCTGCGGACCATGCCGTCGATGACGAAATGCGCGACATGGATGCCCTTGGGCCCGAGTTCGCGCGCCGCGCTCTGGGCCAGGCCGCGCAGGGCGAACTTGCCCATGGCGAAGGCGGCGGAGAGCGCATAGCCCTTGATCCCCGCCGTCGCCCCGGTCAGCAGGATGGCGCCGCGCCCCTTCGGGATCATCCGCTTCGCCGCCTGCTGAACCGCGAGGAAGGCGCCGTAGCCCGTGACAGTGAGCGCCCGGCCGACCGCGGCCGGGTCGAGCTCGGCGATCGGCCCGCGAACCCGTTGGCTGGCATTGTAGACAACGACTTCCGGCCCGCCGATCCCGGTTTCGAAATCCTCGAACAGCTTTGCCACGGCCGCCGGCTCCGATGCGTCGAGCGCGAAGGTCCGGGCTCCGGTTTCCGTGGCGAGCGGCGCGAGCTTCGCGGTATCGCGAGCCGCGAGCCCGATTTTGACGCCAGCCGCGGAGAGCTGCCGCGCCAGGGAGGCGCTGATGCCGGGCCCAGCTCCGATGATGAGCGCGGTGCCGTAGGGGATGTTGGTCATGCTCGCTCCTGCTCGGGGTCGGGGGATCGTAGCCGGCCTGGCGACGCCGGTCATGATGTCAGGCCGCAGCCTTGCTCAGGGCGACGCCCGGTGTGCCGCGAAGCGTGATCACGAAGGCCGCCGCGAAGAGGCAAAGCGCACCGGCGATGAAGAAGGCCGGCAGGTAGCTCTCATAGACCGTGCGGCTGAAACCCGCGCCATAGGCGGCGAAGGCGGCGCCGAGCTGGTGGCCGGCGAAGATCCAGCCGAAGACCAGATTGGTCTTTTCGCCGAAGCGGTCGGCGGCGATCTTGACGGTCGGCGGCACGGTCGCGACCCAATCGAGTCCGTAGAACACCGCGAAGAGCCCGAGACCGTAGAACGAGAAATCGGTGAAGGGCAGGTAGAGCAGCGCGAGGCCGCGCAGCCCGTAATACCAGAACAGCAGCCAGCGGCTGTCATAGCGGTCGGACAGCCAGCCCGAGCCGACCGTGCCGGCGAAGTCGAAGATGCCGATCACCGCGAGCACGCCGGCTGCCGTCACCGCCGCCATGCCGTAATCGCCGCAGAGCGCGATGAAATGCGTCTGGACCAGCCCGTTGGTGCTGGCGCCGCAAATGAAGAAGGTGCCGAACAGCACCCAGAAGGTGCGCGAGGTCGAGGCTTCGCGCAGCGCCACCAGCGGCGAGGCCAGCATGGTCAGCAGGCTCGTCGAAGCGGCGGGAGCCGGCACGATCCTGGCCTCGCCATAGGGGGCGAGCCCGACATCGGCCGGCCGGTCACGCATCAGGAACAGGACGGCGACGGCGGCGACGAGGATCATCGCCAGCACGAAGACCATGGCGTAGCGCCAGCCGACGCGCTCGGTCAGGTCGGCGAGCAGCGGCAGGAAGACGAGCTGCCCGGTCGCGGTGCTGGCCGTCAGCAGGCCGATCACGAGGCCGCGCCGATGGCTGAACCAGCGCGTCGCCACCGTGGCGCCGAGCACCATCGCGGTCATGCCGGTGCCGAGGCCAAGGACGATGCCCCAGAGCAGCATCAGGTGCCAGAGCTGCGTCATCGCGAAGGAGCCGAGCACGCTGGCGGCGATCAGGGTCAGGGCGACGCTGGCGACGGGGCGCACGCCGAAGCGGTTCATGAAGGCGGCGGCGAAAGGGCCCATCAGGCCAAACAGCGCGAGCCGGACCGCCAGCGCCGAGGAGATCTCCGAGGTGGCCCAGCCGAATTCCTTCTGCAGCGGGCCGATCAGCACGCCGGGCGCGCCGACCGCGCCGGCCGTCACCAGCATGGTCAGGAAGGTCACGGCGGCGACGATCCAGCCGTAATGGATGCCGCGGCGGGCGAGGAGGGCGGCGATCCCGGTCGGCGCCGGCGGGTCGAGTGTCTCAGTCGGCATGCTGGTCTCCAATTTACGGGTATATGCCCGCATTTGAGCGAAAAATTAAAGCGAATCGAGCGCGGCGCGCAGCTGCCGCATGTTTTCGGCGCCGAGCCGGTCGTCCAGCGCCTGCTGGGCCGCATCCCAGAGCGGCGCGCCATCGGTGAGAACCTTGCGGCCGGCATCGGTGAGCGAAACCGTCGCCTCGCGCTGATCCTTGCCGCGGCCGAGCGCGACGAGCCCCATCTTCTCGAGCACGCGGACATTGCGGCCGATGGTCGAGCGGTCGAGCTCGGTCAGGCGGCCGAGTTCTGTCAGGGTGACCGGGGCCGCGCGCGCGATCGTCCGCATCAGGCTGAACTGGGCGATATTGACCCCGACCGGCGCGATCACCTCATCGTAAAACGCCGCCATGCGGCGCGAGGCCGAGCGCAGGGTCGTGCAGATGCAGGGAACCGACATGGGTGCGGGTATATGCCCGTATCTCGGCGATGGCAAGAGCCAAGCGTCATTCTCGGGCAGAGCGCAGCGGAGACCCGAGAATCTCGGGCAGAATAAGTCACCCTTCCGTCATGAGATACTCGGGGCAAGCCCGAGCATCTCATGATAGGACCGGATGAACCGCTAGTTCCGCCCGCCCGGCAAACGGGGCAGGGGCATGAACTCGACGCCCTCCTCGTGCAGCAGGCGGGCGTCGTCGGGGGTCGCTTCGCCATAGATGGCGCGGCCGTCGGCCTCGCCATGATGGATCTTGAGCGCCTCCTCGGCGAAGCGCGGGCCGACATGCTCGGCGTTCTCGGTGACATGCTTGTGCAGGGCGGTCAGCATCTCGCGAAAGGCGATCTCCTTCTCGCCCATCAGCGCGACCGGCGCGGCGGGCGCAGCCGCAGGAGCGGCCTCGGACGCGGCTTCGGGCGCCCGCGGACTGCGATCCGTGCGCGCGACATTCGGCGCCATGATCGCCCGCTCGACCTTACCGCTGGCGCAGACCGGGCAGGAGACGAGGCCGCGGCGCGCCTGCTCCTCGAAGCTGGCCGAGGTCGGAAACCAGCTTTCGAATTCATGCGCGTTGTCGCAAACGAGGGCGTAGCGGATCATCTCTGGCTCTGTCGGGCGGCAGGTCGCCGCAATACCGCGAGATAATCCTCGCCAGACCCTGCACAAGCGTTACCCGGCGAAGGGATGATGCGAGTTTTCGGCATGGCGCGCGGTGACATAACTCGAGCCAGGACGTTTCGCACCCGAAACATCCTGCCTCGTCAGGCGGCCAGCAGCGGATCGAGTTCGCCGCGCGCGTCGAGCGCGTGCAGGTCGTCCGAGCCGCCGACATGCCTGTCGCCAATGAAGATCTGCGGCACCGAGCTGCGGCCTCCCGAACGCTCGGTCATGGCCCGGCGCAGGTCCGGCTTGCCATCGACATCGATTTCTTCGAAAGCCACGCCCTTGCTCTTCAGGAGCGATTTGGCGGCGGCGCAGTAGGGGCACCAGCTGGTGGTGTAGAGGACGACCTTCGGCATGAACGGTTCCGGCGATGCTGTCTGTCCGACAGATGTAGTGCGCGCTCAGCCATCCGTCACCACCCGCGCGAAGGTCAGGATGTCGACCTGGCTCGCGCCCGCCCGCAGCAAGGCGCGGGAGGCGGCATTGGCGGTGGAGCCGGTGGTGAGCACGTCGTCGACGAGGACGAGGCGGCGGCCTTCGACGAGCGGCTTCATCGCCGGCAGGACCCTGAAGGCGCCCTGCAGATTGTCGGCGCGCTGGGCCCGCGTCAGGCCGACCTGCTGCCTGGTGCGCTTGACGCGGGCCAAAGCGGCGGGCGCCAGGGCGACGCCACCCTGGCGGGCGACGACCTGCGCCAGCGCCGCCGCCTGGTTGAAGCGGCGGCTCCAGAGCCTCGTGCGGTGCAGCGGCACGGGTATGACGAGATCGGCCCCGGCGAGCAGTTCGTGGCCCGCCCGCGCCATCATCCGGCCAAGCGTGATCGCGAGCTCGAGCCTGTCCCCGTATTTCAGGCGATGCACCAGCTCGCGCGCCGTGCCGTCGAAGCGGCAGACGGCCCGGGCGCGGGCGAAGACCGGCGGGTCGGCCATCGCCGCCGGCGAGATCAGGCCGGCGCCGAGATCAATCGCGAAGGGTGTGCCGAGCCGTTCGCAATAGGGCCGCTCGATGAAGCCGATGCCGCCCCAGCAGGCGGGGCAGAGGCCTTGCGCCTCGGCGGTCGCGCCCTGGCAGGCGACGCAGGAGGGCGGATAGACCAGGCCGATGGCGCCATGCAGGGCATGGCGGCAGGCCGACCGCAGCGACAACAGGACCCGCCCTGGCTCCAGCGCGAAGGAAAACTTGCCACGGCTCTGTTCCGGCGCAGTCATTTCGGTTTCGATGTCGCCTCGGGTGGAGATGAGCGCTGCTTTCCTCTCCAAGATGGTATTTGCGTCCCTGTGATTTCGCTATGCAACACCTATCTCGACCGATGCCAGGACAGGACGGCACGGCCTGCGCCAATCGTCACGCCGCTCCATCGCCTGCGGCGAATACAGTGAACCACGAGGACCATCCCGATGAGCCAATCCAACGATAGCGCCGTGCTGTTCTCGCCGTTTCGCCTCGGCGAAATCGAGCTGAAGAACCGGATCGTGATGGCGCCGCTGACGCGCAATCGCGCGACGCGCGGCAGCGATGCGCCCAACGCGCTCAATGTCGAATATTACCGGCAGCGGGCCGGCGCCGGGCTGATCGTCACCGAGGGCACCCAGATCTCGCAGCAGGGACAGGGTTATATCTGGACGCCCGGCATCTACAGCGAGGCCCAGATCGCGGGCTGGAAGGCCGTGACCGACGCCGTCCACGCCGAGGGCGGCAAGATCATCACCCAGCTCTGGCATGTCGGGCGCGTCAGCCATGCCTCGCTGCAGCCGGGCAACGGGGCCCCGGTCGCGCCCTCCGCCATCCAAGCCAAGACCAAGACCTATATCGAGAGCGGCTTCGCCGAGGTCTCGCAGCCGCGCGAGCTCGGACTCGACGAGATCCCCGGCATCATCGCCGACTATGTCAGGGCGGCCGAGAACGCCAAGGCCGCCGGGTTCGACGGCGTCGAGCTGCATGGCGCGCATGGCTACCTGCTCGACCAGTTCCTGCGCGACGGCTCGAACGCCCGCAGCGACGCCTATGGCGGCTCGATCGAGAACCGCGTGCGGCTGGTGCTCGAGGTCGTCGAGGCCGTGGCGACGGTTTTCCCGAAGGGCCGGATCGGTGTCCGCATCTCGCCGGTGAGTCCGGCGAACGACGCGCGCGACAGCGACCCGCAGGCGCTGTTCGGCCATCTCGTCGAGAAGCTGAGCGCGGCCGGCATCGCCTTCATCCATGTCGTCGAGGGCGCGACGCGCGAGGCGCGCGACTATCTGCCTTTCGACTACCTGGCGCTACGCAAGGCCTTCAAGGGCGCCTATATCGCCAATAACGGCTTCACCCGCGACCTCGCGATCGAGACGCTCGCCGAGGATTGCGCCGACCTCATCGCCTTCGGCAGGCTCTTCATCGCCAACCCGGACCTCGTCGAGCGCCTGAAGCGGGACGCACCGCTGAACACGCCGGATGTCGCGACCTTCTATGGCGGCGATGCCAGGGGCTATACCGATTATCCCGCATTGGCGGGCAAGGCGGCCTGAGCCTTCTGCCGGAGGGAGGGCGGCGCCCCGCGGCGCTCCCTGCTCCAACCTTATCCGCAGCGGCGCGCATGAAAACAGTTGCGGCGAGGCGGAAGCCCGACTAAACAGCGACCTTGCCGCGCTGCTCCCATCGTCTAGCGGTTAGGACGTCGCCCTCTCACGGCGAAAACTGGGGTTCGATTCCCCATGGGAGCGCCATTTCCGTACAGAGCTGCGAACACCGGGCTCTTTGAGAGCTCCCGTGTTGCGGCGGCGGTGATCGGCTCGGCGCGCAAGGCAGCGACGCGACCGTCAGCCTCCGCCTGTCTGGCTGCGCGTCGCGGCACTGCAGGCCTTGGCAAACGACGCTCTTCGCAGTTTCCCATCTTGATGATGATCAAGTCGAAAGATGTGACGCGGTTAATCTCCCGGGCGCTCTCAACGGCGGAAGCCGAACAATGAGCGATTCGCTCAGGGCGAAGGACAAGTAATAGTCCTCATAGTTCGAATCAGCTGAAGGCACCGCGTGAGGCAAGCATGATTCGAGAACGGCAAGCTACAACGACCGGCTACCCAAACAACCCGGATAATGACGTAGCATTCCTCACGATACTGGCGGCCAGAGAATTGGTCAACAATGGCATTGATCCAGCTCCTCTTCTATTAGAATCAGGTATGCCATCTCAACTTTCTAATAGAAAATCAGAGAATTCTCCTATCATAAGTCAATCGATCTTTCTTGATTTGGCTGCAGATGCCCTGAAGGATGATTTACTTGGATTCCATCTTGCGTTGAGCTTTGATTTTCGGACGCTCGGCTTTATCTATTATGTAGGGGCCTCCGCTGAAACTCTTGGGGAAGCGCTCGCCAGTGAAGAAGAATATTTGGCGTCCCTGAACGAACCGGTGCGGCTCCGAAGTGGCGGAACGAGCGGTGTGTCCGTCGAACTGAGTTACGACGGTCTGGATCCGCACCTGGACCGCCATTTCTCGGAGTTCTGGATCACGGGCACGCTCAGGCTGTGCCGCGACTTCACGAGCCGCGAGCTGGTCCCGACCTCCGCGACCATGGTCCACCTGCGGGCAGGCAAGGTGCCTGAGATGGACCGCTATTTCGGTCGGGAGGTCGTCTTCGGCGCGGACAGGGACCTTCTCGAATTCGGAAAGGACGCGGGCGACCTGCCGCTCGTGACGCACGATCCGCATCTGCATCAGCTTCTGAGGCGGCTGCAGAGCAGCGAGTCCACGGTGCGCGCTCCGGAGCCCGATTCGCTGCGGCTGCGCGTGGAAAAGGCGATCGCCGCACGTCTCCGCTACGGGACGGTCACGATCGACGCCGTCGCAAGGGACCTCGGAACGAGCGCGCGCACGCTGACACGGAAGCTTGCGGAGGAGGGGATGAGCTTCAGCAGCGTTCTCGACGGCGTGCGAGCCTCCCTCGCCGTTCGATACATGCGAAGCGGCGAGCCCACCATGTCGCAGCTCGCCTGGCTGCTGGGCTATCGCGAGCCGAGCACCCTGGTCCGCGCGTTCAAGCGGTGGACGGGCAAGACGGCCACGGAGTTTCGGCGTGAGCTCAGAGGCAGGATCGACGACGCCTGACTCGGGTGAGCCGCTGCGGCTGCACATTGGCGGGAAAAAGCAATCCTTTGGCGGGCGAAGCTATGACATGCCCGCCGCCTTTCCCCTATACACAACATCGCTGTGCTTTGGATGCGTGCGAATCAGCGCGCTAACAAAATTGCCATGCAACGCGGGACCGCGTTGCTGTGATGGAGCGGTGCGTATTCTGTGCGCCGCCCGATTACGATTTTGGAAGCTTAAATGAGTTCTGGATTAGGCGGCGGATTATTTCCGCTATGTGCAGTTTTACGGTAGCACCCGGATCGCCTGCGCGCCTTCTTCCTTCTCCAACCGTTGCTTCTGCGTAATCCAGCCGCCGGCTAGCCACATCGGCTGGCCCACGGCGGAGCCGTCTCTTCTTGAGCGGCTTCGCAAGTCCACCCATGGAAAGTGACTTCATGACTATATACTACGTATCGCCGACCGGATCTGACAGCCAAACAGGAGCCATCGAACGGCCGTTCGCCTCCCTGCAACATGCTCATGACCTCTCGCAGCCGGGAGATACCATCTATCTGCGGGGCGGCGTATACGCGCTCACCAACGGCATCCAGCTGACCCACGACGGCACAAGCGGGGCGCCGATCACAATCGCCAACTACCCGGGCGAGACGCCTATCCTGGACGGGTCCGGGATCACGTCGACCGACTATTACGGCCGCAGCGGGGCTGGTGGCTGGGTGCTCGATGGCTCGAGCATCTCGTGGAATCACATCGTCGGGCTGGAGATTCGCGGCGGGCCGATGGGCGGCGTCGTGTTGCGGGATGAGTCCCACAACAACGTCATCGAGCGCCTCGACGTGCACGACAATGGCGGGGGCGGCTCAGAGGGCAAGGGCTTTTCCTTGTTCGGAGCCAGTTCGAACAACCTTTTCCTCAACAACGACTCCCATGACAATCGTGACTTGGCGGGCGACAATGCCGACGGCTTCCAGGTCAGCACCAGCGGTGCCGGCAATGTCCTGCGTGGCAACCGCGCCTGGGGCAATTCCGATGACGGTTTCGACCTCTTCAATATCCAAGACGGCACGCGGAACGCGCCGGTCCGGTTAGAGGGCAACTGGGCATTCGACAACGGCTACGGCCCGAACGGCGAAGCGGTGGGCGATGGCAACGGGTTCAAGCTCGGCGGCATCCGGCAGGGCACCGACGGTTCCTCCGGCGGTCACACTGTCATCGACAACGTCGCCTGGGGGAACATGGCGATCGGTTTCGACGAGAATGGTGGAACCGGGACCACGCTGAGAGGGAACACGGCTTACGACAACGGCACCTATAATTACGGCTTCTTCTCCGGGAGTGGCAGCCTCTACGACAATGCTGCGTTCGGTGAAGGCCAAGTTGCGGCTTCCGGAACGGCATCGGGCAACTCATGGGACGCCGGGGCGGGCGTCGTGAGCAACGTCTTTGCGTCGCTGGAGGGCGCCTTGGGGCGCGCCGATCGTGCTGCCGATGGGTCGCTGCCCTTGACCGACACGGGTACGGCTCCCACTCCTTCGGAACCGATTCCGCCGCCGGTCACCGACACGGGCACGGCTCCCACTCCTTCGGAGCCGATCCCCCCGCCGGTCACCGACACGGGCACGCCTCCTACTCATTCGGATCCGATACCCGCGCCGAATTCGGTGATTACAGCCAAGCAGTACGGCTCGGAGTTTGCCGATTCGCTCCAAGGTACGGCTGGGAATGACTTCATTCACGGCAACAGCGGCGCCGATCGCCTGGATGGCGGCGCCGGGAACGACGAACTCCGCGGTGGAGGCGAGAATGATCGCCTGACGGGTGGCCTTGGTGCCGACCTCATGCACGGCGGCGATGGTCGAGACACTTTCGTGTTCAGGACCGCAGACGAGAGCGGTGTCGGCTCAGGTCATCGCGACGTCATACAATGGTTCCAGCAGGGGGCCGACACCATGGACCTCAGCCTGATCGATGCGAACACCGCGCTTGCGGGGGATCAGCTGTTCAAATTCGCGGGTGAGTCACACTCTGTCGAAGCCAACGCGATCTCATTCTTCCGGGAAGGCAGCTCTACTATCCTCCATGGAGATCTCAATGGAGATAGTACGGCTGACTTCCAGATCGAGTTCAACAGCAAGCTGCATCTCCATCGATCTGACTTCGCCCTCTGATCGGCGAATACCCTAGTCAGGCCAGGTCGACCCTTCCCGGGCCGGCCTGGCACACCAGATCTGCTCCCGTCACTTCCAATCGCGAGGCTTTGAACTGTCCGACTCCCAGCCCCTTGGCAGGCCGACTTTCTCCCTGGATTCTTGGCGGGAGCGAGGCGTCGCCGCGTTTAATGCCTGGAAGAAGACGCTTCTTTCCTGGCGAATGTTCCACGTTCTTTTGAGGATGTGGTTGAATGCCTGGAAGAAGGTGCTTCTTTCTTGGCGAGCTTTCCGCGCTCGTTTTGGGGCGCGGCCGGAGGGCGTGCCGGCAGCCCCCATCTCGATGGCGACCTTCGGAATCGGCGGTCGCTCGGCTCCATCGGCTTCTCCGCTCAAGGAGGCGCTCTACCGATGGCGCGGTGCGCTCATCACGATCGCGATGCTCAGCGGCATGTTGAACGTCCTGACATTGGCCGGTTCGCTCTATATGCTCGAGATCTACGATCGTGTCCTGCCGAGCCGAAGCGTCCCGACCCTGATCGGCGTCACTCTGCTCGTCGTGGTGCTGTTCTTCTTCCACGGCGTCTTCGAGATCCTCCGGGGCCGCCTCCTGCTGAGGATTGGCGGCGCGCTCGACGAGGCGATGACGTCGAGAGTGTTCCGGGCCGTCCTGGCCGGTTCGTTGGCCTCACGGTCGCCGGGCGAGAGCATGCAACCCGTGCGCGACCTGGATCAGGTGCGTACGTTCCTATCCGGCAGCGGCCCAGGGGCGCTGTTCGACCTGCCGTGGATCCCACTTTATCTCGGCGTGTGCTTCCTGTTCCACTTTTGGATCGGTGTCACCGCTCTCGCCGGCACCATCATTCTGATCGCCTTGACGGTTCTGACCGAGCGTCTTTCCCGTTCGCCAGCCAGGGCGGCGAGCGAGGCGGCGGCGCAAAGGCTGCACGTCGGAGAAATCGGCTGCCGGAATGCCGAGACCGTCCAGGCGATGGGAATGGGCAGCGAGATGACGGGCCTGTGGACGGCCGTGAACGACGAGCACCGCCGTCATCAGCAACGCGCCGCAGAGGTCTCCAGCGGTTTCGGAGCCACCTCTCGGGTGCTCCGCTTGCTGCTGCAATCCATGGTGCTTGGCGTCGGAGCCTATCTCGTGATCAAGCAGGAAGCGTCGGGCGGCATCATCGTGGCCAGCTCGATCCTCACCGCGCGTGCTCTTGCGCCGGTCGACCTGGCGATCGGCAACTGGAACGGGTTCGTCAGGGCTCGCCAAGGCTGGGCGCGCTTGACGGAGCTGCTCGCCGCGCATCCGCCCGCGCCGCAGGCCCTGGCATTGCCCGCGCCCCGGGAATACCTCGCGGTGGAGACCGCCTCGGCGACGCCACCCGGCGTGCAGCGCCTGACGGTCATCGACATCGCCTTCTCTCTTCGGGCCGGGCAAGGCCTGGGCGTGATCGGACGCAGCGCCTCCGGAAAGTCATCGCTGGCCCGCATGCTGGTCGGCATCTGGCAGCCGCTCCGAGGCACGGTCCGACTCGATGGATCGTCGATCCAGCACTGGCAAGCCGAGGCTTTGGGACGTCACGTCGGCTATCTGCCGCAGGAGGTCCAGCTCTTCTCGGGTACCGTGGCGGCGAATATCGCGCGTTTTCGCAGTGATGCGACGGCTGCCGAGATCGTCCGTGCCGCAACGGCGGCCGGCGTCCACGACATCATCCAGCGCCTTCCGAACGGCTACCAGACACAGATCGGCGACCGGGGTGCCGCCCTCTCGGCGGGGCAGCGGCAGCGGATCGCGTTGGCTCGTGCGCTGTACGGCGAGCCCTTCCTGGTCGTTCTCGATGAGCCCAACTCGAACCTCGACGCCGATGGCGAGGAGGCCTTGACCGAAGCCATTCTCGGCGTGCGCAAGCGAGGTGGAATCGTCGTCGTCGTTGCCCATCGGCCGAGCGCATTCGCCGCTCTCGACCAGGCGATGGTCATGGCGGACGGCCGGATGCAAGCCTTCGGGCCCAAGGAACAAGTCCTCTTCACCTCACTCAAGGCAGTGCCCAAGGCCATCGGGGTACAAGGCGGAGCAATACCGAAGCGAGAGGGTGCATCGCATGAGTGACGTTTCTCAGCGGACGGTCGCCTCGATCGACCGACTCCTTCTTGCCGCGGGCGCCGGCGTGGCTTTTTTTCTCATTGCTGTCGGGGGGTGGGCCGCGACGACCGAGTTCTCGGGTGCGGTCGTGGCTTCGGGCTCGCTCGTCGTGGAATCCGAGCTGAAGAAGGTGCAGCACCCGACTGGGGGCGTCGTTAGCGAACTGCGTGTTCGCGATGGCGACCAGGTTTCGGCGGGGGACATCGTGGTCCGCCTCGACGAGACCGTGACCCAGGCGAGCCTTGCGATCGTGCAGAGCGCACTGAACGAGGCAATGGCGAGGCAAGCCCGCCTCCGAGCCGAACAGGACGAGGCCGCGGAGATCCTGTTCCCAGAGGAATTGCTGTCTTTGGCCGCCATGCCGGCGGTGAAGGCGCTGATGGATGGGGAGCTGAAGCTTCTCGGCATGCGCAAGGCGGCGCGCTCCGGCATCAAGTCTCAGCACGCGGAACGGATCGGGCAGCTCCGGGACCAGATCCAGTCGTATTCCGAGCAGATTGCTGCGAAGGATCGCGAAATCGAGCTCATTCGGCAGGAGCTCGAAGGTGTACGGGACCTGCTTGGCAAGAAGCTCGTTTCGGTCAGCCGTGCGAATGCGCTGGAACGCGAAGGCGCGCGCCTCAGCGGTGAGCGAGGATCTCTTGCTTCGGCAGTCGCTCAAACCAAGGGCAAGATTACGGAGACTGAGCTCCAGATACTGCAGATCGACCAGGATTTTCGGACCGAAGTCGGCAAGGAGCTCGCTGACCTCCGAGGCAAGATCTCGGAGCTGGTCGAGCGAAAGATCACGGCTGAGGATCAACTCAAGAGGATCGATATCAGGGCGCCTCGGGACGGGACGGTTCATCAGCTCGCCATCCACACGGTCGGGGGCATTGCCGCACCCGGGGAAACCCTGATGCTGATCGTGCCGACATCCGAGCGGCTGGCGGTCCAGGCCAAGGTGGCGCCCCAGGAGATCGAGCAGATCCACTTGGGGCAACGCGCCATGTTGCGCTTTTCTGCCCTCAACCACAGCACCACGCCCGAGGTTGGCGGCGTGGTCTCGCTCGTGTCGGCCGACCTGACGGTTGACCAGCGGTCGGGCCAAGGCTTCTACACGGTTCGGATCGCCGTCGCGGATGACGAGCTGGCACGGCTCCAGGGGGCGAAGCTGACGCCAGGCATGCCCGTGGAAGCCTTCCTGCAGACGCAGCAGCGGACCGTCCTGACCTATTTCACCAAGCCCCTCGCGGACCAGATCTCGCGCGCTTTCCGAGAACGATGAGCGCCGGCTTCGCCCGCCCGCGTGGGTGACGCCCGGACGGGCGGGCGCGGCCGAAGCGACGCAGGCCCATCCAGGCCTCGGGGGAAGCCGAGCCCACGAAGTCCGGCATCGGATCGGAGAGGCGCCGCGCCGTCGGGCGCCGGACGGGCGGCGCTGACATTTTGGCGCCGGCGCCGTTCTTGATGGGCCTCAACTCGGCATTGAAACGGCGCTGCACATTCCCCGGCATGCCTAGATTTACCTAGGCTCCTTGCCGGTCGGAGCAGCGCTATGAAAGTCGTCATCTTGGCAGGAGGCTATGGTACGCGCCTGAGCGAAGAGACCACGGTCATCCCGAAGCCGCTTGTCGAGATCGGCGGGTATCCGATCCTCTGGCATATCATGAAGATCTATTCGCATTATGGGCTGAATGACTTCGTCATCTGCTGCGGGCACAAGGGCTCGCTTATCAAAGACTATTTTCGAAACTTCTTCCATCGAAACTGCGATTTTACGATCGACCTCACCGACAACACGTTGGTGACGCACCATTCCCCGCGCGAACCCTGGCGGGTGACCGTCGTCGACACCGGCGAGAAGACGATGACCGGCGGCCGTTTGAAGCGGGTGCGTGAGCATCTTGGCGAGCAAACCTTCTGCCTGACCTATGGCGATGGCGTCGCCGACGTGAACATCCGCGACCTCATTGCCTTCCACCACCAGCAGGGCGCGCTGGCGACCGTCACGGCCGTTCAGCTCCCGGGCCGCTGGGGTGCGCTGAATCTCTCCTCCGACCGTCCGCGAGTCGTAGGCTTTCGGGAGAAGGACAGCGGCGACGGGCACACGATCAGCGGCGGGTTCTTCGTCGTCGAGCCGGAGGCCCTCGATCTGATCGACGGAGAGGAGACGGTCTGGGAGCAGGAGCCCATGCGCCGGCTCGTCGACAACGATCAACTCGCGGTCTACCGGCACGAGGGATACTGGCAGAGCATGGACACCTTGCGAGACAAGGTTCTGCTCCAGGAGACCTGGGATTCGGGGCAACCGCCCTGGCGTGTCTGGCAGCGCCCCAAAGCCAAGGCCGAGCCGCGCGCAACACCGCCGATCCTGGCCGCAAGCATAGGTGCACGCCGATGAGAGTTCTTGTCACAGGTGCCGACGGATACATCGGGGCCGTTCTCGGCGCCAGGCTGCTCGACCGAGGCCACGACGTGGTCGGGCTCGATACGGGCTTTTACCGGCGCGGCTGGCTGTTCGAGGATGGCTTGAACCGGCCGTCCGTTCTCACGAAGGACTTGCGCGACATTGGCCCGGCAGATCTTGCGGGCGTCGACGCGGTCGTCCATCTCTCGGAGCTCTCGAACGATCCGCTCGGCGAGAACGATCCTTCGATCACATTCGCAATCAATCACGAAGGCTCGGTTCGCCTCGCTCGCCTGTGCAGGGCGGCCGGGGTCGCCCGCTTTATCTACGCATCATCGTGCAGCATCTATGGCGCGGGTGGGGGCGAAGCCAAAACGGAGCTCTCGAGCCTTCATCCGCAGAAGGCTTATGCGAAGTGCAAGATCCTCGTGGAGGAGGAGGTCCGCAAGCTTACGGACATCGACTTCGTGCCGGTTTTCCTTCGCAACGCCACGGCTTTTGGGGCGAGCCCGCGCCAGCGCTTCGACCTCGTGCTGAACAACCTCGCGGCTTGGGCGCATGCCGCCGGTGAAATCAGGATGACGAGCGACGGCACGCCTTGGCGGCCGCTGGTCCATGTCGAGGATATTTGCTCGGCGGTTCTCTGCGCGCTGGAGGCGCCACGAGAAGCCGTGGCCGGGGAAGCCTTCAACGTCGGCGACAACGACCAGAACTATACGGTGCGGGACATTGCCGAGATCGTCGGCGCCGCGTTCCCGAACTGCCGCATCACCTACGGCCCAGCGAGCGGGGATAATCGCAGCTACCGCGTCTGTTTCGACAAGATCAGGGAGCGCATGCCGCGCTTCCGCTGCGCCTGGAGTGCGGAGCGCGGGGCGCTTCAGTTGCGCTCCGTGTTCGAACGAATCCAGTTGGATCTGGCGGTGCTCAACGCGCCTCCCTTCACCCGGCTCGAGGAGCTCAAGCATCTCAGGCGGACCGGCCAGATCAATGAAGCCTTGCGTTGGACGACGGGGGCTGTTCGACCCGAGTCAGTCGCCGCCTGACGGAGTGCAGCAAATGATCTTCTCGGCGACGGATCTGGAGGGCGTGATTGCGATCGACCTCGAGAGGCAACACGACAATCGCGGCTACTTCGCGCGGACGATGTGTCGGGGCGAGCTCGCATCGCAGGGCCTGGTTGTCGACTACGCGCAGGACAGTACGTCCTTCAACCGGATACGTGGAACCCTGCGGGGCATGCATTACCAAAAGGCTCCTTTCACAGAGACGAAGATCGTCCGCTGCGTGCAGGGCGCGGTCTATGACGTGCTCGTCGACATGCGGCCCGATTCGAAGACGTATCTGGCCTGGCAAAGCTTCGAGCTCTCCGCCGGCAACGGCAGGGCTCTCTACATTCCCGAAGGCGTTGCCCAGGGTTTCCAGACGCTGGCCGACACGACGGTCGTTCATTATCGGATTTCAGTACCCTACGCCGCGCACGCCGCCGCCGGGATCCGATACGACGACCCACTCATCGCGATCGTCTGGCCCGAGCCGGTGGCCGTAATCTCCGAAAAAGACGCGTCCTGGCCGGATCTTGAGCGCTACGGGGAGCGGCGTCCGCTGCGGGCCGTGCTGACTGAACAGGAGACGAGAAATGCTTGAAGCAGCTGGTGTCGAAGCGAGGGGCCTCCCGAGAGCCGATGTCGGCCCGGCGATTTCGACCCTCCAGCCCAAGAAGGGGTGCCGCTTCTGCGGGACAGCTCTCGAGCATGTGTTCGTCGATCTCGGAATGTCGCCGCTCGCCAACTCCTATCGGCGGCGTGACGACCTCGGCAAGCCCGAACGCTTCTTCCCGTTACGAGCCTATGTCTGCGCCGAATGCTTTCTCGTCCAGCTCGAGGACTCCGAGAGTCCCGAAGCCATCTTCAGCGATTACGCGTATTTTTCGTCGTTCTCGGATTCATGGCTCGATCATGCCCGGCGCTATGTCCACGACATCTCCGAACGGTTCAACATAGGAGAGCAGAGCCAGGTCGTCGAGATCGCCAGCAACGACGGCTATCTGCTTCAATATTTCGTCGAGCGGAACGTGCCCGTCCTCGGAATCGAACCGGCCGGTAACGTCGCGGAGGCGGCCCGTCGGCGCGGAGTTCCGACCCGTGTCAGATTCTTCGGCCAGGAGACGGCGCGCGAACTGGTGCGGGAGGGTATCCAGGCCGATCTGTTGATCGGAAACAACGTTCTCGCGCATGTTCCAGATCTCAACGATTTCGTGCGCGGCCTGAAAATCCTGCTCGCCGACGATGGCGTAATCACGCTCGAATTCCCGCACCTCATGAGGCTCATGGCAGAGAACCAGATCGACACGATCTACCATGAGCACTTTTCGTACTTTTCGTTTCTGGCGGTCGAAAAGATATTCGCCGCGCGAGGCCTGTGTCTGTTCGACGTCGAGGAATTGCCGACCCACGGCGGCTCCTTGCGCATCTATGCCCGCCATGATCGGAGCGATACCCGCCCGGTCAGCCCAAGGGTCGCCGACCTTCGTCGACGCGAGACCGAGTTCGGGCTCGCGAGTACCGAACGGTATCTCGCATTCGCGGGCCAGGTGCACGAAACGAAGTGCAGGCTCCTCGAACTGCTGATTGCGGCGAAGCGGTCCGGCAAGCAGGTCGTCGGTTATGGCGCGCCGGCCAAGGGCAATACGCTCCTGAACTATTGCGGAATCCGCTCCGATTTCATCGATTACACAGTGGACCGCAGCCCCCACAAGCAGGGGCTTTTCCTCCCGGGAACGCATATCCGGATCGACGACCCGGGCCGCATCCGGGAGACCCGGCCTGCCTATGTCCTCATCCTTCCCTGGAACCTGAAGGACGAGATCATGGAGCAGATGGCCTATATCCGCGATTGGGGTGGGAAATTCATCGTGCCGATCCCGTTCGCGCAGGTGATCGACTAGGAGAGTGACACTGGCGGGCAAACGTCATGATTGAAAAACCGGCGGCCGACGAGCGGGGTCCTTTCGAACAGGATCGCTTAGGCGTGTCGAAGGTGGCGCGGGCAGGCCAGCCTGGCGCCGGCCACGGAAGCGGGACTGCGCCGGCGCCACGACGAGAAGCGCGGCATCTCGCTTCGGGTTCGGGCGACGCCATGTATAGCCTCGTCGAAGAGCTTTATCCCATCTGCCGCAGCATCACCGGCGATGGGGTGCGCGCCACGCTCGGCTGCCTGTCGCCGTATCTTCCGCTGGACGTCGTGGAGGTCCCGACCGGAATACAGGTCCTGGACTGGACGACCCCGCGGGAGTGGAACATCCGCGACGCTTTCATCAAACGACTCTCGGGAGAGCGTGTCGTCGATCTTGGGAACTCCAACCTGCATGTCGTGGGCTACAGCGCTCCAGTTCGCGCCCTGATGAGTTTGGCCGATCTCCGCTCGCATCTGCATTCCCTGCCCGCCCAGCCCGACTTGATCCCTTATCGGACGTCCTATTACGCCGAGACATGGGGCTTTTGCCTTTCGCACAAGCAGCTCGAAAGCCTCGAGGACGAGGTCTACGAGGTTTGCATCGATTCAACCCTGGAGGATGGGTCCCTCACCTATGGCGAATGCCTGGTCGCAGGCGAAAGTTCGGACGAGGTCCTGATCTCATGCCACGTCTGCCATCCGTCGCTCTGCAACGACAACCTGTCCGGTATCGTCATTGCAGCGGCGCTTGCCCAAGAATTGTCACGACGCCCGACCCGCTATAGCTACCGCTTCGTCTTCGTGCCGGGCACGATCGGGGCGATCACCTGGCTCGCCCGGAACCGGTCTGTCCTGGAGCGGGTGAAGCACGGTCTCGTTCTGACCTGTCTCGGCGACGCGGGCCGCATCACCTACAAGAAGAGCCGAGGCGGCGACGCCGAGATCGATCGTGCCGTCGCCTATGTGCTTCAGCAGAAGGCTGCGGAATTCGCGATCCGGGATTTCTCTCCGGACGGGTACGACGAGCGTCAATACGGATCGCCCGGCTTCAATCTTCCGGTCGGCTGCCTGATGCGGACGCCGCACGGCGCATTCCCGGAATACCACACCTCTGCCGATGACCTGAGTTTCGTGCGCCCGGCCGCCCTGGCGGATTCCGCCCGGACGTGCCTTGAGGTGATCGATGTGATCGAGAATAATCGGATCTACCGCAATCTTCAGCCCTTCGGAGAGCCGCAGCTCGGGCGCCGCGGGCTCTACGAGAGCCTGGGCGGTCAGGTCGCGAGCGACTTTCGGCTTGCGATGCTTTGGCTCCTCAACATGAGCGACGGAACGAACAGCCTCCTGGATATTGCCGCCAAGGCAGGTCTCCCGTGGCCAAGCGTGAAGGAGGCCCGGCGAGCACTCTGCCGGGAGGGCCTGCTCGAGGTGCTGGATCAGCGGCCCGCATGATCCAAGTGCAGATCGCGCGCTCGCGTGACACGCAAAGGCACTCCGAGAGCCCTTCAGCCAGCAGGTTTCTCGATCCACGCCATGACATGCGTCCTCAGCAGCGCGACGCGATTTAGCAACGGGTACAGCGAGGGATGCAAGCGGCACGCGGCACGCGCCAAAGGCGGTGCCAGGGTGACCCGGCAAGTTTCGATCTTCGCTCGGGGAAACAGCTCTTTGATCCGGCGGACGGGGACACCCCGCATATCGGGGTTCCGAGGATTGCTGACGGCAGCGTCATACCAGAGGATTGCCCCGGAGGGTTTTAGACATCCCCACATTGTATCCGCAAGTTCCACCTGAAACGCTCGATCCAGGATCGAGGAGAATACCGTGAACTGCAGGACGAGATCCTGGCTCAGCGGATCCACGCGCGATACGGAGGCATCACCGCTAAACAGCCGGACCTCTGCCGGAAGCTTTCGCCGCGCCATCTCCACTCTCTCAGGAAGAAGGTCGACGCCGATCAGGCGCTCGGCCGAGAACCCGATCTGGAGCAGATCCGCAAGGACATTGCCCTCTCCGCATCCAATCTCCACGGCGCAGCGCGTGCTCAGATCATGCCAAGCCCGCCTGGCCAGGAACCACTGTATGAGCCGCCTTCGTTCGTCGAGGCTGTGCCGCATCTCGGGACGGCTCATTTCATATAGTGAACCTATTGAACCGTCCCGGCGACGCGCGTAGCGCGCCTTGACCGCCTCGAGCTCCGTTTCGTGAGACACGTTATCCTCCCGCGCCCAGGGCAGCGTCAGATCTCGTCAGCAGTTGCAGCCGACGATCCCTGAGCGGCGACGGACAGGCGCGCTCTCTTCCCGCGGCGCTTAGAAGCCGCCAAGCTGTCACGGCCTCATCCCAATTGCGATGCGGAGCCGGCGCCCGGTATGGAAGATCAAGCGTTCGAGCCCGGCCGTCCCAGTTGTGAAATTTGAAGTCGAAAGAATAAAATGCGAGTTTTGCATGCGATGATCCCATGAGGTAAATTCCTGAGTAAGTAGACTCAACCGATCATGCGAACGATTACGTTTCAGGTGCCTCACAGCGCCACCGGCAAGGCTTGATCTAACGGAACGACTGAGCGCGGCATTTGACCCGCATCAAGTCCCGCCGGCCCCGGAGCAATTCTCGTTGAAACATGGCCGACCCGAGTACCTTCTCCGACAGGATGCCGGCGAGGGCGTGACCGCGGCGCTGATCTGCCATGCCGGCGCCGCTCTCAACGCTGAAGGCGTGGCGCCCGGCGATAGCGCTCGCCGCCGCGGGCGTCAGGTCGCGCCGGGGGAACCTACCGGGTCCGGACCCGGGAAAAAAGAACTCGTCCGTCCAGAGATGCGATACCCGAACAAGCCGAGCCACTCCTTGGCGGCTATGTCCAGCCGCTGAAGGCCCTGTCCCACGATGGTGAAGGGGCGAATCGTATCGGTTGCTCCGCGGGTCTGGTAGTCGACCGGATACGGGATGACCGTCAGCCCGACCGTCCGAAAGCAGCCCATTGCGCGCGGCATGTGCGATGCGGACGTTATCAGAACCCAGCGCCCTTGCGCCCGATCACCCAAAAGGGCTTTCGTGTTCCGCGCGTTGTCCCAGGTGGTCCCTGACGCCGTCTCGATGAGGAGGCGTTCCGTCGACAAGCCCAGCCTCTTCATTTGCTCGGCAGCCAGCTGCGCCTCCGATCGCGACCGACCACCTGCGCTTCCCCCCGTATAAATCAGGCGTGCTTCCGGATGGCGCCGAGCCATCTCCATAAAACTCACGACCCGCTCGGCTGCCCCATTCAGCGAAAACTCGCCTCGATCGAGTGATCTCGCCAGGTCCACGGCGCCCGACAGGACGATAATGCCGTCGATCGGGCGCCCGTCTTCCTGATACCTGGGAAAGCGCTCCTCGAGAGGACGGATCAGTATATTGGCAATCGGCAGGATTCCGGCAATCAGTGTCCCACCGATGCCCAGGCTGGCCAGCCAAAGACCAGCACTCCGCCGGCGAGCAAGTGCGATGATCAAGCCGAGCAGGCCGACTGCGGGAAGAAGGTTCGAGGGCGCGGCAGCGAATGTTGCGATCTGAGAGATCGTCGCGAACATGGGTTTCCGTCCGATAAGGAGCCCGCCGCGCGGACGGAGAGCGTTAGGATAACGAGTTGGCCGCCAGCCTCGCCCGATGGTCGTACAAGTATTCGGCTGCATCTCCGGGCCGATACCGCACATAGGACTTGAGGTCGACGCGCGTCAGCACGGCCAGAACGTTCGGCGGAGGATCCCTTCTGACCGTCGCCGGCTTTCTCAGCAACGTCAGCGCGTTCGCCGCAACCTCCCGGGTCGTGCTCCCCCATCTCACGGCGAAGAGGACCGCGTCGGCCATGCTTGCGAGAGCGGGAATGCTGGGCGACACGAACACCGCCGGTGCGTCCATGACGATATAGTCGTAACGCTCCTGCACCCTTTTCAGGCCTGCGATCAACGCCGCGCTCGCGAGCAATGTCGGGTCCCCGGCCGTGAGTTCCATCACGCTCAGGCGGTCGAACCCCAGGTCTGGGTCGCCGGAATAGGGCGGGGGGGTGAAACCCTCGTCGAGGCCTGTCGGTGCGCTTGGCGGCGTCGGGTGAATGGGCTCCTGCGGGATATCCGCGCTGACCAGGAGAACACGTTGCCGCAGGCTCTGGAGACAGGACGCGAGTCCTTCCGCAAGCGCCGTGGTGCCCTCGGCGGGATGACTGGACGTCAGGAGGATGATCTTGCCCTCCTTGCGGTGCCCGGTGACGGCCAATGTCATGGCGCACGTGGTTTCGATCGCGAACGCATTCGGATAGGCAGAGGCTTCGAGCGTGGGCCGGCGCGGCCGATTGGACGAGCGACGGGTATCGGGGATGAGACCGATGCATGGAACGCCGAGCACGCTCTCGATTTCACGGGGCTGCCGGAACGTACGGTCCAGCTGCTCGCGGGTTGAAGCGGCTACCCCGCCGAGCACGGCGAAGGCTATGACCGCAGCGGGGATGTAGAGGTAAGGGCTGAGCGAGCTCGGACGCAGGGGCACGGACGCAGGCGCAAGTAGCTGCACGCCGGTTGCGGGAGGATCCTTGTATTCTCGCTTGAGCCGGCTGAGCTCCCTGACGCTGTCTGCCGCCGAAGCGGCTCTGCGCTCGAGGGTTTGAAACTCCTTCCGCTGGGCGAGGACAAATCCCGATACGGCCTGCAGCGACTCGGTGTGTTCCGCAAGCGAGCGCTCCTGAATACGCAGCAGGCGGACGTCATGTTCGAGCCGCTCCACCTCGGCCTCGGCCTCTCGGGCCAGGGCCGGCCGCGATGCCGACATGCTTCCGGGCGCGGTCGCGGCGGTGTTCGGCAGATCGGGTACGGGCGCATCCTGCGCGACGCGCGCGCTTCCGGACGGGGACGCCAGGGTGGCGGTCGGGGCTGCATCCGCTCCCGCGCGCCGCAGATCCCTGAGGCGTTCCAGCCTCGCCTTTTTTCTCGCCAGCTCGGTCCGGACCCCCTCGAGCTGTTGGACGATCTCCGCGATCGGCTCTCCCTTCACGCCATCCGGGACGCTGGCTCCATGGATCGACGAGTAGGCGCGCAACGCTTCGTCCGCAGCGTCCGACTCGCGTCGCGCCTCGACGAGGCCCTGATCCAGCCATTGTTGCGAATTCTCCAGCGCGAGCTGCTTGTGCTGCGACAGGGTATTCAAATGAAAGGTGGCGATCTGGTTGGCGATCAGGGCGGCTCTGACCGGGTTGGAACTCTTGTAGCTGATCGAAACGACGCTTGAGCGCCGCTCTTGCCGAACCATGAGGGAGAACTTCGCCTCGTCGAGACTGGGAGGCGCGAGCCCTCTTCGGCCATCCGACGGCACCTGATTGGCTGGAGGTGTCGAGACCACCGCTTGGAGTTGCGCCGCGGCATCGAGCAGCCAGTCGCGTAGGCGAGCCTCGAATGTCGGCTCGGACCCGGCCGAGCTCGACGGCGCTGTCGCCTCGTACTCCGGAAGACCTGACAGGCTCGCCAGCACCGCACGCAGGCGAGCATCCGACGTGATGGTGGCGATATGGGTGTCGACGACGGCATCCATGACGCCGGCCGCGATCTGGGTCTGCGTAGGCTCGATCACGATTTGCGACGTAGCGGTGTATTTCGGCGGCAAGACAAAGGCCGCGATGCCAGTCAGAAGCGCTCCGACAAGTGCGAAATAGGCGATGAACGCCTTACGTCGCCAGACGAGAGCTACAATGTTATGGATCTTGACATCCCGATTGCGCGGCGTGTCGTCCGAAAGCTCCGAGAAGGCCGCTCCGGGGGAGCGACCGGCTGAGATAAACTCGGTTGCACCAAGTTTCATCACAGAACTCTTTTCTGCTCGTGCGGAAAGGGTGTCTAGACCTTGTGTTGAAAGTCATCGACCTGGTGAGCGCCGCGCCTACTGCATGCGCAACCAGTATAAGGATGCACGAGCGTAGACGCGGCACTCAACCGAACGTTAGCGGGGGCTCATCCGATGCAACTTGATTGCGATCAAGACGGGCGGATTTTGCCGACATAGCGTCACCTCACTTCAGAGGAGGCGCAAGTGAAAGCTGTCATTCAAGCAGGCGGCAGGGGCACACGGCTGATGCCTTACACCTCGGTCCTTCCGAAGCCGCTCATGCCGATCGGCGCGCGGCCGGTTCTGGAGCTTCTGCTGCAATGGCTCCGACGCAACAACGTCGAAGACGTCTACATCACCACGGGATATCTCGGTCATTTGATCAGGAGCTTCTGCGGTGACGGACACCAGTGGGGCATCAACATCAAATATACGCAAGAAATCGAGCCGCTCGGGACTGTCGGGCCACTCACCCTGTTGCGCGAGGCCCTGGACGGCACGTTCCTGATGCTGAACGGCGACGTCCTCACGGATCTCAGCCTGCATGCGCTCGCCACGACCCACCGGAAGCACGGTGTCCCTCTGACCATCGCGACGACCACCCGCTCCACCCCGATGGACTTCGGAATCATCGAAGATCAGAATGGTGCCGTCACTAAATTTACAGAAAAGCCGACGCTTTCGAACTGCGTCAGCATGGGCGTGTACTGCATGGAGCCAGACGTTATCAAATATATACCGCCTGGCATACCCTTCGGGCTCGATGATCTTGCCCATTGCTTGCTGGAAAAGGGCGTGCCGATTCATGTCTACAAGCATGAAGGGCTCTGGCTCGACGTCGGCCGGGTCGAAGATTTTCACCGCGCTCAGGAAATCAAGTGGGAAGAGCGGGCGCCGTCCTTTGTCGCGACGGCGGGCTAGCCGTCCTCGCAGCCTGCCGCAACCTGCGTCGCCGAAAATAAGAGGTCATTCCATGTTGCTTGTCTCGGAGCCTACGCTTGGATGGGAAGAGAAGGCGGCGCTGGCCGAGGTCATCGACAGCGGCTGGATCACGATGGGTGACAGGGTCAACGCCTTCGAACGGGCGTTCGCCGAGGCCCATGGTGCCGACGATGCCGTGTCGGTGAGTTCCTGCACGGCCGGCCTGCATTTGATCCTGCATGCGCTTGGGATCGGTCCGGGCGATGAGGTGCTCGTGCCCGCGCTGACCTTCGTGGCGACTGCGAATTGCGTCCTCTATGTCGGGGCGAAGCCGGTTTTCGTCGATATCGCGTCGACGGATACGCCTCTGATGTGCCTGGAGGATGCGGCCGCGAAATGCACCAGTCGAACGAAGGCGATCATCCTCGTGCACTTCGCCGGCTATCTCATTGATCCCAAGCCATGGCAGGCGTTCGCGGCGGAACGTGGCTTGCTGATCGTCGAGGACGCGGCGCACGCCACCGTGCTCCCGGGGGTCGGTACGCTGGGTGTGGCGGCCGCCTTCAGCTTCTACGGCAACAAGAACATGACGACGGCGGAGGGGGGAGCGATCCTGGCCGGCGACGAGAAGCTTCGCGACGGAATTCGACGGGCGCGCGGCCACGGGCTGACCAGCGGCACCTTTCAAAGGCGGTCCGGCAAAAACCCGATCTACGATGTGACGATGCTGGGCTTCAACTATCGGCTGGACGAATTGAGGGCTGCGATCGGCCTCGTTCAACTCGGTCACGTCCAGCGGTGGAACGCGAAGCGAAAAGACTTGGCGCAGCTCTATCGGCGCTCGATCGAAGCCCGATGCCCGACGGTGACGGTCCCGTTCGATGCCGGACGGGCCTCGGTGCATCATATCATGCCGGTTCTGCTGCCGCGGTCGGCCGATCGGCAGAACGTCATCGATCATCTGCGCGAGGCCGGGATCCAGACGACCATCCATTATCCGCCGACGCACCGTCTCTCCTTCTACCGCGATCTCTATCCGGGCGTGTCGCTGCCGAAGACCGAGGACTTTACAGCCCGCGAACTCACATTGCCGCTGCATCCACGTATGGAGGGCGCGGATGTCGAGACCGTCACGCGCTGTCTCGCGGAAGCTCTGGAGGCCGAGCCGGGATTTGCCGGAGCAGCCTCTCTTCAGGGCCTCCATGCCGCTTCTCCATCGAACCTGTCCGTGGGGGTGTCGTCATGATCATAACGACCTTGTCCGAGAATGAAGGCCCGGGGACCGCCGCAGAGCGCCTGCGCCGCGCGCTCGACATCTGCCTGGTCTGCCTGGCCGTGCTGTTCCTGGGGCCGCTCCTGCTGCTGGTCGCAGCCGCGGTGTGGCTCGAATCCGGAGGTCCGGTCCTGTTTCGTCAGGTTCGGATCGGCAAAGGCGGCAGACATTTCTGCATGTACAAGTTCAGAAAATTCCATGCCGACGCGGGGAGCGCGGGCAGCCCTCTGACGCTCAAGAAGGATCCTCGGCTCACGGTTGTCGGAAGCATTCTCGCGGCGACGAAACTCGACGAGCTGCCTCAGCTCTGGAACGTGCTGAGAGGCGACATGTCGATCGTTGGGCCACGTCCCGAAAGCCTGGCCTTCGCTGATTGCTTTCAGAACGGCTGGGAGGATCTGTTGAGATTCAAGCCCGGCCTGATCGGCCCTTGTCAGATCATGTTTCGAAATGAAGCCGATGCGTTTCCGGGCAACGTAGCACCCGATCAGTTCTACAGGGCCGTACTCTTTCCGTTGAAGGCGAGTATCGACCTTGAATATTTCAAAACCCGGACCCTGACGGGGGATCTCATCATCATGGTGCGAGGCGCCTTGGCGGTGGGCGGCTATGTTCCGCCACCGCATGCCGGCCTGAAGGCAATCAAGCTGGAGCCGCAGGTCAGGGCCGCACGCCCGGGTGCCAGCCCGGCTTCCGTCTAACGAGAAGGGTTCGTGGCATGACCTATGACGGCGTCAATGTTCTGGTCACCGGGGCCGACGGGTTCATCGGCTCGCACCTGACCGAGGCCCTTGCAAGTCAAGGAGCCAACGTCACCGCGCTGACCCTGTACAACTCCTTCGACAGCAACGGTTGGCTCGACGAGGTGCCGAACGATATGAGGGGTCGCCTGGATCTCGTGCGCGGCGACGTTCGGGATGCGGCCTTCGTCGGGCGGATCATGCCGGGCCAGGACATCGTCTTCCATCTCGCGGCGCTGATCGCCATTCCGCATTCCTACGCGGCGGCGCAGACCTATGTCGAGACGAACGTCCTGGGCACGCTGAACGTGCTGGAGGCCGCCCGCCGGTTGGGAACGGAGCGCATCGTTCACACCTCGACGAGCGAGGTTTACGGCACCGCACTCAGGATGCCGATCTCGGAGGACCACCCGCTGCAGGGACAGTCGCCCTATTCGGCCTCCAAGATCGGAGCCGACATGATGGCGGAGGCCTTCGCGCGATCATTCGGCGTGCCGGTCGTGACGCTCCGGCCTTTCAACACCTTCGGCCCCCGCCAAAGCGAGCGTGCGCTCATATCGACGCTCATCCGGCAAGCGCTCGATCCGAGTTGCGAGGCCGTGAGGGTCGGAGATACGACGCCGGTGCGAGACCTCACCTATGTCGAAGACACGGTGCGCGCCTTCTTGACCGCGGGCATCGCGACGAACCTCGAATTCGGGCGGGCCTATAACGCGGGCAGCCAAAGGGCCGTCACGGTGGCCCAGGTCATCGATCTCGTTCTCGATCTGTGTGGAAGCTCGAAGCCAGTGGAGCAGGAAAGCGTCCGCATGCGCCCTGCGAACTCCGAGGTGCGCGCTCTCCTGGCCGACAGCAGCCGCTTCGCGGCCGCCACGGGATGGGGTGCGCGGATCGGCCTGCGCGAGGGCCTAGACCGAACGATCGACTGGTGGCGCGCTCGTCTGGCGGCGGGGCAAGTGCGCCGGCACAGCCATTTCATGACGTGAGCGCAGCGGATGCCGGGCGCGTCCCAGAAGACGATGCTCCGCGACATCCACTTCTCACACGAACCGGGGCCATTCACATGATGCGTCGACATATACGCGGCGGTCGAACCGGAGCACTCCTGGCTGCAATCGGGCTGGCGCTGCTCAGCGCGCTCGTTCCGTGCCGGGCGGAGTATCGGCTCTCGCCCGGCGACGTCATCGAGATCACCGTTGCCGGCATGCCGGAGCTGAAGCAACGCGCTCCGATCCAGCTCGACGGCACGATCGCGATTCCGATGGCCGGCACCATCGTCGCGGCGGGCTCTACGTCCGCGGACGTTCAGGCTCGGGCCGAGATGGCACTGGCTGCGAAAGTCCTTCGCCAGAGAACACCTGACGGGCGCGACCGCGCCGTGCTGATCCAGCCCGGCGACGTGGCCGTGGCGGTCGTCGAATACAGGCCCGTCTATGTGAACGGCGACGTCTTGCAACCGGGCCAGCACCCCTATCGACCCCAGATGACGGTCAGACAGGCGATTGCCCTCTCGGGCGGCGTCAGCATGGTCCGGGGGCGCTCGGCGACCATGGGCGTGGAGGTCGTAGAGGTCGACCGGGATTACCGTACCACTGTCCTCGCCTTGGCCAAGGAACATGTTCTCACGTGGCGGCTTACGGCGGAGCTCGAGGGATCGGAGACCATCAAGGAACAACGGCTCCCGGATGCTCCCATACCGGCCGCGACATTGAGCGAGTATCTCTCAGTCGAATCCAGCTACCTGAACATCCGGCTGCTCGAGTACAGAAACGAGAAGGCTCATCTGGAGAACGCGGCGCGCCTCGCCAGCGAGCAGATTGCAACCTTGACGAACCAGGAGAAGCAGGAGGCGCAAGGCCTTCAATCCGACATCGACGAGCTGGACCGGATCAACAAGCTCTTCGGTTCGGGCAGCCTTGTCAGCCCGCGCGTGACGGAGAGCCGAAGGGCGGTCTTGCTGTCGTCGACCCGCCGCCTCCAGACCGTAGCGACTTTGAGCCAGGTGAAGCAGCTGCGGGACGAATACCTGTTCCGCCTGGATAAGCTCGACACGCAGCGCCGGCTCGACGTTCTGCGGGAGATGAAGGAGTCGCAATCGCGAGCCGGCGAGCTGAGGACGAGGCTCGAAGCGGCGGCTCAGAAGCTGCAGATCTTCGGACGGATAATCTCCGCGGATCCAGCCAATAATGGTGTCCGCCCGGCACTGGCGATCATCCGCAGGAACGGGGATGGATGGGATCGTCTCTCCGCGTCGGAAGATGCCGACTTGCTGCCGGGCGATGCGATCGAGGTCGTCGCTCGCCCCGATCCAGTCGCGACTGCGGCGGCGCAGTGAAGTCTCCTTGCTCGGGGGGCAGCCGGCCCTGCCGGATGCCTTGCCGGAGCGCCCTCATGAATGACGTCGCGACGGCCTGGGCCATTACGCAAAGTAAGGCTCTCCTCGCTCGCCAAACGTAGTGTTTGCTCGCGCCGGAGCTTCTGCCGACCGCTGAATGCGCTCCTGCGAGATCAGCGCCATGCAAGGGGAGTGGCGGATGTTGTCACCGGTCAAGTATGCGCCGTTCCGGCGCGCTAGGACGTTCCCTGCCGGCATGTGCCGGTTCGGCTGAAGGCTCTGCCTTTGGAGCGCAATATCGCAATTCGAGGTTGGTCGAGCAGATGATGAACCTTCTCAAACAATCAGCCGAGACCATGCTTCCGCGCCGTGTGTTCGGGGCGCTCCAGATTCGGCGTGAACGTCTCCGTCTGGCGAAAATCTCGCGGGAGGCGTTCGATGCCAAGCGGCTCGGAACAATGACGAGTCGCTCCCTCATGCAGGCTCTCCACAGCTCGTCGATATCAAGGGAATGGCTTCGAGATGAAGACCAGCTCTCCCAGGTCATGCCGTTCGCGGATATCGATGGCGGCATATGCCCCGGGGAACGCCGCGCCCTCTACCAGTTGGTCGCGTCGCTCAAGCCGGCAAGAGTGCTCGAGATCGGCACCCATATCGGTGCATCGACCTTGGCGATCGCCCGCTCACTCGCAACGCATTCCGGCCCTGACGCGCATCTGACCACGGTCGACATCGCGGATGTCAACGATCCGGCGCACGGGGCCTTCGCGCGTCTCGGGCTCGATTCCCCTCGCGAGAACCTCGCGCGCGCTGGACTATCCGACCGGGTGACGTTCATCGCCAGGCCCTCGTCGGAGTTCCTTCGGGAAACCGAAGACAGGTTCGACCTGATCTTCCTCGACGGCGATCACGCCGCGCCTGCTGTCTATCGCGAGTTTGCCCAGGCACTGAACTGCCTGACTCCGAACGGCGCGATTCTGCTCCATGATTTCTACCCTGACGGCAGGCCGCTCTATCCAAACGGGTCGATCGAGCCCGGCCCTGTGGTCGCGGCCGAGCGGATCACGGCAGAGTGCGAAGGTATCGGATTTCTGCCTCTTGGCGAGCTGCCTTGGGAATCCAAGCAAGGCGTGCGCACGACATCTCTGGCGCTCGCGACGAGCTGCCTCGTTGCGGTGCGGCGCGGCGGCATGCAGGTCCAGTGATCGATCCAAGATGGAGCGCTCGCATGTCATCGATCTCAGCCTCGGATCTTCGGGCAGAGACGAGGACGCATGCGTTCTTGTCGACGCTATGGTTCCCGGGGTGGGAAGACCGGGTCCGCGCGCTGGAGCTGCCGTATCGCCGATCGGGACCTCACGCTCCCTACAAGGAGCTGATCACCCTGGCGAGGATTCTGCGCTCTGCCCGTCATGAACGGCTTCTCATGCTGAACAGCTCGTCGGGGGTCATCTACCCCGACCTTCTGGCCTGTATGATCCTCGGCTTCGTTCCCAGGCGATACCGAGCGGCGCTGATGCTCGTCGGCGAGATGTGGGAGCCGAACACCGGGCTCAGGGGGTTCGTCGAGAGGCTCGTCGTTCGCCTCGTGGATCGGGCAGTGGATCGGTATGTGGTCTACTCCCAGGACGACAAGCAGTCGTTCTGCGCCTTGTGGGGAATCGACCCGGACAAGGTCGGGATAGCCTTGTGCTACTATCACCTGTCCGCTCGGGATCTCGAAGGGCCGCCCCCTCCGAATGGAGAGCACATCTTCGCCGGGGGGGATAGCGGACGCGACTATGCGCCTCTCGTCGAGGCTGCGCGCCTGTTTCCGGATACGCGGTTCATCCTGGCAACGGCCTGGACGAGTTCGAAACCCGTGCCGCCGAATGTCGACATCGTTCTCGCCAAACGCACCCACACGTCGCATGCCGAGTTTATTCGTCTGCTCCGCACGGCACGCGCCACCGTGGTT
Source organism: Allobosea sp. (assembly GCF_051860145.1). Classification (GTDB taxonomy): domain Bacteria; phylum Pseudomonadota; class Alphaproteobacteria; order Rhizobiales; family Beijerinckiaceae; genus Allobosea. The sequence goes on along the minus strand of NZ_JBHYEM010000017.1, from coordinate 42,966 downwards.
CCCCTCCAGCAGGGGATGAAACGCTCGGTCGGACAGCAGACCTATCTCAACAGCATGTATCTGGGTAAGCCCACCGTGGTGGCGCGCGGGCTGGGGATCTCGCATCACGTCGAGGACCGCGAGCATGCGCTCGTCGTGGACGGAACGACGTCAGGGTATGTCGGCGCGCTTACCTGGCTTCTCGACCCGCAGAAGCAGCAGGACGTCGCCGCGATGGCGGAGCGGGGACGCGTCAAGGCCGCCTCGTTCACCTCCGATCGACTTGCCGGTGAGCTGTTTCGTCAGGCCGAACTGGTTCTGCGGAAGCGTTCGCTTTCGGAAGGTGGCGCGCAGGAGAGCGCCGATCGCGCCACGGGATAGGCTCAGGACCGGTTGCTCTCTATTGCTAGTAATAGAGCTCCATATTCGTATTCTTCGAACCAAAATCCTATATCAAATATTATATAGTGAATATAAAAACAGGTAGCAAATCACTAAGAATGCTAAAACCAGTTGTAATCTGTGTAATTATAGCAATCTTGTATGCACCCATTCTCCTTGTAAAGCTATCAATCGTTGCCTGTATCCCATCTCTAAATTTAGTTTGTGCTCGCCATCCTAGCTTAATTCGTGCCAATTCAGTGTCGGCTGGCTCCTCACGCTCCTGAACGCGATCTTCTATAGCCCCAAATCTGAGGAGGTCAGGTCGCCCCATCAACTCTCCAATTAACTCGATGCAATCCCGCAGTCGCATCAATGATCCGGTGCCGATATCAACTGGATCGGCACTCGTCCATGGTCGGGATCCGACACGGAGGAATGCGTCGATAACATCATCAACATACACCCAGTCCAGAACCCTATCGGCACTGCCGAGCTCAGCCAATTGCCCATCCCGCAATTGATTGATGACATAGGGGAAAACTTTATAATCCTTTTGCCGCGGGCCATAGACCATCATAAGACGAAGAATGGACACTTCTAGATCACTGAGGGCGGAAATCATCCTTGCATAAGATGTGCTTGCTGCCTTGGCTGCGGCATAAGGAGAGCAGGGAAATTTATCATCCCTGCCAGGTTCCTCAAATGATCCCGCTATAACTACATGAATACCGCCAAAGTTAGAGGCTTCAAGAAGGACATTTGTTGTTGCTATTACATCATTTTGCAGGCTACCTGGAATAAGGGTCACATCGCGCCCACCCTTGCTGTCGCTGGTAAGCTGATATATGATTTCAGGTCTATATCGATTGAGAATTCTTTCGACATCTATCTTTTTGCTTGCGTCGCATTCGTCCCAGATCGTATTTTTTGATGTCAAAAGTTGTCGATTTCTAATATTGCGGGATACGCATACAACATTTGCCCCATGAAGGGCCAATTTTGATGCAAGATGCGATCCGATAAAGCCGGTCGCTCCAATAACAAGAGTATTCTTGCCGTTTATGTCGACGTGTTTCACTGTTTGGCTCCTCGTCTGAGGATTTTTAGCAACCTGCGAAGAATTTATTATACCTTAGGTTCGGGGTCAGATTGCTTGGCCGACCCGCGTTCCTTCATCGATTTGCCCATGCGGGCGAGGCTTTCCGTCAGGCCGTCATCCTCGACAATGAACCGCGCCAGCTCACCCGCGGATCGTCGACGCGCGGCACGCTATCGACAGAGCGATATACGCCTCGATCCGCGTCATTTGGCGTTCGCTCAGCAAAAACAAATCACCCAATCCAGCGTCCTCCAGGCACCGTGAATCATCTCTCAAACGAAATTCGTAGGTCCTAAGTCTAGGCTTAGGCTGAAGACCGGCGTGCCCGGCCGCGAAAGGCCACCTCTTGCAAGCGAACCTACAACGGAACCGAGCCTGGTCCCGTCTTCCGCAGGTTTGACCCGGGGGCCAACCGGAGAAACGCCGTTTCGGGCAAGGATCCGTCCGCCATCCGTCGACCGGTCGCAGTAGCGTCGGAGAGAGAGATGAAGCTTGCCGGGGAGACGGGAGGCGATTGCGTCCAGGAATTGTTCCGGTCGGTATTCTCGGCCGCAACCCGCGCCTCACGGCCGGCCGGTTGAAACGCGACATTGCCCGTCAGCACGTGTCCCGCCGGCGTCGGAAAGTAGAAATCATATGTCCAGGTCTCCGACGGGCGTCCGTTCTCGTCCTTGCTGCGGCAATTGTCGTAGGCGGTGCAATTCACGACCGTGTTGGCAATCGTGGCGGAATTATCCGTGAAGCCGTTCAGAACGTTGCCCCAGGCGTAGCAGTCGGTCACGGTATGTCCGCCGGAGGTTCCGCTGGCGTTGCCCTTCGCCGCTTGCCGTTGACCGCCCAGCTTGAAGCCGTTCCCTTCGCCCTTGCCCTGCGATCCATCAGCAAGGAAGCCGTTCTTCCAAGCCCAACAGCGGCTCAGCACGACGGGCGCGGGCACGGTATTGTCGTTCACGTTGAACAGATCGAAGCCGTCGTCGGAATTCTGCCAGGCACGGCAGCCTCTCAGCGCGTTGCCGGTCGAAGCCGGGCCCCAAGGGCTGATCTGAAATCCGTCCGCGTTGCCCTGCTCGAGATCGACGTTGAAGTAGCTGTCGCAGTTCACCAGCAGATTGCCGGTTGCGTAGCCGAACAGCGAGAAGCCTTTGCCCTCCGATCCATTCCAGCCATTGCCATGGATTCTGAGGTTCTCAAAAATATTGCCGTGCGACCCTTCGTCGAGCGACTGCCCACCATCGAGGATGACGCCCCCCATTGGTCCATTGCGGATGTCCAGGCCTTTGATGATGATGTGGGACACGTTGTAGAGCGATAATACGTAGCCCCCCGCATCGGTCGGGCTGTTGAAGCTATCCCTGGCCGAGGCCAGGCCGGAACCATTCAGGATGACGGCTTCGGCGGCGTGGTTCCGGATCGTGATGGGCTTTTCGGATGTCCCGGAATGGCCCGTGAGATGGATGCCCGAGGGGCCCGTGAGATCATAGGTCCCGCCGCGCAGAAAGATCGTGGCGCCGGGCCGGGCGGCCGAATAGGCCTTTTGCAAGGTCGCCCAAGGCGAGCCGATCGAGCCATTGCCAGCAACGTCGTCCCCGGTCGGCGCGACGTAGTAGGATGTTTCGTCGGCGCTCAGGGCGGAGCGCGCCGCCAAGCCAGTGGAAGCCAGCAGTCCCATACCCGCGCTTCGGATAAGTGAACGGCGCGATAGTACGTCGAGGCGCTTCATGGCGGTTGGCTCCACGTTCTTGCCTGTCACAGCAACTGCTAGAGCCGGATGACTTCAGTTGGAATCGCTTTGCGGTTCCAACTGAAGTCTGAATCCGTCTCTCACCAATAGGTTAGAGCAGGATCAATGCGAAAAACCGGTTCCCACTTTTTCGCATCCTGCTCTAGTCACATGCCCGTCTGGCGCGCGGAGCTCTTGACGCTCGTCAACACCGGCCGTGCGGTCTTCCGGTCAGGGCTCGTCGGAGCCGACACGGCCGCGGTCGCGCTACAGACCGGCTCATTCGCGCGATCGTCCTGCTGGGATGCGGGTGCCCTTGCCCGGCTCATTCGGCCGAACGCGCCCCGAACGAACCCCCAGCTCGTTCCCAATCCATAGCTGAGATGGAGCGTCGCCAGCACCGCTGGAAGGAGTGCGACGTGACGGGCCGGCTCGTCGCGGGCTGCAAGCAGCACCGACAGGAGCAGAACGGCCGCGTAGCCGAGCAGGGCTGCCTTTGCGACGAGCAGCGCCGGCGGAGAAACCAACGAGAGCAAGGCCGGCAGGACCACAAGCAGGACCAGGCCGAGCGGCGCGAAGTGCCGCATCGTCACAGCTCCCGAGCTGCCGAGGGCTGCCCGCGCGACCCCCACGCCATTGGCGAAATACTGCCGCCACAAGCCCCCCAAGGTATGCCGTGGCTGATAGAGGGCGCGAATGTCGGGCGACAGGTAGAGCCCGTAGCCGAGGCTGCGAACACGGGCGTTGAAATCATTGTCTTCGGCCCGGTGAAGATCCTCGCGCAGCGGTCCGACCCGATCGACGACGTGCCTCCAATAGCAGCCGTTCCAGACCGTATCCGCCCAGCCCTCCGCCCCGTCCTTGCGAAACTTCGCAACCCCGACCCCGAACGGGCTTCTATGCGCGCTCACGATGGCGCGGCCGACGAGCGTCCCGCTCTCGGCCGGACGCGCGATCGCGCCCACGCCCGCAGCTCCCGTTCGCAACAGGCTTTCCACGCTCTTGCGCACCACGTCAGGCTCGAAGCGGGCATGAGCGTCGAGGCGTATGACCACATCGCCAGTCGCCTGGCCGAAGGCCAGATTGATGCCCGCTGCAGTCTGCCCCTTGCTGTTGCGCAAGACACGAAACGTCGGGTTCCGACCGTCCAGGTCGAGCAAGGTCTCGTATGTTCCGTCTTTCGAGCAACCGTCGACGAAGAAGATCTCGACGATCCGATCGTAATCCTGGGCGATGATGTCGCTGACGAGCTGCTCCAGCCCCGAAGCTTCATTGTAGGTCGGCACCACCACGCTGACCGTCGGGCGCGCCGGAACGATCCCGCCGGGATAGTCCTGGAGGGCCGACCGATAGCTATGTTCTCTGCCGAGCGATTTCCTCACGGACGTCCTCCAAGATTCGGTCGCGATTGGCTTCGAGCGTATTGTCGCGCATCAGAGCGCGCCCACGTTTCCTGAGCCGCTCTCGCAATTCGGCATCGCGGACGCAAAGCGATTCCAACTGAAGTCATCCGGCTCTAGCGTCGCACAAGGCCCAAAGCTGCTGGGCGATGGCGCGGGGACCGTGCCGGAGCATGACGGCGGAACGTGCGCGTTCGCCGACCTGGCGACGAAGCTCGCAATCCGTGGCCAGACGAACCACATGCCGTGCGAGATCGTCTGCGTCGCGATCCGCAATGAAGCCAGTTTCTCCATGCTCGATCAGATCGGCGACGGCGTTGACCCGGGTGACGACCGACGGCACGCTCGCCGACATGGCCTCCAGCACGACATTGGGCATGCCTTCGTGATCGGATGACAGCAGGAGGATATCCGCGGCAGAAATCAGCTCCCGAGCGTCGGGGATCGCGCCGATGAATCGCACCGCCTCATTCAGGTTCGACTGCGCGACCTGGCGCTCGAGATCCTGAAGGCAGCCGAAATCCTTGCCAGCGACAACTGCCACCGCGGGGACTTCCTTGCGCGCCTTCTCGATGACCTGGACGAAGCGATCGAACCGCTTCTGCCTTACAAGGCGGCCAACGCCCACCACGAGGACCACGTCATCTCCAATGCCGAGCCGCGCGCGCCACGTCGCGCGCCAGACGGCGATCTGATCGATGGCTGGCGGTTCGACGCCGTTGGGAATGTAGACCGGCTTCGGGCGCGCGGCTTTTCTCAGCGCGATCTCGTCGTAGGTTTCCCTGGAGTTGCACACGGCGAGCGATATCGCCGAAAGGCTCGCCCAGGCCCAGGCTGTCCTGAGGCGAGCGGGCAGATCAGCGAACAGGGCGTTCCGGAAGGAGCCGATGCGCCAAACGTCCAGGCCCAGAAGGGCCAGGCCGAACGGGTTCGTGTAGGACGACCACGAGAAGAAGTACCTGGTGCCCTGAGCCGCACAGGCGGCACGGAGCTGACGCATCTTCGCGAGCCGGCCCCCCGTGAGGAGCCGTACCGGGATGCCGAGGGCGCGGATATGCTCTTCCCAGAACCCGAGCTCGCCAGACACGTAGACGACCGGAGCCCAGCGCGTGCGGTCGCAATGGCTCAGAAACATGAAGAGCTGGCGTTCGCTGCCGCCTTGCGACAGCTGGCCGATCAGCACCGCGACCGGCTCGGGCCGGCCCTCGGGCCTTTCGCGAGGCCTGTCCGCCGCGTCCGGCATCGTGCTGCCCCGCGACGCCGGCGGCTGGAAGCGGTGCACTGACGCTGTGTGCCCCAGGGCTCGTGTCCTCGGCTCGGAGCTCACGACGCGCTTCTCCTCGCAAAGGCGCTCGACACCAGCGCGCGATCGGCCTTTGTCATCAGGATGAAGTAGGCGAACGCGCCATAAGCGAGGGAGATCACGGCCGCGAAAAAGGCCAGCGACGGCCAGTCGGTCGGCCACCACAGCGCACGCAGGATTCGGCCGAGCGCGGCCACGCCAGCCATTGCCAACAGGCCGATGGCGAGGTGGCCAATGAAGGCGTACCAGCGAAGCCCCAGCAAGACGGCGCTACGGCTCGACACGAAGAGCACGTTCCGCACGGTCCAGACGAGCGCCGCGGCTGCCGGGACGCCGACGAGGCCCCAACCGGCCCGCACGAGCGCGATCGCCAAGACAACGTTCGCCGCGCCGAGAACGAGCGTCACGAGGCCCTGGATTTTGACCTCGTTATAGGCCGTCAGCACGTAGGAGAGAGGCCGCGTGGCCAGATTGATGGTCAGAGGCGCGACGAGAAGGATCAGAATGGTTTCGAGATCGGCGAAAGCCGGGCCGAGCCAAAGCGCCAGCAGCGGCGCACCCATGCCGCAGAGAAGGCCGATTGGCAGGGCAAGTGCAACGGCGAGAAGCCTGACGGAGCGCCTTGCCAGATCCTGAAGGGCTTGTCTGGCGCCTGTCGCGTAATGCGCCATGATGGCTGGGCTCAGCACCGGGAGAACGGCTTCCCCCATGGTGTAGATCAGCACTGGAAACAGTAAGACGGAAGCATAGCGACCTGTCGCTTCAGGTCCCAACAGTTTATTCACGATGACGACATCGACCTGCATGATGAACAGAAGGCCGATGACGTTGATCGCAGACCAGCCGCCGAGGCCAATGAGAGGACGAAATCGCGCGCGCTCGATCAGGCGAGGGTTGATCGAGAGCTCAGGCGTCAGTTTCCTCCACAGGAGGACTTCCCCTGCCAGACCGACGGTGGCCGCCACGATGAGGCCAATCCCGACATGGACGAGACTTGGGGATTCGACGGCGAAGAGAAGCGCCACGACGCCGATCCTGCACAACGCGACCAAGGACCGGACGATGTTGCGCAAATCGAACCGATGACGGATGAGGCTCGACACGCCGAAAACCCCGCCGACGAGCGCAGCCATTGCCGCCACGCCAATCGCAGCCAGCAGGAACCTGGTTGCCGCAACCAGGTCCGGCGGGACCTGGAACATCAGCGGCAACAAGTAGATGGTGGCGCCGATCGGGACGAGCAACACGCAGCAGCCGTAGACGGCCAGGATCAGTGCGCTGTTGAACGTCCGGTTCGCCGACGCGACGTTGCCTTGGCTGAGGTCGATCCCCAGGTAGCGGAAGACGGACCCATTCAGGCTATCGGTCACGATCGCTAGATAGAGGACCAGAGAATTGACGAGCGACAGCATTCCATAGGCGGCCAGCCCGAGGTTGCTCAGCAAGAACGGGACATACCAGACCATCAGCCCGGCATTGAGCGAGATGAAGCCGAAGCTGCTCAGGACGTTCAGGGAGAATCGGCGGCTTCCCGAATGATCCTCCGGGCCTGTTCGCGTCGGAGCTGCGGCGGCGTCGAGCGATGTCGAGCCGACCCCGCCGCGCTGATCGTGGTGCAAGGCTGCGGTCCAACGCTCTGACGAGCCCGTGTCGACCGGCAGCAACCGCTTCAGCTCGCCGCTGTCGCGTGGCTTCTCGCAGCAGGCGCGACCGGAGATGCTCGGATCGCCGTGGGCGGACGCGCGCGTCAGCACGGCGCTAACCGGCCGCATGGCCGACGCTCGCCGGTGATCGATTCCAGGACGGTGCCTCCCCCGACCGCCGCTCCGCGACAGGCTCCCGGGCCTGTGCCGTTGCGATCAGCGATGGGGCGAGAAGCAGCACCAGAACCACGAGGAGACTGGTGTGGTTCTCGAGCCCTCCCGATTTGATCCAGGCCATCACATAAGCGACGGTGATGCCCGGTATGATGGCGTAGTAGGCGTTCGGCATCTCCCGGCTGGCCGTCCAAGCGGCGCGAAATCTGACGAAACTCAGAATTGCCGATGCCAAAATGGCGACATAGATGAGCAGGCCGAAGAGCCCCGTCTCAATGGCAACTTCGAGGAAGGGCTGATGGCTCGGCAAGTCGAGCCGGTGGTTGGACTCTGTGGTCAGCGCAGCCAGATAGGGGTGCAGCGCGAACGGACCGTTGCCGATGCCGACTCCGGTCGCGGGATAATCGCGGAGGAGCTGAAGGCTCGCCCACCACAGCACCTCTCGCCCGCCGAACTCCCCACCCTGTTCCTCGGCGAACCGATTGGAAATCGTCTCGAAAAGGAACGGCGCGGCGACCGCGATGCAGAGAAGGAGGGCGAGACCGACGATCCCCCATGTCCGGGTCGACTTTCCAAACAGGAAGGCGACCAGCAACAGCAGGACCGCGAGCGAGCTGCCGCGCGATCCGCTCAGCGCCGTGCCGAGCAGAACGCAGAGGAGGAACACGACGCTCAGGACCATCATGACGATCCGCCGCGGGCCTGACGAACGCAGAACAGGCCACAGGACGCCGGGAAGCGTCGTGATGAGCATCAAGCCAAAAACATTCTCGTTGGTCTCGAAGACTTTCAATCTCTGCCCGAACTCATAGCCTCCGAAGAAGATGGTATAGATTGCGCATGCAACAAGCAGCCAACCCATGAGACTCAACATCTTCATGAATCTGTCGAGCGCATCAACCGACCTGAGTTGATTGATGATCGTGAGCAAGAGAATAAAGCTGATCGTCCAGGACACCAGCTTGCGGCGCGCCTCGATCAGGTCCGGCGCCCAAAGCAACGTCACCACGCCCCACAAGATGTAGAGCAGGACGAGCAGGCAGGTAGCGTTCCACCGGATCGGTCCCGGTCGGCCCATCGCCTGAGCCGTCCCGGCACCCAGAGCCGCCAGGACGGCCCCATTCGCCGCAAGCGTGTAAGTGGTCTCGTCGAAACGAAGGTCGCCGGGCGGAAGGAGTATCAGGAACCAGGCGATCAACGTCGCCGTGAACGGTCGCTGCAGCAGAAGCAGTCCCAGCGTCCCGGCCACGGCCATGCCAATGAGCAGCAGAGGCGCCAGCGGATCCTTGAGAAAGAGGAGCCCGACGATGACGAGTGCCAACAAAGCCATCCCGGCTGCGAGAGTGCCGAACATCGCGCCCCGTCCCGCCAGGATTCCGGCGCTCATGGCGTTGCGTCCTGCAACCGAGCGGTTCCGTCGATGGGGGCGCTCACCGGCCGGCCCAGAGCTGCCGATTCCAGCATGTCGCAGACCGTCGGCATGTTGTGGCGGCGCCTCACATAGTCCAGCGCGCGTTCGCCCATCTCGCGATTCAGGGTGCCGTTCTTCGTGAGCAGGTGCAGATCGCTCAGCAAACCCGCTTCCGTCCGGCTGATCCGCCCCAGCCCCTGCGTTTCGATCACCTGTCCCGGGTCGACCGAGAGCGACAGCACCGGAACGCCGGCGCTCCAGGCCTCCAGCATCGTGTTGGGAAAGCCTTCCGCGTCGGATGTATTGACCAGGACCTTGCTGCCCTCGAGGAGCGCGATGATTTCAGCGGCTTGCCTCGGGCCCAGGAAGGCGACGTTGCTCAGCGAGCGCATCTTGCGTTCGAGATCCGACCGCATCGCGCGGGGGAAGGTCGGATCGAACCCGCCAACGACGCTGAAACGGAGATCCGGGCAGGATTCGGCGAGGTCGAGGAACCGTTCAAAACGCTTCTCGGGGCGGATCTGCGCAATCCAGAGGGCGTCGATCTGGGTGCCCTCCAGGGGCCGAGGCCGGGACGCGAAGGACCTCAGGAGGTTCGGCACGGGGAAGGCGCGCCCTCGTAGCCGATGCGAGAGCCGGGTCCGTTGCCCCTCATGCTGGATCGCGATCGCATCCGCGCCGTGCAGCCCGAGCGCATAGAGCGGATTATGGAGCCACGGCCGATGCCCATAGGTGGACCAGGGCTTGCAGTGATCGTCATGCGCGAGCGCATAGACGAAGCGGGTTCGGCTGCGGAAACGGCTCATCAGCCTCACCAGCCAGAGAAAATCGTCGGGCAGGCGCGCATAGAGAACGGTGGGCGAAACGTCCTTCAATGCCCGCCACAGCCGCGCCGCGCTCGAAGGCCTGCGCCATGAGGGCGCGGCATCGAGACAGAGAACGCCCGCGATGGTCGCTGGCGGCGAGCGCCCCTCCCCATCGCCATAGATCAGGCTGACCTCGTGTCCGAGCCGCGCCATGGCGGCCGCGAGATGAGCCACTTGCGCCTCCGCGCCGCCCGACATGCGCGTATCCCCGCCCAGCACCCTCACGGAGCGGTGGCCGGGCGAGTAGAAGCACCACCGTATCCGCCGATCGGCGGACTTGAATTGGCCCTCGGTTTCCGTGGACGCAGAGGAGTTGCGCATGGCGGTCGCTCGGCTGGCCGCGGCTCTGGACGCAATCGTGGCTTCAAGCATGATCCGGACTGCTCCTGGCTCGCAATTGCGGACGCGGACGGGGGTCGATGCCCGCCCTGGCACGATTGCGCGCATTGGCACCCAAGCTGACGGGGTTCCGCATCGCAGAGTTGACGTGCGTCATATCCAAATCACCGTCCAGGCTGCCTGATCGCCGGACCGAGAGTGCCGACGATTGGCGTGCGTGGCGCGTCGGCAGGAAATATCGAGGCAATCACCGATGTGCGGCATTTGCGGATGGTTCGGACGACGTCCTCAGGAGGCGCATGAGGCCACCTTACGGATGGTCGAACAGCTGCGTCATCGCGGTCCCGACGATGCCGGGATCGAGAGCGGGGACGGCTGGGAGCTCGGTTTCCGGCGCCTCAGCATCCTCGATCTCAGCCCGTCGGGGCATCAGCCGATGCGAAGCGAGGACGGGCGTTATTGGCTGGCCTTCAACGGCGAGATCTACAACTATCTTGAGCTTCGCAAGGATCTGGAGCGCGTCGGAGAGCGCTTCCGAAGTGGTTCCGACACGGAGGTCCTGCTTCGGCTGCTGATGCGGTCGGGCGCGGACGCGCTTCCGCTGCTGAACGGAATGTTCGCGCTCGCGTTCGTGGACACCGAGGCGCGCAGCTTCGTGCTGGCTCGGGACCGGCTGGGCGTGAAGCCGCTCTATTACACCGTCACTGACGGCTGCCTCCGTTTCGCGTCCGAGCTGAAGGCGCTTGTCGCCGAGCCGAATGCCCATCGGCGCGTCGACAGCAACGCCGTCGTTCAATACCTGGCCCTCGGCTATCTGCCGTGCGAGACCTGCATTTTCGAGGGCCACGGCAAGCTGCCGCCGGGCCATGCCCTCTCGGGATCCCTAGACCGGCCGGAAGCCGCGTATCCGACGCCCTACTGGAGCCTGGAGCTCAACGACGATCCCGGCCGCCGGCTCATCACGCCGGCGGAACTGGACCAGCTCGAAAGCCTGCTGCTCGACGCCGTCCGCATCCGTCTTCGCAGCGACGTTCCGGTCGGTCTCTTTCTCTCGGGCGGCCTCGATAGCGGGCTGGTTGCGGCCATGGCGGCAAAGTCCGAGGTGGCGCCGCTCGCCCTCACGATCGGCTTTGCGGAGGAGGGTTGGGACGAGAGCAAGCTCGCCTCGGCCACTGCGAACCATGTGGGATTGCAGCACCGCATCATCCCGCAGCGGTCCGGCGGGCTCGCCGACGTGGACCGCCTGTCCTGGTTTTTCGATGAGCCCTTCGGCGATCCCTCTGCGCTGCCCTTCTTCACGCTCTGCGAGGCGGCGGCCGGGCACGCCACGGTGTTCCTGTCCGGAGATGGCGGCGACGAGACGTTCGCGGGCTATCGCCGCTACATCGAGGCCGTAAACCGCGCCGGCGTGATCAGGGCCGCCGGACGGGTGGGGGGCACGCTTCGGACGGCAAGCCGGCTTCTGCCACAAGGCTCGCTCGCCCGCTTCCGACTCTCGAAGCTCGCCCTGCCTGACCATGGCTGTGCGGCCGCGTTCGATGAAATGCCCGACGATCCGGTATTGGACGGCATCATTCATCCGGACCTCCGGCCCAGCATGCGAATTGCGAGCAGGCCGATGTGGGAGAGATGGCAAAGAAGTAGCGGTGCCGGCGTGACGACCCGCCAGCAGCGGCTGGATTACGGGCTCTATCTGCCCGACGACGTGCTGGTGAAGGTCGACCGGGCCTCCATGGCGCATTCCATCGAGGTTCGTTCACCGTTTCTGGATGTCAGGCTGGTCGAGTGGGCAGCGCGGCTTCCGCGCTCGGCGCTTCTCAATCGCACACATGGGAAACTGCCGCTCAGGGCGCTCGGCCCCCGACTGCTTCCGGCGGCGACCCTCCAGGCCGAAAAGCGCGGCTTCGGCGTGCCGTTGGATGATTGGTTCCGAAGCCCGGCGGGCCGGGAGATGGTCCAAGACCGGCTCCTCGCTCCCGAAAGCCGGGCAAATCGGTACTGGAACGTGCCAGGGGTCGAGCGGATATTGGGGCTTCACGGGGCCAGCCGAGGTCGCGGCTTCGGCTTGATCCTCTGGCGGCTGCTCATGCTCGACGCCTGGTCCCGCCATTACGCGAACGCCCCCCAGGGTTGGCAGGCCTCGTCGACACCAAGCGGCTCACGCGTGAGCGAACGCGCTCGGCGCCCGGCCTATAGCTCGTAGATTGCTCATGCGAGGGATGCCGAGGCGGACTCCAAGCCTCTCGTTCCACGCTCCGTCGCCGTACAGCTTCGTGAGCGGACCTTCAGCAGGGGAACAGGCCGCGGCAGGCGAGCACTGCTGAATAGCCATCCGTACCCTATGCCCCGTCGGGGGGCCCGGCCGCTACTACCTGTTGTCTACCTCGGAAGCCCAGTCGAGAACCGCCACGGCAAGGATATGATGTCGTTGCGGTATTGATGTTAAACAGTTGCGGGATTGAGGTTAGACAAATGTTGCTAACGCTCGACAGCTCACAGCACGCAAATTTTTCTGGAGTTTTAGCTACAAAAAGCCTGATCCGGCCACCGGCTCGAGATCCTCGACTCAGGCTCGTTCCCGGCAATGTCGTTCTTTTCTGGCAAGACGAGCACCTGCCCCACGCCATCGAAGTGGTCGACGGTGCGATCCGGGCAGTTCGGCTCTGGAGCGACGGCACTCGCCAGATCGTGACATTCTTCTGGCCCGGAAGCATCATCGCGCCTGCGGCCTTGCAGCGTTACACCGCTGAAACCTTGACGCGATGCACCTTGCGGCCCCGCGAGGATGTTGTCGCGCCTGAACCGTGCGGCACCGATCAGGCTCTTCAAGCTTCCCTCCGCCTTTTGGCTGCGACGGGAAAAAAGAGTGCGACGTGCCGAATGGCTTGGTTCTTGCTCCAGATCCGCGAACATCTTCCGCGGGATCCTGTGCTTCAAAATGCCTCTCGTATCGTTATTCCACGCAACGATATCGCAGATTACCTCGGAATGACGTTGGAAACAGCGTGTCGGACGCTCGCTGCATTTCGAGCGCAAGGTTTAATCGATCTGCCGACCCGTAAAACGATTTGTTATCTTAACATTCCTCGCTTGATGCGGATTGCCTCGCTGCAGTCGGAAAGCTGCTAGAGCAGGATGCGAAAACGTGGGAGCCCGGTTTTTCGCATTGATCCTGCTCTAACTTAATAGTGAGAGACGGATTCAGACTTCAGTTGAAACCGCAAAGCGATTCCAACTGAAGTCATCCGGCTCCTAGAGCTGATTCGGGCAGCCGATAACCGATGGTTGGTGCTCAAGCCCTGACGGCAGCATAGTCGAGCTAGTGCCTGCCGGGTGCGCCGTCCCTCTATGGAGGTTGGCAGAGGCCTCTCAGCCGCGTCCGAACTGGCGCGCCAGGGTCTCGCTGGCGCGAACCAGCATGGCCGCGTCGACACCGACCGCGGTGAAGAGCGTGCCGAGCTCGATGCAGCGCGTGGCGAAGGCGTTGTCCGGCGTCAGGATTCCGGCCGGCTTGCCGCAGGCCCGGATCCGGCCGATCGCCTGCTCGATCAGCGCCTTGACCTCGGGGTGGCCGGGCTCGCCGACATGGCCGAGGCTGGCGGCAAGGTCGGCCGGGCCGATGAAGACGCCGTCGACGCCCTCGACCCCGGCGATCGCCTCCAGGTTGTCGAGCGCTTCCTGCGTCTCGATCTGGACCAGCAGGCAGAGTTCCTGGTGGGCGCGCTTGCCGTAATCGGCGACCCGCCCGAAGCGCGTCGCACGCGTCACGCCCGAGACGCCGCGAATGCCCGCGGGCGGATAGCGCATCGCCGCGACCGCGGCCTGCGCCTCCGCCGCGTTCTGGACATAGGGGATCAGCAGGGTCTGCGCGCCGAAATCGAGCAGGCGCTTGATCAGGACGGCATCGTTGCTGGCCGGCCTGACCACGGCCGATACGGGGTAGGGCGCGACGGCCTGGAGCTGCGTCAGCACAGTCAACGGATCGCCCGGCGAATGCTCGGTGTCGAACAGCAGCCAGTCGAAGCCGGAGCCTGCGACCGCCTCGGCGGCATAGGCCCCGGGCAGGCTGCACCACAAGCCGATTTGCGGGCGGCCCTCGCGCAGCGCGCGCTTGAAGGCGTTCTCGGGGAGCTGCATCGGGTCCAAGTCCTCGTCGTTCGGGCCCGAGCTCGGAGAGGCGCGGCAGCCGGCGCGGGATCATCGACCGAAGCTCGCGCTCACGGCAACCCGTGATGGCGCAACCCGCGGCCACACGCGAGGCAGGGCAGGGATGGCAGCTCGTCCGCCTGCAGTTGCCTTGAAGACGGCTCTCGGCCTAGAGCCATCTGCGGGCCGCGAGCGGCACTCGGAGCGGGATGCGAAAAAACGGGAACCGGCTTTTCGCATTGATCCTGCCCTAACCTATTGTCGAGAGACGGATTCAGCATCTGAATGCATCCGGCTCTGGAGGAGCTTGGCTTGACGCAGACGGCTTCCAGCGGGGTGGGCGAGGGCGCCAGCACGCGCGACCGGATCAAGGCGATCGCCGCCGAACTCTATGTCCTGCGCGGGCATGACGGCTTCAGCTTCGGCGACATCGCCGCCGTGATCGGCACGACGCGGGCCAATATCCATCATCATTTCGGCAGCAAGCGGCTGCTGATGGACGAGCTCGTGGCGGATATCTCGGCCGATGCCCAGGCCCGGATCGAGCAGCACTGGACCGCGGGCCGCCATTCGCTGGGCCAGCGCCTCTCGTTCCAGCTCGACGACCTGCGCCGCTTCTACGACCGGTACAATCCGGAGCCGGACGACCGCCATGTCTGGAGCCCGCTCTCGCGTCTCAGGCACGACCTCGCGACGCTCGGCGAGATCGCGGTCAAGGCCCTGGAAAAGGTCAACCGCACCTATGACCGCGCGCTCGACCACGCGGTGCGGACGGCGATCGCGGAGGGCGAGCTCAGCAGCGATGCGCCCGTCGAGGCTATCGTGCGGATCTTCCGCGCAACCCTGCTGTCCTGCCCGCCGATGACGCAGGATGCCGGCAGTTTCCTGGAGGTCGAGCGGCTGTTCGCGGCCCTGGACGAGACCGTGCTGAAGGCCTGGTCCGGCGAGACGGCGCGCGCGCGCCACTGATTCGAACTGGAGGAGTGAAAAAGCCATTGACCGGCGCTCGCGTTCATGGTGACTTACTTATGAGTAAGTAAGTCACGGCGCAGATCGCAACGGGTCACCAGGAGGACCGCTCATGAAAAGCGTTCAGGACTACAAGCGTTTCGAGGTTCGGCCGTTCACCGGCGCGATGGGCGCCGAGATCATCGGCGTCGACCTGAGGACGGCACCGGAGGACGTGTTTCGCGACGTCGTCCGCGCGCTGCACGAGTTCCATGCCCTGGCGGTGCGCGGGCAGGATCTCGACACGCCGAGCATGCAGAAGGTGGCGCGCCGCTTCGGCCCGTTCAGCGGCAATCCGGTCCATACCGGGCTCGAAGGCTATGAGGACATCGTCCGCTTCGTGCGCGAGCCCGACGATACCGGCAAGGTGATCGGCGAGGACTGGCACATGGACCTGGCCTGGCTGCCCAAGCCGCCGGGCATCACCATGCTCTATGCCGAGGAAATCCCGCCGGTCGGCGGCGACACCTGCTTCGCGAGCCTCGAGAAGGCCTATCAGTCGCTCTCGCCGAAGATGGTCGCCACCCTGGAGACCCTGACGGGCATCCATAGCGGCCGCGGCGTCTTCGCCATCAACGCCTCGCAGAAGCGCCTCGGCGTCAGCAAGGATGTCGAGGCGATCGAGAACGCGGCCGTCGAGCACCCGGTGATCTGCCAGCATCCGACCACCGGCAAGCGCTACGTCTTCGTCTCCAGCGTGCTCACCCATTTCAAGGGCATGACCGAGGAGGAGAGCAAGCCGCTGATCGCGTTCCTGATGGCGCGCGCCACGCGTCCGGAATTCCACTGCCGCCTGCGCTGGGAGAAGAACACGCTCGGCATGTGGAACAATCCCTATGTGCTGCACACCGCGATCAACGATTATCCGGGCTATCGCCGGGTGATGTACCGCACCACGATCGAAGGCGCGGTGCCGATGGCCGCGACCCCGGCTTCGGCCTCGCGCGCGGCCTGAGCGCTGCCGCCCACTCCTGACGCCGCCCGAGCCGGGCGGCGTCCGCGCCAATAAGATTCCACCGCCGCCAAGGCGGGGAGACAGGGAGGAGAATGGAGCGTCAGCCACGAGGACTGGCGGGGGCGACCCTGCCTTTCATCGCGCCCGTGCACGTGATGGTGCTGGGCGTGATCGTGATTCCTGCGTTCTTCGTGCTCTGGCTGAGCTTTCAGTCCTCGACCTTCGGCCAGTCGGCCCGCTTCGTCGGGCTGGAGAACTATGTCCGCGTCCTCGGCGATCCGTATTTCTGGCGCTCGCTGCTCAACACCGTCATCGTCGTCGCGGTCGCGGTGCATCTCGAGATGCTGGTCGGGCTCGGCATGGCGCTGCTCTTTGCCGGCGGCCTGCCGATGCGGCGCCTGCTGCTGGTGGTGGTGCTCGCGCCCTATGCGATCAGCGAGGTGACCGCGGTCGCGATGTGGCGCTTCCTGTTCGATCCCGATGTCGGCCCGGTCACGGCGGCGGTTTCCTGGCTGGGGCTGCCGCCGCTCGACTGGACCTTCGTGCCGTCGCACGGGCTGGTGCTGATCGGGCTGCTCACCATCTGGCTGCACCTGCCCTTCACCTTCATCATCCTCTATGCGGCGCGGCTCGCGATCCCCAAGGAGCTCTACGAGGCGGGGCGGACCGACGGCGCCTCGCTCTGGCAGCTCTTCCGCCATGTCACCCTGCCGATGCTGGCGCCGGCGATCCTGATCGCCATGCTGTTCCGCTACATCTTCGCCTTCCGGCTGTTCTCGGAGGTCTGGCTGATGACCCAGGGCGGCCCGGCGCGCGAGACCGAGGTCGTGGCGGTCTACCTCTATCTCGAGGCCTTCCGGTACAATTCCTTCGGCAGCGCGGCGGCGACCGCCTGGATCATGGTCGCGATCTCGCTGCTGCTGGCGACGGGCTATATCTGGCGCCTGAGGAAGGAGACCGCCCATGCGGCCTGAACGTCTCCTCATCGGTCTCGGCAAGGCGGCCGCGGTCGGCCTGATCGTGCTCTGGTCGGTCTTCCCGATCGCCTTCATCGTGCTGTCGTCGTTCAAGCCGGGGCGCGACATCTTCGCGGTGCCGCCCAAGCTCGTCTTCACGCCGACCTTCGCGCATTACCTCAACCTCTGGGAGCGCTGGGGCAGCTTCTTCACCGGCTTAGTGAACAGCCTGATCGTCACCGTCGGCGCGACCGTGCTGGCGGTCGCGGTGAGCGCGCTCGCCGGCTTCACCTATTCGCGCTACCGCAGCCGTTTCCTCGCCGGCTCGATCTTCTTCCTGATCTGCATCCGCCTGATCCCGCCGATCGTGGTGACGTTGCCGCTGTTCCCGATGGTCAACTGGCTCGGGCTGAACGATACGCATCTCGTCCTGATCCTGCTCTACGCCACCTTCTTCGTCTCGCTCGGCACGGTGCTGATGCGGACCTTCATCGACCAGATCCCGCGCGAGCTCGATGAGGCGGCGACGATCGACGGCGCCGGCCGGCTGACCCTGCTCGTGCGGGTGATCCTGCCGCTGGCAGCGCCCGGCATGCTGGCCGTCGCCGTCTTCGTCGTCGTCTATGCCTGGAACGAGTTCCTCTTCGCCTTCATCTTCACCGCGACCAAGGCCAAGACTGCGCCCTTCGTGCTGTCCGAGATGATTAGCTCGGTCGACGGGGTCGATTGGGGCGTGCTCTTCGCCGGCGCCACGGTGCAGCTCATCCCGGTTCTGCTCTTCGTGATCTTCATGAACCGGTTTCTCGTCGCCGGCCTCACCGCCGGCGCCACAAAAGGGTGACGAATGTCGCCGCATCCCAGGGAGAACGCCATGACCTCGTACCTGAATCGACGCCGTTTCCTCGCTGCGGCAGGCGCCGGCAGCGCATCCCTGGCCCTGGGCGGGCCGGCTCTCGCGCAGGAGAAGACGCTCAACATCCTGTCGCATCTCGTGCACCAGAACGTCCTGACCAAGGGGGCGGCCGGTGACGTGATCGCGCCCTGGCGCGAGGCGCAGAAGGTCAAGCTCGCCTGGACCACGCTCGACAGCAATCCGCTGCAGGACCGGCTGTTCCGCGAGGCGAGCCTGAACGCGACCGAGTTCAATGTCGGCTATGTCATCGACAACCGCATGACCGGCGACGTCGCCAAGCTGTTCACGCCGCTCGACGAGATGCAGAAGGCCGACCCGATCGAGGCCTTCGACGATATCGCGCCGGGCCTGACCAAGGCGATGACGGTCGGCGGCAAGCTCGTCGGCATCCCGGTGCGGCACGCGACCCAGGCGCTGTTCTACAACGAGGCGCTGCTCAAGGAGGCCGGCCTCGCGGCGCCACCGAAGACGTTGGAGGAGCTGGTCAAGCAGGCCAAGAAGCTGACCTTCACCTCGGCCGCCGGCACGCCGGTTTCCGGCATGGTGCTGGCGAGCGATCTCTCCGTCTTTCCGGTGATGTTCGCGCGCGCCTTCGGCGGCGATTTCATCACGCTCGACTTCAAGCTGATGCCGAACCGGGAGGCGATGCAGAAGGGGCTCGCGGTGCTGGCCGATCTCTTCGCCGCCAAGGCCCTGCCGCGCAGCTACGCGACGACGCGCAATGACGACATGGTGACCTGGATGCAGCAGGGCAGGGCCGCCTTCTGCGTCCTGCCCTTCGCCCGCTACGCCCAGCTCAACAATGCCGAGCAGTCGCAATTCGCCGGCAAGATCAAGGCCGTCGCCTTCCCGGGCTCGGCGACGGTGCCCGGTGGCGCGGGCATGAGCGCGGTCGTCGAATCCTGGGCGATGTCCATTCCCGTCAACGCCAAGGAGAAGGAACTGGCCTGGAGCTTCATCAAGGCGGTGTCGAGCAAGGCGATGACGCTCGGCATGGCGCGCAACGGCAACGGCCCGGTCCGGATCTCGACCTATGCCGAGCCGAGCTTCGCCTCGTCGCAGCCGCTCGCCACGATCGAATCCGAGGTGCTGGCCAAGGCGCGCCCGGCTTTCCCCGCCTTCCCGGAGGCCGTGCGGGCCCAGGCCGTCTTCCTCGAGGAGGTGCAGCTCGCCGTGCTCGGCCGCAAGACACCGCAGGATGCGGTCAAGGCCATCGCCGAGCGGGTCCAGCCCCTGTTGCCGGCCTGAACGGGTCGACCTCGAGGCGGCCATCATGGCCGCCTCCCTTCCGGTGGGCCTGAACGAGGCAGGGCATGGCTTTTCCAGCACCAGACAAGCGCCAGTCTTTCGTCGTCGCGGTCGATGTCGGGACGGGCAGCGCGAGAGCCGGCGTCTTCGATCTCGAAGGCCGGCAGCTGGCCCGGGCCGAGCGGGCGATCGACTTGCGCAGGCCGCAGCCGGACTGGGCCGAGCATGATTCCAGCCAGATCTGGGCCGCCGTCTGCGCCGCCGTTCGCGAGGCGGTCGCGCGGTCCGGCATCGATGCGGCGCTGGTGCGGGGCATTGGCTTCGACGCCACCTGTTCGCTCGTGGTCCGCGACCGGGAGGGCTCGCCGCTGCCGGTGTCTCCGGGTTCGGAACCGCGCTGGGACACCATCGTCTGGCTCGACCATCGCGCCACTGCCGAGGCCGAGCGCTGCAACGCAACCGGGCATAGCGTGCTCGATTTCGTCGGCGGCGCGATCTCGCCCGAGATGGAGACGCCGAAGCTGATGTGGCTGAAGCGCCATGCCCCGGGGAGCTGGGAGCGCGCCGGCCATTTTTTCGACCTCGCCGATTTCCTGACCTGGCGCGCGACCGGCTCGACCGCGCGCTCGCAATGCACCCTGACCTGCAAATGGACCTATCTTCCCCATCAGGGCGGCTGGCAGCGCGGTTTCTTCGAGACGGTCGGCATCCCCGACATGCTGGAGCGCGGCGGGCTACCGGATGCGGTGAGCGGCATGGGCGCCGATCTCGGCCCGCTCACCGGGCAAGCCGCGGATGAACTCGGCCTAAGCGCGCAATGCCGTGTCGCGGCCGGGCTGATCGATGCCCATGCCGGCGCGCTCGGCCTGCTCGGCGGCGCGGCTGAGGGCGGCGCCATCGACCGCAATGCGGCCCTGATCGCCGGCACCTCGACCTGCCTGATGGCGCTTTCGCCGGAGCAGCGGGCGGTGCCGGGCGTCTGGGGGCCCTATCTCGGCGCCGTGCTGCCCGGGACCTGGCTCAACGAGGGCGGCCAGTCGGCGACCGGCGCCCTGCTCGACCATATCATTCGCTGGCATGGCACTGGGGGCGAGCCGGATGCGGCCACGCATGCGCGGATCGTCGCGCGGATCGGTGCGCTGCGCGCGGCGGAAGGCGGGAATTTCGCCAGCGGACTGCATGTGCTGCCGGATTTCCATGGCAACCGCTCGCCTCTGGCCGATCCGCATGCGGTCGGTGTGATCTCGGGCCTGACGCTCGATGCCGGCTTCGACAGCCTGTGCCGGCTCTATTGGCGCACGGCGGTCGGCATCGCGCTCGGCGTGCGCCATATCGTCGAGGCGCTCAACGAAAGGGGCTATCGCATCGACACGCTGCATGTCGCGGGCGGGCATGTGCACAACCCGCTGCTGATGGAGCTCTATGCCGATGCGACGGGCTGCGATGTCGTGCAGGCGAAGACGGGCGACGCGGTGCTCCTCGGCACGGCGATGGCTGCGGCCGCGGCGGGAGGGTTCGGCAGCCTTGCCGAGGCCTGCCGCGCCATGCTCGGCAAGAGCCGCCGCAGCCGCCCCGATGCCGAGGCGCGCAGACGCCTCGATCGTGACTACCGCGTCTTCCTGCGCATGCACGAGCAGCGCCGTGAACTGGACGATCTGGACCGCTAACGCGTCAGCTTCTCGCGCATGTCCTTGACCTCGCCGGCGGTGACGGGCGCCGCTGCGTTGCCCCAGCTGTTGCGCACGTAATTCAGGACGTTCGCGACTTCGGCGTCGCCGAGATTCCAGGCGAAGGAGGGCATCGCCGGCGTCGTCGGGCGCGCCGGCGTGGTCGCGGCCTGGCTGCCCTGGAGCACGACGCGGATCAGCGAGGTCGGGTCGTCGCCATTGACGACCGGCGCCTTGGCGAGCGTCGGAAACAGGAGCGGGGCGCCTGCGCCGGAGCTGACATGGCAGGCGGCACAGCGATCGACGAAGATCGCCTTGCCCGCCATCATGACGGGGTCGCTCGCTGCGAGCGGCTGCGGGGGCGCGGCGCCGTCGCCCTTGATGTCCTTGAGATAGGTCGCGACCGCTTTCAGGTCGGCCTCGGCCCAGTGCTGGGTCGAATTGATGATCACTTCCGACATCGGGCCCGAGGCGATGTCGAAGCGGTTCGCCCCGGTCTTCAGATAGGTGACGATGTCCTCGCCCGACCAGCTCCCGATCCCCTTGTGCGGATCGCTGGTGATGTTGGGCGCGACCCAGCTCTGCAGATTGCCGCCCTGCAGGAACTGCTCGTTCTTGTCGGCGCCGGTCAGGCTCTTGGGCGTATGGCAGGTGCCGCAATGGGCGGGGCCGTTGACGAGATAGGCGCCGCGATTCCACTCGGCTGATTTGGCGGGATCGGGCTTGAAGTCGCGCGCCCTGAAATTCAACAGGTTCCAGCCGATCATCGCGGCGCGGATGTTGAACGGGAAGGGCAGCTGGTTCGCGACGACCTGCCTGCGGACCGGCTCGATCTTCTGGAGATAGGACCAGAGGTCGGCGATGTCGGCCTCGTTCATCATCGTGTAGGCGGGATAGGGCATCGCCGGGTAGAGCCGCTTGCCGCCCTTGCCGATGCCCTCCTTCAGCGCACGCCGGAACTCGACATAGCTCCAGTCGCCGATGCCGGTCTCGCGGTCGGGCGTGATGTTCGGCGGCACCAGCTTGCCGAACGGTGTCTCCAGCGGCGCGCCGCCGGCGAAGGGGCGCCCGCCCGGCGCGGTATGGCAGGCGGCGCAATCGGCGAGAACGGCCTGGTAGCGCCCGGCCGCGATGCGGTCGAACAGATCGGAGGCGAAGCTGCCCGCGCTGACGATGGCGGCGGCGACGATGCCGGCCAGGAGAGCTGCCTTTCTCATGCCTGCACCAGTCGGCCGGGGTTCTTCAGGTAGTGGTTGCGGATCGAATCCGCCGCCCAATAGGCGAGGGCGCCGACAGGCCCGGTCGGGTTCTTGCCCGCGTTCTGGGGAAAGGCGGAGGCGCCGACGACGAAGACATTGGGGACGTCCCAGCTCTGCAGATGCCGGTTCACCGCGCTGGTGGCGGGGTCCGTACCCATGATCGCGCCCCCCGTATTGTGCGTGCTCTGGTAGGGCACCGCGTTCCAGCCCTTGCGGGCGCGGCCGACCACGGCCTGCTTGCCGCTGAGCGCCGTCGCGATCTCCTGCATGCGGTCGCTGACCCAGTTCGACATGCGGATGTCGTTGTCCGGGAAGTCGAAGGTGATGCGCAGCAGCGGCCGGCCGAAGCGGTCCTTATAGGTGGGGTCGAGGTCGAGATGGTTGCCGCGCGTCGCGTAGGAACTGCCCTGGGAGCTGAAGATCAGGGTGTTGCCGTAATGCTCCTTCGTCGCCTTCTTCCAGGCGCTGCCCCAGCGCGGCGTGCCCGGCGGGGTCGGGCGGTAGGAGATCGGCCGGCCGTTGGTCGGGATGCAGTTGACGCCAGCGCCGCCGACGAAATCGAGCGGCGCATGGTCGAAGGCGTCGCCGTTGTAGTCGTCGAGCGACTGGCCGAGCGCGCCGGCCGCGATGAAGGGGTTGAAGTTCTTGCCCTCGAAGAAGACCTGGGTCGAGGCATTGGTCTGGTAGGCGTAGTTGCGTCCGACCGTGCCGGCGCCGGTGGCGGGGTCATAGGGCGTGCCGATGCCAGAGAGCAGCATCAGGCGGACATTGTGCAGGCCATAGGCGTTGAGCAGCACGATGTCAGCCGGCTGCTCGTAGGTCTCGCCGGAAACGTCGACATAGGTGACGCCGCGCGCCGATTTGCCGTCCGGCGCGAGATCGATCTTGAGGACCTCGCATTCGGTCCGCGCCTCGAAATTCGACTTGCGCATCAGGACCGGCAGGATCGTCGTATGCGCGCTCGATTTCGAATAATTGGCGCAGCCGAAGCGCTCGCAGAAGCCGCAGAAGGTACATTGCCCCATGGCGATGCCGAGCGGGTTGACATAGGCCTTCGACAGGTTGGCCGAGGGTGTCGGAAACGGGTGCAGGCCGACCGATCGCGCCGCTTCGGCGAACAGGGTCGGCGCATAGGTCATTTGCATCGGCGGCAGCGGATAGTCGCGCTTGCGCGGCCCCTCGAACGGATTGCCGCCCTCCTGGATCGTGCCGTTCAGGTTGCCGGCCTTGCCGGAAATGCCGGCGAGATATTCGAAGCGGTCGAAGGCGCCTTCGAGCTCGTCATAGGTGACGCCCCAATCCTGGATCGACAGCTCGGCGATGCGTTCGGCGCCGTAGCGCTCGGTCAGGTGGGTCTTGAGCACGAAGTCGCTGGGGAAGAAGCGCCAGGTGTGGCCGTTCCAATGCGTTCCCGCGCCGCCGACGCCGGTTCCGGGCAGGAAGGAGCCGTAATCGCGCATCGGCAACGCCGTCTGGCTGGCGTTGTTGCGCATCGTCATCGCTTCCTGCGCCGGCTGCAGGAACAGGTCCTTGCGGATCGCGTAGCGCAGCTCGTCGGGCGCATAGGTGATGTTGAAATCGGTCGCCGTGTCGCGCCAGGGACCGCGCTCGATCGCGACGACGTCGAGCCCGGCATCGGTCAATTCATGCGCGAGGATCGAGCCGGTCCAGCCGAGGCCGACGATGACGACATCCCTGCGGGGCAGTTTCTTCACCATCGTGCCTGGTCTCGCTCGCTGGAGCAGGATGCGAAAAAGTGGGAACCGGTTTTTCGCATTGATCCTGCTCTCACTCTTAAGATGAGAGACGGATTCAGATGTCGGATGGCATCACGTCGTGATGCCATCCGACATCATCCGGCTCTCGTTGCAGCTCGTTACCTGCCGCCGACCTTCCAGTCCGGCCGCCCGGCGATCGAGACGGGCGGCAGCGGGAAGGGCTGGTTATGGGCCGTGACATAGTCGCGGTAGTCGTAGCGGGCGCCGGGGAAGCCGATGAATTTCCAGCCCGCCATGTCGCGATTGCCGCCATAGATCGGATCGGCGAAGAAGCCTTCCATGGTGTTCTGCAGCAGCAGGTTGAAGAAGCTCGCCGCAGCCGGAAACCCGACCTTTCCGCCCTCGAAATCCTGCAGCACCTTGTCCTGCTCGGCGGCGGCGATGTCGGCGAAGGCCTTGCCGGCGAATTGCGCGCGCACATGCTGATCGAGCGCGGCGAGGCCGGCGCGGTAGCGCCCGACGGGAGTCTCGCTGCCCTGATAGCCCTGGGTCGGCAGGCCGGGCAGGAAGGGCCCTTGCGTGTAGAGCCTGTCGGAGGAGCCGTAGCTGCCGGCGAGCTGGCGGTCGATGAAGGTCGCGCAGCCGGCATCCTTGCCGCCGACGCTCAGGTCGTCAGCCGGAATCAGGCGGTCGACGGCAGCCTCGACGGCGCGCGCCTCGTCGGGCGCGAAGACGTACCAGCGGCCTCCCGGCAGAACCTGCGGCGGCAGCGCCGAGAACGGCTTCCATGGCAGGACGCCGGAATGCTCGGCGGCCTTGGCGCCACCGAGGGAGGCGACGAGCAAAGTCATGCCGGTCGAGCAGAGGAAATGACGGCGGCTGGGGCGAAACGGTGGGGAGCGTGTCATGCCGGCCTCGAGCGTCCGCGTCGCCGGTCGGATGTGCCGCGGCGACCGTGGACGTGAGAAGGCTCTTCTTTCGATCAAGAATAATCAACATCCGACATGCGCGGTGCAGCCATCCCTCCCGCGCATGGGTTTGGATGAGTTGACGCATTATCTTGCTGTTTATGCATGCCTCGCCTGCCTGACGGCGGGACGGCAAGGCTTCCCTTTGCATGCGCGCCGCAGCCGGTGTTTCCTTCCTTCGGTCGCGGGCGCCGTCATTGTCGGGCGATGACGGGCCGGCGGTCATGCTCACCGGAAAGGCGACAAGCGATGAAAAAAGGTTCCGATCTCCTGATCGCGGCGCTCGAGAACGAGGGCGTCGACCGCATCTTCGGCGTGCCGGGCGAGGAAAATCTCGATGTCGTCGAGTCGATCCGGAACTCCAGGATCGAGCTGGTCCTGACCCGGCATGAGCAGGCGGCGGCCTTCATGGCGGCGACTCATGGCCGGCTCACCGGCCGGCCCGGCGTCTGCATCGCCACGCTCGGGCCGGGCGCGCTGAATTTCTCGACCGGCGCGGCCTATGCCCATCTCGGCGCCATGCCGATGATCCTGATCACCGGCCAGAAGCCGATCATGAGCGCCAAGCAGGCGCGCTTCCAGATCGTCGACGTCGTCGCCTCGATGAAGCCGCTGACCAAGATGACGCGGCAGATCGTCAGCGCCGCGAGCATCCCGTCGACGGTGCGCGACGCCTTCCGTGTGGCGATGGAGGAGCGGCCCGGGCCGGTCCATCTGGAGCTGCCCGAGGACGTCGCGGGCGAGGAGATCGAGGATGTCCCGGTCATCCCGGTGCATCCGCTCGAGCAGCCGGTGGCGCCCGCAGTCGCGCTCGATCGCGCGGCCGCGATGATCCTGGCCGCGAAGCAGCCGCTGGTGATGATCGGCGCCGCCGGCAACCGGCCGCGGCTGGTCGAGGCGCTCTCGTCCTTCGTCCGGCGCACGGGCCTGCCCTTCTTCAACACGCAAATGGGCAAGGGCGCCGTGACCGGCGGCTCGAATCTCTACATGGGCACGGCTGCGCTCTCTGAGGGCGACTATGTTCATCTGGCCGTGAACCGGGCCGATCTGATCATCGCGATCGGCCATGACACGGTCGAGAAGCCGCCCTTCCTGATGAAGAGCGCCGGCGGGCCGCGCGTCATCCATATCGGCTACCAGTCGGCCAATGTGGAGCAGGTCTACCATCCCGACGCCGAGGTCGTCGGGGATATCGGCGCGACCGTCACGGCGCTCGCCGACCGGCTCGAGAGCAAGCTCGGGCCGGACACGGCATTGCTGGAGCTGCGCCAGAAGATCCTGGCGCGGATCAACGACCGCGCCGACGAAGATCGCTTCCCGGTGACGCCGCAACGCCTTGTCCACGACGTCCGCAAGGTGATGCCGGAAGACGGCATCGTCTGCCTCGACAACGGCATGTACAAGATCTGGTTCGCCCGGAACTACCGGACCCATGTCGCCAACACGCTGCTGCTCGACAATGCGCTGGCGACGATGGGGGCCGGCCTGCCCTCGGCAATGATGGCGGCGATGCTCTTCCCCAAGCGCCGTGTCATGGCCGTCTGCGGCGATGGCGGCTTCATGATGAATTCGCAGGAGATGGAAACGGCCGTGCGTCTCGGCCTCAACCTCGTCGTCGTGATCCTGAACGACGGCGCCTATGGCATGATCCGCTGGAAGCAGTCGGTCGACAAGTTCCCGGATTTCGGCATGACCTTCGGCAATCCGGACTTCGTCGCCTATGCGCAGGCCTATGGCGCCAAGGGCTCGCGCGTGAGCGCGGTCGAAGAGCTGGTGCCGACGCTGGAAGCTGCCTTCACTGGCGGCGGCGTCCATATTGTCGACGTGCCGATCGACTATTCCGAGAACACCCGCGTGCTCGTCGAGGAGCTGCGCAACCGCTCGCCCGATATCGAGCTGGCTTGAATGAGCTCCTGTGCTCTGTCGGAAACGGCCGTCATTCCGGCCGTAGCGAAGCGGAGTGCCGGAATCCATCGAAGGATTCCGGCACTCTACTATGGATTCCGGAGCGTCGCGGCTTCGCCGCTTGTCCGGAATGACGGCGTGGCTGGGTGGCAGGACAAGCTCTACAGACTCCCAGGAGAGAACGATGCTGCAGGTGGTTCAGGCCTATG
Source organism: Allobosea sp. (assembly GCF_051860145.1). Classification (GTDB taxonomy): domain Bacteria; phylum Pseudomonadota; class Alphaproteobacteria; order Rhizobiales; family Beijerinckiaceae; genus Allobosea. Next base: position 15,696 of record NZ_JBHYEM010000017.1, on the reverse strand, counting down.
ACCGGGCGCCGATCGAGGAGATCGCGACCGATGACGCGACGGCGCTCGAAGCCAAGCTCAAGGCTGCTGAAAAAGTCTTTCGCGATCGCGATCATTGGCTGAAGCCGCATGAGCGGATGGCGATCCTGCGCCGGCTGGCCGGGCTGCTCGCGGCCAAGCGCGACCATTTCGCCATGCAGATCGCGCGCGAGGGCGGCAAGCCGCTGCCCGATGCGATCATCGAGACGACGCGCGCGATCGACGGCGTGCAGAATGCCGCCGACGAGCTGCGCAACCTGGCCGGCCGCGAGATCCCGATGGGGCTTTCGCCGGCTGCCGCCGATCGCTGGGCCTTCACCACCAGAGAGCCGATCGGCATCGTCGCCGCGATCTCGGCCTTCAACCACCCGCTCAACCTGATCGTGCATCAGGTCGCGCCGGCAATCGCCACCGGCTGCCCGGTGATCATCAAGCCGGCCGGCACGACGCCGCTCTCCTGCCGTGACTTCGTTGCGCTGGTGCACGAGGCCGGTCTTCCCGAAGCCTGGTGCCAGACCTTCATCCCCGAGAGCACCGAGCTCGCCGAGAAGCTGGCCACAGACCGGCGCGTCGCGTTCCTCAGCTTCATCGGCTCGGCGAAGGTCGGCTGGTACCTGCACTCCAAGCTCGCCCATGGCGCACGCTCGGCGCTGGAGCATGGCGGGGTCGCGCCCGCGATCGTCGACCGCAGCGCCGATCTCGACAAGATCATCGAGCCGATGGTGAAGGGCGGCTACTACCATGCCGGACAGGTCTGCGTGTCGACGCAGCGCATCTTCGCGCATCGGGACATCGCGGAGGCGTTCACCGACCGTCTCGTGGCGCGGGTGAAAAAGCTGCGCGTCGGCGATCCGACGCTCAAGGACACCGAGGTCGGGCCGCTGATCCAGCCGCGCGAGGCCGACCGGGTCGCCTCCTGGGTCGAGGAGGCGGTCAAGGGCGGGGCAAAACTCGCGACCGGCGGCGGACGCATCTCCGAGACGACGCTGGAGCCGACGGTGCTGGTCGATCCGGCCGTCGATGCCAAGGTCTCGCAGCTCGAGGTGTTCGGACCCGTGGTCTGCGTCTATCGCTATTCGGAGCTGGACGACGCGATCGCCCGGGCGAATGCGCTGCCGGTCGCCTTCCAGGCCAGCGTCTTCGCGCAGGATATCGATGTGGCGCTGCGGGCCGCCAACCGGCTCGATGCCTCGGCGGTGATGATCAACGATCCGACGACCTTCCGCACCGACTGGATGCCCTTCGCCGGCCGCCGCGAATCCGGCTACGGCATAGGCGGCATCCCCTACACCATGCGCGACATGACGCAGGAGAAGATGATCCTGATGCGCCGGGGCTGAGGCTGTAAGCGGGCTCGCGCCCGCTTTTCCGCTTCGTCCTGCGATGGCTCAGCCGCGCTGCGCTGCGGCGATCGCCTGCTCGACGGCCTGTCCGATCGCGAGGATCCTGCGGTCCTGGCCGCCGGCGCCGGCGATCATCAGCCCGACCGGCGCGCTGCCCTGCTCGTGGCAGGGCACGGTGAGGGCGCAGCCGTCGAGAAAATTGATCAGGCTCGGGTTGCGCAGGATCAGCATGTTGGTCGCGCCATAGGCGGCGTCGTCCGCCTGGAGCGCGGCAATCGCCGGGGCGATGATCGGTACGGTCGGCATGATCAGGGCGTCGAATGGCGCAAGGCGGGCCTCGACGGCTTCGATCCAGGCGGCGCGGGCCGTGAGCAGGTCGATATAGTCGGCCGCCGACATGTCCTTGCCGCGCTGGATGCGCGAGAGCACGCGTGGATCGTAGCGCGGGCCGGCTCGCTCGATCAGGGCGCGATGCCAGTGCCAGGCTTCGGCCGGCGCGAAGCCGCCCTTGGCGTTGATGGTCCCGATCGAGCCGAATTCCGACAGGGGGATCTCGGTGATGCGCGCGCCTGCCCTGGAGAGCAGGCTCAGTGCCGCCTGGAACGCGGCCGCGACAGCCGCATCCATGCCGTCTAGCACCAGCGTCTGCGGCACTGCGAGACGCAGCCCGTCGAGAGCGGCCGGCTGCGGGATATTGGCGGCTTCACCCGACAGCACCGCATCGAGGATCGCGCAGCAGGCGACCGAGGGCGCGAGCGGGCCGATCGAGTCGAGGCTCGTCGAGAGCGGCACGACGCCGTCGCGCGGCACCCGGCGCGCGGTCGGCTTGAAGCCGGCGAGACCACAGAGCGCGGCCGGAATCCGGACCGAGCCGCCGGTATCGGTGCCGATCGCCGCGGCCGCCATGCCGTCCGTCACCGAGACGGCTGCGCCGGAGGAGGAGCCGCCGGGGATGCGGCCCGTCGCCCGGTCGAACGGGTTGAGCGGCGTGCCGTAATGGGGATTGATGCCGAGGCCGGAGAAGGCGAACTCGGTCATGTTGGTGCGCCCGACCAGCACCGCGCCGGCGGCGAGCAGGCGCTTCACCACCGGAGAATCGGTTTCGGCCGGCGGCGCGTCGTCGAGCGCGACGCTGCCGGCCAGCGTGGTCTCGCCGGCGACGTCGAACAGATCCTTGATCGAGATCGGCAGGCCCTCGATTGGCGAGCGTGGGAAGCCGGCTTTGCGCAGGTCGTCGGAGGCGCGGGCGGCGAGGCGCGCACGATCGGCGTAGAGACGGGTGAAGACGCGTGCGCCTTCTCCTGCTTTGTCGCTGGCGCGGGCGAGGGCGGCCTCCGTCAGGGCGGCGGAGGTCGTGCGACGCTCCGTGAGGGCGGCGCTCAGGGCGGTCAATGTCTCGGTCATCGCGTCAGGCCATTTTCGGAAAGCGGGTCGATCGGCGCGCGATGATGCCGGCTCTCCTGGCACGGTCCAACCGGAAAGATCGGCTCGTGCAAAATCAGCGTGCTCTAGCGCCGGCCGAGCATCATGCGGCCCAGCGCCCGCGCCGTCGCTTGCCGCTCCTCCTGCGACAGCGCCGCGACGAGCCGCCGCTCCGTCTCGGCATGGTCGCGCATCGCGGGCTCGACCAGGCGGCGGCCCTGCTCGGTCAATTCGACGATGACGCCGCGCCCGTCGGTCTCGTCGGCCATGCGCCGGACATGCCCGGCCTTCTCGAGCCGGCGCAGCAGGTTCGACAGGCCGCCTGAGGTGAGGATCAGCGTGTCGAGCAGCGCCTTGGGCGACATCCGGTAGGGCGCGCCCTCGACGCGCAGCGTCGCGAGCACGGCGAACGAGGGGTATTTCAGCTTGTGCCGGGCGAGCGTCCGGTTGATCGCCGTGAGGAAGACCTCGTGGAGATGCAGCAGGCGCCCGACCACGGCCTTGCCGGAGGAATCGATCTCGGGGAATTCGCGGCGCCAGCGCCCGATGCCGGCGCCGACCCGGTCGTTCTCCCAGAGCTCCGCCGGCGCCTCCGCCTCGACGCGTCGCAGGGCCTCGTTGCTGCGCATGCCGTCCTCCAGACCGTACCCTTTCCGACCATGATGCGCGGCGCTCCGCAAGGGGCGGCATCGATGGCCGAGGGCATCATGGTATCTTTCATTTATCTTTCTTGAAAGAGAAATGAAGCCATGCCATGCTCCCCTCCGGACGGCAGGGCAAGGCCCCGTCCTCCCGCCGCAAGGCCGCGGAACAGCGGCTGGCGCCACGCAACAGACGGGGACACGCAACCATGCGCCATATGTTTCGCTTCGCGACGGCCACCGCCATCCTGTGTGCCGGATTCTCGCTTTCCGCCCGGGCCGAGGAGCTGGTCGTCGGCTCCTTCGGCGGCTCCTTCGCCGACAACGTCAAGGCCTGCCATGTCGCCGCCTTCGAGAAGGCGACGGGCGCAACCGTTTCGCTCAAGCTCGGCAATTCCTCGCAGTTCGCCGCCGCGATCCGCGCCACCGGCGGCAAGCCGGACATGGACATCGTCTATATCGACAACTCGCTGGCGGCACAGGTTCATGGCGAGAAGCTGGCCGAGACCATCGACCGCAAGAAGCTGAGCAACGCCGCCGACGTGATCCCGACCGCCTGGGGCAAGGACGATTCCTATGTCGTCGCCATGGTGAGCGCGACCGCGCTCGTCTACAATCCCAAGCTGGTCAAGACGCCGCCGACCTCCTGGCTCGATCTGGCCGATCCGGCCTATGCCGGGAAATATTCGATCGGCGACATCAGCGGCACGTCGGGCCTGCATTTCTTCCTGGCACTGAACAAGCTCAAGGGCGGCACGCTCGAGAATGTCGATCCCGGCATCGAGGCGATCAAGCCGATCGCGAAGGGCTCCGCCGTGCTCTACACCCAGGCCGACCAGCTGCTCTCGCTGTTCGAGCGCGGCGAGATCGCGATCGCGCCCTGGTATCCGGACCGCGCCGGCGTCGCGATCGACAAGGGCCTGTCGCTCGCCGTCGCCTATCCGAAGGAAGGCGCGGTAGGCATCCTGCCGGCGGTCGTCATCCCCAAGGGCACGGCCAAGGCGGAGCTGGCGCACAAGTTCCTCGACCAGATCCTGTCGGCGGACGGGCAGGGCTGCTTCTCCGAGCGCGCCTATATCGGCGCGGTCAACACCAAGGTGAAGCTCTCCGACAAGGTCCAGAAGATCGTCCCCAATGGCGAGAGCCTGGAGAAGGCCTGGTTCATCGATCCCGAGATCATCGCCAAGAACACCGCCACCTGGACCCGGCGCTGGCAGCGCGAGGTCGCGCGCTGAGCGCGACATCGACCGGGAGCCGGGCATGAGCGCGCTGACCTTCGAGGGGCTGGCCAAATCCTATGGCGAGGTCGATGTCGTCAGGGACGTGTCGCTCACCATCAAGGAGGGCGAGTTCGTCTCGCTGCTCGGCCCGTCCGGCTGCGGCAAGACCACGATCCTGCGGATGGTCGCCGGCCTCGTCGAGCCGAGCCGCGGCCGTATCCTGATCGGCGAAGACGACGTCACGGCGCTGCCGCCGAACAAGCGCGGCCTCGGGCTGGTCTTCCAGTCCTATGCGCTGTTCCCGCATCTGACGGTGTTCGAGAACGTCGCCTTCGGCCTGCGCCGCCGCAAGGTCGCCGGCGCCGAGCTCGACAAGCGCGTCAAGGAAGCGCTCGCGATGGTCCGGCTCGCCGCTTTCGGCGAGCGCTATCCGCGCCAGCTCTCGGGCGGCCAGCAGCAGCGGGTCGCGATCGCCCGGGCGCTCGCTCCGCATCCGCGCGTGCTGCTCTTCGACGAGCCTTTGTCCAATCTCGACGCGCAGCTTCGCGACGAAATGCAGATCGAGCTCAAGCGCCTGCAGCGCGGGCTGGGCATCACCACGCTCTTCGTCACGCACGACCAGGGCGAGGCGCTGTCGATGTCGGACCGCGTCGGCGTCATGGCCAAGGGCGTGATGCAGCAATTCGCGACGCCCGAGGACATCTATCACCGCCCGGCGACGGGCTTCGTCGCAGGCTTCATCGGCAAGCCGAACCGGCTCGTCGGTACGGTCGCCTCGCGCGAGGGCGCGGGCGGGCGCATCCGGCTCGGCGAGGGGCCCATGCTCCAGGCGGGTTATGTCGATGGCAACGTCGGGCGGGCGGTCGAGATCGTCATCCGGCAGGAAGCCGTCCAGCTGCGCAGCGGCAAGGTCGAGGCCGGCACGCTGCCCGGCACCATCGCGCTGCGCTCCTTCAGCGGCGCGCGGGTACAATATGTGGTGAAGCTCGCAGACGGCGTCGAGCTGGTCGCCGAGGCGCCGTCCAGCGGGCCGGATTCGGCGCTCGCCATCGGCAGCTCCGTGGCGCTGGCGGTCGATCCAGCCTCCGTCTTCGCGATGACGCCGGACGGGGCGGCAGCGTGATCGCGACGCGGCACGGACTGATGCTGGTGGCGCCGCTGGCGCTGGTGCTGGCCGGTTTCTTCCTCGTGCCGGTGCTGATGCTGCTGCCGACCAGCTTCGGCGAATATGTCCCGGGCTCCGGCCTCGCCAAGGGTGTCTGGACGCTGGAGAACTACACCCGCATCGTCACCGACGATTACTACCGCGAGGTGATCTGGCGCACGCTGGGTCTCGGCCTGTTCGTGACCTTCGCCTGCCTGCTGCTGGGCTATCCGGTGGCCTATCTGATCGCGCGCGGGCCGGAGCGCTGGCGCGTGCCGCTGATCCTGCTGGTCATCTTCCCGATGCTGCTCAATCTCGTGGTCCGCTCCTTCGGCTGGATCGCGCTGCTCGCCAATCGTGGGCTGGTCAACAACCTCCTGATCGATCTCGGCCTGATCGCGGCGCCGCTCAAGCTGATGTTCAACCTCACCGGGCTGATGATCGGGCTGACCCATATCTACCTGCCCTTCATGGTGCTGATGCTGGTCGCGGCGATCCGCAACGTGCCGCGCGATGTCGAATCCGCCGCCGCGACGCTGGGCTCGAGCCGGCTGCACGTCTTCGCCTCGGTGACGCTGCCCCTGTCGGCGCCGGGCATCCTCGCCGGCTCGATCCTGGTCTTCGTGCTGACGATCAGCGCGCTGGTGACGCCGCGCATGCTGGGCGGGCCGACCTACAAGGTGATGGCGACGCTGATCTACGACGAATACATGCAGCTTCTCGACTGGCCGAGCGGCTCGGCGCTGTCCTTCACGCTGACGCTGATGGCCGTCGGCGTGATCTGGCTGTCCAGCCGGCTGACCAAGCGCTGGGCGGGGATGGCATGAGCGGCGCCTCCGACAGCGACGCCATGCCGGGCCGAGCCGTCACGACGGCGGCGCTGGCGGTGATCGTCTTCCTGCAGATTCCGGTGATCGTCGTCGTGCTGGCGGCCTTCTCGACCACCTCCTACCTGACGATCCCGCCGCAGGGCTGGACGCTGGCCTGGTTCGGCAAGGTGCTGAGCGACCCGACCTATCTCTCCGCCATCCGCATGAGCCTGATCCTGGCCTGCGGCTCGACCGTGATCTCGCTCGTGCTCGGGGTCGCGGCGGCCTATGCGCTGTTCCGCAAGGCGGTCCCCGGTGCGGAGGCGATCACCTCGTTCCTGATGGCGCCGCTGATCCTGCCGGCCGTCGTGATCGGCGTCGCGCTGCTGCAATATTTCAGCCTGACCGGGCTGCGTGGCTCGCTTTTCGGGCTGCTCATGGCCCATGTCGTGATCACCGTGCCCTATATCGTGCGCTCGGCGCTGGCGAGTCTGTCGGGCCTCGATCTCGCGGTCGAGGAAGCGGCACGCGTGCTCGGCGCCACCGGCTTCGAGGCGTTCCGGCTGGTCACCTTGCCGCTGATCCAGCCGGGGCTGGTCGCCGGTGCGCTCTTCGCCTTCATCACCTCGCTCGACAATGTCCCGGTGACGATCTTCCTGATCGGCGCCAACCAGACCACGCTGCCGGTGCTGATCTTCTCCTCCGTCGAGATGGGCATCGATCCAAGCGTCGCCGCCGTCTCGACGCTGCTGATCGTCGCCACCGGCATCGTCCTGCTCATCGCCGAGCGCCGCGCCGGCTTCCACCGCTTCGTCTGAACCGAGTTTTTGACATGCCGCTCACCAGCAAGGGTTTCCCGCTGTTCCTGACCTTCGATCTCGATGCCGAGACGATGTGGACGGGGCGCGACCCGGCCTATGCGCAACGCCCGATCCTGATGTCGCAGGGCGCCTATGGCTGGAAGGTGGGAACCGGCCGGGTGCTCGATCTGCTCGACCGCTACGGCATCAAGGCGACCTTCTTCGTGCCGGGGATCATCATCGACCAGCGCGAAGGACTGATGGAGGAGATCCTGAAGCGCGGCCACGAGCTCGCCCATCACAGCTACAGCCACACCTGGATCCTCTCGCTCACGCCCGAGCAGGAGCGCGAGGAGATGGAGAAGGCCTTTCAGTCGATCAAGCGCGTCAGCGGCAAGGCGCCGCGGGGCTGGCGCTCGCCCGCCGCCGAGATCAGTCCGATCACCATGCCGATGCTGGTCGAATACGGCTTCGACTACTCGTCCAACTTCTTCGACGACGACTCGCCCTATCTGCACGAGGTCGAGGGCAAGGAGACCAAGATCGTCGAATTGCCCTTCCGCTGGGTGCTCGATGACGCGCCCTTCTTCCAGTACTCGATCGTGCTGCCCGGCCGCACCATGCAGGCGCCCTCCGCGCTGCTCGAAGCCTGGAAGGGCGAGTTCGACGTGCTCTATGCGGAGGACCGGATGATGATGCTCGGTATGCATCCCGAGATGATCGGCCAGCCCTCGCGCATCAAGGTGCTGGAGGGCTTGATCGAGCATGCGCTGAAGCATCCCAATGTCTGGATCGGCCGCTGCGACGAGCTGGTCGACGACATGCGCCCCGGCCTCGAGACGGCGCGGGCGGAGGCAAGGCGGTGAGCGGCGGGCTCGCCGGGCGGCGCGTCCTGATCACCGGCGCTGCCAAGGGCATCGGGCTTTCCACCGCCGAACGCTTCATCGCCGAGGGGGCGCGCGTGGCGGCCCTCGACCGCGACGATGCCGCCCTGGCGGCGCTGCGCCGGCGTTTCGACGCCTCGTCGCTCCATGCTGCCAGGGTCGATGTGGTCGAGCCCGAGGCGGTCATACGCGCCGTCACGGCTGCAGCCGCAGCGCTCGGCGGGCTCGACGGTGTCGTCAACGCGGCCGGCATCGACCTGATCGCCGATATCGAGGCGATGGCGCTGGCGGACTGGAACCGCCTGATCGCGGTCAACCTGACGGGGCCGATGCTGGTGATGCAGGCAGCCTATCCGCATCTGCGCGCCGCCGGCGGCGGCACCATCGTCAATGTCTCCTCCGGCGCCGGTCTCGCGCCGCTGAAGCACCGCACAGCCTATTGCGCCTCCAAGGCCGGGTTGCAGATGGCCAGCAAGGCGCTGGCGATGGAGGCGGCCGAATTCGGCATCCGCGTCAACACGATCTGCCCCGGCGCGGTCGAGACCGAGCTGTTCCGCTCCAGCATCGACGGCGCGGCGGACCCGCAGGCGGCCCATGAGGCGGTGCGCGCCCGCTATGCGCTCCGGCGCATCGCCGCGCCGGACGAGATTGCCGCCGCGATCCTCTGGCTGACCAGTTCGGAATCCTCCTATGTCACCGGCACGGCGATTGCCGTCGATGGTGGCAGAACCTTTCATTGAGGCCGCCAGGATGACCGCAGCCGAAGGACGTTTTTCCGGGAAGGTCGTGGCCATTACCGGTGCCGCGCACGGCATCGGCGCCGCGACGGCCCGGCGCTTCCTGAGCGAGGGCGCGCGGGTCGCCGTCATCGATCGCGAGGCCGAGGGCTTTGCCGAGAGCTTTGCCGGCCAACCTGCCGAGCGCCTGCTGAGCATGGCCGGCGATTGCACCGACGCAGCCGTTCTCGCTGGCTTCCATGAGCGCAGCGTCGCGGCCTTCGGGCCGGTCGACATCCTGTTCAACAATGTCGGCCAGAGCGGGCGCGAGCGGGCGGCGCAGTTCCACGAATCGGAGGAAGAGGTCTGGCGCTTCGTGCTCGAGGTCTCGCTCTTCACCGCGATGCGGATGTCGCGGCTCGTCGTGCCGACGATGCGCGAGCGCGGCGGGCGAATCGTCAACATGTCGAGCGACGCGGCTCTCGTCGGCGATGCCGGCCTGACCGACTATGCCGCCGCCAAGATGGGGATCATCGGTTTCACCCGCGCGCTTGCCCGGGAGCTCGCGCCCCATCGCGTCACCGTCAACGCGGTGGCGCCCGGCGCCATCCGTACCCGCGCCCATGACCGGCTGACGCCGGCGGTGATCGAGAGGATCAAGGCGACGACGCCGGCCGGCTTCATCGCCGAGCCCGAGGATGTGGCGGGCTGCGTCGCCTTCCTCGCCAGCGAGGATGCCCGCTACGTCACCGGCCAGACGCTGCTGATCGATGGCGGGCGCTGGATGATCTGAGGCGAGGAGCCAGACCATGACCGCCATCGCCGATCTTTCCGCCGTCGACCTCGCCGCCGCGATCCGGGCGAAGTCCGTCTCGCCTGTCGAGGCGGTCGAGGCCGCGCTTGTCCGGATCGAGGAGAAGGCCGGGCTGAACGCCTTCATGGCGATCTGCGCCGAACGCGCGCGCGCCGAGGCGAAGGCCGCCGAGGCCACCGTCATGCGCGGCGAGGTGCTCGGCCCGCTTCATGGCATCCCGTTCTCGGTCAAGGACCTGACCAATACCGAGGGCGTCGCGACGACGCAGGGCAGCGCGCTCTTCGCGGACAACGTGCCGAAGGCCGATGCCGTCGCGGTGGCGCGGGCGCGCGCGGCCGGCGCGATCCTGATCGGCAAGACGACGACGCCGGAATTCGGCCACAAGCCGTTCACCGAGGGCCCCTTCTTCGGCCGCACGCTCAATCCCTGGAACCATGGCCATACCTGCGGCGGCTCCAGCGGCGGCGCGGCTGTCGCGGTCGCGGCCGGGATGGGGCCGCTGGCGCTCGGCTCCGATGGCGGGGGCTCGATCCGGATTCCCGCCGCCTGCTGCGGCGTGGTCGGGCTGAAGGCGACGCTCGGCGCGATCCCGAACCTGCAGGCACCCGACCTGTTCGGCGCCAATTCCTTTGTCGGGCCGATGGCGCGGAATGTTGCCGATACGCGGCTGATGTTCGAGGCACTGCTCGGGCCGGACCGCCGCGATCCCTATGGCCAGGTCGAGGCCTTCCCGCGTCGTGGGCTTGCCGATGGCGAGAAGCCTCGCGTCGGTTTCCTCCTGCGCTGCGGCACTATCCTCGATCCCGAGGTCGAAGCCTCGGTCAACGCGGCCATGCGCCAGGCGGAAGCGCTCGGCATGATCGTCGAACCGATCGAGCTCGACCTCGTCTCGCTCGAACCGCATTTTCTGGTGCTGCTGCGCTCGCTGCTGCTGGCGCGGCTCGGGGGGCATGCCAGCCGCTCACCTGACAAGCTCGACCCGACCCTCATCGCGACGATCGAGTCCGGGCGGGCCTATAGCGCCGCCGATCTCTGCGAGGCGCAGTTCGCCCGCACAAACTGCTTCGCGCAGATCCAGGATATCCTCTCTCGCTTCGACCTCATCGCCTCGCCGACCTTGTCCGCCCCGGCCCTGCCGGTCGGGCTCGATCCGCTCGGGCGGATCGAGATCGCCGGCCGCGACGCCGGCACCATCCGCGGCGCCTGGTATCCCTATACCTTTCCGTTCAATCTCACCGGCCATCCGGCGCTGTCGCTGCCCTGCGGCCTCTCGCAGGCCGGTTTGCCGATCGGGCTGCAACTGGTCGGGCGCTGGCACGAGGACGCCTATCTGCTCGACATCACCGCGCGGCTCGAGGCGGTTCTGGGGGTCCAGACGCGCCCTGCCTAGAGTCGAACCGCTCGCCGGGCGGTCGCCTCACGCCCAGCCGCTGCTGCATGCGCGCCCCGCCATTGCGGGTGGGGCGCAACCCTGCGTCGTGGTTATGATCGTCTCCAGGACAACGATGCGAGAGGGGACGGCAATGGACGGACGACGGCCGACGATGACATCGGCCCACGGCATGGTGGCCGCGGCGCATCCTCACGCGGCCCAGGCCGGCGCGCGCATCCTCGCCAATGGCGGCAATGCCTTCGATGCGGCGGCCGCGACGGCGGCGGCGCTGAATGTCGTCGAGCCCTTCATGTCGGGCCTCGCCGGCGAGGGTCTCGCGACGATGTGGGTCGCGGCCGAAAAGCGGATCCGGGTGCTGGATTTCGTGCCAAAAATCCCGTCGGCCTTCCCGGTCGAGCGCCTGCGCGAGCGCGCCGAGCTCGAACGCGGGGCGCTGCCGGTCGGCACGCCCGGCAATCTCGGGGGCTGGTGCGAGCTGGTCCGCAGCTACGGCCGAAAGGCGCTGCCCGAGATCTTCGCGCCGGCGATCGCGCTCGCCGAGGACGGTTTCGGGCTCGCCGAGTTCGGCGTTTTCGAGTTCGAGGAGCAGCGCCCAGTCCTGAAGGCGTATCCGGACCTCTACGAGCCTTGGGCGCGAGCCTATTATCCCGACGGAGCCAAGGCGAGCGTCGGCAAGCTGCTGCGCCAGCCCGATCTCGCCGCGACCTTACGCGCCATCGCCGAAAAAGGGCCGGAGCACCTTTATGGCGGCGCGCTCGGCGAGACGATCGTCGCCCATGTCAGGAGCCTCGGCGGGACGCTGACGCTCTCCGACCTCACGGATTTCAAGCCGGTCTGGCGCGAACCGTTGCCCGTGCAATATCGCGGGTTGACCGTGCATGTGCCGCCGCCGCCCTGCGAAGGCTTCCAGTTCCTGCTGACGCTGCGCATCCTGGAAGGCCTCGACCTCAAGGGCGCTGCGCCGAACGGCACCGAGCATCTCGACCAGGTCTATCGCGCGATCAGGCTCGCGGCCGGGATCCGGATCGCTCATAACAACCCGGCGCCGGACAAGCTGGCCGAGCTGCTTTCGGACGCGTCCGTCGAGCGCCTGCGTGCGCGTCTGCGCGACGGCAAGCCGATCGTCGGGCCGACCGAACAATGGATGCCGCAGGATGGCGAGGACCCGGCGCACACCACCTCCTTCTCGATCGCCGACCGCGACGGCAACCTGATCTGCGTCACGCAGAGCCTGGGCAGCCCGTTCGGCAGCGGCGTCGTGGTGCCCGGCACGGGCCTGTGCCTCAACAACTTCCTGTACTGGGCCGATGTGCAGCCGGAGAGCCCGAACCGGTCGCGACCGGGCGGCGATCTCCTGATGTGCATGTCGCCATCGATCTCGACGCGCGACGGCAAGCCGGTGCTGGCGCTCGGCACGCCCGGCAGCTACGGCATCCTGCAGACCCAGGCCCAGGCCTTCGTGCAATATGTCGATTTCGGGCTGCCGCTGCAGCAGGCGATCGAGGCGCCGCGGGCACGGCTCTGGGACGGCCGCCTCGTCCAGGCCGAGAATCGGATCATCCCTGAGGTGATCACCGGCCTGAAAGCGCGCGGTCACGAGATCGAGGCCTTCGATGCCGGCTGGACGATGAAGGTCGGCGGCATGCAGGCGATCGCGGTCGATCCCGCCACCGGCGTCTTCACCGGCGCGGCCGACCCGCGCCGCGACGGCTATGTCGCGACGGCGTAGCGGCGGCTTTATTCGCCCGTAGCGAGCGCGGCGAAGCGGCGCTCCAGCACGGGGTTGGGCGAGGCTGCCGTCGCCAGCGCCGGCGCGGGAAGCGTGCCGGCGAAATGGCAGGCGACCACGGCGCCGTCCGGCATCGGCCGCAGCGCCGGCGTCTCGTCCTTGCAGACTGCCTTTGCGTGCACGCAGCGCGGATGGAAGGCGCAGCCCGAGGGCGGCTTCAGCGGGCTCGGCACGTCTCCCTGCAGGATCGGCCGCTCCAGCCTGAGGCCCGGGTTCGGCAGCGGCGCCGCTGCGAGCAGGGCCTGGGTGTAGGGATGGCGCGGCTGCGCATAGAGCGTGTGCTTGTCGGCGAGCTCGACGATGCGGCCGAGATACATCACCGCGACGCGGGTCGCGATATGCTTCACCACCGCGAGATCATGCGCGATGAAGATATAGGACAGGCCGAGGCTGGCCTGCAGGTCCTGCAGCAGGTTGACGACCTGCGCCTGGATCGAGACATCGAGCGCCGAGACCGGCTCGTCGCAGACCACGAGGTCGGGATGCGTCGCGAGCGCGCGGGCGACGCCGATGCGCTGGCGCTGGCCGCCGGAGAATTCATGCGGGAAGCGCTCGGCATGCTGCGGGCCGAGTCCGACGAGGCCGAGCAGCTCGCGCACCTTGCCGGGAATTTCGGCCGGCGTCGCGAGCCGGTGCAGCAGCAGCGGCTCGGCCAGGATATCGGAGACCGACATGCGCGGATTGAGCGAGGCGAACGGGTCCTGGAAGATGATCTGCATGCGCCGGCGCAGCGCGCGCAGCGCGGTCTTGTCGAGCGCCAGCATGTCGGCGCCGTCGAAGCGCAGGCCGCCCCCGCTCGGCTCGATCAGGCGCAGGATCAGCCGCCCGGTCGTCGACTTGCCGCAGCCGGATTCACCGACAAGCGCCAGCGTCTCGCCGCGCGCTACGGTGAAGGAGACGCCGTCGACCGCCTTGACCACGCCCTTGCGCCGGCCGAACAGGCCGCCATCGAGGACGAAATGCTTGGACAGGTTCTCGACTTCGAGCAGGGGCGCGTTCATCGCGAGGCCTCCTCGATCGGCGCGCGCCAGCAGGCGACGAGATGGCCGGTTCCGAGCGGGCGCAGCGGCGGCTCCTCGTTGCGGCAGCGCTCGCTCGCCAGCGTGCAGCGCGGCGCGAAGCGGCAGCCGGCCGGCATGTCGTCGGGTGCCGGCACCATGCCCTCGATGGTCTGGAGCCGGTCGCGCTCGGTGTCGAGCCGCGGGATCGAGGCGAGCAGGCCGAGCGTGTAGGGGTGCTGGGCGTCGGCGAAGAGCGTCCTGACATCGGCGCGCTCGACGATCTTGCCGGCATACATCACGACGACATCGTCGGCGGTCTCGGCAATGACGCCGAGATCATGGGTGATCAGGATGATCGCGGTGCCGAGCCGTTTCTGCAGGTCGCGCATCAGGTCGAGGATCTGCGCCTGGATGGTGACGTCGAGCGCCGTCGTCGGCTCGTCGGCGATCAGCAGTTGCGGGTCGCAGGCCAGCGCGAGCGCGATCATGACGCGCTGGCGCATGCCGCCCGACATCTCGTGCGGAAAGGAATCGACACGTGTCTCGGGCGACGGGATGCGCACCAGCCGCAGCATCTCGATGGCGCGCTCGCGGGCCTCGCCCTTCGAGATCCTGCGGTGCCGGCGCAGGCCTTCGACGATCTGGTCGCCGACCCGGTAGACCGGGTTCAGCGAGGTCATCGGCTCCTGGAAGATCATGGCGATCCTGGCGCCCCTGATCTCCTCCATCTCCGTCCGGCTGCGCTTGAGCAGGTCGGCGCCCTCGAAGATGATCTCGCCGCCGGCGCGGATGCCGGGCGGCTCCGGCACGAGGCCCATGATCGAGAGCGAGGTCACGCTCTTGCCGCAGCCGCTCTCGCCGACGACGCCGAGCGTGCGACCGGGAGCGACCTGGAAGCTGACGCCGTCGACCGCCTTGTAGAAGCCGCGCTCGGTGCGGAAATGCGTCTTGAGATCGCGCACCTCCAGGATCGGCGCGTTGCTTGCGGGCATCCCCTGTCGATCCGGCGCGCTCATTCAGGCTTTGCCCGCCGGGAAGGTCAGCGGCGAGATCTCGAGATGGTCGCGCTTGGCCCAGTCCAGCCCCTTCACATTCGGTTCGGCCCGGCGCTGCGCCTCCTCGAGCTCGGCCGCGGCGCTGGCATAATCCATGGTCAGGACCTTGCCGTTCTCGACCACGGTGACGCCATCGACGACGACGGTGGTCACGGCGCGCTCGCCGGCGGCATAGATCAGGCTGCGGATGGGGTCGCGCAGCGGGCGCATCATCGGATGGGTGACGTCGACCAGCACGATATCGGCCTTGGCGCCTTTGGCGAGCCGGCCGATATCGTTGCGGCCGAGCATCTTGGCGCCGCCGAGCGTCGCGGCGTTGAAGGCATCCGAGGTGCGCAGGTCGTAGACGTCCTCGGCCACCATGCGCGAGCCGATGCAGACCGCGCGCAGCTCTTCCAGCATATGATGCGGGTAGGTGTCGGTGCCGATGCCGAGATTCACACCGGCGGCGACATATTGCCCGAAGCTCTGCATCGCGATGCCGCGGCGCTGGAAGACGATCGGGCAATGGGCGACATGGGTGCCGGTCTCGACCAGCGCGCCGAGATCGTCGGTCGCCGGCCATTTCACCGAGCTGTGATGGTCGAGGAAGATGCCGTGGCCAATGATGGTCGAGGGGCCGAGCACATCGAGATGCTCGAGCCATT
>NZ_JBHYEM010000016.1:41587-109987 GCF_051860145.1 Allobosea sp. | reverse complement strand
CGTATGTCCCGGCGCCGGGACGAGCCGGAGCCCGGGAAGCAGCTCGAGTTCGCCATCGACCTGCACATACCGCACGCCGGGCGCGTCGACCCATTCGCGAATGGGGTATTCACCCTCGTCGCTATGCGCGTTGTCGAGCTCACGACGCTGGACGTAGATCTGCTTGCCGGCGAAGAGGTGGTTGCCGCCGCAATGGTCGGCGTGCAGGTGTGTGTTGACGACGATGTCGATGCCGGCGAGGTCGAAGTCCTGCTTGTTCAGTGGATAGAGGTGGGGATTGAGCTCGGCCACCGCCGGGTGCAACTCCGTCATGCCGGTGTCGACCAGTATGCGCGCATCGGGATGGTCGATGACGTGCACGTAGACCGGCATCCGCTCACCCTCGACGAACAGGTCGGCAACGAGGATCGGCGTGATGGTGATTGAGGCGTTGAGCTTCATCTTTTCATCTCCGTCATCATGTTTGCACGCTGCCGGGCCAGGCCGCGCATGTCCCCGATGAAGTGGCGGAAGAGCGTAGGCTTGGCTCAAACGCCATAGGGTCGACGCAGCCGTCCAGGGGCCGGTTCATTCCGGACACGGGCTTGGCCATGCCACGTCCCTTCCTCACGCGGCGCATCCGCAGTTCTGATTGCGTTATGCAATCGGTTTTAACCTAGATCGGCCGATTTCATATTGCAACCGGTTTTTGGGATGCGCATGAACGACCCACGCTCGGACTGCCCGATCAATCTGACTGTCGAGGCGAAGGCCCAGAGGTTGCCTTACACATCGGCGCTGGCTCGCCGAGAAACGATGTTGCGCAAATTATGGCCGTCACATAACAATCATGCGGCCGAACAGCGATTTCGGCCAAGGCCTGCGGATCGCGGGTCCGATCAAATGGGGAGGCTTACAAGCTCGGAGGAGACATCGATGACTCGACGTGTTCGCTTCGTGTTGCCCTATGCCTTACTGACCTCATTCATCCTGTCCGGGGCGGCGGTGGCCCAAACTCCCGGACTCACCAGCACCGCCGTCATGTCAGGTCGTGACCTCACCTGGGACATGGCCTTCCTGCCCGACAGCACGATGTTCTTCACCGAGAAGTGCAGCGGACTCTCGGTCCGGCTCCCATCCGGCAAGATCAACGCCTTGCTCGGCATCAAGGATTCCAAGAACTACCCTGACACCGCATCCGACCTCTTCTGCGGCGGTCAGGCCGGCATGTACGGTGTGGCGATCGACCCCAACTTCGCCACCAACCGCTTCATCTACGTGGCCTCGGCGTCGAACATGACCGCGCCGGGTACCAATCGGGTCCTGCGGCTGACGGTCAGTCCCGATCTGACCAAGGTTTCGAACCGGCAGGATATCGTCACCGACATCGCCTACAAGCCGGCGCCCAGCAACCATCCCTTCGGCGATGCCGGGGCGCATAATGGCGGGCGCCTGCGCTTCGGTCCGGCCGACGGCTTCCTCTACGTGACGACGGGCGACACCCATAACGGCGAGGTGCCGCAAAGCCCGACCCGCATCGGCGGAAAAGTGCTCCGTGTCGACCGGGACGGCAAGGCCGCGCCCGGCAACAACCCGCCACAGGGCTTCGATCCGCGCGTCTTCACCTACGGACATCGCAACCCGCAAGGCATCTGTTTCCGCCCCGGCAGCAACCAGCCCTACACGGCGGAGAATGGCCCCTGGCATAGCGATGAGGTGACGGCGCTCACGGCCGGCGGCAACGCGGGGTGGGATCCGCGTCCGAACGTTGGCGGGCGCGGCGACTGTCCTGACAACTATTGCGGATACTCGCCGAACCAGATGGGCGCGGTGGATCCGAAGGAGCGGTCGGCATTCATGCCGATGACCGACACCAAGACCTATCCCAACGCGATGAAGCCCGCCTGGAACAACGACCTGCTTTCGCAGGGCATGTCGTCCTGCGTGTTCCTGGACGGCCCGCAGTGGAAGGAGTGGAACGGCCGGATGGTGGTGACCTTCATGGGGATCGGCATTCACGGAACGCCGGTCGGCAACCGCCTCGACGTGCTCGACATCAAGCCCGACGGCTCGTCCGCCACCCGCAGCACGGTGTCCCTGCCGATGCCGGCCGGGCGCTTCCGCTCCGTCGTGCAGGCGCCGGACGGTAGCATGTACGTCGCCACCGATCAGGGCGACGTCTATCAGCTCAAGCCCAACTGAGCGCATCCGGCAGCCGCACCCGCCAAAGCGGCGGCGCGGCTGCCCATTCATCTGTGGAGGCGCCGGCCCTGCGATACCGTCCGATCCGGATCGCGCATGAGGGAATCCTGCCCATGCCTGACTTTCGCCAACTCGCGACGGCCCTTTTCGCCGCGCTTCTGACATCGTCAAGCGCTTTCGCAAGCCCCGAACTGGCCAGGAGCAAGAACTGCGTGGCCTGCCACCACGCCGAACGGAAGATGATCGGGCCAGCCTTCAAGGCCGTGGCCGAGCGCTATGGCAAGGATGAAGCCGCGATCAAGACCCTGAGTGAAAGGGTCGTGAAGGGCGGCGGCGGCAATTGGGGACAAACGCCGATGCCGCCTCAACCGAGCGTTTCGCCGGAGGATGCCGAAAGCCTCGTGAAGTGGATTCTCGCCCAGTAGCAGGCCTTGGGCGTTTGGTCCCGCAATGAGGCGACGCGGGCCGGTTCTTGAAGGAAGGCTGGTCCTTCACCCACGTAGCGAGATGACGCCACCCGGCCGTCGGCTTCGTTTGCAACACGCTGTTGCCGGATGTAACCTTCCCCCGCTTTCGGTTGCGAAAGCTGGCGACGATCTGGAGATACCGATCATGCGCAAGTGGAAAAAGCCCGCGATCATCGAAGTGACGGTCGGCTGCGAAGTGACGTCCTACGCTCCCGCCAAGCTCTGACGTTTCGGTTCTGAGCGCCAGGGTATCGCTGCAGGCGGAACGCAGAGGCGCCTTCCCCGGCCGGCGCCAAGGAATAGATGTTGCGGTATAGCGATCGGTTTCCATGCACGCGAGGCGGCCTCGGCATCGTCGCATGATCTGGTGCTTGACGAATTCGCGCGAGCCGCCGCCCCATGAAAGCCGACGCCACGCATATCGATATCGCAGCCATTGTCCCGGCACTGCCCCGTGGCGTTCGTCTGCGCTTCGATGAGACCCGCCGGCAATGGTTCCTGCTTGGTCCGGAACGCGTCTTCGAACCCGACGAGATCGCGCTTGAAATCCTGCAGCGCATCGATGGCGTGCGCAGCATCGAGGCCATAGCGCAGGAACTGGCGACGACGTTCGAGGCGAACCGCGACGAGATCGCCGCTGACGTCGTCGCGTTTCTGCGCGGCCTCGCCGATCAGAGGATGATCGATCTGTGAGCGATGTCGAGACGCTCCCGCAAGCCACCCCGGCCCGGCCGGCATTGCCGCCGCCCATGGGCTTGCTGGCGGAACTGACGCATCGCTGCTCCCTGCGCTGCCCCTATTGCTCCAACCCCCTCGAACTCGACCGACGCTCGCAGGAACTCTCGACCTCCGACTGGAAGCGGCTGATGGATGAAGCGGCGGCGCTCGGCGTCCTGCATATCTATTTTTCGGGTGGCGAGCCGATGCTGCGGCGCGACATCGCCGAACTTGTCGTGCACGCGCATGACGCCGGCCTATATACCAACATGATCACCTCCGGCGTCGGCTTTCAGCCGGCCGTGCTGGACGCGGTGGCCGCGGCCGGTCTCGATCATATCCAGCTCTCGGTACAGGCGGTCGACGCGAAGACATGCGATCATGTTGCCGGCTACGAGGGGGCCTCGGCGCGCAAGCATGCCGTCGCTGCCGCCATCGCCCGACTGGGGCTGCGCCTTACCGTCAATGCCGTCATCCATCGGGAGAACGTGCACGAGATTCCCGCTCTTGTTGCGCTCGCCGAAGATTGGGGCGCGGCGCGGATCGAAATTGCCCATGTGCAGTATTACGGTTGGGGCCTGATCAACCGCGCCAGGCTGATGCCGACGCGCCGGCAGGTCGAAATCGCGATGGTGCAAGTCGACGAGGCCCGGCGCCGCACAGCCGGGCGCCTCGTCATCGATAGCGTGCTGCCCGATTACTATGCCCGCTACCCAAAGGCCTGCATGGGCGGCTGGGGCGCGCGGCTGATGAACGTCACGCCGTCGGGACGCGCCTTGCCTTGCCATGCTGCCGAGACGATCGTCGGGCTGACATTCGACAATGTGCGCGACGCCAGCCTGTCGGAGATCTGGTATCGCGGCGCTGCCTTCAATGCCTTCCGTGGCAACGACTGGATGAAGGAGCCGTGCCGCAGTTGCGCGCGGAAGGAACTGGACTTCGGTGGCTGCCGTTGCCAGGCCATGGCGCTCGCGGGGGACGCGTCCGCGACAGATCCCGCCTGCTCTTTGTCGCCGCTGCATGAGGGAGTGGTTGCGCTGGCGGAAGCCGAGGCCGCTTCCGAGCGCAGCGATTTCATCTACCGGACCTATCAAGGCGTTTGACGCAGCTGCGACTTGGGGGACAAATGCCTCACCTATCCGCGCCGCCGCAGTACCAGCACCTGTGAACGCGATCATGAGTGCGCCGGCACGAAGGCGCCGGGCGGAACATGGCCGGGCCCGACATAGGCGTGATGAAGCGCGTCCAGCATCGCCCAGAGCACGTCGCATTTGAATTCCAGCGCCGCAATGACAGCCCGCTGCTCCGCCGGCGTGCGGGCATGGGCCGTCACATAGCCAAGGGCGGTCTCGACATCGCGCCGTGCCTGCTCCGGGCGAGCGGTAAAATAGCTCAGGCTTTCCGGACTGACGAAATCGTAATGTGCCAGCATGCCCTCGACGCGATGGCGGATGACCTTCGGTGAGAACAGCTCGGTCAGCGAGGAAGCGACCGCTTCGAGCAGCGGGCGCTCCCGCACGAAATTGACATAGGCCTCGACCGCAAAGCGTGTCGCCGGCAGCACGCCGCGATGGGCCTGCACGTCCGCGCGCGCCAGGCCCAGGCTTTCGCAGAGCCGGAGCCAGCGCTCGATTCCGCCCTCGCCATCCCCCTCGCCGTCATGGTCGACGAGGCGCTGGCGCCAGGCCCGCCGGAGCGCGGGATCATTTGTCCGGGCGATGAGAAAGGCATCCTTCACAGGGATGTGGGCCTGGTAGACGAAGCGGTTGAGGGCCCAGGCCTGAACCTCGCCCTTGGTGCATTGGCCGGAGTGCAAGCGCGCATGGAAAGGATGCTTGTCGTGATAACGCGCCTCACCGACCTCGCGCAGGCGCTGTTCCAGTTCCTCGGGCGATAGCAAAGCGGTCACAGCGTCATCTCCATGCCGTCATAGGCCACCGCGACACCGGCAGCTTCGATCATGAGACGTTCTGGCGATCCCTCGATCAACGCCGGATTGGTGTTGTTGAGGTGGATGTAGACCTTCCGCGCGGCCGAGAGCCCTGCAAGCCAGGCCAGTGAGCCGTCGGCGCCTGTGATCGGCATATGCCCCATGCGGCGGCCGGTCTTTTCGCCGACGCCAGCCCGGATCATCTCGTCATCGGTGAACAAGGTGCCGTCGAAGAACAGCATGTCCGCGCTGTCCGCCTTGGCACGCACGTCGTCGGACAAGGCGGCGCAGCCTGGGATGTAGACGATGGATCGCCCGCGGCCGCTGATCCGGATACCTGCCGTTTCACCGGCCTCGGACTCGAGCCGAGGGTCGTTGCCCTCGAGATAGAGCGGCGCCTTGCCGGGAACGGGAAACAGCTCCGCCGTCAGTCCGCCAGCCAGCATGATGGGAGCCGAGGCGCTCGCGGCCACGCGACGCGCCGGCACTGCGGCGAACATCGCATTGGCTCCGACCGCATCGAGAACAGGCATAAACGCAATCAGATCGAACGAATGTCGCTCGCGCAGGCTGAGCAGCCCGGTGACATGGTCGATCTCGGCGCTGCTGAGTATGACCGCGCTGATCGGCGAATGCCGCTCCCCACGCGGCCACAAACCTGGCGTTGCCCGGATCTGGCTGCCGAGATCGGGCGACGCGTTCAGCACGACCCAACTCTCGCCGTCGAGCGTCACTGCAAGGCTCGATTGCGTCCGCCAGGGCGCGCGAGGATCCCTGCTCCAGGCAAGCGCACAGACCCGGCATCGGCAATTCCATTGCGGAAAACCACCACCAGCCGCCGCGCCGAGAACGATGGCCTTCATCGGCGCGCCTCAGGTCACCGTCTTCTCGCAAGCGCACCGGGCGAGCGCCTCCGTTTCCGGCACCGTCGTCACGCATTCGACCCACGGCATGTCCGGCTCCTTCGATTGCGCTGAGAGCTGATGAACGCCACCATCCGTCCAGTCCGGCCGAACGCAGCCTACGGCATCGCCTGCGTACCGGCTACGGGCCTTCCGACGATGCATTTTTTGCTAGCTACGCAGGGCAACGATCGAAAGAGAGCTTCCCCCTGAGCAGAAGCTGGCCATGAGGATCAATGTCCGCTTCTCGGCGTACGTCCAGTGGCTGCTTCTGGCGCAGCATGAGCCCGCGGCCGATAACCCAGCGGGGCCGCCCCGAGGTAGCCAGTGAAGCAGTCAGTCTGACCCGACTGCCGAACTCACCTCGGCAAGGTATCCTTGTAGACCTTGCCGTCCTTCATGATGACGAGGAAATTCTTGTCCGGATCTGCGATCAGGCTGATATTCTCCAGAGGATTGCCGTCGACCAGAAGCAGGTCCGCAAGCGCACCCTGTTCCACAACACCGAGCTTGCCCGGATAGGGATTGCGCTTTCCGGACAGCGCCAGCAGCTCGGCGTTGGTCCCAGTCGCCATGGCGAGCGCTTCGGCGGG
The DNA here is from genome assembly GCF_051860145.1 of Allobosea sp. GTDB lineage: Bacteria > Pseudomonadota > Alphaproteobacteria > Rhizobiales > Beijerinckiaceae > Allobosea. The sequence continues at coordinate 103,197 of NZ_JBHYEM010000016.1, read as the reverse complement.
GGTGTACCAGCGGGCAAGCGAGGCCAGGATCGCCCCTTGCTGCTGCGCCAGCGCGGCGGAGAACAGCACATCGGTGCCCCACGCCGTCTTGAGCTTGTACTTCTTCGCCAGCTCGTAGGACCTGGCGATGCCGGGCCAGACCTCATCCGCCTTGTCCCGCTGGACCGAACCGATCGGGAAGCCCAGCCTCAGGCCTTCGGGGAGCGGCTGCAGGCTCAGCCAGATGCCTTTCTCGCCGATGAGCTTGGCGGTTGCATCATCCATCAGGAAGCCGTGTTCGATGCATTTCACGCCGGCGGCGATCGCCCCTCGGATCGCAGCCGGCGTAAAGGCGTGCGCGACGACATAGGTGCCCCAATTCTCGGCCGCCTCGACGGCGGCGCGCAGTTCGGCGTCGATGAAGGTGGTGACGTCGATTGGACTGAACGGTGACGACACCCCGCCGCCCGCCGTCAACTTGACCTGGGAGGCGCCCTGCATGAGCTGTTCGCGCGCCCGCACACGGACCTCGTCAGGGCTGTCCGCGACAATGCCGCCGCCAACCTGCTCCATGCGGGTGAACCCGCCACCGGTCCTCCGTGGCAGGTCGGACAGCTGCCGGAAATCGCCATGCCCGCTCGTGACGGTGATCATGGCGCCGGACGGGTAGATCCGGGGGCCCTTGACGATGCCCTCGTCGATTGCGCTTTTGAGACCGAACACCGGCCCGCCCACGTCGCGGACGGTGGTGAAGCCCCGCATCAGGGTGTCCGTCGCCTCGGCGCCCGCGGCGAGATTGGTGTAGCCGACGTCGCCGAACGCCTGCGCCGGCGTCACCCGCGCCAGCATCGCATGCCAATGCGCGTCGATCAGGCCCGGCATCAGCGTGCGCCCGCCGCCGTCGATGATGCGGGTGTCCGCCCTGCGATCGACCGCGATAGGCTGCGTCGAGATCGTCTCGATCTTGTTGCCGCGCACCAGAACATGGGAGGACGCGGAGAGCGTGGCGCTGCTGCCATCGAAAACGCGCACGTTCTCGAACAGCGTGACGGTGCCGCTCGCCTGCTGACTGCCTTGCGCACGGACGGCAGATGGCAGCCCTGCTGCTGCGAGCAGAAGCAGGGCGACAACAGCGCGCCGGACCGTCGATGTCATGCCCGCGCCCCTCCGCAGGTGCGGTTTGCCGCAGATGCAGCCGCCGATGCGAACAAGCTGCTGATGCTTCGCTTTGACCCTGATCATCACTTTGCTCCCAAGGCTATGTTCGGCAGATTCAAGGCGAGCTAGCGCGGGCAGACCTGGACGCGGCGCGTGCCCCCGCGTCCGCGATGGTCGCGCATCTGGCGATGCTCCCACCAGCGCCGGCCCCGGACATGACGCGAGCGCGAGCCGTGCCGTTGCGCCAGCTCGACGGCAGGACTCCTTGGAAAGACACCGCCCGCAAAAACAGAGGCTGCGACAGCACTGCCGGAACAGAGTGCTCCGACGACGATTCCACGGCAATTGCCGCAGCGCGTAGGTGGATCACGTGATCCTCCCTGGTTTAAAGTCCAACCGACGCCATTGCGTCCGGTTGTTCGATGCCGGTCAGCCGACGTGCCGGGCTGGCGGAAGAGTGCTCGAGCGTGATGCGTCGCATCTCGCGTCCTCTGTTGTCAGAAGCGCCAGATCAGCGGCACGATGAAAACCGCCACCAAGAAAAACCAGATCAGCAACGGCAGCCCGAGCTTCCAGTAGTCGCTGAACATGTAGCCGCCCGGCCCCATCACCATCAGGTTCGTCGGTGTGGCAATGGGCGTGAGGAAGGCTCCCGCAGCCGCGACGGCGGTGCTCATCAGCACAGGGCGTGGCGAGATACCCATGCTCGCGGCGGCCGCGACACCGATCGGAATGACGATCAGCGCGGTCGCCGTATTGCTGATCAGCTGCCCCATGATCGCGGTTAGGACGAACAGGCCGGCCAGCAGCGCGAGCGGGCCGGCATCGCCGACGATGCGGACGAGATGCTCGGCCATCAGCTTCGCCGCCCCGGTCTCCACCATGGCGGTGGAAAGCGGCATCATGGCGCCGACGAGGATGACCGTGGTCCAGCTGATGGCGCGGTAGGATTGTTCGACGCTCATGATCCCCGACAGGATGATCGCGCCGGCGGCCAGCAGCCCGGCGACCGCGGGCGGCACGACGCCGGTCGCGAGCAGCAGCACCATCGCGATCAGGATGGCGACGGCCTGCTTGGCGCCGGGCCCCATCGGCACGGCCTGGCGGCGCACCATTTCCGGCGAGCTCACGACCAGGACGTCCGGATCGTCGAGACGGACGTCGAGCGCCTTCCAGGTTCCCTGCAGCAGCATGGTGTCGCCTGCCTGCAGCAAGATACCGCCGGAATCCTTGGTCGCGCTTGCGGAAGCAATCTCCGCGCCGGCGCGCTGCACGGCCAGGATGATCAGGTCGCCGCTGTCGGTGACCATCCCCGGAAATACCCTCTGGCCAATCAGGCCCGAGCGCGGCGGGATGACGACCTCGGCGAGTCCCGAGCGTTGGTTGAACAGCGTTTCCTCGCCCTGCCCCAGCTTCGTGTCCTCGCGGAACGCCAGATGCATCTTGGCAGCCAGCGCTGCGGCCGCGTCGGCATCCCCTCGCGCCAGCAGGTGATCGCCTTCGGCTATCACCGTGCGGCGCAGCGGCCCCGCCGTATCGCCGTCCTGAATGGCGACAAGTTGCAGCCCCGCATGGTCGGTCAGGTCGACGGCGTCAGGCGCCATGCCGATATAGGGCGAGCTTGCACGCACCCGCATCTGATAGACGCCGCTGGCAAGGCCATATTGCTCGACCAGCGTCTTGGCGTGGCGGCTGAAGTCCGCGGGCATGGTCGCGCCATTGCGCTCGGGCAGCAGGCGCTGTCCGAACAGGACGATGATCGCCATCGTGCCGGCCAGCAGGGGTATGCCGACCAGCGCGAACTCGAAGAAGCCGAACGCCCCGACGCCGACATCACTTCCCGCGTCCGAGACCAGCACGTTCACCGGCGTCCCGGTCAGCGCCAGCATGGAGCCGGCATGGGCGGAGAAGACGAGCGGCATCAGCAGTTGCGAGGAGTGCCGCTTCAAGCGGACCGCGATGACCACGACCACCGGCAGCAAGGCGGCCACGGCGCCGTTGACGCTGATCAGGGCGGTCAGCACGGAAACCAGGCTCATCGTCAGGAGCAGCAGGCGCGTCCGGCTTTTCTCACCCGCCCACGTGATCAGGAGCTGCCCCGCCCAGGCAGTGACGCCGGTGACTTCGAGCCCGGTGCTGACGACGAAAAGCGACGCGATGAAGATAACCGCGGGATCACCGAACCCTCCGAGCGCCTGAGGCAATGTCAGGACGCCCGTCGCCCACAGGGACAGAGCGGTCAGCATCGCGACGACCACGACCGGGACCCTGTTCGAGACGAACAGGATGACCGCCACAGCGATGATGGTGCCGGTATAGGCTATCGGGCTCAACGCTCAGCTCCCTCCTGTGCCGTATTCTGGCCGGGGCATCCCGCTAGAGCATTTCCGCGTCTCTTCGAATCGCGGAAATGCTCTATCTCTTTGTTTTATCGCATTTTCTTTACGCGAACCGGTATCCGCTTCGCTCGAAAATGCTCTAGTCCTCCAGGGTGGCCATCAGCACGCCGAGGCGGCAGCCTTTTTCGTATTCGTCGAGCCGCACATACTCCTTGATGGTGTGGATCTCTGCCTGGCCGGCGCCGATCGTGATCGTCGGCACACCGTGCTTGTCCAGCCAGTTGGCATCGAGCCCGCCATTCGAGAACAGATAGGTCGGCTCGATTCCGAGAAGCTTGAGCGCCTTCGTGGCGCGCTGCACGACCGGCGTGTCCTTGCCCAGCTCAAAAGGTGGATAGGCCGGCTGCCGGCGAAATGTCACCTCGGCGGTGTCGCCCTCGTGATCCGTGACCGCGGCCTTCGCCTTGGCGAAGGCCGCCTCGTAGCCATCGACGATCTGGCTCGCGAAGGTCAATTCGGGGCTGCGCGCCTCGCCCTTGATGAAAGCGTAATCGGTGACGACGTTGGTCGCATCGCCGGCCGCGGTGGTGCCACCCTTGCCGCCGAAGATGCCGACATTGCTGGTGCCGCGGCCGTCCGGCTTCACGACCTTGCCGAACCAGCCCGTGCTCCGGGTCTCGGCAAGGGCGATGGCCCCGACCAGCGTGGCCGAGATGCCCTTTTCCGGCGCGACCCCGGCATGGGAGGCCCGGCCCTTGATCTCGACCTCCCAGTTCTCCTGGCCGACAGCGCCGATGATCAGTTCGGAGGCCAGCTGGCCGTCGACATTGACGCACATGACCGGGCCGCCGAGCTCGGCGGGATTCAGTTCGCGCGCGCCATGCAGGCCGCTTTCCTCGCGGACGGTGAAGAGCAACGTGATCGGTGGATGCGGCAGCTTGTGCTTGATCAGCGTCTCCGCCAGCACGACCAGCAGCGCAACGCCGGTGCGGGCATCGCCGCCGAGCGCGGTGGTGCCGTCCGAGACGATGCGATCGCCCTCGCGGCGGGGCTTGGCGCCGGCGCAAAGCGGCACGGTATCGAGATGGGTGGAGAACAACAGGCGCGGGCCGGGCCGCGTGCCGGGCAGGTCGACAATGAGGTTGCCGGTCTGCGTCGGCACCGGGATACGCTTGTTGGCGTCGTCGAAGCGGATCGCCGAAGCCGGCACGCCGATCGCCTTCAAGGCGTCGCTGACCGCGGCGGCGATATTGGCCTCCTGCCCGGTCACGCCCTCGACCGAGAGGAACCGCATCAGGTGATCGATCGCGGCGTCAACATCCAGGGGAATGGAGGGACTGCTCATGGTATCCATCCGATCAGTTGAGAATTCCGTGGCAGCGGCTCGCGCAATTGGCCATCACAGGCCCCAGGGCAGGCCGAGCATCTTCCAGACGGCGAAGAGGGCCGTCCACAGCACGAACATCCACACGACATAGGGCAGCATCAGCGAGACGATCGTGCCCACGCCAGCGGACTTGTCGTATTTCTGCGCGAAGCCGACGACGAGCGCGAAATAGGCGTTGAGCGGCGTGATCGCGTTCATCGGCGAGTCGCCGACGCGATAGGCCGCGAGCACGGCTTCGGGCTCGACGCCAAGCTTCATCAGCAGCGGCACGAACACCGGGGCGAAGATCGCCCATTTCGCAATCGCGCCAGTCAGCAGCAGGTCAATGATCGCCACCACGACGATGAAGCCGAGCAGCAGCGGCAAGGCGCCGATATTGGCCGATTGCAGCACGCCGGACAGGCTGAGCGCCATCACGGTGCCCATGTTGGTATAGGTGAAATAGGCGACAAACTGGCTCAGGACGAAGAATAGGAAGATCGTGCCACCGAGACTCTTGATCGACTTCTCGATCGCCGCGATCACCTCGGGCAGAGTCTTCAGCGTTCCTGCGCCGATGCCATAGGCCCAACCAGTCACCAGGAACATCAGCATGATCAGCGCGATCAAGCCGTTCATGAACGGCGAGTTGCCGATCAGTTCTCCCGTGACGGGGTTGCGCAGTGGCGCCCCTGACGGAATCGTCAGGAGGCAGAAGACGGCGATCAAGGCGAGCAGGCCGAGGCCGGCGTAGCGTAGTCCGCGCGACTCCCGGTCGGACAGCACGGCGCCCTGCTCCGTGGTGGTCCCCTCGGCAGCCAGCTTCGGATTGTAGGGTCCGAGACGCGGCGCGATCATTCGGTCGGTGATGAACGCGATGATTACGGTCAGGAACAGCACGGACGCGCAAGAGAACCAGACATTCGATGCGAGGCCAATCGAGCGATTGGGATCAACCAGTCGGGCCGCATCATTGGTGAACTCGACCAGAACGGCGTCGAGCGGCTTGATCAGCATATTGACCGTAAAGGCGCCGGCTACGGCGGCGAAACCGAGCGCCAGCCCGGCTAGCGGATGGCGCCCGACGGCGAGATACGCGATGCCCGCCAGTGGAATCAGGACCAGGTAGCCGGCATCCGCCGCTATGCTGGCGAGAATGCCGACGAAGGCCAGGATGTAGGTCAGCGCCCAGCCTGGCGAGACGATGACAAGTTTCCGGATCAGGGCCGTGACCAGCCCGGATTCCTCGGCGACGCCGGCACCGATCATCGCGACGATCATCAGCCCGACCGCCGTGAAGCTCATGAAATTCGGAATCAGCGACGAATACATGAAGCGGATGCCGTCGACGGTCAGCAGGCTTTGTATCGCCGTGCTCGCGGTCTCGACCTGATGGGTCTCCGCGTTGATGCGCTCGAAGCTGACCGCCGCTCCGAACAAGCTGAGCACGGCTGAGAGAGCGATAACGATGCCGATGAGGATCAGGAAGATGACCACGGGGTGGGGAACCATGTTCCCGACTTTCTCGACGGTATCGAGAAATCTCTGCATCGTGGTCTTTGGCGCGACGCTCTCGATCGTCATCGTCTCCCCCACCGAAGGTTCCGCGCCCCGCAGGGAACGCGACACAGCAGTCATGCCGGCCGGGCAGTAGCATCCCGATCCTCAGGTTGGACCTTAGTTCTCCTCAGGGTTTGGGCATCGGCACAGAATCCCAAAACTTGGGCCGCCTGTCCCAAAGTCGCTGACAAACCGACTCCGCGCCGTCGCTCCGCTCCCCAAAATACGCAGTAAGCTACCCAAAACGGGAAGATCGGACGCCCTTCGCGCCCGGCACCGATTTTCGCCATATTGCCGTTGTCGGACAGCTTCCCTATCGTTGAGCAGTCGGAATGCCGCGATCCGATGCGGGGAATGGAGCGGGCTAAAGTGAGACCGGCACCCGGCAAGCGGCACGACCCCGTGGCTAGAGCATCTCCGCGTTTCTTCGAATCGCAGACATGCTCCATCTCTTTGTTTTATCGTATTTTCTTGACGCGAACCGGTACCCGCTTCGCTCGAAAATGCTCTAGTTTCCGCTCGGACACGAGGCGACCGAGCATAGCCGCGATCACGCCTCGATGCCGCCGGCCCTCGCAACATCCGGGGCGCAGGCATCTTGTGGGCATCACCCTGGCGGTGATCCTCGCGAGTTGCTCCTCCGCGCCGAGGGGAATGCTCGTGCCCGTGGCTCCTGTTCCGGGAACCGACCGCGTCGACATTCTCGCCGCGACGACACGGGCTCCCTCGGACGAAGCGGGCGTGCTCTATAGCGGAGATCGCGGCGACGGCGTCTCGTTCAGCCAGATCGTTGTTTCGATTCCGAGGGAGCGGCAGGTCGGCACGATACAGCTACCGCGTAGCGTGCCAGGAAATCCCACAACGGATTTCGTGGCCACCTCCGCAACTCCTGTCGCAAAGGCCGATCTCGGCAGATGGTTCCGGACGGCCGGCGGTCGGAAACGGCGCGTCTTCGCCTTCGTGCACGGCTTCAACACCCCGTTCGACAGGGCGGTCTTTCGCTTCGCTCAACTGACCCATGATGCAGATGCCGAGGCCGCCCCCGTCCTGTTCTCATGGCCCTCGCGAGGGGGACTGCTCGACTACCGCCGCGATTTCGACAATGCGTCGCATTCGCGCTCTGACCTCGCCTATCTCCTCAGGGTGGCGGCGGACAGCCCCTCTGTCGGTGAGATCGTTATCCTCGCTCATTCCATGGGAAGCTGGCCGGCCATGGAAGCCATTCGGCAGCTCGGGCTCGAACCCGGCGGCATTCCCAGGAAGATTACCAACGTGATTCTCGCCTCGCCCGACCTCGACGTCGGCGTGTTCAGGCGGCAGGTCGAGGATATGGGGAAGCGGCGTCCGCGGATCACGTTGTTCGTCTCGCAACATGACCGGGCGCTGCAACTGTCACGATTCATCGCACGTGGCGCGACGCGTCTAGGGGGCATCGACCCGACGCGCGATGAGTATCGGCGACAGCTGGCTGGCCTGTCGGCCATCACGGTGCTCGACCTCAGTGCCATCAGCGCCGGCGATCGCGTCAATCACGACCTCTATGCGGCCAGCCCCCATGCGGTTCGCCTCATCGGCGACAGACTGCTGCAGGGACAGGTCATCACCGACACGGACGTAGCGCCCCCTTCGGCGGCGGCGGACGCACTTGGCTCGGCTGCGAGTCTGCTGTTCACAGCTCCGATCCGCGTATTCGAAGCAGTGTCTCAGTCCCAATAGGCATCGAACTGTCGAGAGGTATTGCCGCGGCTAATTTTCGTGATAATTTGCCTAAATTATTGCTTCCCAATGGTAGTTTTGGGCAGCACACTTTCTTCATCACGCTCGAAACCGCGACCTTTTCGCAAGTTGTATCGGCTTTAGACTGTATCAACATCGCTGAGGGGAAAACGCCGTGTCGGCACTTTCTTTTTCCGGCTCGGGCACATCGGCCGATGGTGCCTTTGCTCAAAGGTTCTCGACTCGAGACCTCCAGCCCAAAGAGCAGTTCGATGCCTGGCGGTCCATGCTGGCCCACACCATCGATTTGCTGCCGACGGCCGAAGCCGCCGAGACATTCGAGGCCGAGTTTTCCTGCTGGACGTTCGGCGACGTTGTCTTCACGAGGACGCTCTACGCCAACGCACCCGTGCGCCATTGGCGGCACCGTCAAAGATCCTTCCTTGATCATTGGTGCGTTGTGCTCGCGCGTGCCGGCACTGGTGGCGAGTGCTCGCTTTCGCTCACGAACGCGAGCCAGGGCAATCTGAGCTTCCGCTCGTTGGCCATGCCCTTTGAAGGTCAGGCCGAGGATACGGAAGTGCTGACCCTGTTTCTGCCCCGAGATTTCTGCCCGGGCGAGCTCGATAATTTCGAGCGAGCGCACGAGCTGGGGATCGACCCGGAGCTCCAGCCAGTCCTTGCCGGTTACTTGGAGAATCTCGCCCGATATCTGCCGCTTATCGCGCCGGACCGCGCACAAGGGCTGTCCGGCGCGACCTGCTCGCTTGTCGCAGCCTGCATCGCGGGCCGTTCGGAGCACGTCGAAGCCCACGCTCCCCTCGCCTCGCCACTAATCGACCGGGCTCGTCTCGTTGTCCGTCAGAACATGGCCTCTCCCGAATTCGGTCCCGAACAGCTGGCCCGGCTGATGGCGATGTCCCGCTCCAAGCTCTACCGCTTCTTCGAGAGCACCGGCGGCGTTGCCCATTTCATCAATCGCGAAAGGCTGCGCGAGGCCCATCGCCGGCTGACCTCGCCCCGCGACGGCTTGTCGATCCACGTCATCGGCAACGAGGTCGGCTTCGTCGATCACTCGACGTTCAGCCGGGCCTTCCGACGGGAGTTCGGCTACAGCCCGACTGAGGCGCGCGAGCGGAGCCTCTCCCGGCTCTCCGCGCAACCGTTCGACGTTTGCCTCGACAGCCCAATACCGGATGGCGCGCCCGGCTCGGCAGCGGCGCGAGGCGACGGCAACGACAGCGCCGGCCCCGCGCCCGGAAACCGGGGGTGAGGCCCCGGGGATGAGCCGGGCAACCGGGCGCCTCTCCTTTCTCTATGCGGTCCTGTTCTTCGAGCTCGGCGTCAATCTGCCGTTCTTCCCGCTTTGGCTGAGGGCGCAATCGCTCGATAACGAGGCCATCGGGATCGTGCTCGCAGCGCCGCTGCTGGCCCGCATTATCGCGAACCCGCTTGTCGGCGCCCTTGCCGACCGGCGGGAGCGCCTGAACGCCGCGTTGGTCGCCTGCTCGGTCGCCGTCGTCGTCGGAACCGCCTTCCTCGCATTTGCCCGGGGCTTCCTGCCGATCCTGCTGCTGGTCGTCGCGATCGCGCTTGCTCAGGGCCCCCTGATCGCCTTGACCGATACAGTTGCGCTGCGCAGCCTGAAGGGCCTGCGCTCCGCAGAGCTCCGTTATGGGCGCATCCGCCTCTGGGGTTCGGCAGGCTTCGCGCTGGCCAATCTCTCTGCCGGCTGGCTGCTCGATTGGCTTCCCGCATCGTCCATCATCGGAATGCTGACGCTCTCGGCGCTGGCGACGGCGCTCGCTGCAATGGCGGTTGCGCGCGTGCGTGTGCCCGAGGTTTCCACCGCACCCGTTGAAACGACAGCGGGCCGTGGGCGGCCCAATCTGCTGGTCCTGACCATCGCCAGCGCCGCCCTCGTCCAGGCCAGCCATGCCGGCATCTATGGGTTCAGCACGCTGCATTGGCAAAGCCTCGGCATCTCCGGCGGGGCCATGGGCAGCCTCTGGGCAGCGGGCATCATGTCCGAGATCATGGTCTTCAGCGTGCTCGGTTATGCCGTGCGTGGCCCGACTGGCGCCGTCGTGCTGCTGGCGATCAGCGCGGCGGCCGCCACCCTGCGCTGGGCCGCCATGGCGCTGGATCCCGATATCACAGCCCTCGTCCTGCTCCAGCTGACGCACGGCCTGACGTTCGGGGCCACGCATCTGAGCAGCGTCTTCCTCCTTGTCACGTTCGCTCCGCGTGGAATGGTGGCCCAGGCTCAGGCCTGGCTGGCAGCCGGCTGGGCAGGGGCGATGGCGGTCCTGACCGCGCTTGCCGGCTATGCTTATGCTTCATGGGGCGAACAGATCTATGGCCTGATGGCCGCCGCGGCGGGTATCGGCATGCTCCTTCTGGTCCCGGTCGCAACCAGCCTCAGACGTGGCGGCATGCTGCCGCTGCTCATCGCCTGCGAGGTCGAGCAACCTCCAGAAAATTTGGGATGACCAGCGCAGAACTGGGATTCTGAGCTGATCCGCGGCTCCCGCACTGTTGGTAGCGTCCTTCCTGCCAACTGAAGAAATCGGCGCGAAAGACCTCGTCTTGCGCCTGATATTCCATGGCTCCGCTGCGGTTGCCAGAGGAAAGACTGTGATGAAACCGGAAGGCTTGCGTGAGGCCCTCCTCCGCCCGAGCGGGCTGGCCGGCGCCACACCCGGGAAGGGAGGGCTGCTGGCATGAACGGGGCGCGCAAAGCCGGATCCGCGCGATGCTTGCAGACCGTGGCGCTCGCCACGATCTCGCTTACGGCTGCGGCCTGCAATCGCGAGGACGTTGAGGCCCCGCCACCCGTCCGCATCGTCCGCACCATCACGGTCGACACTCCCCGCGAGGCAGCGGATATCAGCCTCACCGGGCATATCGAGGCCCAGGACCTTGTCTCGTTGTCCTTCCGTATCGGCGGTCGTCTGGCGGAGCGCGGCGTCGGCGTCGGCGCGACTGTGCGCGGTGGCGACGTGGTCGCTCGTCTCGATCCCGAGAACGAGCTCAACGAGCTGCGCTCGGCCCGCGCAGCGCTGGCGGCTGCGCAGGGCGGATTTCGCCGGGCGGAGAACCAGTTCGAGCGCCAGCGTCATCTGCTTGGGCGCAACGTCACCAGCCAGGCCGACTTCGAGGCGGCCGAGCAGGGCCGCACAACCGCGCAGGCGCAAGTCGACGCGGCCCGGGCTCGCGTGAGGTCGTCGGAGGATATCGTCGGCTTCACCATCCTGAAGGCGGATGCGCCGGGCGTGGTGACGCGGATCGGCGCGGAACCGGCCGAGGTCGTCGCGGCTGGTCGGATGATCGTGCAGATCGCCAAGCGCGACGGTCGCGACGCGGTCTTCGAGGTGCCGGCGGACATGGTCCGCACGCTCTTGCCGGATGCGCCCGTGCATGTCGCTCTCTCCGGCGACCCGGCGGTGACTGCCACCGGCCGCGTGCGTGAAATTGCGCCCCAGGCGGACCCGGTGACACGAACCTTCAGGGTCAGGGTCGGCCTTGCCGATCCGCCCCAGGCCTTCAGGCTCGGCACAACCGTGTCGGGCACGATCCGCGGCAGCGAAGCGTCCGCCAACTCCGTTCCAGCGACGGCCCTCATCCGGAGCGGGCAGGACACCGGTGTCTGGGTCGTGGATCCGCAGAGCCTGACCGTATCGCTGCGCACACTGGACGTGCTCAGCACCGACCCGGCGATGGCCCTGGTCGGCAAGGGTCTCATGCTGGGCGACATCGTCGTGACGGCCGGCGCAAGTCTCTTGAAGAACGGCCAGCAGGTGCGGTTGGCCGGAGCAGAGCCACGATGAGCTTCAACCTCTCGGAATGGGCGCTCAGAACGCGTTCGGTCGTGATCTATCTCATGATCGTCGCCGTGGCAGCCGGAGTTCTCTCCTTCATTCGGCTCGGCCGCAACGAAGACCCCTCCTTCGTCATCAAATCCATGGTCGTCTCGGCTGCCTGGCCTGGCGCGACGATGGAAGACACGCTCACGCAGGTCACCGAACGGCTCGAACGCCAGCTCGAGGAAACGCCCGGCCTCAATACCGTGCGCAGCTATACAACGCCTGGCGTGACGACGATTTTCGTTGATCTGAAGGAATCTGTTCCAGCGCGCAATGTGCAGGATACCTGGTACAGGGTCCGCAATCTCGTCGCCGACATCCGGCACACCCTGCCGGCCGGCACGGTCGGCCCCTTCTTCAACGACCGATTCGGCGACACCTTCGGCATCATCTACGGCTTCACCGCCGACGGCTTCACCGGCCGCGAACTGCGCGACCATGTCGAGGCTGTCCGCTCCCGCCTGCTGCTCGTTCCGGACGTCTCGAAGATCGAGATCATCGGCGCCCAGGACGAGCGCATTTTCGTCGAGTTCTCGGTCAGGGAGCTCGCCAATCTCGGCATTGATCGCGGCGCCTTGCTGGCAGCGCTGCAGAGCCAGAACGTCGTTCGACCTGCCGGCATCATCCAGACCAGGGATGAAAAGGTCTCGCTGCGTGTCTCCGGCGCCTTCCAGTCGGAAGCTGATCTGCTGAACGTCAATTTCCCGGTGGGCGACCGGATGGTCCGCCTTGCCGACATCGCAACGGTGCGGCGCGGCCATGCCGATCCGCCTCAGCCAATGTTCCGCGTCAACGGCCAGGAAGCCATCGGGCTAGGCATCGCGATGCGCGACGGCGGCGACATCCTCGCCCTCGGCCAGAACATCAAGAAGGCCATGGCGCAGATCAAGGCCGACCTGCCGCTTGGCATCGAGCCGCGCCTGGTCGCGGATCAGGCGGCGACTGTCGACCACGCCATCGCCGACTTCATAACTTCCCTCTGGCAGTCGATCGCCATCATCATGGCGGTGAGCTTCATCAGCCTTGGTGTGCGCCCCGGTCTTGTGGTCGCACTCTCGATCCCGCTGACACTCGCCGTCGTCTTCGCCGTGATGCTGGTTGCCGGCATCGACATGCAGCGCATCTCGCTCGGCGCGCTCATCATCGCGCTTGCCCTGCTGGTCGACGACGCGATGACGACGACCGACGCGATGGTGACGCGGCTCGCGGCCGGCGAGGAGAAGACCAAGGCGGCGACCTACGCCTTCAAGAAATACGCGATGGCAATGCTGGCCGGGACGCTGGTGACGATCGCCGGTTTCGTGCCGATCGGCTTCGCCGCGAGCTCGGCCGGCGAATATACGTTCTCGCTCTTCGCAGTGGTCAGCATCGCGCTCGTCGTCTCGTGGTTCGTGGCCGTGATCTTCGCCCCGGTGCTCGGCGTCGCGATGCTGAAGGCGCCCGACGCCGCCTCGGGCAATACCGGACCCGGAAAGGTCGAACGGAGATTCAGGCAACTCCTCTCCGGCGCCATCAAGCTGCGCTGGGTCACGATCGCGATGACGCTGGCCTTGTTCGCAGCATCCGTGCTCGCGCTGCCGCTGGTGCCGCGTCAGTTCTTCCCGGCATCCGACCGGCCCGAGCTCCTGGTCGATCTTACCCTCCCGCAGAATGCCTCGATCTATGCCAGCGAGCAGCTCGCGACCCGCTTCGACGCATTGCTCAAGGACGACCCGGACGTCGACCGCTGGAGCACCTATGTCGGGCGCGGCGCGATCCGCTTCTACCTTCCGCTGAACGCGCAGCTGCCCAACGACTTCTTCAGCCAGGCCGTGATCGTCGCCAAGGACGTGTCGGCGCGCGCGCGCCTTCAGGCCAAGCTCGAAGACCTGCTGGCCAAGGGCTTCCCGAATGTCGTCGCCCGCGTCTATCCGCTCGAACTGGGACCGCCCGTGGGCTGGCCGGTCCAGTATCGCGTGAGTGGCGCCGATATCGCGGAAGTCCGCTCGATCGCCATGAAGCTGGCCCAGGTCGTCGCCGCCAACCCGAGCGCCAAGCAGGTCAATTTCGACTGGATCGAGCCCTCGCGCGAATTGCAGCTGCGCGTCGACCAGGACGAGGCGCGCCGCCTGGGCCTGAGTTCGCAGGCGCTGGCGACGATCCTGAACGCGGTCGTCTCCGGCACGGTCGCGACGCAGGTACGCGACGACATCTATCTCGTCGACGTCGTCGTGCGGGCCCAGGATGTCGACCGCGTCTCGCTGGAGACGCTGCGGACGATGCAGGTCGCCCTGCCGGGTGGGCGCTCGGTGCCGCTGTCGCAATTCGCCACCTTCAGCTACGGGCTCGGCACGCCGTTGATCTGGCGGCGTGACAGGGTGCCGAACCTGACCGTCGCCGCCGACGTCGCGCCGGGCATCCTGCCGGAGACTGTCGTCACAGCCTTGCAGCCCGCCATCGACGAACTGAAAAAGACCCTGCCGCCCGCCTATGACATCGCCGTCGGCGGGACCGTCGAGGAAAGCGCCAAGTCGCAGGCGTCGGTCATCGCGGTCGTGCCTGTCATGCTGTTGATCATGTTCACGATCCTGATGGCCGAGCTGCGCAGCTTCAGGCTGCTTGCGATCGTGCTCAGCATCGCGCCGCTCGGCCTGATCGGCGTGGTCGGAGCCTTGCTGCTCTCGGGCAAGCCGTTGGGCTTCGTCGCGCTCCTTGGCGTCCTCGCTCTGATCGGCATCATCACCAAGAACGCGGTGATCCTGGTTGGCCAGATCGAGGCGGAACGGGCCGGCGGCAAGGGCGTCGTCGATGCAGCGCTCGACGCCGCCAGCACCCGCTTCCGGCCGATCATGCTGACGGCGGTCTCGACCGTGCTCGGCATGATCCCGATCGCGCCGACGGTATTCTGGGGCCCGATGGCCTTCGCCATCATGGGCGGCCTGCTGGTCGCGACCGTCCTCACCCTCGTTCTGCTGCCGGTGCTCTACGTCGCCGTCTTCGCCCCAGGCTCGCTTGAGCCGAAGCCGGCGAAAGCTCCGGCCAAAGCCGCTGCGGGAGTTTTGGTGCGATGATGAACCTCCCAGCGAAGCGGTCTTGGCCAGCCGGTGCCGGCATCGTTCGTGGCATGGCCGCCATCGCCCTGGTCCTGACGCTTGCCGCCTGCCAGGATGATAAGGCCGCCCCGCCCGAAGCCAGGTTCGTCCGCGTCGTGACGGTCGAGGCCGGCAAGCTCGCCAACGACATCCAACTGAGCGGCGAAATCCAGGCCGAGAAGAATGTCGGGCTTGCCTTCCGCATCGCCGGGCGTGTCGCCGAGCGGCCGGTCAATGTCGGGGACAACGTCAAGGCCGGGCAGTTGATCGCCCGTCTTGCCCCGACGATCGAGCAGAACGCGCTGACGGCCGCCAAGGCCGCGCTCGAGGCGGCCCGCGGCGAGGTCAGCACGGCGCGCAGCAGCTTTGCACGCCAGGAGCGCCTCATGGCGCAGGGCTTCACCACCCGGCCGCGCTTCGACCAGGCGCTCAAGGCGCAGGAAGCCGCCCAGGCCCAGCTCGAAAACGCCGAGGCCCAGGTCGAGCTGGCTCAGGATCGGCTCGGTTTCACCGAACTCCGGGCGGGTGTGGCGGGTGTCGTCACCGCCCGCAACGTCGAGCCCGGAGAGGTCGTGCAACCCGGGCAGGTCATCGTTCAGCTGGCGCGTGAGGATGGCCGCGACGCGGTCTTCAACGTGCCGGCCAGATCGCTCGAAACCCAGGCCGGCGACAGCACGGTTCGGGTCGCGCTCGCCGACGCTCCCGCCGTGTCCGCGTCCGGCCGGGTCCGCGAGATCGCACCGCAGGCGGACCCCGTCACCCGGACCTTCCAGGTCAGGATCGGCTTGCAGGACCCGCCGGAGGCCATGCGGCTCGGATCCACCGTGATCGGAACGCTCGAGCTCACCTCCGCGGCAATCGTCTCGATCCCGGCCAGCGCCCTGACCCAGCAAGATCTCTCGCCGGCGGTCTGGGTCGTCGACCCCGCGAAATCGACGGTCTCGCTGCGAAATATCGATATCCTGCGCTTCGATCCGGGCCAGGTCATCGTCTCGCAAGGCCTGGAGCCCGGCGAGATCATCGTCACCGGCGGCATCCAGGCGCTGCATGTCGGCCAGCGTGTGCGGCCGCTCCCACCAGCGCCCGAGCCCGACCGCACAACGGCCGCGTCCCTGACACTCGGACACAAGGCGAAGCTACCCTCCTGACCGTGACCGGCCTCGCGACATGTTGCACGGGACGCCAACAGACCGGCCGACGTAACCACTCTACTCTTGGTCAAATAGCCCGATGATTTCTTCGCGGAGAACATTCATAGAGATCATCCCCGCCGTGGGCGACGCGGCGGTGCTGAAGACCGAATTTCTCGTGCTCGGGGTCGGCAGCCCCCTCACCGGGTCGGCCCGGCGGGTCGATGAGCTGTCAGGCGGCGATCTCTCGCTGGCCCTGCAAGGGGGCAAGCTCGATCCGACGCCGGGAGCGACCCTGCTGCTCGATCAGCTCCCCGGCGTCGCTGCCGCCCGCATCTTGCTCGTCCGCCTGGATGGAGCCGAGATCGTCCGCGAGGAAAGCTATCAGCGGGCGCTGCTCGCCGCGGCCCGCGCGCTTGCCGAGAACAAGATCGCCGACGCCGTCGTGACGCTCGCGGAAAGCGAGGTCTCCCGGCGCTCGCTGGGCTGGCGGGTCCAGCAAGCCGGGCAAATCCTCACCGGCGGCGGGGATGATCGCAGCCCCGTCGGAGCCAGAGCTCGGGAGCTGCTCAGGATCACGCTGCTGATCCCGCGGACGCTGACCCTCCAGCTCGTCGAAGCGCTGCGTCAGGGCGTGGCGATGGCCGAGGGATGCGATCCGATCTTGCCCGCGCCTCGGCATGCCCGAGCGTCCCGGCATGCCACTTTCCGAGCCGCGTCAGCCAAGCGACCGGGGCTGCGCGACGCCAAATCCCGGTCGATCCACCAGATATCAGCAACGGAGTTCAATCTCATGAGCGATCTCGTTTTCATCGCCTTCCCGACCGAGCAGAAGGCCGAGGAGGTCCGTCGGAAGGTCCTCTCCCTCCAGCGCGAATACCTGATCGAGCTCGGCGACGCCGTCGTCGTGGTCAAAGACGGGAAAGGCCATGTGAAGCTCAACCAGATGATGAACCTCACCGCGGCCGGCGCGGCATCGGGCGCCCTCTGGGGTACGCTGATCGGCTTCATCTTCCTGGCGCCGCTCGTCGGGACCGCGCTTGGCGCTGCATCCGGCGCCTTGGGCGGCAAGCTCACAGATGTCGGCATCAACGACAAGTTCATGAAGGAGACGGCCAGCGCTCTCCAGCCCAACACCGCGGGCCTGTTCCTGCTGATCCGCAAGATGACCACCGACAAGGTCCTGGCCGATCTCAAGGGCGTCGGGGGCGTCTTGATGAGCACCTCGTTCGACGAGACCAAGGAGGCGGCGTTGCGCGAGGCGCTCGTGGCGCATGCGACAGCCGAGGCGGCGGCTCCGGCGGCGACGTGATGGCGGAATTGGGCGTCGAAGCGGCGGCGGAATGGGTCCAGTTTGCCACCGCGGCAGCGCGCCTTGACGATTTCCTGCCGCTTCTTCCAGCGGAAGAGGAGATCGTCGCCAAGCTTCTGAGCGGCAATTTCGACCGGCTCGGAGACGGCTCGCGCCCGGAGCGTCCCGACTCGGCGCGGGTCTGTCGCGCGCGCTTCCTACGCTTTCTCCTGCTGGGTGGCGAGAAAGGCTGCCGCCCGCACGAGAAGGGCATCCGGATCAGCGGCGCCTGGATCACGGATGTGCTCGACCTCGAAGCCTGTCGCGTCTTCCGCGACATCGGCCTGAACGACTGCCATTTCGAGGCGCCGCCCATTCTCAAGGCAGCAATCATCAACCGCCTATTCCTCGACGGATCGCTGCTTCCGGGCCTCCAGGCTGAGCGGCTCGAGGCGCGTGGCGGCGTCTATCTGCGCGGTGCGGAGGTTAATGGCGAGGTCAACCTCGTGCAGTCGCGCCTCGGCGGCAATCTCGAATGCGACGGCGTGACCATCCGCGCCCCCAGCGGTTACGCATTGCTTGCCGATAGCCTGGAGGTTCGAAACGTGCTGATGCGCGGCGCCCATTTGCGTGGCGGCATCAACCTGTCGGGCGCTCAGCTTGCGGCCGATCTCGACTGCGCCAGCGCCACCATCACGGCGACTGAGGGGCTCTCGATCGAGGCGAGCGAAATCGAAAGCCACGGCAGTGTCGTGCTGCGCGGCACCCGCATCGAGGGCGAGGTCCGTTTGACGGCCGCGCAGATCGGCGGCGACCTGGACTGCTCGGGTGCCATTCTCGACAATCCAGGACAGGTCGCGTTGGGGCTGAGCCGCAGCGCGGTCAAGGGCGCGTTCTTCCTGCGCCGCGAGGCCCGGGTGAACGGCACGCTGGCGCTGACGGGAGCCTCGGTCGGCACCATCCACGATGAAGCCTCGTGCTGGCCGAAGGTCGGCGATCTCCTGCTGAATCGCTGCCGCTACGGCGCCTTCATCGACGGCCCCGTCGATGCCGGGAGCCGGCTCGACTGGCTGGCGCGTCAGACGCCCGAACGCCATGGCGAGGATTTCTGGCCCCAGCCCTATGAACAACTCGCATCCGTCTTCCGCGAGATGGGCCATGGCGAGGATTCCCGCGCCGTGCTCGTGGTCAAGGAGCGGCTGCAGCGGCAGGCCAGGCGGGCGCGGACACGCAACCCGCTATGGCGTGCGCTGCTCGCCGTCATCGATGGCGTCCTGGGCATCACGGTCGCCTATGGGCGCCAACCCCTGCTCGCTTTCGTCTGGCTCCTCCTGTTCTGGGTACTCGGCGTTGCCGTCTTCGCCTATGCGGAGCGCCAAGGCGCCGTCATGCCGAACAGCGCCGTGGTGCTGCGGGCGCCAGAATGGACCTTGTGCGGCCTGGATACCGGTGAGCAGCGTTCGCTCATCGCCACCCAGCACACGAGCGGGCTGGCCGCGACCGGGCAGACCCAGCTGGACTGCTTCCGCCAGCGCTGGGAGGCGTCGAGCTTTCCGGCCTTCAACCCGTGGATGTACTCGCTCGATACGCTGCTGCCGGTGCTCGACATGGGCCAAAAGGCGTTCTGGCGGCCCAACCCGACCAAGCCGGGCGGCGGGCTGGCCATCAGCTACTTTTACTTCCAGTCGGTCGTCGGCTGGGCCCTGAGCCTGCTGGCGGTGGCCGGCTTCTCGGGTTTGGTGAAGTCGCCGTGACCCCGCCAACCGGCCGTGCGACCAAGACGAGGATGAGAATGACCAGCGCCCCTCCGCTTGATCGGGAATGCAAATGACAACAGGGAAGATCCAACACGGCGCGCAGATCCTCATCGCGATCATCCTGGCGGTTGCCGCCCTCTCGGTGGCGAGTTCGGTCTTTGCGCCCGTCGCCTTCGCGCTCTTCATCATCGCCCTCGTCTGGCCCTTGCAGAGGGGACTGCAAAGCGTGCTGCCCAAGCTGCTCGCGCTCGCCATCAGCGTCGCGCTCATGGTCGTGGCCTTCGCCGCGTTCGGCTCGCTGATCGTCTGGGCCTTCGGGCGGGTCGGCCGCTGGGTCGTCAGCGACGCCGCGCGCTTCCAGCTCTTCTACGACCAGATCACCACCTGGCTGGAGGGGCACGGCATCGCCGTCGCCGGCGTCTGGTCCGAGAACTTCAACATGAGCTGGATCCTGCGCACGGCGCAAACCCTCACCAGCCGGCTCAACAGCACCATGAGCTTCTGGCTGGTGGTGCTGGTCTACGTCATCCTGGGTCTGCTCGAGGTAGACGATTTCGGGCGCAAGCTGCGCGCCATGCGCAATCGCGGGACCGGAGAGGTCCTGTTCCGGGGCAGCGCCGCCACCGCCAGCAAGATCCGCCGCTACATGCTGGTCAGGACGCTGATGAGCGTCATCACCGGCCTGCTCGTCTGGGGCTTCGCCACGCTGGTCGGCCTGCCGCTCGCGGCGGAATGGGGCTTCATCGCCTTCTCGCTGAACTACATCCCCTTCCTCGGCCCGCTGGTAGCGACAGTGTTTCCGACCGTATTCGCGATGACCCAGTTCGGATCATGGCAGGCCGTGGTCGCTGTCTTCGCCTGCCTCAACCTGATCCAGTTCATCGTCGGCAGCTATATCGAGCCGCGCGTCGCCGGCAGCGCGCTCTCGATCTCGCCCGCGACCGTCCTGTTCTCGGTCTTCTTCTGGAGCTATCTCTGGGGCGTGTTCGGCGCCTTCATCGGCGTGCCGATCACGATCGCCTTCCTCACCTTCTGCGCCCAGCACCCGTCGAGCCTGTGGCTGGCGGAGCTCTTCGGCTCACCCGGGAAGGATGCACCGCCTTTCACGACGTGAAGGTTGCGGCCGGCTCGGGCGCGATATCGATCCGCCGCGGTCCGAGGAGCGCGAGTCCGCCGTCCGGCGCCGCTGCCAGCGTATGGATGTAGAAGCTCGTCGGCTGGTCATCCGTCGCTTCCATGACCGGGGACGGCGCCGAGACGATCTTGAGCGGACCGCAGCGGCCGATCCAGTCGATATGACGGTGCCCGTGCATGGCAACCAGGCGATGGCCCAATGGCTTGAGCTGGCGCACGAAGCGGCTGCCATTGATCAGCGCCGTGCCGATACGCTCCGAGAAGGCCTTCGCCCGTCTGGGGTATTCGACCGGGTGGTGGTGCAGCGCGATGATCCAGCGCGCCTTCGGAAACTGCCTGAGGATCGCGAGCATCGCCTGCATGTCTTCTTCTGACACCAGCCCGAGCGCATTGGTGAAGGAGAAATGCGTCTCGGCATTCGAGTTGAGCAGCACCACCCCCAGCCCGTCCTCGTCCGCGGGGGGCAGCATCATCGGAAAGACATCGGCCCAGATATTGACCAGCCGGGCCGACAGGCGAAACGTCCCGGCATCGGCGAAGCCCGCGATCGTCCCGCGATGCGGCTCCAGCGCCTCCGACAGCGTCCCGCCAAGTCGCGTCCTGCTCTGGTCGAGCACCCGGACCCGCTCGCCCTGCACCGCGGCCATCGCCGAGAGCGTCCTCATCTGCCGCAGCCGCTTGCCCGGGCTCGTCGGCAATTCCATCCGGGCCGGATTAGCACGGTCGACGATGTTCACGTCGTGGTTACCGGGCAGGATGAGGGTCCGCTCGGCCAATGCGGGATGGCGCGCCAGCGCGTCGAGGAACTCGGCCCATTCGGCGGATCGACCCGCATCGGTCATGTCGCCGGTGATCAGGACGAGGTCGAGCGGGTCCTGCGCGTGGATCTGACCGAGCCTGTCGAGAACCCTGGCAAGCCGCTCGTTGCCGCGCGGGCCGGCGCGGCCACTCTCGATCCTGAACCCGTAGCGCTCGCCGACGACATGGATGTCGGAGAGATGGGCGACGCGCCACCTCGCGGCGGAGGTCGGCGCGTCGTCGAAGGTCGCAAAATCTCGCGGCTGGTCCATGCTCGCATCGGCCACACCCCAGGCGAGCGAGGCGATCGCGAAATAGCTCGCCATCAGCACAACGGTGTTGGCGAAAGCCGGAACGACCAGCCGCAAGGGCTGGGCGAGGTCCGCGAACTCGCCGGACCAGCGCGTCGATGGCCAGGCGAGCGCGGCCAGTCCAACAGCGGCGGCGCAGGCGCCAAGGCCGGCGCCGAACGCCGTCGCGGCCCTCAGCCCGGCGCGCTTGTCCTCGCTGGCCTCCAGCGAGAGAAAGCGCTCGGCCAGATGGCGCAGACCTTCCCGGCACAGAGCATAGCCCGGTTGGACCACGAGCGAATTCAGCGACCAGAAGCTGCGTTCGGCGGCGCGAAACAGCGGGCGGACGCCATACCAGCCCAAGGCTGCGACCAGCACCAGAAGCAGCAGCGATCCGATGCTCGCGAGCGCAGTGATTTTGCCCGAGACGGAGGTGAGCCATGCGGTGACGACCAGTGGCGCAAGCCCGAGCAGCAGGCCGGGCAGGCCGGCGAGGATGATCCAGGCTAAGGCGAGCTTGGGCAGATTGATCTCCCCCAGCAGGCTCCCGGCGATGGCGAGAAGCGAGCGCTTCTTGGTGCTGCTGGCGTCGTCCTCGGCGTCGCCCGCGCGCGGCTCGATGATCATGGCCGTGCCATGCTCGGGTTGGACGCGACTGCACCTGTCAGCCGAAGCCGGCATAGACCTGTCATGCCTCGTTCCCGCCACGACGCCCGGACGGCCGAGCCGGCCGCCATCCCCAAGGCATATCCTCGATACTTCAGCCATGCACGCGCTCAAGGCCAGCGCAGCCTGGCCGGAGCGAATTTGGGACGCCAGGCCCAGAAGTGGGACAGGCGGTCGATGACCGTCACTGGGACGAATGCTACTTCAACATCAGCCGATTGAGCGATTTCGAGCGATCTTGCACGCGTGGATGCCCATGACGTCAACGCAGCACACTAACCTGCGGGCGTCGCGCCGATACACCGACGGAAGCGTGCCCGATCGGGCCGGGCGCCGCTCGCAACGACCTCCGGGCTCCCTCGGCGCGAGACCGCACGAACCATGAGCCCGATCGAGAGCACCGCGATCGTCGTCGCCGTCACGATCGCCCTGTTCGCCTGGAACAGGCTGCCGGTGGTCGTCGTCGCCTTCGCCGCCGCACTGTCGCTCTGGGCGACGGGCGTGGTCACGCTGGAACAGGCGCTGGCAGGCTTCGGCGATCGTGCCGTGCTCTTCATCGCCAGCCTGTTCATCGTCAGCGCCGCGCTCGAAAAGACCGGTGTGACGGCCTGGGCCGGCCAGCTCCTCATCGCCAAGGCCGGCGAGAACAACCGCACGCGCCTGCTGATCATCATCATGACGGCCGCCGGCTGCCTGACCGCGCTGATCAGCGGCGGCGGCGCAGTCGCCGCGCTGATGCCCGTCGTGGTCATGGCGGCGATCCGCCTGCGCCAGTCGCCCTCGCAGCTGCTGATGCCGCTCGCCTTCTCCGCCCATGCCGGCGCGAACCTGCTGCTCACCGGTGCACCGAAGAACATTCTGGTCTCGGAGGCGCTCGAGGATGCTGGTCTGCCGGGCTTCGGCTTCGCCGAGTTCGCCCTGGTCGGGCTGCCGCTCCTGCTGGGCACGATGGCGATCATCCTGCTGCTCGGGCGCCGCCTGCTGCCGGAGCAGAGCAGTGCGCGGCTGCCCGCCGATTTCAGCCGCCATGCCCAGACGCTCGTCGAGCACTACGGGCTCGTTGACGGCGTATTCCGGCTGCGCGTGCGCGCCAGCTCGCCCTATGTCGGCATGGCGACGGCGGACGTGGATCTGGCCGGCGTTCCACGGCTGGAGCTCATGGCGGTGCAGGCCGGGGCTTCCGCGATGCCGCTGCGCGGGCCAACCGTCTCCGAGGGCGATTATCTGCTCGTCAAGGGCGATGCCGAGGCGGTCGCAAGCCTCGCAACCGACAAGCACCTCGCCCTGCGTGACGATGCCGCCGATGAGGGGGACAGCCTGTTCAGCCGCCATTCCGGCCTCGCCGAGATCGTCATCCCGCCGCGCTCGGCCCTGATCGGCCGCGCGATGTTCCCCGGCATGGTCACCGATAGCGGCGACCTCGTCGTGCTGGCCGTGCAGCGTGCTGGTGTCGACCTCGAACCCGGCGACGTGCTCCAGGCCGGCGACACCATGCTGCTGGAGGGCAGCTGGAAGGCGCTCGACCTCCGCCTCAACGATCCCGATGTGCTGGTGGTCAATTCGCCGGATCTCGTCCGGCGTCAGGCCGTACCGATGGGAGCCGGCGCCGGCGTTGCGGTCGCGGCACTCGCCGGTCTCGTGCTCCTTCTCGCCACCGGCATCGTGCCGCCGGCCGTCGCGGGCCTCACGGCGGCATGCGCGCTGATTATCGCTGGCATCGTCTCGGTCGAGCAGTCCTATCGTGCCATCAACTGGACCACCGTGATCCTGGTCGGCGCGATGATGCCGCTTTCGACCGCGATGGTGCAGTCGGGCGCCGCCCAGCTCGTCGCCGACTCCCTCGTCGCGCTGACCGGCGGCGCCGGGCCGCTGGTCTTCCTCGCCGGGCTCTTCGTGCTGACCGCGAGCCTCGGTCAGATCATGAGCAACACAGCGACGACGATGCTGGTGATCCCTATCGCCATGGCGGCGGCGACCAGCCTCGGCGTCTCGCCGCGCCCGATCATGATGAGCCTGTGCATCGCCGGCGCGGCCTCCTTCCTGACCCCGATCGCCACCGCGACCAACCTGATGGTGATGGGCCCGGGCGGCTACAGCTTCGGCAGCTACTGGAAGCTCGGCACGCCGCTGATGATCTGGTTCTTCATCATGTCGGTGTTCTACGTGCCGCTGATCTGGCGGTTCTGATCGAAACCCGCCGCTACTTGCCCGCCGGCACCGCCGTCGATGCAGGCGCCGCATCGCACAACGGCTCGTCGACCCTGTCGATCAGATAGGGAAAGAACGGGTTCGACGACATCCGCAGCAGCGAATCCAGGTTCACGATCAGGGTGCCGCGCTCGCCCCGCGCCGCGACCGAGCCGAGCTTGATACCGAAATCCTCGCCCGGATCTGGGTTGAGACCATAGAGCGCGTCGCTGGTCGGAAACGGCAGTGCGACATGCGAGAGTGAAAAGACGTCGAACGGATAGGACAGGCCGAGATCGCGCGTCGTCTCAGCGGTCGCGCCGGCATCCGTGATGCGCTCGACCATGTCGCTTGAATCGGCGCTGGCATTGGTGATGATCGCGACGCGGAAATTCCGCGGCGGAGCCGGCAGCATGCGGGTCAGCAGCGTGTCGGAAGCCGCATTGAGCAACAGCCCGAACTTGGTCGAGCGGTTCAGGTCGAACAGCACGAGTTCGCTGCCGTTCGCGGGAAGATGGACATAGAGCGAGGTGATGATCGCCCGCGTGCTTACAGTGAAGTCCATCACCGACTGGAAGGTGATGAGCGGCGCCAGATCCTTCAAACGGCCCTCGCGTGCAAGCCGCAGGATCTTCTGTTGCAACGCATTGGTCAGCAAATGCGACTGCCGCGCGCCATTGACCGGAAACGAGTTGTACTTGAACGGGTTGAACTCCGGCAGGACGCTGAGCCAGGCGGCCTTGGCAAAGCGCGGCATCAGAGCCGGCAGTCCGGCAAGGCCGGCGAACCGCGCAAAGGCCGTGATGCCGATCATCGGCGAGATCAGCACGATGCGGTCGGGCCGCGCCAGATCGGCCGTCTCGAGCGCATCGAGTGCATACATCAGGGCAAGTGCCCCGCCGTTCGAGAAGCCGACCAGATGCAGAGGCAGGTGAGGTTCGACTTGCCGCCTCGCCTCGCGCACGGCCAGGCGCGTCGCCGCAAGCCAGTCCTCCCATTCGACCTCGGTGAGCCCCGCCGGAACCGTGCCATGGCCAGGCAGGCGGATCGCGATGGCGAGGAAGCCGCGATCACGATATTGGCGGGCGACGTGGCGCAGGCTGTAAGGCGAGTCCGTCAGCCCGTGCAGGAAGACCGCGACGCCGACCGGCTTGCCCGCGGGCTTCATGACGTAGGAGCGGTTCCAGTCCTGCTTGAAGTGACCGGGATAGATCGCGCTGCCGTCGAAATAGCGATTAACCGGAACACGCTCGTCCGGCGCCAGCTTCTGCGTGACCTCGGTCCGGATGCTCGCGAACGCCGCCGCCTCGGCGGCCAGATAGTCAACCCAGCTGGCGCTATCGAGTTTCGAAAGCGGGAGCTCGTCCGGCACAAAGGTATGCCACGGCTCGAGCGGTGCGCCGCGCTCGGTGTCGTAGATCCGCAGCCCGAACAGGGACAGGGCGACGATTGCGAGCACCGCCACGCCTCGCTTCAGCGTCTTGCCGATGAAACCACGCATCCTGCCGACCTTCGGTGCTCTCGACCTCGCGCTCAGGTGGCTGCCCTGCGGGCGGCGAGCGCGATCGCGATATAGGCCCAGCCGGCGAAGAGCAGCGAGATGCCGACCAGCGTGCCGGGGGCGTAGGCCCCCTCACTGGGAAGCCGCATCGCTAATGCCGCACCGACCGCGACCGTAATGGCGCCGGACAGGACCATCCAGATCACGCCGCGTTGGGCGCGCATCCTGAACGCAAGGCCGAGTTGGGCGAGCCCTTCTGCCATGAGCACCAGCGCGATGACGACGGTGATGGCGACCGCGCCCTTCATCGGGTTGAAATAGACGAGCAAGCCTCCAAGCAGCTCGATCGTCCCGGCGAGCAGTTGCCAGGCGAACCCGCCCGATTCCCTCATCAGGAAGGACTGGACGATCTTGACGATCCCGCCTGCGGCCAGGACCAGGCCAAGGAACAGGGTCACGGCCATGGTCGAGATGGCGGGGCTGGCGATCGCGACCGCGCCGCAAATGATCAGGGCAGCCCCCAACATGGTGATCTTGCTTGAAGTCGCCCGGCGGTAACCGGGCAGCTCGCCGGTCAATTGGGACGAGGTCTTAGCCATGGGGCCGGCCTCCCTTCGAGCTTGCGTCAAGGCCAAACATCCGACCGCCGGGCCGAAGACCGCCGGCGAGCGACCTGCGACCGGAGCCATGCGTAGTTATGCCGGTCCTGAGGGGAGCGGATGAGCAGGGAATCCCAGAACTAGTCAGAGAATCCCGTTCTTTCGATTTCAGGTTGAGGCGCCAGCCTCGCTTGTTGACAGGCAATCACCGGTGGCAGGTTGATCGAAGCGCAGGAGGAATGGGACATGGAAGCTGGTAGCGCCGTTGCGGCCACTCTCCTTCGTTTTCATCGAAGGATCGAAAGGTATCCGCCCCCTGCGATCCGATAGACGTCGCTGAAAGCTCCGCCGAAGCCGCGGGTGTGAAAGAGGGTCGCCGAGTCGAGCCTTGCGCCCGGCATCAAGCAGGTCAAGTCCGCTCATCGCTCGATCAAACCTCGATGACACAGACCGGATCGAAGCGGGGATTTTCTCGACCTCCATGCATATTTGGGTAGCCGGCCTGATTTGCCAGCGCGCGCGTACGCCCCACCTTGTTCGTGCGACGGTCCGTGAATCCAGAACTCTCGCTGGAAATCGTCGATGAGGGCGCTGAGGTCCGACGCGAATGGCGGCGAACGCGAATTTCCCTGATGCCGCTGCAACGTCCCGTAACGGGTGGACACCGGTTATTCTAATGCCGCCCTTAGGATGTCCGGTTCCGGGCAGGAGGCTAATGTCCGGAAGTGGCGCGAGGCAGAACTGGCAAGGGAAACCGTTGAGGCTTCCAACCATCAACTCACAATGGGCCGCATGCTCTTCTGTTGTGAGCGCCGGTCGAACTCTCTGAGAGTTCGCAGTTTTATTCCGGATGGCTGAATGTGGCGCGCCATTCAGGATAAAACTGCGAACACCTATGTATTTGAGATTGCGATATGATTCCTGGATCGGCCTATCCAGACGCTTCGCTTCGGAGGAGCATCGGCTCCTCCGAAGTGTTGAACAGACACGATGTCACGGCTCACAGGCCGTCATCAGCCGGCCGCCTCGGCCTCGTTGAAGGCCTCGCGCGCGATGCGGAACGAGTCCACGCCCGCGGGGATGCCGCAATAAATCGCGACTTGCAGGAAAACCTCGCGGATTTCGTCCTTAGTGACGCCGTTCTTGAGGGCGCCCTTGATGTGCATCTTCAGTTCGTGAGGGCGGTTCAGCGCGCTGATCATGGCGAGATTCAGCATCGAGCGCGTCTTGCGTGGCAGGCCATCGCGGCCCCAGACGGCGCCCCAGCAATACTCGGTCGTGAGTTCCTGCATCGGCATGTTGAACTCGTCGGCCGTCGCCAGCGACTTTTCGACGAATTCCTTACCGAGCACGTCCTTGCGGATAGCGAGACCACGATCGAAGACGTCCTTGCTCATGTCTTTCTCCAGGTTCGGCGGTAGCAAGCCCGGGCATCGCCCAGGCGGGAGGGCCGGCATCGCAGCCGGCCCGGATTCGTCATTTCTTGGACCAGATGGCCTGAGTCATCGCGAGATCGGGCGGGAAGACGGTGTTCGGCATGCCGCTCTGCCACTGCACGATGGTCAGGCCCGCATTCACGCGTCGGCCCTTGTTGTCGAACTTGATCAAGCCGCCCGGGTAGTATTTCGACGGCCCGAGATCGAGGGTGCGCAGCGCCTGGGCGACGGCTTCCTTGTCGGCCTTGCCAGCCTTTTCCAGCGCGGCGGCGACGACCCACATATCGGCATAGGTCGAGATGCCGTTCTGGGTCATCCAGGGTTCGCCATACTTGCTCTTCAACTCGGCGATCAGCGGCTCATGGCCCTTGGAACCCCAGCTGCCGACGCAGGTCATCACGCCCTGCAGCAGGTCAGCGCTCATGGTCTTGAGCATTTCCGGCTCGGCGATGGCGATTCCGAAGGAGATCGTCGGAATGCGCGCTTGGCCGAGACCGAACTCGTTCATCTTCTCGAGGATAAGCTTGCCATCGGAAATCACCGTCGGGAGGAAGAACAGCAGGTCGGGCCGAGTCGCGCGGACCTTCTGCACCAGCGGCGTCGCGTCCGAGAGCGGCGGGGTGAAGGTCTCGTCGACGACGAGGGTCAGGCCATGCTCCTTGAGCAGGCGCTCGCGCATCGGCTTGACCGAGGCGACCGAGGCTCCGGTGTTGTCGGTGATGATCGCGACCGTCTTCGGCCTGACGCCCGTCGCCTTCTCCGCGACCTTCATCACCTCGGGCAGGCATTGCTCGGCCTGCGAGGCCGCCGTCGCGGACGTCTGGAAGACGTATTTGAAGCCGCGATCCGTGATCAGGTCGGAATAGGACAGCGTCAGCATCGGCAGGCTGGCCCGCTCGGTGACCTCGGTCGCAGCGAGCGTGAAGGAGGAGAGGTAGGCGCCGCTGGCGGCAACGAGGTCGGTCTCCTGCGCCACCATGCGCTGGGCGGCATTCTTGGCCTTCTCGACCGTGTCGCCGGAATCCAGCAGCACCAGCTTGAGCTTGGCGCCGCCAAGCGCCTTGATGCCGCCTTGCGCGTTGATGTGCTCGACGGCCATCTCCGCGCCCATCTTCATGACCTGGCCGGGGCGGGCATAGAGGCCCGACAGTGGCACCAGCAGACCGACCTTCACCTCGGCCGGGTTCTGAGCGGCGGCAGGGAAAGTCAGGCCAAGCAATGCCAGCGCGGGCAGCGCGGCAAGACTGCGGGTCAGGGATCGTCTCGTCGTCATCGCTTCGTCTCCTCCAGTGTGTCGCCGCTGTAGCCGCGGCTTTCAGGTCTTCGGTGAGGCTCGGTCACATGCCGAGATAGGCTTGCCTGACGCGGTCATCCGCGCGCAGCGTTCGATTGTCGCCCTCGAGGACGACGCGGCCGGCCTCGAGCACATAGCCGTGGTCGGCGGATTCCAGTGCCTCGGCGACGCGCTGCTCGACCAGCAGGATGGTCAGCCCCGTGTCGCGGCGGATCTCGATCAGCTTCTCGAAGATGAAATCGGCGATCGCCGGGGCGAGCCCCATCGACGGCTCGTCGAGCATGAGGAGCTTCGGCGAGGAGGCGAGGCCGCGACCGATCGCGACCATCTGCTGCTCGCCGCCCGAGAGCGTGCCGGCGAACTGGCCACGCCGCTCGGCCAGCACCGGCAGCCAGGTGAAGATCCGCTCGATATTGTGTTTCCAGTCGCGCTGGCCGGCAGCCGTATAGGCTCCCATCTCGAGGTTCTCGAGCACGGTCAGCGAGGGGAAGACCTGCCGCCCCTCCGGCACATGCGCGATGCCGAGATGGGCGCGGCCGGCGGGCGCGATCGTTGCGAGGTCGACGCCCTCGAAGGCGATGCGGCCCTGCCGCGGCGCCAAGATTCCCGAGATCGTCTTGAACAGGGTCGTCTTGCCGGCTCCGTTCGGCCCGACAACGGCGACGAACTGCCCGGCATCGACCGAGAGCGAAACGTCCTGCAGGACGGGGAGTGCCGAGTATCCGGCCAGAACATTCTCAAGCCTGAGCATCGGCCATCCACTTCTTCCCGAGATAGGCCTCGATCACGCGCGGATCGCGCGTCACGGCGTTGGGCTCGCCATCGACGAGGACGGCGCCGTGATCGAGGACGAGGAAGTGATCGACGAGCTTCACCATGGCCTGCATGGTGTGCTCGATGATCACGATGGTGATGGAGTCAGCGGCCAGGCGACGGATGACGGCCACGACCTCGTCGGCCTCGCCATGGCCGAGCCCGGCCAGCGTCTCGTCGAGCAGCAGCAGCTTCGGCTGGCCGGCGAGTGCGCGCGCCAGCTCCATCAGCCGTAGCTCCTTCGTCATCAGCTCGCCGGCGAGCTTGTCGGCGACATCCGAGAGTCCGACTCGCGCGACCGCCTCAGCGGCGAAGCGTTTCGCCTCCTCGTCGTCGGGCGTCGCGACATAGGCGCCGAGCACGACGTTCTCGGCCACCGACATGCGGAGGAACGGGCGCATCACCTGGAAGGTCCGGCCGACGCCGAGCGCGCAAATCTGGTGTGGCTTCATGCCGACCGTCTCGCGGCCATAGACCTTCACCTCGCCCTGGTCGGGCTTGAGGAAGCCGTTGAGCAGGTTGAACAGCGTGGTCTTGCCGGCGCCGTTGGGGCCGATGATGCCGAGGATCGCACCTTCGGGTACATCGAAGGAGATGTTCTGGTTGGCCTTGAGCCCGCCGAACGATTTCGAGACATTGCGTACGCTGAGCGCCACGGCTGCGTCCTTGCCGGGCTTGATCCGGGCGAGCGCAGTGCCCTCACGCGATGCGGCAGGCAGGATCGAGCCGGCACCGATGCGTGAGCGCTTGGTGAAGCGGTCGCGGAGCTTCCAGTAGACGCCTTCGGGGGCGATCAGGATGACGCCGATGATGGCGAGGCCATAGACCACGCCCTGGATGCCCGGAAAGCGCGAGCCGAGTTCCGCATGCAGGATCTCGGCGACCGGAATCAGGAAAGCGGCGCCGATAACCGGCCCCCAGACGCTGCCGATGCCGCCGAACATGGCGACGGTGAGCGCCTGCGCCGAGACCAGCATGCCGAAGACGGAGGGCGGCGTCACGACCAGGAGCACGACCGCATAGAAGCCGCCGACCATGCCTGCGATGGCGCCGGAGACGGCGATGGCCTTGAGCTTCCAGGCGAGCGTATCGATGCCGGCAGCCTCGGCCGCGGCCTCGTTCTGCTTGATCGCGAGCAAAGCGCGCCCGAAGCGCGAGCGCTCGATCCATTGCGACAGCAACATCACCGCGACAAGCATCGCGAGCGCGAGCAGGGTGTAGACCCTGTGGTCGGCGAACTGCATGTAGGCGGCCGGGTTCTCGCGCTTGATCGGCAGCGTGAGCTCCTGATAGCCGAGCCATTCGAAGACGTAGAGCAGCGCCAGCGGGTAGGCGAGCATGGCCAGCGCGAAGTAATGCCCACGCAGCCGGAAGGTCGGGAAGCCGACGGCGAGCCCGGCAAGGCCACCGACCAGCGCCGAGACCGGGATCATCAACCAGGGGCTCAGATCGAAATGGATCTGCCCGAGCGCGGTCGTATAGGCGCCGAGCCCGAAGAAGGCGGCATGACCGAAGGAGACCAGCCCGGTATAGCCGGAAAGCACGTTCCAGGAGAGGCCGAAGCAGGCCCAGACCAGCACCAGCGTCAGCATGAGCTGGTAATAGGAATTGGTCACCAACAGCGAGAGCAGCGCATAGGCCGCCGCGAAGACCAGGACCGGCAGGAGCAAGGACAGACGCATGTCAGGTCCTCTCCACGACGCGACCGAAGAAGCCCTGAGGCCTCAGGAAGACGATCAGCAGGAAGACGACGAAGATCGCGGCGTTCTGGAGTTGCGTCGGCAGCACAAGCGTCGAGAGCTGCTGGACGAGGCCGATCGTCATGCCGCCCCAGAAGGCGCCGATGATCGAGCCCATGCCGCCGAGCACGACGCCGGCATACATGACGATGACGTATTCGAGCCCGATATAAGGCTGGAACGGATAGTTCGTGGCGAGCAATCCGCCTGCAATCGCGGTGATGCCGACGCCGAGCGCGAAGGCGACGCGATGTGCCCGGTCGACGTCGATGCCCATATAGGTCGCGGCCTCGGGATTGTCGGCGGCCGCGCGCAGCGACTTGCCGAGCCGCGATCGGGCGATCATCAGCGCCAGAACCGTGATGGTGGCGATCGAGAACAGCGCCGCGATGCCGCGCGACTTGTTGACGAAGATGCTGATGAAGTCGCCCCAGAGCGGGCCGAGCTCCCAGGCGCTGCTGGAAAGCGGCGTGCGAATCGAATGCAGCTCCGAGCCGAAGACGATCATGCCGCCGTTCTGCAGCACGAGCGCGATGCCGAGCGTCAGGATCAGCTGGGCGTAGTGGCCCTCGCCGTCGAGCTGGGCCGTGCGCGTTCCGGTGACCCTTGAGATCAGCGCCTTGTGGATTCCGTAGCCGAACAGGAAGAGCAGCGGCCCGGCCAGCAGGATCGCGATGTAGGGGCCTGCATAATTGCCCGCGAGCGCCTGGATGCCGAGCGCGCCCAAGAGGAAATAGGCGGCGTACATGCCGAGCATCATGAAGTCGCCATGGGCGAAATTGATGACCCGCATGACGCCGAAGATGAGGCCCAGGCCGACGCACATCAGCCCGTAGATCGCGCCGGCGAGCAGCCCTGCAGCGAGCGCCTGCAGAACGTTCTCGATCATTTGCGCCGTCATCGCACGGCCCTCCGCGCAGCCGAGGCTCGCGGTCGTCTGGTCACCACAGGCATTCCTCACTCCCCATTCGTTCGCGCCGGATCTTGTCGCCCGGCGTTCGTGTTCCGCGTCCCCTAAGAGGGATGCGGTCAGCCTTTCGCGGCCGCTTGTCTCGTACGGGCCGCGACGGCGCTGTCGCCGGCCAGGCACAGCCTCGCAATGCGCCCTGCATCCGCCAGCGTCTCCAGCCCGTCGATCAACGCCTCGATATCGTCGGCCCGGCGCAGGCCCAGGCGTTCGCCGGCAGCAGTGCGGAAGCGCGCGCGGATCTCGGATTCGGTTGCCGGCACGACATCCGACAGGCGATGGTTGATGCGCGTGCCGTTCCTGAGCGTGACGGTGACCTCTGCTCCCTGGCGCCCCGGGAAGGCGGCGGAAAAGCCGGCATCGCAACGCAGCCTGGCCAGCCGCGCCAGGTGTAGGATGACGGGTTCGTCGAGGCGGGCGTAATTGGCTTCCTCGACGACGCCGTGCCGGAGCGCGGCAGCGACGCCGTACTGGATGCTCATCTTGGCCTGCAGCGCGTGTGCGAAGGGGCCAGCGAAGTCACAGCCGGGGTAACGGATCGCGGCGTCCGGAAGATCGACTGTCAGGGTTTCGATCTCGCCTGGATCCTCGATCTCTCCGGCAACGCGCAGGGCTGCCTGACAGGCGGTCTGGGCGAAATTGCAGGCCGGAACCGGCTTGTTGTAGACGGCGAGAATCTCCGCCTTTCCGCCGGCGAACAGCGCGACGGGCGCGCGCGGCGGGCCACGGCGGAAGGCGGCGAAGAGCCCGGCCTCGCCTTCGAGGATGGTCTCGGAGGCATCGGCGCCGGCAGCCGCAAGCTCAACCGATGTCACGGCGCTGCGTGCCGCAAAGCCCGGATGGAAATACATGTCGCTGGCGCCGGTATGCGGCCACTGGTTGAGACCGCTGGAGGTGTTGGCCGCAAGGCCGAGCGCCGCGACTGTCTCGTCCTCGCTCAGCCCCAGCAGGACCGCGCCTGCGAGCGCTCCGCCGAGCGGGCCGACCGTTCCAGTCGGTCGGTAGAGGCGCGCGAGGTCGGCATCGAACAGGGCCCGCCCGAGCCGCGCCCCGCCCTCGTAGCCGACCAGGGCGGCCTTGAGCATGGCGGCGCCGGAACAGCCATGATCCTGGGCGAGCGCGAGCAAGGTCGGCCAGACGACGACGCCGTGATGGCTGATGCTGCCGGCATGCATGTCCTCGCGCACCAGGCCATGGCCGGTGGAACCGTTGGCGAAGGCCGCCTCGCCCGGCGTCGCGAGTATGTCGGAGCCGATGATCGTCGCCCCATCGGCGCGCGGTTTCGCGATGGCCCGCGCCTGCCGACTGGTCGGCAGCTCATAGGCCTCGAAGCAGCAGGAGAGGAAGTCGATCAGGCAGATCTTGAGCTTGGCCGAGACCTCGGGGCCGAAGCCCGCGGGCTCGGCCGCCAATGCGGCCCGCGCCAGCATGCGCGTCAGCGAGGCGGCTGACGGAGTTGGCATATCGGCGTGGGTAGCGGGCATGGCGCGCTCCTTCCGAAACCGGCCTGATCGGGGGCGGGGTCAGCCGCGGATCTCGACCCCGGCCCATTCCTCCAGCACCTTGGCGATGCTGGTGAAGTCGGATTGCGCGCCAAACCTCGCCTGCGTCACCGCAAGCATCTGGCGCACCGCGGCGCCCACCACCATCGGCACGCCCATAGCCTCTGCCTCGTCGACGCAGAGCCGGACATCCTTGTAGGAAAGCCCGGTGGCGAAGCCGAAATCGAAGGTGCCGGGCAGGACCGCGCGCGGGAACTTGTCCTCGGTCGCGCTGCTGCGCCCGCTTGAGACATTGACGATGTCGATCAGAACCCGGGCGTCGAGCCCGGCCTTGACGCCCATCGCCATGGCCTCGGAGGTGATGACCAGTGAAGCGGCGGCCATCAGATTGTTGACGAGCTTGGCGGTCTGAGCCAAGCCCGGCTTCTCGCCGGTGAAGAAGATCTTGCCGAACGTCTTAAGGATCGGGTCGAGCTCATCGAAGGTCGCCCTGGGACATGAGACCATGACGGCGAGCGTGCCGGCGGTCGCGCCCTTGATGCCGCCGCTGACCGGGCTGTCGACGGAGACGATATTCTTCTCGGCCAGGCCCTTCGCCACCACGACCGCAGCGCCCGGACCCGATGTCGAGAGGTCGACCATGACGCGGACGCGTCCGCCCTCACTGACGCCATCAGGGCCCAGGGCCACGGCCTTGACGATGTCGGGCGTCGGCAGACTGACGAAGACGATCTCGGTCTCGTCAGCTACCGCCTTGGGGGACGCCACGACTTTCGCGCCCTTGGTGGCGAGCGCGTCAGTCGCTTGCTTCTGGGTGTCGAAGATGACGAGCTGATGCCCGGCCTCGATGAGGCGGGAGACCATCGGTGCGCCCATGCGGCCGACGCCGACGAAGCCTAGAAGTGCCATCCCTGAAATCTCCCTGCGCCGGGCGCTGCGGCTCCGGCGTCTTCATTCGTTGCCAGCAAGGTAGCGAAGCCGTGCAGCCGGCGGCATCGCCATGGGTCGAATATCAGTCATGCCGATCGCGGCAGTTGGCTCAGCGACCTTTCGGCAGCCAGAGGCCCTGCTCGGTCAGGCTGCGCACCTCCTGGCGCACCATGGCGACGAGCGAGCGCATCGCGGGCGTGGTCGGCCGCTGGCTGGATGTCGCAAGGATGAGCTGACGGGTGATGCCCGGTTCGACGATCCGCCAGGCGCGCATGCGGCCCTCCTGCACGCGGGCATAGGCGGTCGAGTACGAGAGGATCGTATAACCCACGCCCTTCTCGACCAGGCCGAGCGTGGAGGGCATCGCCTCGACCTCGATCTCGACGCGCGGCACGATCCCGGCTTCGCCCAGCATCGAATCGATCAGCATCCGCAGCCCGTGCGGGCGCGCGGGCAGGATCAACGGGATTTCGGAGAGCAGGCGGGCAGGAACGCTCTCTCCATCGGGCAAGACGCCACCTTCCGCAGGGCCGAGCAGGAAGAGCTCGTCGGTCAACAGCGGTTCGGCCCTGAGACTCCCGGTGCGCGGGGCGTTGTAGAGCACCGCGACGTCGATTTTGCCGGTCAGCAGCCATTCCAGCACATGGCCGCTGAAGCCTTCGATCACGCGCAGCGAGATCAGCGGGAAGGCCTCGCGGAAATGCTGCACCAGCGGAACCGTCAGCACAATCCCGACCGAGGGCGGCAGACCGATAACGATAGTGCCGCGTGGGCTCGACTTCAGCGCCGTGACCTCGCTGGCGGCGCGGTCGACAGTCTCGATCACATCCTTGGCGTACTGGTTCAGCACCTTGCCGGCTTCCGTCAGCACCGTGCCGCGACCGTTGCGGTAGAACAGCTCGACGCCGAGTTCCTGCTCAAGCGCCTTGATCTGCCGGCTGAGCACGGGCTGCGCGATGCCCAGCACGCCGGCCGAGCGCGAGAAGCTGCCGAACTCGGCCAGGGTCGAGAAGGCCTTGAGCTGCTTGAGATCGATCATCGTCCACCCTCTGCGAGACCAGATCCGGCATAACAGCTAGCACTCCCGCGGTGGCGGACAGCCTCTGGCGGCTGTGGCAGTTTCAGCGCCGAGGAACGTTCACGAGCGAGGCGCCGGAGGCGACCACGCCGAAGGAGAGGCCGATGACCGTCGAGAAAACCCGCACCGTCCTGTTGACCGGCGCCGCCGGCGGATTGGGACGCGCCTTCGCCAAGGGGCTCGTCGACAGCGGCCGCCGCGTGATCCTCGTCGATCGCGACAAGGAGCGGCTCGACGCGCTGGCGGCCGAACTCGGCGCGACGACCTATCCGATCGTGCTCGACATCAGCGACGCGGCTGCGGTCGACGCCCTGCCCTCGAAGATCCCGACCGAATTCCAGCCGATCGACGTACTGTTCAACAATGCCGGGCACGACATTGGCGGGCGCACGGCCTTCGCCGAGGGCTCCCCGGACGACTGGACCGCGATCATCGAGACGAACCTGATCGGCCTGATGCGCGTCACCCGCGCCATGCTGCCCGCGATGGTCGCGCGCAATCAGGGCCACATCCTTAATATCAGCTCGATCAACGCAGTGCGGATCATCCCCGACATGACCGCCTACAGCACCAGCAAGGCTGGCGTGCACATGTTCACGCAGACGCTGCGCGGCGAGCTTGCCGAGACCGCGCTGCGTGTCACCGAGTTTCAGCCGGGCCTTGCCCGAACTGGCATCATCGTCACGCGCTATCGCGGCGATACCGAGAGGGAGAAGGCCTATTTCGACCAGTTCAAGATGGCGCTCGATCCGGAGGACGTCGCCCGCTGCGCTCTCTTCGTGCTTGACCAGCCGCCACATGTGCAGATCGCCGAGATGATGATGCTGCCGGTGAATCGGTTCTGAGGCGCGCACAGCAAGGCGCGCGGTTCCTGGGTGCGCCGGTTTCATTCCGGCTTGATGCCGGCCTTGGCGAGCAGGGTCGTCCAACGCGTCAGTTCCGAAGCGAGGAAGGCTTCCATCGCCTGCGGTGTCGCCTTGTCCCGCGCGACGGGCTCCATGCTCAGTTCGGCGAAGCGCGCGATCACGGTCGGATCGGCAAGGGCGATGCGCAAGGCCTCACCGAGCTTGTCGACGATCGGACGCGGGGTGCCGGCCGGGGCATGCATGCCGTACCAGGTCGAGACCTCGAAGCCCGGCAGCCCCGCCTCGTCGGCGGTCGGAAGGTCGGGCAGTGCTTTCACTCGCGTCTTCGTCGTGACCGCGTAGCCCTTGATCTTGCCGGACTGGATCTGCGGCGTGGTGCCGGTAGCCGGCTCGCAATAGACGTCGACATGCCCCGCGATCAGGTCGTTCAGCGCCGGCGCTCCGCCCTTGTAGGGGACCCAGGTCAGTTGCTTGTCGATCGCGCTCATCAGCAGGACGCCGCAGAGATGCGAGGCCGAGCCCAGACCGACATTGGCGTAGTTGACCTTGTCGCCCTTGGCTTTGAGATCGGCGACGAGTTCCTTCAGGTCCCTCGCCGGGTAGTCCTTGCGACCGACGATGGTCATCGGGACGTCGGTCACCATGCCGATCGGCTGGAAGTCCTTGATCGGATCGAAGGGCAGCTTCGAATAGAAGGAGGGCGCAGTGGCGTGCCCCGTATGCATGAGCAACAGGGTGTAGCCGTCCGGCTGGGCTTTCGCGACGCGGTTCATACCGAGCGTGCCGCCGGCCCCGACGGCGTTCTCGATGATGATCGTCCCGCCAAGGTGAGGTCCCATCACCCTGGCGAGGAGGCGGGCGATGATGTCCGCCGGTCCTCCGGCCGAGAACGGCACGATCATCGTAATCGGTTTGGCGGCCGGATAGTCCTGCGCCATGGCGGATCCAGCAACGAACAGCGACAGGGCCAATGCGAGCGGCTTGAACATGGGCGATCCTCCTGAGGCGAGGGCTGATTCGCCGGATCGCTCCGGACGTCGGCCCTTCGGGTTTTGCGTGAATCCGGCCGTCAGCCGGCAGATCAGGCCTTCGGGCGGGAGAAGGGATCGACCTCCTGCTGGGAGGTCGGCTTGTAGGGAATCTCCTCCGGTAGGCCGGCGAGCTCGCGGATCACGGGATAGATCGCCGTGTAATCCTGCGCGCCGCGCCCAAGAGAGCGGGCGACCGAGTAGCTCTGCAGCGCAGCCGCCCCCATGAAGACGGGAACATGGTTGCGTGCAGCAAGCTCGATCGCGAGGCCGAGATCCTTGTGGGCGAGATCGACCTGGAAGCCGGCCGAGAGGTCTCCGCGCAGCACCTTG
Source organism: Allobosea sp. (assembly GCF_051860145.1). Lineage (GTDB taxonomy): Bacteria > Pseudomonadota > Alphaproteobacteria > Rhizobiales > Beijerinckiaceae > Allobosea. The sequence continues at coordinate 64,803 of NZ_JBHYEM010000016.1, read as the reverse complement.
TTCGGGTAGGTGATGTTCATGTGGCCCAGCCCGGCGATCGTGCCGCGCATGACATCGAGCGCGAGTTTGATGGTGATGCCCGCCGCTTCCGCCAGCGTCAGCGCCTCGGCCGTCAGGGCGTTGAGTGAGATGCCCATGAAGTTGTTGACGATCTTGGCGCGCGAGCCGCCGCCGAGCGCGCCGCAGTCGACCGTCTGGCTGCCCATGACGTCGAAGGCGAACTGCGCCTTACGGATGTTCTCCGGCTCACCGCTGGCGAGGATGAGAAGAGCGCCGCGCCGTGCCTCGATCGCCGAGCGACCGACCGGCGCGTCGAGCATGCGCAGGCCGCGCGCCTTCATGTCGGCCGCGAGGGCGTCGGTCTCCTGCGGCAGGATCGTCGACATATTGATGAAGACGGCATCCTTGGCGAGCGTGTCGCTGACACCGAGGGGGCCGAACAGCGCGGCCCGCACATGCGAGGCGTTGGGCAGCATGGTGATGACGATGTCCGCCCCTTCCGCTGCTGCCGCGGCCGTGGACACAATGCTGCCGCCCGCGGCGGACAGCGCCTGGCAGGCCTTGGGCGACAGATCGAAGCCGACGACCTTGAAGCCGGCGGAGACCAGGTTCTCGGCCATGGGCAGCCCCATCGTGCCCAGTCCGACGAAGCCGATGCGCTTCTGTTGTGTCATAGCCTTCACTCCCGTCTTTATGTCCAAGTCCGCCTCAGCGGCCCGCGTCGATGTCCTTGAACACCTCGACAGCGACCTTCATGCAGTCGAGCGCGGCAGGGACGCCGCAATAGATCGCCGCCTGCAGCACGACCTCCTGGATTTCCTCGCGCGTGACGCCGTTGTTGAGCGCTCCGCGGACATGGAGCCGAATCTCGTTGGGGCGGTTGAGCGCAGTCAGGAAGGCGAGATTGAGGAAGCTGCGCGTGCGCCGATCGAGCCCCGGACGGCCCCAGACCTCGCCCCAGCACCATTCGGTCACGAGCTTCTGCAGCGGCGCCGTCATGTCGGTCGCGCCCTCGACGGACTTGTCGACATAGGCCGCTCCCAGAACCTCGCGGCGGATATCGAGGCCCCTCTTGAACTGCTCACCGTGGAATTCCGGGCGGGTCGTCATGTCTGGCTATCCTGTCTGAGGCTGGTCCGGCAGGGCGGGCAGCGGTGGCATCTGGAGCCATGCATAAGGCAAAGGTCGGCAGAGCGTCAATTATTGTATGACGGTATTATTGTGTGCTGATATGAAGCACCCGCGGCGATGCATAGACAGCGCCCGTGACGATGACGGGAGGAGAAGGCCAGAATGACGACGACGCAGCATGGCCGGGCCAGCGCGCCCGAGCCCTTCGCGCTCTATGCCCTGCGCTATGCCAACCATGGCGGACGCAAAGCCTGGGACAACATGATCGGGGGCGATCCGCATGAGGACGGTTCGGACCTCGACTATTTCGTCTGGGTCGCCCAGCGTTCCGACCGGACCTTCATCATCGACACGGGCTTCGACACGGAACAGGCGGTCGCGCGCAAACGCGACCTGATCCGCAAGCCCCATGAGGCGCTCGCCCTGATCGGCATCGACGCCGCCAAGGTAGACGAGGTGATCCTGACCCACCTGCACTACGACCACGCCGGCACGCTCGGCGCCTTTCCGCGCGCCTGCTTCCATGTCCAGGATGCGGAAGTCGCCTATGCGACCGGGCGCTGCATGTGCCACGGCTTCCTGCGCCATCCCTTCCATGTCGAGGACGTCGTCTCCTTCGTGCGCCACGTCTATGCCGGGCGCGTCGCCTTCCATGACGGAACCGTCGAACTGGCCGACGGGCTGACGCTGCATCGCACCGGCGGCCATTCCGGCGGGCTCCAGATCGTACGGGTCTGGACGAAGCGCGGCTGGGTCGTGATCGCGTCGGACGCCTCGCATCTCTACATGAACATGCAGAAGGGCCTGCCCTTCCCGGCCGTGCACGACGCTGGCGCGATGATGGAAGGCTACCGCACCATCCACCGGCTGGCCGATTCGCCACAGCACGTCGTGCCGGGCCATGACCCGCTGGTGATGGCGATCTACCCGCCAGTCTCGGCCGAGCTGACAGGCATCGCGGTGCGGCTCGACGAGACGCCGAAGGAGTTGCCATGACCGGCAGGATACTCGAAGGGCGGCATGCGCTCGTCACGGGCTCGGTCGCCGGGCTGGGATATGCGATGGCGCGCGGGCTGGCGCTGCAGGGAGCTTCCGTCACGCTGAACGGCCTGGCTGCGCCGGGCGTCGGCGAAGCCGTGGCGGCCGCGTTGGCCGAGGAGGCCAGCGTCGAAGTCGCGTTCGATGGCGCGGATCTGGCGAAGGCCGAGCAGATCGAGGCGATGATGACAGCGGCTGCCGGACGCGCCGGGCCGGTCGATATCTTGGTCAACAATGCCGTCATCCGGCATTTCCAGCCGATCGAGAGCTTCACCGCCGCGCAATGGGACGCCTCGCTCGCGGTCAATCTGTCCGCCGCCTTTCATGCGGCGCGCCTCGCGCTGCCCGGCATGAAGGCAAAGGGCTGGGGCCGGATCGTCAATCTGTCCTCGATCTATGGCGCGCGCGGCGCCGAGAACCGCATCGACTATGTCACCACCAAGACGGCGCTGCTCGGCATGACGCGGGCAATCGCGATCGAGACGGCGCAAACCGGCATCACCTGCAATGCGCTCTGTCCCGGCACGGTGCCCTCCCCCGCGATCCTCGAGCGGATTGCGGGCATCGCGCGCGAGCAGGGTGTCAGCGAGGACAAGGCAGCGCAGGACTACATCGCACCTCGCCATCCGACGGAACGCTTCGTTGCGCTGGACAGCGTCGCGGCGTTGCTCGTCTTCCTATGCAGTCCGGCCGGGCAGGACATGACCGGCACGACCTTGCCAATCGACGGGGGCTGGCAGGCGCGCTGAGCGCGTCAGCCGGAGGCGGCCATCGCGATGACGCTTCCGGCATCGAGCGCTTCGTCGAGGCCCCACAGGGCGGTCAGCAGCGGCTCGGGGTCGAAGCCCGGGCAGCCATGGGCGGCGAGCGTTCGGAACTTCTCCGAGATTTCGGCGTCGGACAGCGGATTGTCGGTGCTGCCGCGCGCCGCATCGACGACATGGTCGAGCACGCCGCCATTGGAGAGCGTGATCTCGACCCGCGCGCCATCGACCGTGTGGCCTGCCGCCTGACCGACCGAAACCTTGCTGCGCAGCGCCAGCACATCCGCCGCCCTGACGCGGGCATCACTGAATTCCGTGACCCCCGCGCGCCCGTCGAGCCAGGCAACCGCGACGGCATGCTGGGCGCTGACCTGCGCCTCGCGGCCGGTCGTGACGGCCGGACGATCGGCCCGCTCGCCGAGCAGGGGATGGCCGAGCACGCGGATGCCGGCGATACGCTCCGGCGGCACGAAATTCTGCTCCCGGAGAGCGAGCACTGCATCGATGACCGGGTTCAGCACGACGCCACAAGGATAAGGCTTGTAGGTGTTGCGCAGCAGCTCCCAGCGCTGGCCGAGCCCTTCGGTCAGGCCGTCAAAATCCGGTTCGCCGCCCATAACCTGCAGGAAGCCGCGTGGCCCCTCCACCGGTAGCTCTGGCCCCTCGACGCCGTTCTGCGCCAGCAGCGCCGCCAACAGCCCGCCCCGTGCCGATTGTCCGACGCCGATGCTCTTGGCCATGGTGCCCAATGTCTCGACCAGTCCGCATGACTGGGCCGAGGCATTGCCGAGCGCCCAGAGCATGCGCGTCTCGTCCAGCCCGAGTACCTTGCCGATGGCCGCCGCTGCGCCGAACACGCCGCAGGTTGCGGTGATGTGCCAGCCCTTCTTGTAGTGGAAGGGCGAGATGGCGTTGCCGAGACGGCATTCGATCTCAACGCCCAAGATGAAGGCGTGAAGCAGTTTCGCGCCTGTCATCGAGTGCCGCTGGGCGAAGGCGAAGAGCGGCGGGGCGACCGGGGCGGACGGATGGATGATCGTGCCGGGATGCGTGTCGTCGAAATCGAAGACATTGCCGGCGAGCGCATTGGTGAACGCTGCGTCAAGGCAGCTCATCTGCTCGCGCCGGCCGATCACGGTCGATTCCGCCGGTGAGGAGAAGGGCGCCAGAGTCTCCGCCGCGCGGCGCGTGGCGTCGTCGCTCGAGCCGCCGAGGGCAGTGCCAATGACGTTGACGACAGAGCGCTTCGCTTCGTGGCGCAACGCCTCGGGCATGTCGCGCCACTGCGAGTCGACAACGAAGCGGGATAGGCTACGGGAAATCATGCAGGTGCTCTCGATGGGTCAGGACGCGTCGTGGCTCAACCGACCTGCTTCGGCAGCCAGGTCACGATCCCGGGGAAGAAATAGAGCAGCCAGATGAAGCCCAGCATCACGAAGATATAGGGGATGACGCCATAGGCGATGTCCCGCAGCGCCACGTTGCCGCTCATGCCCTTGAGGACGAACAGTACGAGCCCCACCGGCGGCGTCACCAGCCCGATCTCGACGAGCAGCACCAGCACGACACCGAACCAGATCGGATCGAGGCCGATCGAGACGATGACGGGGAACGTGACGCTCAGCGTCATCAGCATCATCGCGATCGATTCGATGAAGCAGCCGAGGATCAGGTAGATCCCGACGATGATCGCGAAGACGAGCCAGGGCGCGAGGTTCGCGTCGGTGACGAGTTGCACCATGGCGCGCGGCAGCCGCAGATAGTCAAACACCCAGCTCATGATCGCCGCACCGACCACGATCAGCATGATGAAGGCCGTGACCTTCACCGTGTCGATCAGGCAGGCATAGAAGGCGTCCCAATCGAGCCTGCCGCGCTTCACCGCCATCCCGAGCGCCGCGACAGCGCCGATCGCGCCGGCCTCGGTCGGCGTCGCGATGCCGAGATAGAGTGAGCCGAGCACGGCCGCGATTAGGAACAGGAAGGGCAGCACGCCGACGGCGGAGCTGAGCTTGCGCCCCCAGGAATAGGCTTCGCCCTTCGGGATCGCGCCGGGCGAAACCAGCCCCCAGATAAAGACCGTGACCATGAACAGCAGCGACAGCAGCAGGCCGGGAATGATGCCAGCTAGGAAGAGCTGCGTGACGGCGACGCCGACGACGTTGCCGTAGATGATCATCGCGATCGAGGGCGGGATGAGGATGCCGAGCGTCGCGCCTGCAGCGACAACGCCGTAGGTCAGGCGGGGGCTGTAGCCGCGCTTGACCATTTCGGGCGCAGCGACGGAGCCGAGTGTCGCGGCCGTGGCTAGGCTCGAGCCGCAGACGGCGGCGAAGGTGGCCGATGCCGCGACGCTGGCATGGGCGAGGCCGCCCGGCGTCTTGCCGAACCAGGCGACCAGCGCGTCGAACAGTTCGGTAGTGATGCCGCTGCGGACGAGCAGTGCCCCCATCAGAACGAAGCTCGGCACGGCGGTGAGCGTGAAGCTGTTGATGCTGGTCCAGGAGCGGTCGGCCAGCACCGGAAGCTGCGCCTGCGGCAGCAGGAAATAGAGGCCGAGCAGCCCCACGATACCCATGGCGAAGGCAACGCGCACGCCGGCGAAGAGCAGCACCAGCAGGGTGAGGCCGAGCAGGCTGCCGAGCCAGAGCAGCGAGGTGCCGCGCGACAGGTAGAAGACCAGCGCCAGGCCGCCGAAGGCGATCACCGTGGCCGCGGCGATGCGCCAGCCGCTCCAGGCGACCATGGCGACGGCCACCGCGCCGCAGATCAGGATCGAGCCCCAGTCGAAGCGTGTGCCGGGAATACGCCAATCGGAGCGGCCCATCGCCATAAGGGCCGCCGTCAGCGCCAGCGCGACCACCGGGACGATCCATTGCGCTACCACCGAGCGAGGCGGCCGCAATTCATGCAGATCGCGCAGGATAGCCACCGCGAAAAGGATCAGGCCGAGCGTCATCGGAATCTGCGGCAGCCATTGAGGCGTACCGAGCAACCCCCAGTCGCGCGCACCATGGACATATTCGAGGAAGGTGAAGCGCGCCGTGTGCCAGGCGGTGAACACGACGAAGGTGAGGCCCAGCCAGAGCGTCACCAGCTCGAGACGGGTGCGCCACTCCGTTGAGACGGAATCGACCAGGATCTCGACTTGAATGTGGGAATTGGCGCGCTGCGCCGGCGCCATGCCGAAGAAGACGATCGCGACGAAGAGATAGGTGCCGATCTCGGTCACCCAGCTCGTTGGCTCGTTGAAGGCATAGCGTGAGATCACCTCGAACACGACGATCGCGGTCATCGCCACGAGGGCGAGCGCGCCGATGAAACCGCCGAGATCGGAGAGCCTGTCGATGCCGCGGATCACCGGGGAGCGGATTTCCTCGGGGGTTTCCAGCGTTCCCGTCGCCACGATCGCGTCGGCCATAGGCGTATCTCCCGAAACATTGTCGGGGCTGCGTTAGCACGGCGCTTGATTGGCGCGCAATAGTACGGTCATATTGTATGATTGGATGACGGATATATGGGATCGCATCGAGATCCGCGTGGTCGTCGCCAAGAGGGCGGACGCAAGGTTCCGCCTGACAAACATTGAATCCATGGGAGGACCGAATGCTCATATCCAGGACGGCGGCCGAGCCGCGCCAAACCCATAGCCTGCTCGCTGCCTTTGTCGGGGCAGTCTTCGCGGTCGGCGTACCGGGCATGGCCCAGGCCCAGAAGATCGACCTGACGATGGGCATCATCGTCTCACCGGGCGATGCTTATTCCGCTATGACCGCAAGCGTGCCGGAGCGCGTCGCCAAGGCGACGAATGGCCGGGTCTCGGTAACGGTCAGCGATTCTCTGGTCGCTCCGGCGCAAATCGCGTCAGCCGTGCGCGACGGCCGCCTGCCGATGTCGGCTTCGCTTCACACTTATCTCGCCGCCGACGAGCCGCGCATGGGCATCTTCAACTTGCCCGGCCTGATCAACAATGTCGAAGAGTACCAGAAGGTGCGAGACGCCTTCTGGGCCAAGGACGTCGCCAAGATTTGGGAGGAGAAGTGGGGCGCGGTGGTGCTCGCCGAAGGCGCCTGGTGCCCGACCCGGCTGTTCTCGAAGACACCGATCCGCACGGTCGAGGACTTCAAGAACAAGCGTCTGCGCGTCCATAACCCGCAGACGGCGGCGCAGATGAACGCGCTCGGCGCCAAACCGACGCCGATGGCGACCACTGAAATCATGCCGGCGCTCGAGCGTGGCGTCATCGACGGGGTCTTCATCTCGACCTGCGTCGGCGGCGCGATGGAGTTCTGGCGGCTGGCGAAGAACGTGCAGGACTGGGGCGTCGGAGCCATCACCGGCTGGGCTATCCTGATCAACAAGGCGGAATGGGAGGGCATGCCGGCCGATGTCCGGGCTCAGGTGCAAAGCGCGATGGACGGGCTCCAGAAGGATGCCTTCGGGACCTACAACGCCTTCGTTCAGTCGGCACTCGACAACATGAAGAAGCATAGCGTTGAGCCCTGGAGCGCCTCCGAGCAGGAGCGGGCGGTTGTCAACGACCCGAAATACGCGAAAGCCGCCTATGACAGCTGGCTTGCGCGCGCGAAGGAAGTCGGTTTCGACGGACCGGCCTATATCAACCAGGTCCGTCAGGCGCTCGGCAAGCCGACCCAGTAGTCGGCTGCGATCGCGGCAGCAGGCATCGGACTTTCGGTCTTGTGCCCGCTGCCGTCGTGATTATGCGCAATCATGGGCCTGCGCTAGAATACTGGTGACGGATATGACATGGCCAATGCAGCGTCAGGTCAGGGAGCAAGCGGACGGTGATGAATGATGCGGCGTTTCCGGAGCGCGACTTTCGCGTCGAGCGCGTGGCGGCACCGTTGCGCCACAGCGTCACCGAGAATATCCGCTATGCGATCGCCACAGGGCGCTTCAAGGGCGGCGAGCGCCTGCCGGAGCGCGAGCTCTGCGAATTGACCGGCGTCAGCCGTACATTGATCCGCGAAGCGCTGCGCCAGCTGGAGTCGGAGGGCTTGATCGAGGTCGTACCGCATCGCGGCCCGGTCGTCGCGACGCTCTCCGCCGATCAGGCCCGCGACATCTACGAGGTCCGAATCCAGCTCGAGGGCCTCGCCTGCAAGCTCTTCGCCGAAAAGGCGACGGATGCGCAACGCGTGGCACTGACCCAGGCCTTCGAGCGGCTGCGCGCATCCTTCGACGTGGCCGACCCGATGGCGCGGCTCGATGCCAAGAACAAGTTCTACGACTGCCTCATCGACGGATCGGGAAACAGTGCCCTGGGGCTGAGTCTCAAGATGCTCAATGCGCGGATCATGCTGCTTCGGGCAACGTCGCTTCAGGCACCCGGACGCAGCCGCGAAAGCATGCGCGAGCTGTCAGAGCTCATGGAGGCCCTCAATTCGCGCGACGGGGAGGCAGCGAGGCAGGCCGCGACGCGTCATGTCGAGAGCGCCGCGAAGGCCGCGATGTATTTCCTGAAAGGCTGACGGAGCCAAGTTCGAAACGATCCGTAAGGCAGGACAAACGCCGCATCGACCGATCCAGAACCGGAGACAACTCGAGCATCTCGCAGAGAGGGTGCTCGTTGGCGGCATGATCGCTGGGATTCCCTCCATGCTGCCGGGAGGTTCGCAGCTTTATTCCGAATGGTTGAGTTCTGGCGCGGCCTACGGGAGTCGAACCCGTCTCCCCAGCGTGAAAGGCTGGTGTCCTAACCGATAGACGAAGGCCGCAGGGCTTCGGTTGCAAATCACTGCAACCCATCGGAAGCGGCGCGAGCTATAGTGCGACATCTCCCGCTCGGCAAGCCCGAGTTTGCCGAGCGGGCCGCCTTACACAGCGAGAAGAACCGCACAGCGAGAAGAACCGCACAGCCGAGACCGAAGGGCTATTCGCCGTCAGACCGTGCGGGCAAGGTCGAGGACGCGCAGCTCCACCGTCTCGTTGCCGCCCCAGCGGTTCAGGGCGAGGCCGGCGGCGAGATGCACGTTCTCGCCGCGCGCGCCCAGCAGGGCCCGGCCGAGCGGCTCCTGCGCCACCCGGAAGGCGACGCCGCCGATCGTCGCGCCATCCCCGCTGCGCAGCTTGACCCGGACATGGCCGCCGCTGCCGATCTCGACCGCGTCGACCAGACGATGCGCGGCGAAGACGAAGGTCGGCTCTGGGCAGCCGGAGCCGAACGGGCCGGCCTTCTCGATCTCGGCCAGAAGCCGCGGATTGGCGCCGCCGGCGCTGAGCGCGGCATCGACCAGCAGGGCCTCGGATTCGCGCGCGGCAGCGACCTCCACCGCGAGCCGCTCGGACAGAAAGCCGTGAAAGGCCTTGTCCTGCCCCGTTGCCAGCGTGATCCCGGCCGCCATCGCATGGCCGCCGCCCTTCAGAGCCAGTCCGGCCTCCACCGCCTGGCGCACCGCCCGGCCGAGATCGACGCCAGCCACCGAGCGGCCCGAGCCGGTGGCGCCGCCCTCACCGTTCAGCGCCAGCGCGAAAGCCGGGCGGCGGAAGCGCTCCTTCAGGCGCGCCGCGACGAGGCCGACGATGCCGGGATGCCAGTTCGCGGAGCCGGCGAGCAGGACCGGAAGCTCCGGATCGGTCATCAGGGCATGATCGGCCTGAGCCATCGCCTCCTCGACCGCGCGCTTCTCGATCTCCTGCCGCTCCTGGTTCAGCCGGTTGAGCTCGGCCGCGATGGCGCGCGCCTCGATCTCGTCCTCGGTCATGAGCAGGCGGGCGCCGAGGCCGGCATCGCCGATGCGGCCGCCTGCATTGATGCGCGGACCGAGCAGGAAGCCGAGATGCCAGGGCTGCACCGGCCCGTCGAGCCCGGCGATGTCGAGCAGCGCTGCGAGGCCCGGCCGCGAACGCCCGCGCAGGATGGCGATGCCCTGGCGCACGAAAGCACGGTTCAGCCCCTTGAGCGGCACCACGTCGGCGACCGTCGCCAGCGCAACGAGATCGAGGGTGGCCAGCAGGTCGGGCTCGCCGCCGCGATTTGCCCAGAAGCCCTGCCGGCGCAACTCGCGCGCGGTCGCGACCAGCGCCAGGAAGACGACGCCCGCAGCGCAGAGATGGCCGAGGCCGGAGAGGTCGTCCTGGCGGTTCGGGTTCACCAGCGCCTCGACCTGCGGCAGCAGCTCGGGCGCCTGGTGGTGGTCGAGCACGACCACATCGAGCCCGAGCCGGCGCGCCTGCGCGAGCGGCTCATGGCTGGTCGTGCCGCAATCGACCGTGACCAGCAGGGTCGCGCCCTCGCCGGCCAGCATGCCAATGGCCTCGCTGTTGGGGCCGTAGCCCTCGATCAGCCGGTCTGGAATATGGATGCGCGGGCGGGCTCCGGCCGCCTTCAGGAAGCCGGCGAGGAGCGCTGCCGAGCAGGCGCCGTCGACATCATAGTCGCCGAAGATCGCCACGGCCTCGCCGCTCGCGGCGGCGCCCGCCAGCCGCGCGGCGGCCGCATCCATGTCGATCAGGGTTGAGGGGTCGGGCAGGAGATCGCGCAGCTTCGGCTCGAGATAGCGCGCCGCCTCGGCCGCCTCGACACCGCGCCCGGCAAGCACGCGCGCGACGATGTCGGGAATGCCCTCGATCTGGGCCAGCGCCTCGGCTCGGCCGAGGCCCGCCGCATCGAGCCGGTCGCGCCAGACGCGCCCGAGCGCCGAACGGGTGACGCCGAGGAACGGGCGCTGGGCGATGACGTTCATGCTCATGGGGTCGCGCAGCGCGCGGCCTTCGTCAACCGTCGCCATGGCTTTGTCACCGGCATTCGCTGCGCCATAGTGACACCGGACAGGACAGCCGGGGGATGACGCGCCATGCCGCTCGATGCCGATGCCATCGTCATAGGCGGCGGTCTGGCCGGCCTCGTGGCCACAGCCGAGCTGGCGGAGGCGGGCCGCAAGGTGATCCTGCTCGATCAGGAGCCGGAGCAATCGCTCGGCGGACAGGCCTTCTGGTCCTTCGGCGGGCTTTTCCTGGTCGATACGCCCGAGCAGCGCCGCCTGCGCATCCACGATTCGCGGGAGCTTGCCACGCAGGACTGGCTCGGCTCGGCCGGATTCGACCGACCCGAGGACGAATGGCCGCGACGCTGGGCGCAGGCCTATCTCGATTTCGCCGCCGGCGAGAAGCGATCCTGGCTGCACAGCCAAGGCATGCGCTGGTTTCCGATCGTCGGCTGGGCCGAACGCGGCGGCTATCTCGCGACCGGTCACGGCAATTCGGTGCCGCGCTTCCATGTCACCTGGGGCACCGGCCCCGGCGTGCTCGAACCCTTCCTGCGCCGCGTACGCGAAGCGGCGGACAAAGGACTGGTCTCGCTGCGCTTCCGCCACCGCGTCACCGGGCTTACGACAAGCGCCGGCACGATCGACGGCGTCGAAGGCGAGATCCTGGAGCCGAGCGAGGCAGCTCGCGGCCAAGCCAGCTCGCGGGAGACCGCAGGCGCCTTCGCGCTGAAGGCCCAGGCCGTGATCGTCACCTCGGGCGGGATCGGCGGCAATCACGATCTGGTCCGGCAACACTGGCCGAGGCGTCTGGGCGATCCACCCAGGCAGATGCTCTCGGGCGTGCCCGACCATGTCGACGGCAGGATGCTTGGCATCACTGAGGCGGCGGGCGGGCGGCTGATCAATCGCGACCGGATGTGGCACTATGTCGAGGGCATCGCGAACTGGGACCCGATCTGGCCGCAGCACGGAATCCGCATCCTGCCCGGCCCCTCGTCTCTCTGGTTCGATGCGCGCGGCAATCGCCTGCCGGTGCCGCTGTTTCCGGGCTTCGACACGCTCGGCACGCTGGAGCACCTGCGCAAGACCGGGTTCGACTATTCCTGGTTCGTGCTGACGCGCGGCATCATCGCCAAGGAATTCGCGTTGTCCGGCTCGGAGCAGAACCCCGACCTGACCGACAAGAGCTGGCGCAAGGTGTTCGAGCGCGCGACCAGGGGCATTCCGGCGCCCGTCCAGGCCTTCATGGACAAGGGCGAGGATTTCATCGTCGAGCGCGATTTCTCCCGGCTGGTCGCGCGCATGAACGCGCTCAGCGGCGAGAACCTGCTCGACGCGGCGAATCTGCGCACCCAGATCGAGGCGCGCGACCGCGAGGTGGCGAACCCGTTCGGCAAGGACCTGCAAATGACGGCGCTGCGCGGCGCGCGCGCCTATCTCGGCGACCGCCTGATCCGCACGGCCAAGCCGCACCGCATCCTCGACCCGGCCTATGGCCCGCTGATCGCGGTCCGGCTCAATATCCTGACCCGGAAATCCCTGGGCGGGCTGGAGACGGACCTGTCCTCGCGCGTGCTCGGCGCCGATGGCGAGGCGCTGCCCGGCCTCTACGCGGCGGGCGAGGCGGCCGGCTTCGGCGGCGGCGGCCTGCACGGCTATCGCGCGCTCGAAGGCACCTTTTTGGGCGGCTGCATCTTCTCGGGCCGGATCGCGGGACGCGAAGCGGCGAAGGCGGTGGGCTGAGGAGAGGCAGGCGCCGGCTTGCGGCCTAGAGCCGGATGATTTCAGATGGAATCGCTTTGCGGTTCCATCTGAAATCTGAATCCGTCTCTCACCAATAAGTTAGAGCAGGATCGATGCGAAAAACCGGTTCCCACTTTTTCGCATCCTGCTCTAGCTGGCCCGGGCCGGTTTCAGGCTCGGCAGGAACCAGGCGAGCAATCCGATGGCGGGCAGGAACGAGCAGATCCGGTAAACCGTCTCGATGCCGAGGCTGTCCGCGAATTCCCCGAGCAGGGCAGCGGCGACACCGCCCAGCCCGAAGGACAGCCCGTAGAAGAAGCCGCCGACCAGCCCGATCCGGCCCGGCAGAAGCTCCATCGCGTAGATCAGGATGGCGGCGAAGGCGCTCGACATGATCAGGTTGATGACGATGGTCAGGACGCCGGTCCAGAACAGGTCGGCATAGGGCAGGATCAGCGTGAAGGGCAGCGCCCCCAGGATCGAGAACCAGATGATCTTGTTGCGGCCGATCCTGTCGCCGAGCATGCCGCCCGCCAGGGCGCCAGCCGCCGACGCGCCAAGGAACAGGAACAGCATCACCTGCGAGGTCTGCAGCGACACGCCGAACTTCCCGATCAGGTAGAACGTGTAGAACGAGGTGAAGCTTGACGAATACGCGTTCTTCGAGAAGAGCAGGATGATCAATATCGTGATCGGCAGGACGATGCTCGCCATCGGCCGCGGCGCAGGCTGGGTGGCGGATTTCAGCGCCGCGGGCCTGGCGGCCGCCTGCGCTTTGCCGATTTGCGCATAGCGCCCGGCAATCCAGGTCATCAGCATCATGGCGATGAGCGCCGCGGCCGAGAACCAGGCGAGGCTGCCCTGCCCTCGCGGCACGATGATGAACGCCGCCAGCAAGGGCCCCAGTGCGCCGCCGGTCTGGCCGCCGACCTGAAAGATCCCCTGAGCGAGCCCGTGCTGGCCGCCCGAGGCGTTGCGCGCCATCCTGGTGGCTTCGGGATGGAAGATCGACGAGCCGATGCCGACGCAGGCCGCGGCCACGAGCAGGAGCGCGTAGCTGCCGGCATAGGCCAGACCGACCAGGCCGGTCAGGGTGAAACCCATGCCGACGACCATCGAATACGGCATCGGATTCTTGTCGGTGTAGAGGCCGACCACCGGCTGCAGCAGCGAGGCCGAGACCTGGAAGGTCAGCGTGATCAGCCCGACCTGCCCGAAGTCGAGCGAATAGGCAGCCTTGATGATCGGATAGATCGCCGGGATCAGCGACTGGATCATGTCGTTCATCAGATGCGTGACGCTCAGGGCGATCAGCACCGGCATCGCGGCGCGATGGGCGATCCCGGGCGGCGCATTCATGTTCATGGGAGGATGTGCTGCAATTGCTGAGCTGACTAACCGGCCCTCACTAGCGCAAACCACAGGGAGCGCCAATTTCCCTGCCATGTCCCCTGCCATGCGTGCGACGCGCGACTTAGAGCCGGATGATTTCAGATGGCATCACGCAGTGATCCCATCTGAAATCTGAATCCGTCTCTCATCAAAGAGTTAGAGCAGGATCAATGCGAAAAACCGGTTTCCACTTTTTCGCATCCTGCTCTGAGTTAGCCGAAACGCAAATGGCCGGGACGAGCCCGGCCATCTGGTGACGATCCGACGATGGTGGCGGCGCCTCGCGCCAGCCCCTCAATCCAGCTTGAACTTGCCGAACTCGCGGTGCTCGCCATAGATGCGGCGCACCGTGCCGGTGATCGAACGATAGACGATCGTCTCGGTCTCGATGACCTCCTTGCCGAACTTGACGCCCGACAGCATGCCACCATCGGTGACGCCCGTGGCGGAGACGATGACGTCGCCCGAGGCCATCTCGGACATGTCGTATTTCTTGTTCGGGTCGAGGACGCCCATGCCATGGGCGCGGACGCGCTTCTCCTCGGTGTCGAGGATGAGACGGCCCTGCATCTGGCCGCCGACGCAGCGCAAGGCAGCGGCCGCGAGCACGCCCTCTGGCGCACCGCCAATGCCCATATAAATGTCGATGCCGGTCTTCTCCGGCTCGGTGCAGAAGATCACGCCGGCGACGTCACCGTCGGTGATCAGGCGGATCGAGGCGCCGGTCTTGCGGATCTCCTCGATCAGCTTGGCATGGCGCGGCCGATCCATGACGAGCGCGCTGATCTCGTGCGGCTTGACGCCCTTGGCCTTGGCCATGGCGTGGATATTGTCGGTCGGCGAGGCGTCGAGATCGATCACGCCCTGGGCATAGCCCGGGCCGATCGCGATCTTGTCCATGTAGACGTCGGGCGCATAGAGCAGCTTGCCGGCCTCGGCCATGGCCATGACGGCGATCGCGCCGGGCATGTCCTTGGCGCACAGCGTCGTGCCTTCCAGCGGGTCGACGGCGATATGGACCTTGGGCCCGTGCCGGTTGCCGACCTTCTCGCCGATGAAGAGCATCGGCGCCTCGTCGCGCTCGCCCTCGCCGATGACGATCTCGCCGTCGATAGGCAGGCGGTTGAGCTCGCGCCGCATGGCGTCGACCGCCGCCTGGTCGGCCGCCTTCTCGTTGCCGTGGCCACGCAGGCGGGCCGCAGAGACGGCGGCGCGCTCGGTGACGCGGACCAATTCCATCGAGAGATAGCGCTCGATGATATGGGTTGAGGCGATAGTGAGTTCGGACATGAGGCTCCCTCAGGCGTTCTGGCTGTCGGCAATCGGCAGGTCGTTGATGGAAACGCCGAAAGCCTATTCGCGTTCAATCCTTATCACCTGCGGCGGCTCGGCAATGTGACCGTCGGCGGTGACTTTCTCCAGCGCAGCGCGGATCGCCTGCTCGCTGGTGGCGTAGGTGATCAGCACGACCGGCACCGGCGCGCCGGAGCGCCCGCCCGGATCGCGGGCGGCAGCGGCCTCGGAGCGGCGCTGGACGATGCTCTCGAGCGAGATGTCGGCTTCGGCCATGCGGGTCGCGATGGCGGCAGCGGCGCCCGGGCGGTCGGCCACGGCGAGGCGGACATAATAGCCGCCCTCGTGGCGCTGCATCGGCGCGCGCGTCGGGGTTTCGAGCCGCGCCACGGGCAGGCCGAAGGGCAGTCCGGCCGTGCCGCGTGCGACATCGACGATGTCGGCGACCACCGCCGAGGCGGTCGGGTCGCCGCCGGCGCCGGGCCCGACCAGCGTGATCTCGCGGACGGCGTCGGCATCGATGGTCACGGCGTTGGTGACGCCCATGACTTGCGCGATCGCCGAGGATTTCGGGACCATGGTCGGGTGCACGCGCTGCTCGATGCCGGTCTTGGTGCGCTCGGCGACGCCGAGCAGCTTGATCCGGTAGCCGAGCTCGTCGGCCATCTTCAGGTCGAGCGGCGTGATCGAGGAAATACCTTCGACATGAATCGCTTCGGCGTCGATCTTCGTGCCGAAGGCGAGGCTGGTCAGGATGGCGAGCTTGTGGGCGGTGTCGTAGCCCTCGACATCGAAGGTCGGATCAGCCTCAGCATAGCCGAGGCGCTGCGCGTCCTTCAGGCAGGCCTCGAAGGTCAGCCCCTCCTGTTCCATGCGCGAGAGGATGTAATTGCAGGTGCCGTTGAGGATGCCGTAGAGCCGGGTGACGTTGTTGCCCGACAGCGCCTCGCGCAAGGTCTTCACGACCGGGATGCCGCCCGCCGACGAGGCCTCGAAGGCGAGCGCGGCGCCCTTGCTCTCGGCGAGCTCCGCCAGCGCGACGCCATGGGCCGCGAGCAGCGCCTTGTTGGCGGTGACGACCGACTTGCCGGCCGCGAGCGCGGCCTCGACCGCGGCCTTGGCCACACCGTCCGAGCCGCCGACCAGCTCGACCAGGCAATCGATCTGGGGCGACCGCGCCAGCTCGACCGGATCGTCGAACCAGGCGAAGCCGCTGAGATCGACGCCGCGGTCGCGGCTCCGGTCCCGGGCGGAGACGGCCGTCACCCGAACGGCACGGCCGCAACGGGCCGCGATGGCGTTTTCCTGCCGGTTGAGGATGCGCAGGACGGAGGCACCGACCGTGCCGAGGCCGGCGAGGCCGATGCGAAGGGGTGTGGTTTCGAGGGAAGGGGTCGCGGAATTCATGTGGCGCGGGGTCGCATGGCGAGCCCCTTGAGTCAACGGAGCCGATGCGTGCCCGGTCTGGGTCGGAGGCGGCAAACGTTGTTTCTCGGCGCGAGTTGCGGAGCCGGTCAAACCTTCACCGCAGACACCACATGCGCGCTGATCCGCCCTTCGATCGGCCCGTCTCCGAACCGACGAGCCAGCGCCTCGGCAGCGGCCTGTGTTGCAGCCTCCAAGCCCGATTGATCGCGCGTTTCGATTTCCATTCGCAGCGGCGTGCCCTGGCAATAGGCCAGCGCGGCCTCTCCTGCCGAACCGGCCCTGCTCTTCCGGGCGACCGCCTCGATCGTGATCGCGCCAAAGCCTGCAGCAGCAAGCTCCCGGCGGATCGCAGCCGTATCATGGTAGCCGTGCGGAACCCGCTCCATGAAACGGGGCGGATCATCGGGGAAAACCGTCGCCAGCGCCTCCGTCACGACCCGCGCAAACTCGTTCTCCGCAATGCTGTCCCAGACATTGAAAACGTAGAGCCCGCCGGGTTTCAGCACACGGCGCGCCTCCTTGTAGCCTTCCGCCTTGTCTGGAAAGAACATCACCCCGAACTGACAAGCCACGAGATCGAAGCCGCCATCCTCGAACGGAAGCGCGAGCGCGTCGGCCTGCGGCCAGGTGATCCTTGCATCCGCGCCCAGCCGCCCTACGGCCTGATCGAGCATCGGCTGGTTCAAGTCGGAGGCGACGATGCGCGCCTCGCCGTCGAGCCTGGCCGCCATGGCCCGCGTCAATGCGCCGGTGCCGGCCGCGACTTCGAGGATGCGCCGCGGTTTCGCCTTTGCGACACGGTCGGCAAGGTCGGCCGCGTAGGGTTCGAAGAGCAGCGGGACGAGCAGACGATCGTAGAGCTCGGGTATCGGGCCCGCGAAGAGCTTGTCGGTCGAAGCCATTGCGCGCTCCTGTGAGACAGGATGCTTCACTTGGCGCTGGGTGAAGCCGAAGCCGGCCTCCCAGCGCCTATCCAGGCGGAATGATATTATCCCGACGAACGGAACCGCGAAACGGATATCTGACGAGGCAAGATGGTGCTGCGGAGCTCGGCTCGTCCCAGCCCGATCTCGCCCGGCCGCGTCAATCGAAGCGGCAGACGACCTCCGCCGCCAGCCGGTGCAGCTTGCCGTCGGCAAAGGTCAGGTGCAGGCGCAGCAGCTGGTTGCCGAAGGCCGTGGTCTTGATCGTGTGCAGCGCCTCCAGCGTCGTCCCGGTCCAGGTCGTCGCGTTCTCGATCACTGGCGTCCAGAACCAGGCCTTTGGCGGTGCGATCGCGACCGTCGCGAGGATGCGTTCGGCCTCGGCCTGCTCCAGGCCCGGCGGGAAATAGCGCGCTGCGACATCGGTCGCGTCGCGGCCGCATTCATTGGAGCGGGTCCCAGCCAGTACGTCCGAGATCAGGGGCGAATCCGTCTGCGTGTTGCGGCCGCGCGAATAGTCATAGGTGAAGACCAGGCAAATCAGCGCGAACAGGCCAAAAGCCACTCCGATTACCCGGCCCTTGGAGATCATCTCGCGCCCTGCCCTTCGCTCCGTCAGCCCCGGCGCTTCGGTTCCCATGTTTTCGCGGCGGGGTCCAGTGCCAGGGCGCAACAGCGCCTCGTCGTCATTGCGAGGAGCACAGCGACGAAGCAATCCAGAAGCCGTCGAGCGAGCCTTCCTGGATTGCTTCGCTGGCGCTCGCAATGACGTGGAAGCAGACGGCCAGTTCGCCGGCGTCGCCCTACCCCGCCTTCGGCATCTGAATGACGTTGTGAAGCGTCTGATCGGCGGTTTTCAGGAAGCGCCCGACATTGCGGGCGGCCTGCCGGATGCGCTGCTCGTTCTCGACGATGGCGATGCGGACGTAGTCGTCGCCATGCTCGCCGAAGCCGATGCCCGGCGCGACCGCAACCTCGGCCTTCTCGATCAGCAGCTTGGAGAACTCCAGCGAGCCGAGATGCCGGAATTTTTCCGGGATCGGCACCCAGGCGAACATCGAGGCGTTCGGCGCCGGAAACTCCCAGCCCGCCTTGCCGAAGCTTTCGACCAGCGCATCGCGGCGCTTGCGATAGGTCTCGCGCATTTCGCGGATGCAATCCTCGGGACCGTTGAGGGCTGCGGCGGCCGCGACCTGGATCGGGGTGTAGGCGCCATAGTCGAGATAGGATTTCACCCGTGCCAGCGCGGCGAGCAGGCGCTCGTTGCCGACGGCGAAGCCCATGCGCCAGCCCGCCATCGAGAAGGTCTTGGACATCGAGGTGAACTCGACGGTAACGTCCATGGCGCCCGGCACCTGCAGCATCGAGGGCGGCGGATCGTTCTCATGGAAATAGACCTCGGCATAGGCCAGGTCCGAGAGCAGGATCAGCTCATGCTTCTTCGCGAAGGCGACGAGGTCGCGATAGAAGTCGAGCGAAGCCGTATAGGCGGTCGGGTTCGCCGGATAGCAGGTGACGAGCGCGATCGGCTTCGGCACCGAATGGATCATCGCCCGCTCCAGCGCCGGGAAGAAGGCAGGCGTCGGCTCAGCCGGGACCGAGCGGATGACGCCGCCTGCCATCAGGAAGCCGAAGGCGTGGATCGGATAGCTCGGATTCGGCACCAGCACGACATCGCCCGGCCCGGTGATGGCCTGCGCCATATTGGCGAAGCCCTCCTTGGAGCCGAGCGTCGCGACGACCTGGGTCTCGGGATTGAGTTTCACGCCGAAACGGCGGCCGTAATAATGCGCCTGGGCACGGCGCAGGCCGGCGATGCCCTTCGAGGCGGAGTAGCGGTCGGTGCGCGGCTTGCCTGCCGTCTCGACCAGCTTGTCGATGACGTGCTTCGGGGCCGGCAGGTCGGGATTGCCCATGCCGAGATCGATGATGTCGACGCCCTTGGCGCGCTCGGCAGCCTTGATCTTGTTGACCTGTTCGAAAACGTAGGGCGGCAGGCGCTTGATGCGATGGAAATCGGTCATCTCGAAACAGGTCCCTTGACCAGGCCGCGCGAACCGGCCCCGTCACAATTTTGCGTTGACGGCCCTTAGCATCGCATCTTCGGTCAGAACAGATTATTAAACGCAAGATTCGACGAAAGCTGCGGGCGTGGCAGCAGCGCCTCACCCTCTATCGCGGAAGAGAGCGCTATTACGGAGCCGAAAACCGGCCGGCAGCGGCTCTCAATTGGTCGGGATCACGGCCGGAGCAGGCGGCGGCGTGGTGCCGAGCACCTTGGCCTGGTTTCCGGCAGCCTCGTTGGAGAGGCGCTTGGCCTCGAGCTGGGTCTCGAGCGCCTTGAAATCGGCCACCGGCTTGCGCGGCGCCGTCCGGGTCACGCTGCTACCCACCGGGACGTATTCGGCATCGCCCCGGCGCGCCTCCTTCACGAAAGGCTTCGATTCCTGCGGCGTGGTCGCAAGGCCCGTCGCCTCGGCGACGCCCTTGATGCCGTCGCCGGCGCAGCCGGCCAGGAGCGGGCCGCAGGCGAGCAGCATGACGGTCCAAGGCCGGAGCCTCGTCATAGGATTGTTGAACGACATGAATAGGCCCGGCGCGTTGCAGAATTCTCTTTATACACCATATCGGTTAGGTCCTTAATGGGACCAAAATGGGAAGCAATGGCTTCCACAGAAGACGCGACAAGGGGAAGATGGTCATGCGCCCGCCTGGCGACGACAAGTCGAAGGGTCCCGCCGGCCCGGACGAGGCGCCGGCGCCCGATTTCGACCTGCTCGCCCAGAACATGAGCCGCTTCATGGAGGAGGCCGGCAAGGTCACGGCCGCCTATCTCAAGCCGATCGAGCGCGGCGAGGCCAAGACCGGCGCCGCCGACGAGGTCAGCGAGATGGTCAAGACGATCGGCCGCGTCGCCGAGCGCTGGGTGACCGACCCGACCAAGATCATCGAGGCGCAGGCGTCGCTGACCAGCGATTTCATGAATCTATGGGCCTCCACCCTGAAGCGCGCCAGCGGCGAGGAGGCCCCGCCGGTCGTCGAACCCGACAAGCGCGACGCCCGCTTCGCCGATCCGGACTGGTCGGCCCACCCGATGTTCGACTTCGTCAAGCAGGCCTACCTGATCGGCTCGCGCTGGGCCGAATCGATGGTGGACCGCGCCGAGGACCTCGACCCGCATACGCGGGAGAAGGCGCGCTTCTACGTCAAGCAGATCGCCAGCGCCCTCTCCCCCTCGAACTTCGTCGCGACCAATCCCGAGCTGCTGCGGGAAACCCTGAAGCAGAACGGCGAGAACCTGGTGCGCGGCATGAAGATGCTGGCCGAGGATATCGAGGCCGGCGGCGGCGAGCTCAAGATCCGCCAGTCGGACGGGCGGGCCTTCGAGGTCGGCGTCAACATCGCGACGACGCCCGGCAAGGTGGTCTACCGCAACGAGATCATGGAGCTGATCCAGTACGCGCCGGCGACCGAGCAGGTCGTCAAGCGGCCGCTGCTGATCGTGCCGCCCTGGATCAACAAGTTCTACATCCTCGATCTCAATGCGGAGAAGAGCTTCATCCGCTGGTGCGTGGCGCAGGGGCTGACGGTTTTCTGCATCTCCTGGGTCAATCCCGACGAGCGCCACGCGCTCAAGGATTTCGAGAGCTATATGCGCGAGGGCATCTTCGCGGCGCTCGACGCGATCGAAGAGGCGACCGGCGAGAAGCGGGTCACGGCGATCGGCTATTGCGTCGGCGGCACGCTGCTCGGCGTCACCCTCGCCTATATGGCGGCGACGAAGGACAAGCGGATCGAGAGCGCGACCTTCTTCACGACGCAGGTCGATTTCTCGAAGGCCGGCGAGCTCTCGGTCTTCGTCGACGAGGAGCAGATCCGCTCCATCGAGGAGCAGATGGCGCAGCGCGGCTATCTCGACGGCGCGCGCATGGCCGGCGCCTTCAACATGCTGCGGCCGAACGACCTGATCTGGTCCTATGCCGTCAACAACTACCTCAAGGGCAAGCTGCCGACGGCCTTCGACCTGCTCTACTGGAATTCCGATTCGACGCGGATGCCGGCGGCGAACCACTCCTTCTACCTGCGCGGCTGCTATCTCGAGAACCGGCTGTCGAAAGGCGAGATGGTGATCGGCGGCAAGACGCTCGACCTGAAGGCGGTCAAGATCCCGGTCTACAACCTCGCGGCCAAGGAAGACCATATCGCGCCGGCGCCGTCGGTCTTCCTCGGCTCGCAATGCTTTGGCGGGCCGGTCGATTATGTCATGGCCGGCTCGGGCCATATCGCCGGTGTGATCAATCCGCCGGGCAAGGTGAAATACCAGTACTGGACCGGCGGGAAGCCGGAGGGCGTCTTCGAGGACTGGATCGAGGGCGCGGCCGAGCACCCCGGCTCGTGGTGGCCGCATTGGCTCGAGTGGATCAAGGCCCAGGCGCCAAAGACGGTGCCGGCCCGCGAGCCCGGCAGCGGCAAGCTCGCGCCGCTCGGGGACGCGCCGGGCAGCTATGTGAAGATCAGGGTCTGAGCCGGGCCGGGCCTTCAAAGTCGCGAGCTACGGCGCCTGAAACTGGCTGGAGGCGGCAACTGATCGACGCCGTAAGAAATTATCTGGCCCTCTTGGACGTCTCCCGGACGTCAGAGGGCCGCGTAACCGCTGACGATCGCGCAGCCGCCTTGGCGGTTGCCCTGGACCGATTGGCGCTGGCCTATCACGCATGCCCCGACGAGTGGCCGGGCGAGCATCCAGACGAGATACCCGCTCAAACGACCTACAAGCAGATGCGCGAAAGAGCGGTGCGAGCGTTCCCGGGTTTCGGCTATTACACCACCGTCAGACCTGACCAGATCGCGCCAGGCGACGCGCGGACTCTCGAAGCAATGGTGGGAGACGCTCTGAACGATATTACAGATATTGCATGCGACCTGCAGGGGGTCGCATGGCGGTGGGACAATACGAGCCCGGCAGATGCCGTCTGGTACTTTCGGTTCGGCTTCCAATCACATTGGGGACGGCATCTTCACGACCTGCGTAGCTATGCCCATGCCAGAATGTTCGAGGACTGAACCGCATCGACACGACCAAAAGGCGCTGCAGCAACAAAAAAGCTCCAACCGAACCGATGGAGCGGCAGCAATGCGCCTCTGCGCCGATAATACCGCGCTATCGAACAAAAATGTCGAAGCTTTGCCTCCAAACGTCTCCGTCATAAAAATATATTTCAATGGTGGCGGAGTCTTGCCCTGTGACGTTCCTTGGAGTGTATACTATCTCAGAACCAACTACTTTTCGATTATTACAATGCACATACGCACTAGCCGTAAAATTCGGGAACCCCATACTACGAACCTGCTTCAGTGAACCAAGTCTTGGCGGGTCAATAATTTTGAGAGTTGGCGTCCCGATAGGATCGCATTGTTTATCAGCATGCCGATACACATTAAGTTGAACCGGCTTGTTCGCTACGGTGTGCACAGTCAGTTTGTTTCGAACTTTAACCCCATCCGCCGTTGTGGTTGTGCAGCCCGCCGCGAGAATGCAGAGCAGCGCTGCCGATCCAATTGCCTTCAAGATCGCCCCCTCCAATATTTGCAATACTGAGCAGGCTATATCAGCCGTCAGCGGGGCGCGAGAGTGCGCCTTGGAATTGCTGGGTTATGCTAAGCGATGTGGTCTGATTGACACGCTTAATCGCTTTTGGAATGGCGCGGGGCCTGGCGAACCTTAAGTTAGAGAAGGGCTTGCACCACCAGCGATCAACGAGCAAAAAAGCCGG
>NZ_JBHYEM010000016.1:0-41577 GCF_051860145.1 Allobosea sp. | reverse complement strand
CTTCCTGTCGAGCGCGCAATGCGCTCAGTACTTCCGCACCACCGGCCGGACCGGCACGGTCTCGGTCGGGTTGTCCCAGCGATAGGTCAGGCCGGCAGAGACGATGTGGATGTAAGGCTCGGCTTGGGCCGAATAGAACACCGCCTGCTGCTGCGGATGCCCACCCGTGTAGTTCACCTTCGCCTTGTTCACATGGATATAGGTGTAGCCGATGTCCAGCTTGAGCTTGTCGGTGATCTGATAGCTCGCGCCGGCGCTGAGCCAGAGGCGGTCATTGTCGGAGATGAATATCTGGCGATTCTGATCGTTGACGGCGGAGAGCTCGTAGGCGACGCCGGCGCGCAGCGTCAGGTCCCTGTTGTAGCGGTACTCGGCGCCGGCCGAGAAGAACCAGCTGTCGTCATACTGGAAGTTCAGGCTGGTCGCCGGCGCGCCATTGAACCGGCTGACGATCGGAATGTTGCGGAACCGGCTCCAGTTCGTCCATTCCACGCCGAGATGGGCCTGCCACTGGTCGTTGATCACCTGCGAGACGCCGAAGACGACCGAGTCGGGCAGGTTCAGGTTGGCCTTGACCGGCACCACGGCGAGCGGCGTGCGCAGCGTGCCCTCGAGGGTCTGGCGAATGGAGGAACGATAGGCCAGGCCGATCGTGGTTCCCTGGAGCGGGGTCAGGGTCAGACCGAAGCGGTAGCCGAAATCGATCGTGTCGCCTTCGATGATCACATTCGGGGCTGTCGGGGCGATGCCGGCCGCCTGCTTCAGATTGGCCTTGAAATACTGGACCTGCAGCGCCGCACCGATCGAGAGCCAGTCATTGACCTGGTAGCCGATGGTCGGCGAGACGTTGATCGTCTGCACCTTGGCCGAACGGCCATAGACCTGCGCGGCATGGACCTGATTCTCAGGCTTCGAGCGCAGACCGAAGGGCGCGCCGGTGGTCAGGCCGATCCAGAACCGGTCGGTCAGCTGCCAGGCCGAATAGGAGGCCGGGATGAAGGCGCCGTCGCCGCCGATATTGCCGGTGCCGTTCTGGATCGGGCTCGCCGGGCCGTTGGGAGCACCGAGCCGCGTCACCGAGGTCGGGTTGTAGTCGCCGTTGGCATAGAGATAGGTCGCGTTCCACTGGCTGTTGCGGCCCGGGAACATGGTGATCGTCGCCGGGTTCCAGGCCATCGAGCCCATGCCGATGCCGCCAGCGGCCGCACCTGCATAGGCCATGCCGAGGCCCTCGGCGCTCTGGCCACTGCGAATAGCGAAGGAACTCGCGGAGGCGGCGCCGGCGGCGAGAAGAGCGGCAACGGAGACGGTTGCGGCTGCGGTGTAGCGAACGATGCTCTTCATCGAAGATCCCATCCCCAGGACTGACGTTCTTTCGGGCAAATCACCCGCTTCGTTGACGAGCATGCCGCGCTCGATTTCCCGCCGCAATCCCGCCTCCAATGCCGCGGAATTGCCATGCGCGCCTTGAGGCAGCCCGCAAAAAGCCAAAAATCTCACGAAATCCGACGATTTCTCGCAAGCGTGGACCGCCGGTTGCGAGAAAAAGATCGTTTATATGCGAACTATCGTCATTTTGGGCGTGAGCACGATCCGTCACAGCGCGACAGCATATTGCCGGCAATGGTCTCTTTCGCGCTCGACGTTGCATTCCCGCAACAATTCTCGCGGCCACCCCGCGCAGCCACGCCATGCGCAGGAACGGGCTTGCCTCTAGCGGCCGCTGCGGACAGGATCGCGCCGCCTGATCATATCGATTGAAACGGGGGAAACGACGTGAAACTGGTTCGTTACGGCGCATTTGGCGAAGAAAAGCCGGCGCTGCTGGATTCCAAAGGCGCGCTGCGCGATCTCTCCGGCGTCATTCCGGACATCGCCGGCAAGGCGCTGACCTCGGCTTCGCTGGCGAAGATCAGGGCGCTCGATGCCGACTCGCTTCCCGCCGTGTCGGGCTCGCCCCGAATCGGCGCCTGCGTCGGCGATGTCCGCAACTTCATCGCCGTCGGCCTCAACTTCGCCGATCACGCCGCCGAGACCGGCGCCGCGATCCCGAAGGAGCCGATCCTGTTCAACAAGGCGCCGAACTGCATCGTCGGCCCCAATGACGACGTCGTCATCCCGAAGAACTCGGTGAAGACCGACTGGGAAGTCGAGCTCGCGATCGTGATCGGCGATGGCGGGTCCTACATCCCGGAAGACAAGGCCATGGCGGCGATTGCCGGCTTCTGCATCTGCAACGACGTCTCCGAACGCGAGTTCCAGACCGAGCGCGGCGGGCAATGGGCCAAGGGCAAGGGCTGCCCGACCTTCGGCCCGCTCGGCCCCTGGCTGGTCACGCCCGACGAGGTCGCCGACGTGCAGAATCTCGGCATGTGGCTCGAGGTCGACGGCGAGCGGGTCCAGAACGGCTCGACCAAGACGATGATCTTCGGCGCCGCCTATCTCGTCCATTATATCAGCCAGTTCATGCGGCTCGATCCGGGTGACGTCATCACCACCGGCACGCCGCCCGGCGTCGGCCTCGGCTTCAAGCCGCCGCGCTTCCTCAAGGGTGGCGAGGTCGTCTCCCTCGGCATCGAGGGCCTGGGCACGCAGAAGCAGAACTTCGTGGCCTATAAGGGCTGATCACAAAAAGACGCCGTCATGGCTGCTTGACCCAGCCATGACGGCGTTATGACCTACGCCGCGAATAATTTGTCGCTCTTGCCGCAACCGCAGCAAGGAGCGGCGTGGTCGAGTTCCCTGGCAATCCGGTGCCGCCACGGCCGACGGCGGATGCCGTTATCCCTTCAGAGTTCCGAGCGGCCGCGCCGCCGGCTCGAACCGAGCCTGGCTGCCACACGCGCCTGGAACGAATACCAGACCGGCACACCTGCCACGCGCAGGCAGGCGCGCGGACGGCGGCTCTCCAGGACCGCTCCGGCCCGCGCAAGCGAACGCGACCCGCCCCCGACCCGACCATTGCGTAAGGTCGCACAAATTCGTCCGATCATCGGCCACCCTCCAGTTCCCTGCCCGATAGGCTACGGAGCGGAACGGCGGGTCACCCCCCCTATGGGGGGCGTTTCCGCGACGGCAGCGATATGTTTTTTGTTAAGGCGATGGACAGGGGTCCCTGCCGGGCGGCGCAGCCCCTTGCAGCAGGCCGACGAGATCGGCCTGCCGTCTCGTTCCCGTCTTGCCGAGGACGTATTTCAGAGTGGTGCGTGCTGTGCCCTCGGTGATGCCGAGCAGCGCCGCCGCGTCACGCGGCGGGTGTCCCGCGGCAATGAGCGCCGCCAGCTTCGCTTCGGCGGGGGTCAGGTCGAAAAGCCCCTGTATGACCTTCGCGCCCGGCACCCGGCGCGTCACGACCGGCGTCGCCACGAGGATCGCGACGGCGCCGGTGAAGATGTCGCGGGCGCGCCCCCTGATCGGCGTCAGGTGGACGATGATCGGCGGGCGATAGCCATCGGCGGGAATAGGGATCGAGCGCACCGCGGCGTCATGCGCATCATGCGCCGTGATCGCGAGTGCTGTCTCGAGCAAGCCGTCGGCAGCCTGATCGACAATGCTCAGCCGTGACGGCCGATCGCGAAAGACGTCGGGTATCAGGCCCGTCAGCAGCGCGTTCACGCTCAGGATCCGACCGCCCAGGCCCAGCACGGCAGCCGGCAAGCCCATCAGTTCGAGCGCCTGTGTCGCGGCGCGTGCCCTTTCCAGGCTGAGCCGACGCGAGAGCAGCCCAGCACGCGCGAAATGCGGCCGCAGACGGTTCAGCATGGCGATCGTTGCGCCGTCGACCGGCCCCATGGCGACGGGCCGCTCCAGATGCACGATGATCGTGTCGCCGGAGGGAGCGGCTATCGCAGTCGCGACGCCGGCGCCGTAACCCTGCGGAATGAGAACCTCCTGATAGACCGGCTCGCGCGCCAGTTCCTCGGGCGTGAAGACATCCTGATCGACGAGGAAACCTTCGGCATGGGCGGCCAGCAGCCGCTGGGTGCGCTCGTTCACGGAAATCGGGAACCGCTCCAGCATCTCGAGGAGAGAGCGTTCGTAATATTCCGTCGAGGCGACGAAACGCGGCTCGTCATCGAGAAGAGTGGCGAGCACCGCATCCTTGCAGTGGATCATCGCGGCAGCACGGCGCAAGGTCTCCGGCCACAGCTCCGCAAGGAGAGCAGCCTCATATATGCAATCGACCAGGGCGTTTTCTTCCAAGGTGACAGGCATTAGGATCAGTTCCGCTCGATCATAAACCTCTTTTCTCCAATAACGGCGTTTTGAACAAGTTGTTCAAACAAAAAGCCCGGCCGAAGGCCGGGCTTTCGCAAAACTGTGAAGAGTTCTGGCTCAATCTTCCGGCAGGCCGAGCATCAGCCTGATGTTCTGCACCGCCGCGCCGGACGCGCCCTTGCCGAGATTGTCGAGCTTGGCGACCAGCACGGCCTGACGCAGCTCGTCATTGCCGAAGACCCGCAATTCGAGCCGGTTGGTGTCGTTGAGCGATTCCGGCTCGAGCTTGCCACCGGCCTCCGGCGACAGGACCTTCACATAGGTCGAGCCGGCATAGCGCGCGGCGAGCGCCTCATGCAGGTCCACGGCCTTGGGCTTGCCCGGCAGCGTATCGAGATGCAGCGGGACCGAGACCAGCATGCCCTGCCGGAAATTGCCGACCGACGGCACGAAGATCGGCCGCCGGGTCAGGCGCGCATATTCCTGCAGCTCGGGCAGGTGCTTGTGCTTGAGGCCAAGGCCGTAAAGCTCGAAGGACGGCGCGCTGCCCGCCTCATAGGCCTCGATCATGCTCTTGCCGCCGCCGGAATAGCCGGAGACGGCATTGACCGTGACGGGATGATCCTGCGCGAGCAGGCCGGCATCGACCAGCGGCCGCAGCAAGGCGATGCCGCCGGTGGGATAGCAGCCGGGATTGGAGACGCGGTTGGCATTGGCGACCTTCGCGGCGAAGCCCGGCTCCAGCTCGGCGAAGCCGTAGGTCCAGCCCGGCGCGACGCGATGCGCCGTCGAGGCGTCGACGATCTTGGGGGCGTCCGAGCCCAGTTCATCCGCGAGCGCGACCGATTCCTTCGCCGCCTCGTCCGGCAGGCACAGGACGACGAGATCGACACCGGCCATCATGTCCTTGCGGGCGCCGGGGTCCTTGCGCTTGTCGGGGTCGATGCTCTTGACGACGACCTCCGGCACGGCCGCGAGCCGATCACGGATACCGAGCCCGGTGGTGCCGGCCTCGCCGTCGATGAAGATGGATTTCAGGTTCTGGCTCATCGTGATCCCCCAAGGCGCGCTCGCGCTCGATGGTTGGTCGGCTTCAGGCATAAAAAAACCGCGCTCGGGGCGCGGTCGCGGGCGTTCGGACTAGCAGCCGAGCGTCATCGCGGGCGCGCCGGGGCGGCCTGGCTGGTACGACGTCGGGTCGGGTTCGTGGTCATCATGGGCGAGCTATATGTTCACGGACGGGGCGGGTGTCAACAGTTGCGCACCAGCACGGGTCGCGGGCTGCCTCACCCGGCCTCGAGCCGCGAGGCCGGCTCGTAGCGCCCCTCGAGTCGATTGGCGTGCCGGTGCAGCAGCCGCCATCCGCCCTGCTCGAAGCGAAAGACATGCGTGACGCGGTTGGTCCAGCGCGACGGCGGGGCGCCGGATGCCATGGCGACCTCGAAGGTCTCGATATTCGTGACCAGAGCGAGCGGATCGCCGACCACCATCGTGACGTTCTCATGGGCGACAGTGCCACCTTTGAACTGCTGTCCAGCCCAATCCCAGCGCTTCGAGACCGCATCCCAGCCCTTCTCGTAGCCGCCCCAGCCATAGAAGCTCGTGGCCTCGTCGCTGTGCGAATAAAGCGCCTTGATCGCGCGGACATCGCCATTGGCGACATCGCCGAGGGCCTTGCGCAAGGCCTCAAGCGCCGCGGGAAAGGCATCCGCAGGCGTGGGTAAGCTCGTCATGCCGGGGCCTTTCGCCATCGTCGCGTCTCAAGAAATCCGAATCTTCCGAGGAGCATGCCCTCTTTTCCTGACAATTCGATTCCGCCCGTTCGGAGCGCGATTCAACCGGCCTTCTTCAGCGCCAGCGCCTGGATGTAGTGCTGGGCGACCGCCGCCCCGGCGATCGCGGTCGCATCGGCATGGTCATAAGGCGGCGAAACCTCGACGATGTCCATGCCGCGGAAATCGAGCTCGCGGAGCGCCCAGACCATGCGCAGCGCCTGCGCCGCCGTCAGGCCGCCGGAGACCGGCGTGCCGGTGCCGGGCGCGAAGGCGGGGTCGAGCGCGTCGATGTCGAAGGTGAGATAGGCCGGCCCCTGGCCCACCCGTTGCCTGATGCGCTCGGTCACGCCATCCACGCCCAGCTCGAGGGCCGCATAGGCATCGAGCACCGCGATGCCGCAATCGCGCGGGGCGATGGTGCGGATGCCGATCTGGATCGAGCGCTCGACATCGACCAGCCCCTCGCGCACCGCCTCGAGCATGAAGGTGCCGTGCGAGATCGCGCCGACGCCGTCATCCCAGGTGTCCTGATGCGCGTCGAACTGCACCACCGCGAGCTTGCCGTGGCGGGCGACATGGGCGCGCAGCAGCGGCAAGGTGATGAAATGGTCGCCGCCGAGCGTCACCAGATGCGCGCCGGTCGCGATGATCGCAGCCGCCTCGTGCTCGATCGCCTTGGCGCAGCCCTGCAGGTCGCTGCGCGGCAGCAGGCAGTCGCCGTAATCGACGGCCGAGAGATGCTCGAACGGGTCGATGCGCGAGGGATATTGCGCGTCGCCGTCGAAGATCGCGCTGACCCGGCGCAGCGCCTGCGGGCCGAAACGCGTGCCCGGCCGGTTCGAGACGGCAAGGTCGAAGGGCACGCCCCAGACCACCAGATCGCAACCGGCAACGTCCTTGCTGTAGCGCCGGCGCATGAAGGAGAGCGCGCCGGCATAGGTCGGGTCATGCGCCGGCCCGCGCCTGTCGCCGGTGAAGGCGTGGTCGATGGTGGGTGTGTCGGCCGGTTCGGTCATCTCGGGCATCCGTGAATGCGGTCAGCGCCGCGCGCCGGCGAGCCAGACATAGAGGCACCAGGGCAGGATCAGCGCGATACCGGTCAGCACCAGCCTGAGCGTCGTCCAGGCGATGGGGTATTGCAGCGCGCGGCCATCGAGCTCCGGCACGCCATGGATCAGGCCGAGCGCGAAGGCCGGCGTCAGGAAGATGATCAGGGCATTGGCGATCCGGCGCCCGCGCGCCTCGTCCTGGCGGCCGAGCGCCAGCAGGGCGGGGACGGCGATCATGCCGAAGGCGATGAGGACGAGCAGGATGCGCATGTCGAACAGCCGGACCTGACGAAACGAGCCTGCGGTTTAGCATGGCGGCGGCGCTGTTCCAGCCACCGAGATGGGCAGCTGCAGCCGAATCTGTCGCCAAGAGCCGTCGCCGCGTCAGCGGCCGCCGCCGACACGCAGGATGATGCCTGTCGTATAGGACGACGCCTCGGACAGCAGGAACAGCACGGCCTCTGCGATCTCGTCCGGCGTCGCGGCGCGCTGCAGCGGAATCAGCGGCGCGATCCGCGCGACCCGTCCCGCCTCCCCGGTCGACACCGCATGGATCTCGGTCTCGGTGAGACCGGGCGCGACGGAGTTGACCCGGATGCCGGCCGGTGCCAGCTCCTTCGAGAGGCCGATCGTCAGCGCGTCCACCGCGGCCTTGGAGGCCGCGTACCAGACATATTCGCCGGGCGAGCCCAGCGTGGCGGCAACCGAGGAAATGTTGACGATCGCCCGGTTTCCGATTTCCGGATGCGCCGAGAGGCTGCGGGCCGCCTCGCGGGCGACCAGGATCGCGCCGGTGACGTTGACGTCGATGCAGGTGCGGATGACCTGCGTGTCGGCCTCGGCGAGCGTGCTCGACTTGCCGGTGATGCCGGCATTGTTGACGACCTGGCTGATCGGCCCGAGCGTGACCTTGGTCTCGGCGAAGACATGGATGATGTCGGCCGCGTTGCCCATGTCGCCCTGGAGCGCGAGCGCCCTGGCGCCTTCCGCCTCACAGGCAGCGACCACCCGGGCCGCCGCCTCGGCGTCGCGCTGGTAGTTCACCGCGACATCGTAGCCGCGCTTGGCCGCCATGACGCAGATCGCAGCGCCGATGCCGCGGCTGCCGCCGGTGACGAGAAGGACGGGACGGATCATCGGGGAGCTCCTTGGCGTGGTCTTCATGGGTCGTGCGTGTCGTCGAGATTGGCGAGCCATCAAAACGAAAAAGGGCGGCTCTTGCGAGCCGCCCCGATGCATGAAGGATAGTCCTGAAACGATCAGCGCTTCGAGAACTGGAAGCTGCGGCGGGCCTTGGCCTTGCCGAACTTCTTGCGCTCGACGACACGCGAATCGCGGGTCAGGAAGCCTTCCTTCTTGAGCGGCCCGCGGAGTTCCGGCTCGTAATGGGTCAGAGCCTTGGAGATGCCGTGGCGGACCGCGCCGGCCTGGCCGGAGAGGCCGCCGCCCTTGACGGTGACGATGACGTCATACTGCGTCGCGCGATCGACCAGCATCAGCGGCTGCTGCAGGATCAGGCGCAGCACCGGGCGGGCGAAATAGACTTCCTGATCGCGGGTGTTGACCGTGATCTTGCCGGAGCCGGGCTTGATCCAGACGCGGGCGATGGCGTTCTTGCGCTTGCCGGTGGCATAGGCGCGGCCCTGCGCATCGACCTTCTTGACG
Source organism: Allobosea sp. (assembly GCF_051860145.1). Taxonomy (GTDB): domain Bacteria; phylum Pseudomonadota; class Alphaproteobacteria; order Rhizobiales; family Beijerinckiaceae; genus Allobosea. The sequence continues at coordinate 32,870 of NZ_JBHYEM010000016.1, read as the reverse complement.
TGAACGGGAGCCTCGGGCTGGGTCGACTTCGCGACCTGGCCGAGCTGCTCGAGAGACTGAAGAACCTCGGCCATGTCAGACCCTCGCATTCTTGCTGTTGAGCGCGGCGACGTCGAGCGCCTCCGGCGACTGGGCGGCGTGCGGGTGCTCCGAACCCTTGTAGACGCGGAGATTGCCGAGGATCTGGCGGAAGAGCGGGCCGCGCGGCAGCATGCGCTCGACGGCCTTCTCGACGATGCGCTCGGGGAAGCGACCCTCAAGAATGAACTTGGCGGAACGCTCCTTGATGCCGCCGGCATAGCCGGTGTGGTGGTAATAGACCTTCTGATCGCGCTTGCGCCCGGTCAGGACCACCTTGTCGGCGTTGATGACGATGATGTTGTCGCCACAGTCGACATGTGGGGTGTAGGCGGCCTTGTGCTTGCCGCGCAGGCGCATCGCCACCACGGAGGCGAGACGGCCAACGACGAGCCCGGAGGCATCGATCACAACCCACTTCTTCTCGACGTCGGCGGGCTTGAGCGAGACGGTCTTCATCGCGGCACCCTTCGGTTGCTTGAAAAAGGACAAGCCGCCGGCGGGCCGGCGGCGATGTGAGGCGGTGCTTAGGGCCCGGCCTGCGTCATGTCAATATTCGGATGCGCGTACGGAAGCAAAAAATCCATTAATTCAAGCGCGATAGCGCTATAGGTATCAGGATACCACAACCGCGGCGATGACCCTCACAGAATCTGCCGCAGACCCTGCGCGACGATCAGGACGCCGCCGAGGATGACGACCCCGTCCAGTATCCAGGCATGAGCCGCGATGGGCAGGCGCGCCGTCAGGCGGCGCGCGAGAAACGCGCCGGGAACGGCGCAGGCGCCGATCAGGCCCGCCATGACGAGCGATGACGGCGGCAAGGCGCCCTGCCAAAGGAAGACCGCCGATTTGACGAGGCCGACCGGCAGCGAAATCGCGGCGTCGGTCGCGATCACCGCCATGCCGGTCAGGCCGGCGGAGAGCAGGATCGAGATCAGGAAGACCCCGGAACCGGCCGTTCCTCCAACGAGCAGGCCGTAGCCGCCGCTGGCGAAGGCCAGCCCGCGATCGCCGAGATGGCCGCGCCGGCGCGCAAGAAGGCGCCGCGCCGGAACGAGAACGATCAGCACGGTTCCGATCAGCACCATCGCCCCGGCGCCGGACAACAAGGTGTAGCCGTAAGCACCGAGCGCCGAGGTCGGCAGCGCGCAGAGCGAGACGATGCCGGCGCGGCGCCAGTCGAGATGCTCGCGGAAAGCGATGAGCCGGCTGGCATTGGTGGCGAGCGCCGACAATCCGATCACCGGAACGACCGCCTCAGCGCCGATGATCGGGATCAGGACCGGCGGCAGGAGCAGCCCCGTGCCGTAACCGGCGACGCCGCCGACGACCGATGCCAGGAAAGCGGTCGCGGCGACGAGGACATATTGGAGCAACGAGACGTCGGCGGTCATGCCGGGCTTCTGGTCAGGAGTGCGCCGGAATGGAATAGGTCCCGGTCGCGTGGCAGACCATCTCGGGGTCGCCCTGGGAGAACAGCGCGATCTCGCCGATCGCCAGCCGCTTGCCGAGCTTGAGCAGCTTCGCCTCCGCGATCAGCGCCGCCTGGCCCGGCTTGCGCAGGAAGTTGTAGTTGAGGCTGGTCGTCACCGCGAGGGCGACCGGGCCGATCTGGGCGAGGATCGCGACATAGAGTGCCAGATCGGCGAGCGCCATCATGGTCGGGCCGGAAATCGTGCCGCCGGGACGCAAATGCCGCTCGTGATAGTCGCAGCGCATCCGCGCCGTCAGCGGCCCGACCTCCTCGATGAAATAGGTGCGCCCGCCATAATGGAGCTGCGGGAAGACCTGGTCGAGATAGGCCTCGATCTCCGAGACGGTCATGCGGGGGGTCATGGGCGGAAAACCGGCGATCGTTGAGGAGCGGGCTCCTCCCCTTGCAGCATGGCGATCCGGCTCCGACAATAGGCATGGATGCGAAAGGCCACGCCATGAACGCCCATACCAAGCCCGATCCCACCAAGCCTGATACCGCGCCCGCGCTTCTTCGCGAGGACCATGACGGCATCGCGACGCTGACGCTGAACCGGCCGGCGGCCCGCAACCCGCTGAGCGAGGCGATGCTGGCCGCGCTGCGGGACGCGTTCGTCGCCATCGCCGCCGACAGGAGCGTGCGCGTCGTGGTGCTGACCGCAGCGGGCCCCGTCTTCTCGGCCGGGCACGACCTCAAGGAAATGAGCGCCCGGCGCGGCGACGGCGATCGCGGGCGAGCCTATTTCACCGATGTGCTGGGCCGCTGCTCCGCCATGATGCAGCAGATCACCGCCCTGCCCCAGCCGGCGATCGCCGCCGTCGAGGGCACCGCGACCGCGGCAGGCTGCCAGCTCGTCGCGACCTGCGATCTCGCCGTCGCGGGCAACGAGGCGCGGTTCTGCACGCCCGGCGTCCATATCGGCCTGTTCTGCTCGACACCGATGGTCGCGCTCTCGCGCAACCTGTCGGCCAAGCACGCGATGGAGATGCTGCTGCTCGGCGAGATGGTGCCGGCGCAGGAGGCGATGCGGATGGGGCTGGTCAACCGTGTCGTGCCGGCCGGCGAAGCGCTGGCCGAGGCGCATCGGCTCGCCGCCGTGATCGCCTCGAAATCGCCCGCGACCGTCAAGACCGGCAAGCGCGCCTTCTACGAGCAGCGCGAGATGGGCCTCGCTGCCGCCTATGACCACGCCTCGGCGGTGATGGCCGAGAACATGCTGGCGCGCGACGCCGAGGAAGGCATCGGCGCCTTCATGGAGAAACGCCAGCCTGTCTGGCGCGACAGCTAGATCGCCGTGCGTCCTATCGGACGCAAGGTGGCGATCTATCTTTTTGTTTTAGCATCGGATTTTTCCGAAACGTGGATTCCACTTTTCGGTCCGATGCTCTAGGCGCCGGCCGTCATCTGGCCGCGCTGCGTATCCTGCACGCGGCAACCCGACGAGGTCGCCGCGTGGGCCAGCCAATCGCGCATCCCGTCACAGGATCGCGGGATAATGTTCCGGCATCTCGGCCTGCGGCCGCGCCTTCTCCGCTTCGGATTGCGGATCGGCCGGCAGCTGCAGCACGGTGGCCTTCTGCCCCATCGACAGGTTCGTCAGCAGCAGGACCTGGCCGTCGGGCAGTTCGAGCGCATCGTGATGCGCATAGGGCTTGTCGAGATCGATCTGACGGAAGCGTGCGACCCGCGCCGCGATCTTGCGATGCGGCAGGAAGCCGACCAACCGGTCACATTCGATATCCTTCTCGAAGGCCAGCTCCGTGCCGGGCAGCACGCAGACAGCAACATCCGGCTCAGCGGTTGTGCGGAAGCCGCGCGTGCTCGAGTTCGGGAAGCTGGTCGTGGTCAGTTCATCGCCCACTTTGGCTGGAGTGGACATCACATTGTGCAGACTGTAATCGCACATGGCAGACCCTCCTTTCATGGCGGAACAACCGGGCTGTTCGGCCTGTGTTCCATTCCATCAGATAGGAATGATGAAGCTGGGATTCAGCCCCCCGCGAAAGCCGGATCTGGCAGGTTGCAGCGTCTTTCCGAGAGGTTCCAGCGCCTTGAATCACGAGAGCTATGACGATGCGCTGATCCGCCGCATCCTGCGCGAGGTGAAGACGATCGCGCTGGTCGGCGCCTCCGCCAGCGAGGCCCGCCCGAGCTGGATCGTCACCAAATATCTCATCGACCGCGGCTATGACGTGATTCCGGTCAATCCCGGCCTCGCCGGCCAGACCCTGCTCGGCAAGACGGTCTATGCCTCGCTGAAAGACATCCCCGGCCCGATCGACATGGTCGAGATATTCCGCAATTCGGCAGCCGCCGGGCCGATCACCGACGAGGCGCTCGCGCTCGACCCACTGCCGAAGGTGATCTGGATGCAGCTTTCGGTGCGCGATGACGCCGCCGCCGCCCGCGCCGAGGCCAAGGGCGTCACCGTGATCATGAATCGCTGCCCCAAGATCGAATATGGCCGGCTCTCCGGCGAGATCGGCTGGCAGGGCATCAATTCGCGCATCCTGTCAGCAAAGAAGCCCCAGCTCGCCGGCAAGGGCTTTCAGAAGCTGACGATCAACCGGCCGGGCACCTGAGCCGGCGCTCCCGGTTCATTGCGCTCCCGATTCATGGCGCTCCCGGTTCATGGCGCCGTCAGGCTGGTCGCGATCCGCAACTCCTGCGCCGTGCGGGCGTTCGGACGAAACAGCGTCGTTATCGACGCCTTCTGCATCAGGTCCGCTGCCCGCGGCATGCCCATTTCGGCATAGTATGCACGCATCCGTGCAGTGCCGCGTTCACTGTGCTCGCCGCTGCGGATACGGTTGCCCTTGCTGTGCGACGGGTGAAACCCGAGCCCGGCATGGCCCGAGAGCCCCTCGAACAGTCCCTCGGCGTTGACATAGTGTCGATGCACGCCGCCGGCGAAGATGAAGGTGCAGGCGCTGTCGCAGCTCGTGCGGCCAGCATCGACGGCCGTCGCCAGCCCAGCCTTGCGGATCATGCGCCCGATCGCCATCGCCGGCGTCAAGAAGCCGCCTTCGCTCGACAGATGGATGACTTTCAGAGGCTGGGAACGCGGCCGTTCAAGGAAGGCCTTGAAGGTTTCCTCGTCACCATGCTCGATCGAGCCGCTCAGCCATGCCGAGGCGCCATTCTCGGAAAGCCAGATGGCGCGGGCGGGAAAGGTTGAAGCAAGAGAACAGGCAATCACTACGGCACAGGCCCAGGCCAGTCGCATCCAAATCCCCCACCCGAATTCACGCTGCGAGTTTTGGCGAAGGCCGCAGGTTACGCAAGGGGATGCGGCGAACAATTGACGTCGCCAAGAGCGTTCGTTAAATCGAACGATATCGCCTTTCAACAAGACATCTCGCCGAGGAACCGTCCATGACCGATCGCGCCCCGGGTTTCCACACGCTCGCCATCCATGCCGGCGCGGCCCCTGACGCCGCCACCGGCGCGCGCGCCACGCCGATCTATCAGACGACCTCCTTCGTCTTCGACGATGTCGACCATGCCGCTTCGCTGTTCGGGCTGCAGGCCTTCGGCAACATCTATACGCGCATCGGCAACCCGACCAATGCCGTGCTCGAAGAGCGCGTCGCGGCGCTCGAGGGCGGCACGGCTGCGCTCGCCGTGGCGTCAGGCCACGCGGCCGAATTCCTGTGCTTCCACGCGCTGATGCAGCCGGGCGATGAGTTCGTCGCCGCCAAGAAGCTCTATGGCGGCTCGATCAACCAGTTCAACCATTCCTACAAGAATTTTGGCTGGAACGTGATCTGGGCCGATTCCGACGATCTGGAGAGCTTTGCGGCCGCGGTAACGCCGCGCACCAAGGCGATCTTCATCGAATCGATCGCCAATCCGGGCGGCGTCGTCGTCGATATCGCCGGCGTCTCGGCAATCGCCAAGAAGCACAACATCCCGCTCATCGTCGACAACACGATGGCGAGCCCCTACCTGATCCGCCCCTTCGAGCATGGCGCCGACATCGTCGTGCACTCGGCCACCAAGTTCCTAGGCGGGCATGGCAACTCGATCGGCGGCCTGATCGTCGATGGCGGCTCGTTCAACTGGGTCGGCGACGAGCGCTACCCGATGCTCTCCAAGCCGCGCCCGGAATATGGCGGCATGGTCCTGGGCGAGACCTTTGGCAATTTCGCCTTCGCCATCGCGACCCGCGTGCTCGGCCTGCGCGACATGGGCCCGGCGCTCTCGCCCTTCAACGCCTTCCTGATCCTGACCGGCATCGAGACCTTGCCGCTGCGCATGCAGCGCCATTGCGAGAGCACGCTGGCGGTGGCGACGCATCTCTCGAAGCATGCGGCGATTGACTGGGTCAGCTATCCCGGCCTGGCCGGCGACAAGTATCACGACCTCGCCAAGCGCTATTCGCCCAAGGGCGCCGGCGCGGTCTTCACCTTCGGGCTGAAGGGCGGCTACGACGCCGGCGTCAAGCTGGTCTCGAACCTCAAGCTGTTCTCGCATCTGGCCAATATCGGCGACACGCGCTCGCTGATCATCCACCCCGCCTCGACCACGCATCGCCAGCTCACGGATGCGCAGAAGACGCAGGCCGGCGCCGGGCCCGAGGTGGTCAGGCTCTCGATCGGTCTGGAGGATGTCGCCGACCTGATCGATGATCTGGAGCAGGCGCTCGCCTGACCGGCAGCCGTCATTCTCGGGCGAAGCGAAGCGCAGACCCGAGAATCTCAGGCAGGAAGAGGCTCCCTTTCATCGGGAGCCCTCACGGTCAAGAGATGCTCGGGTCAAGCCCGAGCATGACGGGTGCCGGACGACGCGCTCCGCGTCACATGCACCACGGCCATCGCCAGCACCAGGAAGGCGAGCGCCTGATGCGCCAGCCCGGCCCAGAGCGGCACGACGAGGAGCAAGGTGGCGATGCCGAGCGCGCCCTGCGCCAGCGTCAGCCCGGCCAGCGCGGTCGCGCGCCTGGCCGGCCCTGAGCCCGGCGCCGCGCGGCGCATCGCAAAAGCGTGCCAGAGTGCCAGCGCCAGCAGCAAATAGGCGCCGAGGCGGTGGTTGAACTGCACCAGCGCGACATTATCGACAAAATTCTCCCAGAACGGCGTCTGCGCGAACAGGGTCGAGGCGGCCGGCACGAGCCCGCCATCCATCAGCGGCCAGGTGTTGAAGGTGAAGCCGGCGCGAGAGCCGGCGACGAGACCGCCGAGCGCGATCTGGGCGAAGGTGAGCGCGAGCAGGATCCAGGCGGCGGCACGCCCCCTCGCCGCCTCGGCCCGCCGCGGCGGCGTCAGCCAGGTCGCGAAGGCGACGACGGAGGCGAAGAACAGGCCGGCGAAGGTCAAGTGCAGCGTCAGCTTGACCGGCGCGACGGCGACCATGCCGGGCTCGAGGCCGGAGGCGACCATGATCCAACCAATCGCGCCCTGCAGGCCGAGCAGCAGCCCCATGCCGAAGAGCACGGCGCTCTGCCGCCAGGGCAGGAGCCGGCGCAGCGCCACGACGAGGAAGCCAAGGAGATAGACCAGCCCGATGAAACGGCCGAGCTGGCGGTGGCCCCATTCCCACCAATAGATGAACTTGAACTCCGCCAGCGCCATGCCGGCATTGAGCAGCTGGTATTGCGGGCTCGCGCGGTATTTCTCGAATTCGAGCGCCCAGGCGGCATCGGAGAGCGGCGGGATCGCGCCCGTGACCGGCCGCCATTCGGTGATCGAAAGCCCCGAGCCGGTGAGCCGCGTCGCGCCGCCGACGACGACCATGATGAAGACGAGCGCGGCGGTGATCCAGAGCCAGCGCCGGATGCCGGCATGGGCGCCGGGATTCGCCTCGGCAGCGGTCTGATTCAGGGCTAGGGTCACGGAAACGGAGCCTTCGGTCGCAGAGAGGACGCTTCACAAGCGCGGTCGCGGGTGACAGATAGACCCCGCGCGGCAGCGGAACAACGCCCGCGATGCCGCAGCGCCCGGAGACGAGAGATGAGCCAGAGTCACCGCAAGCTGATCGGAACGGTCGTGATCCTCGCCTTCGTCTGCGTCTACGCGCTCGTCGCGATGGCACTGGCACAGGGGCGGATCACCGAGGCCCCCAAGCTGGTGCAGACGATCGCCTATATCGCGCTCGGCCTCGCCTGGGTGTTGCCACTGCTGCCGCTGATCCGCTGGATGGAGCGGAAGGACGAGGCGTAAAGGCCGTCATGCTCGGGCGGAGCGAAGCGCAGACCCGAGAATCTCCTGAAAGAGATGCTCGGGTCGAGCCCGAGCATGACGAACAGCCTACCCCACATTCACCTTCCGCCCGCGATTCCACAGCAGGAACGGCAGCCCGGAGAGCAGCGCCCGCACGGCCTCCTCGCTCTGGTGATGGCCGTTCAGCGAGACCCGCGGCAGCGCATGGAGATGGCGCGCATGCGGCTCGAAGAGATGGCCCGGCCGCGTCGTGACCGCGCTGGCGAAACCCGCCTCCTGCGCCAGCCCGAATTCGCGCGGACCTGCCGAGTTCGGGTCGCCGACCGGATAGGCGAAATGCCGGATCGGCAGGCCGAGCTCGGCTTCCAGCCGCGCCTTGCTCTCCACGATCTCGCGCCGCGCCACGTCCTGCGGATGCTTGGCCAGCATCGGATGGCTGAGCGTATGCGCGCCGATGGTCACGCCCGGCGCGCCCGATAGGGATCGCAGCGTTTCCCAGGGCAGGCATTCGCGCTCGACCAGCGCGGCAGCGTCGATCCCGACCTGCCGCGTCAGCTCGGAAATCGCTGAGAGCAGAATCGCTTCCGGCTCCTTGCGCAGACGCCAGTAGAGCGTCGCGAAGGCGAGTTGTTTTTCCCGGTCAGTCTCGGTGCGGGCCAAGAAACCGCCGCCCGGAAGATCGAGGGAGAAGCGCGGCAGGACGCGGATCGCCTCCTCCAGCTCCAGCCACCAGAGCCGCGCCGTGCGGTCCGCGAAACCCGGAGTGACGAACAACGTCCAGGGCACTCCGTGCTTCGCCAGTACCGGCCAGGCATGGTCGAGATTGTCGCGATAGCCGTCGTCGAAGGTCAGCGCGACGAAGAAGCGGCCCGGCTTGACATCGCCGAGCCGGACCAGCGCCTCGTCGAGCGAGACGAGGTCGTAGCCCTCCTCCCGGATCAGGCCGAGCGCGAGATCGAGGAAATCCGGCGTGATCTCCAGCAGCCGGTTCGGCGCGAAGCCGGTCTCGCGCCAGGGCCGGACATGGTGCAAGGTCAGGATCATGCCGCGCCCCTGCGCGAAGCCCCTGCCCCAGCGGTCGGCGCCGGTCGCCGCCATGACCCTGAAGGCGGCGGAAAAGGCTTTGTGGCGCAGGCTCATCCCGATCTCGGCCGAAACCGCTCGCTAACGTTGTTCGCCGAAGCTTCGGCCTCTCGCGAAGAGTTTGGCAGGTCTGTTCACAATAGCGGGTTAAAAGGACGCGGAATGCTGCCGCCAAAGGGTTCCGACACGATGTCCGCACTCGCCGAACGCGCCGTGACGCCGGCCTCGGCTCTCTCGCTCGCGCTGGCTCCCGGCCGCGACAGCGAACGCGCGCGGCCCTGGCACAGCGTCACCATCACGCCCGACCTCGCGGCGATCGCGGCGGATTGGCGCGAGCTCGAGGCCCGCGCGCTCGTCACGCCCTATCAGGCGCTGGGCTGGATCGCCCCCTTCGTCGAGACGGTCGGCGCGGCGCATCAGCAGGATTTCCGGCATGCCGTCCTGCGCGATGCCAACGGACTGGCGCAGGCCATCCTGCCGCTGGTGATCACACGGCGCAGCGGCATCCGCTTCGCCGAATTCATCGGCGGCAAGCACGCCAATTACCATATGGGGCTCTATGCCCCCGGTTTCGCCGCAGCGCTCGATCCGGCGGCTGCCCGCGCCATGCTGACCGAGATCGGCGCCGGCATCGGCGGGCTCGACGGCTTCATCTTCGTCAACCAGCCGGTCGAATGGCAGGGCGTGCCGAACCCGACCGCGCTTCTCGCCGCGGGCCCGAGCCCGAGCGGGGCCTACAAGCTGGCACTGATGCAGCATGACTGCGAAGGCACCTTGAAGCGGGCGATGAGCACGCATGCCCGCAAGAAGCTGAAGAACAAGCGTAATCGCTTCGCCGGCTTCGGCGCCTCTGCGCTGGTCAGGGCCGTGACACCCGAGGAGATCGAGCGCGTCATCGACGCCTTCCTGGCGCAGAAGGCCGTGCGTTTCGCTACGATGGGCGTGCCCGACCCCTTCGCCGAACCGGGGCTGCGCGCCTTCCTGCGCGGCGCGGCGACGATCCGGCCCGAGGAGCCGCCGGCGCTCGAGCTCTATTCGCTCGATGTCGAGGGCCGTTCGGTCGCGACCTATGTCGGCGCGGTTCAGGGCCAGCGCTTCTCCGGGATGGCGACCTCCTTCGACATGGACAGCGAGATCGCGAAGACGAGCCCGGGCGAGATCCTGCTGGTCGACCTGATCAAGCTGAAATGCCACGAAGGCATCCGGGTCTTCGATCTCGGCGTCGGCGAGGCGCGCTACAAGACCACCATCTGCGACGACCGGGACGAGCTCGTCGACACCTTCCTGCCGCTGACCGCGAAGGGCCGGGCCTATGCCTGGTTCAGCCGCGCCAAGCGCGTCGCCAAGCGCCGGATCAAGGGCTCACCGCTGGCGCTGAAGATCGCGCAGCGCGCCTCGGGCTGGCTGAACCGGCGCGGCCGCCGCATGGAAGCCGACGAGGGCTGATAGGTCGTTCCGGTACGCTGGCCGCGGCTACTGCAGCTCGTCATGCTCGCCCTTGTGGCGAGCATCCACGTCTTGAACACTGCCCACGATAAGCGAAGACGTGGATGGTCGGGACAAGCCCGACCATGACGGGAACGGCCGCAGCTCAGGCCATCGCCTCGTCGCGCTCGCGGGTCGGGAACGGGCCGGCAGGCGGCTCATCGACGGCGTCGAGGACCAGGACGACCGGGGCCTTGGTGAAATCGGTGATCCGGTAGGCGGCCTCGACGGCATGGCCGTTGCCGACCTTGCCGGCCATGACGAGCGCGCCCTGGGCGCGCACCACCAGCGGCGCCAGCACGGCGCTGTCATCGCCCGAATTCGCCGCGACCAGCACCCAGTCATAGGTCTCGCAAAGCGCGTCGAGCGCGACCTCGACGATATCGGGCGCGGCCAGGACCGCCTCGCGGCCGGCGAGGCCGGGACCGATCCGGTGCAGGCGCGAGCCGGGCTCGCGCATGATGATGTCGGAGAACAGGGCTTCGCCCGCGAGGAGCTCCGAGAAGCCCGCCTCCGGGGCCTCTCCGTCGGCGGCGAGGTCGACGAGGATGCAGCGGCAGCGCTTGGCCAGCAGCTCGGCGAGGTCGCGCGCGCTGGTCGCCTCGGGACCGGCCCCGTCAAGGACGACGACAAGCGGCGCCATGCCCCGCGGCGGCTCGACGACCCGCTCGGCGAGAGCCGCCAGGGCCTCGTCGGGATCGGCGAGGTCGACCGTGATCTGGCCGAGGCGGCCGCCATGAGTCAGAAGCCCCGCCACCCGTTCGCGGCGCGGATCGGCGCTGCCGGGGCGGGACGGCATGGTGGCGCCGCCGCCGACCCAACCCGGAGCGCGGCGCTGCCCGCCGGACCCTGCCGGCGCGCCGGCATTGCCGTTCAGCAGCTCACGCGCGACGACCGTCGAGAGCGCGACGAGGAAGGTCGCCAGCGTCGCCACGATCATGGTCGGGATCTTTTTGGGGAAGGACGGCTCGGTCGGCTCGATGGCGCGCGAGATCACCCGCGCATCGGCCGGCGTGGCGTTCTGGGTGTCGCGCGCGATCGCCTCGCGATAGCGCAGCATATATTGCTCGAGCTGCTCGCGCAGGGTGCGCGCCTCGCGCTCGAGCGCCCGCAGCTGCACCTCGCTGTCATTGGCGCTGGAGACGTTCTTCTTCTGGCCGTCGAGCGCGGCGGTGAAGCTCTCGACGCGCTGGCCGGCGATCTTGGCCTCGTTCTCGAGCATGCGCACGGTGCGCTCGGCGGCAGCGCGGAGCTGGCCTTCGAGATCGACGAGTTGGGCGTTCAGCTCCTTGATGCGCGGATGCTCCGGCAGCAGCGAGCGCGATTCCAGCGCGATCTGGGCGCGCAGGTTGACGCGCTGCTCGATCAGCCGGCGCACCAGCTCGTTATTGGCGACATCCGGGATCTCGAAGGTGCGGCCCTGCTTGATCGCGTCGCGGATGATGCCGGCCTTGGCCTGCGCCTCGGCCTGCTGGGTCCGGGCGCTGGAGAGCTGCGTCGACAGGTCGGCGAGCTGCTGGGAGGTGATGGTGGTGTTGTTGGTGCCGACCAGCAGGCCGTTGCGCGAGCGGAAATCCTCGACCTTGGCCTCGGCCTCGGCGACGCGCTTGCGCAAGGGCTCGATCGTGGTCGAGAGCCAGGACGAGGCGCTGCGCGCGGTATCCTGCTTCGCCGCCTCCTGCAATTCGAGATAGGATTCGGCGATGATGTTCGCTGCCTTCGCCGCCAGAGCCGGGTCCTGCGAGGTGAACTCGACGGCGACGATGCGCGAGCGGCCGACCGGATAGACCAGCAGCCGGTCGTAGTATTTCTCCAGCACCCGCTCCTCAGGCGAGCGGTCGGCCGGATGCGCGCCCAACCCGACCAGCACGCCGAGCTTCTTCACGGCGCCGAGCGCGCCCGCGCCGGAATCGAATTCGGAATTGCCGACGAGCCCGATTCGCTTGATCGCCTCGCGCGCCAGGTCGCGCGACATGATGACCTGGACCTGGCTCTGGACGGCCTCGCTGTCGAATTGCTGCCCGGTCGATTCCGTCGCGCTCTGGCCGGGGCGCGTGTAGAAGCTGTCACGATTCTCGAGCAGGATGCGCGCCTCGCCCGTATAGCGCGGCGGGATCAGGTTGACCGCGACGAAGGAGAGGCCGAGCGCAGCCAGCGTGGGCCCGATGATCCAGGCCTTGCGGCGCTTGATCGCGGCCCAGAGGGCGGCAAGGTCGAGCATGTCGCCGCGGCCTTCGCCGGCATCCCGCGCATCGCTGTCGGTTCGAGCGGTCATGACCCATCCATTCACGCAAAACTCTCGCGTCCGGGACAGGACGCTGGGTCAATCAAAGCTGATTAAGGTTATTGCGGAGTTAAGACGCGCTTTCGCCTGGGGTTCGGGCAAGGCGGCGCGATCAGGCTTTGTTAACCATATCGCCCTAACCCTGACCTCGCATTTGGATAGGTTCAGCAAGTGATGAGTCGACCGCTCGCCTCTCTCGCTCTGGCCGTCGCGCTGGCGGCGAGCGCCTGCGCGCCGCGCTATGTCGCGCCGGAATTGGCGGTCGCCGATATCAACGCGCCCTATCGGCTGGCGAGCGGCGACCGGCTGCGTATCATCGTCTTCGGCCAGGACAACCTGTCGAACGTCTATGCCGTCGACGGCAGCGGCCGGATCGCGATGCCGCTGATCGGCGCGGTCGACGCGCAGGGGCGGACGACGCAGCAGCTTGCCCGCGAGATCGAGGGGCGCCTGCGCGCCGGCTTCCTGCGCGAGCCGAAGGTCTCGGTCGAGGTCGATGCCTACCGCCCCTTCTTCGTGCTGGGCGAGGTCACCAATTCCGGCCAGTTCCCCTATGTCAACGGCATGACCGTCCAGACCGCGGTCGCGATCGCGGGCGGCTTCACCCCGCGCGGCCAGCGCGACTATGCCGAGGTCACCCGGCAGATCGACGGCCAGCTCGTGACCGGCACCGTGCCGATCACCTATCAGGTGCAGCCCGGCGACACGATCGTCATCAAGGAACGCTGGTTCTAGGCCTGAGGGGGCAACGGTCATGGCGGACGCTCCCGGCGTGAGGCCGCTACGCATCCTGCACGTCTTCCGCGCGCCGCTCGGCGGCCTGTTCCGGCATGTGCTCGATCTCGCGCGCGGCCAGGCCGAACGCGGGCACGAGGTCGGCATCTTCTGCGATTCGACCACCGGCGGGGTCCGCGCCGACCAGGTCTTCGCCGAACTGGCCGGGACGCTCTCGCTCGGCATCACGCGCGTGCCGATGTCGCGCTATCCGAGCCCGACCGACGCCATGGCGCAGATCAGCGCGGTCCGCACCCGCGCGCGGCTCGCACCCGACATCGTCCATGCGCATGGCTCGAAAGGCGGCGTTTATGCGCGCCTGCCTGCCCTGCTCTCGCCCGGGCGGCGTTATGTCACCGCCTATACGCCGCATGGCGGCAGCTTCAACTACAAACCCGGCAGCACCGAGCACCGCGTCTACATGGCGGTCGAAAGGCTGCTTGAGCGCGCGACCGACATGTTCTGCTTCGAGAGCGCCTTCATCGCCGGGCGCTTCGAGGCCTATATCGGCCACAAGCCGCGCAGCGACCACCGGATCGTGCTGAACGGCATCTCGGAAGCGGAATTCGCGCCGATCGACCATTCGGGCGCGAGCTTCGACCTGCTTTATCTCGGCGAATTGCGCTCGGCCAAGGGCGTCGACACGCTGATCGACGCGCTGGCGCTGCTGAAGCGCCGCGACGGCCTGCAGCCACGCCTCCTGATCGTCGGCTCGGGCCCCGACGAGGCCGAACTCAAGCAGATGACGGTGGAACGCGGCATCGGCGAGCAATGCGTCTTCGAGCCGCCGGGGCCGATCCGCACGGCCCTGTCGAAGGCCCATGTCATGGCGATTCCCTCGCGCGCGGAATCGCTGCCCTATGTCATCCTCGAAGCGGCCGCCGCGGCCCAGCCGCTGATCTCGACCGATGTCGGCGGCATCAAGGAAATCTACGGCCCGCTTCATGCGCACCGGCTGATCGCGGCGAACGACCCGGTCATCCTCGCCGAGGCGATCCGCAGCGCGCTCGCCATGCCCGAGGCCGAGCGGCGCGAGCAGTCGGCCGATCTCGCGAAGCATGTGCGCGCGAATTTCCGCATCGACACGATGGTGGACGGCGTGCTCGGCGCCTATCGCGACGCGATGGCGCGCCGCGCCCGACCCTGAGCCCGGCTGGCTTTCACACCAGCTTCAGGGCGACGACGCCGGCGACGACCAGCGCCATGCCGATCCAGCCCGAGGGCCGGATGCGCTGGCCGAAGGCGAGCATGCCGATGATCGCGGTGATCACCAGCCCCGCGCCGCCCCAGACCGCATAGGCGACCGACAGGTCCATGCCGCGGATCGCCTGGGCCAGCGCGGCGAAGGCGCCGATGACGAGCAGGATGCCGAGCGCACCCTGGGCGCGCCGCTTCATCCCGTCGGAAAGCTTGAGCAGATAGGTGCCCGCGACTTCGAGCACGACCGCAAGCGCCAGCCAAGCGAAGGCCAGCGACTGCGGCAGAAGGAGGATGGTCACGCCAGCCTCCCCTGCTCGTCACCCTCCTCAGCGCCATGACCGACCCCGCGCTCGAGCAGCACGATGCCGGCGATGATCGCGGCGAGCGCCAGGAGGCGCCCCGGCGACAGATGCTCGCCGAACAGGAGGTGACCGGCGGCGGCGATGCCGACGATGCCGAGCCCTTCCCAGACCGCATAGGCGACAGCCATCGGGATGACCCTGAGCGCCACGCTGAGCAGCGCGAAGGACAGCCCGATCAGGGCGAGCGGCAATGCGGTCAGGAGCCAGGGCTCCGAGACGACCGACTTCAGCGCGGCCGTCGCGACGATCTCGACGGCGATGGCCGCGAGCAGGAATAACCAATGGAAAGACATGTTGCACACGGGCGAAGCCGGCGCTGGACGCCGCGGGGGCGGCGTTAAGGCAGCTAAGCAAAGCTAGAGTTTAGACAACGAGTTCCGGATACGAAGCCCCGGCAGGAAAAACTGCAGGGGCGGCACAGCGACTTGTCTCACAACCACGAAGGGCCGAGACAGGTTCCGCTCAAAAATGTGCTTCTCAGACACTCATCGCCGCTGGATATGCCAATTTCATTGCTTTTTGTCAACTTGAAACAGCTTTTTCAGCGTTTTCGGAGCAGGAAACGATATCAAAAACACTTCGTTATACCTGAGCTAATACCTTGTCGGGCCGAGGGAAAATCGCGCTTTCTGCGGCTGCGGAATTATTCGGGCTCAGCGTGTCGTTCGGACCCCATCCCGGCACTCCCGGCTTCCCTAGAGTCGCGGCGAATCCGCTGAAACAACGAAGCGTCCGATTAAGTCTTCCGTGAGCATTTTCGGATAGTCGAGTGGCGAGGTTGGAGGGTTGCGGCCGACCGACCGGACCGAGGGTGAGTTGTCATGGGCGCTTTCGATGTACGCGATCTGATCAAGGTCGATGCGGCCGCGGCCGCGACATCGGAGATGGGAGGCCGGCAGGCACGCGGCGGCACGCGCATCTTCCATCCCCTGGCCGAGCGCATCGCTGCCATGCCGGTGAAGCCGACGCTCTCGCCAGTGATGATCGAGGGGCTGGTGCGCCTGTTCGACGTCCTGGTGGTGACCGGCGTCGGCAGCCTGATCTATTGGCTCTATGCCGCCGGCACCGTCGAAAGCAACCTGCCCTACCAGATCACCATTCCCCTGATGGCCGTCGGCGCGCTCGCCGTCTTCCAGGCGCTGCATCTCTACCATGTCGGTGCGCAGCGCCATTTCATCTCGATGGCGGTTCGTCTCGTCGCTGGCTGGACGATGTTGTTCCTGCTCGCGCTCGCTACCTTCTTCTTCCTCAAGGTCGGCGACCAGGTCTCGCGCGTCTGGCTCGCCGGGTTCTATGCCGGTGGTCTTGCGACGCTTCTGGTCGAGCGGCTGGCCGTCACGCTCGGCGTGCGCCGGCTGACCCGGATGGGCCGGCTGGAGCGCCGCACCGCGATCGTCGGCGGCGGCGCAGCGGGCGAAGCCCTGATCAAGGCGCTCGAGGCGCAGCGCGACACCGGCCTGCGGGTCTGCGGCGTCTTCGACGACCGCAACGACGACCGCTCGCCCGATCTCGTCGCCGGCTATCCCAAGCTCGGCACGATCGACGACCTGGTCGAGTTCGCGCGCCGGACCAAGCTCGACCTCGTGATCTTCACCTTGCCGATCTCGGCCGAGGCGCGGCTGCTCACCATGCTGCGCAAGCTCTGGGTGCTGCCGATCGACATCCGGCTCTCGGCGCATATGTCGAAGCTCAGGTTCCGGCCGCGCTCCTATTCCTATATCGGCGCGGTGCCAGTGCTCGACGTCTTCGACCGGCCGATCGCCGACTGGGACATCGTCGTCAAATGGCTGTTCGACAAGGTCGTCGGGACGCTGGCGCTGATCCTGCTCTCGCCGCTGATGGTCGCGACCGCGATCGCGATCAAGCTCGATTCGAAGGGCCCGGTGCTGTTCCGGCAGAAGCGCTACGGCTTCAACAACGAGCTGATCGAGGTCTTCAAGTTCCGCTCGCTCTATCACGAGATGAGCGACTTCGCCGCCGCCAAGCAGGTCACCAAGGACGATCCGCGCGTCACCCGCGTCGGCCGCTTCATCCGCAAGACCTCGATCGACGAGCTGCCGCAGCTCTTCAACGTCATCCTGAAGGGCAATCTCTCGCTGGTCGGCCCACGTCCGCACGCGATCCACGCCACCGCCGAGAACCGCGCCTATGAGCAGGTCGTCGACGGCTATTTCGCCCGCCACAAGGTCAAGCCCGGCATCACCGGCTGGGCCCAGATCAACGGCTGGCGCGGCGAGACCGACACCGAGGACAAGATCCAGCGCCGCGTCGAGCACGACCTCTACTATATCGAGAACTGGTCGGTGCTGCTCGACCTCTACATCCTGATCAAGACGCCGCTTTCGCTCCTGACCAAGACCGAGAACGCCTATTGAGCGCGCTTGCCGACCGCGCCGAAGACGAAGGCCGGCGCGGCGGCCTGCGGGTTTCCTATGCCGCGATCAAGCGCGGCGCGCTCTGGCTGCTGACGGCCTCCAGCGGCTTCGCGCTGATCGAACCCTCGCCCTACGAGCTCGTCTTCCTGATCGCGCTCTTCGTCTTCGCGCTGACCGGTATCCGCTTCTCGCAGAAGCTGCTGCCGATGGTGTTCCTGCTACTGGTCTACAATATCGGCGGCATCTTCTCGCTGATCCCCTGGATGGACGAGAGCGCCTCGGTGCGCTTCACCGCCGTCTCGGTCTATCTGATGATCACCGCGATCTTCCTCGCCGCGATCATGGCCGAGGACCCGCTCGGACGGCTCGACACCTTGCGCAAGGGCTATCTCTTTGCCGCCTGGTGCGCGGGGCTCGCCGCCATCCTCGGCTATTTCGACCTGGCGGGGCTGGGCTCGCTCTTCACGCTCTACGGGCGCGCCTCGGGCACCTTCAAGGACCCGAACGTGCTCGGCCCGTTCCTGGTGCTGCCGATCGTCTATACGCTGCAGCACGTCCTGATCGGCCGGCTCGGGCTCGGCCGGGGGCTCGCCGTGATGAGCGTGCCGCTGCTGGCCCTGTTCCTGACCTTCTCGCGTGGCGCCTGGGGCAGTCTCGCCGGCTCAGCCCTGCTGATGGTCGCCCTCACCTTCCTGACCTCGCCGAACGCGTCGCGCCGCACCCGGATCGTCTTCCTGTCGCTGGTCGCGCTGGCGTTCCTGGTGGTCGCGCTGCTGATCGCGCTCTCGTTCGAGAATATCCGCAGCGTCTTCGAGGTCCGCGCCTCGCTCGACCAGGACTACGACCAGGGCGTCACCGGCCGCTTCGGCAACCAGTTGCGCTCGATCCCGCTGCTGCTCGACGCGCCGAACGGCTTTGGCCCGCTGCGCTTCCGCTGGCTCTTCCCGGAAGACCCGCACAATGTCTACATCAACGCCTTCGCCTCCTATGGCTGGCTCGGCGGGCTGGCCTATCTCGGGCTGACCGCCGCCACCTGCTTTGCCGGCTGGCGGCTGGTCTTCACCCGCGCGCCCTGGCAGAACCACGCGATCGTGCTGTGGTCGGTGCTGTTCGTCACGATCCTGCAGGGCCTGCAGATCGACACCGACCATTGGCGCCACATGTATCTGATGCTCGGGCTGGTCTGGGGGCTGGCCGCGCTCACGCCGGACCACCCACCGCGCGCGGCCGCGGGCCGCTAGCGCCCCACGGCTTCAGGCCGCGCTCTTGCGCACCACGACATAGGCGTAGGTGGTGACGAACTCCCAGCCGGTCTTCGCCGCCAGCGCGTTGAAGGCGTGGTCGGCCTGGCGCAGCCCCGGCATCCGCTCGAAATAGCCGTGACCCCAGAAGCGCTGGATATGAACGTCCTCGAAGCCGGCGCGATTCAGCATTGGCGTCAAGCGCGAGCGGCTGCCGCGGCACCAGTCGTAGAAGGCCGGGAATTTCGGGTCGCCGCCGCCGTCGCGCCGCAGCGGGAACAGGGCATGGACGATGGCGCGCGAGGCCTTCTCCGGCAGGATATGGTTGAGGGCGAAGACCGGCGCCCAGAGCGTCGGGAAGAAGGCGAGCGCGACGCCGCCGGGCGCCAGCAGGGCATGGATGTTGCTCCAGGCGCGCTCGACGTCGTGGACATGCTCGAACACCATGCGCGAGACCATCAGGTCGTAGTCGCCGCGCACGACATCGGGCTCGGAGAGGTCGCCGGCAATATCGAAGCGCGCCGTCCTGAGGCCGGCCGGCGTCAACGCAAGCTCGCCGCCGTCGATATCGTTGACGATGAGATCGAGCCCGTGACCTGCCGCCTCCCCGGCCGAGAACAGCGGATCGCGGCCGCCACCGATCTCGCAGACGCGGCGCAGGCCGAATTGGCGGGCGAGCTCCAGGATCGTCGGCTCGTAATTCTCCCAGGCCCATTGCGAGTGCCAGTCAGGCTGCAACTCACGAAAAAAGCCCTCCAGGGAACCTAGCGGCCTGTTGGACGCAGCCAGGAGCGGAGAGCTGCGCCGCTCCGCCGTCGCAATCGCCAGTGACATGATGATCCCTCCGCCGCGTCCTCCCGTCCCGCCGGCACGATGCGGAAAGCGGGAGGCGGCCGCAATCGAAGCCTTAATCGAGGGTTAACGACGGACGCGGCCGACTGTGCCGCTACGGGGCAGATCCGCGGCCGCAAAAACCAGGCCCACAGAGCGCCGATGCGCGTTGCATCCGGGCGCGCGCGCCTCTATAAGCCGGCCAGTCGGAGCGTAGCGCAGCCCGGTTAGCGCACTTGTCTGGGGGACAAGGGGTCGGAGGTTCGAATCCTCTCGCTCCGACCATTTTACTCAATCATTTCGGTAGGTTGTCGAACCGCGCAATGTGCGCCGGTCAGCACGGATACGCGCCTTTTGGGCCTATATGGCGTGATCCGGGGCGGACAGTCCCGGACCAACGCTGCCCACTGCAGCCCGCAAACGAAGAGCCGCAGGCTGCTCGCCCGCGGCCTTCATGCTCATTCCGTCCGGATCAGTACCAGACCGTCCGGCAGACACGGACGCGGCGGCCATACCTGTTGCGCCGCCAGGTGCAGACCGTGCGCCGCCGCCTCCGGCGCCGATACTGCGCATAGTCGACCGGCGTGCCATCGGGCAGTGTCACAGCGGCGTCCTGCGTCGGAACAGGGCCCGAGGCCTGCGGCAGTCTGTCGATGACCGGAGCGGCCTTGGCCTCGCTCTTGAGCGCAACTGCCGCCGCCGGCACGGCGAGCAGGCCCAGGATGAATGTGCGTCGTTCCATTGGGGGTTTCCTCCGATTTCCGTCGCGGGAGAACAAGGTACGGCAGGAGGGAGACCCGGCAAGCGGTCTGATCGCATGGCGGCTCGCCGCGAGACGGGCAGCGGTACCCGCCTTGGTGGCCAGAGAGACTGATCCCTGGGCTCTATCGCGGCATCCGCTCAGGGCAGGATGACGCTGAGCTTCCTGTCCGTCCGTTCGGTCACGCTGGGCAGCGGCTCGTCCGTATCGGGGACGATCTTGTATTTTCCCATCGGCCCGCGGGTGTACTCCGTCAGCAGCTTGATGCGCTCGCGATCCTTCCGCGAGACCAGCCGCGACTTGTAGAGCGTGTCGAAATCGGCCAGCCGACGGGGACCGCGATCACCGGCATAGACCAGGACCATGCCCGGCAGCACGACGATGTCGCCGCGCCGCAGCGTCGGGTCGCTGAGATACCAGTGCGGGTTGGCAACGGGGTCGATCGGGGTCGCGAGCACCGGCTTCTTCTCTTCCACCTGCCGCACGACATGGCGCGCTTTCGGGCGGGAGAGTTGCTTCCTCGGCCGAATCGTCATTTCCAGAGGATTCTCGATACGCGCGGGCGGCGGCGCCGGCCTCACCCCGAAGATCATTTCGAGTAGACCGGCTTGAGCCTGCGATGTCGTGAGCGCGGCAAATACCGCGAACGACCCCATCGCAAGGAACAAACTATGCAGTTTCAGCATATCAGGCACCAGCCGGTTTCGTCCTCAGCATGTATAGCTGCCGGATCGCTCGCGCCAGTCGTCTCAGGTCGGCGTGGTTAAGCTTTCAACGCATACCGGAGGTTGTAAAGTCAAAACATTGCGAGGACCGTTCTCATAGTGTCCGGTCGCTCTTCACACCGAAATAGCAGATCCCCTCGCCCGGCTTGGCATTGGCGTTGGGAAAGATGATGAAGCCCGGGCTCGGCGCCTTCACCGGCTCGCCATTGGCGCGGCGCGCGATGATCTGGCCCGCCGCGATCGCGTCCCCGGTCTTCCAGTCGCCTTCGACCCGGTCGCCGGTCGACTCGCAAATGATCACCTCGGTGATGTGGATGACGGTCCGGAGCTTGCTCTTCGGCGCAGGCGCATCGACCAGGCCGAGATGGGCGAGCACGTTCAGGATCGCGACATGGCCGACCTCGACCGAGGCGGGGTCGTCATGCGAGCCGCATTCGAGGGTCACGCCATAGCCGCCGGCGAAGCGCATGTATTCCGTCGTGCCGTAGCCTTCGGTGAGCGACAGGCGCGGCAGGTCGAGCCGCTCGCGCGCCGCGATCAGGCGGGCGTAATTGTCGAGCCAGCCATGGATCATCACCGGCACGCCGAGACAGGCGGCGAAGGCGCCTTCCGCCTTTGCCAGGCGGAACGGCTCGAGCTCGCCGCTATTGTTCTCCGGCCCGAAGAAGACGAAGGGCTCGCCCTCGCCCCTGAAGGAATGGACGTCGAGCAGCGCATCGTGCTGGCGCAGCAGCGCGCAGATGCGGTTGCCGATGCGGTCCTCGTAATCGGCCGGCTGCGGCTTCTCGTGCAGATCTCGGTTGAGATTGCGGTCGCCCTCGCGGGTCTTCTGGCGATAGGCCTTGGGATTGGTCACCGGAACGAAGGTGACCTCGCCCCGGCGAATCACCAGCTCGCCGGAGCGGCATTGCTCGATCACCCGGCGGATCGCGTTGGGGCCACAAGTCTCGTTGCCATGGACTGCGCCGAGCACGATCAGCTTCGGGCCGGCTTTCAGCCCGGTGAAGCGCACGCTTTCCAGCGGGCCGTCATCCAGGCCGGCATCGTGCTTCGCCTGATTCTGCGTGGTCTTGGCCAAGGCTTTCGTCCTTCGGATAGCTTGCTGTGGCGATAGGTGAGACCGCTCAGGCCAGCTCCGCCGCCCTGAGGCAGCGGACGGCATGGCCTTCGCCGAGCTCGTCGAGCGAGGGCGTCGGCGGCTCGCGGCAGATGTCGCGCATCTCGGGGCAGCGCGGATGGAAGCGGCATCCGGTGGGCGGGTTCAGCGGGTTGGGCACCTCGCCCGACATCTTCACCACGAGCTCGTGGTTGAACGGATCGGGGATCGCGGCGATCAGCGCGCGCGTATAGGGATGGCGGGCTTTCGTGAAGATCGTGTGCCAGTCGCCGGTCTCGACGATGCGGCCGAGATACATCACCGCGACACGGTCGCTCATGTGCTCGACCACGCCGAGATCATGGCTGATCATGATGTAGGAGAGCTCGAGCGTCTCCTTGAGCTCGAGCAGCAGGTTGATGATCTGCGCCCGGATCGAGACGTCGAGCGCCGAGACGGGCTCGTCCAGCACCACGATCTTCGGCTTCAGGATCAGCGCGCGGGCGATGCCGATGCGCTGGCGCTGGCCGCCCGAGAACTCGTGCGGATAGCGCGCGGCCTGTTCCGGCCGCAGCCCGACATGCTTGAGGATCTCGGCTATGCGTTCATCGACCTCGGCCTGGTCGGTAACGCCATGCATGCGCAGGGGCGCCTCCAGCGTCCGGCGCACCGTCTGGCGCGGATTGAGCGAGGAATAGGGGTCCTGGAACACCATCTGCACGATGCGGGCGCGCGCCTTGCGGTCGACGCCCGGCGCGGCGATGTCGACGCCGTCGAGCAGGACCCGGCCGCGCGTCGCCGGCTGGAGCCCGAGAATCGACAAGGCGAGCGTGGATTTTCCGCAGCCGGATTCGCCGACGAGGCCAAGGCACTCGCCCTTGCGCAGTTCGAGATCGACACCGTCGACGGCATGCACGGTGCGCCGCTTGCCGCCGAGAAGCCCGCCGCCGAGATGGAACTGAACGGCGAGGTCCTCGACCTTCAGAATGGTCTCACGGGTCGCGTCACTCATGATGATGGCACCTGACCAGGCCGCCATGCGGCAACGGCGTCTCGCCCGGGTCCTCCGCGATGCAGATATCGGTTCGGGCATAGCAGCGCGGGTTGAAGCGGCAGCCCGCGGGGAAGGCCGTCACGGGCGGCACGACGCCGGTGATCTCCTTGAGCTTGTGGCGGCCGTGGCGCGCGCGGGCGCCGAGCAGCGGCAGCGAGGCGACGAGGCCCTTGGTGTAGGGATGGCTCGGCGCGCGAAAGACCTCGTCGGCGACACGCTGCTCGACGAGGCGCCCGGCATACATCACGCCAACCCGGGCGCACATGTTGGCGATCAGGCCGAGATCGTGGCTGATCATCAGCACCGCCGTGCCCTGCGCCGCCGACAGGTCGCGAATGAGGTCGAGGATCTCGGCCTGGACGGTGACGTCGAGCGCGGTCGTCGGCTCGTCGGCGAGCAGCAGGTCCGGCCGGCAGGCGAGCGCGATCGCGATCATCACGCGCTGGCGCATGCCCCCGGACAGCTGGTGCGGATAGTCCTTGACGCGCCGGTCCGGGGCCGGGACGCGCACGCTCGCCAGCGCCTCGACCGCCTTGCGCTCCGCCTCGTGCCAGGTCGCGCCCTTGTGCAGCACGAACATCTCGGCGATCTGGCGGCCGACCGGCGAGAGCGGGTTCAGCGCCGTCATCGGCTCCTGGAAGATCATCGAGATCGCGTTGCCGCGCAGCTTGCGCATCTCGCCCGAGGACAGCTTCTGGATCTCGCGGCCCCTGAAGCGGATCCGCCCGCCGCCGATCGCGAGCGGGTGCTTCAGCAGGCCGATCAGCGCGAGCGCGGTGATGCTCTTGCCGCAGCCCGATTCGCCGACGAGGCCAAAGGTCTCGCCGCGCCCGATCGTGAAGGAAACCTCCTTCACGGCCGGGAAGCGCTTCGCGCCGACGACCAGGTCGAGGCGCAGATCCTCGACGTCGAGAAGCGGCTCGCCGGTCATGCCGTGCGCGCCCGCGACTGGGGGTCGAGGATGTCCCGCAAGCCATCGCCGAGCAGGTTCAGCCCGAGCACGGTGACGAAGATGGCGAGGCCCGGAAACACCGAGATCCACGGCGCGGTGGTGATCTGGTCGCGCGCGTCGGAGAGCATGCTGCCCCAGCTCGGGAAGGGCGGGCGGATACCGAGGCCGAGGAAGGAGAGCGAGGCCTCCGCCAGGACCGCGCCGCCCATGCCGAGCGTGCCGATGACGATGATCGGGCCGAGGATGTTCGGCAGGATCTGCGTCAGCATGATGCGGATATCGCTGTAGCCCAGCACCTTCGCCGCCTGGACATAGCCCTGGCTCTTGAGCGAGAGCGTCGAGGCGCGCGAGAGCCGGCAGGTATAGGACCAGTTGGTCAGCCCGAGCGCGATCAGCAGGCTGGTCAGGCCGGGCGTCAGGATCGCCATGATCGCGAGCGCGAAGATCAGCGAGGGAATGGCGAGCATCAGGTTGGTGAGGCCGTTGACGAAGTCGTCCCACTTGCCGCCCCAGTAGCCGGCCGAGAGCCCGAGCGCGACGCCGATCACCGTGTTGATGAGCTGCGAGACGATGCCGACCGTCAGCGAGATGCGCGCTCCGTAGAGGACGCGGCTGTAGATGTCGCGGCCCTGGGCGTCGGTGCCGAACCAGAATTCGCTGCCCGGCGGCACCTCGGCATTCATCAGGTTGGCGTCCATCACCGGGTCGGTATGGGCGAGGAAGGGAGCGAGCGCGCCGGCGACGACGACGGTCGCGAACAGCACTCCCCCGATCACGAGATTGGCTCTGAACTTCATCGGCGCCTTCAGGTGTACCGGATGCGGGGGTCGATGAGCGCGGCGAGGACATCGACGAGCATGTTGACCAGAAGGAAGAACAGCACGATCACCAGGATGCAGCCCTGCACGACCGGGATGTCGCGCAGGCTGACGCTGTCGACGAGCAGAGAGCCCAGGCCGGGCCAGGCGAAGAGCTTCTCGATCACCACGGCCTGGCCGATCACCGAGCCGAACTGCAGGCCGACCGTGGTGAGCACGATGACGAGCGCATTGCGGGCGAGATGCCATTGCACGACCCGCCGCTCGCTCATGCCCTTGGAGCGGGCGGTGCGGACGAAATCGGCGTTCATGATCTCGAGCACGGCGGCGCGCGTGGTGCGCGCGAGCAGCGCCAGCGGCGCGACGCCGAGCGCGACCGAAGGCAGGATCAGGTTCCTCAGCGAGCCGTCGCCGTAGCCGAAGCTCGGGAGCCAGCCCAGCGTCAGCGCGAAGAGATACATCAGCATCAGGCCGAGCCAGAACTTGGGCAGCGACAGGCCCGAGACGGCGATGACCATCGAGCCCATGTCGACCCAGCTCCCCGGCCGCAGCGCGGCGAGGAAACCGAGCGGGACGCCGATGACGATGGCGAACAGCATCGAGGCGAAGGCGAGCTGCAGCGTCGGCCACAGGCGTTCGCCGATCAGGTGCCAGACCGGCTGGCGGGTCCGGAACGAGGTGCCGAGATCGAGCGTCGCCAGTTGTCCGACATATTTGACGAAACGCGTCGCGACCGGCTGGTCGAGCCCGAACTGCTTATTCATCCGCGCCACTGCTTCGGCGTCGACGACGGTGCGGCCGTCGGCCATCTGGCTGGTGGCGAAATTGCCCGGGATGACGCTGAACAGCAGGAAGATCAGGCCGGCGACCGCGAGCAGGATCGGAATGGCCTGCAGCAGGCGCCGAAAGACGAAAGACAACATGCGGAACTCCTCGCCGCGGATTCCTGACCACGGACGCCCGGCAGGCAAGGCCGCCGGGCGTCCGGGTTGGATGCGCCGGGACTACTTCGCCGCTGGCGAAGAGGCGTCAACCCAGAGGTCTTCGTAGCTCTGGAGCGCGAGTTCCGTCGCGTTGGGCTGCAGGCCGTGCAGCCAGGGCTGATAGGCCATCACCGCCTTGTTGTAGTTGAAGAACCAGACCGGCGCGTCGTCATAGATGATCGCGTTGACCTTCTTCAGCAGGTCGAGACGCTTGGCCGGATCATCCGTCGCGGCGGCCTCGTCGATCAGCTTGTCGACGTTCGGGTTCTTGTAAGTGACGTAGTTGCAGGCGCTCTGCGGCGTCGTCGAGTGGAAGCATTTCAGCGTCGTCAGCGGATCGGGACCGGAGGTGTTCGACCAGATATAGGCCTGGAAGTCGCCCTTCGAGATGGTCCCGCCGAGCGCCGAGCCCTCGATCGGCTTGATCTTCACCTTGACGCCGACCTTGGCCAGCATCGGAATGACCGCCTCGACGATCGGCACGCCCCAGCTCTCGTTCGGCGAGGCCGTCCATTCGAACTCGAACCCGTCCGCGTAGCCGGCCTCCTTGAGCAACGCCTTCGCCTTCTCGGGATCGAAGGCATAGGGCTTCATGTCCTTGTCATAGGCCGGCGAGGAGATCGGCAGCCAGCTCACCGCGCGATAGGCCTTGTCGCGGACCAGGCGCTTGATGATCAGGTCGGCGTCGATCGCGTGGTTGATCGCCTGGCGCACGCGCTTGTCGGCGAAGGGCTTGAAGGTCGGGTTCATGCCCATGTTGCGGGTGAAGACCTCGGCGACCTCAAGAATGCCCTTCGACAGGTTCGGATCCGCCTTGTAGGCGACATATTGCGTCGGCCCCAGGATCGAGACGTCGATCTCCTTGTTGCGGAAGGCGATGTCGCGGGCCGCCGCCTCGCCCATCGGCGAGATCACGACCTTGTCAGCATAGGGCTTGCCAGCCTTGTAGAACTTCTCCCAGCGCTCCAGCACCATGCGCGAACCGGGCACGTGCTCGACGAACTTGAACGGCCCGAGCCCGATCGGCTTGTTGAAGAAGCCGTCCTGCTGCGCTTCCTTGGCCGGATAGATCGAGGTGGTCGACGAATAGAAGAAGAAGCCCGGATCGGCTTTCTCGACCAGCGTCATCGAGAAACTCGAGTCGTCGATCTTCTTGAGGCCCGAGATCTCCTTGGCCTGGCCCTTCTCGACGTCGATCGCGCCCACGATGCGGCGGACATGGCGCGCGCCCGGATAGCTTTTCGAGCCGTCCATCAGGCGGGTGAGGCTCCAGATGATGTCGTCGGCCGTCAGCTTGCGACCGTTATGGAACAGCGCGTCCGGCCGCAGCTTGAAGGTGTAGGTCAGGCCGTCGGCCGACTTCGTCACCTCGGTCGCCAGCTCCGGCACCGGCTTGTTGTTCACCGCATCCCATTTGTAGAGCGAGCGATGCAGCGCGTAGCCGTAGATCTCGTCCTGGATCTGGTTCGAGACATGGCTGTCATTGCTGACGAAGGACGCCGCATAGGGCGCCGTGAAGCGGATCGTGCCGCCCTTGCGCGGCTCTTGCGCCTGCACGGTAAAGGCCGCGAGCGTCAGCGCGGTCGTCAAAGCGAGTTTCTTCAACACGTCATATTCCTCCCAAAATACCCCGTTCGAATTCTCTTCTTACGCCGCGCGAGGGCGGCGTCGGTCAGTCCCGCCTGGAACCATACTGAGTTTTTCCGGTCTGTCCTCCCTCTCTGGCCGGCTTTCCCAAAACTCAGGTCGGATCAGGCTTTCGAGGCGGCGCGGTCAAAGACCACCTCGCCGCCAAGGATGGTGAGATCGCAGCGCGTGTCCTTCAGGATCTCGTCGGGCGCAGCGGTGAGCAGATCGCGCGAGAACACCGCGACATCGGCGAGGAAACCCGGCACGAGCCGGCCCTTCACCGTCTCCTGCTTCTGCGAGAAAGCGCCGAACTCGGTATAGGCCTGCAGCGCCTCCTCGATCGAGACGCATTGCCTGTCGTCCATCACCGTGCCGCGCCAGGTCTTGCGGGTCAGCATGGTATGGAAGTTCGGGAAGGGATCGGGATCGCAGACCGGCGCATCGCTGCCCGTCGCCGGCTTCAGGCCAAGATCGAACCAGGTCCGGAACGGGTAGCTCGGCAGCGCCCGCTCGGGCCCGAGCACCTTCACATAGGCGTCGCCGAAATCATGGATGAAGACCTGCTGCGGGCAGGGATAGATACCGGCTGCGACCATGCGCTCATGCTGCCGCGGCGTCGAGAAGCCGCAATGCTCGATGCGGTGGCGCCGGTCCGGGTCAGGATGGGCCTTGAGCGCCTTCTCATAGGCCGTGATCAGCTGCTCGATCGCGGCATCGCCAATGGCGTGACAGGCGAGCTGGTAGCCTTTGACATGCGCCTCCATGACCTGGCGCTCCAGGTCCTCGTTGGAGAGCATCTGGACGCCGGTCGTCTTGTCCTCGCCGAGATAGGGCTCGTTCATCCAGGCAGTGCGGCCGCCAGCCGAGCCGTCGAGGAAGAGCTTGACCGCGCCGATCATCAGCATGTCGTCGCCGGTGCCGGAGATCAGCCCGGCGTCATGGCATTGCGGCACGATCGAGCGACCCTCGTCGCCGAGCAGGGTCAGCCAGGCGCGCACCGGCAGGCGGCCGTCGCGCTTGGCTCTGGTGTAGGCGGCGATCTCGCCAAATCCGCCGCGCTGGCCGACGGCGGCGTCCATGCAGCTGGTGATACCGAGCGAGAGCAGGTATTTGCCGCCGCGCTCGATGCCGGCGACGAGATCCTCCTCGGTCGGATCGGGAATCACGGCCCAGACCGGCGCGCGGGCATTCTCGGCCAGCAGGCCGGTCAGGCGGCCGTTCTGCTGCTCGATCAGCCCGCCCGGAGGTGTCGGCGAGCGCTCGTCGATGCCGGCGAGCTCGAGCGCTCGCGAATTGCAGATCGAGACATGGCCGCAGGTCCTGACCAGCATCACCGGATTGTCCGGTGCGGCGCGGTCGAGCTCCTCGCGATAGGGGTGGCGGCCGGTGTCGAGGTTGGTCTGGTCGTAGCCGCGCGCCAGGATCCAGTCGCCGGACCTGGTGCCGGCAGCGCGCCTGGCGATCGCCGCCAGCAGGGATTCGAGGTCGGGCGCGGCCGCCGGCTTGGCATCGACCCAGTCCATCGTCATGCCGAGCGAGACGAGATGCAGATGGGAATCGTTCAGGCCCGGCGTCGCCAGCCGGCCCTTCAGGTCGATGACCTTCGTCCGGGGCCCGATCAGCGCGGCGATATCGGCATCGCTGCCGGTTGCGAGCACCCTGCCCTGCCAGATCGCCAGCGCCTCGACGACCCCATCCTCGCGGCCGCACCAGATCGGGCCGCCGCGCAGCACGATATCCGCCTTGACGCTCATGCCGCTTGCTCCGTCGTCATCGTCATCCCTTTCCGTCGTCTCGCAATGGTCTCAGAATTCATGGGGAACCCTGAGCCCTCATCCTGAGGAGCAAGCGTAGCTTGCGTCTCGAAGGATGCTCCAGTTGGTGCCGGAGCCTCCTGGAGCATCCTTCGAGACGCCGCTGATGCGGCTCCTCAGGATGAGGGCTCGTGGGAAGGCACGTCATCTCTCAGATATCGTCGAGCGGAAAGATCGGCCGGCGCACCTTCTTGTAGGGCCGCTCCTTGAAATTGCGCGTCGAGAGCGCGCCGGTATCGACCTCGACCACCTCGCGCGCGATCGGCTCGAAGGCGGCGCGGAAATGCTGCATCGACTTGACGATCAGCGTCGATTTCCGGGTCGGATCGACGCCGAGCGAGGTGAACTGCGCCAGATCGGTGGCCTGGCCGTTATGGCTGATGACGATGATCTCGACGCCCTCGACCCTGATCAGCGCGCTCAGGCCATAATTGCGCCAGGCGCCGCCGCCCATCGGGCCATAGGCGATGAAATGACCGTCGGTGATCGCGACGACGCAGCCGGTGATCTCGAGCGGCCCGCCGCCCACGGTGGGATCGACCTTGCCGCCGAGCTCCAGCGTGACGTCGTTGCCGACGCCGGCGGCCTGCGCCTGCAGCACGGCCTCAGCATCACGGATCGCATGGAACCCGACATTCTGCAGCCCGGCCGCGAGCACCGCCCGCAGCAGGTTGGTGGCATCGCCATAGGCGCCCGAGCCCGGATTGTCGGAATAGTCGGAGATCACCAGCGGCTTACCGGGCTTGTCCTCGCCCGCCTTGGCCTTGGCCATCGCTTCCGCCAGCGGCGCGAAATGGATCGAGGAGAAGCGGCGCTGCTCCCAGGCATAGTCCATCAGCTCCTCGGCGATCGCCTGGGCCTTGGCCCGGTCATTGGCCGTGACCGCGATGGAGGGGCCGATATCGTGCACGTCAGCCGAGGAGAAGCCGGCCTGGGCGCTGACGACGAGGGCATCGCCCGCCGCTTCCAGTGCATCGCCGCGGCGCAGCAGCTCCTTGAACGGCGGCGAGGTCGTGCGGCCGCCGTCGAGCGCATAGAGGATCGGCCGGCGGGCGACAGTGCAGACCGGCGTGATCGTGCCGTCCATCGCCTTCTGCAGCAGCTCGGCCGCCTGCCAGGTGCGTTCGTACTGATCGATATGCGGATAGGTGCGGTAGGAGATCAGGGCATTGGCGCTGTCGGCCATGAGCTGGGTCAGCGTCGCATGCAGGTCGAGCACCGCGACGACCGGAACGGCCTCGCCGACCTTGGCGCGGATGCGGGCGAGCAGCTCGCCCTCGCCATCATCGGAGGTCTCGGTCGCCATCGCGCCGTGGAGATGCAACAGCACGCCATCGACGCCGTCGCAGGAGGCGAGGATGTGGCCGGCGAAGAGCTCGAAGGCAGCCTTGGTCACGCGGCCGGAGGGATTGGCGCCCGCGACCAGCGGATGCGTCACGCTCCAGCCGAATTTATCGGCCGCCTCGAAGGCCGCCCCCATCGAGGTGCGCGTGCCGCGAAAAGCCGGCGGAATCTCGTTGCCCAGATAGACGCCCGAGCTGCGAAAGGCCTCTTCTCCCGTGAGCTGAACACTGAACGTGTTCGTCTCATGCATGAATTCCGCGACCAGAACCCGCCTTGCCATCGTGTCTTCGTCCCCTCCGGACCCTTTTCGACTCTTTTTAACGGTCGTTCGGGTCAATGCCAGTCCTGTATACGGCATGCGCTCCCTGCGTTGAGCGCCTGCCCCATCCGTCGCGCGCTCAGGCGGCGCGGCGTTTGCCCTCGATCTCGCCATTGCCGGGCGCGCCATCCTCGCGGCGTGCATAGGCGCGGCCGAAGCGGTTGGCGAGGAAGGCCTCGAGCGTGATGTCCTCCTGCCGGACGAAGCCGCGCTGCGGCAGCGAACCTTCAGCCAGCATGTCGAGCACCGCGCAGATGCCCGAGGCGGTGGTGATCTGAATGGCGCTACGGGTCACGCCGCCGGCGGTCGCGCTGTAAACCTTGTTGGCATAGGTCTGCTGGACGAGCCGCCCCTCCTGCAGGCCACTCACCGTGACGAAGATCACGACGACGTCCTGCAGGGTGCTCGGCAGCGCATTCTCGAAAATGTCCTTCAAGACGTCGCGGCGGTCGGCCAGACGCAAGTCCTGCAGCAGCGCCTTCATGATCGCGCAATGGCCGGGATAGCGGATCGTGCGGTAGTTCAGCGTCCGGACCTTGCCCTTGAGCGACTCGCAAAGTGTGCCGAGACCGCCCGAGGTGTTGAAGGCCTCGTAGGTGATGCCGTCGAGCGAGAACTCCTCGCGCTCCTCCATCGCCGGGACCAGCACGAGCTCGCCGTTGACGATCGCCTCGCAGGGCTCGCAATACTCGTTGATGACGCCGTCCGTGCTCCAGGTCAGGTTATAGTTGAGCGCGTTGGACGGGTACTGCGGCAGCGCGCCGACGCGCATGCGCACGCTTTCGAGCGAATCGAAACGGCTGGCGAGATCGTTGGCGACGATGGAGATGAAACCCGGTGCAAGGCCGCACTGCGGGATGAAGGCCGTCTTGGCGTTTTCCGCGATGCGCTTGACCTGGCGGGTGGATTCGACGTCTTCCGTGAGGTCGAGATAGTGCAGGCCCGCGTCTGCTGCGGCTTCCGCGATGGCGACCGTCAGATGATAGGGCGCAGCGGAGAGGACGGCGAACTTGCCGGCGAGCAGGGCGCGGAGCGCGGCGCCGTCGGCGATATCGACCACGGCGGTCGAAACGGCATCGTGGCGCTCGATGGCGGCAAGCTGCTCGTCCGAACGGTCCGCGACGGTGACGCGGTAATCCCCGCTGTGAGCCAGCATGCGGGCGATGGTGGAGCCGATCTTGCCCGCGCCGATGACGACGATGTCCTTCATGTGATTTCCCTCCGGCATGAATTGATGCGTTTATTTTGAGAGGGAAGACAGTCGATTTAAAGCGCCATATCCGGCATAATCAATCATCAGTATCGGCAGAATGACGGTTAAAATGAGCATTTCGACGCTAGGCGCCAAGGATCGCGAACTTCTCGCCATCCTCAGCGAGAACGCCCGCGAACAGACAGCCACGATCGCCCGCAAACTGGGTCTATCACGCACGACCGTGCAGGCAAAAATCGACCGGCTGGAGCGGGACGGCGTGATCGCCGGCTATGGCGTCAAGCTTTCGGACGCCTATGAGAGCGGCATGGTGAAGGCGCATGTACTGATCACCATCGCGCCGAAGACGCTGGCGCGCATCACCACGGAACTGCACGCCATCTCGGCCGTACGCACCCTACATTCGGTAAGCGGCAGTTTCGACCTGATTGCCGTGGTCGAGGCAACGTCGATCGCCGAACTCGATCACCTGATCGACCGCATCGGCGCTATCGACGGCGTGGAACGCACACTGTCGTCGATCATCCTGTCGACGCGGATCAGGCGATAGGATGCCACATCGGACCAGGCGACCCCAACCAAGGCTCTCCACCTCTCCGCGGTCATCGTCGGCCTTGAGCCGAGGATCCATGCCACAAACTCAAGCTACGCCGTAATGCGTGGATCCTCGGGTCGAGCCCGAGGATGACGAAGGAGGGCGGGGTGACGGGCTGTGGCAGATCAAGGGCGGGTGCGCCGCCTCAGCGCCGCACTGCGGCGGATCCGTCGTGCAACCGCCTCAGGCGATGAACCGCTCCGGTCGGTAAGGCCCG
>NZ_JBHYEM010000015.1:0-110794 GCF_051860145.1 Allobosea sp. | reverse complement strand
ACTGTCCTGCTGCGCGTGACCGAGATCCAGGCCGAGCGCGTGCGCCCCTTCGAGGAGGTCGCCGGCGAGGTCAGGAACGAGGTCGCCGCCAGCAAGGCGTCGAGCCAGATCGGCGAGCTGCACGACAAGATCGAGGACCAGCGCGCCGCGGCCAGGCCGCTGGCCGAGATCGCGCGCGAATTCAATCTGCCGGTCCGCGCCGTCGGACCGGTCGATGCCGGACTGAACAAGCTCGATGGCACGAAAGAGCAGCCGCTGCCGGGCGGCGACGCCACGCTGCCTGCGATCTTCCAGTCCGATATCGGCGTCGACAACGAGGCGATCCGCCTGCCGCGCGACGCCGGCTATGTCTGGTTCGACGTCACCAAGATCGACCCGGCGCGCGAGCGCGGCTTCGACGAGGTCAAGGCCGAGGTCGAGGCGCAATGGCGCGCCGACGAGATCGCCAGCAGGCTTTCGGCAAAGGCGCGCGAGCTGGTCCAGCGGCTCGATACGGGCGAGGCCTTCGACGCGGTCGCCGCATCCGCGGGGCTGACGAGCGAGCAGGCCAAGGATCTCGGCCGGCAGGACCAGAAGCCGGAGCTGCCCGCGAACGTGGTCAGCCTGATCTTCGGGACGGCGGTGAGCAAGAGCGGCTCCGCCAGCGGCGCCGAAGGCGCCGGGCGCGTGCTGTTCAAGGTCGATTCGGCCACCGTTCCGCCCTATGCCCGCACGACGCAGGAGGCTGAAAACTTTGCCCGCCTGCTCGGCTCCAGTGTCAGCGAGGACATCCTCGCGCAATATGTCGGCAAGCGGCAGGCGGAGCTCGGGGTTTCCCTCAATGAGGCTGCCTTCCGGAACGCCACCGGCGGCACGCAGAACTGATGTCGACCCCGCCCGATATCGAGGCTTTCGCGCAAGCCTATGACGCCGGCACGCCGCAGCTCCTGAGGCGCGTGCTCGTCGGCGATTGCGAAACGCCGGTCGCGGCCTTCCTGAAGCTGCGCCACGCCACCGAGGGGCCGGCTTTCCTGCTCGAATCGGTCGAGGGCGGCGCGGTGCGCGGGCGCTACTCGATGATCGGGGTCGAGCCTGACCTGATCTGGCGCTGCCATCGCGGCGAGGCGTCGCTGTGCCGGCCGGCGCTGGGCGAGACCTTCCTGGCCGATCCGCGCCCGGCCTTCGAGAGCCTGCGCGCATTGCTGACCGAGAGTGCCATCCCGGCTGCCGACGACCTGCCGCCGATGGCGTCCGGCATCTTCGGCTATCTCGGCTACGACATGGTCCGGCTGATGGAGCGTCTGCCGGAGCCCAAGGATACGGGCACGGGCGTTCCGGACGCGATCCTGATGCGCCCGACGCTGATGGTCGTGTTCGATTCGATCCGGGACGAGATCCATCTGGTGACGCCGGTGCGGCAGCAGCCCGGCATCGCCGCGCGTGCCGCTCACGAGCGCGCGCAGGAACAGCTGGACAGGGTCGCGGCGGCGCTGGAAGGCCCCCTGCCCTCCGAAGCGGAAATCGATATCGCCAACCTGCCGGAACCCGCCATCGCGTCGAATACGACCGAGGACGAGTTCCACGCGATGGTCGCCAGGGCGCAGGACTATGTCCGCGCCGGCGACATCTTCCAGGTCGTGCTCTCACAGCGCTTCGAGGCGCCCTTCGCATTGCCGCCCTTCGCGCTCTACCGGGCGCTCCGGCGCGTCAATCCGGCGCCCTTCCTGTGCTATCTCGATTTCAGCGACTTCCAGATCGTCTGCTCCAGTCCGGAAATCCTGGTCCGGCTGCGCGACGAGACCGTCACGATCCGGCCGATCGCCGGCACCCGCAGGCGCGGCGCGACGCCCGACGAGGATGCGGCGCTGGCCGACGAACTGCTGGCCGACCCGAAGGAGCGCGCCGAGCACCTGATGCTGCTCGATCTCGGCCGCAACGATGTCGGCCGCGTCGCGCAGATCGGCTCGGTCAAGGTGACGGATTCCTTCTTCATCGAACGCTACAGCCAGGTCATGCACATCGTCTCCAATGTCGAGGGCAGGATCGACCCGCAGCACGATGCGCTTGCCGCGCTCGCGGCCGGCTTCCCCGCCGGCACCGTCTCGGGCGCGCCGAAGGTGCGGGCCATGGAGATCATCGACGAGCTCGAGCATGACGCGCGCGGCGCCTATGGCGGCTGCATCGGCTATTTCGGCGGAAATGGGGAGATGGACACCTGCATCGTGCTGCGCACGGCGGTGGTCAAGGACGGGCGCATGCATGTCCAGGCCGGCGCCGGGATCGTCTATGATTCCGACCCCGCCTCCGAACACCTCGAATGCGTCAACAAGGCCAAGGCGCTGTTCAAGGCTGCCGAGGAGGCGATCCGGTTCGCGGCGCGGACCGGGCGCGGACAATAGGTGCCTGACGCGGACATGGCCGATGAGGGTGGCCATACCGTCGTCGAGGTCCTGCAGATCTTCAGCCAGGCGAGCACCCGCCCCTGCCTGGTCCGGACAGCGGATGACCGGCTCCATGTCATGAAACTGGCCGGCGCCGGCCCCGGGCCGCGTGGGCTGCTGATCGAATTCCTCGCGCTTCGCTTCGCCCGGCTGCTTGGCGCCCCTGTCCCGGAGGCGACGCCGGTCCTGCTGCCGCAAGGCTTTCCCTGGATGGTCGGCACCGACGAGTTTGACGAGATGATCCAGCGCAGCTTCGGCTGGAATCTCGGGGTCGGCTATGTCCCGGATGCTGAGCTTGCGGCGGTTGAAACATTCGACGAAGCCGACGCCGCAGCACTCACGGCGACGGGTGAAGCCGACCGCTTCCTGCACAATGTCGACCGGACGGCCAAGAATCCCAATCTGTTGCGCAACGCGCAACGGCGGCTCCGGGCGATCGACTTCGACGCCTGCCTGTTCTTCGACCGGGCGGTTTCAGGCCGGATCCCCGAGAGCTTCCCGCTCCCGCGCGGGCATCTCCTCTCCGATCTCGAGAAACGACCGCCTCTGATCCGGCTCGATCCGGAGGCTTGCCGCGCCTGGTTGACTGAAGCGCCGGCGGAATGGCTGGCGACGACTGGCCGCTCGCCTGCGGAGCTTGCCAGCGCCCTCGCCAGCTATGTCGAAGCCTGGAATGGCCAGCGCTGGCCGTGACCTTTCCTCAGCGCGTCCGCGCGACACGCATATCCGCAAGCTTGACCGCGCGACCCGGTAGCGGGCATGACCATCGCTGAAACCCGGGACCGGAACCGCCCAAGCTCATGCGCATCCTGCTGATCGACAATTACGACAGCTTCACCTGGAACCTGGTCCACCTGATCGGTGGGCTCGGCGCCGAGGTCGAGGTGCGCCGCAACGACGCGCTCAGCGCCGAGGAGGCGCTGGCCGGCGAACATGACGCGATCGTGCTGTCGCCCGGTCCCTGCACGCCGAACGAAGCGGGCATCTGCCTCGAACTCGTGCGCCAGGGCGCCGACAAGGTGCCTATCTTCGGCGTCTGCCTCGGGCTGCAGGCCATTGGCCAAGTCTTCGGTGGCGAGGTCGTGCGCGCGCCGGTTCCGATGCATGGCAAGCTCTCGACGATCTCGCATCGGGCGCGCGGGCTGTTCCATGGCGTCAACGGCCCGATCCAGGCGACGCGCTACCATTCGCTGATCATCGCGCGCGAGAGCTGCCCGGCCGAGCTAGAGATCGAGGCCGCAACCGAGGACGGGCTGATCATGGCGCTGTCGCATCGCGAGCTGCCGGTGCATGGCGTGCAGTTCCACCCCGAAAGCATCGCGTCGGAACATGGCGCGACGATCCTGCGCAATTTCCTGACGATCGCCGAGCGATGGTCCGCCACGCAGGACCGCGCCGCCCTTTCCGAGACAGCCTGACCTTTCGAGCAATCATGGACGATTTCAAACCCTTCATCGCCAAGGTAGCGACCGGCGCCTCGCTCTCCCGCGAGGAGGCCAGGGACGCCTTCGACACCATCCTCTCCGGCGAGGTCACCAATGCCCAGGCGGCCGCCTTCCTGATGGCACTGCGCGTGCGCGGCGAGACCACGGAGGAGATCGCCGGCGCGGTCAGCGCGATGCGCGGCAAGATGCTGCCCGTCAAGGCGCCGGCGGAGGCGATCGACATCGTCGGAACCGGCGGCGACGCCTCGGGCTCCTACAATGTCTCGACTCTGGCCGCGATCATCACAGCGGCTTGCGGCGTACCCGTCGCCAAGCACGGCAACCGGGCGGCCTCGTCCCGGTCCGGCGCGGCCGACGTGCTGACGGCGCTCGGCGTCAAGGTCGGGCTCGAGCCGGCCGGTACCGAGCGCTGCATCAAGGAGGCCGGCGTCGGCTTCATGTTCGCGCCGACCCACCACGCCTCGATGCGCCATGTCGCGCCGGTGCGCACCGAACTCGGCACCCGCACGATCTTCAACCTGCTCGGCCCGCTCTCGAACCCCGCCGGCGTGAAGAGGCAACTCGTCGGCGCCTTCTCCGAGACCTGGCTGGAGCCGATGGTGCGGGTCCTGGCCTCGCTTGGGTCCGAGCGTCTCTGGGCCGTGCACGGCTCCGACGGGCTCGACGAGATCACCACCACGGGCCCGACCCGCGTCGTCTCGCTCGACAAGGGCAAGATCGAGAGTTTCTCGATCAGCCCCGACGATGTCGGATTGCCGC
Source organism: Allobosea sp. (assembly GCF_051860145.1). GTDB lineage: Bacteria > Pseudomonadota > Alphaproteobacteria > Rhizobiales > Beijerinckiaceae > Allobosea. The sequence continues at coordinate 106,170 of NZ_JBHYEM010000015.1, read as the reverse complement.
GCGCGAAACCCGAGGACCTGCGCGGCGGCGAGCCGGCGCAGAACGCCGAGGCGCTGCGGGCCGTGCTCGACGGCAAAAAGACGGCCTTCCGCGACATCGCCGCATTCAACGCCGCGGCCGCGCTGGTCGTGGCAGGTCAGGCAGGCGACTTGCGGGACGGCCTGACACGCGCCACATCCGCCATCGACAGCGGCAAGGCCAAGGCGGTGCTGACGACGCTGGTCGCGAGCTCGAACGCTTGAGGGCGCCATGACCGACATCCTGGCCCGGATCGAAGCCTATAAGCGCGGGGAGATCGCCGCCGCGAAGCTCGCCGTGCCGCCGGCCGAGATCGAAAGGCGGGCGCAGGCCGCGTCGCCGGCGCGTGGCTTCACGGCTGCCCTGGCCGCCAAGCACACGGCCGGGCAGCCGGCGCTGATCGCCGAGATCAAGAAGGCGAGCCCGTCCAAGGGGCTGATCCGCGCTGATTTCGATCCGCCGTCCCTGGCCCGCGCCTATGCCGATGGCGGCGCGGCCTGCCTCTCGGTCCTGACCGACGCACCCTCCTTCCAGGGCCGACCGGAATTCCTGGAGCAGGCGCGCGCGGCAAGCGGACTGCCCGTGCTGCGCAAGGATTTCCTCTACGAGCCCTACCAGGTCTTCGAAGCGCGGAGCTGGGGGGCGGACTGCATCCTGATCATCATGGCTGGCGTCGACGACGCGACCGCGCGCGCGCTGAACGAGACGGCGGCCGGGCTCGGCATGGACGTGCTGGTCGAGGTCCATGACGAGGCGGAACTCGAGCGTGCGCTGAAGATCGACAGCCGCCTGCTCGGCATCAACAACCGCGACCTGCGCAGTTTCTCCGTCGATCTCGCCGTCACCGAGCGGCTTGTCTCGCTGGTGCCGGCAGACCGGATCATCGTCGGTGAAAGCGGCATCTTCAGCCATGCCGATATCGGGCGGCTGCAGCGGGTGGGTGTGAACAGCTTCCTCGTCGGCGAGAGCCTGATGCGGCAGGAGAATGTTGCCGCAGCGACGCGCGAACTCCTCACCGGCTCGGCGCGCGACGCGGCATGACCAGGCTCAGCCATCTCGACGCCCAGGGCCAGGCCCATATGGTCGATGTCGGCGGCAAGGAAGAGACGGCGCGGATCGCCATCGCCGAAGGCCGAGTCGTGATGCAGGCCGCGACGCTGGCCATCGTGCGTGACGGCGACGCCAAGAAGGGCGACGTGCTCGGCACCGCCCGGCTTGCCGGCATCATGGCGGCGAAGCGTACGCATGAGCTCATCCCGCTTTGCCACCCGCTGCTGATCAGCAAGATCGCGGTCGACCTGACCCTGGACGAGGCCTTGCCCGGCGTACGCATCCGCGCAGAGGTCAAGATGAAGGGCCAGACCGGGGTCGAGATGGAGGCGCTGACCGCCGTCAGCGTCGCCTGCCTCACGGTCTACGACATGGTCAAGGCGGTCGACCGGGCGATGCGGATCGAGGATATCCGGCTCGTCCACAAATCCGGCGGCAAATCCGGCACGTTCGATTCGACCGAGGGCGCAGGATGAGCCTCACACCGGTTTCTGATGCCCTGAAGGCATTGATCGCGAGCGTTCCCGCCCCGACTGCAGCCGAGATCTTGCCTCTGTCGCGCTGCGCCGGGCGGGTGCTCGCCGCTGACCTGAAGGCGCTGCGGACCCAGCCTCCCTTCGCTAATTCCGCCATGGATGGCTATGCGGCGCGCGCCGATGATCTTGTGCCGGCAAATGAACTGCGTGTGATTGGCGAAGCCGCCGCCGGCCGGGCCTTCGCCGGTTCGGTCGGCCCCGGCGAGGTGGTCCGCATCTTCACCGGCGCGCCCTTGCCGGAGGGGGCGGATACGATCCTGATCCAGGAGGACGCCGACGGCGTCGGTACCGCCACGATCCGCGTGCGCGAGGGCGCCGCCAAGGGCCGCTTCGTGCGACCTGCCGGGCTCGATTTCAGCGAAGGCGACGTGCTGCTCAAGGCCGGCAGCCGGCTCGACAGCGCTTCGCTCGGCCTCGCCGCCGCGATGGGCCATCCCCAGCTCGCGGTGCGGAAGAAGCCGGTGGTCGCCATCCTCGCCACCGGCGACGAGCTCGTGCAGCCTGGCGAGCCGGTCGGCCCGGACCAGATCGTCGCCTCGAACAGCTTTGCGCTGGCCGCGCTGGTCGAACAGGCCGGCGGAACGGCGCTCGATCTCGGGATCGCACGTGACGACCATGCCGATCTCGCCGACAAGATCGGCAAGGCCCGCAGCGCCGATGCCGATGTCCTGATCACGCTCGGCGGCGCCTCGGTCGGCGAGCATGACCTCGTCCAGGCCGCGCTCAAGGCCCAGGGCATGGATCTCGGCTTCTGGAAGATCGCGATGCGCCCCGGCAAGCCGATGATGACCGGGCGCCTCGGCCGCATGGTCGCCGTCGGGCTGCCGGGCAACCCGGTCTCGTCGATCGTCTGCGGGCATCTCTTCGTCGTGCCGCTGCTGATGGCGCTGCTCGGCATGCCGGAGCCCGAGCGCGACCGCAGCGAGCCTGCCCTTCTCGGAAAAGATTTGCCGGCGAATGATGAGCGGCAGGACTATCTACGCGCCGAACTCGCGCTCGGACCGGACGGCTGGACCGCGACGCCCTTCGCCAAGCAGGATTCCTCGATGCTGGCCGCCCTGGCGAAGGCTGAGGCCCTCGTCATCCGCCCCGCTTTCGCTGAGCCGGCAAAGAGCGGTGACGACTGCCGGATCATCCGCCTGCGCTGAGCTCCGCTTGCGGAACACACCGCGAACATGTATGGTGTTCGTGATTTGTTTCGATTCTGCGCCGCTGGGCGCCGGCGGGGACCATGCTGACACGCAAACAATTCGAACTGCTTCGCTTCATCCAGGAACGCCTGCGCGAAACGGGCGTGCCCCCCTCCTTCGACGAGATGAAGGATGCGCTCGACCTGCGCTCCAAATCCGGCATCCACCGCCTGATCATGGCGCTCGAGGAGCGCGGCTTCATCCGGCGCCTTCCCAACCGGGCCCGGGCGCTGGAGATCATCAAGCTGCCCGACGGAGTCGGCGGCCCCCAGACGACGCGGGGGCGCTTCAACCCGTCGGTGGTCCAGGGCGGCCTCGGCAAGGTCCGGCCGCTGGCAACCGCGCCGGAGGAAGACGTGCGCGCGACCGTGGCGATCCCGGTCATGGGCCGTATCGCCGCCGGCACGCCGATCTCCGCCATCCAGAGCCGCAGCCATAGCGTCGCCCTGCCTGCCGATATGCTTGGCGCCGGCGAGCATTTCGCGCTCGAGGTCCGCGGCGATTCGATGGTGGAGGCCGGCATCCTCGATGGCGATACGGTGGTGATCCGGCGCCAGGACACGGCCAATACCGGCGACATCATCGTGGCCCTGATCGACGAGGAGGAAGCGACGCTGAAGCGGCTGCGCAAGCGCGGCTCCTCGATCGCGCTCGAGGCCGCCAATCCGGCCTATGAGACCCGGGTTCTCGGACCAGACCGGGTCAAGATCCAGGGCCGTCTCGTCAATCTGATGCGGCGTTACTGAAGCGGCTCCATTTCGTCCGCGACGACGGTCGGCTGGGCTGACGGCGCTGCAGGTAACGCTGGCCGCGTCGCGGCAGGTCGCGCGGATTTGCGGCTCCAGGGCCGGTCGGAACCGACCTGCTCCGAGAGATGCGCGCGCCAGCCGCCTGCATGGCTGGTCAGGGCGGTCGCGCCGTCACGGGCGAGCGTCATGCGGTCGATCAGTTTTGCGTCGCAGGGCGCCGTCCAGGGGATCGGCGTGATGACGAGGTCGGCGCGGCGGCAATCTTCGGCCAGCGCCAACCTGTCCTTGGCATAGGCGATGCTGCGGCCGTCCCGGGCGCGGATGACACAGCCCCATTCGTCGCAAGCCGCACCGCTGCGTAACGTCCCATCGTCCGGCTGGCGACTATCGCCGTCGGCGTTCAGCCATTGCTGCAGGACGAAGCGGCTCGGCCGCCCGGCCAGGATCAGCCGCTCGTCAGCGCCCCGGACCAGGATGCCGGAGCCGTCGCGTTCGATCAGGATATCGGGGCGCTGCGGCTTGGCGGCGACCGTGAGCCCCGCGACCAGCGGGACTGCCGCCAGGAAGCGCAAGGGCGTGGTCCAGAGCGTCACCCAGAGCAGCGTCACCGCGAAACAGACGAGCGCGGCGGAGCCAAAGGCCGGGATGATGATCGACGAGTGATCGAAACCCGCGACCCAATGCGCCAGCTTCAGGACGAGGTCGGACGCCAGTCCCATCAAGGCCCAGGCCGGCCAGTCGAGCCCGAACGGATAGGCGAGCACGCCGAAGACGGCCGCCGGCATCACGATCAGCGAGACGAAGGGCAAGGCGAGCGCGTTTCCGAGCAGACCGAAGGGGTTGAAGGTCTGGAAATGATAGGCGCCGAAGGGCGCGGTGGCGGCTGTGGCGAGCAAGGTCGTGACCGTGATGCCGATCGCGCCGAGCCAGATCGGCCGGATCGGCCAGGGCAGGTTCACGGGAGGCTCGGTCCGCCGCCTCTCCTCCCAGCGCTCGGCGAAGGCGATCAGCGCCGCGACCGCGCCGAAGGACATCTGGAAGCTCGGGCCCAGCAGCGCGTCCGGCTCGCGCAGCAGCACGATCATCGCGGCGAGCGCGAGATTGCGCATGCTCAGTGCCGGACGGTCGACAAGGATCGCACCGAGCATGACGAGCGTCATGATCAGGGACCGCACGGTCGCGACCTCCGCCCCCGAGAAGACGCAATAGCTGACTGCGCCGAGCATGGCGGCGACCGCCGCGAGCTTCTTCACGGGCCAGCGCAAGGCCAGCGTCTGCGACAGGGCCAGCAGCGAGCGGACCAGCCAGAAGATCGTGCCGGCCGCGAGCACCATGTGCAGGCCGGAGATCGAGACGATGTGGTAGATGCCGGCGGCGCGAAGGTCCGCATTGGTCGCCTCGGTGATGAGGCCGCGCTTGCCGGTCACCAGGGCGGCCGCCATCGCGCCCGCCTGCCCTCCCCCGATGCCGGCGATGCGCTCGGTCAGGGCGTTGCGCGCGCGGTCGATCAGCGTGCGCATCCGCAGCTCCAGAGGCGGTGGCCAGGGCGGCGGCGCGAGCGTGATCGTGCCCGGGATGGTGCCGACCGCGCCGAGGCCGCGAAAGAAGGCGTCGCGGCCGAAATCGTAGCCGCCAGGGCGTGCCGGGCCCGGCGGCGGCAGCAAACGTGCGGCGGCGGCGATGTGATCGCCCGGCGCGACCGATCCGCCGCGGATGTTGACGCGAACGCGCCGCGGCAAACGATCGGCTTCGAGCCCGGCGATGCCGGTCACCAGCACGACCAGCCTGGCGCCCGCGTCGCGGGTCTCGACCGATTCGACGAAGCCGGAGAGCTGGCCGACACGAACCCGGTCCAGCATCGGCGCCGCGATCGTGGCCGTGCGCCAGACCGCCGCGCCAAAGCCTGCGAAGACCGCCGTGATGCCGATGCAGGCCAGCCATGCGGCTCGCCGTTGCCGCAGCAACACGGCCAGCCCGGCAAAAACGAGAAAACCGGCGAGCGGCGCCCAGAGCGCCGGCTCGCTGTCGGCCGCGAAATAGAGCAGGATGCCGATACCCATCAGCACCGGCAGCCAGAGGAAAAGCCGCCTGCGGCCGGCCTCCGTCGCAGCGGCGGCGGCGGCCTTGCTGCGCCAGTCGGCCAGCAGGAGCGCGGCGGCGGCCCTCGGAAAACGCAGCCGATGCGGCCGCAGCGGCAGGGCGCGCGTGCGCCCGCCACGTGGCGGTCCCAATTCTGGCGGCGCGCTGCGCATCCGCCGTCCCCCCGAGGGCTGCCCGCCGGCCATGATCTAACGCTTAACGCCGGCCCCGCAGCCATGTTACAGGGGCCGCGCCGGTTGTCATCCGCCGCCCCGGCGTCGATCCTCATGCCGCGCTGCCGGCCTTGTCGTTACCGTTCTGCTGGAGCCTGCCTTTCATGAGTGATGCGGTCGTCACACGCTTCGCCCCGTCGCCAACCGGTTTCCTGCATATTGGCGGCGCGCGCACGGCACTGTTCAACTGGCTTTATGCGCGCCGGCATGGCGGCAAGATGCTGCTGCGCATTGAGGACACCGATCGCGAGCGCTCGACCGAGCCTGCGATCGCCGCGATCCTCGATGGGCTGAGCTGGCTCGGCCTCGATTGGGACGGCGAGACGGTCTACCAGTATGCGCGCGCCGAGCGGCATCGCGAGGTCGCGAACCAGATGCTCGCGGCCGGCAAGGCCTATCACTGCTACGCCACGCCGCAGGAGCTCGAGGAGATGCGCGAGAAGGCTCGCGCCGAGGGCCGGCCGATGCGCTATGACGGGCGCTGGCGCGACCGCGATCCCGCGACGGCGCCAGCCGGGGTGAAGCCGGTGATCCGGCTGCGTGCGCAGCAGACCGGCGAGACGGTGGTCGAGGACGAGGTCCAGGGCCGCGTCGTCTGGCAGAACGAGAATCTCGACGATCTCGTCCTGCTGCGCTCGGACGGCAACCCGACCTATATGCTCGCCGTCGTCGTCGACGACCATGACATGGGCGTCACCCACGTCATTCGCGGCGACGACCACCTCACCAATGCGGCGCGGCAGACGCAGATCTATCAGGCGATGGGCTGGCACGTGCCGAGCATGTCGCATATCCCGCTGATCCACGGCGCCGATGGCGCCAAGCTCTCGAAGCGCCATGGTGCGCTCGGCGTCGATGCCTATCGCGCCTTGGGCTATCTGCCGGTGGCCCTGCGCAATTACCTGTTGCGGCTGGGCTGGAGCCATGGCGACCAGGAGATCTTCTCCCCCGAGGAGATGATCGCGCTGTTCAACCTCTCCTCGATCGGGCGCTCGCCGGCCCGCTTCGATTACGCCAAGCTCGAGAGCCTGAACGGGCATTACATGCGCCAGGCCGACGATCGCGACCTGCTTGCAGCGCTGAAGACGATCCTGCCCGAGATCGGGCCGGTCCATGGCCTGGGCCCGACGCTGGACCCGGCGCTCGAAGCCAGGCTGCTGGCCGCGATGCCGGGCCTGAAGGAGCGCGCCAAGACGCTGGTCGAGCTGCTCGACAGCGCCTCCTATCTTTTTGCCAAGCGGCCTTTGGCGCTCGATCCCAAGGCGGCCTCGCTGCTCGACGCCGCCGCCCGCCAACGCCTGCCCGATCTGAGCGCCAAGCTCGCCGCCGTGAACGATTGGACGCCGGGGCCGCTGGAAGCGGCGGTCAGGGCCTTCGCCGAGGAGCAGGCGTTGAAGCTCGGGCAGGTGGCGCAACCCCTGCGCGCGGCGCTGACGGGCCGCGCCATGTCGCCCGGCCTGTTCGATGTGATGGCGGTTCTCGGCCGCGAGGAGACGCTTGCGCGCCTGGTCGATCAAACGTGATCCGGAGCGGGTCGGACCGTCTTTGTGATCGGTTGAACCGCCTCGGCAAATGAGCTAGTGACGCCGCATGCCACGGGCGGCGAAATCGACGCCCTGGGCATAAATATTGCTTGAATATCAGTTGGATGAGCCCGCCAGACATTTCCCGACATCCGCCTGGCCCGTCATGGGAGCGTCATGCTCCGGTCTTCCGATGGGAAGCGTGCCAGGTATGCCGGTTTCGAGCGCATGCAACTGATCAGCAGCGAGCCTGAAAGGATCGATATCGATGAGCGGAACCAACAGCCAGCTGAATGTCGACGGCAAGACCGTCGACATGACGGTCAAGACCGGATCGATCGGCCCTTCCGTCATCGATATCAGCAAGCTCTACGCACAGACCGGGATGTTCACCTATGACCCCGGCTTCACCTCGACCGCGAGCTGCGAGTCCGAGATCACTTATATCGACGGCGACGAGGGTGTTCTGCTCTATCGCGGCTATCCGATCGAGCAGCTTGCCGAGCACGGCGACTTCCTGGAGACCTGCTACCTGCTGCTCTATGGCGAGCTGCCGACAGCCGCGCAGAAGGCGGATTTCGACTATCGCGTGACGCGCCACACCATGGTGCATGAGCAGATGGCCCGCTTCTTCCAGGGCTTCCGGCGGGATGCGCACCCGATGGCCGTCATGGTCGGCTCGATCGGCGCGATGTCGGCCTTCTATCACGACTCGACCGACATCTCGGATCCGCACCAGCGCATGGTCGCCTCGATGCGGATGGTCGCCAAGATGCCGACGCTCGCGGCGATGGCCTTCAAGTACACGATCGGCCAGCCCTTCGTGTATCCGCTGAACTCGCTCGACTACACCTCGAACTTCCTGCGCATGTGCTTCGCGGTGCCGGCCGAGGAGTACAAGGTCAACCCGGTGCTCTCGCGCGCGCTCGACCGCATCTTCATCCTGCATGCCGACCACGAGCAGAACGCCTCGACCTCGACGGTCAGGCTTGCCGGCTCGTCGGGCGCCAATCCCTTCGCCTGCATCGCGGCCGGCGCGGCCTGCCTGTGGGGGCCGGCCCATGGCGGCGCCAACGAGGCGGCGCTGAAGATGCTGGAGGAGATCGGATCGGTCGAGAACATCCCGAAATACATCGCCAAGGCGAAGGACAAGAACGATCCCTTCCGCCTGATGGGCTTCGGCCACCGCGTCTACAAGAACTACGACCCGCGCGCCAAGATCATGCAGAAGACCACGCATGAGGTGCTGAACGAGCTCGGCATCAAGGACGACCCGCTGCTCGACGTCGCGATCGAGCTCGAGCGCATCGCGCTCAGCGACAGCTACTTCATCGAGAAGAAGCTCTACCCGAACATCGATTTCTATTCGGGCATCACCCTCAAGGCGATGGGCTTCCCGACCTCGATGTTCACCGCGCTCTTCGCGCTGGCCCGGACCGTCGGCTGGATCGCGCAGTGGAAGGAGATGATCGAGGATCCGTCCCAGCGCATCGGCCGCCCGCGCCAGCTCTATACCGGCGCGCCGAAGCGCGACTACACGCCGATCGGCCGGCGCTGAACCGGCGGCGGATTCACGAATGACCAGACGGCGGGCATCAGGCCCGCCGTTTTCGTTTCAGGGAAGGTTGACGCCCTTTTCGGCAAGAAGCGCGAGAGCGGCATCGACCGCATTGGCGGCCGGGCTGGCCCCGGCCGCGCGCATGTCCGCCTCGACCTCCAAGAAACCAGCAAGCTGGGCCTCGCGCGCCGGGCTGTTCGGCAGCAGCGCCAGGACCGATCGCGCGAGCGCGTCGGCGGTGGCGGTTTCCTGGATGAATTCCGGCACGAGACTGCGACCGAGGATCAGGTTGGGCAGGATCACGCTCGGCAGTTTGACGAGCCGCCTGGCGATCGCGGCCTCCCAGTTTGCGCCGCGATAGGCCGCGACGGTCGGGACCTGAGAGAGAGCGAGTTCGAGCGTCACCGTGCCCGAGGCGGCAAGCGCGGCGCGGGCCGTACGGAAGGAGGCAAGCTTTCCTGCCTCACCTTCGATCAGTTCGGGCTTCACGGGCCATGCAGCCGCCGCCGCCGCGATCAGATCGCGCAAATGGGAGACCGCCGGCAGCAGAAAGCGTGCGCCGGGCGCAGCCTGGGCGATCAGCCCGGCCGCCTCGCCGAAGACCGGCATCAAATGGTTGATCTCGGAGCGTCGGCTGCCCGGAAGGATCAGGATATCGGGCGTCGCCGCGTCGGCGCGCTTTGCAGCCTCGGCGCTATCGGGCCTGAGCTCGGCCAGCCGCTCGATCAGAGGATGGCCGACATACACCGTCTTCGGCCCATGCAGCCGCTCCAGGGCGGCAGGCTCGAAAGGCAGCAGCGCCAGGATGCGATCGACATGCGGCGCCATGCGGCGGGCGCGGCCGGAACGCCAGGCCCAGACGCTCGGGCAGACCCAATGAACGATCGGAATCGTCGGAGCCCTTCTCCTGACCTTCTGCGCCACGCGCAAGGTGAAGTCCGGGCTGTCGATCGTCAGCAACAGATCGGGAGCGAAGGCGGCGACACCCTTCGCCGCATCGTTCATACGCCGCAGCAGCAGCGGCAGCCGCGCCAGCACGGGGCCGAAACCCATCACCGCGATGTCCGATTGCGGAAAGAACGGCTTCAGGCCCTGCTCGATCAGTCCGTGCCCGCCGACGCCGACGATCTCGAGAGGGCGTCCCTGCAGGCGCTGGCGCAACACGGTCAGGAAGCGCAGGGCCAGCGCATCGCCCGATGCCTCGCCTGCAATGAGAGCGAGGCGGAACGGCCGGCTCACGGCACGCCCTCGACAAAGAGGCCGAGCTCGTCGGCGAGCGCACCCAGGCGCCCGGAATCGCCGACGAGGACATTGCCGGCCCGCAGCACCACGCCGGAAAGCCCCGCGCCGGCCACATGCCTCAACGTATCGGGACCGATTGCCGGCATGTCGACCCGCAGGTCCTGGCCTTGCTTGGGCGCCTTGACCAGGACGCCGTCGCCCTTGTCGAACTTGAGCCGCCCCCGGGCGACGAGATCGGCGACGCGTGCGATCATCGCATCGGTCCCCTCCGCCGCCTCGATCGCGACGATACGGTGGTCGGCAACGATCGCAGCCTGCCCGACATCGAAAGGCGACAAGGCCTCCAGCAAGGAAAAACCGCGGCTGATCGCGTCGCGCGCCGCCTCGGTCGCCTTGCGCCGGCCCAGCGGGCCAAGCGGCGCCGTCAGCTCCGGCGCGATCTCGGCGGGGCCATGCACGCGAAAACCCTGCCCCTCGAAGAACTGGACGACGCCCTTGAGCAGATGATCGTCGCCACCGCGGAACGCGCGGGCGAAATGCGGCAAGTATTTCAGCGTCGACGGCTCGGGCATCAGCGAACCGAAGCTCGGCCGCGGCAGCGCGCCGATCATGACGATGTCCGCGATCTGGCGCCGCTTCAGTTCGTTGAGCAGTCGTCCGAGCTGACCGAGCCGATAGGCATGCGACGAGTCCAGGCCGAAATCGGCAGGCGCGGCCGCGCCCTCGATCGCAGCGACATAGACCTTATGGCCTCGATCCGCAGCGAGCCGGGCCAGGCGGGGCGGGTACTCCCCGCCCCCGGCAATGATGGCAAGGGAGAACGCGGCAGCAGCGCTTTCAGGACCGGGGTTCACCGGTCCGGCGCGTTGACATCGCGGGGTATGCAGATCGCCCGATCGCCGCCGGTGCGGATGAAATCGAGGATCTCCAGCATCAGCGGATGCGAGGCGAACTCGCTCGCGACATCCTCGACCCGCTCGGCCAAGGTGCCCTCGTCGGCGAAAAGCAGGCGATAGGCGCGGCGCAGCTCGTGGATCTGCTCGCGCGAGAAACCGCGCCGCTTCAGCCCCACCAGGTTCAGGCCGGCGAGATGCGCCGGATTGTCCCGCACCATGCCGAAGGGGATGACGTCGTTCATCACCCCTGCCCCGCCGCCGATGAAGGCGTGCTCGCCGATGCGGACGAACTGGTGCAGGCCGGTCCCGCCGCTGACGATCACGTAGTCGCCGACCTTCACATGGCCGGCGCTCATGACGTTGTTCGAGAAGATGACGCTGTTGCCGATCTGGTTGTCGTGCGCGACATGCGAATTGGCGAGGAACAGGCAGCGATCGCCGATGACGGTCTTCATGCCGCCACCCTCGGTCCCCGGGTTCATCGTGACGCCTTCACGGATCATGCAGTCGGCGCCGATCGTCAGGGTCGAGGGCTCGCCGCGATATTTCAGGTCCTGCGGCGGATGGCCGATCGAGGCGAACGGATAGATCTTGGTTCGGGCGCCGATCGTGGTGCGTCCGGCGATCGCAACATGGCTGAGCAGCTCGACACCGTCGCCAAGAACGACATTGGCGTCGACGGTGCAGAACGGTCCAATGACGACGCCATCGCCCAACCGTGCGGCAGGGTCGACGACAGACATCGGGTGGATAGTCGCGGTCATGAATGATCAGTCCTGATTTCGATGGAACGCGACCGGCTCACATCACCATGGCGGAAAGCTCGGCCTCGGCGACCAGAGTGCCGTCGACGCGTGCCTCTCCGCGGTAGAACCAGATATTGCGCTTGCGCGCGATCTTGGTGAGATGGAAGCGCAAGGTGTCGCCCGGGATCACCGGCTTGCGGAACTTGGCCTTGTCGATCGTGGTGAACAGCACCGTGCTGACCGCGAGCTCTTCGGAGCCCCGCGCGCTGACGACGAGGACGCCCGCCGTCTGCGCCATCGCCTCGATCATCAGCACGCCCGGGAACACTGGCCGATCGGGAAAATGCCCCGTGAACTGCGGTTCGTTGGCGGTGACGTTCTTGATGCCGATCCCGGATTCGTCGCCGTTCATCTCGACGACGCGATCGACGAGGAGAAAGGGATAGCGGTGCGGAATGCAGGCCATGATCTTCTGGATATCGGCCACGCCCAGCGATGTCGTCGCGTCGCTCATGCTCTCCCGCCTCCCATGCAGATCGGCGGGAGCCGCCTGCAGAATCTATCGATCAAACCCACGCCGCAACAACACGTTACGGACGTTTGGCCAAACAATTGTCGTCGCCATGTCCGTTTGCCGGAAATCACGGCAGGCGATCAAGAGAATTCGACATACCGGCCCGGTCTTGCCGGCGTTCAGGAGTCCGAGCTGCCCGACGGCTTGCCGCGCTTGGCGACCAGCGACTTGAGAAGCGCGCTTTCCCGCGCCCAGCTCAAGGCCGGTTGCGCCGGATAGCCGCCATAGCGCGCGCCGCGAGGGATATCGCCCGCGACACCGCTTTGCGCCGCGACCTGCGCGCCCATGCCGACCGTCAGATGGCCCGCAAGCCCGACCTGCCCGCCAAGCACGACGAAATCCTCCAGCGTCGTGGAGCCGGCGATCCCGACCTGCGAGACGATGACGCAGTGGCGGCCGATGACGCAGTTATGGCCGATCTGGACCAGGTTATCGATCTTGGTGCCTTCGCCGATCACGGTATCGCGGCTGGCTCCGCGGTCGATGCAGCTATTGGCGCCGATCTCGACATCGTCCTGAATGATGACGCGCCCGATCTGCGGCACCTTCATATGGCCTTTCGGGCTCATCGCGAAGCCGAAGCCGTCCTGCCCGATCCGGACGCCCGGATGAATGATCACCCGGTTGCCGATTAGGGTCGACTGCAAGGTGCTTCCCGCCCCGATCGCGCAATCACGCCCGATCCGGACCTGAGGGCCGATCACGGCATGAGCCGCGATCACCGTGCCGGAACCGATTTCGGCCCCCGGGCCAATCACGGCGCCGGGATCGACGGTGACATTGGCTTCCAGCCGCGCGGTCGCGTGAACGATGGCGCCGGGCGCGACGCCCTGCGCTCCAAACACGGAGCCGGGCTTCAGAGCATCGGGAAAGAAGCGGGAGAGCACTCTGGCGAAGGCGTGATAGGGCGCCGGCGAGACCAGGGCGATGGTTGGCTCTGGAACGCGCGCAGCGAAACGCGCCGAGACCAGGCACAGGCCGGCCGAGGTCCTGGCCAGGGCGTCGGTATATTTCGGGTTGTCCATATAGGCGATATCGCCCGGCCCCGCCGCCTCGAGCGCCGCAGCACCCGTGACCAGGCGGGCCGGATCGACACCATCCGGAAGCGACACGCCTGAAATGGCTGCGACCTCGCCAAAGCTCAGCGAGGTCGCGATCGGAAAGAACTGGGGGTCTGACATGCACAAAGTCCGGTGCGGGGCGTCGCCGCCCCGCCGCGTCAGAAGCGGGCGCCGCCGGAGAAGCGGAAGGCCTGCAGGCGGTCGCCACCGTACTTGCCGGAGATGCCCGTCGCGGGATTGGTGCCCCACTGCCCCTTGTCCCGGGTCAAGGCATAGGCGTAATCGAACCGGATCGGTCCGAGCGGCGACTGCCAGAGCAAGCTGACGCCGACCGACGAGCGGATCATGTTCTTGTCGCGGACGCAGGCGACGTTGCCCTGATACTGAGTCTGAGACGGATCAAGGGCGACGTTGAACTGGCGCGCCTCGGAGCCGGCCGGGCAACCCGAGAAGGCACCCGTGATACCCTTCGAGCCACCGTCATAGTTGAACAGCGTGCCCGCATCGGCGAAGACCGCACCACGCAGACCGAGATCGCGCGGCAGGCCCCAGAGCGGGAACTGCACCTCGAGCGTACCGCCGAAATAGGTGGTGCCGCCGAGCGCGTTGGCCGTCGGGTCGTTCAGCACGTCGCGCGGACCGAGGCCGGACGGCGCGAAACCACGCACCAGGCTCGGGCCGAGGAAGTAGTGGTCGATCATGCGCAGGTCACCGCTGGTCGCCTGGACGTGACCGCCCTGGACCCGGACGAAACCGACGACATCGTCGAAGATCTCGCGATAATAGCGGGCGTCCGCCGAGACGCGCAGGAACTTCGAGTCGCCGCCGACACCTGCGAATTCCGGCTTCAGCTCCGCAATGAAGCCGTTGCGCGGGTTCTGGTAGTTGTCGAGCGAGTTGTAGTTGAAGTTCACGCCGACCAGCGAGGTCAGGGTCGTGCCGGCGGCTTCCTTCACCGCGATCGACGCTTCGCCGTTGCTCAAGCAGTTGAATCCGGTCGTCGATGCCGGCAGGGCCCCGTCCGTGCCCGGCGTGATGCCGGTGATCGGGCGGGTACAGTCGTTATAGGGCCGCGAGATCGTGTTCGGGATCTCGATCTCGGTCGAGTAGATCGAATAGCGCGGCGTGATCGAGAACTCTTCCGTGATCGGGAAGGTGAAACGCACCTGTCCGCCGGTCACGCGGCTCTCGAAGCGGCCGGTATTGTAGTTCTCGTTGAACTTCGAGAACAGGTCGAAGCCGGCAGCGATGCGGTGGCCGAGGAAATAGGGCTCGGTGAAGGAGAAGTCGATGCCCTGCGTCCGCTGGCCGAGCGTGCCGGCGATCTTCACGAACTGGCCGCGGCCGAGGAAGTTCGATTCCGACAGCGAGACCTCGCCGATCATGCCGTCGGAGGTCGAATAGCCGCCGGCGATCGAGAACGAGCCGGTCGCCTTGTCCTCGACATCGATATTGACGATCACCCGGTCCGGCGCGCTGCCCGGCTCGTTGGTGATGCGGACCTTGTTGAAGAAGCCGAGATTGTTCAGGCGGCGCTCGGCGCGGTCGACCAGGACCTTGTTATAGGCGTCGCCCTCGCCGAGATCGAGCTCGCGGCGCACGACATAATCGCGGGTGCGGTTGTTGCCGCGGACATTGATGCGCTCGACATAGACCCGCGGGCCTTCGTCGACGACATAGGTGATGCCGATCTGCTGGCCCGCACCGTCGCGGTCGCCGCGCGGGCGGACCTGGGCGAAGGGATGGCCGCGGCGCGCGACCTCGGTGGTCAGGTTGACGAGCGACCTCTCGACCGCCTCGGCATTGTAGGTATCACCGGCCGAGGTGACGATCATCCGCTCGAGCGCGCCCGGCTCGATGTCGCCAAGCTGCGAATCGACGGCAACGTTGCCGACCTTGTATTGCGGCCCCTCATCCACCGCGACGTCGATGACCCAGCCGCTCTGCGCCTCGTCGAAGCGCGCGTCGCTCGCGACGATCCTGAAATCGGCATAGCCGTTCTTCAGATAGTAGCGGCGGATCAGCTCGAGGTCGGACGCGATGCGATCCGGATCATAGACGTCAGAGGTCTTGATGAAGCTGAGGAAATTCGACTCGGTCGAGGTCATCAGGCCGCGCAGGCGCGACGCGGAGTAGACCCCGTTGCCGGTGAAGTTGATTTGCTTGATGCCGGTCTTGCCGCTTTCGACGATGGTGAAGACCACGTCCGAGCGACCGTTCGGCAGCGGCGCGATACGGCCGGAGATGGAGGCAGCACCGTAGCCCGAGCGGCGATAGGTTTCCTTCAGCCGCTGCACGTCGGAATCGATCAGCTGCTGGCTGAGCGGGCCGCGCGCCTTCGACTCGACCTGCTGCAGCAGGACCTCGCTCTTGAGGCGCTTGTTGCCCTCAAAGGCGACACGATTGATCGTGTCGTTCTCCTGGACCGAAATCACGGTCTGGCTGCCGCGGCGGTTGACCTGGACGTTCGAGAACAGTCCGGTCGCCAGCAGGCTCTGCCGGATCTCCTGCGGGCCGCCTTGCGTTGCGTAGGAGCGGATGGTCTCCGCATCGACGTGACGGTTGCCTTGGACAATCACGGCCTGCGCAAAAACAACGCCACCGCTTACGGCCAACATGAAGGCCGAAAGTCCGACTGATCGAGAGAGCCGCGTTTTGAAAGACCGGCTCTTTTGGGTCGACGTCATCGGGTCGCCTATTCCATTTCGTAGGTCACCACCCCGAACGGGGGCCCCTGCTTTTGCGCAGGTGCATGGCGACATTGCAGACCAATCGCTTCTACAAAGTTTCCTGCGAGGTGCAAACGGACATTGTCGTTAACGAATTATTTTTAACCGCGTCGTTGCCAGGAGGCCACGCGTGCACCGTTGCTGCCGCGAATCAGGATATTCTGCGCGAAACTGGGCCAAAAGCGCTACTTCGACCCGCTATTTCTGCGTCATGCCGGCTGCGCTAAAGCAGCGAACGGACATGGACGAGGTCGTTCCAGGTGACAAAAAGCATGAGCATGAGCACCAGCCCGAGACCGACGCGGAAGCCGATTTCCTGGGCGCGCTCGCTCAGGGGCCGGCCACGGAGCGCCTCGATCGCGTAGAACATGAGGTGCCCGCCATCCAGCATCGGCACGGGCAGCAGATTCATCAGCCCGATCGAGACCGAGAGAATCGCCGCGAGGTTGATCAGCGCCAGGACGCCGCCGCTCGACGCGACCATTCCCGACACCTGCGCGATCCGGATCGGACCCGAAAGCTGGTCGGTCGATTCCCGGCCGCTGACCAGCTTGGACAGGTAGTCATAGGTCCGCTCGACGACGAACCATGTCTCGGAGAAACCGACCTTGACCGCCTCGCCGAAACCGAAATGCTGCGTCGTCCAGTCCTCGGCCTTGCGCGACGCCTGGACCCCGACGACGCCGATGCGCTGCTTGCCCAGGGCCGACGACGTTTCGACAAGGTCGGGCGTGACGGGAAGGACCAGCGTGCTGCCCGCCCGGTCGACCGAGACGGAGAGGGTTTCGTTCGGCCGCGTCGAGATCGCGCGCTGCATGTCGCCGAAACTGCGGATCGAGCTGCCGTCGATCGAGAGAACCAGGTCCCCGGCGCGCAGGCCGGCTCGCTCTGCGGCGCTGCCGACGACCACCTGATCGATCCGCGGGGTCAGGATCGGGCGTCCGAAGGTGTAGACGGTGCCGGCGAAGATCAGGATCGCCAGCAGGAAATTGGCGATCGGACCGGCGGCCACGATCGCGGCACGCTCGCCGATCGACTGGGCCGGGAAGGAACGCGCGCGCTGTTCGGGCGTCATGCGCGCGACTTCACTGTTGTCCGGGGTGCTCGAGGCGTCGGCGTCGCCCGAGAATTTCACGTAGCCGCCGAGCGGGATGAGAGCGAAGCGCCAGCGCGTGCCGTGGCGGTCCTCGAAGCCGAAGAGCTCGCGGCCGAAGCCGATCGAAAACACCTTCACGTCGACGCCGCACCAGCGGCCGACGAGGAAGTGGCCGAGCTCATGCACGAAGACCACGATGGTCAGGACAAACAGGAACGGCACCAGATAGCCGAGCAGGAAGCTGCCCGAGTTCCAGATGGTTGCTGCGATATCCATAAATTTCTCCCGATCCCTCCCCTCTAGGTGACAGCGAAGCGGCCCTGGGACAAGAGCAGGCGGGCGCGCTTTCTCGTCTCATGGTCAATGGCGAGGGCGGCGTCGATATCGGCAGGCGCCGCACGCCCTGACGCAGAGGCGTCGCAGATCGTCTCGACCAGCGCCGCGATGCCGGGAAAGCCGATCCGCCCGGCAAGGAAGGCCTCGACTGCGACCTCGTTGGCCGCATTGAGAATGGCGGGCATCGCCCCGCCCGCGGCCAGCGCGGCCATGGCCAATCCAAGAGCCGGGAAACGGCCAAGATCCGGCTTTTCGAAGGAGAGCGGCGCCACGGCGGCAAGATCGAGGAAGCGTCCGGCGGGCGCGTCGAGCCTGCCATCGACGCCGAGACAATGCGCCGCCGCCACCCGCATGTCCGGCACGGCCATGCCGGCGCTGACCGAACCGTCGCGGAAGGTCACGAGCCCGTGCACGATCTGCTGGGGATGGACCAGGACATCGAGCTGATCCGGCGCGAGCCCGAACAGGAAGCAGGCCTCGATCAGCTCCAGCCCCTTGTTCATCAAGCCGGCGGAGTCGATGGTGATCTTGGCGCCCATCGCATAATTCGGATGGGCCAGGGCCTGTTCCGGCGTGGCGGCAGCGATCCGCTCGGCCGACCAGGTCCGGAACGGTCCGCCCGACGCCGTCAGCGTCATCTTGCGAATCGCCGAGATCGGCTCCGATCCGAGCACCTGGAAGAGAGCGTTATGCTCGGAATCGAGCGGCAGGATCCTGGCGCCGACAGCTTGCGCGCGCGCCATCACGGCGGCGCCGGCGCAAACCAGGCTCTCCTTGTTCGCGAGCGCGATCACACGGCCGGGCGTCAGGGCCGCAAAGGTGGCTTCAAGGCCGGCGGCGCCGGAAATGGCGCTGACGACGATGTCGCTCGGCATGGCGACCGCTTCGAACACCGCCTGCCGCCCGGCTCCCGAGCGGATGCCGTGCCCCGCGAGCGCCTGCGCCAGTGCGGGTCCGCCCGCCTCGTCGGCAAGGGCGGCGAAGCTCGCCCCGGTCTCGATCGCGACCTGCGCCAGCCCCTCGGCATCGCGGCCGCCCACGACGACGCCGATCCTCAGATGATCGGGGTTCTCCGCGACGACATCGCGCGTCGAGCGGCCGATGGAGCCGGTCGCTCCGAGCAGGGTAACCAGACGGCGCATGACCTCGTCAGAACTCCAGCCGCGCCAGGAACAGGGCCGCACCGACGAAAACCAGTACGGCCCAATAGCCGTCAAGACGATCGAAAAAGCCGCCATGGCCCGGGATCAGCTGGCTCGAATCCTTCGCACCAAAACGACGTTTCATCGCAGATTCAAACAGATCGCCGGCCTGGCTGACAACGGAAGCGAAGAAGGAGGCAGCGACCACCACCAGCGGACCGACAATGTTCGCCGCCCCCGGCGTCAACGCCCAGACCGCATATCCGCCAAGCGTGCCGGCGGCTGCCCCGCCAAGCGCGCCGGACCAGGTCTTCTTCGGGCTGATCGACGGCATCAGCTTCGGCCCGCCAAGCGCGCGGCCAGCAAAATAGGCGGCGATATCGGTGAGCCAGGCGACCGCAAAGGTCCAGATGATGAGAGCGAGGCCCAACTCGGGCCAAGCGCGCAAGGATGGCGGGATCACCGCGAAGGCGAGCGCATAGACGATGCCGCCGATCTCGAGCCAGCAGCGCTGCTTGAGACGCGCCATCAGCACCGCTCCGATGAAGGCCGCGAAAGCGGACACCCCGGCGAGCGCAGTCGCGCTGACCGGCGCCAGACCGAGCGCGAGGCCTGCCAGCGCCACGCCGATACCGGCAGGCACGGCGTTGCGGCGGCTCACCATCGCCAGCCACTCATAGGCGACCAGCCCCGCGGCCAGCGCCCAGACCAGCCTGAAAGGCCAGCCGCCGACGAGCGTCGTGACGAGAACGGCCGCGGCAAGGACCAGCGCGGACAGGACACGCAGCTTGAGTTCGCTCGGACCGGCCGTCGGGCCGCCGGGAGGATGATCGCTCACGCCACGCCCACATTGCGGGCGGACGATTCCGCCAGCCCACCGAAGCGGCGCTCGCGGCGGCGATATTCCGCCAGCGCCTCCTCGAGCGCAGCGCGATCGAAATCAGGCCAGAGCACCGGCGTAAAGACGAACTCGGCATAGGCCGCCTGCCAGAGCAGGAAATTCGAGATCCGGGTCTCGCCGGAGGTCCGGATCACCAGTTCCGGGTCGGGCAGGTCGCCGGTATCGAGACGCAGCGAGAAGCTGCTCTCGTCGATCGAGGCCGGGCTGATGCGGCCGGCGGCAACGTCGGCTGCGAGTTGGCGGGCAGTGCGGACGATCTCGTCACGCGAACCGTAGTTGAACGCGACGACGAGGATCATGCCGGTATTGCCGCGCGTGGCGGCTTCAGCATGCTCGACCAGGCGGAGCAGGTCCGGCGCAAGATCCTCCCGCCCGCCGATGACACGAACGCGCACATTTGCGGCGCTGAGCTCGGCGAGGTCCTTCTCGACGAAATGCCGGAGCAGCGTCATCAGGAATGAGACTTCGGCGGCCGGCCGGCGCCAGTTCTCGGTCGAGAAACTGTAGAGGGTCAGGACCTCGATGCCGAGGTCGGCGGCGTTCTTGACGGTGCGGCGCAAGGCCTCCAGCCCGCGCCGGTGGCCTTCATGGCGCGGCAGGCCGCGCAGCTGCGCCCAGCGCCCGTTGCCGTCCATGATCACCGCGACATGGGAGGGTATCTCGGCGCGTTCCCCCGGACGCTGGCCTACTGACATTGTCGTGCCTCTTTCGGCGTTGCGTCCCATGATCGCCGGCGCTCGACCGCCAGACGGCGATCAAACGTGCAGGATTTCCTTTTCCTTGGCCGCCAGCGCCTGGTCGATCTCCGCGATATGCTGATCCGTCACCTTCTGGACCTGGTCGGACTCGCGCGTCACGTCGTCCTTGGTGAGGTGGCCGTCCTTCTCGAGCTTCTTGACGAGATCGAGGCCGTCGCGGCGGACATGGCGCACGGCGATCTTGGATTCCTCGGCATATTTATGCGCGACCTTGACCATCTCCTTGCGGCGCTGCTCGTTCAGCTCCGGAATCCGGATGCGCAGCACTTGGCCTTCCGTTTGCGGATTGAGGCCGAGATCGGATTCGCGGATCGCCTTTTCCACCGCCTGGACCATGCTGCGGTCCCAGACCTGGACGCTGAGCAGGCGCGCTTCCGGAACGCTCACGGTTGCGAGCTGGTTCAGCGGCGTGCGCGCACCATAAGCCTCGACCTGGATCGGATCGAGGACGTTGGCCGAGGCGCGGCCAGTGCGCAGGGAGGCGAGATCGCCCCTGAAGGACTGCACCGCCCCCTGCATCCGACGCTTCAGGTCGGAGATATCGAACGTCGTCTGGGCCATCGTAGTCAAGACCTTGCAGATAATCGAAAACCGGGCGCGACCATGGCCGCCGCCCCGCCCAGGGTCAAGGATTTCATCCTGTCTGCAGCGCGTTTCGCCGTGGTCAAGCCAAGGTTGCCCCTTATAGCGCTTTTCCACGCCGGTGCTCATCCCCCTCCGAATGACTGCAATGCCGAAGCTGAACCGCATCATCGAGACCGCGCTTTACGTCGACGATCTGGAGCGCGCGCGCGCGTTCTACGAGAACGTCCTGGGCCTGCAGTCGGTACTCACGACCCGGACCCTGTTCGCCTATGACGTCGGCGGCGCAAGCGTGCTGCTGCTCTTCAAGCGCGGGGAATCGCTGCAGACGCAGAGGTCGCCGACCGGGAGCATCCCGCCGCATGACGGCTCCGGGCCGCTCCATATCGCCTTCGCCATCGACACGGAGGCCCTGCCCGGTTGGGAGGAGACCCTGGCCAGGCACGACGTCACGATCGAAGGGCGCATGAGCTGGGACCGCGGCGGGACGAGCCTCTATTTCCGCGATCCCGATGGCCACTTGCTGGAATTGATGACGCCGGGCGTCTGGCGGACCTACTGAGCCCTCGTCAGGGCGTCACATAGGTCGCCCTGCCCTCGCCGCGCAGCACGGCGGCCAAGGCACCCGCCTCGGCGATCGAGAACACCACGATCGTCAGGCCGGCATCACGCGCCAGCGCGAAGGCCGCCGTATCCATTACCTTGAGATCGTGCCTGATCGCCTCGGCATGAGTCAGGCGCTCGTAGCGCGTCGCGGTCGGATCCTTCTTGGGATCGGCGGTATAGACGCCGTCGACCTGCGTCGCCTTCAGCAATTGCTCGCAATCGAGCTCCGCCGCCCGCAGCGCCGCGCCGGTGTCGGTGGTGAAATAGGGATTGCCGGTGCCGCCGCCGAGAATCACGACCTTGCCGTTGCTGAGATGATCAAGCGCGCGGCGCCTGGCATAGCTTTCGCAGAGCGACGGCATCGGCACCGCCGACATGGCGCGGGCCGGAGCGCCGGCGGTCTCGATCGCATGTTCGAGCGCGAGCGCGTTCATCACCGTACCCAGCATGCCGATCGAATCGGCGCTGGGGCGATCCAGGCCCTTGTTCAGACCCTGCAGGCCGCGGAAGAAATTGCCGCCACCGACGACGATGGCGATCTCCACGCCTTCATGCGAGGCCTTGGCGATATCGGCGGCCAGGGCCGTCAAGGTCGCGCCGTCGAGGCCGGATCCTGCTTGTCCTGCAAGAGCTTCGCCGGAGAGCTTCACAAGAACGCGTTTGGGTCTCACCGGCTTTTCTCCGCTGTCAGCGCCTGATGCCGAGCGTACGAAATGGCTTTCGGATGGCATCAGGCTCTCGTTCATTGGTGAGAGGCGGATTCACGCTTCAGGTCAAGCTGACGCTAGAGCAGGATGCGAAAAAGTGGGAACCGGTTTTTCGCATTGATCCTGCTCTAACATATTAGTGAGAGCCGGCTCCCGACGGCGCGAATCGGCACCAACACCATTTTCATACAAAAAAGGCCGCGCTGGGCGCGGCCTTTTTCGATCTCTATCAACGGGTTTTCAGCCGGCCGTGCCGCCTGCCGCAGCGACTTCGGCCGCGAAGTCCGTCTCTTCCTTCTCGATGCCCTCGCCGAGCGCGAAGCGGGCGAAGCCGGTGAGCTTGACGGGAGCGCCGACCTTGCCCTCGATCTCCTTCAGCACCTGCGCGACCGACTTCGAGCCGTCATGGATATAGGCCTGCTCGAGCAGGCAATATTCCTTGGCATAGCTCTTCAGGCCGCTCTCGGTGATCTTCTCGAGCACATGGGCGGGCTTGCCGGCGTTCTTCTCGGCCAGGATCGCCTTCTCACGCTCCAGGATCGCCGGATCGACCGAAGCGAGGTCGAGCGCGACGGGATTGGTCGCCGCGACATGCATCGCGAGCTGGCGGCCGAGCGCAGCGAGCTCCTCGCCCTTGCCGGTCGACTCGAGGCCGACGATGACGCCGATCTTGCCGAGCCCGTCGGCGACCGCGCCATGCACGTACTGGCCGATGAAGCCGGACGAGACCTTGACGTCGGCGACGCGGCGCAGGGTCATGTTCTCGCCGATCGTGGCGATAGCGTTGGCGATGGCGTCGGCCACCGTGCCGCCGCCGGGATAGTGATGGGCGAGCAGCGCCTCGACATCGCCGCCGCGCTCGAGAGCGACATCGGCGATGGTGCGCGCAAGCGCCTGGAACTCGAGGTTGCGCGCGACGAAGTCGGTCTCGGAATTGACTTCGACGACGACGCCGCGATTGCCGGACACCGCCGCGGCGACAAGGCCCTCGGCGGCGACGCGGCCGGCCTTCTTGGCGGCCTTGGCGAGGCCCTTGGTGCGCAGCCAGTCGATGGCGGCCTCGATATTGCCGTCGGTCGCGCTGAGCGCGGTCTTGCAGTCCATCATGCCCGCGCCGGTCTTGTCGCGGAGTTCCTTCACCATGCCGGCGGTGATCGCAGCCATTTCTCGTTCCTTGCTGTCATGTGCCGGGCCTGCGGGGACACGCTGGCAATCGACGGCACGTCTTTCGATGTCGTTGCACGCCACGGCGTGACGGGGAAACGCCGACGCTCCGTTTCCGGCCGTCGGCGCTGACTTCACTCAGATTCCGACGACGCGCGAATGACGCGTCGCAGCCGGGCTCAGGCCTCGGCGAGATCGCGCGCCTGGGCCACCCAGCCGTCGCGCTCGATGCGGCCGGCGAGCTTCAGGTCGGCATCGACCTTGGCGATGTCGGCGGGCGACATCGCGGCGAACTGCCAGAAATGGAACAGGCCGCCGTCATTGAGCTTCTGGACCAGTTCCGGGCCCATGCCGCTCAGCTTCATCAGGTCGTCCGGCGCGCCGCGCGGCGCGGTCAGGAGCTCGAAGACCGGGCCGGCATCATTGGCCGGCTCGGCGGCGACGACTTCCTCGACCACCGGGGCCTCGGCGGCGCCGAGATCGACGCCGGTGTCGCCCGAGGCGCGCGAGATGCCGTCGATGGCCGAGCGCGCGATCAGGTCGCAATAGAGCGCGATGGCGCGGCCGGCGTCGTCATTGGCCGGGACCGGGAAGGTGATGCCGTCCGGATCCGAGTTCGAATCGACGATTGCCGCGACCGGGATGCCGAGGCGCTGAGCCTCCTTGATCGCGAGCGCTTCCTTGTTGGTGTCGATCACGAAGATCATGTCGGGCGTGCCGCCCATGTCCTTGATGCCGCCGAGCGCCTTCTCGAGCTTGTCGCGCTCGCGCGCCAGCATCAGGCGCTCCTTCTTGGTCAGGCCGGTGCCGCCGCCGGCGAGCAGCTCGTCGACCTTGCGCAGGCGCTGGATCGAAGCCGAGATGGTCTTCCAGTTGGTCAGCATGCCGCCGAGCCAGCGGGAGTTGACATAATACTGGGCCGAGCGCTTGGCGGCGTCAGCGATGGCGTCCTGCGCCTGGCGCTTGGTGCCGACGAAGAGCACGCGACCGCCGCGGGCGACGGTGTCGCTGACCGCCTGCAGGGCGCGCGACAGCATCGGCACCGACTGCGACAGGTCGAGAATGTGGATGTTGTTGCGCGTCCCGTAGATGAACGGCGACATCTTCGGGTTCCAGCGATGCGACTGGTGGCCGAAATGAGCGCCGGCCTCGAGCAACTGGCGCATGGAAAAATCTGGCAGAGCCATGGTTCTATCGTCCTTCCGGTTGAGCCTCTGGGGTGCGAATGAACGAGGCATAGGCTGCCAAGTCACCGGAACGCTTCGGGTTTGAAGCGATGCTCCCCATGTGGGATGGGCTGCGCCTTACATGGGATGGCGCAGGAATGCAAGGCGCCGCACGCCGCCAGGCGCAAAAGCTCAGGCGCGTCGGGCTGTGGACGGCGTATCGCCCTCCCCGAGATCCCACCACAGGCCGGCGAAGGCCGCCGTTCCCTCGCGTGCCAGGACGATCAGCAGATGCTCGTCGGGCCCATGCTGCTTGCAGCCGTTATAGCTGTGCTTGAACCACATCACCGGCAGGCGCAGATGCTCGACGAACATGTCGCTCGGCAGCCCACCGCCACCGCTCGGGATGATCTGGGTCGGACGGTCGAGCGTGCGGTCCATGCTGGCGAGCGTCCAGCGCACCCAGGGGTCACTCGGATCGGTGCGGCTGGCAGGCATGCCGACCCCGGCATTCTCGATCCGTACCTCCGGGAAGCCGGCCGCATCCAGGTGCGCGCGCAAAACCGGCTCGAACACGGCCGGGTCGCAATCGGCAGGATAGCGCAACTGGCAATGAGCGCGCGCACTCGGCGCCACGGCGTTCACCGGGTTTTCCGGCCGCCCCGAGGTCATGGCGACGACGATGAAGCTGGTCCAGCCAAAAACCTTCTCGGCCGCCGAGAGGCCAGGCTCGCCCCAGCCCGCGTCGATCGTCGCCGCATCGCTCTCGGCGCGCAGCACCAGGCCGTCGAGCGCCGCGCGGACGGGAGCGGGCAACCCCTGCGGCGGCAGCCAGCCGGGAACCAGGATCTGCCCGTTGCGGCCGGCAAGGGTCGAGATGGCATGGGCGAGCACGATCGCCGGATCCGTGGTGATCCCGCCCCAGTTGCCGGAATGCACGCCGCCCGGACGCAGGTCGAGCGCGAGCTCGAAATGGAACAGGCCGCGATTTCCGAGCGACAGGGTCGGCGTGTCGGTCGCGACGCGCGGCCCGTCGCTGCCGATCAGCACATCGGCGCGCAACGCATCGGCATGGGCCGCGATGAACTCGCGAAGGCCGGTCGAGCCGCGCTCCTCCGAGGTTTCGAGCAGCAGCTTGAGGTTGAAGCCGAGGCGCCCGCCCCGTTCGGCCAGGACGGCCTCCAGCGCGCAGAGGTTGATCGCGTGCTGGCCCTTGTTGTCGGCGGTTCCGCGCCCGTACCAGCGACCATCCTCCTCGATCAGGGTCCAGGGCTTGAGGCCCTTGCGCCACTGGTCGTCGAGCCCCGCGACGGTATCGCCATGGCCATAGGTCAGGATCGTCGGGCCGTCGCCTTCGATCCGCTCCGCAATGAGGATCGGGCCGAGGCCCGGCACGGGATTGGGGTGGATTTCCACCGCAAAACCCATCCGTTCCAGCCAGGGCTGGATGGCGTCGGCCAGATAGCGCTGGGTATCGGCCTCATGCGCGGGATCGAGCAGCGTGCTCGGGATCGCCACCAGTTCGGACAACCGGTCACGGAAGGCGCCGGAATCGAAGAACCCCAAAGCCCGCGCGATCGCGCCATCCCGTGTCGACATGCCTGCAGTCATCCCTGACGATGAGGCGCGGCGAGCGCGCCGTCGATGAAGAAGCCGGAAGGGCTCGGACCATTGGCCGATGCCCCTCCGCTCGCGATCGCCCGGAGGCGATCTATTTCGGCAGGGCGGCGCCGGCCTGCTTCACCACATCGCCGATCTGCTTGCAGTAGGTGGCGGCACTCCCGTTCTGCGCCTTGGCGATCGTCTCGAGATCCTGGGTGACGCCCATCACGGCGATGGTGCCCTTCTTGCCCTGCGCCTCGGCGGCATCGCCGCCGCTCTTGTCGGCAGGAGCCGGGATCAGGCCGAGCATCTTCTTCTGGATCTCGACGACATCGGCGCCGATATGGCCCTTCTCGCTGCAATAGGTCAGGATTCCGAGCTGGTTGCGGCCCGACTGATAGGCGACCGCGAGCTGGTCGGCCTGGCTTTGGGCCGAAGCGGCCGTGGCGCCGAAGACGACGGCGGTCAGCGCGCCGGCCGCGCAGGCGGCCTTCAAGAGAGAGATCATATCGAGCTTTCCTTCATGCAATCCGCATCGAGACGATGCGTGCCCCATTTCCCCCGACCCGGCTCTAGCCCTGCAGACAGCGCAAGACAATCGCGTGACGGACTGGCTCCGATGCAACCAATGCGGGACCGAGATTTGCCTCGACAGCCATGCCTTGGCGGATCAGCCGAGCTCAGCGCCCGGCCCCGCGCGTCATCCGCGTCACGCCCTTGCGGGCCGCGAACATCCGGCCATAGACGTCGCCGACCAGATCCGGCCGGTAGCAGGCCTGTTCGAGCAGCGGATCCCAAGAATATTCGAGGGTGTCGATCAGGTCGAAATCGGCTTTCAGGCGCGCTTCCAGCTGAAGCCGGTTCTTGCGATTCTGATACTCGAGCAGCACCAGGGAAGTCTTTGACAGATCGATGTTATCCAGCACATCGCCTTCGCCGCCCTCGATGTCGATCTTGACGATATCCGGCGAAGGCAGGCTGGCCGGGTCGACGACGGCGACCTCGTAGCGCTCGACCATGGCGCCGGCGACAAAGGTATCGCCGGCATAGGATGCCAACCCGGATTCGCCGTCGCCGGCGAAGCGGCTGACGAAGCTCGCGGTCTTCTGCCCGCCCGGAAACAGGGCCGCATTCACGATGGTGATGTCGCGGCGCTGCTGCGTGTTGCGCTTCAGGAACTCGAACGTGCCGGGATGCGGCTCGTAGGAGGTCACCACGCTGCCCGGCCAGCGGGCCGTGGCCCAGAGCGCGAAGGAGCCGACATTCGCTCCGATATCGAGGATGTCGAGGCCGACGCCGTCATAACCCGCCTCGTATTCGCCCTCCAGCACGTCCTTGATGGCCCAGTGCATCGCCTCCGGCACGGCAAGGCTCATCGGAATGCGTGCGACATAGTGATTCACGATAGCCCCCGTCATCTGCGCCCTCCAGCACCGGTTCCATTCTCAACCGGTTAGCGCACGCACATCAACTGCGATCGGAGGCGAGAGACGATCAGCAAGCCCGGGACGCGACGGCAGCCCCCCGCGCCCGTCCAGGACTCCGCGCCTCAGCGCAGCTCGACGCTGACGACGCCGGGCGCGGCGCGGACGGCATTGGCAATCTGCTGGTTGACGGGATAGCGGCCCGGCAATTCGATCTCGACCTCCTGCGCGCCGTCGTCGAGGATCATCACCAGCGCGACCTTGCCTTCGGCGCGCACGCCGTCGCCGCGCGGCCGGACTCGTTCGGCGATGCTGGCCAGCGCCTTGTCGTCGCGCAGATAGACCAGCAGGTCCTGCTTCTGGCGGGCGGCGAGATCGTCCAGGACCTCGACATCCTCGATGCGCGGACGGACCTCGTCGCCGTCGAGCACCGCCGAGAGCCGCAGCACGAGCGCCCTGCCCGGCTCCAGCAGGTCGCGATGGCGCTGCAGGCCCTCCGAGAACAGGATCGCCTCGAACTGCCCGCTCGGATCCGAAAGCTGGACGATGCCCATCTTCGAGCCGGACTTGGTGCGCCGTTCCGACTTGTCGATGACGGAGACCGCCACCTTCGCGACCGAGGTGCCATTGGCCCGCACCGTCTGCGCGAAATCGGCGAAACGCTGCACCCGCAGCCGCTTCAGCACATGCTCGTAATCGTCGAGCGGATGGCCGGAGAGGAAGAAGCCGACCGCGTCATGCTCGCGCCTGAGCCGCTCGGCCGGCGCCCACGGCTCGGTCGGCGGAATGCGGAAGGCTTCCTGCACCGTGCCGCCGCCGAAGAGCTCCGACTGGCCGCCGGCAGCCGCCTCGCGCGTGCGGTTCGACAGCGCCAGCATGCCGTCGATCGCCGCCATGGCGCGGGCGCGGTCCTTCTCCAGCGCGTCGAGCGCGCCGGCTGCGATCAACGCCTCGATGGTGCGGCGGTTGACGAGCTTTGCGTCGATCCGGCGGGCGAAATCGGCGAGGTCCTTGAACGAGCCGCCCGCGGCACGCGCGGTGACGACGGACTCGACCGCCGCGCGCCCGACACCCTTGATCGCCCCGAGCGCATAGCGGATCGCCCCGTCGGCCACGTCGAATTCGACGCCCGAACGGTTGATCGCCGGCGGCTCGACGGTGATGCCGATGCGCTCGGCATCGCGCCGGAATTCCGAGAGCTTGTCGGTGTTGCCGATATCGAGCGTCATCGACGCGGCGAGGAACTCGACCGGGTAATTCGCCTTGAGATAGGCGGTCTGGAAGGCGACGACCGCATAGGCCGCGGCATGGCTCTTGTTGAAGCCGTAATCGGCGAATTTCGCCAGCAGGTCGAAGATCTCGGAGGCGATGTCCTTGGTCATGCCGCCCTCGACGGCACCTTTCACGAAACGGTCGCGCTGGGCGTCCATCTCGGCCTTGATCTTCTTGCCCATGGCGCGGCGCAGCAGGTCGGCCTCGCCGAGCGAGTAGCCCGAGAGCGCCTGCGCCACCTGCATCACCTGCTCCTGGTAGACGATGATGCCATGCGTCTCGGCGAGGATCGGCTCCATCTTGGGATGGAGATAGGTCGGCTCTTCCAGGCCGAGCTTGCGGCGGCAATAGCTCGGGATGTTATCCATCGGGCCCGGCCGGTAGAGCGCGACGAGCGCGATCAGGTCCTCGATGCGGTCGGCCTTCATCTCGACCAGGGCGCGCCGCATGCCGGCGCTTTCCACCTGGAACACGCCGACCACCTCACCGCGCGCCAGCATCTCGTAGCTCTTGGGGTCGTCGAAGGGCAGGCTCGCCAGATCGATCGCGATGCCGCGCTGGGCGATCAGCGCCACCGCGGTGGTCAGCGTGGTCAAGGTCTTGAGGCCGAGGAAGTCGAACTTCACCAGGCCGGCCTGCTCGACCCATTTCATGTTGAACTGGGTGACGCGCATGCCGGTGCGCGGATCGACCGACAGCGCGACCAGTTCTTCCAGCGGCCTGTCGCCGATCACCACGCCGGCCGCGTGCGTCGAGGCGTGGCGGTGCAGGCCCTCGAGCTTCTGGCCGATTTCGAGCAGCCGGGCGACGATCGGCTCCTCCTCCGCCGCCGATTGCAGCTTGGGCTCGCCCTTGATCGCATCGGCCAGCGAGATCGGCTTGGCCGGATTCTGCGGCACGAGCTTGGTCAGCTTGTCGACCTGGCCGTAGGGCATCTCCAGCACGCGCCCGACGTCGCGCAGCACGCCGCGCGCCAGCAAGGTGCCGAAGGTGATGATCTGCGCCACGCGCTCCTCGCCATAGCGGCGCTTGACGTAGTCGATCACCTCTTCGCGCCGGTTCTGGCAGAAATCGATGTCGAAATCCGGCATCGAGACGCGATCGGGATTGAGGAAGCGCTCGAAGAGCAGCCCGAAGCGGAGTGGATCGACATCGGTGATGGTGAGCGCATAGGCGACGAGCGAGCCCGCGCCCGAGCCGCGGCCCGGGCCGACCGGGATGCCATGATCCTTGGCCCATTTGATGAAGTCGGAGACGATCAGGAAATAGCCCGGATACTTCATCCGCGCGATGACGGAGAGCTCGAAATCGAGCCGCTTCTCGTAGTCCTCGACGCCGAATCCGGGCGACGGCCCATGCTTGGCCAGCCGCGCCGCAAGCCCGGCCTTGGCCTGGCGCTCGAGCTCGGCCGCCTCGTCCAGCCCGTCCTCCTCGCCGAAGCGCGGCAGGATCGGCCGGCGCAGGCCGACGCGCCAGGTACAGCGCATCGCAATCTCGACCGTCGCGGCGAGCGCTTCCGGCAGGTCGGCGAAACGGCGCTTCATCTCGGCGCGGCTGGCGAAATAATGCTCCGTGGTGACGCGGCGGCGCTCGCCATCGGAGACGAGCCGGCCCTCGGCCACCGCGAGCAGCGCGTCATGGGCGTCGTAATCGGCCGGCTTGGCGTAGAAGGGCTCGTTCGTCGCGACAATGGCGAGGTCGGAATCATAGGCGAGCCGCAGCAGATGCGCTTCGACCGCCGCCTCCCCGTCGCGGCCGCTGCGCTGCAGCTCGACATACAATCTGTCGCCAAAGATGGCGGCGAGGCGCGCGAGCCGGGCCTCGGCCTGCGCCACCTGGCCGCCGCGCAAGGCGCCGTCGATCGGCCCGCCCGGCCCACCGGTCAGGGCGATCAGGCCGTCGTGATGCGCGGCCAGGCGTTCGAGCGTCGAGATCGGCTGCCCTGCCCCGCCGCTCGCCAGGCAGGCTTCCGTGACGAGCTTCATCAGGTTGCCGTAGCCCGCTTCGGACATCGCGAGCAGGACGACATGCGGCACCGTCTGCTGGACGAGCCTGCGGCCGTTCTCGGCCTCGTCGGCAAAATCGACCGAGAGCTGCACGCCGGCGATCGGCTGCAGGCCGGCACCCGCGAGCTTTTCGGAGAATTCGAGCGCGCCGAAGAGATTGTTGGTGTCGGTCAGCGCCACCGCCGGCTGGCCATCCGCCGCGGCGAGCTTGGCCAGCGTCCCGATGGTCATCGCGCCTTCGAGCAGGGAATAGCTCGAATGGACATGGAGATGGACGAAGCCCACCTCGGGCAGAATGCGGGGCCGGCTCGGCTCTCGACTCATTGAATCACCTCACGCAACTCTTATGGAGCGCGGGCGTGAGCGGCGTCGAGTCGTCCGCTGCAGGCCAACTGTGGATGGGCCGGCGGGCCTGAGCCTTCCGCCAGGCAGCTTCAGACGCTGGGCGCGGCCAGCAGCGCGGCCCAGAGCCAGATCATGCCGAGAAACACACCGAGCGAGGCGAGTTCCGCGGCGCCAATCGCCAGTTTACGCACCAAAATCATCTTGACCTCCTGATGTTCGTTATATGTCCATGTTAATTCATGTTTTGTTCTCGTCAATCTCGCAACGTTAGTTCCACTTCGGACATATGAATGGCGGTTAACATTCGCTTGATGCCGGCGATCCTCCGTTAAGGATGTCAGGTCCGCTACCGGCGTTTACGCCCGGTCGGCAGGCGCTCCGGTCACCGCGGGCCTCCGTGGAATCGCGTAGGATGCCCCGATGGACACCTCATCCGACACTGCCCGGGGCACGGCTGCCGAGGCCCTCGAATGCGCTTCAGCCGATCCTGCTCCGGCTGAAGCCGCCGCATCGGATGAGCAGCGCAAACCCGCGCTCGGGATCGCCCTGATGGCGGTGGCCATGCTGATCATTCCCGGCTCCGATGCGATCGCCAAATATCTCAGCCCCGTCCATTCCCCGGTCTTCCTGAGCTGGGCCCGCTATGTCGCGGCGCTGGGCTTCGTGCTCCCGGTGGTGCTGTTCCAGCAGGCGCGATCGCGCGAGCCGCTGATCAGCCGCGGCCAGATCCTGCCGCAGCTCGTGCGCACCGCCTTCCTGGTCGGGGCGATGACGCTCTATTTCGTCGCGATCGCGCGCATACCGCTCGCCGATGCGCTCGGCGCCTATTTCGTGGCACCGATCATCGCGACCCTGCTTGCCGCCATGGTCCTGCGCGAGCGTCTCGACCGGCGCAAGCTGGCGGCTGTGCTGCTCGGGTTTGCCGGCGCCCTGCTGGTGGTGCGGCCGGGAACCGCTGGCAGCGCCGGCACGCTGATCGCGCTGGCCTCGGGCGGGCTGATGGCGTGTTATCTGGTGATGACCCGCGCGACGGCCCAGGCGAGCCCGCCGCTGTCGACGCTGACGATCCAGCTCGTCTTCGGCATTCTTCTGCTCACGCCGTTCCTGCTGTTCCAGTGGACGACACCGAGCTGGGAGGCGCTCGCGCTCATCCTGCTGATGGGCCTGCTCGCCGCCGCCGCCAACCTGATGACGATCAGCGCCTTCAGGCTGGCACAGGTCTCGACGCTGTCGCCGCTGGTCTATCTCGAGCTGCTCGGCGCCACTGCGCTCGGCTTCGTCCTGTTCGGCGACCTGCCATCGGTGACGACCTGGATCGGCATCGCCGTGATCGTCGCCGCAGGCTTCACCGTCGTCACGCCACGCCGGGCCGTCCGGCGGAGCATCGCCAAGCCTTAATCGAGCGGAACGACCAGGCCTTCGCGGATCGTCACCTGCCGGTCCATCCGGCGCGCGAGGTCGAGATTATGGGTCGCGATCAGGGCTGCCAGCCCCGACGCACGCGCCAGCGCCACCAAGGTGCTGAAGACATGCAGCGAGGTATGCGGGTCGAGGTTGCCCGTCGGCTCGTCGGCCAGGAGCAGGCGCGGCGCATTGGCGACGGCCCGGCCAATGGCGACCCGCTGCTGCTCGCCACCGGAGAGTTCGCCGGGAAGATGGTCGAGCCGCTCGCCGAGGCCGAGGAAGCTCAGGAGCTCGGTCGCGCGCGCCTCGGCCTCGGCTTTCGCCAGGCCACGAATGCGCTGCGGCAGGACGACATTCTCCAGCGCCGTGAATTCCGGCAGCAAATGGTGGAACTGGTAGACGAAGCCGATCTCGGTGCGGCGCAGCCTTGTGCGGCCCTTGTCATCGAGCTTCGTCGTCGGCAGCCCGCCGACGAAGACCTCGCCGGCATCCGGCTTTTCCAGCAGGCCGGCGACATGGAGCAAGGTCGACTTGCCGGTTCCGCTCGGCGCGACGAGCGCGACGAGCTCGCCCGGCCAGAGCGCAAAATCCGCCTTGCGCAGGATCTCGAGCGGCGCGTCGGTCTGGGGGTAATAGCGCTCGATCTGCGAGAGAAAGAGCGTTGGTGTCTCGCGTTGCATGGCCACGAACTGTTCCGCCTCAACCCATCCGCAGTGCCTGGACCGGATCGAGCCGCGCCGCCTTCCAGGCCGGATAGAGCGTCGCCAGCAACGACAGGACCAGCGCCATCGCGACCACGCTCGCCACCTCGCGCCAGTCGATCACCGAGGGAATGTCGCTCAGGAAGCGCACCGTCGGGTCCCAGAGATTGGCGCCCGTAAGCCAGTTCAGGAAGGCCATGATCGACTTGACGTTATTGGCGAAGACGACGCCGAGCCCGAGCCCCGCGAGCGTGCCGAACACACCGATCGCCGCCCCCGTGATCAGGAAGACGCGCAGCACGGTGCCGCGCGTCGCGCCCATGGTGCGCATGATCGCGATGTCCTCGGTCTTGTCCTTCACCAGCATGATCAGGCCCGAGACGATGTTGAGCGCCGCCACCAGGACGATCAGGGCCAGGATGATGAACATCACGTTGCGCTCGACCTCGAGCGCATTGAAGAAGGTGCGGTTGCGCTGGCGCCAGTCGGACAGCACCAGCGGACGTGGCGCATCGGCCTCGATCGCGTCGCGCACGGCCTGCGTCCGGTCGGGATCGTCGATGAAGACCTCGATCACGTTCACGTCGCCGTCGCGGTTGAAATAGGCCTGCGATTCCCCTAGCGGCATGAAAACGAACGAGGAATCGAACTCGGTCATGCCGATCTCGAACACCGCCTGGATCGGATAGGCCTTGATGCGCGGCGCGGTGCCGAAGGGCGTGGAGGCGCCACGTGGCGTGACCAGCGTGATCGAATCGCCCGCCGTGAGCGAGAGCGACGCCGCGAGCCGGCTGCCGATCGCGACGCCGCCGGCCGTGTCGAAGCCGTCGAGCGTGCCGCGCTTGATATTGCCCCCGACGAAGGGACTCGATTTCAGGTCGGCCTCGGCGATGCCGCGCACCAGCACGCCGCCATTGGCGTATTGCGACGAGGCCAGCGCCTGCCCCTCGACCAGCGGGATGGCGAGCTTGATGCCCTGCACCTGGCGCAGCTTGGCCGCGACCTGCTCGTAATCGTCGAGCGGGCGGTCGATCGGCGTCGCGAAGATATGGCCGTTGACGCCGACGATCTTCTCCAGAAGCTCCTTCCGGAAGCCGTTCATCACCGACATCACGATGATCAGCGTGGCGACGCCGAGAAGGATGCCGAGAAAGGAAAAGCCGGCGATGACCGAAACGAAGCCCTCGCGCCGGCGCGTGCGCAAATAGCGGCCGGCCAGCAGCCACTCGAAACCTGCGAAGGGGCGGGTGCCGGTCGGCTGCGCGGTTTCAGCAGCGATCGTATCCGTCGCCGAATTCATCAGCAGCCGCTCCGCGTTCTGGTCGCCAGGCGCAGGCTCAAGCCGAACGCCCCGGGAAACGATCGAGCGCAGCCGCGAGCGAGACCAGTTCACGCTCGCCGCCGGCGCGACGCTTGATTTCGACCTTGCCCTCGGCCAGCCCCTTCGGCCCGACGATGATCTGCCAGGGCACGCCGATCAGGTCGGCGGTCGCGAACTTGGCGCCCGGCCGGTCGTCGGTGTCGTCATAGAGCGTGTCGTAGCCCTTGGCGGCGAGCGCCTTGTAGAGCTGCTCGCAGGCGCCGTCGGTCCCGGCGTCGCCGGTCTTGAGATTGAGCACCGCGATGTCGAAGGGCGCGATCTCGTCGGGCCAGACAATGCCAGCATCGTCGTGACCGGCTTCGATCAGCGCCGCGACGAGGCGGCTCGGGCCGATACCGTAGGATCCCATATGCACCGGCACCTGCGCTCCGTCCGGGCCGGTCACCGTCGCGCCCATCGGCTCGGAATACTTGGTGCCAAAGTAGAAAATATGGCCGACCTCGATGCCGCGGGCCGAAAGCTGCTTGTCGGCGGGAATCGCACCATAGGCGGCCGCATCATGCATCTCGTCGGTCGCCGCATAGAGGCTCGTCCATTTGTCGACGATGCCCTGGAGACCAGCGATGCTGTCGAAATCGGTGTCGGCCGCCGGCGTCTGGAACTCAAGGAAATCCTTATGGCAGAAGACCTCGCTCTCGCCGGTCGAGGCGAGCACGATGAATTCGTGGCTGAGGTCGCCGCCGATCGGCCCGGTATCGGCGCGCATCGGGATCGCCTTCAGGCCGAGGCGGGCGAAGGTGCGCAAATAGGCCGTGAACATCCGGTTATAGGCGTGGCGCGCGCCGGCCTGGTCGAGATCGAAGGAATAGGCGTCCTTCATCAGGAACTCGCGCCCGCGCATCACGCCGAAACGCGGCCGGACCTCGTCGCGGAACTTCCACTGGATGTGATAAAGATTCAGCGGCAAGTCCTTGTAGGACTTCACATAGGACCGGAAGATGTCGGTGATCATCTCCTCATTGGTCGGGCCATAGAGCATGTCGCGCTCATGGCGGTCCTTGATGCGCAACATCTCCTTGCCATAGGCGTCGTAGCGCCCGCTCTCGCGCCAGAGATCGGCCGACTGGATCGTCGGCATCAGCACCTCGATCGCGCCGGAGCGGTTCTGCTCCTCGCGCACCACGGCGCTGATCTTGTTCAGCACGCGCAGTCCGAGCGGCAGCCAGGAATAGATCCCGGCCGATTGCTGGCGGATCATGCCGGCGCGCAGCATCAACCGATGCGAGACGATCTCGGCTTCCTTGGGCGTGTCGCGCAGGATCGGCAGGAAATAACGGGAGAGGCGCATCGGAAAACTCGTCGGAGGGCGACGCACGGCTAGGCGCACATCGAGTCACATTGATCCCAGAGACACCATCGCCGTTTGCAAAATGCAAACGCAAATCGACTTGGTGCAGATGAACTTGGCGCAAAGCGCCGCCTGAACGGCCTCAGCAGAGCTTCAGCGCTTGGCGAATTTCGCCTTGAGCCTGTCGCGTACCAGTGGCGGGACGAAGGCGGAGACATCGCCGCCCATCGAGGCGACCTGGCGCACGAGCGTCGCCGTGATGTGCCGGGCGGGCGGGGTCGCGGGCAGGAACACGGTCTGCAACTCGGGAACCATGGTGTGGTTCATGCCGGCAAGCTGCATCTCGTAGTCGAGGTCTGTGCCGTCGCGCAGGCCGCGGACCAGGATCGTGGCGCCGAGACGGCGCGCCGCGTCGATGGTCAGATCGTCGAAGGTGGCGACCTCGAGCTCAGTCTTGAGCTCGGCCGCGACCGGGCCGCAGATTTCGCGCAGCAGCTCGGCCCGCTCTTCAGCCGAAAAGATCGGCGTCTTGCCGGGGTGGACGCCGATCGCGAGGATCAGCCTGTCGCAGAGCCGGCAGGCGGCCGCGATCATGTCGACATGGCCGTTGGTGACGGGGTCGAACGACCCGGCATAGAAGGCGGTGTGGCTCATAAGACAGCGTTAGCCTGCGAACATGGCAGCGACAAGCGCGACACGCGCCGGCTCACGCCGCCCGCACCTGCGCGATGAACTCGTCGACGCGCGATTTCAGCGAATGCGCGAGCCCGGTCAGGTCGCCGGCTGCCCTGAGGACCGCGTTCGCCGCGCTCGATGTCTGCTGCGACGCGGTCGAGACCAGGCTCGTCGCATCGCCGATCCGGCTGAACTCGCTGGTCGCCGCGCCGACATCGGCGACGATGGCATGGGTCACGCCCTGCTGGTGCCGCATCGTCTCGGCCGTGCGGCGCACGGCATCGCTGAGGCCGCCGATCATTGCCTGGATGTCCGAGATCGCCGCGACCGTCGCCACCGTCGCCTCGTTCATCGAGGCGATCTGGCGCGTGATGTCGTCGATGGCGCGCGCCGTCTGCCCCGAGAGGCCCTTCACCTCGGATGCGACGACGGCGAAGCCGCGTCCGGCCTCTCCAGCGCGTGCCGCCTCGATCGTCGCGTTGAGCGCCAGCAGATTGGTCTGCTCGGCAATGTCGGAGATTAGCCCGATCACGTCGGAGACGCGGGCCGCGCCGGCGGCCAGCGAATCGACGACGGCGCTCATTTGCCCGGCCTGGTCGCGCGCCGAGCGGGCGGCGAGGTCCGACGACTGGACATCGCCGTCGAGCCTGTCGATGGCGGCGCGCAGATCCTGCGCCGCGTCCTCGATCGAATGGATGTTGGCGATGGCGCGCGCGGTCGCCTCATGCATCGTCCCGGCGCTGGCCTGGGTCTCCTGCGCGCCGCTCGAAAGCTGGTTGGCGGTGACGGCGAGTTCCTCGGCCGCTGTCGAGACGGCGCTAGTGACGGTCAGGATCGAGCGATCGAGGTCGGCGGCGAGATCGGCGAGCAGGGCGGCGCGCTGGCGATCGACCTCGCTGCTGCGCTCCTCGCGCTCCTGTTCGCGCAGCTCGGCCTCCGCCACCATGTTCTCGCGGATGCGCTTGACCGAGGCCGCGATGCCGCCGATCTCATCGCGGCGCTGCCGGCCGGGAATGGCCTGGTCGGCCCGCCCGTCGGCGATGCCAGCGAGCGCATCCGACAGCCCCGCGATCGGCCGCGCCACCGACCAGCCCAGCGCCGTCGCGATCAACAGCAGCGGCAGCATGACGATGAGCCCCGCCGCGAGCATGGCCGAGCGGAGATTGTCGGTGACGACGAAGGCCTGCTTCATCGGCTCGGTCAGCCAGAGATACCAGGTCCAGGGACCGACCTGGATATCGCGCGCGACGACGATCAGCGGCTCGCCTTCGCGGCTTGCGATCTTGTCGACCGCATCATCGGTCATCGCGGCGCGCAATTGCCCATCGAACGGCTTGGCCGGGACGAAATGATCCTCGGTCTCGTTCACGGCCGAACGCAAGGTGCCGTCGGCGCCCGTGATGAACACGCGCGAACCTGAGCGGCGCCGCGCCGTCGCGGCGAGAGCCGCATCGATGGTCTGGAGGTTCAACGCCACCGCCAGCGTCCCGACCTGACGCCTGGCTTCGCCGGGCTTGGTGTCGAGCGCATAGAGCGGCTCGGCCAGGAAAGCCCGCGCCTCGCCCGCAGCCGGTGCATAGGACGCGAAGTCGATCAGCCCTTGTTGCCCGGGCTCGCCGCCCTTGACCGTAGCGACGGCCTTGGCGAGGCCGGTGCCGGCCAACTCCCGCGAATCCAGCAACTCCCCGAACTCACGGCCCTTGGCGACGCTGTAGACGACGCGTCCCTTGGCCGAGACCAGGTAGATGTCGGCATGTCCGAATTGCTTGTAGACCGATGCGAAGGTCTCGTGGATCGCGCCATGGCGCCAGGCATAGCCACCACGCTCGCCCTGCCCCGTCTTCGCGAGGCGCTCAGCCAGCGGGATGCGATCGTCGCCCCGGT
This sequence comes from Allobosea sp., assembly GCF_051860145.1. GTDB lineage: Bacteria > Pseudomonadota > Alphaproteobacteria > Rhizobiales > Beijerinckiaceae > Allobosea. Next base: position 67,546 of record NZ_JBHYEM010000015.1, on the reverse strand, counting down.
AATAGTGCTGGATCTCGGCGAGATCGCGCTCGGCGAACTCCATCCATTTCTCGGCTTCCTCGACCGATGCCACCGCGAAGGCGCTGCGCGCCTGCACCGCCACCTCAGCGCGGATATGCTCCCAGCGGCGCTCGACGGCGAGCGCTTCGCTCTCGGCGGCCGCATGCAGGCGTTGCCGGACAGCCTCATCGGCCCAGGTCTTGACGGAATAATAGGCGACATAGCCCACGCTCGCGGCCGCCAGCGCGGCAAGCGCGACCATGGCGAAAGGCAGCCGGAAACGCAGACTTGAAAACCACGGCATTCCGCCTGCTCCGAAAGCGATTCCTACGCCCTCGGTCGAGTGAACACTGGCATGGTTAAGCGACTCTGAAGAAAGGCCCGCTCAGCAGCGTCATGACGTAACGTTATGTGCGTCGCCCGATGCCCCGCGGAATATCTCCGGAGACGCGCCGTCCCGGTGCGCGCCGACGGGAGCGTCGCGGAGGCTGGTGGCCAGCACGCTCGCCGCGCCAACGCTGCCGAGGATCAGCGCAACGATCACCAGGGCGGCCGCCGAAGTGGAGAAACGCCGCTGACTTAGGTTCCTTGGGTCGATCTGCATCGATTTCTCTTCGCGAATCACGGAAAGGCGTCGCTTCCTCTGGGTGAGGCTCGGCTCCGGCGCGACCATGGCCGGAACTTGTTCAAACCATGACAGCCCTTTCAATCGCGTTACCCGTTGCCTTGCGCCCCCGCATGCGCCTAAACCGCCGCCATGCTTACGATCAGTGACATCACCTACCGCCTCGGCGAAAGACTGCTCCTCGACAAGGCGAGCGCAGCGCTGCCTGACGGCTCCCGCGTCGGCCTCGTCGGCCGCAACGGCACGGGCAAGACGACGCTCTTCCACATCATCACCGGCGATCTGTCGCCGGAGGGCGGTTCGGTCAGCGTTCCGCGCGGCATGCGCATCGGCGGCGTGGCGCAGGAGGCGCCGGGCGGCCCGGAATCCCTGATCGAGGTCGTGCTCGCCGCAGACACCGAACGCGCCGCCCTGATGAAGGAGTCCGAGAGCGCGACCGATCCGTTGCGCATCGCGGAGATCGAGACGCGGCTCGCCGATATCGGAGCCCATGCCGCGCCGGCGCGCGCGGCGACGGTGCTGCACGGGCTTGGCTTCGACGAGGCGGCCCAGCAGCGCCCCTGCTCGGACTTCTCGGGCGGCTGGCGGATGCGGGTGGCGCTTGCCGCCGTGCTCTTCGCCGAGCCGGACCTGCTGCTGCTCGACGAGCCGACCAACTATCTCGACCTGGAAGGCACGCTCTGGCTCTACGACTATCTGGAAAAATATCCGCACACGGTCCTCGTGGTCAGCCACGACCGTGAGCTGCTCGACACCTGCGTCGACCACATCCTGCATCTCGACCAGGGCAAGCTGACGATCTATCGCGGCGGCTATTCCTCCTTCGAGCGCCAGCGCGCCGAGAAGCAGACGCTGCTCGCCAAGGCGCGCGAGAAGCAGGATGCCGAGCGCAAGCATCTCCAGGCCTTCGTCGACCGCTTCAAGGCCAAGGCCTCGAAGGCGCGTCAGGCGCAGTCGCGCGTCAAGCGGCTGGAAAAGATGGAGACGATCGCGACCATCATCGATCGCGACGTGCAGCCTTTCAGCCTGCCGGGGCCGGAACGGCCGCTCTCGCCGCCTATGGTGGTGCTCGACGATGCCAGCGCCGGCTATGGCGAGCGCAAGGTGCTGTCGCGGCTCAACCTGACGCTCCTTCCGGACGACCGCATCGCGCTGCTCGGTTCCAACGGCAACGGCAAGTCGACTTTCTGCAAGCTGATCGGCGGGCGCTTGCCGCCGCTATCTGGCGAGATGCGGCGCTCGTCAAAACTCCAGACCGCCTATTTCGCCCAGCACCAGCTCGACGAGCTCCGCATGGACGAGACGCCGATCGCGCATCTGCGCGACCTGATGCCGGACGCGCCCGAGGCGAAGGTCCGCTCGAAGGCGGCGCAGATCGGCTTTCCGGCGAGCAAGGCCGAGACGCCGGTCAAGAACCTCTCCGGCGGCGAGAAGGCGCGCCTAATGCTCGGGCTCGCCGCTTTTGGCGGGCCGCATCTGCTCATTCTCGACGAGCCGACCAACCATCTCGACATCGACAGCCGCGTCGCGCTGGTGAAGGCGATCAACGATTATCCCGGCGCCGTCATCCTGGTCAGCCATGACCGCTTCCTGATCGAGGCCTGCGCCGACCGGCTCTGGCTCGTCGGCGACGGCACGGTGAAGAATTTCGATGGCGATATGGAGGACTATCGCGCCTTCATCCTCGGCGGTGCCAAGGCGGCGCGGCGCGAGAAGGCCGCGCCCGCGGCAGCCACCGGCGGCGCCAAGGCCGATGAGCGCAAGGGCGCCGCTGTCAAACGGGTCGCTCAGGGGCCGCTGCGCCAGAAGCTCAATCTCGCCGAGGCGCGGATCGCCAAGCTGACCGGATTGATCGAGAAGGTCGACGGCGTGCTCGGCAACGGCGCGGCCTTCGCGCGAGATCCGCAAAAGGCGGCGGTGCTCTCGCGGCAGCGGGCGGAACTGGTCGAGGCTTTGACCGCGGCCGAGGAAGAGTGGCTGGCGCTGGGCGAAGAGCTCGAAGGGGTGTGACGCCAAATGGCGCACGAAGAACAACACGTCAGCCCCGACGGCTTGCTGCGTCTTAGGGTATTGTTCGCCGACGACGGCGAAGTCACCATCGGCTTCGACGGCTTCCGGTGGCACACGCATGGCGAACTGCTGACCGGCGACTATGGTTCGACACCAGAACAAGCAGCACGGGCCTTCGTGAAGGCGATCCTGGCCGGCTCCGAAGTGATCGAATTGTTCATGGACAGCGGTCGATTGATCGACGTCAGCATTCGCGAAAAGCCACTCCTGGCCGACGCAGAGATCTTGCCGGGTGAAGAGATTCTGCTTCGCTACTGGGACGGAACCATTCACCAGAGAGCCGATCGCTAGCTCCCTGACCCGCCGACCTTTCACCGGCGGCCTCAGGGCAAGGTCCGCACCTCTCGTCACGGTCTCCCGATAGAGATGGCTTGAGAGTCTGCCCGGACCGTCAAGCCGGCCAATCGCCGCCATTCTTGTCGCGAAGCCGCACTCGCGCCGCGTCCAGCAATGCGCCGTATTCTGCGACGAACGGTTGGGGCAGACCGCGTTCGAGGGTGTTGCTCAGCGCGTTCAACGCCCAGATTTCGGCGTCATCGACAACTGCGCTCCGGATTGTCCGTCCGCGATCGTCATCGAGCCAGCGGTGCAACATCTCAAAGAGGACGAGCGCTTCGTCCTGCCCGAGCTCGGCCACCAAGCCAGTCGTCGCGGGCTGGGCAGCGTTCTCGCTCATCCCTGCCCCGGCTTGACGATCCGGCTCAGGCGGTTGTCGGTGAACATGTAGATCTCGCGGCCACCCGGCTCCGAATAGAGCACCTGCACCTCGCGTTGGCCCTTGCCGCTCTCGCCGATCAGCACGTCGCTCGGGCGCGTGCCCTTCAACCTGACGAGCTCGCATTCGGTGATGCCGAGGGCGATCTCGTTCGGCAGCGGCCGTGTCGAGGGATCGAGCGAGGCGCCGACGCTGCACTCGCCGTCCGGCATCAGGACAGGTTCCTGGGTCGAGATGCCGGCACTCCCCGACGTCGTCCTCGTCGTGGTGACGCCGCCTCTCGTCTGGGATTGGAAGGCGAAACCGCCCATGTCGACGGAGCATCCGCCCAGGGCGGCGGCGCAAACGAGCAGAACGGGCAATCTCACGCTTTTTTCTCCCAGCGACCGGTTTCGTCCTGCTGCCAGTAGCTCGCCGTCGCGCCGGAAGCGCGAACCGTCTTCCAATCCTCGCGCGCGGCCGTGAGCGCGTCTGGATCGTCGCCGTCGAAGATGAGGACGACGCGCTCGTAATCCTGCAATGCGACCGGAATGCGGACACCGTCGGCGCAGATGCGGACCTGGGCCGCGTTGGGGTTATGGGCCTGGGTGGTGAGGACGACGGGGTTCGCCGCCGCGTCCGGCTCGCTCGCCGCGACATGCGGCAGGAAGGACGCGTCGGCATAGGTCCAGAGATGGTCGTCGAGCGCGCTCAGCCGCTCGGGGCTCGAGACCTCGACGACCACCTTCTGGCCGCGCGACAGCGCCCGCTCCAGAATCGTCGGCAGCACCTGCTCGAGCGGGCGCGACTGGAGATGGAAGAACAGGATCTCGGCCATGAAAGCCCTTTCCTGTCAGATGATTGCAAGCTGATTCGCGGAAATCAAATCAGCTTTCGTAGTGGTCCGAGACCAGCCGGTCGAGCAGGCGCACGCCCCAACCCGAGCCCCAGGAACGATTGGTCTCGCTATTGGGCGAGCCCATGCCCGTGCCGGCGATGTCGAGATGCGCCCAGGGCGTGTCGTTGACATGGCGCTGCAGGAACTGCGCGGCCGTGATCGAGCCGCCATAGCGCCCGGCCGAGTTCTTCATGTCGGCGAACTTGGAATCGATCATCTTGTCATAGGCCGCGCCCAGTGGCATGCGCCAGACGCTCTCGCCCGTGGCCTTGCCGGCAGCCGCGAGACGCTCGGACAACTCGTCGCTGTTGGAGAACAGCCCGGCATTCTCCTGGGCCAATGCGACCAGGATCGCTCCGGTGAGCGTCGCGAGATTGACCATGAAACGCGGCTTGAACTTGTCCTGCGTGTACCAGAGCACGTCGGCCAGGACGAGCCGGCCCTCGGCGTCGGTATTGATGATCTCGATCGTCTGGCCCGAGAGCGAGGTGACGATGTCACCCGGACGCTGGGCATTGCCGTCCGGCATGTTCTCGACCAGCCCGATCACGCCGATGGCGTTGACCTTGGCCTTGCGCGCGGCGAGCGCATGCATCAGCCCGGTGACGCAGGCCGCGCCGGCCATGTCGCCCTTCATGTCCTCCATGCCGGCACCGGGCTTCAGCGAGATGCCGCCGGTATCGAAGGTCACGCCCTTGCCGACGAAGGCGACCGGCTGGACCGAAGCCTTGGCGCCGTTCCAGCGCATCACGACGACGCGGCTTTCGCGCCGCGAGCCCTGGCCGACGCCAAGCAGCGCCCGCATCCCGATCTTGCGGAGCTGCTTCTCGTCGAGGATCTCGATTCCGACGCCGAGCTTTTCTAGCCTGGCGGCGCGCTCGGCGAACTCTTCGGGATAGAGGACGTTGGGCGGCTCGTTCACGAGATCGCGAGCGATCTCGACGCCGGCCGCGATCGCCTCGCGCGCCTTGACCGCCTTCTTGACCGCGGCAGGATCCGCGACGCGCAGCGTCACGGTGAACGGCTCGGCCTGGTCGGCCTCTTTGGTCTTGGTCTTGTAGCGGTCGAACACGTAGCTGCGCAGGCGCAGCCCGAGCGCGAGCTCCGCGACCTGCTCGGGACCGATCTGGGAATCGGGCAGCGCGGCAATGATGTCGGCCGAACGGCCATGCCCGAGCCGGCCGGCAATGGCGCCGCCCAGCTTGGCGAAATCGAGCTTGTCGCGTTCGCCGTCCGGCCCGACGCCAAGCACGATCAGCCGCTCGTAACCGGCGCCGTCGGGGGCGAGCAGGGTCAGCCCGGCCAGCGCCTTGCCCTTGAAGCGATCGGCCGCGGCGGCGCGCGCCAGCAATGCATGCGTGCCCTCGCCGAGCCACTCCTCGGCGATCTTCGGCGGCGCCAGCTTGTCGGAAACGAGAATGACGAGATCCTGCCCGCCGATCGCGTTCAGGTGTTTGACCTCAAGCTTCAGGCGCTGCGACATAAGCTGCTCACAATTGGTGGGAATAGGACTTGCGGTGGGAGTGGAACTTGGCGGGATGCGGCCGTGGGGGGCGGACGATTCCCGTTTGCGCCACGGCCGAGGCTATACCATAGGAAGTGTTTGGCGAACCCTCCAGGGCGCGCCACGGTTTTGCCGCCGTCACATCGGAAACGAAAGCGTGCCCCTTCTCCGTCTCGACCGTTACATCCTGAAGATCGCTGCGCTCGCGGCGATCGTGCTGCTGATCGGGCTGACGAGCGTGATCTGGGTGACCCAGGCGTTGCGCGAGGTCGACCTGATCACCGGCAAGGGCCAGACCGTCTATATCTTCTTCACGGTGACCCTGCTGTCGCTGCCGGCACTGATCGCAGGCATCGCGCCGGTCGCGCTGTTCATGGCCACGCTCTACACGCTGAACCGGCTGAACGGCGATTCGGAGCTGATCGTGATGAACGCCGCCGGCGTCGCGCCGCATCGGCTGACACGGCCTTTCGTGGTGTTGACCCTGGCGACCTCGCTCCTCGTCGGCTGGATGGCGATTTCGGTGATGCCGATGGGGTTTCGGGCCCTGCGCGACCTGATCACGCTGATCCGGGCCGATTTCGTCGCCAACGTCGTCAAGGAAGGCCAGTTCGTCCAGCTCGATTCCGGCGTGACCTTCCACTACCGCGAACGCTCCGGCGACGCGCTGCTCGGCATCTTCATGCAGGACCGCCGCGACCCGAATCAGCCGGCGGTCTATATCGCCGAACGCGGCCGGACGGTGGAAGCGGACGGCAACAGCTTCCTGATGCTGGAGAAGGGCACGATCCAGCGCGAGACGAAGAACAAGGACACGACCTCGATCATCTCGTTCGAGCGTTACGCGCTCAACCTGTCGGCCTTGTCGGGGGACTCGACCGGCGGCGACGGCGAAGGCAGCGGCGACAAGGTGATCTACAAGCCGCGCGAGCGAACGACCTGGGCCCTGCTCCGGCAGGATCCGAACGAGCCCTATTACAAGCTTCAGTCCGGCCGGTTCCGCGCCGAGCTGCATAACCGGCTCTCGGCGCCGCTCTATCCGATCGCCTTCATGCTCGTCGCCTTCGCCGCGCTCGGCGAGGCGCGCACGACGCGTCAGGGGCGCAATGTCGCGATCCAGGCCGCGATCCTGATCGTGGGCGCCGTGCGCATCGGCGCCTATGCCGCCTGGACGGCCAGCGTCAGGTCCGAGTTCGCGGTCGTTTTGCTTTATCTGCTGCCGCTGGCGACCATCGCGATCTCGGTCGCGGTGATCGGGTTCGGCCCGCGCCTGCGGCCCTTCGCCTCGAAGCTCTTCCGACCGTTGATCGCACCGTTCAACGACCTCACCGCTCGCCTGCGGCGCGCCTGATGCTGCTCGTCTCGACCTTCGGCCGCTACCTGACGAAGCGCTTCGCGCGCGCCATCATCGGCGTCTTCGGCACCTTCTTCTTCCTCGTCCTGACGCTGGATTTCGTCGAGCTGATGCGGCGCGCCGGCGATTCTCCGCTCGCGACCACGCCGCAGATCATCAAGCTCGCGCTCTTCCGCGCGCCGGCGGTCGCCGAGCAGATCTTCCCCTTCGCCGTGCTGTTCGGCGGCATGTTCGCGCTGCTGACGCTGAGCCGGAAGCTCGAGCTGGTCGTCGCACGCTCGGTCGGCGTGTCGGCCTGGCAGTTCCTGCAGCCGGCGACCGTGGTCGCAGCGCTGATCGGCCTCGCCTCGATCATGGTCTACAACCCCCTCGCCGCCCAGTTGAAGCACAGCGCGACCGCGCTCGAGGCCCGGCTTTTTGCCCGGACAGGTCAGGTGATGAGCGGCCAGGAGATCTGGATCCGCCAGCGCAGCATGGACGGTCAGGCGATCATCCGTGCCGCGGCCGCCCTGCCGGACGGCAACGGCCTCTCGCAGGTCGCCATCTTCAGCTTCAGCCCGGAAGGCGGATTCAGCGAGCGCATCGAGGCACGAGAGGCCGTGCTGTACCGGGGTTATTGGGAGTTGAGCGACGCGCGCGTGGTCTCCGCCACGGAAGAGCCACAGAGCTACAAGACGTATCTGCTCGCGACGACCCTGGAGCCCGATCAAGTGCGGCAAAGTTTCACCCCACCGGACGCCGTCGGGTTCTGGTCGATGCCGACCGTGATCGAAAGAACGCAGCGGGCCGGCCTCGATACCACGCGCTACGAGTTGCGCTATCAATCGCTCATGGCCCGGCCATTGCTGCTCGTCGCCATGATTCTCGTGGCTGCGTCGGTTTCCTTAAGATTTTTCAGGTTTGGTGGCGTTACGCGATTGGTGATAGGTGGCGTGGCGGCTGGGTTCGTGCTCTATGTTGCGACGCAGTTGTCGGAAGAGCTGGGCGCATCGGGGATCGTCAATCCGCCGGTGGCTGCCTGGTTGCCGGCGGTTGTGGGGACGATGCTCGGGGCGCTCGCCCTCCTTCATCAGGAAGACGGGTAACAAGTACTGTGCCTATGGTTAATTTTGGATTGAGAGTATGGCCCCGGGCGTAAGACGGATGACGCGCTTTGCGGCGGCGACCGCCCTCGCCTCGAGCTTGGCCTATTGCCTCTCGATGGGCGGAGCCGCTTGGGCGCAGGCTCCCCAGAAGCCGCAAGAGCGCATGGTCGTCGATGCGCGCGAGCTGGTTTACGACAACAAGAACAACAAGGTATCGGCGGTCGGCGACGTCCAGATCCTCTATCAGGGTCGGACGATCGAGGCCGACACCGTCACCTATGACCGCGCCAGCAAGCGCGTCATCGCGACCGGCAATGCCCGGATCACCGAATCGAACGGCACCGTCATCACCGGCGACCGTTTCAACCTGACGGATGATTTCCGCGACGGCTTCATCGATTCGCTGCGCGTCGTGAACCCCGACAAGACGCGTTTCACCGCACCGCGCGCAGAGCGCACCGACGGCGAGACCTTCGTCTTCGAGAAGGGCATCTACACCGCTTGCGAGCCCTGCAAGGACAACCCCGAGAAGCCGCCGCTCTGGCAGGTCCGTTCCGCCCGGATCATCCACAAGAAGTCGGAGCAGACGATCTACTACGAAGAATCCAGGCTCGAATTCGCCGGGGTTCCGCTCGCCTATATCCCCTACATGTCGGGGCCCGACTCGACGGTGAAGCGCAAGAGCGGCTTCCTGTCGCCGACCTTCATGAACACCGGCGCGGCGGGCTTCGGCGTCGGCCTGCCCTATTTCTTCAATCTCGCGCCGAATTACGACCTGACGGTCACGCCGAGCTATCTGTCGCGGCAGGGCTTCCTCGGTCAGGCCGAATGGCGCCACCGCCTCGAGAACGGCTCCTACAACATCCGCGCGGCCGGTATCTTCCAGCAGGAGCCGGAGGCTTTCCTGCAATCCCCGCTCGGCGCGCGCGACAGTGATTTCCGCGGCTCGCTGGAGACCTCCGGCAAGTTCTTCATCAACCCGCGCTGGAATTTCGGCTGGGACGTGGCGATGTCCACGGACCGCTGGTTCTGGAAGAACTACCGCATCCGCAGCGAGAGCATCGCCAACGGGACCTTCCTGCAGGAATCGATCTCGACCGCCTATCTCAACGGCCAGAGCCCGACGGCCTGGTTCGACTTGCGCAGCTATTATTTCCAGACGCTGTCGGCGCTCGACTGGCAGAAGCAGCAGCCGGTCGTGCTGCCGGTGCTCGACTACAACAAGCGGGTGCACAAGCCGAGCTTCCTCGGCGGCGAGTTGGCCTTCAACGTCAACGTCACGCATCTGACGCGAGACAAGGCGGCGTTCAAGGAGCTGCCGGTCCAAAGCGCCTATCTGATCAATGTGCCGACGACCGCGACACAGACCGGCTATTCGCTCTACGACGCCTGCGTGGTCTATCAGAAGGGCAGCTGCCTGGTCCGCGGCATCGCCGGCTCCGTGGCGCGCGCCACCGCCGAAGTGTCGTGGCGGCGCAACTTCATCGACCCGATAGGCCAGGTCTGGACGCCTTACGCCTCGCTGCGGGCCGACATCTTCTCGGTCAACCCGTCGACGAGCGGCTATCCCAATGCCAATGTCAACTCGCTCGTCGACACCTCGGACGAGGTGTTCGGGCGGGCCATGCCGACGATCGGTCTGATGTACCGCTATCCCTTCGTCGCCAAGACCTCGTGGGGCACGCATATCATCGAGCCCGTCGCCCAGATCGTGGCGCGGCCGAACGAGACGAACAGCCTGCGCGTCGCCAACGAGGATTCGCAGAGCCTCGTCTTCGACGATACGAACCTGTTCGAGTGGAGCGGCAAGTTCTCCGGCTATGACCGTCTCGAGGGCGGCACGCGCGCCAATGTCGGCATGCTCTATACCGGCCGCTTCGGCTCGGAGGCCTATGCGAATTTCCTGGTCGGCCAGTCCTATCGCTTGGCCGGGCGCAACTCCTTCGCGCATGGCGACCTGGTCAATACCGGCCTCGATTCCGGGCTCGAGACCAATCGCTCGGACTTCGTCGCGCGGGCGCAGGTTTCGCCGTTCAAGAACTTCTTCCTGACCGGCGCGGCGCGGCTGGACGAAAGCACATTCGAGGCCCAGCGCGTCGACGCCGCGGCGACCTACAGCAACTCCAAGTTCTCGGCCTCGGTCGGTTATGGGCGCTACGAACCGCAGCCCAATCTCGGTGTCCCCCGCCGGCGCGAAGGCTTGAACCTGAACGGCTCTCTTGCCGTGGCGCAATACTGGCGCGTTCGCGCCGGCGTCCTGTTCGATCTCGACAAGTACAAATACGACCGCGAGCGTTATCGCGATGCCTATCAGCTCGCCCAGATCAGCCCGGCCGTGTACGCCACGCCGGCTTATCCGAAGACCGACGTCTTCCAGCCGGCCTCGCTGAATTTCGGCCTCAACTACACCGACGAGTGCACGGTCTTCGACGTGTCCTATTCGCAATATTATGCCGACCGGCAGGCCGGCGCGACCAAGGACACGCGCACGGTGATGTTCCGGCTGGAGCTGCGTACGCTGGGCGAGCTCAGCTACTCGCAGAGCCTCGGCCAGTCTTCGGCGGACGGCGTCAACACCACCACCCGCTGACGCCATCGGCATCGATCGCGCGCAGTGCGGGCCGAAGCCGCGGAGATACAGATGCCGCCGCGATTGCTCGCGTTGACCCAGGGCGACCCGGCCGGAATCGGGCCGGAACTCGCCCTGATGGCCTGGAAGCAGCGGGAGCAGGCCGCGCTCCCCGCCTTCGCCTGCATCGCCGATCCGGATCATCTGCAAAAGCTGTCGCGGCAGCTCGGGCTCGAGGTGCCGGTTGCGGGCTGCGACTGGGACGAAGCGGAGGCGCTGTTCGCGCGCGCCCTGCCGGTGATCGCGCTCGAAAGCCGGATGCCGGCGACGCCGGGACGTCCTGACGCCGCGACCGCGCCGGGCACGATCGAGGCGATCGACCGCGCGGTGGCGGCGGTGCGCGCAGGGCATGTCGCGGCGCTCGTCACCAATCCCATCGCCAAGAGCGTTCTCTATGCCGCCGGCTTCGCCTATCCCGGCCACACCGAATATCTTGCGCATCTCGCGGCGGATGGCGGCACCGTGCCCCATCCGGTGATGATGCTCTGGTGCGACGAGCTCGCCGTCGTGCCGGTGACGATCCATATCCCGCTCAGCGCGGTGCCGGCGGCGCTGACGACCGGGCTGATCGTCGAGACCGGCCGCATCGTCGCCGCCGAACTGACGAGCCGTTTCGGCATCGCCAGCCCGCGCCTCGCCCTCAGCGGCCTCAATCCCCATGCCGGCGAAGGCGGTGCGCTCGGCAAGGAGGATGCCGCCGTCGTCGCGCCGGCCATCGAGCGTCTGAAGGCGCTGGGCATCGATGCACGCGGCCCCTACCCGGCCGACACCATGTTCCATGCCCGGGCGCGGGCCGGCTATGACGCGGCGCTGGCGATGTATCACGACCAGGCCCTGATCCCGATCAAGACCATCGCCTTCGACGAGGGCGTCAACGTCACCCTCGGGCTGCCCTTCATCCGGACCTCGCCGGACCATGGCACGGCCTTCGACATTGCCGGCCAGGGCATCGCCCGGCCCGATAGTCTATGCGCCGCCTTGCGCCTCGCCGCGCGTATGGCGACACAGGTGGCCGCAACCGCATGAGCCAGATCGACGCCCTGCCGCCGTTGCGCGAGGTGGTCGAGCGCCACGGGCTGATGGCCCAGAAATCGCTCGGCCAGAATTTCCTGTACGACCTCAACCTGACCGGCCGGATCGCGCGGGCGGCCGGGCTCCTCGCTGACGAGACGATCGTCGAGATCGGCCCCGGGCCGGGCGGATTGACACGCGCCCTGCTCGCCAATGGTGCGGCCAGGGTGATCGCCGTTGAGCGGGACCGGCGCTGCCTGCCGGCGCTCGCCGAGATCGCGGCGCATTATCCCGGTCGGCTCGAGGTGATCGAGGGCGACGCGCTCGCGGTCGACCTGACGAGCCGTCTTGGCGGCGGCCCCGCCCGCATCGTCGCCAACCTGCCCTATAATATCGGCACGCCCCTGCTCGTCGGCTGGCTCAGCCTGGAGCCATGGCCGCCCTGGTGGCGCTCGCTGACGCTGATGTTCCAGCGCGAAGTGGCCGAGCGCATCGTCGCAACGCCGGCCCAGCGCGCCGATTACGGCCGGCTCGCCGTCCTGGCGAACTGGCGCTGCGAGACGAAGATCCTGTTTGATGTGCCGAGATCGGCCTTCGTGCCGCCGCCCAAGATCACCTCGTCGGTCGTCCAGCTCGTGCCACGGGCGCAGCCGGAACCCTGCGAGCAGAGATTGCTGGAGCGGGTCACGCTGGCGGCCTTCGGGCAGCGCCGCAAGATGCTGCGCCAGAGCCTGAAGGCGGTGCTCCCCGAGCCGTCGCCGATGATCGAAGCCGCCGGCCTGTCGCCGACCGCCCGGGCCGAGGAGGTACCGGTCTCCGGCTTCGTGCGGCTGGCCAATGCCCTGAAGGCGATGCGCTGAGCGGCATGGTTCGTGCTAGCCTGACGCTTCCCGCTGGCAAGGAACCCACGATGCCTCTCGACCGCCGGACCGCACTGTCATTGCTCCTGGGCGCCGCGAGCGTCGGCCCCACGCGGCTCGTCGCGCAATCGACGGACTATCCGACGCGGGCTATCCGCATCGTCGTCGGCTTCGCCGCCGGCGGCGCGCCGGATGCGCTTGCGCGGATCGTCGCGGACAAGCTGACCCAGCTCTGGGGCCAGCCGGTCACGGTCGAGAACCGGGTCGGCGCGCAGGGCAACACGGCGCTCGCCGCCGTCGCGAAATCGGAGCCCGACGGCTATACGCTGGCGCTGATGCCGGTCGGCAATGCTGCGGTGAACCCCACCCTCTTCGCCAACCTGCCCTACGACCCCGTCAAGGATTTCGCTCCGATCACCCAGCTCGCCACGGTCGAGAACGTCCTCGTCGTCGGCGCGCAATCGCCGGTCAAGACGGTACAGGAACTGATCGCGCTCGGACGCTCGAAGACCACCAACCTGACCTATGCCTCGCCCGGCGCCGGCAGCCTGGCGCATCTCGCCGCCGAGCTATTGGCGCGCTCGGCCGGCTTCGAGATGACGCATGTGCCCTATCGCGGCGTCGCGCCGGCGCTGACGGACGTGCTGCGCGGCGATGTCGGACTGATCATCGCGCAGCTCTCGACCGCCAAGCCGCTGATCGACAACGGCCAGCTTCGCGCCCTCGGCGTCGCCAGCCGCGAGCGCAGCAAGGTCATGCCGGAGCTTCCGACGATTGCCGAGGCCAGCGGCATCGCCGGGTTCGAGGCCGTCTCCTGGTATGCGCTGATGGCGCCTGCGCGCACCCCGGACGCCGTCATCGCCAAGCTCAACGCCGCGGCGGCGGAAGCGCTCAAAGCTCCCGAAGTGGTCGCCGCGATGGGCGCGCAAGGCGCACAGCCGATCGGCGGCACGCCGGCCGAGCTCGCGGCCGTGATCGCCGCCGACACGGAGCGCTGGTCGAAGCTGATCAGGGAAGCCGGCATCCAGGTGAACTGACGCCGCCTGACGTCCATCAATCGATGGTTTCCGCGAGCAGGCCGTCGACGAAATCGGCCATGCCGACGGCGCGCGGGCGCTTCAGACGCTCGGCCGTCAGGATCGCCCTGACCGCTTCGTAGGCGGCGCCGAGATCGTCATTGACGATGACGTAGTCGTAGACGCTCCAGCGCGCGATCTCGTCGCGGGCATTGTCGAGGCGTTTGGCGATGACCTCGGGCGCGTCCTCGGCCCGGCGCACGAGGCGCGAGCGGAGCTCGGCCATCGAGGGCGGCAGGATGAAGATGGCGACGACATCCTCGCGCGCCTTTTCCAGGATCTGCTGCGTGCCCTGGTAGTCGATGTCGAAGAGCACGTCGCGGCCGGCCTTCAGCGCCTCCTCGACGGGCTTGCGCGGCGTGCCATAGCCATTGCCGTGCACCTCGGCGCATTCGAGCAGTTCGTCGCGCTGGCGCAGCGCATCGAATTCCGCCCGCTCGATGAAATGATAATGCACGCCTTCGATCTCGGAGGGTCGCTTCGGCCGTGTCGTGACCGAGATCGACAGGTCGAGATTGGTCTCGCGCTGCGACAGCGTCCGGGTCAGGGTCGATTTGCCCGCGCCGGAGGGCGAGGACAGGATCAGCATCAGGCCACGGCGGGCCGGGCGCGCAAGATCGGCCATCAGCCGTTACTCCACATTCTGAACCTGCTCGCGCATCTGGTCGACCACCGTCCGCAATTCCAGTCCGATGCGCGACAGGCCCGCATCGCCGGCCTTGGCGCAGAGCGTCGAGGCTTCGCGGCCGAATTCCTGGGAGAGGAAATCGAGCTTGCGGCCGATCGGGCCACCTTGATCGAGCAAGGCCCGCAGCGCCGCGACATGGGCGCGCAGGCGGTCGATCTCCTCGCGGATATCGGCCTTGACCGCCAGCAAGGCGGCCTCCTGGTGCAGGCGCTGCGGATCGAGCGCCTGGCTCGCCTCCAGCAAGGCTTGCACCTGCATCGCCAGGCGCTCGCGAACGGCTTCGACGCCACGCGCCGGGTGCCGCTCCGCCTCTTCCGTGAGCCGGGCGATGCTGGCGAGATGGGCGGTGACGAGCGCCTCCAGCGCGCGCCCCTCTCCGGCCCGCGCCTCCTTGAGGCCGAGGACCGCGGCCTCAAGGCCGGCCAGCAGCGGCGCCTCGAGCGTGGCCAGCGCATCCTCACCCTCGTCGGCGAGCTCGACGACGCCGCGAATGCCGAGCAGCGCGTCGAAGGATGGCGGACGAATGGTCGCGGAGGCTGGAAGGCGCGCGACGGCCTCCAGCAGGCCTGCCAGCGTCGCCTCGTTGATCCGCGGCCGCGGCGGGCCGGCATCGCTGGTGATCGACAGGTTCACATGCAGCGTTCCGCGCGCGAAGGCGCCGCCCAGGCGCTTGCGCGCCGCCTCGGCGAGCGTCTCGAAACCCGGCGGCACCCGGACGCGCACGTCGAGGCCGCGCGCATTGACGCTGCGGATCTCCCAGGCCCAGGCATGAATGCCCGCTACGCCGGCCGCACGGGCAAAGCCGGTCATGCTCTCGATGGCCATGGGTGAAGGGTCTCCGCCGTTCCAGATGCGGCGGGACCGTAGAGAGGCAAGGAATACGCCGCAAGTCGCGCGGGACGATGATCCGCGCGAACATGGGGATGACGCCGGGACGGCTGGCCAGCGGGCCGCTCGCGACGGCCCGGTGAGCCGGCTATGGCCTCAGCGCCGGCACTTGCTTCGGCGAATTCAGGTCATAGGTGCGGTTCAGCAAGGGATCGCGCGGTGTTCCTTCCGAGGAATCGAAGGCGCGTGCCCGCGTGCCGCCCGCCGCATCGGCCTGCGCCGTCGCGCCGGCCGCACGTCTGTTGCCCGGACCCGGATAGGTCTCGACGGCGCCCGATGCCGGGTCGGCGGCGGCGCGCGTGGCTCCCGGCGCCTCGCTGCGCGTATCGGGAGCCGGCGGCGGCTCGACCTTGTCGACCGTGTCGCTCGGCTTGTTGGTTTCCCGCCGCTGCGTTTCGAACTGCCGCCAGCGGCCGACGTTGCGGTTATGCTGCTCCAGCGTCTCGGCGAAGGCATGGCCGCCACTGCCGTCGGCGACGAAGAAGAGGTCCTTGGTCCGCGAGTGGTTGACGACGGCCTCGAGCGCCGCGCGGCCGGGATTGGCGATCGGACCCGGCGGCAACCCGTCGATGACATAGGTGTTGTAGGGCGTCGCCTGGGTGATCTCGTTGCGCTGGATCGGGCGCCCGAGCGTGCCCTTGCCGCCGACGAGGCCGTAGACGATCGTCGGGTCGGATTGCAGCTTCATCTTGCGGTTCAGGCGGTTGATGAAGACGCCGGCGACGCGCGGCCGCTCATCGGCTCGCCCGGTCTCCTTCTCGACGATCGAGGCCAGGATGACGAGCTCCTGCGGCGTCTTGATCGGCAGGTCGGCCGGTCGCCGGGCCCAGACCTCGTTCAGGATGCGGCGCTGGTCGCGCTTCATCCGGTCGACGATGGCCTGGCGCGTGAAGCCGCGAGGGAATTTGAAGGTGTCCGGCAGGATCTCGCCTTCGCGCGGGACCTCGATCACGTCGCCGCTGAGGAGTTCGTTCTCGCGGAGCCGCGCGATGATCTGCTCGCTGGTGAGGCCTTCCGGCACCGTGACGGAGTGTTCGACCGCCTTGCCGGCGGCGATGATCTCAAGGATGTCCTGCTGGCTGGCGCGCGCCTTGAACAGGTATTCCCCCGCCTTGAGCTTGGTCCAGTTGCCGGAGACCAGCGCCGAGACCCTGAAGGCCCAGGGATGCTCGATCAGCCCTTCACGCTGAAGGAGGTCGGCGATCTCGGTCAGGCCGCTTTCCTTGGGAATGATCAGGACGCGGTCGCTGGCGAGCGGGCCCGGCGCCTTGCTCTGGCTGCCGACCATCGCGATTCCGGCGCCGAAAAGCCCGGCCAGGACCAGCGCGGCGGTGAAGAGCCCGCTGAGCATGCCGATGAAGGGGCTGCGCCGGCGGCGGCGCGCCTTTGGCGGCGGAGCCGGCGGCGCGACTGGCTTCAGCGCCTCGCTGGGGCTCTTCGGGGCGACGCGGGGCGGAGTGTTCACGGTTCTGGCGCTCGCGTTCTGGTGTGGTCGTGAGGTGCGCCACGATCACGATGGACGGCGAGGCGCATTTCGAGCCTGACCCGAAATCTGGCGACAGACTAGCAAAAATTATGGCGAAAGCGCGCTGCGGCTTCGCCGGCCGGTGAAATCAGTCGACGAAACGCCGCATAACCAGCGAGGCATTGGTGCCGCCGAAGCCGAAGGAATTCGACAAAGCGAGCTCGATGGGGCGGCTTTTCGCCGTCTTCGGCACCAGATCGAGATCGGTTTCGACGGATGGATTGTCGAGATTGATCGTCGGCGGCGCGACCTGGTCGCGAATCGCGAGAACCGAGAAGATCGCCTCGATGGCGCCGGCAGCACCGAGCAAATGCCCGGTCGCCGATTTGGTCGAGGACATCGAGGGCTTCTTCGGCGCATTGGCGAGCAGGCGCTCGACGGCGCGCAGCTCGATCTCGTCGCCGAGCTGGGTCGAGGTGCCGTGGGCGTTGATATAATCGAGATCCGAGGCCGCGACGCCGGCCCGATCGAGCGCGGCCGCCATGCAGCGATAGGCGCCGTCGCCGTCCTCGGCCGGCGAGGTGATGTGATAGGCGTCGCCCGACATGCCGTAGCCGATGATCTCGGCATAGATCCGCGCCCCGCGCGCCCTGGCGTGCTCCAGTTCCTCGAGCACGACGACGCCGGCGCCCTCGCCCATGACGAAGCCGTCGCGGTCCTTGTCATAGGGACGCGACGCTTTCTCGGGCGTGTCGTTGAAGCCGGTCGACAACGCCCGGCAGGCGCAGAAACCGGCGATGCCGATGCGGTTGATCGCCGATTCGGTGCCGCCCGCGACCATGACCTCGGCATCGCCGAGCGCGATCATCCGCGAAGCGTCGCCGATCGCGTGGGCGCCCGTCGAGCAGGCCGTCACGACCGCATGATTCGGACCTTTCAGCCCGTGCGTGATCGAGACATAACCCGCCGCCAGGTTGCTGAGGCGGCCGGGGATGAAGAAGGGAGAGAGCCGGCGCGGGCCGCGCTCCTTCAGCAGGATCGACGCCTCGTAGATGCCGCCGAGCCCGCCAATGCCGGAACCGATGGCGACGCCGGTCGCGATCTGGTCCTCGTAGCGTTCGGGCTTCCAGCCGGCGTCGGTGAGCGCCTGGGACGCCGCCGCCATCGCGAAGACGATGAAATCATCGACCTTGCGCTGCTCCTTCGGCTCCATCCAGTCGTCGGGATTGAAGGTGCCGTCCGAGCCGTCGCCGCGCGGAATGCTGCAGGCGATCCGCGCGGGCAGATCGCTCACGTCGAAGGTCGTGATCGGGCCGGCGCCGCTGGCGCCGGCGATCAGGCGCGACCAGGTCGGCTCGACGCCGCAGCCAAGCGGCGTCACCATGCCGAGCCCAGTCACCACGACACGTCGCATGGTAAGGCTGCGTGAGCTCATGATGCTCTAACTAGCGGCCAACCGGCCGGTCAGGCGCTCTTCGAGAGGAACTTGACGGCGTCGCCGACCGTCACGATGGTCTCGGCCGCGTCGTCGGGAATCTCGACGCCAAACTCTTCCTCGAAAGCCATCACGAGCTCGACCGTGTCGAGGCTGTCCGCGCCGAGGTCTTCGATGAAATTGGCGCCTTCGACGACCTTCTCGGGTTCGACGCCGAGATGCTCGATCACGATCTTCTTCACGCGCTCGGCGACATCGCTCATGGATCTTTTCCTCAAAGCTTGAAACACATCGCTGGATCGCGACGCGTGTAGGGAACCGCTCCCGCCACCCTGCTTCCCTCCAATGGGTGACGCCGGGGCGGAACTCTTAAGGCTGCACAAACGCAACAACAGGGTTCGCGTCAAGTCCCCCCGAGCACGCGCGCTGCAGCGCGACGGCGCTAGTTAACACACTCGATGATGGCTGGCGAGAGCCGGGATTCGATCAAAAGGGCTTTCAAAAAACTTACACAAACCCTTTAAATCATTGCCATTCCGCCATTGACGTGAAGCGTTTGCCCGGTCACGTAGGCGGCCTCGTTGCTGGCCAGATAGGCGACGGCCGCAGCGACGTCCTCTCCGAGGCCCAGGCGGCCCATCGGCACGTCCGCCAGAATGGCCTCGCGCTGCTTCTCGGTCAGCGACTGCGTCATCGGCGACTCGATGAAGCCCGGCGCAACGACGTTGACGGTGATGTTGCGGCTCGCGACTTCGGCCGCCAGCGCCTTCGACATCCCGATCAGCCCGGCCTTCGAGGCGGCATAGTTGCCCTGCCCCGGATTGCCCGTGACGCCCACGACCGAGCCGATCGCGATGATGCGGCCATAGCGGCGGCGCATCATGCTCTTCACGGCCGCGCGCGAGAGCCGAAACGCCGCGGTCAGGTTGACGGCGATGACATTGTCCCAGTCCTCGTCCTTGAGGCGCATGAACAGGTTGTCGCGGGTGACGCCGGCATTGTTGACGAGGATATCGAGCCCCCCGAGCTTCTCCTCGGCGGCGGGAACGAGCGCCTCGACGGAATCCTTGTCGGACAGGTTGCAGGGCACAGTAACAGTGCGCTCGCCGAACTCCGCCGCAAGCGCCTCGAGCGCCTCGACCCGCGTGCCCGAGAGCGCGACGCTCGCGCCCAAGCCGTGGAGCGTGCGGGCGATGGCGCCGCCCAGGCCGCCGGTTGCGCCGGTGACCAGGGCCTTCTTCCCCGTCAGATCAAACATGATGCCTCCCATGATTCCGGCGTGCCGCCGGATCACCCGTTCTGGGCGTTGTAGTTTCTGATGTCGTCCGCGGCGCCAAGCGAGACGGCGGCCGTGCCAGCGGCGATGCGCTTGACCAGGCCGGCGAGAACCTTGCCGCTACCTGCCTCGACGAAGCGGTCAACACCGGCATTCGCCATTGCCTCGACGCATTCGCGCCAGCGCACCGTACCCGTGACCTGAGCCACCAATGAGGCGCGGATCGCGTCGGGATCACTGAGCGGAGCCGCTCCCACATTGGCCATGACCGGCACGACCGGCGGCGCCAGCGCCACCTTGGCCAAGGCGTCGCGCATGGCGTCGGCCGCGGGCTGCATCAGGGCGCAATGGAACGGCGCCGAGACCGGCAGCGGCAGCGCGCGCTTGACGCCGCGCTCGCCGGCGAGCGCGATCGCCCGGTCGATCGCGGCCTTGCTGCCCGACAGCACGACCTGCCCGCCGCCATTGTCGTTGGCCGCCTCGCAGACCTGGCCCTGCGCCGCGTCGGCAGCGATCGCGCGAGCCTGGTCGAGATCGACGCCGAGCAAGGCCGCCATGGCGCCCTCGCCTACCGGCACCGCCTTCTGCATGGCATCGCCGCGGATCCGCAGCAGGCGAGCCGCATCGGCAATCGAGAAGCTGCCGGCAGCCGCCAGCGCCGAATATTCTCCGAGCGAATGGCCGGCGACGAAGGTCGCGTCGCGAGCCAGCGAAAGGCCGGCCTCGGCCTCCAGCACCCGGATGACCGCGAGGCTGACCGCCATCAGCGCCGGCTGGGCATTGGCCGTCAGCGTCAGCTCTTCGCTCGGACCGTCCCACATGATGGCCGAAAGATTTTGCGACAGGGCATCGTCGACCTCGGCGAAAACCGCCTTGGCAGCCGGGAAGGCCTCGGCCAAGGTCTTGCCCATGCCGACAGCCTGAGAGCCCTGGCCGGGAAAGATGAACGCGGTCGTCATGCTGGCAAATTCCCGATCTTCATAAATTGGTCACTACGACGCGCCTCTCACATTGCTTGGGAGCTCAAGTCAAGCTTTGCCGCAGAATTGGGCGTGACTTAGGGCTGATTTGGCTTGCGTAAACGGCACCGAACCTGTATCAGCCGCCTCCTGTTTGTTCGGCCGGAGGCTGAACGGATGGCGGGCCGCTTCCGAGGAGGCATTCCGCAGGCTCTGATTAGAGCCGTCATCCCGTGTCTCCGCCTTCGATGAAATCCTGTCGGGCCTTATCCAGGGCTCGGAGGGCTCCGCGCCGGGCGAAACAGGGTGAAACTAAGGAAGGCCATCAATGGCATTGTACGAGCACGTACTGCTCGCGCGACAAGATGTCAGCGCGCAGCAGGTCGAGACCCTTGTCGACCAGTTCAAGGGCATCATCGAGGCGAATGGCGGCTCGGTCACCAAGACCGAGTACTGGGGCGTGAAGTCGCTCGGCTATCGCATCAAGAAGAACCGCAAGGCGCATTATTCGCTGCTGAACATCGACGCCCCCTCCGCCGCCGTGCTGGAGATGGAGCGCCAGATGCGCATCAACGAGGATGTCCTGCGCTTCCTGACCATCCGCGTCGAGGAGCTCGAGGAAGGCCAGTCGGCCATGCTGCAGAAGCGCGACCGCGACGATCGTGGCGACCGCTTCGACCGTGGCGGCGGCGATCGCTTCGACCGTGGCCCGCGCCGGGACCGTCCGCGTCGTGAAGACGAAGCTACCGAAACCCCCAGCGCGGAGGCCTGAGCCATGTCGACTGCTTCCGCTGGCGCACGCCGCCCCTTCTTCCGCCGCCGCAAGTCCTGCCCGTTCTCGGGCGAAGGCGCTCCGAAGATCGACTACAAGGATGTGCGCCTGCTCTCGCGCTACATCTCCGAGCGCGGCAAGATCGTGCCGTCGCGCATCACGGCCGTTTCGGCCAAGAAACAGCGCGAACTCGCCCAGGCGATCAAGCGCGCCCGCTTCCTCGGGCTTCTGCCCTACGTCATCCGCTGAGCGGATCGCTATCCATCGCCGCCGGCGCCTCGCGCCGGCGATGATCCACCCTAGTCGCCCTGCGGTGAAAACCCGCCGGGTATGTTGAGGCAAACGCCTCTCACCCTGCCTTTACGAGCAGCGGGACAGCAGGACGAAAGATGCTTCCGATCGTCGGCATCGGCGCGGGCCTGGTATCGGCCCTCCTTTTCGCAGTGGTGATCACCGGATCGCCGCTGGCCGTTCTGCTGTACTCGGCCGCTCCCCTGCCGATCTTCATCGCCGCCCTTGGCTGGAACCATCGCGCCGGGCTCGTCGCCACCCTGGCGGGCGCGCTTGCAGGCGCGATCGCGCTCAGCTTCGCCGCCGGCCTGAATTTCGCGCTGATCGTGGCGCTGCCGGCCTGGTGGATCGCCTATCTCGTCCTGCTGGCGCGCGACAACGGGCAAGGCGCCGCTGAATGGTATCCGCTCGGCCATCTCCTGGTCTGGATCGCCGGCACGGCGGCCCTGACCACGGTTGGCAGCGCCCTCGTGATGACGACCGATTACGAGGCCTATCGCTCGGTCATCGCGCGGGTCATCGAGAACCTACTCTCCGAGATGGTGCGCAGCCGCCTCATCACGCTGTCCCCTGATGTGAAGCTGAGCGACCTGGCCCTGCGCCTGGCGCCGGCGGTCCCGGTGGGCATCGGCGCCTCCTTCGTCACGACCCTCGTCGCCAATCTCTGGCTGGCCGCCAAGGCCGTCCAGCTCTCCGGCCGCCTGCCACGGCCCTGGCCCTTCATCCCGGCGACGACGGTGCCGCGCCGCGCGCTGTTCCTGCTCGCGCTGGCCATGGTGACGGCCTCGTTCGGAGGCTTCATCGGCGTCGCCGGCGCCGCCCTGACCGGCGCGCTGCTCGCCGTCTTCATGTTCAGCGGCCTGGCGATGATCCACGACCTGTCGCGCGGCAAGGCCTGGCGCGGGCCGATGCTGGCCTCCGTCTATGTCGCGCTGATCGTGATGCAGGCCGTGCTGACGCCACTGCTCTCGCTGGCCGGCATCGTCGATTCACTGTTCGGCCTGCGCAAGCCACCGCGCCCGCCGCTGACCCCGCCCATGCCTAACGCCTGACATCAAAACTCAATCGGAATTCAAAGGAGAAGACCAATGGAAGTGATCCTGCTCGAACGCGTCGCCAAGCTCGGCCAGATGGGCGAAGTCGTGCGCGTGCGTGACGGCTTCGGCCGCAACTACCTGCTGCCCCGCGGCAAGGCGCTGCGCGCCACCGAGGAGAACCGCAAGCGCTTCGAGACCCAGCGCGCCCAGCTCGAGACGCGCAATCTCGAGCTCAAGGCCGAAGCCGACTCGGTCGCCGGGACCCTGAACGGCCACGCCGTCGTGATCCTGCGCCAGTCCGGCGAATCCGGCGTGCTCTACGGCTCGGTCTCGACCCGCGACATCGCCGAGGCCCTGACCCAGGACGGCTTCAGCGTCGATCGCAACCAGGTCACCCTGAACACGCCGATCAAGACGCTGGGCCTGCACACCGTCCCGGTCGTGCTGCATCCGGAAGTCTCGGTCACCGTCACCGTCAACGTCGCCCGCTCCGCCGAGGAAGCCGAGCGTCAGGCGCTGGGCGAGAACGTCACGGCCCGCGAGGAGTTCGATCTCGACGATCTCGGCCTCGAGGTCGGCGCCGCGCTGGCCGAGGCCGGCGACGACGAGCGCTGAGCTTCGCCAACCCGCGAATACGGAAGGCGCCGCGAGCGATCGCGGCGCCTTTTTCGTTCGTCAGAATGTCCAGGGATCGATGATCTCGAGCCCGCTCTTCTGGAAATCGATGACATTGCGGGTCGCGAGCCGGCCACCATTGACCAGCGCTATGGCCGCGATCATGCCATCCGGCGCGCTCATCTGAATTCCGGTTCGCGATGCCGAGCCCATGACCTCGCCATAGCGGAGCGCCGCTTCCTCGGTCAGACCGAAGATGCGATCCGCAAAACGCTCCCGCCATTTCGAGAGATCTGCCGCCAGTCGTACTGAGCGTTGGTCGGGCCTGATCCGCTCGATCCCGAAGGCGATCTCGCCGATGACGACCGTGGACAAGGCGAGCTCGGTGTCATGGCGATCGAGCCAGGCCATCACTGCCGGATCGGGATTGCGGCGTGACGCCTCCGACACGACGTTCGTGTCGAGGAAGATCACAGGTCGATGCCGTGATGCGGTCGGCGGGCCTCGCGAATGACGGCTTCGAGGTCGATATCCTCTTCATCGCTGGGCGCGCGCAGGCTGGCATAAAACTCCGCAGCAGGTTGGCGGCCGGCCTCTCGCGCCGCGTAGACTTCGAGCGCTCGCTCGACGACCTGCGCCACGGTGCGCTTTTCGCGCTGGGCCAGACGGTGCGCGAGATCGCGGGCGCGGGCGCTGCGGACGGAAAGTTGGGGTTCGGCCATGGCGACCTCCTGCTGTGTCTCATATAGGCTGGCCATCAGCTGCCATCAAGATGGCAGCTGATGGCTGGATGGCAGCCCCTCTGGTCGAACCGCCCGGCTGATCGAGGCGAGTCTGTGGACAGCGGGCAGAGTTTCGCCTAATTCTTGTGTTCTCATTTTGTTCCAGTTACGCGACCAGCCGATTCTCACCTATCGAAGAGCATGGCTACAGCAACCGCCCTCGTCGCCCGCCTCGACAATCGTGAGGCCGAATACCGTGTCCAGCCCCATAATATCGAGGCTGAGCAGGCGCTGCTGGGCGCGATCCTGGTCAATAACGACGCGTTCTACCGCATCTCCGATTTCCTGGTGCCGGAGCATTTCCACGAGCCGGTGCATCAGCGCATCTTCGACTTGATGGCGAGCCTGATCCGGGCCGGCAAGATCGCGACGCCGATCACGCTGAAGACCTTCATCGGCGAGATCGATCTCGGCGGCATCACCGCCTCGCAATATCTCGCGCGGCTGGCGGCGGAGGCGACCACCGTCATCAATGCTCAGGACTATGGCCGCACGATCTACGACCTCGCGATCCGCCGCCAGCTCATCGGCGTCGGCGAGGACCTGGTCAATGTCGCCTATGACGCGCCGGTCGAGATGGCGCCGCGCGAGCAGATCGAGGAAGCGGAGCGCCGGCTCTACGAGCTGGCGGAAAAGGGCCGCTACGAGGGCGGCTTCCAGAAGTTCGACGGCGCGCTGCGCACCGCGATCGACATGGCCGCGAACGCCTATCAGCGCGCGGGCGGACTATCGGGCATCTCGTCGGGCCTGCGCGATCTCGACCAGCGCATGGGCGGCCTGCAGCATTCCGACCTGATCATCCTCGCCGGACGCCCGGCCATGGGCAAGACCTCGCTCGCCACCAACATCGCCTTCAACATCGCCAAGGCCTGGCGCGGCGAGCGCCAGGAGGACGGCTCGATCAAGTCGGTCGATGGCGGCATCGTCGGCTTCTTCTCGCTCGAAATGTCGTCCGACCAGCTCGCGACCCGCATCGTCGCCGAACAATCTGGCATCTCGTCCTACAAGATCAGGCAGGGCCGCATCACCGAGGCCGATTTCGGGCGGCTGACCGATGTCGCGGCGCAGATCGAGAAGCTGCCGCTTTATATCGACCAGACCGGCGGCATCTCGATCGCCCAGCTGATGGCGCGGGCGCGCCGGCTGAAGCGGCAGAAGGGGCTCGACATCCTCTTCATCGACTATCTCCAGCTCTTGTCCGGCTCGGCCAAGAAGGGCGAGAACCGCGTGCAGGAGCTGACCGAGATCACCACCAGCCTGAAGGCGCTGGCCAAGGAGCTTGTCGTGCCGATCGTCGCTCTCTCGCAGCTCTCGCGCCAGGTCGAGAGCCGCGACGACAAGCGCCCGCAGCTCTCGGACCTGCGTGAATCGGGCTCGATCGAGCAGGACGCCGACGTGGTCATGTTCGTCTATCGCGAGGAATATTACCTGAAGAACAAGGAGCCGCGCGCCGGCACGCCCGAGCACGCGACCTGGCTGAACGAGATGGAGCTGGCGCATGGTCTGGCCGAGCTCATCATCGGCAAGCAGCGTCACGGCCCGACCGGCACGGTCAACCTGCAATTCGACGCCGAAGTGACACGCTTCTCCGACCGCGCCGACGAATCCCGACTACCGGATCACCTATGAGCCCCTTCGACACGCCGGATGCCGACGCTTTCGGCGCAACCCTGACGATCGACCTCGGCGCGCTCACCGCGAACTGGCGCGCGCTCGGGCAGCGGACTGAGGGCGCCGAGACCGGCGCCGTCGTCAAGGCCAACGCCTATGGCATCGGCATCGAGCCGGCGGTGACGGCGCTCGCCAAGGCCGGCTGCCGGAGCTTCTTCGTCGCCCATCTCTCGGAAGGCATCCGGGCCCGCGCTGTGGCGCCCGACGCGGTGGTCTATGTGCTGAACGGGCTGCTGCCCGGCACCTGCGGCGCCTATGCGGAGCACGGCCTCTCGCCGGTGCTCGGCTCGCACGAGGAACTGGCCGAATGGGCCGCGTTCCGGGCCAATACGAACATTGCCCGCCCGGCCGCCCTGCATATCGATACGGCGATGAACCGGCTCGGGCTCTGGCCCGGCGAAGGGCTCGACCTCGCTCGCGAACGCAGGCGCGATATCGAGGCCGCCGGCATCGGGCTGGTGATGTCGCATTTCGCCTCGTCGGAGGACGTCGCCGATCCGGCCAATGCACGCCAGATCAAGGCTTTCGCCGAGATCGCCGCGGCTTTCCCCGGCGTCCCCGCCTCGCTGCTCAATTCCTCGGGCCATTTCCTCGAGGATTGCCCGGCCTATCAGCTGACGCGTCCGGGCTATGCGCTCTATGGCGGCAACCCGACGCCCGGCCGGCCGAACCCGATGCAGCCGGTGATCGGCATGGAGGCGCGCATCATCCAGCTGCGCGAGGTCGAGAGCGGGACGCAGGTCGGCTATAACGGCCGCTGGACCGCCAAGGGCCGGCGCAAGCTCGCGACCATCCACCTCGGCTATGCCGACGGCTATCCGCGCAATGCGAGCTGGACGGACGCGAGCAGTGGCGGCTCTGCGCTTGTCGGCGGCGTCATCTGCCCCTTCGTCGGCAGCGTCTCGATGGACCTGATCATCATCGACGTCAGCGATGCGCCCACCGCCGCCGCGATGCGCGGCGCCCCGGTCACGCTGATCGGCGGCCCGCTCGATCTCGAGACGGTCGGCGCCGGCGCCAAGACGGTCGGCTACGAGATCCTGACCAGCCTCGGCCGGCGCCAGGCGCGCCGCTATGTCGGGTTGTGATGTGACCGGCGCTTGCATCTCCACCGTCATCCCGGACGAAGCGAAGCGTAGCTCCGGGATCCATCGTGGGGCTCCGGCGCTTTACGATGGATCCCGGAGCTACGCGGCTACGCCGCTTGTCCGGGATGACGAGGCGGGTGTGACAGCGATGAGCGCCACGCGCTGATGGCCAAGCGCGGACCGACCTATACCTGCCAGGCCTGCGGCGCGGTCTATCATCGCTGGCAAGGCAAATGCGACGCCTGCGGCACCTGGTCGTCCCTCACCGAGGAGGCGCAGGCCGCGCCCGTTCCGGGCGGCCGCGGCTCCTCGGGCGGTCGGGCGCGCGGCCGCGTCTTCGCGCTGGAGACGCTGAAGGGCGAGACACAGGATGCGCCGCGCATCGTCGCCGGCATCGGCGAGCTCGACCGCGTCACCGGCGGCGGCTTCGTGCCCGGCTCGGTGCTGCTGATCGGCGGCGATCCTGGCATCGGCAAATCGACTTTGCTGATGCAGGCCTGCGCGGCGCTGGCGCAGGACGGCCGGCGCGTCGTCTATGTCTCGGGTGAGGAATCGACCGGGCAGGTGCGCTTGCGGGCCGAGCGCATGGGACTGGCCGAAACCCCGGTCGATCTCGCAGCCGAAACCAATGTCGAGGACATCATCGCGACGCTTCAGCAAGGCCAGCGGCCGGCGCTGGTGGTGATCGATTCGATCCAGACCATGTGGTCGGGTGAGGTCGAGAGCGCGCCCGGGACGGTGACGCAGGTTCGCGGCTCGGCCCAGGCGCTGATCCGTTACGCCAAGACCTCGGGCGCCTGCCTCATCCTCGTCGGCCACGTCACCAAGGACGGCCAGATCGCGGGGCCTCGGGTGGTCGAGCACATGGTCGACGCCGTGCTCTCCTTCGAGGGCGAAGGCGGCCACGCCTTCCGGATCATGCGGGCGCAGAAGAACCGTTTCGGGCCGACCGACGAGATCGGCGTCTTCGAGATGACTGGCAAGGGATTGTCGGAAGTCTCCAATCCGTCAGCGCTTTTCCTTGCCGGGCGCGACCAGGCGGCTCCCGGCGCGGCCGTCTTCGCCGGGATCGAAGGAACGCGGCCGGTGCTCGTCGAGATCCAGGCCCTGGTCTCGCCGACCTCGCTCGGCACGCCGCGGCGCGCGGTGGTCGGCTGGGAGAACAGCCGGCTGGCGATGGTGCTGGCGGTGCTGGAGACCCATGGCGGCCTGAGGCTCGGCCAGCACGACGTCTATCTCAATGTCGCGGGCGGCCTGCGCGTCAACGAACCGGCGGCGGATATGGCGGTCGCGGCGGCGCTCGTCTCCTCGCTCACCGGCGCGATCCTGCCGGCCGAGGCGGTCTATTTCGGCGAGATCGCCTTGTCGGGCGCGATTCGCCCGGTATCCGTCGCGGCTGCGCGGCTGCGTGAGGCGGCAAAGCTGGGTTTCGAGGCGGCATTGCTGCCTTCAGGCGGGGCGGATTTCGGCGACGGCAGCGGGCTCGGTCTGCGGCGTTTCGGCCATGTTACGGAACTCGTTGCGGATATCGCCGCCCGCGCGCCTCGCAGAGATGTGAAATGAGGCGTCCGGAAGGGTGACGGAACCCCTTTGAACGCGTATAGCAAAATCGTTGCGGCCAGCCCATTTCTTGCAGGCCTTCCCGATGTCTTAGCGAAGCGGCTTCCTACATGCCTGTCACCATCCTCGATCTCGTCGTCATCGGCGTGGTTCTGATCTCGGCGTTACTGGCAACGGTGCGCGGGCTGACGCGCGAAGTCCTGGCGATCGCCTCCTGGGTCACGGCCGCGGTCGTGGCCTGGATCTTCCACCCCCAGCTCCTGCCCTTGGCGCAGCAGCATATCCCCAACCAGACCATCGCGCTGGTCGCGGTGATCGCGGCCCTGTTCCTGCTGACCCTGATCGTGGTTTCGTTGATCACGGCGCGGGTTTCCGATTTCGTGCTCGATTCGCGCATCGGCGCGCTCGACCGCACGCTCGGTTTCGTCTTCGGCGCCGCGCGCGGGCTGCTGCTCGCCGTCATCGGCTACCTGTTCTTCACCGCGCTGATGGGCGACAAGAACATGCCGACCTGGGCCCGCGAGGCCAAGGCCAAGCCGATCCTCGAAGAAACCGGCCGCTCGCTCTTGACGATGCTGCCGCAAGACATCAACTCCGACTTCGTCAAGAACCTGCTGAAGCCGAAGACCGGCGAGGAGCCCGTCGAGGCCCCGGCCGAGGAGCCGCGTAGCCCCGCGAGCCCGACCAATGCCGACCCGCAGCGCCGCACCGAGGTGCCGAACGCCACCGACCGCCAGGCCCTGCAACGGACGATCGACGGCAGCCGCCCGGCGGCGCCTGCCCAAACTCGCCCGTAATTGGAGCGTATCGCAGCCGTGTCCCTGCGCATGGAGCCCGTGATGAAGCCTCAGACCGAGACAGCCTTCGATCCCTATGCCGATCGGTTGCGCGAGGAATGCGGCGTGTTCGGCATTTTCGGCCATGCCGACGCCACGGCGCTGACGGCTCTCGGCCTGCACGCGCTCCAGCATCGTGGCCAGGAAGCGGCGGGCATCGTCGCCTTCGACGGCAAGCGCTTCCACTCGGAGCGGCGCCTGGGCCTGGTCGGAGATGCCTTCTCCGAAGCCTCCGTCATCGAGAAGCTCAAGGGCTCGCAGGCGATCGGCCATGTGCGCTATTCGACGACGGGCGAAACGATCCTGCGCAACGTCCAGCCGCTTTTCGCCGAGTTGCATGGCGGCGGCTTCGCGGTCGCGCATAACGGCAACCTCACCAACGGCCTGACCTTGCGCCGCAACCTGGTGCGCGATGGCGCGATCTATCAGTCGACCTCCGACACCGAGGTCCTGCTGCATCTCGTCGCCCGCAGCCGCAAGAGCCGCTTCATCGAGCGCTTCGTCGATGCGATCCGCCAGATCGAGGGCGCCTATGCCTTCGTCGGGATGACCAACAAGAAGCTGATCGGCGCACGCGACCCGCTCGGCATCCGCCCGCTCGTGCTGGGCGAGCTCGACGGCTGCCCGATCCTGACCTCGGAGACCTGCGCGCTCGACATCATCGGCGCCAAGTTCATCCGCGAGGTCGAGAACGGCGAGATCGTCGTGATCTCCGAGGACGGCATCGAGAGCCACAAGCCCTTCCCGCCGGTGGCCGAACGCCCCTGCATCTTCGAATACATCTACTTCGCTCGGCCGGATTCGATCGTGAAGGGCCGCAGCATCTATGAGCGGCGCAAGCAGATGGGCGCGGTGCTCGCCGCGGAATCGCCTGCGAAGGCCGACGTGATCGTGCCGGTGCCGGATTCGGGCGTGCCGGCGGCGCTTGGCTATGCCCAGGCGAGCGGCATTCCCTTCGAGCTCGGCATCATCCGCAACCATTATGTCGGACGGACCTTCATCGAGCCGACGCAGAAGGTGCGCGAGCTCGGCGTGCGCCTGAAACACTCGGCCAATCGCGGCGTGGTCGAGGGCAAGAGCATCGTGCTCGTCGACGACTCGATCGTGCGCGGCACGACCTCGCTGAAGATCGTCAAGATGATGCGCGAGGCCGGCGCCCGCGAGGTGCATTTCCGCATCTCCTCGCCGCCGATCACCCATCCCGACTATTACGGCATCGACACGCCCGATCGCGAGAAGCTGCTGGCCGCGACGCATTCGCTCGAAGAGATGCGCCAGTTCGTCGGCGCCGATTCGCTCGCCTTCCTGTCGGTCGACGGGCTCTACCGCGCCATGGGCCACGAGCGGCGCGACCCTGTCCGCCCGCAATTCACCGACCATTGCTTCACCGGCGACTATCCGACCTCGCTGACCGACGTCATCGGCGAGAGCGCCAAGCAGGAATTGTCGCTGCTCGCCGAAGCCGGCTGACCCTCACACGGAACCTGCATGTCCAAGCCTCTGGAAGGGCGCGTCGCGCTCGTCACCGGCGCATCGCGCGGCATCGGCCGGGCCGCCTCGCTCGCCTTCGCCCAGGCCGGCGCGCATGTCGTCGCGCTGGCCCGCACCACGGGCGCTCTCGAAGAGCTCGACGACGAGATCAAGGCGATCGGCGGCAGCGCCACCCTGGTCCCGGTCGATCTCGGTGACGCGACCGCGATCGAAAAGCTCGGCCCGGCCCTGCTGGAGCGCTGGGGCAAGCTCGACATCCTGCTCGCCAATGCCGGCATTCTCGGCCCGCTGACGCCCCTCACCCATGCCTCGCCCAAGGAATGGGCAAAAGTGTTCGAGACCAATGTCACGGCGAACTGGCGGCTGATCAAATCGGTCGAGCCGGCGCTCAAGGCGTCCGACGCTGCCCGCGTGATCCTGATGTCGTCGGGCGCGGCGCATAAATGCCTGGCCTATTGGGGCCCTTACTCGATCTCGAAGGCCGCCGTCGAGGCGATGGCCCGCACCTATGCCGCCGAGACCGCGACGACGCCGCTCAAGGTGATGATCGTCAATCCCGGCCCCCTGCGCACGCGCATGCGGGCGGAGGCGATGCCCGGCGAGGATCCGCTGAGCCTGAAGACGCCGGAGGAGCTTGCGCCGCATCTCGTCCGGCTCGCCTCGCCGGACTGGACCGAGACCGGCAAGATTTTCGACTTCCCGCAGGGCAAGGTGCTCAGCCCGCAAATGCCGGCGTAGCATTGGCCGTCATTCTCGGCCGGAGCGAAGCGTAGAGCCGAGAATCTCGCGCCGAAGGTAGCTCGCCCGTCAAGAGATGCTCGGGTCAAGCCCGAGCATGACGGCAGTTTTCCCGAACCAGCGTGATCAAATCGGGGATGGTCAGGTTCGGCAGCGCCGCCATCTCGTCGAGCGTGAACCAGCGGATTTCGGTGTGCTCGTCGCAGAGATTGGCGGCCTCGCCGCCGTCCCAGGCCTCCACGACATAGATGTGATGGAGCGCCTCGCCGTTTCGCTCCGGAAAGCGTTCGGCTTCCGACAGGACCAGCCGGTAGCGCGTCGGGGTGAGCCCGACCTCCTCCCGGCATTCGCGCAGCAGCGCCTGCTCCAGGCTTTCGCCGGCTTCGACACGGCCGCCGATGGCGTCCCAGTGGTCGGCCCAGGCCCGCTTCCACGAGGCCCTTAGGCCGAGCAGGACGGTGACATCGGAGCTGACGAAAAGGGCGCTGACGGTCTCGATCATGCCGCGCGGCGTCCGGTCTATTCCGCCCTGAGCCAGCGCAGAAACCCGGCATCGTCACCGCTTTCCAGCGCGTCGGCGACACGGCGCCCGACGGCTGCGCCGAATTTATAGCCGTGACCG
The DNA here is from genome assembly GCF_051860145.1 of Allobosea sp. Lineage (GTDB taxonomy): Bacteria > Pseudomonadota > Alphaproteobacteria > Rhizobiales > Beijerinckiaceae > Allobosea. Next base: position 35,526 of record NZ_JBHYEM010000015.1, on the reverse strand, counting down.
GAACAGGCCGAGACCACGAGCGCCTTGCCCAGCCGCCGCGCGAAGAAGGTGGTGTCTTCCCTGAAGGTATAGGCACAGCTCGCGACGCGCTTGACGCGATACTCGGAAAGGCGCGCCAACGGCGGCGCGAAATAATCCCTGATCTGCTCGCCCTCGCCCGGGCGCGGCTCGCGCTCCTCGTCGGGCTCTCGCGGGCGCCGGTGGATGCCGGCGCCGAATTTCAGGTCGGTGCCATCGACCGGAGGCAGGATATAGCCATGCGACTCGCCGCCGACGCTGACCATGGCCGGCGCACGCTCCCAGGCCTCGCGCAAATCCGCCGGCGGCTCGAGATAGACCACGGCGGTGCGATAGGTCTTCAGCGTGTCAGCCAGCTCTGGAAAGAGCCGCAGCACCCAGGCTCCCGCCGTCACCACCACCTTGTCGGCTGCGAGGTCCGTGCCGTCTTCAAGACGGACCAGACCCTTTTCAGGATCGACCACGACGACGCGCGCATTGGCGCGAATGTCGACGCCGCGATCCGCGAGCAGCTTCAGCAGGTCCGCGGCGATCCGCGCCGGAAACAGCGCGCCGCCATCGGCGCTGAAATAGGCGTAGCGCAGGCCCGCAGCGTCGAGGAAGGGCCAGCGTTCGGTGGCTTCAGTCGGCTCGTGCAAGGTGTAAGGCGCGCCGGTCCGGTCCAGGCCCTCGCGATACTGCTCGCCCTCGTCACCTTCCTGCAGCGACACGCCGAGAACGCCGCAATTGGCGAGATGCGAGCGACCGAGATCGGCCCACATCGCCTCCCAGGCGGCAAAGGCCTCGGGAATCGTGCGGGCATAGCCGTCGGCGCTGCCATAGGCGCGGCGGATGATGCGATGCTGGTCGCCGGAAGCGGCGTAGGGATTTGGGATCGTCGGCGCCTGCTCGAGCAGCGTGACTTGATGACCGCGGCCGCTCAGCGCCCAGGCGGTGGCGAGACCGGCGATGCCGGCCCCGACGATCGTGACCCTCATCCGCGACGATCCTTGTCATAGGGATTGGCGCCGCCGCGGGTATGCAGGCGGATCGGCGTGCCCGGCAGCTCAAAAGCCTCGCGCAGGTTGTTGACGAGGTAGCGCGTATAGGACACCGGCAAATGGTCGAGCTGGTTGCCGAAGAGCGCGAAGGTCGGCGGGCGCGCCTTGGCCTGCGTCATGTAGCGGATCTTGATGCGGCGCCCGGCGACTGCCGGTGGCGGATGGGCCGAGAGCACGCCTTCGAGCCAACGGTTGATCCGGGCCGTCGAGATGCGGCGGTTCCAGACGTCGTAGCTCAAGAAGACCGCCTGCATCAGCCGGTCGATGCCCTCCCCAGCGAGCCCCGAGAGCGGCACGATCTGCACGCCGCGCACCTGCGCCAGGAGGTGGTGCGCCTTCTCCTTGAGCTCGGCGAGCAGGCCCTGCTTATCGGCGACGAGGTCCCATTTGTTGAGGCCGATGACGACCGTCCTGCCCTCGCGCTCCGTCAGGTCGACCAGAGTCAGGTCCTGCTTCTCGAAGGGAATGGTCGAATCGAGCAGCACGACCACGACCTCGGCGAAGCGGATGGCGCGCAGCGCATCGGCGACGGAGAGCTTTTCCAGCTTCTCCTCGATGCGGGCGCGCTTCCTCATGCCGGCCGTGTCGAAGAGCTTGACCGGCCGGCCGCGCCATTGCCAGTCGACCGAGATCGTGTCGCGGGTGATGCCGGCCTCGGGACCGGTGAGCAGCCGCTCCTCGCCGATCATGCGGTTGACCAGCGTCGACTTGCCGGCATTGGGCCGGCCGATGATGGTGACGCGCAGCGGCTTGTTGGGGTCGCTCTCCTCGTCGGCATCGGCGGCAGGCGCATCGGCCCAGGCGTCCTCTTCCTCCTCCTCCGGCTCGTCCGCGACGAAGGGAACGAGGGCTTCAAGGAGATCGGAAGTGCCTTCGCCATGCTCGGCCGAGAACGGCACCGGGTCGCCGAGCCCGAGCGCGTAGGATTCGAAGATCCCGTCCAGGCCCTTGCGCCCCTCCGCCTTGTTGGCGAGCAGGATCACCGGCTTGCCGGAGCGGCGCACCAGATCGGCGAAGGGCTGATCCATCGGCGTCAGGCCGAGGCGGGCGTCGATCATGAACAGGATGACGTCGGCCTGGGCGATCGCCGTCTCGGTCTGGGCGCGCATGCGGCCGGCGAGCGAATCCTTGTCGGCCTCCTCGAGCCCCGCCGTGTCGATCACCCTGAAGCGCAGGTGGCCGAGCGAGGCCTCGCCCTCGCGGCGGTCACGGGTGACGCCCGGCCGGTCGTCGACCAGCGCGAGCTTCTTGCCGACGAGCCTGTTGAACAGCGTCGATTTGCCGACATTCGGCCTGCCGATGATGGCGACGGTCGCGGTCATAGCGTTCGGGTTCGTCCTGTTCCGCGTTCAGGGACGCGCGCCGGCGAGGACGCGCGCCGGATCAGTTCCGGGTCTCGACGGCGCCGCCGCGCACCAGAGCCAGATAGAGTTCGGTCCGCTGGCGCAGCACCTGCGGCGATTGCGGATCGGTGACGATGGCGTCGAACCAGCGCCCGGCATCCTCGAAGAGATTGGCCCTGAGCGCGGCGATGCCAAGGAATTCGCGGGCCGAGTGACGCCAAGTACCCTGAGGCGTCGCCAGCGGCTCCAGCGCCGTGCGGATCTCGGCATAGGGCGCGAGATCGACGCGCAGCATGCCGGCGCGCAACCGCGCCAGGTCGCGATAGAGCTGGTCGAGCGAGCCGTCATTGGCGAGGCCGTCGAAGGCCGTCGCACCCGCCGCCGGATCGCGCTTGGCGGTTTCGGCGGCCAGGCGGAAACGCGCGATCTGGCGATAACCCGCCGGCGCATTGGCCGAGAGCTCGACGAGGATCGATTCCGCTTCGGCGCCGCGATTGTCACGCGAGGCCCTGAGCGCCTCCTCCAACCTGGCGCCAACCGCCTGCGAGGCCTGCTGCTCGCGATGGAGCCAGACCTGCCAGCCGGCGACGGCGACGACCGCGATCACCGCCAGCGCGATGATCAGCGTGCCATATTTCTTCCAGAGCGCCGCCGCCTTGTCGCGCCGGACCTCCTCATCGATCTCACGAAAAATATCGGCCATGGAGTGTCACAATCCTTCTTGCCCTGCCGGGTAGCATTTTCGCGGCAGGATTGCGAGCCGGATCGGCCAGCATCACGCGACGGGATAAGGCCCGGCGGCAAAGCTCTCCGGGTGATAGCCCTTCGCGCCGATCGTTCGGGCCAGCGGGCTCGCCAGCTCGCCTCCGGCCGCGAGCCGCGCGACCACTGACGCGAAGTCGTGGCGCGGCCGCCAGCCGAGCTCCGCCCTCGCCCGTGCATTGACATAGACCCGGTCGAGACCGGGGAACATGCTCCAGCCCCGGCGCGAATATTCGGCGGCATGGCCAGGCACGCGAGCCTGCAGGACGCGGGGCGCATCGATGCGCAGCTCAGGCATGTCCTCGCGCAGAAATGGCGTCGTCGCGCTGATGATGTAGCGCGCGAAGCCGATCCGTGGCGCCTGCTCGGCCGCCAGGAGGTGGGCGCTGACGACATCCTCGATATCGACACGACGGGCGAGGAACTCGTTCGCCTTGAGATTGGCGTCGGCATAGGCCGCGCGCGCCGCGCCGTTATCGTCCTCCTCCGGAAAGAACCGCGAGGTTCGCAGCACGATGCAGGCGAGGCCCTGGTTCCGGTGGAACAGCTGGCAAAGGTCCTCGGCAGCGGCCTTGGTGACGCCGTAGATGTTCTTCGGGACGGGCACGACCTCTTCGGTGATCCAGGCGGCAGGCGCGCCCGCCGGCGGCACCAGCGCATCGCCGAAGACGCTGGTCGTGCTGGTGAAGACGAAGGAGCCGACCCCGGCCGCCACGGCCTCCTCGAGCAGGTTGAGCGTGCCGGTGATGTTGACGTCGATGAAATCCTGCCGGGCGTGGGTCGCGACATGCGGCTTGTGCAAGGTCGCCGCGTGGAGCACCGCCTGGACCCCTGTCATGCAGCGCGCCACGCAGGACCGGTCGACGATCGAGCCGATGACGGATGTGAAGGGCGATCCGACGCGATCGAGGCCGACGACCTCGTGCCGCTGTTCCCTCAGCGTGCGAACGAGCGCCTCGCCGAGATGGCCGGAGCTTCCCGTGACCAGGATCTTCATGTCGATGCCGCGTTTGTCGTCTCTGCCGTCAGAATCAAGGACGGAGGTGATGATGAAGCGCGGCGAGCCGGCGAGCGAGACCGGCCGAAGCAGACCAGGCACGCCGCCCGCGCAGCACTACGCGGCCGGGTCGGCGCGATACAGCAGGCTGGCGTCGCCATAGGAGTAGAACCGGTATTTCTCCGCGATCGCATGGGCATAGGCCCGTTTCATCACGTCGAGCCCGCAGAAGGCGGAGACCAGCATGAACAATGTCGAGCGTGGCAGATGGAAATTCGTCATCAGCATATCGACGGCGCGGAAGCGATAGCCCGGCGTGATGAAGATCGCGGTGTCGCCCGAGAAGGGCGCGACCACGCCGTCCTCACCGGTCGCGCTTTCGAGCAGGCGCAGGGCCGTGGTGCCGACGGCGACGATGCGGCCGCCTCGCGCCCTGGTCTCGTTCAGCGCCTGTGCCGTGGCAGCGCTGACGCTGCCAAACTCGGCATGCATGCGGTGCTCGCGCGTATCCTCGGCCTTCACCGGCAGGAAGGTGCCGGCGCCGACATGGAGCGTGACGAAATGCCGTGAAACGCCGCGCGCATCGAGCGCCGCGAACAGCTCCGGCGTGAAATGCAGGCCTGCGGTCGGGGCCGCCACCGCGCCGTCCTCGCGGGCATGGATCGTCTGGTAGTCGGTCTCGTCGGCGGCGTCGGTCGCCCGCTTGCCGGCGATATAGGGCGGCAGCGGCAACTCGCCGAAGCGGGCGATCGCCTCGTCGAGAAAAGGCCCGGCAAAGGCGAAGCGAAGCTCGACCTCTCCGCCCTCCGCCTTGCCGACGACTTCCGCCCGCAACTGGCCGAGCTCGCAGATATTGCTCGCCGTCTCGGAGCCGAATTCGATGGTTTCACCAAGCGCCAGCTTCTTGGCCGGGCGGGCGAAGGCGCGCCAGCGATCATCAGCCTCGCGCTTGTGCAGCATGATCTCGACGCGCGCCGATGCGTCGCCGCGTACCCGGCGTCCGTAGAGGCGAGACGGGATCACGCGCGTGTCGTTGAGGACGAGGGCGTCGCCCGGCCGCAGCAGCGAAACGAGGTCGCGCACGCCGCGATCCTCGAAGGGCGCGGCCGCACCGGGCCGTACCACAAGCATGCGGGCCGCATCGCGCGGGCTGACGGGCCTCAGCGCGATCCGGTCTTCCGGCAGGTCGAAATCGAAGAGCCCGACATCCATGGACGGACGCACTCCTTGTCACGCCCCGATCCAAAAAGTCATCCCGGGCGACCAGAGGTCGACCCGGGATCCATGCCGGAGCGATCGTCGAAACCGTTCAGGCGTGGATTCCGGCTCTGCGCGGCTGCGCCGCTGCGGCCGGGATGACCGAACGCGTGGTAATCAGGCGTCGGCCATGACCTTCATCGAGACGATGGAGTCGGGATCGCGCACGGGCTCGCCGCGCTTGATGTTGTCGACAGTCTCCATGCCTTCCACGACCTGGCCCCAGACCGTGTACTGCTTGTCGAGGAAGCGGGCATCGTCGAAGACGATGAAGAACTGGCTGTTGGCCGAGTTCGGGTTCTGCGAGCGGGCCATCGAGCAGATGCCGCGGACATGCGGCTCGGCGTTGAACTCGGCCTTGAGGTCCGGCAGGTCGGAACCGCCGGTGCCGGTGCCATGCGGGCAGCCGACCTGGGCCATGAAGCCGTCGATGACGCGATGGAAGACGATGCCGTCATAGAAGCCCTGGCGCGAGAGCGTCTTCAGGCGCTCGACATGGCCGGGAGCGAGATCCGGGCGCAGCTTGATCACGACGCGGCCCTTGGTGGTCTCCATGACGAGGGTGTTCTCGGGATCGAGTGACATCAGATCGGCCTTTCATTGGACGGCGCGCGGCCGTGGAAGCGAATGGTGAAGGGTCGTCCCGCGATAGCCGCTCCGAAGCCCGGCGACAACCTCAGAGGCGTGCAGTCGCGCACCGCGGCGATGATCGAGGCGGTGAAGCGCTCGCGCAATTCGGAATCGCTCTGGCGGGTTTCCCAGGTGACGCGGGGCTGGCCGAAGAGCGTGCCGTCGCGCCGCAGGCTGAAGCGGACCGTCGCCATGACGCCATCCCGGCCGGCCATGGCCGGCGGGTTCCAGCAGCGTCGCAAGGCCGGAGCGATCTCGGAGATGCGGTCGACGGCTTCCCCGTCGAAGCTACGCGTAGCCGGCGAGACAGAGCCGCTCATGCCCTGATCGACGCCGGGATAGGGTCTTGGAACGGCGCGGCGCGGCTCGCGCTCGCCGAACGGCCCGCCGACGCCCGGGCCATAGCGCTGCCCCGATTGCGGCGGCAGGATCGGGTTCTGCGAACCCGACGGCGGCGGCAGGACAGGGTACTGCGAGCCGGAAGGTGGCGGCAGGCCGAGATCGCGTGTCTCCTGCGCCATGCCTGCTCCAGCGCTGCCGACCGACAGGGCGATGGCCAGCATGGGCAGGAGGCGCGACATCGTAGCGGCCGACCCGCTTACTTCGCGTCGGCCTGGAGGCGCATCCGCACGATCTTGTCGGGGTTGCTGACCTGGCCGTTATTGGACGAGCTGCCCTTCTTGATCTTGCGCGCCACGTCCATGCCCGAGACGACCTCTCCGAACAGCGTGTATTGGCCGGTCAGCGAGCCGCAGCCCTCGTAGCAGATGAAGAACTGCGAATTGGCCGAGTCCGGCGAGCTCGAGCGCGCCATGCCGACCGAGCCGGGCTTGTACGGGGTCGGGGTGAATTCGGCCGGCAGGTTCGGCAGATCGGACTTGCCGGTGCCGGTCCCGGTCGGATCGCCGGTCTGGGCCATGAAGCCGTCGATGACGCGATGGAAGACGATGCCGTCATAGAAGCCGTTTTTCGTCAGCGTCTTGATCTGCGCGACATGCTTGGGGGCGAGATCGGGACGAAGGCGAATCGCGATCTTGCCGTCCTTGGTCTCGAGCACAACGGTGTTGTTGGGGTCTGATGCCGGAGCCTGGGCCTGCGCGCAGCCGAGCGACGCGGCGAGAGCAAGAATGGCGAGGGAACTGCGCAGCATGGGATCATCTCCGTCGCTGCCGGAGATGTCCGGCAGATCACATCACGGAGGCGTCGTAACGGCATCCTTTGGCCGGAACAAGGCGCTTCGCCGGCCTCCCGGAGCAGGTTATTGCACCGCACAAAGGCACGGTGGATTAAATTTGCAAAAAGATGAGGCTGGGCCTGCCTAAACGGGTGACAGGCCTGTCACAATCCGCTAATTATCTGGCGCTGGGCTCGCTCGGGTTAAACCTTGAGCGCCGCGGACCAGGTCTCGGGAGGAACAAACGCCCGCCTAGTATATGAGCCGCACGCAAACAGATGTGCGCCGTTACTGCGGTAAAAAACAGACTCAAGGGCAAGGCTTCGGCCTTGCCCTTTGTTTTTGGCGGTCCCGCTCCATCTTGGTCAAAGGTCGTAGGCCGACCAGATATACCAGACGATTGCAAAGACGACCGCCGCGATCACCGTAGTGATCAGCGCTTTTCTGACGAGATTGGTCCCGACCGGCGCACCGGGATCGGTGCCCTGCACATGCGCTTCGCCGGTTTCCGCCTCGCTGCGGACGCCGAAGGGCAGCACGACGAACAGCACCGTCCACCAGATGACGAAGTAAACGGCCAGGCCGCCGGTGATGGTCATGGTCCGGTTCCTTCGTGGAAAGCGTTCATCACCCCTCCTCCACCAAGGCAATGCAGGAAAAGGCGACCCGCGCGTCTGTAGGTACGCCGAAGCGGGCGGTGTGACGCGCAGGCAACCCGCCGGGGAAGTGTTTTACGTATTCGGCATTGCAGGCGGCGTAGTCGGCGGGGTCCGTGATCAGCATCGTGACCTGCACGACGCGGTCGAGACTGCTGCCCGCCTCGCGCAGAATCACGGCGATGCGGGCAAGCGCGTTGCGCACCTCTTCCGCCGGCGTATCGCCGCGAAAGACCCCGAGCGCCGGTTCATGCGGCGCCGAGTGCCCCGAAACGAAGACGAGGTTGCCGGCTCGCGTCGCAGCACTGAACGGGCGCGGCGATCCCGACTCCGGCTCACCGATGAATGCGATCATCCCTTCGTCCTCGCCAATGACGTGCGGCTCAAGCCTGCTCGAGCTCGACCAGGGTCCCGCAGAAATCCTTCGGGTGCAGGAACAGGACCGGCTTGCCATGGGCGCCGATCCGCGGCTCGCCGGAGCCCAGCACGCGCGCACCAGTCGCCTTCAGCCGCTCGCGCGCGGCGAGGATGTCGTCGACCTCGTAGCAGATATGATGGATGCCGCCATCGGCATTGCGCTCGAGGAATTTTGCGATCGGCGAATCGGCGCCGAGCGGCTCGAGCAGTTCGATCTTCGTGTTGGGCAACTCGACGAAGACGACGGTGACGCCATGCTCGGGCTGAGGCAGTGGCTGCGAGACCCGCGCGCCGAGCGTGTCGCGATAGAGCGCAGTGGAGGCGCCGAGATCCTTCACGGCGATGGCGACATGGTTGAGGCGGCCGATCATGCGGAATCTCCAAGTGCCAGAACAGGCGGCATACGCAGGGCCAGGGCCGCTGGATAGGGCCCGTCGTCTTCGTCGGACGGGACCGCGGCGTATTGATTGAATTGCATCGAATGACTGGCGCGCCCTCCGCTCAGGGAGTGCAATGCGCTCGAATAACCAAAAAGCTGCGCGAGGGGAGCGATTGCGCTGACGATCGCGGTCGCGCCGGAGATTTCCTGTCCGCCTATGATGCCACGGCGCTGCCGCAGGTCCACCAGCACGACTTCGAGTGCGTCCGTCGGAACGCTGATCTCAAGAGCCATGACGGGTTGGAGCAAGACCGCCCCGCCCTTCTGAAGCCCGTCACGCATGGCGTTGCGCGCCGCGCATTCGAACGCGGCGGCGGAGGAATCCCGTTCATGACAGGCGCAATCGGTAAGCGATACCGAGATGTCGACTACCGGAAAGCCCGCCAAGATGCCCGAGCGCAGCACCGATTCCACGCCTCGTTCGATGGCGACGACATAATTCTCCGGAAGCAATCCCGGCCCAACGCCCGAAGCAATGGCATTGCCCTGGCCTTGGTCACGCGGCGCCAGACTGAGCTTGACGCGGGCGAAGGTGCGCTCCCCGCCCATCTGCTTAAGCGTGAAATCGATCTCGACCCGTCGCGCAATTGTTTCCCGATAGGCGACCTGCGGCGCGCCGAGATTGAGGTCAAGCTGGTAGTCATGCCGCAGGGCAGCGAGCTTGGTCTGGAGATGTGGCTCTCCGAGGGCGCCCAGGATGGTCTGCCCGCTCTCGCGATCGGTGCGAACCTGAAAGGCGATATCTGCCGCCTCAAGCTCGCGGAGCGCCGCGGCGAGCCGGGTCTGGTCAGACTTGTACTTGGGCTCGACGGCCAGATGTATGAGCGCAGAGGCAGCTTTCATCGCAACACCAGGATTCCGCTGGCCAGCTCCCTCAATCGGGTCGGTTCAATCCCGGCCCGATCAATTCGACGCTCCAGCCGCCCTTCTTACACCTCGATCACCAGCGCATGCACCAGCGGCTTCTTGCCCCATTCCTCGTTGACGGCGCTGCGCAGCCCGCGCTCCAGGGCGTTGCGGAGCGCCTCGGGGTCGCGGCGGCGCGCCTTGGGAATGTTGTCGAGCAGGTCGGAGACGGCGTCGGCGACGAGCTCGTCGAACGGGGTGCCGTCGCGTGCCACGGCTGGCAGGCCGAGCACGGCGATCTCAGGATCGCCGGCGATGTCGCCCCTGTCGTCGACCGCGACGGCGACCGAGATCATGCCGGCGAAGGAGAGCCGGCGGCGCTCCTGGATGGTCTTCTCCATGGCGTTCACCAGCAGCGAGCCGTCCTGGTAGAGCCGGCCATGCGGCACCTCGTCGATCTTGCTGACGCCTTCCGCGGTGATCGCGACGACATCGCCATTGCCGGCGCGCAGCACATGCTTGACGCCGAGGCCGCGCGCGAAGGCGGCATGCTCGGTCAGGTGCAGGTCCTCGCCATGGGCCGGGATCGCGATCTTCGGCCGCAGCCAGCCATAGAGGCGCGCCATCTCCTCGCGGCGCGGATGGCCCGAGACATGAACGAGATGGGTGCGGTCGGTGATGATCTCGATATTGTCGCGGGCGAGCGCGTTCAGGATGGCGCCGACGGCCTTCTCGTTTCCAGGAATGGTGCGCGAGGAGAAGATCACGAGGTCGCCCGGCGAGAGTGCGATCTCGGGATGATCGTCCGAGGCGATCCGCGACAAGGCCGCGCGCGGCTCGCCCTGGCTGCCGGTGAGCAGCGCCACGACCTTGTCGCGCGGCAAATAGCCGTAGCTGTCGACCGAACGGAAGGCCGGGATGCCGTCGAGATAGCCGCATTCGCGCGCGACATCGATGACGCGGTCCATGGCGCGTCCGACGACGACGACGTCGCGCTGGTTCGCCATCGCCGCCTCGGCGACGGCGCGCAGGCGCGCGACGTTGGAGGCGAAGGTCGTGACGGCGACGCGCCCCGGCGCGGAATGGACCAGCTCGGTGAGCTTGGCGGCGACCTCCGCCTCGCTCGGGCTGATGCCGTCGCGCATGACATTGGTCGAATCGCACACGAGCGCCAGCACGCCCTCGTCGCCGAGTTCGCGCAGGCGCTTCTCGTCGGTCGGCAGGCCGACCTGCGGCGTGGGGTCGATCTTCCAGTCGCCGGTATGGACGACGAGGCCGACCGGCGTGCGGATGGCGAGCGCGTTCGATTCAGGAATCGAATGGGCGACGGGCACGAACTCGATGTCGAAGGGCCCGAGCGTGACACGCCCGCCCTGGGCCACCACGTTCATCGGCACCTTCGGAGCGCCCGGCTCAGAGAGCCGGCGCGTCGCCAGCAGTCCGGCGGCGAAGCGCGTGCAATAGACCGGCGCGCGCAGGGACGGCCAGAGCGCGGCGAGCGCGCCGATATGGTCCTCATGCGCGTGGGTGATGACGATGCCGAGAAGGTTGGCGCGCTCCTCGATGATGTAGCGCAGATCGGGCAGGACGATATCGACGCCAGGCGCTTCGGGCCCGGCGAAGGATAGCCCGCAATCGACCAATATCCATTTGCGCCGGCCCTCGGGGCCGTAGCCATAGAGACCCGCATTCATGCCGATCTCGCCAAGGCCGCCGAGAGGGACGAAGACGAGCTGGTCTCGGGAGCGGGTCACGGCAATTCCTGACTGAGGTTGGGGGTGGCGCGATGGCGCCCTGAATGGTGACGGAGGCCTAGCATGCTCGCATGAAGGTCTCCAGAGCACGACAGGAGGGCAGGTCCGCGCAGGCCGGGAGCCGGCTCAGGCCGGCTTGCCGAAATAGAGATCCCCGGCATCAACCACGCGACGGTCTCCGTCGGCGTCGAGCTCGAGACGCCCCGATGGATCGAGCCCGACGAAGCGGCCGGTCAACGGCCCTTCTGCGAGCCGCAAGGTGATGGTCTCGCCCAGAAAGGCGGCGCGCTCGAGCCAGGCGGCACGCGTTGCCCCAAAACCGCCGGGCCGCAGCCAGGCCTCGTAGCGCGCGCACCAGGCATCGCTCAGCGCCGACAGCATCGCCTCGACGCTGGCGGCCGGGTTCTCCGCCTTCAGGAAGGTCGCGGGATAGGGCGTATCGTCCGGGCGGCTCGCGATATTGACGCCGAAGCCGATGGTGACGGCGAAGCGCCCTCCCCGGCTTTCGCCCTCGAGCAGCAGGCCCGCCGACTTGGCCCGATCGATCAGCAGGTCATTGGGCCATTTCAGCGCGAGTCGCGGCGCATTCTGGCCGGTGACCCTGGCCGCGGCATCATGCAGGGCGAGCCCGGCGACGAAACCGAGCTGCGGCGCCAGCGCCGCCTCGCAGGGCTGGACCAGCAGCAGGCTGGCATAGAGGTTTCCCGGTGGCGAGCCCCATTGCCGGCCGTGGCGGCCGCGCCCGGCATTCTGGCTGCGGGCCACGATCCAGAGGCGGCCGGGATCGCCCTCCCCGAGCGCGCGCCGCGCCTCCTCCATGGTGGAGCCGACCTCGTCGCGAATGATCAGCCGGTAGCCGGCGGCGCGGGCGGCTTCACCGAGCATGATGGCCCGACAAGCCGTCATGCTCGGGCTTGACCCGAGCATCTCCTGGTCCGGAGATTCTCGGGTCTGCGCTTCGCTTCGCCCGAGAATGACGGAGGAGCATCAGAACAGCGACTTCGCCGCGGCAGCGGCCGAGTCGAAGAGCGGCGCCGGCAGCAGCGAGAGCACCAGCACGAACAAGGTCGAGACCAGCAGCACGCCGCGCACGCCGATATCGCCCTTTTCGAAGGCGGGCTTGGCCTCGTCGAAATACATGACCTTGACGAGGCGCAGGTAGTAATAGGCGCCGACCACGCTGGTCACCACGCCGACCACCGCGAGCGTGTAGAGCTTGGCGTCGATCGCGGCCAGGAAGACGTAGAACTTCGCCCAGAAGCCGGCCAGCGGCGGGATGCCGGCGAGCGAGAACATCATCATCGAGAGCGCGAAGGCCATCCAGGGATTGGTGCGCGACAAGCCGGCGAGCTCGCCGATATCCTCGACCGGCTTGCCGTCGCGCCGCATCATCAGCACGCAGGCGAAGGCGGCGAGCGTAGTGGCGAGATAGATCGCCATATAGGTCATCACGCCCTGCACCCCGGCTGCGGTGCCGGCGGCGAGGCCGACCAGCGCATAGCCCATATTGGCGATCGAGGAATAGGCGAGCAGGCGCTTGATGTTGCTCTGGCCGATGGCCGCGAAGGCGCCGAGCGCCATCGAGGCGATCGCCATGAAGATGATGATCTGCTGCCAGTCATGCAGCGCGCCCGGGAAGGCCCCGATGAAGATGCGCACCATCATCGCCATCGCCGCCATCTTGGGCGCCGTTGCGAAGAAGGCCGCGACCGGGGTCGGCGCGCCCTCGTAGACGTCGGGCGTCCACATGTGGAAGGGCACGGCCGAGATCTTGAAGGCGACGCCGGCGGCGACGAAGACGATGCCGAAGATCAGGCCGATGCCGGCATGGCCGCCCTGCACCGCCTGGGCGATGCCGGAATAGGTCACGGTGCCGGTGAAGCCATAGACCAGCGAGGCGCCATAGAGCAGCATGCCGGAGGAGAGCGCGCCGAGGACGAAATATTTCAGGCCGGCTTCCGTCGACTTGGCGTTGTCGCGGTCGAAGGCGGCGACGACATAGAGCGCCAGGCTCTGCAGTTCGAGCCCGACATAGAGGCCGATCAGGTCGTTGGCCGAGATCATCATCATCATGCCGATCGTGGCGAGCACGACCAGCACGGGGAACTCGAAGCGCATCGAGCCGTCACGGCGCATGAAGTCGCCGGCCAGGATGATCGCCGCGCCGGCGCCGATCAGGGTCAGCACCTTCATGAAGCGAGCGAAGCCGTCAGCGACGAAAGCGCCGTTGAAGGTCACGGCCTTGCCGGTGCCGGACAGCACCAGCACGAGGGCCAGAGCCAGCAAAGCGAGCGCCGCGCCTTCCAGCGCGCGCGTCGCGCCCTCGCCGCGAATGGCACCGTAAAGCACCATGGCGATCGCGCCGATCGCGAGGACGATTTCCGGCAGGGCGGGGCCAAGAGCGGGCAAGGTCATCGAGGCCATACCTTACTGAACAGCCAGCATCGCCGTTTTCGCGGCGGTGAGTGCGGCTTGATAGTTCTTGATGAGATGTTCGGTCGGCGCGGCGAAGGCGTCGAGGATCGTGCCGGGCGCGATGCCGTACCAGATCGTCAGCAGCACCAGCGGCGCCAGGATCAGCATCTCGCGGCGGTTGAGATCGGTGATGGTCTTCAGTTCCGGCTTGACCATTTCGCCGAAGATGACGCGGCGATAGAGCCAGAGCGCGTAGGCGGCCGAGAGGATGACGCCCGAGGTGGCGAAGAAGGCGACCCAGGGATTGGCCTTGAAGGCGCCGACCAGAGTCAGGAACTCGCCGACGAAACCGGCCGTGCCGGGCAGCCCGACATTGGCCATGGTGAAGACCATGAAGGCGACCGCGTAGAGCGGCATCCGGTTCACCAGCCCGCCATAGGCGGCGATCTCGCGGGTATGCATCCGGTCGTAGATGACGCCGACGCAGAGGAAGAGCGCGCCCGAGACCAGGCCGTGGCTCATCATCTGGAACATCGCGCCCTGGATGCCCTGCGGCGTCAGGGTGAAGAGCCCCATGGTGACGAAGCCCATATGCGCCACCGACGAGTAGGCGATCAGCTTCTTGATGTCCTCCTGCATCAGCGCCACCAGCGAGGTGTAGACGATGGCGATGACGGAGAGCGCGAAGACCAGCGGCGCGAAGAGCTGCGAGGCTTCGGGGAACATCGGGATCGAGAAACGGATGAAACCGTAGCCGCCCATCTTCAGCAGGATCGCGGCGAGGATCACCGAGCCGGCGGTCGGAGCCTCCACATGCGCGTCCGGCAGCCAGGTATGGACCGGCCACATCGGCATCTTCACCGCGAAGGAGGCGAAGAAGGCGAGCCAGAGCCAGGGCTGCATGCCCGACGGGAAATGATGGGTCAGCAGCGTCGGAATGTCGGTGGTGCCGGCGTTCCAGTACATCGCCATCAGCGCGAGCAGCATCAGCACCGAGCCTAGCAGCGTGTAGAGGAAGAACTTGTAGGAGGCGTAGACGCGGCGCTTGCCGCCCCAGATCCCGATGATCAGGAACATCGGGATCAGGCCGGCCTCGAAGAACAGGTAGAACAGCACGAGGTCGAGCGCGACGAAGACGCCGATCATCAGCGTCTCGAGCACCAGGAACGCGACCATGTATTCGCGCACCCGCTTCTCGACCGAGGTCCAGGAGGCGAGGATGCAGAACGGCATCAGGAAGGCCGTCAGCACCACGAAGGGGAAGGAGAAGCCGTCGACGCCGAGCTTGAACTTGATCGCGTCGGAGACCCAGCCATGGGTCTCGACCATCTGAAAGGCCGGATTGGCCGGGTCGAACCGCCCCCAGGCGACGCAGGCCAGGGCGAAGGTGAAGATCGTCGTGGCGAGCGCCATGTAGCGCGCGTTCGAGTTGACCGAAGCCTCGTCGCCGCGCAGCGCCAGGATGAGCGCCGCGCCGGCGAGCGGCACGATCAGAAGACCCGTGAGGATGCCGAAACCCAAATACATCATCTCACCCGCGAGTCAGCAGATACCAGGTCACCAGGCCCGCGACGCCGATCAGCATGGCGAAGGCGTAGTGATAGACGAAACCGGTCTGAAGCCGGACGACGCGATTGGTGACGTCGACCACCCGGGCCGAGATGCCGTCAGGGCCCAGGCCGTCGATGACGAGGCCGTCGCCCTTCTTCCAGAGGAAACGCCCGAGCCACTTCGCCGGCCGCACGAACAGGAAGTCGTAGATCTCGTCGAAATACCACTTGTTGAGCAGGAAGCGGTACAGGACCGGGTTCGCCGCGGCGAGCCTGCCCGGCACGTCCGGGCGCAGCACGTACATGTAGAATGCCAGCGCGAAGCCGATCAGCATCGCCACGAAGGGCGACCAGACCACCCATTTCGGCACCTCGTGCATGGCGTGCAGGATGTGGTTGTCCTTGCCCGTGAAGAGCGCGGCCTTCCAGAACTGCTCGTAGTCGTGGCCGATGAAGGCCTCCTTGAACAGGTAGCCGGCCGCGACCGCGCCGAGCGAGAGCACGGCGAGCGGCACCAGCATCGTCAGCGGGCTCTCATGCGGCTTGTGCTCGTGATGGCCGTGATCGTCATGGCCGTGGTCATCATGGGCATGCGCAGCATGGGCATGATCGCCCGCCGCATGCGCGGCGTGAGCATGATCGTCGTGGCCATGCCCGTCATGACCATGACCGGCCCAGCGCGGCTGGCCCTCGAAGGTCATGAAATACAGCCGCCAGGAATAGAACGAGGTCATGCAGGCGGCGATCACCAGCAGCGCGAAGGCATAGTCGGTGGCGAAGCCGTGCTTGGCCGCGAAGGCGCTCTCGATGATCGCGTCCTTCGAGAAATAACCGGCGAAGAGCGGAAAGCCGGTCAGGGCGAGCGTACCGATCGTCATCGCCGCCGCGGTCAGCGGAATATGCTTCCTGAGGCCACCCATCTTCCGCATGTCCTGCTCGTGATGCATCGCGTGGATGACCGAGCCGGCGCCCAGGAACAGCAGCGCCTTGAAGAACGCGTGGGTGAAGAGGTGGAAGATGCCGGCCGAATAGGCGCCGACGCCGAGCGCGACGAACATGTAGCCAAGCTGCGAGCAGGTCGAATAGGCGATGACGCGCTTGATGTCGTTCTGGACCAGGCCGACGGTGGCGGCAAAGAAGGCGGTCGTCGCGCCAATCACGACGACGACGGTCAGCGCCACGGGCGCGTATTCGAAGATCGGCGACAGGCGCGCCACCATGAAGACGCCGGCGGTGACCATTGTCGCGGCATGGATCAGCGCCGAGACCGGGGTCGGCCCTTCCATCGCGTCCGGCAGCCAGGTGTGCAGCAGGAACTGCGCCGACTTGCCCATCGCGCCCATGAAGAGCAGCAGGCAGGTCAGGGTCAGCGCGTTCCACTCATAGCCGAGGAAGCGGAAGGTCTGGGTGACGAGTTCGCCCGCCCTCGGGAAGATGCCGTCGAAGGCGACCGAGCCGAACAGCACGAAGACCAGGAAGATGCCGAGCGAGAAGCCGAAATCGCCGACGCGGTTGACGACGAAGGCCTTGATCGCGGCCGCGTTGGCCGAAGGCTTCTGGTACCAGAAGCCGATCAGCAGATAGGAGGCGAGGCCGACGCCCTCCCAGCCGAAGAACATCTGGACCAGGTTGTCCGACGTCACCAGCATCAGCATGGCGAAGGTGAAGAGCGAGAGATAGGCGAAGAAGCGCGGCCGGTGCGGATCCTCGTGCATGTAGCCGATCGAGTAGAGATGCACGAGCGAGGAGACCGTGTTGACGACGATCAGCATCACCGCCGTCAGCGTGTCGATCCGGAAGGCCCAGTCGACGCGCAGGTCGGCGGAGGCGAGCCAGGTCGCGACCTGGATCCGCGTCGTGCCCGGGCCGAAGCCGACATTGAAGAAGGCGATCCAGGACAGGACGGCCGAGACCATCAGCAGCGAGGTGGTGACGATCTCCGAGGCGCGCGCGCCGATCAGCCGGCCAAAGATGCCGGCGATCAGGAAGCCGAGGAGCGGGAGGAAGACGATCGCGTGATACATGGCAGCTAGCACGGCGCGCGAGCGCGCTCAGCCTTTCATCATGTTGATGTCTTCCACCGCGATCGTGCCGCGGTTGCGGAAGTAGACGACGAGAATGGCGAGGCCGATGGCGGCTTCCGCCGCCGCGACCGTCAGCACCAGGAGCGCGAAGACCTGGCCGACGATGTCGTTCAGGAAGGACGAGAAGGCGACGAAGTTGATGTTGACCGAGAGCAGGATGAGCTCGATCGACATCAGGATGACGATGACGTTCTTGCGGTTGATGAAGATGCCGAGCACGCCGAGCGTGAACAGGATCGCGCCGACCGCGAGGTAGTGTCCAAGGCCGATCATCAGACGGTCTCCTCCGGCAGGCCGGCGCGGGACGGCACCTTGCGGACCTCCATCGCGGTCTCCTTGGTGCGCGCGTTCTGCGCCGGGATGTTCTGGCGCTTGACGCCGGGACGGTCGCGCAGGGTCAGCACGATCGCGCCGATCATGGCGACGAGCAGGACGAGCCCGGCCGCCTGGAAATAGTAGATGTACTGGGTGTAGAGCACCTGGCCGAGCGCCTCGGTGTTGCTGACATTGGCCGGGATCGCCGCAACCGGCGCCCTGACGATCTGCGGGTCGATGACCCAGGCGCCGACGACGAGCAGCAACTCGACCGCGAAGATCAGCCCGACCAGCGCGCCGACCGGCAGGTAGTTCAGGAAGCCCTGGCGGAACTCGGCGAAATCCACGTCGAGCATCATCACGACGAAGAGGAAGAGCACCGCGACCGCCCCGACATAGACCACGATCAGCAGCATCGCGAGGAACTCGGCCCCGAGCAGCAGGAACAGGCCCGCCGCATTGACGAAGGCGAGGATCAGGAACAGCACCGAATGAACGGGGTTGCGCGAGGACACCACCATGAACGCCGAAGCGATGGTGATGCCTGAAAACAGATAGAAGAAAGCCGCGGCGGCATTCATCTCGGTCAGCCCTTCCGCCCTTGCGGGCGGCCCTCGTTGTTCGTCACGCCGCGAGTCGAAACCCGGCGCAGTTTTGAGCGTCTATAGTCAGCACCACGCCGAGCGACAACCGCGCGACGGTGGCACCCCTCAGCGATACGGCGCATCCATCGCGATATTGCGGGCGATCTCGCGCTCCCAGCGGTCGCCATTCGCGAGCAGCTTGGCCTTGTCGTAGTAGAGTTCCTCGCGCGTCTCGGTCGCGAACTCGAAATTCGGCCCCTCGACGATGGCGTCGACCGGGCATGCTTCCTGGCAGAAGCCGCAATAGATGCACTTCACCATGTCGATGTCGTAGCGCGTCGTGCGGCGCGTGCCGTCGTTGCGACGCGGCCCGGCCTCGATGGTGATGGCCTGCGCCGGGCAGATCGCCTCGCAGAGCTTGCAGGCGATGCAGCGCTCCTCGCCATTGGGATAGCGGCGCAAGGCGTGCTCGCCCCGGAAGCGCGGCGAGAGCACACCCTTCTCGAAGGGATAGTTCAGCGTCGCCTTCGGCTTGAAGAAATAGCGCATCGACAGGACGAACGCGCCGACGAACTCCTTGAGGAGCAGCCCCTTGGCGGCTTGCGCGAGTGACATCGCTCTCATTCCCTCTTCACAAGCTCAGCCGAACAGCATGCGGCCGAGCACGTAACCCAGAATGGGGAAGAACCCCATGGTGCCGACGAGCAGGACGTTTCTGAACAGCCGGATGCGCCGTTCGTAATCGTCCTTCTCCTCGCGTGTCGTCGACTTGTCCGTCCGGCGCAGGGCGCGCTCGACGAGACCGCCGACGATCTTGTAGTCGATCCACCCCAGAACCAGCCCGATGCCAGCACCGGCCAGTCCCGCGGTGGAGAATTCCATCAGCGCACCGGCCCCCAGCCGGTGATCTGCAGCACGGCCGCCACGACGACGACCGAGGCCAGCGAGAGCGGCAGGAAGACCTTCCAGCCCAGCCGCATCAGCTGGTCGTAGCGGTAGCGCGGCACGAAGGCCTTCACCATCGCGAACATGAAGAAGACCATGCAGATCTTGAGCACGAACCAGAACACGCCCGGCAGCCAGGTGAAGGGCGCGATCGGGAACGGCGGCAGCCAGCCGCCGAGGAACAGGATCGTGGTCAGCGAGCACATGGTCATGATCGCCACGTATTCGCCGAGCATGAACAGCAGGTACGGGGTCGAGGAATACTCGACCATGAAACCGGCGACGAGCTCCGATTCCGCCTCGGGCAGGTCGAAAGGCGGCCGGTTCGTCTCGGCCAGCGCCGAGATGAAGAAGACCACGAACATCGGGAAGAGCGGCAGCCAGTACCAGCCGAACAGGCCGGCATTGGAGTTCTGCGCCTCGACGATGGCCGAGAGGTTCAGCGAGCCGACGCAGAGCAGCACGCAAATGATCACGAAGCCGATCGAGACCTCGTAGGACACCATCTGCGCCGCCGAGCGCAGCGCGCCGAGAAACGGATATTTCGAGTTCGAGGCCCAGCCGCCCATGATCACGCCATAGACGCCGAGCGAGGAGATCGCGAAAATATAGAGGATGCCGACATTGATGTCGGCGATCGCCCAGCCTTCCGCGACGGGAATGACCGCCCAAGCCGCGAGCGAGAGCACGCAGGACACCAGCGGCGCCAGCAGGAAGACGCCCTTGTTCGAGCTCGACGGGACGATCGGCTCCTTGAAGACGAATTTCAGCAGGTCGGCAAAGCTCTGGAACAGCCCGAACGGCCCGACCACGTTGGGGCCACGCCGGAGCTGAACCGCCGCCCAGATCTTGCGGTCGGCGAGCAGGATGAAGGCGATGAAGACCAAGAGGCAGACCAGCAAGAGCAGGCTCTTGCCGAGCATGATCGCGAGATCGAGGACGATATCCCAGTTCATCGAGCCTTACTCCGCCGCCTGCCGCATCCGGCCGGAGGCCAGCGCCGAGCATTCCGCCATCACGGCCGAGGCGCGCGCGATCGGGTTGGTCTGGTAGAAATCCGCGACCGGCGAGGCGAAGCCGGCCTTGTCGGTCTTGCCGCCGAGGCCGGCGAGCGCGCCGAGCGGGGCAGTATCGGCCGCCGGCAGCGTATCGAGGCCAGCGAAATGCGGATGTGCCGCATAGAGCGCCTGGCGCAAAGCCGCGAGCGAGTCGAAGGGCAAGGTCTGGCCGAGCACGGCCGAGAGCGCCCGCAGGACCGCCCAGTCCTCGCGGGCATCGCCCAGCGGGAACGTGGCGCGGTCGGTCATCTGCACCCTGCCCTCGGTGTTCACATAGGTGCCGGACTTTTCCGTATAGGCAGCGCCCGGCAGGATGACGTCGGCGCGGTGTGCGCCCTTGTCGCCATGCGTGCCCTGATAGATCACGAAGGCGCCAGCCGGCACCTCGACCTCGTCGGCACCGAGCAGGAACAGGATGTCGAGCGCGCCCGGCTGGACCATGCCGGCGACGTCGAGCCCACCCTCACCCGGCACGAAGCCGAGATCGAGCGCGCCGACGCGAGCGGCCGCCGTATGCAGCACGCCAAAGCCGTTCCAGCCCTCCTTGACGGCGCCGAGTACCTGCGCCGCCTTGGCGGCAAGCGACAGGACGGCCTCGCCGTCGGCACGCGCAAGAGCGCCCTGCCCGACCAGGACCATCGGCCGCTCGCCCGCGGCCGGCGCGCGCTTGATCACGTCGGCGAGGGTTTCGGGCCCGGCGCCGAGATAGTCGTAGGCATAGGTCAGGTCGGCCTGCTCGCCGATCAGCGAGATCTTGAAGTCGCCGCGCAGCCAGCGCTTGCGGATGCGCGTGTTGACGATCGGGCCTTCCTTGCGTGGATTGGCGCCGATGATCAGCAGCGAGGTCGCGTCCTCGATCCCGGCAATGCCGGAATTGAGGAGATAGCTGGCGCGGCCATGTTTCGGATGCAGCTTCGTGCCGTCCTGCCGGGCGTCGAGATTGGCGCTGCCGAGCGAGCCGATCAGGCTCTTGAGCGCGAAGATCTCCTCGACGGCGGCAAGATCGCCGGCGATCGCGCCGATGCGCTCGGGGCTAGCCGCCTGCACCTTGGACGCGATCAGCGCAAAAGCCTCGTTCCAGCTCGCGGGCTTCAGCGACCCGTTCGCGCGGATATAGGGTCGGTCGAGCCGCTGCGTGCGCAGGCCGTCGACGATGTGGCGGGTCTTGTCGGAGATCCACTCCTCGTTCACCGCCTCGTTGACGCGCGGCAGGATGCGCATCACCTCGCGGCCGCGGGAATCGACGCGAATGGCCGAGCCGACCGCGTCCATCACGTCGATCGACTCGGTCTTGGTCAGCTCCCAGGGCCTAGCCTTGTTCTGGTAGGGCTTCGAGGTCAGCGCGCCGACCGGGCAGAGATCGACGACATTGCCCTGGAGTTCCGAGCCCATCGCCTGCTCGAGATAGGTCGTGATCTCCATGTCCTCGCCGCGGCCGATGGCGCCGAGATCGGTGGCGCCAGCGACTTCGGTGGTGAAGCGGACACAGCGCGTGCAGTGGATGCAGCGCGTCATCTCGGTCTTGACCAGCGGGCCGATATATTTGTCCTCGACCGCGCGCTTGTTCTCGGCATAGCGGGAATTGTCCACGCCATAGGCCATGGCCTGGTCCTGCAGGTCGCATTCGCCGCCCTGGTCACAGATCGGGCAGTCGAGCGGGTGGTTGATGAGCAGGAACTCCATCACCCCTTCGCGCGCCTTCTTGACCATCGGCGACTTGGTCGAGACCACCGGCGGCTCGCCGTTCGGGCCCGGGCGCAGGTCGCGCACGCCGATCGCGCAGGAGGCCTGCGGCTTCGGCGGCCCGCCCTTCACCTCGACCAGGCACATGCGGCAATTGCCGGCGATCGAGAGCCGCTCGTGGAAGCAGAAGCGCGGCACCTCGGCGCCAGCCGCCTCGCAGGCCTGCAGCACGGTGTATTCCGGCGGAACGTCGACTTCGATGCCGTCGATGAGGAGTTTGGTCATGCCTGTTTTGCCTCGTGACCCGCAGTCCAGAAGTCCAGCAGGTCGGTCACAAGAATCCCGTCAATCGTCATGCCTTCCATGCGGCCGGCCGTGATCGTGGCGCCCGCAAGATTGGCCTTGTCGATACGCAGTCCCGACAGGTTCACGTTGTGCACCCGCCAGCCCGACATGTTGAGATCGTCAAAGGAGCAGCCAGCCAAATTCACGTTGTGATACGCGCCGCCGGACAGGTTGACGTTCTCGAACGTGCCGCCCGACATGTTCACGTCGTCGAACACGGACCCGGAAATATCCGCGCCGCGAACCTCCAGCCGATGTTTCTGGCCTTCGATCCTCATCGCGCTCACTCCGCCGCCATCAGCCGCACCGGCTCTGAATGCGGGTTGGCGGCATAATCGTCGATGCGCTTCTCGATCTCGGGGCGGAAATGCGCGATCAGGCCCTGGATCGGCCAGGCGGCGGCGTCGCCGAGCGCGCAGATCGTGTGGCCCTCGACCTGCTTGGTGACGTCGAGCAGCATGTCGATCTCGCGCTTCTGCGCCCTGCCCTCGGCCATGCGGTTGAGCACCCGCCACATCCAGCCCGTGCCCTCGCGGCAGGGCGTGCACTGGCCGCAGCTCTCATGCTTGTAGAAATAGCTGATGCGGGCGATGGCGCGGACGATGTCGGTCGACTTGTCCATCACGATCACGGCCGCCGTGCCGAGGCCGGATTTCAGCTTCGAGAGCGAGTCGAAATCCATCGGCGTGTCGATGATCTGCTCGGCCGGCACCATGCGCACCGAGGAGCCGCCGGGAATGACGGCGAGCAGGTTGTCCCAGCCGCCGCGGACGCCGCCGCAATGGCGGTCGATCAGCTCGCGGAAGGGGATGCCCATCACCTCCTCGACATTGCACGGCTTGTTCACATGGCCCGAGACGCAGAACAGTTTTGTGCCGACATTGTTCGGGTTGCCGAGCGAGGAGAACCAGCTCGCGCCGCGGCGCAGGATGGTCGGCGCGACCGCGATCGACTCGACGTTGTTGACCGTGGTCGGGCAGCCATAGAGGCCGACATTGGCCGGGAAAGGCGGCTTCAGCCGCGGCATGCCCTTCTTGCCCTCGAGGCTCTCCAGCAGCGCCGTCTCCTCGCCGCAGATATAGGCGCCGGCGCCGTGATGCACATAGAGATCAAAGGGATAGCCGTGCTTGTTGTTCTTGCCGATGAGGTTCGCCTCATAGGCCTCGTCGACGGCGCGCTGCAGCGCCTCGCGCTCGCGGACATATTCGCCGCGAATGTAGATATAGGCCGCGTTCGCGCCCATGGCGAAGGAGGCGATCAGGCAGCCCTCGACCAGCGTATGCGGGTCGTTGCGCATGATCTCGCGGTCCTTGCAGGTGCCGGGCTCCGATTCGTCGGCATTGACGACGAGATAGCTCGGCCGCCCGTCGCTCTGCTTGGGCATGAAGGACCATTTCAGCCCGGTCGGGAAGCCGGCGCCGCCGCGCCCGCGCAGGCCGGACTTCTTCATCTCGTCGATGATCCAGTCCTTGCCCTGCTCGAGCAGGAACTTGGTGCCGTCCCAGGCACCGCGCTGCATGGCGCCCTTCAGCCCGGCATCATGCAGGCCGTAGAGATTGGTGAAGATGCGGTCGCGATCAGCAAGCATCGTTTTCGCCTCACTTCACCGGCTTGTCGCCGAGGGCCGATTGCGGCCGCCAGCCTGTCGCGAGCTTCTTCGATTGCGAGATCCAGTCGTCACGCGTGGCGCGGCCCTTGAAGCCGGTCAGGCGGGAATCGACCCAGGCGAGCTCGGCCTGCGACCATTTCGCGATCTGGTCGTAGTGCCAGACGCCCATTTCGTTCAGCATCTTCGCGAGCGCGGGCCCGACGCCCCAGATCAGCTCGAGATCATCCGGAGCATTGTTGCGTGCCGCGGTCAGGAGCTCGGGCTTGGATTCGGCCGTGCCGGCAGGCGCCTGCGCTGCCCGCGCTGGAGCCTTGGCGGCGGGCGTTTTGGTGACAGCACTCGCGGCAGAGGGGGCCTTGGCGGCGGAGACCTTAGCGGCTGGCGTGGTTGCGGCCGGCTTGGGTCCACTGTCCTTTATGGCCTTGCTCGTCGCAGAGGGCGTGTCCTGCGCGGCGCTGGCCGGCTGCTTCGGCTCGGACGGCGTTGGCCGCCCTGGCGCAGCAGCCTCGGGGGCCGGCGCGGCCTTGGTGTCGGTCGGCCCGGCCTTGCCGGTCGCGGCGGCGGCTTCGGCTTCCGCCTTGGCCCTGGCTTCGGCCGCTGCCTTCTCGCTCGCGACCTTGATCGCGGCCTCGCGCTGTTCGGTGACGCGCTTCTGCCAGTTGCCGGCGCCGATCATCGAGCCGTCATAGAGCGCCTTGTCCTTCAGCGTCTCGCCGCCGCCGAGCGGCTCGGAGCCGGAGCGCTCGACCTGCGGGCCGGGCTTGGTCGGCCGGCCATGGCGCAGATCGTCGAGCAGGGTGCGGAAATTCTCCGGCGTCAGGTCCTCGTAATAGTCGAAATTGATCTGCGCCATCGGGGCATTGCAGCAGGCCCCCAGGCACTCGACCTCGAGCCAGGAGAGCTTGCCGTCGGCGCTCACGGTCGATTGTGGGCCGATGACGTCCTCGCAGACCTTCTTCAAGGCTTCCGCGCCGCGCAGCGCGCAGGGCGTCGTGCCGCAGAGCTGGATATAGTGCTCGCCGACCGGCTGGAGGTTGAACATGGTGTAGAAGGTCGCGATCTCCAGCACCCGGATCGGCGCCATGGCGAGCTTCTTCGCGACGGCCTCGATCGCGGCGCGCGGCACCCAGCCGTGATGCTGCTCCTGCGCTTTCCACAAGAGCGGGATCACGGCCGAAGCCTGCCGGCCTTCCGGATATTTGGCGATCTGCTCGTCGGCCCAGTTCTCGTTCGCCGCGGAGAAGGCGAAGGAGGCAGGCTGGACGTGATCGGGCGCGAGACGACGGACGGACATATCAGTTCTCTCTCGACGTCATGCTCGGGCTTGTCCCGAGCATCCACGTCTTTGCAACATCGGCCACGCTCAAGACGTGGATGGTCGGCACAAGGCCGACCATGACGGGTCGAGCGATCATCACCGATCGACCTCCCCGAAGACGATATCCAGCGAACCCAGGATCGCGCTGACATCCGCCAGCATGTGCTTGCGGCACATGAAATCCATGGCCTGGAGATGGGCGAAGCCCGGCGCCTTGATCTTGCAGCGATAGGGCTTGTTGGTGCCGTCGGAGACGAGATAGACGCCGAACTCGCCCTTGGGCGCCTCGACCGCGGCATAGACCTCGCCGGCCGGCACCTTGTAGCCCTCGGTATAGAGCTTGAAATGGTGGATCAGCGCTTCCATCGAGCGCTTCATCTCGCCGCGCTTGGGCGGCACCATCTTGCCGTCGAGCGAGGAAACCGGACCGCCGCCGTCAGTCGCCAGCAGCTTCTCGCAGCACTGCTTCATGATGCGGACCGACTGGCGCATCTCTTCCATGCGGATGCAGTAGCGATCGTAGCAGTCGCCGTTCTTGCCGATCGGAATGTCGAATTCCAGCTCCTCGTAGCACTCGTAGGGCTGGCTCTTGCGCAGGTCCCAGGCGGCGCCCGAGCCGCGCACCATCACGCCCGAAAAACCCCATTTCCAGCAGGTGTCGAGATCGACGACGCCGATATCGACATTGCGCTGCTTGAAGATGCGGTTGTCGGTGAGCAGGGTTTCGAGGTCGTCGCAGACCTTGAGGAACGGATCACACCATTCGGCAATGTCGTGGATCAGCGAGAGCGGCAGATCCTGGTGGACGCCGCCCGGCCGGACATAGGCCGCGTGCATGCGTGAGCCGCTCGCACGCTCATAGAAGATCATCAGTTTTTCGCGCTCCTCGAAGCCCCACAAGGGCGGTGTCAGCGCGCCGACATCCATCGCCTGCGTGGTGACGTTGAGGATATGCGAGAGGATGCGGCCGATCTCGGAATAGAGCACGCGAATGAGCTGGCCGCGGCGCGGAACCGTGATGCCCATCAGCTTCTCGACCGCGAGCGAATAGGCATGCTCCTGGTTCATCGGCGCGACATAGTCGAGCCGGTCGAAATAGGGCAGTGCCTGCAGATAGGTCTTGGCCTCGATCAGCTTCTCGGTGCCGCGATGGAGCAGGCCGATATGCGGGTCGACGCGCTCGACGATCTCGCCGTCGAGCTCAAGCACCAGGCGCAGCACGCCATGCGCCGCCGGGTGCTGCGGGCCGAAATTGATCGAGAAATTGCGGATGTTGTGTTCGGTCATGCCTTGCCCGCCATTTTCGCCTCGAAGGCGGCGATCACCTCGGCGCCGGTCTTTCGCGGCCGGTCGCCGGCGAAGGCGTAGGCCCCGGGCTTCTCGTCGATGAAGATCTCCTCGACGAAGGGGAACGGCGTCACGTCGTCGAAGCTCTGGAAGGCGATGGCGACATGGCCGCTCTCGTCGCCCTGGAGGCGCCAGAACAGGCTGGCGCCGCATTCCCTGCAGAACTGCCGCTCGGCCCATTCCGACGAGACGTAGCGGCCGAGCGCGCGCTCGTCCTCGATCACGAGTTCGTTGCACGACACGGACATCAAGACGCCACCGCTCCATTTGCGGCACATGCGGCAATGGCAGACGTCCATCTCAAGCTTCTCGGGAACGGCCGTGAAACGCACCGCGCCGCACAGGCATCCGCCGGAGATCCGGTGATTTCCAGCCATCGCCTCAGCCCGCCTTCGCCTTCTCGTCGCCGGGCAGCACGTAGTCGGTGCCTTCCCAGGGCGAGAGGAAATCGAAATTGCGGAACTCCTGGTTGAGCTTCACCGGCTCGTAGACCACGCGCTTCTGCTCGTCGTCATAGCGGACCTCGACGAAGCCGGTGAGCGGGAAGTCCTTGCGCAGCGGATAGCCCTCGAAACCGTAATCGGTGAGGATGCGGCGCAGATCAGGGTGCCCCGTGAACAGGATGCCGTAAAAATCATAGGCCTCGCGCTCGAACCAGTTGGCGGCCGGGAAGACCTCGATCACGGAGGGAACCGGCATCGCCTCGTCGGTCCGGACCTTGACGCGGACGCGGTGGTTATGGCGCGGCGAGAGCAGGTGGTAGACCACGTCGAAGCGCTTCTCCCGCTCCGGGTAATCGGCGCCGGCGAGATCGGTGAAATTGACGAAGCGGAAGCGCGGATCGTCGCGCAGCACCGTCAGCACCTGCACGATCGACGCCGCCTCGGCCTCGACCGTCAGCTCTTCAAAGGCGACGACGGCATTCGTGACCGCGCCAGGCAGCGCCGCCTTGATCTGTTCGCCGAGTGTTACGAGCGCTTCGCTCATCGCATCATCCTTCGAGCATCACGTGGTGATGCGTCACCTTGTCGTCGTAGCCCAGCAGCACCTTCGCCGCCGCCGGCTCGACCACTGCGGCATCGAGATCGGGCGCAGCGAAGGCGGCGACCGAATCCATCGACTGCCAACGCGTCTGCACCGTGACGAGCACCTCGCCGCCAACCGTGGAGTTGAGCAGCGTCACGCCGGCAAAGCCGGGCAGCGCCTTGAGCTGCGGCAGGACCGAGCCCTCGAGATGCTCGCGATAGGCGAGCGCCCCCTCGGGCGTCGCCCGCGCGCACCATTGCCGGACGACCATGGCGGCAGCCGCCGTCACCGTTCGATCGTCCCCGTGCGGCGAATCTTCTTCTGCAGCAGCAGAACGCCGTAGAGCAGCGCTTCCGCGGTCGGCGGGCAGCCCGGCACATAGATGTCGATCGGCACGATGCGGTCGCAGCCGCGCACGACGGAATAGCTGTAGTGATAATAGCCGCCGCCATTGGCGCAGGAGCCCATCGAGATGACGTAGCGCGGCTCCGGCATCTGGTCGTAGACCTTGCGGAGCGCGGGGGCCATCTTGTTGGTCAGCGTGCCGGCGACGATCATCACGTCCGACTGGCGCGGTGAGGCGCGCGGCGCGAAGCCGAAACGCTCGACATCGTAGCGCGGCATCGAGAGCTGCATCATCTCGACGGCGCAGCAGGCGAGGCCGAAGGTCATCCACATCAGCGAGCCGGTGCGCGACCAGTTGATCAGGTCGTCCGTCGCGGTGACGAGGAAGCCCTTGTCGGCCAGCTCGTTGTTGATCTCGACGAAGAAGGGATCGCGGGCGCCGACGGGCTTGCCGTCCGGCCCGAGCAAGCCCCGGGGCGCGGGCGCGACGAGCGGGTCGCCGCGGTCGATCGCTGTGGTTGCCATCATTCTACCCTTGTGAACCCGTTCCTGTCAGATAGGTCGCGAATCCGCGCTCTGCGACCGGACAGTTAGTCCCACTCCAGCGCACCCTTGCGCCACTCGTAGACGAAACCGACGGTGAGGACGCCCAGGAAGATCATCATCGACCAGAAACCATACCAGCCGAGCCCCCCGAACGCGACCGCCCAGGGAAACAGGAAGGCGACCTCGAGATCGAAGATGATGAACAGGATGGCGACCAGATAGAACCGGACGTCGAACTTCATGCGGGCGTCGTCGAAGGCGTTGAAGCCGCATTCGTAAGCCGAGAGCTTTTCGGGATCCGGCTTGGAATAGGCGACCGCGAAGGGCGCGATCAGCAAGGCGAGGCCAATGACGAGCGAGACGCCGATGAAGATCGCCAGCGGCAGGTAGTCGCTCAGCAAGGACGATACCGGTAATGCTTGCATGACAACCTCGCTTCGCAGGCGCCGGCCCGCGGCGCACGCATCGGCAGTCGATTAGCCCCTGCTTTAGAATCCTGCAAGGGTTTGCCGCGTCGCACAATCGCGTCATTGGGATGAGCCTGACGCATTGCAGGGATTTTTGCCCGGGAATCGCCATTTCCGACTGGCTGCGGAAGACGCGTCACGGCAAGATGGCCCGAATCGACGCAATCGGCTGGATTCGCCGACCCGGAGCGATGCTGATGGCCCGACATCTTCGATCCCTTGCGATGCTGGCGGCCCTGACTGCGCTACCGTTGACGGCCAGCAACGCGCCGGCCGAGAGCCTCGACCTGACCCGCGCCACCTGCGCCGACTTCATGACGATGAGCGGCGAAGACCAGGATCAGCTCTCGCTCTGGCTCGCGGGCTATTTCGCAGGCGGAGCGCAGCGCCCCCTGATCGACACCGAGAAGGTCACCGCCGCCCCGGCCGCCCTGCGCACGCTCTGCGGGAAGTCGCCTGAGCTTCCGCTCGTGGGCGCCGAGACGCGCGCCGTGATCATGCCGCCGCCGGCGCCGTGAGGATGCCGCCAGCCGCTCCTCTCCCCGTCATGATCCACTCACGAGCCGCCGGCCGCCGGCAGGTGTCCTGGCCGCTGCTGGTGCTTGCCCTCAGCCTCGGGGCAGCCGAGGCGGCGGCTCAGGGCGAGACGATGCGGGCGCCCCTGCCGCCCGAGCGGCCCTACGACCTCGACCTGCCCTCGAAGCAGGCGGCGCCCGCGATCATCGTCCCCCCTCCCGCCCCTGCCCCGGCAGCCCCGCCGGGACCGAACTCGCCTGCCGTTTCCGAGCCGGAGGAAGAGGGCGAGGGACCGGAATGGCCCAAGCTCACGCCCGGCCAGAAAGCCGGAGCGGAGCCGGCCTTCGACCCGAACGAGAAAGCCGAGAAGCCCGGCATCACCACCGACCCCGGCACCTCGGTCGCCTGCCTGCCGGAGAGGCTCAAGCTGATTCTCGGCAAGATCGTCGACAAATACGGGGCGGTGAAGGTGACCTCGACCTGGCGCCCGCCCTGGCGGGCGCGGCGCGGCTCCTATCACAAGCGCTGCGAGGCGATGGATTTCCGCGTGCCGGGCGTGCGGCCGCGCACCGTGCTCGACTATGCCCGCGCACTGCCCGAGGTCGGCGGCCACAAGGTCTACTGGAACGGGCTGATCCATATCGACACCGGCCCGCGCCGCCCCTGGTGACGGCGCGACGATAGCAGCCTGGCCAAACCGCTTCGAAATCCACAGGCGGCCCATAGGCTCTGAGTTGGCCACCCAGATCGCCCGGCCACCGAAGACGATCATCAACGTCGAACAACCCCGGTATCTGATTGTCCTTCCCTTCCAAGCCGGTGCATCACGGAAGAGGTTCATGATTCATCGGAAATTCGAAGATCAATAGAAACAGTTCCCATCAAGTAGTGAAATTAATATAAGCATCTATATTTACCGTTCTATATAGTTAAGTTCAGTATCTATTTGCTGAGAGCGGCCCGCTCGCGATCACTTCCTGTTTCTCAATCATCAGAGACAGGAACTCGATGCATCCTTCCAAGCCCCTCACCTTGCCGGCCGCACTGGACCGCGTGACACTTCTGGATAATGGCCAGACGGTCATCCGGCACATTCGCAACCCGGGGCGGAAGAGCGATACGCTCGTTGTCACCTTCGCCGAAATGCTGATGAACGACCCGTCAAAGGCGGGATTTGGAGAGGATTTCTTGCTGAAGGCAGGGTATGATCTCATCATCGTTCAAAAACGGTCAGAGAATTGGTATCAGGACCTGAAGGTCGAAGATTTCTCCAGCGCCGTTTCCGGCATTGCGGCGGAATATAGCGACGTTGTCTGTTATGGCATCAGCATGGGGGCCTTTGCCGCGCTGTATTTCGGCGGCGCCATCAATGCCTCGATTCTCGCGCTGAGCCCCTTGTGTTCGATCCATCCGCGGTATCCGCAGCTTGGGGGGCGGGAATATCGGAAGCATGTGGTCGCCACGCAGTGCGATCTAGCCCAGGCTCCCAAATCCCAGCAGCCCGTCTTCATCGTCTTCGACCAGCGGCTCCAGCTGGATGCCTTCTATATGGGCTCGGAAGTGGTGCCGGCCTTTCCCAATGCCACGATCGCAGCGGCCCCCGGGGCAGGTCATCCCGTGTCGCGGTGCCTCAATGGCATGGGCCTGCTCCGTCCGCTGGTGCTCGACTTCATTCAGGACCGCAGGACGCCGAACATTGCCGCGGCGCTGCGCCCGAAACGCGCAAGCTCGACCATCTGGCTGACGAATCTCGGTGATCGCTGTGCTCGGCGGAAGCGCTTTACCGCTGCCTTGTCGCTCTATGAGAAGGCTATCGGCCTGGCGCCCGATCCGGCTGCCACCATCGCGAAACGCGACGCCCTCATAAAGGCGCGCGAGTCGGCCCAAGGGCATTCGCCAAGCGCGGAACTCCCATAATCCCAAGGCACCGCACGACGTTGGCGCGGGTCGGCAAAGGGTGGGCAAGCCGAGAGAACAAAACCCGTCGGAAGGTGTACACGGTGCCGGCCGGGGATTTGTAACGGAAGAAGGATCGCTTGATGCAAATCCTTGAAATATATGGCGCGGGCGACGGGGCTCGAACCCGCGACCTCCGGCGTGACAGGCCGGCACTCTAACCAACTGAGCTACGCCCGCGCAGGGCGGCTGCGGCCTCGGCCGTCAGCGGGGTTCGGATTATGGCGCTGGGCCGGAAGTGTCAAGCGCGTGACGGCGACAAAGTGACAGTTCCACATAATCCGGTCGACCAGTCGCGCTGCCTGCCTGCATTGCTGCGCAACTCAGGCGCGACAGCCTGCGCCTGCAGGCCAAGGCTGGTGGGCGATGACGGGCTCGAACCGCCGACCCTCTCGGTGTAAACGAGATGCTCTACCAACTGAGCTAATCGCCCTAGAGCACGCGCCGATCAGATTGCGAAGCAATCCGATCGGACCACGCGTTCTCTAATAATAGCTTAGAGCCGGATCCGATCAGGTTGATCCAGCCTGATCGGATCCGGCTCTATCGCAGCGGTTTAAGGCGAAGCAGCCGCGCCAGCAAGCCTTGTTCAGTCTGCCAGGCCTTCTTAGCCCTGCAAAGAAGAAGGACCGGCAGCAGCGCTGCCGGCCCTCTTGTCGTTCAGAGACGTCTGGCGCGCCGTCAGTGCGCGACGAGACCGCCCGCCGCATCGTCTTCCGCGCCCTTCGGGCGGACCGCCGAGAGGTCCTCCTCCCAGACGATCGGCACCGGCTGGCGCATCAGCGCGTGCTGAAGCACCTGGTCCATGCGCGAGACCGGGACGATCTCCATCCCGCTCTTCACGGACTTGGGCAGATCGACCAGGTCCTTGGCGTTGTCCTCCGGGATCAGCACCTTCTTGATGCCGCCCCGCAGGGCCGCCAGCAGCTTCTCCTTGAGGCCGCCGATCGGCAGCACCCTGCCCCGCAGCGTGACCTCGCCGGTCATGGCCAGATCGCGGCGCGTCGGGATGCCGGTCAGGATCGAGACGATCGTGGTCGCCATCGCGATGCCGGCCGACGGGCCGTCCTTCGGGGTCGCCCCTTCGGGAACGTGGACGTGGATGTCGCGCCGGTCGAAGAGCGGCGGCTCGATGCCGAAATCGATGGCGCGCGAGCGGACATAGGACGCCGCCGCCGAGATCGATTCCTTCATCACATCCTTGAGGTTGCCCGTGACCGTCATCTTGCCCTTGCCGGGCATCATGACGCCTTCGATCGTCAGCAACTCGCCGCCGACCTCGGTCCAGGCCAGCCCGGTGACGACACCGACCTGATCCTCCGTCTCTGCTTCGCCGTAGCGGAACCGCGGCGGGCCGAGATACTCCTCGAGCACCGGCGTGGTGACCGCGACCTTCTTCTTCTTGGTCAGCACGATGTCCTTCACCGCCTTGCGGACGGTGTTGGAGAGCTCGCGCTCGAGGTTGCGGACGCCGGCCTCGCGCGTATAGCGCCGGATCAGCGTCATCAGGGCCTCGTCGTCGATCGACCATTCCTTGGATTCGAGCCCGTGCTTCTTGATCGCGCCCGGAATCAGGTGGCGGCGCGCGATCTCGAGCTTCTCTTCCTCGGTGTAGCCGGCGATGCGAATGACCTCCATCCGGTCCAGCAGGGCCGGCGGGATGTTCAGCGTGTTGGCCGTGGTCACGAACATCACATTCGAGAGGTCGTAATCGACCTCCAGGTAGTGGTCGTTGAAGGTCGAGTTCTGCTCGGGATCGAGCACCTCCAGCAGGGCCGCCGACGGATCGCCGCGGAAGTCCTGGCCCATCTTGTCGATCTCGTCGAGCAGGATGAGCGGGTTGGCGGTCTTCGCCTTCTTCATCGACTGGATGATCTTGCCGGGCATCGAGCCGATATAGGTGCGCCGGTGGCCGCGGATCTCGGCCTCGTCACGCACGCCGCCGAGCGCCATGCGCACGAACTCGCGGCCGGTCGCCCTGGCGATCGACTTGCCGAGCGAGGTCTTGCCGACGCCGGGAGGGCCGACGAGGCACAGGATCGGGCCGGCGAGCCGGTTGGCGCGCTGCTGCACGGCGAGATATTCGACGATGCGGTCCTTGACCTTGTCGAGGCCGTAATGATCATCGTCGAGCACGCCCTGGGCGACAGAGAGGTCCTTCTTGATCTTGGACTTCTTGCCCCACGGAATGCCGAGCATCCAGTCGAGATAGTTGCGGACGACGGTCGCCTCGGCCGACATCGGCGACATCTGACGGAGCTTCTTCATCTCCGCCATCGCCTTGTCGCGGGCTTCCTTGGAGAGCTTCGTCGCGGCGATGCGCTCCTCCAGCTCGGCCAGCTCGTCGCGGCCTTCCTCGCCGTCGCCGAGCTCCTTCTGGATCGCCTTCATCTGCTCGTTGAGATAATACTCGCGCTGGGTCTTCTCCATCTGGCGCTTGACGCGCGAGCGGATGCGCTTCTCGACCTGGAGCACCGACATCTCGCTTTCCATCAGCGAGAGCACCTTCTCCAGCCGGTGCGCGACATTGACGATCTCGAGCACGGCCTGGCGGTCGGCGATCTTGACCGCGAGATGCGAGGCGACCGTGTCGGCGAGCTTCGAAGGCTCGTCGATCTGCGAGACGGCGGCGACGATCTCGGGCGAGATCTTCTTGTTGAGCTTCACGTAGCTCTCGAACTCGCTGACGACCGAGCGACCGAGCGCCTCGATCTCGACCTTCTTGCCCTCTTCCTCGGCGAGCGCCACGGCCTCGGCCTGATAGAAGGCCTCGTCGGCGACGTAAGCGGTCGCCTCGGCACGGCCGACGCCCTCGACAAGGACCTTCACGGTCGAGTCGGGCAGTTTCAGAAGCTGCAGCACGCGTGCGAGCGTGCCGATTTCATAGATGTCCTTGGTCGCCGGATCGTCGTCGCCGGCATTCTTCTGCGTGGCGAGCAGGATCAGGCCGTCGGACTTGACCACTTCCTCAAGGGCGCGGATGGACTTCTCGCGTCCGACGAAGAGCGGAACGATCATATGCGGAAAAACGACGATGTCGCGCAGGGGGAGAACCGGATAGGTGCCGGTCTCGCCAGGGACGAAAGGAGCGCGGGGCGCCGAGCCAGTCATGACGTATCCTTTGTGGTTGCGCCCGGCGAACCCCCTGATGGGCGGAACGATCGGACGTAAGCGGTGGGGCGACCATTCGCCCACCCGCCCCCGCGGGCCACGCCCTCGACAGGCGCGCGACTCTCGCAGGTGCAGCTAAAGTGGAGACTTCCGCGCCGGCTTTCAAGCAACCCTGCCGCGTCGTCCCATGCTGGATTGTCGCGAATGCGAGCAGAACGTGTCCAGCACGCCTCCCAAACGCAAAACGCGCGCCAACCGGCGCGCGTTCACGAAAGCGTATTGCTGCGCCGATCAGGCCGAGGCCGATTTGGTCTCCTCGTCGCGCTCCGCGTAGATGAAGAGCGGACGCGACTTGGTCTCGACGGCCTCCGGACCGATCACGACCTGCTCGACGCCTTCCAGCCCCGGCAGCTCGTACATCGTCTCGAGCAGGATGCTCTCCATGATCGAGCGCAGGCCGCGCGCGCCGGTCTTGCGCTCGATCGCCTTGCGCGCGATCAGGCTGACCGCCTCGTCGGTGAAGGTGAGCTCGGTATCCTCCATCTCGAACAGGCGCTGGTACTGCTTCACAAGCGCGTTCTTGGGCTCGGTCAGGATGGTCTTGAGCGCCGCCTCGTCGAGATCCTCGAGCGTCGCCAGCACCGGCAGGCGTCCGACGAATTCGGGGATCAGGCCGAATTTCAGCAGATCCTCAGGCTCGACCTCACGGAAAATCGCGCCGGTGCGGCGGTCGTCCGGCGCCTTCACCGTCGCGCCGAAGCCGATCGAGGTGCCCTTGCCGCGGCTCGAGATGATCTTGTCCAGCCCGGCGAAGGCGCCGCCGCAGATGAACAGGATGTTGGTGGTGTCGACCTGCAGGAATTCCTGCTGCGGATGCTTGCGCCCGCCCTGCGGCGGCACGGAGGCGACGGTGCCTTCCATGATCTTGAGCAGCGCCTGCTGGACGCCCTCGCCCGAGACGTCGCGGGTGATC
>NZ_JBHYEM010000014.1:0-131806 GCF_051860145.1 Allobosea sp. | reverse complement strand
ACTGGCTCCCGGAGCAGGATTCGAACCTGCGACCAATCGATTAACAGTCGATTGCTCTACCGCTGAGCTATCCGGGACCGGTGGCCGCGTATAGCGACGCCGCCGCGCAGGTGCAAGCGTTTTAGACAGCGCGACGGCAGGAAATCTGCCTCTCACGGAATGGCCTTGCGTCAATTCGCGCATGGCGTCGGATTCGGTTGCGGGCCGGCGCGCCATGTGGTTATACGCGGCGCTAAGGAATTCACGGTAGCGTGATTTCCCGGAAGGCCTCGTGGCGGAGTGGTTACGCAGAGGACTGCAAATCCTTGCACCCCGGTTCGATTCCGGGCGAGGCCTCCAAATCCTTCAAATCGCGATATGCGGGTGATGACGTGACCCTCAGCGCCGCTTGCCGCGGCGCCGTGATGGTTCCGGCTGCTCCGCTCGCCGGCCGAACATGTCACGCATCAGCAGCGCGAAGGCGATCGGCGCGGTGAGCCCGCCAGCCCGCGTGACGAGATAGGACAGCACCATCGAAACCGGGCGCGGATAACGCCCGCTCGAAGCTTCCGAGGCGATGAACGCCCCGACCAACAGTCGAAGAAGTCGCAAACCGTCCTCCTGCCAGGATCACGGCAGCTGAACGTCGCGCCTGCCGCGAAGTTCCGGCGCCCTGGAACTTCGCGGCAGGCGCAGTGTTCATCCCGATCATCTCCCGGGAGGACGCGATGCCGAAATCCACCAAGACCGGCCAGCCCGAAGCGCTGGCGACCTTCGCCGCCGCGGCCCGCAACAAGGGCAAGAAACCGGCTTCCGTCGGACTCAAGGCGACGGCGGAAACGGCTGCGAAGCCCGCGTCCTCCGCCAAGAAGCAGGACGCGGCGACGCGGGTCCTCCAGGAGGGCGTGACCGGGAAGGACCGCAAGGCCGACAAGGCCATCGATGCGCTGCCGGACAGGACGAAGCCCGGCCGCAAGCGCTGAACAGAGCAGCGGGCGGCGGTTCCTGATCGCTCGCCGGCGATCCGGAGCAGTTCAGCCAGCGTACAAGCCTCATGTGTGCCGTTTCCCTGGTCTGGTTCCGCGACGACCTGCGCCTAGCCGACAACCCTGCCTTCACTGCTGCGGTTCGGCATGGGCCGGCGCTTTGCCTGTTCATCCTCGACGAATCGCCCGACCGACGCCCGCTCGGCGCCGCCACGCGCTGGTGGCTGTCGCGCTCGCTCGCCGCACTCGCCGGCGATCTGGGGCGACGCGGCGGTGATCTGGTGCTGATGCGGGGCGACCCTGCCGCACTGATTCCCAGGATCGTCGCTGAAGCGGATGTCGATCTCGTCACCTGGAATCGCCGCTACGAGGCGAAGGCGGTCGCGCTCGACAAGGACTTGAAGCGCGAGCTGACCGAATCCGGCGTCACGGTGCAGACATCCAACGCCGGACTGCTCAACGAGCCCTGGCAGGTCGAGACCGGCTCCGGCACGCCCTTCAAGGTCTTCACGCCCTATTGGCGCGCCGCGAGAGCGCGCGGCGAGCCACCCGCCCCTGCTCCGGCCCCCGACCGTGTCGAACCGCTGCGCCTGCCCAAGACCCTGAAGGCGCTTGCCATCGATCTCGACGCATTGGCGCTGGAACCCAGCGCTCCCGATTGGGCGGGCGGCCTCCGCGCCGCCTGGACGCCCGGCGAAACCGGCGCCAGGGACGCCCTCGCCCGCTTTCT
Organism: Allobosea sp.; assembly: GCF_051860145.1. Lineage (GTDB taxonomy): Bacteria > Pseudomonadota > Alphaproteobacteria > Rhizobiales > Beijerinckiaceae > Allobosea. The sequence continues at coordinate 130,111 of NZ_JBHYEM010000014.1, read as the reverse complement.
CGACGGCGCCATTGCCGGTTACGGCCCGGGCCGCGACCGGCCCGACCGCGAATCGACCTCGCGGCTGTCGCCGCATCTGCGCTTCGGTGAGATCGGACCCAGGCAGGTCTGGCATGCCACGCGAACAGCTCTCAATGCCGGCGCCCTGCCCGGCCAGCCGGCCGATGCCGAGAAATTCCTCTCGGAGATCGGCTGGCGCGAATTCTCCTATCACCTGCTCTTCAATCACCCGGAGCTGGCGACAAGGAACGTCAATGCGCGCTTCGACGCCTTTCCGTGGCGGAGCGACGGCGGTGCCCTGCGAGCGTGGCAACGCGGCGCGACCGGCTACCCGATCGTCGATGCCGGCATGCGCGAGCTCTGGACGACCGGCTGGATGCACAACCGGGTGCGCATGATCGCCGCCTCCTTCCTGGTCAAGCACCTGCTGATCGACTGGCGCGAGGGCGAGCGCTGGTTCTGGGACACGCTGGTCGACGCCGATCCGGCCAACAACCCGGCGAGCTGGCAATGGGTCGCGGGATCGGGCGCGGATGCCGCGCCGTATTTTCGCATTTTCAACCCGGTGATCCAGGGCGAGAAATTCGATCCGGACGGCGCCTATGTCCGGCGCTGGGTCCCGGAACTCGGCAAGCTCCCGGGCCCAAGCATCCATTCGCCGTGGACGCTGGGCGCGGAAAGGCTCGCGGCCGCAGGTCTTCGGCTCGGCCGGGACTACCCGCCACCGATAGTCGACCTTGGACCTGGGCGCCGCAGAGCGCTCGATGCGCTCGCCTCGCTGGAACCCGGCTGACCCGACCATGCCCGCTTTGACCGCAACCCGAGCCGGCAAAGCGCAGGCTTGACGGGGGCCGCATCTGTGAGAGCCTGCGCCTGCGAGCATTGATCGTCACGGACAACCGAGAGGTGCCGATGAACAGTTCTGGTGTCTCCACGTCTGGTGCCGTGCCGATCACGCCGGAGACGGTGGCCGAGGCGACGCAGGACCTCCCCTTCGCGACCCGGCAGGCGCTCGGGCTCGCGGCGCGGCTCCAGCGGGGCGAGCTCACGGTACGCCTGCCCGACGGCCGCACGCTGCTGTTCAAGGGTTCCGAGCCGGGACCGCGGGCGGAGCTGGTCGTGCATGATTTCAGCTTCGCCTCGCGGCTCGCCGACGGCGGCGATCTCGGCTTTGCCGAGGCCTATCTCAGGCGCGAATGGGACACGCCGGACCTCGCGGCGTTCCTCGAGCTCTTTGCCGCCAACTATCCCGTCATCCAGACCTTGCTCGACGGGCGGCCGTTGATTCGGCTCTGGCAGATGTTCCAGCATTTCCGCCGCCGCAACTCGAAGGCGCAGGCGCGCAAGAACATCCACGCCCATTACGATCTGGGCAATCGCTTCTATAGCGCCTGGCTCGACCGGACGATGACCTATTCCTCCGCTCTCTTCGGCCCGGGCGAGACCGATCTCGCCGCGGCGCAGACGGCCAAATACCGGGCGCTCGCCGAACGGACCGGAATCAAGCCCGGCGACGAGGTGCTGGAGATCGGCAGCGGCTGGGGCGGCTTCGCCGAATATGCCGCCGGCGAAATCGGCTGCCGCGTCACCGGCCTGACGATCAGCCAGGAGCAGTTCGACTTCGCCCGGGAGCGCATCAGCAAGGCCGGCCTCTCCGATCGCGTCACCTTCAAGCTCCAGGACTATCGCGACGAGAAGGGTGTCTATGACCGCATCGCCTCGATCGAGATGTTCGAGGCGGTCGGCGAAGCCTTTTGGCCCGCTTATTTCGGCCAGTTGCGCGACCGCCTGCGCTCCGGCGGAACGGCCGGGCTGCAGGTCATCACGATTCGCGACGAGAGCTTCAGGATCTACCGGCGCGAACTCGATTTCATCCGGGCCTATATCTTTCCGGGCGGAATGCTGCCGACGCCGACCATCATGAAGTCGCTTGGTGAGACATTCGGCCTCGACCTGGCCCATGAGCGCATTTTCGGTCTCGACTACGCCAATACGCTCGCGAGCTGGCGCGACCGCTTCCGCGCCGCCTGGCCGCAGATCGTGCCGCTCGGCTTCGACGAGCGCTTCCGCCGCATGTGGGAATATTACCTGGCCTATTGCGAAGCGGGATTCCGATCCGGCAATATCGACGTCCGCCAGATGGTCTTCGCGAAGCCGGCCTGATCCCGGCTCGCGGACCAGCCTCACCAAGCCGAGACGAGCCAAGCCATGCAGGACCCGGCGCAGGACGGCGCGCATTTCGTCACCCGCGCCGGACTGAGCGCGGACCTCGCACGCATCGGCCTGGGCGCCGGTGACATGGTGATGGTCCACGCCGCCATGAGCCGCGTCGGGCGGCTACTCAACGGGCCCGATGCGCTGATCGCCGCGCTTCGCGACGTCGTCGGGCGTGAGGGAACGATCCTCGCCTATGCCGACTGGGACGGAGCCTATGGCGACCTTCTAGACGAGGACGGCCATGTCCCCGAGGCCTGGCGAGCGCATATTCCGCCTTTCGATCCGGCCGCCTCGCGCGCCATCCGCGACAATGGCGTGCTGCCGGAATTCCTGCGCACCACGCCCAGCGCGCGCCGCAGCGGCAATCCCGGCGCCTCGATGGCCGCGCTCGGCGCGAGGGCGGACTGGATCACGCGCGATCACCCGCTCGACTACGGCTATGGCGAGGGCTCGCCGCTGGCGAAACTGGTCTCTGCCGGCGGCAAGGTGCTGATGGTCGGCGCCCCGCTCGACACCATGACGCTGCTTCACCACGCCGAGCATCTCGCGCGCATCCCCGGCAAGCGCATCCTTCGCATCGAGGTGCCGCTGGCAACCGAAACCGGGCCGGATTGGCGCATGATCGAGGAGTTCGACACCGGCGATCCGGTCGTGGCCGGTCTCGACGACGATTATTTCGCGACCATCGTCAGCGAGTTCCTTGAAAGCGGACAGGGCCGACGCGGGCAGGTCGGCTCCGCTGCGAGCGTTCTCGTCGATGCGGCCGCCATCACCGGCTTCGCCGTCGCCTGGCTGGAGCGCCGCTTCGGCTGATGGCTCAGTTCCGCCTCCGCTGGGCGTAGCGCGCGGTGAACCGCCCGATCGCCCAGAAATAGGCCGGGTAAGGCAGGAGGTTGACGAGCTTGACCGTCCAGGAGAGCCGGCGCGGGAAGGTGATCTCGAAACCGCCCTTCTCGAAGCCGTCGACGACGCGCCTGCCGGCCTCCTCGATCCCCAGCAGGAAGGGCATGGGAAAATCGTTCCTGCGCGTCATCGGCGTGTCTATGAAGCCCGGATTGACCAGCTGCAGGCGGATGCCGAGCCGGTCGCAATCGAATTTCAGCGTCTCGCAAAGATGGATCGCCGCCGCCTTGGAGGCGCCATAGGCGGCCGCCAGCGGCAGGCCGCCATAGCCTACGACCGAGGCGTTGACCGCGATTTGCCCTCGTCCGCGCGATGTCATTCGCTCCAGCACGGCCACAAGCCCCCTGGCGGCGCCGAGCGTGTTCACAGCCAAAGCCGTCTCGAGGGCTTCGATGTCCAGTATGCGGCCGGAGGTTGGCGGCGCGACGCCCGCGTTCAGGAAGGCGAGCGCGATCGGGCCGTGCACGCTCTCGATCGTCTCGACCACGGCGCGCATCGACGCCGTGTCGGTGACGTCGCCGGCATGGGCGACGATGCGGCCGGGCAGCCCGGCGGCGCGGCGCGCGATCTCCTCGAGCTGCTCGAGGCGGCGCGCCGTGATCGCCACCGTCCAGCCCCGCGCCGCGAGCTCGAGCGCCACGGCCTCGCCGATGCCCGAGCTCGCGCCGGTGACCCAGGCGACGCCGTCCCGAGGCTGCATGCGCGGCAATGACATGGTTTCTCCGGACGGGCTGGCTCCGGGCATATAGCCCTGCCCCCGGTCGGCGCAAGCGCCCCTGAGTTTCAACGCCCCTCCTCCGCGATATGGCGGCCCGGCCTCGCCGGATGTGGCGCTCGTCCCGCAATCGGTGCAGTCTCCGCCACCCTGCCCCCTGCAGACTGAATCAGGATTGCACGATGCCGACCGAGTTGCTGTTCCGCCAGGATGCCTATCTGACCGAGACCCCGGCCCGCGTCGAAGCGGTGAACGAGCGCGGCGGCATCCTGCTGGACCGGACGATCTTCTACGCCACCGGCGGCGGCCAGCCCGGTGACGCCGGCCGCCTTCGCCTGGCGGATGGCAGCGAGATCGCGATCGGCACAGCGATCTACGATCCCGAGGACAAGAGCCGGGTCATCCATGTGCCGCTCGAGGGCCAGGCCACGCCGCAGCCCGGCGACAGCGTCACCGCCCTGCTCGACTGGGAGCGCCGCCTGAAGCGCATGCGCATCCACACCGCGCTGCATCTGCTCAGCGTCGTGCTGCCCTTCCCGGTCACCGGTGGCTCGATCGGCGAAGGCGACGGCCGGCTCGATTTCGACATTCCCGAAGGCGGGCTCGACAAGGCCGAGATCGGCGAGAAGCTCAATGCGCTGGTCGCCCGCAACGCTGCCGTGACCGAAAGCTGGATCACCGATGAGGAGCTCGACGCCAATCCCGGCCTGGTCAAGACCATGTCTGTCAAGCCGCCGCGCGGCTCGGGGCGCGTGCGGCTCGTCTCGATCGAGGACATCGACCTCCAGCCCTGCGGCGGCACCCATGTCCGCAACACCTCCGAGATCGGGATTGTCGCGGTCACCGATATCGAGAAGAAGGGCAAGCAGAACCGGCGCGTGCGCATCGCACTCGCCTGACCGCCTCCCCCCGCCAAAGCCAACAGAACACCACAGGAAACGCCGACCATGGCCAGCAACGATGTCTTCGTCTCAACCGACTGGCTCGCGGAGCGCCTGAACGCGCCCGACATCGTCGTGGTCGACGGTTCCTGGTATCTGCCCGCGCAAGCCCGCGACCCGGCCGCAGACTATGCCGAGCGCCGCATTCCCGGCGCGGTGCGCTTCGACATCGATGCGGTCAAGGACACCAAATCCGACCTGCCGCATATGATGCCGCGCCCCGAGGTCTTCGCGGCGGCGGTCGGCGCCATGGGCATCGGCGACGGCATGCGCATCGTCGTCTATGACGGGCTCGGCCTGTTCTCGGCGCCGCGTGTGCGCTGGGCCTTCAAGACCTTCGGCGCCAAGGACGTCGTCATCCTCGATGGCGGTTTCCCCAAATGGCAGGAAGAGGGCCGGCCGATCGAGGAAGGCCCGCCGCGAGCGCGCGCCGCGCGAAGCTTCACCGCACGGCTCGACCATTCGGCGGTCGCCGATGCCGACGATGTCGCGCGGGCGCTGAGCAGCGCCTCCCTCCAGGTCGTCGACGCCCGCCCGGCCGAGCGCTTCCGCGGCGAGGCCGCCGAGCCGCGCCCCGGCTTGCGATCGGGCCACATGCCGGGCTCGCTCAACCTGCCCTCCTCCGCGCTCGTCGCGAATGGCAGGCTGAAGTCGCCGGATGCGATCGCTGCCGCCTTCGCGGAGGCCGGCGTCGATCTCGACCGGCCGATCATCACCAGCTGCGGCTCGGGCGTTTCGGCCGCGATCCTCTCGGCCGCGCTCGAGACGATCGGCAAGCCCGGCCGGGCGATCTATGACGGCTCCTGGACCGAATGGGGCGCAAGCGACCGCCCCGTCGCGACCGGGCCGGCGAAGAAGGGCTGAGGCTTTACCCCCCGCCGTCATCGGGGACAGGCAGTGCACTCCCGTCATGGTCGGGCTTGTCCCGACCATCCACGTCTTCTTTCATCGAGTGCGGTGTCCAAGACGTGGATGCTCGCCACAAGGGCGAGCATGACGGAGAGCGCCGAGCTCTACGATGGATCCCGGATCGGCGCCGCTTCGCGGCTTGTCCGGAGTGACGGCGCTATTTTCGGTTAGCTGGATGTCTCAATACGTCGCGCGGCCACCGGACAGGTCGAAGATCCCGCCGGTCGAGAACGAGCATTCGTCGCTGGACAGCCAGAGCACCATTCTCGCCACCTCCTCGATCTCGACGAAACGCCCCATCGGGATGCGACCCAGGATGTCGGCGCGGCGCTCGGCCGAGATCTCCTTGGCCATCGCCGTCTCGGCCGCTGCCGGCGTGATCGCGGTGACGATGATGCCGTCGCGTGCCGTCTCCTGGGCGACGCTCTTGGTCAGCGCGATCAGCCCGGCCTTGGAGGCGCTGTAGGCCGCCGCCATCGCCATGCCTTCCTTGCCCTGGATCGAGGCGATGTTGACGACATGGCCGCGCAAGGGATGCGGTGTATGCGCCGATGCGCGCGCCGCCTGCTCCCGCATCCGCCCGACGACGGCGCGCGTCACCAGATAGGCGCCGAACAGGTTGACCTGCAGCACGCGCTGGAAATTCTCCGGCGCGGTTTCCCAGATCGGCTTCACCTCGCCGAGCACGCCGGCATTGTTGATCAGGATGTCGACGCGGCCGCCGGCGAAGACGGTCTCAGTGGCGCGCTCGACGGCGCCGGCATCGGTGATGTCGACCTCCCTGACGCTCACGCGCGGGCCGAGCTCGGATCTCGCCTGTGCCAGTGCCGCGGCGCTCATGTCCCAGAGCTCCACCTCGGCGCCGGCTGCCATGAAGGCCTGCGCCATGCCGCGTCCGAGCCCTCCGGCGCCGCCGGTGACGATCGCCCGGCGCCCGCTCATGTCGTAGCTCGCGCTCATCAGTCGGCACTCCAGGCGGTCTTGGTCCGGGTGATCTGGTGGCGGTAGAGCCCCAGCGAATACGGTCCTTGCCCGCCGATCGCGTCGAGCTTGCCGGCTCCGAGCTCGGTCTTGGCCAGTTCCACGAACGCCGCCTCGTCGCCCCAGCCTTCGAGCAGCAGGACCCAACTCGGCACCGCATTGGCGACGCCGCGCGCCTTCTGCTCGGCGGTGGCGACGCCGCTCGCCTCGGCATCGGCCGTGAGCAGATGGACGCCCGCCACGCCGGGTCTGGCGAGAAGATCGGGAATGAGCTGACGCAGCAACGCCGCCTTGTGCTCGGCCGCTTTCGCCTCCGGCACGTCGTAGCGCAGCGTCGCGATCAGCCCGCCCTGCGCGGGTCCGGCACTATGCGCCACCCGGCAAATCGAGCGGGCGACCGAGCGGAAATGCCGGACGGCATCGAGCGTCCACGGCGTCGGCGCGTTGACCCGTACGGTATAATCCAGCCCCTTGAGAACTTCGACGCTCAAAGCCTCGTAAAGGTTGAAGAATTCAAGATCGGCGTCGATCGCCGCATAACGCCGGCCGCGCAGGAAGCCGGGGATTCCGACCCGCTCCGGCATGTGCTCCTGGCCATGCCAGGCATAGAAATTCTCCCGGCCCTCCGGTGCAATGTCATGCCAGATCGCGACCGCGCCTTCTCCTGCCAGACTCAATCGTTCCTCCCGGTCGCGGCTCTTCGGCGAGGCGCGTTGACACCACTTGTCGCGGCTCATATACGAAAAGCAATTCCGAATTGGAAATCAATTCCAAAAATAAACCGACGAGTGGGGAAACGTGACGATCGCAGCGGTTGAGCGAGCCTTGAAGATGCTGGAGGCGCTGTCGGGCGAGCCCGATGGCGTCGATCTCAGCCTGCTCGCCGAGCGGCTCGACCTGCCGGTCAGCGCCACGCACAGATTGCTGACCACCTTGTCCGAGCGCGGTTTCGTCGCGCAGGACACAGGCTCCGGCGCCTATGGCCTGACCCTCAAGCTGTCGCTCCTCGCCTTCCGCAATCTCGACCTGCGCGGCCTGCCCGATGCCGGCCAGATCGTGCTCGACGCCCTCGCCCGCACCACCCGCGAATATTGCCGGCTTGCGATCGTCGAGGACGAGAACCTCGTCTGGATCGCGCGGGCCCAGGGCGCGACCGCCGGCCTGCGCTACGAGCCGCCGATGGGCTCCGAGATCGTCCTGCACGCGACCGCGACCGGCAAGGCCTGGCTCGCCTCGTTGCCGGAGGCTGATGCCCTGCGCATCGTCTGCGCACGCGGCTTCGCCGCCGATGGCCGCACCGGGCCGAACGCGCTGGGCGATGTCGATGCGCTGCGCGCCCATCTCAACGAGGCGCGCCGGAACGGTGTCGCGCTCGCCGTCGAGGAAGGCGAGATCGGCACCGTCGCGATGGCGACGACATTCCGGGCGGGCCCCGGGCCGGAGGCGGCGATCGCGGGCACATTGAGCGTCGCCGGCCCGCTGCCGCGCATGCAGGAGGAGCGTCGCGGCGCGATCACCGAGGCGCTGCGCCGGGCGGCCCGCGACATGGCCGAAATCTGGCCGCTGCGCCGCCGGCAGATCCAGGCGCTGGGCAAGCCGGCCCTCAACGGACAGGCGCAGCCGACGCTTCATTCAGGAACACCGGCATGACGGACGTCCCCGCCACGAGACCGGCCGACGATCCCGGCGCCAGCAGGACGCAGGAATGGATTTCCGCCGTCGCCTGGCCGCTTGCGAGTTTTGCGGTGCTGCTGCTCGCCTGGGAGTGGCTCGTGCCGATGGCCGGCATCCCGGAATACATCCTGCCGATCCCGAGCGCCTTCTTCGAGCGGCTCTGGACCGACAAGGCGCTGATCTTCCAGCACACGCTGGTGACGGCGAACGAGATCGTGCTCGGCTTCCTGATGGCGGCGGTGATCTCGATTCCGCTCGGCTATGTCATCGTCTCCGTGCGCATCCTGGAGAAGGCGATCTATCCGGTCATCGTCTTCTTCCAGCTCGTGCCGAAAATCGCGATCGCGCCGCTCTTCGTCGTCTGGTTCGGCTTCGGCCTGTTCCCGAAGGTGCTGCTGACCTTCCTGCTCTGCTTCTTCCCGACGCTGGTCGCCAGCATGACCGGCTTCCGGGCGCTGGACGAACGCGTGCTCTACCTGACCCGCTCGATGGGAGCCTCGGCCTGGCAGACCTTCCGCTATGTCCGGGTGCCGGCGGCGCTGACCTATATCTTCTCGGGCCTGAAGGTCTCGGCCGTCTTCGCCGCGACGGGCGCGATCGTCGGCGAGTTCGTCGGCGCCAATGCGGGCTTGGGCTACCTGTTGCTGCGCGGCACGAGCTTCCTCGACATGCCGCTGATCTTCGCCTGCCTCGTGGCGCTCAGCGTCGTCGGCATCGTCTTCAGCTATCTCGTCGACGGGCTGGAGGTGCTGCTGATGCCCTGGCAGCGCAAGAGCTAGGGCATCGGCCCGAAAAGTGGAATGCGGTTTTCGGGAAAAGCCGATGCTGAAACAAGCGCTTAGACCATCGACCGTCAATCCGGATTCAACCGGAACCCTTGGGAGGACACAACCATGAACCGCCGCAGCCTCATCACCGCCGCGACCCTGCTCGCGCTCAGCACTGGGACCGCCTTCGCCCAGAGCGGCAGCAAGCCGATGAAGATCACGCTCAACTTCCTCGCGGCCGCGCCCAATGCCGGCTTCATGATGGCCAAGCAGATGGGCCTCTATGAGAAGGCCGGAATCAACCTGACGATCGAAGAAGGCAAGGGCTCCGGCACCACCGCCCAGATGGTCGCGACCGGCCAGACCGATCTCGGCTTCGCCGATGCGCCGGCCGCGATGCAGCTCCGCACCAAGGGCGCGCCGGTCAAGATCATCGCGCCGGTGCTGCAGACCAACGGCTTCGCCATTATCGCGCTGGAGGAGAGCGGCATCGCCTCGCCGAAGGATCTCGTCGGCAAGAAGCTCGCGGTCCAGCCCGGCACGGCGCAGACGATCCTGCTCGACGCCATCCTCGCCTCCAATCAGATCGACAAGAGCAAGGTCGACATCATCAATATCGATCCTGGCGCCTTCGTCGGCGCGCTGCTCGAGAAGAAGGTCGACGCCATCCTGGGCGGCGCCGATTTCCATTCGATCCAGATCCGCGAGCGCGGCTTCAAGGTGCGCGACATCTTCTACCGCGATGTCGGCGTGCCGACGGTCGGCCTCTCGATCATCGCCCGCGACGACAAGATCAAGGCCGACGCCGAGCTCTACAAGAAATTCGTCGAGGCGAGCCTGCAGGGCTGGGATGCGGCACGGAAGAACCCCGATGCGGCCGCCGACGCGGTCGTGGCGCAGTTCCCGTCGGTGAAGAAGGCGCAGGTGCTGGCGCAGTTCGACGTCGTCAACAAGCTGCTCTGCGCGCCGGGCGCGACCTCGCTCGGCAAGGTGCCGGAGAAGAACTGGGCGGTCAGCTTCGACCTCCTGACGCAATATCTCGGCCTGCCCAAGGACAAGCCGATCACCGACTATTACACGACCGACCTGTTGCCGCCCGCGGCGCCGGCCTGTTCCTGAGGTCCGTTTTGAGCCTGGCGACTGCGACATCGACAAACGGCGCCGCCTCCATCCAGGGGCGCGGCGTCGTCAAGACCTTCGGCGGCTTCACCGCCGTGGACGGGCTGACCCTCGACATCAGGAGCGGCGAGTTCGTCAGCCTGATCGGCCCCTCGGGCTGCGGCAAGAGCACGTTCATGCTGATGGCAGCCGGCCTGATCCCGGTCAGCGCCGGCGACTTGCTGGTCGACGGCAAGCGGCTGACCGAACCGCTCACCGATATCGGCATCGTCTTCCAGGATCATCTGCTGCTGGAATTCCGGACCGCACTGGAGAACGTCATGCTCCAGGCCGAGATCCGCGGCCTGCCGCTCGGCCCGGCACGCGAGCGCGCCCTGGACCTCTTCGCCAAGCTCGGCATCAGCCATGCGCTCGACCGCTATCCAAAGCAGCTCTCCGGCGGCATGCGCCAGCGCGTCTCGATCGCCCGCGCGCTGATCCATGATCCGTCAGTGCTGATGATGGACGAGCCCTTCGGCGCGCTCGACGCCATCACCCGCACCCAGATCCGGCACGATCTCGAGATGCTCTGGCTGGAGACGGCCAAGACCGTCGTCTTCATCACCCACTCGATCGACGAGGCGATCGGCCTTTCCGACCGCGTGCTGGTGATGTCGCCGACGCCCGGCCGCATCGTCGACGAGATCGCGATCGAATTGCCGCGCCCGCGCCCGGCCCATCTCGGCGATTATCCGAGCTTCAACGCCTATGCCGACCGCATCCACGACGCCTTCCGGCGCTTCGGCGTGATCAAGTATTGAAGTACAGCCCTCATCCTGAGGAGGCCCGCAGGGCCGTCTCGAAGGATGCTCCAGCGGACACCGGAGCCTCCTGGATCATCCTTCGAGACGCCGCTACACGGCTCCTCAGGATGAGGGCTCAGGTCGTTCGGCGACTTTGCGCCTTGGCGTTATCGGTCTAGCTTCCGGCCGGACAGGAGCATCCCGATGGCCGACCACGACCACCCGCATTCCCACGACCACGACGAGCCGCGCTGGAAGCATGACGGCGTACGCGTCATCACCGGCGACAAGCTCGACCCCAATACCGCGCAGACACCCGGCATGTTCCGGCAGGCTGCGATCAACCATGCCCGCGTCGGCGCGCAGAAGATCTGGGCCGGCACGGTCTCGATCCAGCCCAACGCCAAGACCGGCGTGCATCACCATGGCGAACTCGAGAGCGTGATCTATGTCGTGCGCGGCAAGGCGCGGATGCGCTGGGGCGAGCGGCTCGAATTCGTCGCCGAGGCGGGACCGGGCGATTTCATCTATGTGCCGCCCTACGTGCCGCACCAGGAGATCAACGCCAATCCCGACGAGCCGCTCGAATGCGTGCTGGTGCGTTCGGACAACGAGGCGGTGGTGGTCAACATCACCGATGTCGACCCGGTCGAGGCGCCCGAAGAGGTCTACTGGGTCGACCCCATCCACAAGCACCCATAGGGCAGCGCGACCGGAGCGCGGCAATCCCGAAGCGGTGGCGCAGCGTTCAGGCGGTGCCGGCGATGCCTTCGATCTTCTCGATGCCACCGAGCTTCGGCGCGAAGGAGACCCAGACCTTTCGCGCGCCGGCCTCCCAGGCCGGGCGGTTCTCGGGCTGGACGACCTTGCCGCCTTCCGATGCCGCCTTGGCCATCGAGGCTTCCTCGTCCGCAACGATCAGATCGTCGAAATAGGCAGCGCCCTCGACGGCCGCCGCCGCCAGCGCCTTGCGGTCCTCGGCGGAGAGCCCCTTCCAGAAGGCCGCAGAGACATAGACGACACCGCTCGCCCAGATATGCCCGGTCTCGATCAGATAGGGCACGACCTCGTGCAGCTTGAAGCCGACATAGGCCGATTTGGTCAGGTCCATGGCATCGACGACGCCGGTCTTCAGGGCGTTGTAGGTCTCGGGGATCGGGATCGGCGTCGGATAGGCGCCGAAACCCGACCAGAGCTCGGTATGGAGCGGGCTCTGGATGACGCGGATGCGTTTGCCCTTGACGGATTCGGGCGTGGTCAGCGGCTCCTTGGCGAGCAGGTGGCGCGCGCCATAGTTGATGAAGCCGAGCACGACGAAGCCCTGCGCCTCGTATTTCGCCTTGAGCTCCTGGCCGAGCGCTCCGTCAAGGACGCGTTTCAGGTGGCCGCGGTCGCGGAACAGGAAGGGCAGATCCAGGACCTGGCCGTCCGGCACCCAGGAGGACAGCGCCGAGATCGTCGAGAGCGAGGCCTGGACGGAGCCGAGCCGGATCCCCTCCGCGACCTCCTTCTCGCCGCCGAGCGCAGCATTGCCGACAATGCGCAGGTTGAAGCGGCCCGGCGCGGTCTTCGCCAGGATCTCGGCGATCCTGTGCCAGATCTGCGTCTCCGGCTTGTCCTCGCCGAAGAGCGAGGCGACGGTGACCGGGCGGCTGGCAGCCAGCGCGCCGCGCGCGGAGAGCAGCGCGGGTGCTGCGAGAAGGCCGGCGGCGACGTGGCGTCGGGTTGGCGATATCAAAAGAACCCCCTGAAAGAGAATCGGAGCGAAGGCCAGGCGGCCGCCCCCAGCGAGAGCAGCGCAAGCGCCACCAGAAGCGAGCCGAGCAACGGCAGGACGGCGCGGAAGACCGACCCCGCCGGCAGGCGCAGGATGCCGCTGACCACATAGACAAGGATGCCGAGCGGCGGCGTCAAGCCATGGATCATCAGATTGACCACGAGAATGACGCCGAACTGGATCGGGTCGAGCCCGGCGGCAACGGCAACCGGCAGCAGCAGCGGGCCGAGCAGCAGGATCGCCGCGCCGATATCGAGGAAGAGCCCCGCCACCAGCAGCACGAGATTGGCGAGCAGGATCACGGCATAGGGGCCGGCGCCGAAGGCCGTCACCAGCGCCGCCATCTGGTCGGAGACCCGGTCGACCGCGAGCAGGAAGGCGAAGGGCGCGGAGGCGCCGATCAGCAAGCCGACCGCCGCCGCCTCCGTGGCGGATTTGCGCAGGGCCGCGAAAACGCTGCGGCCGTTCAGGCTGCGCAGCGCCAGGCAGACGACCAGCGAATAGGCCACGGCGAGCGCCGACGCCTCCGTCACGGTCACCACGCCGAAACGGATGCCGACCACCACGACGACCCCGAGTCCGATCGCCGGCAGCGCACCGACGAAGCTCCTGGCGCGCTCGGCGCCGCTGGCCTTTGGTGTCGCGTCGACCACGCCGCGCACGCTGAGATGGATGCCGACCGCCAGCGCCAGAGCCAGCACGCCGCCGGCGACGAAGCCGCCGACCAGAAGCGAGCCGACCGAGAGGTTCGTCGCCGCCGCCAGCAGCAGGAAGGCGATCGAGGGCGGGATGATGTTGTCCAGCATCGAGACGCCGGCGACGATGGCGCCCGCCTGGGCCGGCGGATAGCCGCGCGCGATCAGCGTCGGCGCCATCACCTTCGCGCCGAAGGCGGCGTTGGCGACCGAGGAGCCGGATGCGCCGGAAAACAGCACGCTCGCCACCAGCGCGGTCTGCGCCAGCCCGGCCCGCAAATGCCCGACCAGCGCGCTCGCGAAGCGGACCAGCCGCTCGGCAAGCCCGCCCTCGGTCAGGAGTTCGCCGGCCAGCAGGAAGAACGGCACGGCGAGCAGCAGGAACTTGCTGATGCCGGACACCGTGTTCTGCACGATCGCCGGCTCCGGCAGCAGCCCGCCGAAAGCGCCGCTGAGCGAGACGCCGGCCAGCAGCGCGAAGGGCAATGGCGCACCGAGGAGCAGTCCGAGCCCGGCCCAGGCCGCAGCGAGCAGGCTCGGCGGATCCACGAACCAGCCCGTCACCTGCTGCGCCAAAAGGTAGAAACCCGCGCCAATGACGAGCGCGAGCCCGGCCGAGATCCAGGAGCGATCGAGGCCGGATCGCGCCAGCACGATCAGGAGCGTCAAGCCGCCGCCGAGCGCGAAGACGGCGAAGCGCAGCGATTCCGGCAGTTCGAGGACGGTCGAGACGCCACCGACCTGCGCAGCGACGCTGGCGCCTCCGAGCGCCAGGACCAGCGAGCCATGCACGGCGAAGGCATCGGCCAGGATCGCCGTCACCCGCTGGCCGGAGGCCGGCAGCAGGCGGACGATGACATCGAGCCGCATCGCGAGCGCACTGGTCGCGGCGAGCGGCGCGCCGACGGCGATCAGCGCGGCATGGAGCCAGATCGCCAGCTCGTCCGACCAGACGAAGCCGCCGCCGAAGACATAGCGGCGGATGACGGCCGCCAGCACGACGGCGAACAGGATCGCCAGCAGCGCCGCGCCGAGCATTTCGAGCCCGGCGACGACGCCTGCCAGCCCCTTTTGGGAGCGGCGGCGCAGCAGCGCGGGCGCAGAAGCGGCTCGTTGGGCCAGGCTCGTCATGTCATGGCGCCGGCAGGTTCAACGCAAGGGCGAGAAGGCGGTCGGTCGCAGGATACGGCTGCGCATCTCCAGGACATAGGGGGCGGCCTTGGCGCGGAATTCCTGCCAGGCGGGATCGGCCTCCATCGCGGCGCGACGGCGCTCGCGGTCGCCCGCATCCTCGAACCGCCACATATGCACGACCTCGTTGACGACGCCGGAATCCGTGGTGAACCAGCCGATCAGATGCCCGAGATGCGAGATCTGCAGGTCCATGCCCTCGCGGACGTAGAGGTCGAGATAATCGCGCACATGGGCGGGCTTGATGGCGTAGGTGCGTTCGTCGAGGATCATGACTTGGCCTGTGGTCACGTGAAAAAGCGCATTCGTGCGGCTCGGGTGGAAAACGGCAGATTCGAACCGGCCGAAAGTTTGCCATGCCGGGAGGCGCCAGCACCAGTTCGGTCAAGACTGGTTTCTTCCAAAGAAGCGCATCACGGAAGAGAATTTGTGCCGTCGGCACCGATCTCGACCTGGCTGCGCGGCTGTCACATTCCCGTTTCCGATCGGAATTACCCTGCGCCAATGGTGCGGTTTTCGTGCAGATGCGCGGCGCTTGCAACCTGGCGGAACCGCCAACGCAACGCATGGTGTCCACGGCCTCAAAAAGATGACAACGGCCCGCGGAACCTTTTCCGAACTACCGCGTTCGCGCCAAAACAGGGAGGGTTGCGGCGATGAATGGCATTGTGTTGAGTGCTGCCCTCGTCCTCGTCGGAGGCATCTCCTCAGTCTTTTCGGGCACCGTTCCGGCCCACGGCATGATGGCCGAAATTGTCTGGGTCGGGCTGGCGGTGGCAGGCCTCATCACCATCGCCGGCATCGAAGCCTCCAGCTGATCCGCCTAAGCTCGCAGCTATCCGGTCTTTCGCAAAATGCGATCTTGCGCGTAGACTGACGCAGGGCCGTTCGAATGCTGCCTCATGCTGGCGACGGCCCGGTCGACACGAGACGGCGGTGCGCCGCGTCTCGCGCCTCTCGATGAATGGGAGTTCGCGATGAATACAGCCAATCTCCAGCTCGAAGGCCTTCTCGTCGCGGTGGCCGAACTGACCCGCCTTCTCGTGCGCAAGGGGCTGGTCGACGAAACCGAGGTCGAGCTGGCGCTTGCGAACGCGGAATTGGCGATCCGCGCCGATCAGCAGCGCATGGGCCAGCTCAGCGGCAGCAATGCGGACGCGGTCAGCTTCCCGATCCGCTTCCTGAGCGCGGCGCTCCGGACGAGGAAGGAAACACCCCTCTCCTTCTCCGAGCTCGCCTGCCATGTCGGCCAGTCGAAACCCGGACGGATCGCCCTGCCTCGCCCGGCTTCCTGAGCTCCGTTCGCCTGTATTGCTGCACCGCGGAATCGCCGCAATTCATTCCCATATCGTAAGCGTGCTTATGATATGGAGGCATTCGACATGGCGCGTCCGCTCAAGCGCGAGCTGGTCTTCCAGCTTGTCGAGACATCCCGACAATTGCGGACCTATGTCGACCAAAGGGCCCGGGAGAACGGCACGACACGGGCGCAATGGGGCGTGCTGGCGAGGCTGCGCCGCGTCGAGGGGCTGAAGCAGGCCGCGCTCGCCGAGATGCTCGAAATGCAGCCGATCTCGCTGACCCGCCTGGTCGACCGGCTGGAGGGCCAAGGCCTGGTCGAGCGCCGGGCCGACCCGGGCGACCGGCGCGCGCGCCTTCTGCACCTGACCCCGCCCGGCCGCGCCCTGGTGGACGAGCTGGACGAACTGCGCGCCTCGATCGCCGGGGAGGTCCTGAACGGCGTCGACGACGCGGCGATGGCAGCCACGCTCACGACGCTTGCCACGGTGCGCGAGCGGCTGAGGTCGCCGGCGGTGGAACGAGCCGGCGAGAAGTCTGCGGGACGCTCAAGCCGCCTCGAGCGCGCAGCGAACGATGCGGAGTGAGACGATGACGCGTTCGAGATTGCTCTGGACCGCGCTGGTCCTCGTCGCCGCCGCGACCGCCGCGGGCCTCTGGTTCAGGCAGCCGCTCCAAGGCGCCTCCAGCCGCAATGGAGACCCGCAGGCCGCGGGTGCCACCGCAACCCGCGGAGGCGATGCGCCGGTCTCGGTGATCACCGCCAAGGCAACGACCGGAGACGTGCCTGTCCGCAAGCGCGCGATCGGCTTCGTCGAGACGCCGGCCTCCGTGGTGGTGAAGTCCCGGCTCGACAGCCAGATCATGACCCAGCATTTCGAGGACGGGCAGTTCGTCAAGGCCGGCGACCTGCTCTTCACCCTCGACGACCGCGACCTGCGCGTGCAGCTCGCCAAGGACCAGGCCGCACTCGCCCGTGACGAGGCGACCCATGCGCGCACCCAGGCCGATCTCGCGCGAAACCAGCAGCTCCTCGCCAAGAATGCCGGCACCCAGCAGGCCGTCGACCAGGCCATCGCCGACGAGAAATCGGCCGCCGCGACCGTCCTTGCCGACCAGGCCACGCTGCAGGCCGACACGCTGAAGCTGAGTTATGCCCGCGTCACCTCCCCGATCGACGGGCGGGCCGGAGCCGTCCAGGTCGCAGCGGGCAATCTCGTCGGCGCCAACAGCGCCGGAACCGGGCTGGTGACGATCACCCAGATGAAGCCGATCCGCGTCAGCTTCACTTTGCCCGAGCGCGAAGTGCCGATGCTGCAGGCGGCGCTCGCCGCCGGCAAGGCGCTGACGGTGACGGCGAAGGCGCCCGACAGCGACCGCCCGCCGGAGCAGGGTACCCTGAACTTCGTCGATTCCAGCGTCGACACGGCCTCGGGCACGATCGTCGCCAAGGCCGCCTTCGCCAATGACGACCTTTCGCTCTGGCCGGGCCAGTATGTCGATGTCGAGGTCCAGGCCGACACGCTGATCAAGGCCGTCACCGTCCCGACGGTCGCGGTGCAGGTCGGCCAGAAGGGTTCCTATGTCTATGTCGTGAAGGCCGACGACACCGTCGACCTGCGCCAGGTCAAGGTCGCCCTCGCCGATGGCGACCGCACGGTGATCGCTGAGGGCGTCGCCGATGGCGAGCGCGTCGTCACCGATGGCCAAATGCGCCTGAAGCCCGGCGCCAAGGCGCGGGAAAGACAGAGCCCGGCGACCAGCGCGCCCGCGGTGAAGCAGGACAATCTCGCCCAGGGAGGCCGGTCATGAGCATCTCCGGGTTCTGCATCCGCCATCCCGTGGCGACGATCCTGATGTCGGCCTCGCTGATCCTGGCTGGCCTCTTCGCCTATCGTTTCCTGCCCGTCGCCGCCCTGCCCCGGGCCGAGTTCCCGGTGGTGAACGTCTCGGCGCAGCTGCCCGGCGCCTCGCCCGACACCATGGCGACCTCGGTCGCGACGCCGCTGATCAAGCAATTCGCCACCATCGCCGGCATCGACACGATCGCCACCACGAATTCGCAGGGCGCGACCTCGATCGCGATCCAGTTCGTGCTGAACCGCAATATCGACGCGGCCGCCGCCGACGTGCAGGCGGCGATCGCCCGGGCGCAAAAGCAGCTGCCGATCGAGATGACCGCCCCGCCGAGCTACCGCAAGGTGAACCCGGCCGACGCGCCGATCATCCTGCTCGCCCTCAAGAGCGACATCGTTCCGCTCTCCCAGCTCGACGCCTTCGCCCAGCAGGTGATCTCTCCGGCGCTCTCGACGGTCGACGGCGTCGCCCAGGTGCTGATCTTCGGCAGCCAGAAATATGCGGTGCGCATCCGCATCGACCCGACGGCACTGGCCGCGCGCGGCATCGGCGTCGACGAGCTCCAGAACGCGATCACCGCCGCCAACGACAATTCGCCGGTCGGCACCGTGCAGAACGACCGCCAGCAGCTGACGATCCAGGCGCGCACTCAGCTCGCCGACGCCGCCCAGTTCGCCAAGGTCATCATCGCCAGCCGCAACGGCAAGCCGGTGCGCCTCGGCGATGTCGCGACCGTGATCGATTCCGTCGAGAACACCCAGACCTCGAGCAGCTATGACGGAACGCCGGCGATCGTGCTCGCCGTGCAACGCCAGCCCGACGCCAATACCGTCGAGGTGGTCGACCGCGTCAAGGCGATGCTGCCGGCCTTCCGCGAGCAATTGCCGGCCGCCGCCGACCTCGCGCTGCTGAACGACCGCTCGACCTCGATCCGCTCGGCGGTCGACGATGTCCAGTTCACGCTGGGCCTGACCATCGTGCTGGTCGTGATGGTGATCTTCCTGTTCCTGCGCCGGCTCACCGCCACCTTCATCCCCGCGGTCGCCGTGCCGATCTCGATCATCGCCACGCTCGCGGCGATGCAGCTCTTCGGCTTCTCGATCGACAACATCTCGCTGCTCGGCCTGACGCTCTCGGTCGGCCTCGTCGTCGACGACGCCATCGTCATGCTGGAGAACATTGTCCGCCACATGGAGGAGGATGGGCTCTCGGCCTATGACGCCGCGCTGAAGGGCTCGGGAGAGATCGGCTTCACCATCATCTCGATCTCGCTCTCGCTGGTCGCGGTCTTCATCCCGGTGCTGCTGATGGGGGGCGTCATCGGCCGCATCTTCAACGAGTTCGCCGTGGTGGTGACCGTCGCGATCCTCGCCTCGGCCTTCGTCTCGCTGACGCTGACGCCGATGCTGTGCTCGCGGCTTCTCGGCGCGGCCGACCAGCATGCCCCCGAGCATGGCTTCGGCCATTGGCTCGAACGCGGCTTCGACGCCATCCTGCGCGGCTATGACCGGGCGCTGACGGCTTGCCTGCGCGTGCAACCCCTGCTGCTGATCGCCTTCCTGGCGACACTCGGCGGCACGGTCTGGCTGCTGCAGAGCGCGCCCAAGGGCTTCTTCCCGCAGGAGGATATCGGTCAGCTCTCGGTTTCGACCGAGGCGCGGCAGGACATTTCCTTTCCGGCGATGAAGGCGCTCCAGGCCGAGGTCGCGGAGGTCTTCCGCAACTCGCCCCATGTCGCGCATGTGGCCTCCTCGGTCGGCACCAGCGGCGGCGGCGCCGGCGCGCTCAATGCCGGGCGGCTCTTCGTCGAGCTGAAGCCGAAGGCCGAGCGCCCGCCGCTGCAGACCGTGCTCTCAGACCTGCGCCGGCAGCTCGGCCAGGTCGCCGGCATCAACGCCTACATGACCCCGGTCCAGAACCTGAACATTGGCGCCCGCGCCTCGAAGAGCCAGTACCAGCTCGTCGTGCAGGGGCTCGACCAGGGCCAGATGAACGACTGGGCGCTCAAGCTCGCCGACGCGATGGGCCAGGACCGCGCGACCTTCGCCGACGTCACCACCGACCTGCAGAACAACGCGCTCGAGGCGACGCTGATCATCGACCGCGACAAGGCGAATTCTCTGCAGATCGGCGCGGACATCCTGCGCTCGACGCTCTATTCCGGCTTCGGCGTCCGGCAGGTCTCGACGATCTTCACGACCGGCGACAGCTACGAGGTCGTGGTCGAGTTCGATCCGTCGCTCGGCTGGTCGGCCGACAAGCTCGACGCCGTGCGCGTGCGGGCAGGCAACGGCACGCTCGTCCCGCTCGGCGCCTTCGCCCATGTCGAGCGCACCGCGGGCCAGCTCACGGTGAACCAGCTCGGCCAGCTCCCGGCCGTGACGATCTCCTACAACCTGCCGGCCGGCGTCGCGCTTGGCGACAGCGTCGACCGGATCAATGCCATCAAGACCGAGCTCAGCCTGCCCAAGACGGTCTCGACCACGCTCGCCGGCACAGCCAAGACCTTCCAGGATTCGCTCGCGAACCAGGGACTATTGATCGCCGGCGCGATCCTGACGATCTATATCGTGCTCGGCATCCTCTATGAGAGCTTCATCCACCCGCTGACGATCCTGACCGGCCTGCCCTCGGCGGCGATCGGAGCGCTCGCCGCGCTGCGTCTGTTCGGGCTCGACCTCTCGGTGATCGCGATCATCGGCATGCTGATGCTGATCGGCATCGTCAAGAAGAACGCCATCATGATGATCGACGTCGCGCTCGTGCTTCAGCGCGAGGGCGTCGCCTCGCAGGAGGCGATCCACCGCGCCTGCCTGATGCGTTTCCGGCCGATCCTGATGACGACGCTCGCGGCGCCGATGGGCACCTTGCCGATCGCGCTCGGCGCCGGCGCCAGCGCCGAGCTGCGTCAGCCGCTCGGCATCGCCGTCGTCGGCGGCCTGCTGATCTCGCAGCTCTTGACGCTGTTCATCACGCCCGTGCTGTTTCTCTACATGGAGCGGCTGTCGCGGGCGCTGACGATCAAGCGCTGGGCCGACCCGAAGGCGACGGTTCCCGCGCCTCGCCAAACAAACCCGACGTGACCAGCGCATCGGCGGTCTTCGAGCTGAAGGCCGCCGGGATGTCGTAGACCAGCACGAGCCGCAGGAGCGCCTTGACGTCGACATCATGCGGCATGGCGGCGAGCGGATCCGGGAAGAAGATCAGCACGTCGAGCTTGCCTTCGGCGATCATCGCGCCGATCTGCTGGTCGCCGCCGAGCGGGCCGCTCTTCACCACCTCGACCGCGACATCGGGATGGCTCTGCTTCAGCACCGAGCCGGTCGTCGCGGTCGCGACGAGGCGGTGGGTGCTCAGCACCTCGATATTGCGCGTTACCCAGGCCGCGAGGTCGGGCTTCTTGCGGTCATGCGCGATCAGGCCGATGCCGAGCCGCTTCGTCATGTCGGCCTCCCCTCGCCTCACACCACGCTGTCGCGCTCCGGCACCGGCTCACCGCGCGAGACGCAGGCGATGTTGTCGAACATGCGTTTCACCGTCGGCGCGAAATTGTCCGAGGCGATCGCCGCCAGATGCGGGGTGACGACCAGGTTGTCGAGCCCGAGCAGCGGGCTGTCGGGCGGCAGCGGCTCGATCTCGAACACGTCCATCGCCGCGCCCGCGATCTCCCTCGCCTGCAGCGCCTCGATCAGGTCGGCCTCGGCGACGACGCCGCCGCGCGCGACATTGACCAGGATCGCCGTCTTCTTCATTGCCGCGAAGGCCGCCTTGTCGATCATGTTGGCGGTTTCGGGCGTCAGCGGGCAATGCAGCGAGACGACGTCGGCCTGTGCCAGGATGTCAGTGAGCGAGGCGTGCTTCACGCCCAGCGCCGCCTCCTCGGCGGCCGAAAGCGGCTGGCGCTTGGAATAGAGGATGGTGCAGCCGAAGCCCTTGAGCAGCTTGGCGACGTTCTGGCCGATCGCGCCGAAGCCGACGATGCCGACGGTCTTGCCCGAGAGCGTGAAGGTGTCGCCGGGCAGGCGCCCGCCGCGCCAGTCGCCCTTCTTCAGCTCGGCATGGCCGAAGCCGATATAGCGCAGGGTCGAGAGCATCAGACCGACCGCGAATTCCGCGACCGGGACCGCGTTGCTGCCGGTGGTGCGGGCGACCTTGATACCGAGCTCTTTCGCGGCTTCCGTATCGAGATTATCGACGCCGACACCCCATTTATGCAGCAGCTTGAGCTTCTTCGCCGCCTTCAGCACATCGGCGTTGACGCCAACCTGCCCAGCGATGGCGTAATCGGCCTCGGCGATGATCTCTTTCATATGCGCGTCGCCACGGGCGGTGCCATGGGTCAGCTCGAAGCCCGGCGGCAGCAGGGCTCTCAGCTTGTCGGCGCGCTCGGGCGCCATGAGGTCGAGGACGACGATGGTCTCTGGCATGGTCTCTGGTCCGGTCTTGAGCAAAATCAGGCGATGGTGAAGCGGACGCCGGCGCGCGCCAGCCCGCCGGAAATGGCGACCGGCGTGCCGTCGGCACGCCAGCAGGCGGCGCCGATCAGGCTGCCGTCGGAATTGAAGGCGATGGCGTTCATGCCGCCGGCAATCCGCTGGACGCGGGCGATCTGGTGGCCGCGGGCAGCGAGTTCGTCGGCGACGCCGTCCGGGAACGCGCTCTCGAGCTCGAGCACGCCGCCCTCGGTCCAGACGCGCGGCGCCTCGACCGCCTCCTGCAGGCTCATGCCATGGTCGATCAGGTTGACGATCGCCTGGAAGGCCGAGGGGAAGATGCGCAAGCCACCCGGCAGGCCGAGCGCGAAGGCGAGCTTGCCGTCCCGCAGGGCCATCATCGGCGCCATCGAGGTGAAGACCCGCTTGCCCGGCGCTATCGAGAGCGCACGGCCCGGATGCGGGTCGAAATTGTACATGTAGTTGTTGGTCAGCATGCCGGTGCCGGGAATCTGCGTGCAGGCGCCGAACAGGCCGTTGATCGTCTGCGTCGTCGCGACGACATTGCCGAAGGCGTCGGCGACCGTGACATGCGTCGTGTTGGCGGATTCGCCCGCGCCGATCCCAGCCGTCCTGGCCTTGGTTCGCGCCATGTCGATGCCGGAACAGCACTGCTCGGCATAAGCCTTGGCGGTCAGCTGCTCGACCGGCACCTTGACGAAGGCCGGGTCGGCCGTGGCCACGGCCCGGTCCGCGAAGGCAATCTTCAGCGCCTCGGCAATGAGATGGACCGCATCAGCCGAGCCGAAGCCGAGCGCGCCGATATCGTAGCCCTCCAGGATGTTCAGCATCTGCACGATATGGACGCCGGATGAGGATGGCGGCGGCGGCCCCAGGATCTCGAAGCCGCGATAGGTGCCGCGCACCGGCTCGCGCTCGATCACCTTGAAGGCGTCGAGATCGGCCTGATCGATCAATCCGCCATTGGCGGCCATGAACGAGGTCAGTGCCGCGCCCAGCGGGCCGTCATAGAGCGCCGAGGGGCCGGTTTCGGCGATCAGGCGCAGGCTTTTCGCATAGTCGCCCTGGACGAGCCTCTCGCCGGCCGGCAGGGCCTTGCCACCGGGCAGGAGCAGCTTCGAGAGGCCGGGATCGCCCGCCAGATCGGCGGCGCAATCCGCAATGCAGTCGCTGAGATAAGGGCTGACGACGAAGCCGCGCTCGGCAAGCCCGATCGCCGGAGCGAGCACGTCCGCCAGCGGCAAGGTGCCGAAGCGGGCGAGCGCCTCGCACCAGCCGGCAAGCGCGCCCGGAACGGCGACGGCCTTCGGCCCGATCAGGTTTTCGCGGTCGCGCACCTCGCGCGCCTTGCCGACCTCGTGCGAGAGCGCCTCGTACATGGTGGCGCTCGCCCTGCCCGGCGCGGTCGAAAGCCCGTCGAGCACGAGATGGCGGCCGTCGGCGAGGCGGATATGCGCCACGCCGCCGCCGAGGATGCCGACCATCATCGGTTCGACAACCGTGAGCGCGAAGAGCGAGGCGACCGCAGCGTCGATGGCATTGCCGCCGGCGAGCAGCATCTGCGAACCCGCCGCCGAGGCGAGCGGATGGTTGGTGACGACCATGCCGCGCGACCCGCTGGCCGGCTGCTTCTCGCAGGTGAATTTGGCGACGCGCGGAGGCCGCGGCATGGCGTTCATCGTCTCGTCCTCAGCCGTTCTGCTTGAGAGCCTCGAGCACCATCTTGGTGGCGCCCGAGATGTCGCCGAGCTTCTCGCCGGCCTTGACGCGGGCCTGGCTGCGCTCGCCCCTCTCCTGCCTCGCGAGCGCGGCGTCGGCGATCGCCTCGGCCTCGCCCGCCGGCAGCACCAGCACGCCGGATTCGTCGGCCAGGATGATGTCGCCGGGCTTGACCGGGACATTGCCGCAGGAGATCGGCAGGTTGAGCGTGCCGCCGAGATTGTAGAGCCGGGTGGTGATCGGCGACATGCCGCGGCACCACATCGGGAAATCGCTGTCCTCGATCTCGGTGAGATCAGTGCAGGGCCCGTCGACGATGCCGCCGATCGCGCCCGCCGCCTTGGCCGCGACGGTGACGCCGCCGCCCCAGCAGGCATGCTTGTCGTCGCCGAGCCGGTCGACCACCAGGATGTCACCGGGCCGGAGCAGACCGAGCGTGTGATGCAGCAGGGTCGAGTCCTGGCCGGGAATCGCCAGTGTGACCGCCGCACCGGCGATGCGCTTGTTGCGCAGCAGCGGCTGGATGCCGCGATCCATGAAGCCCCAATGCTGCGAATGGCCGATGGTCGCCGTCTCGACCCTCGACAATTTCTCCGCGAGCGCCGGCGAAATCTGCGGCGGCATGGGCTCAATACGATAGTCGGGCATGGCTTTCTCCTATTGGCCGACGGCGCGCGCGACGCCGACGAGACGTTCGACCAGAACGACGATGATGAGGGTCGCGACGATGAGGATGACGGAGAGCGCCGCGACGAGCGGGTCGGTGCGGCCCTCGACATAACGCACCATCTCGACCGGCAAGGTCGAGGCGCGCGGACCCGAGAGGAAGAGCGAGATCACGGTCTCGTCGAAGGACAACAGGAAGGACAAGGCACCGCAGGCGATCAGGCCCGGCGTCGCCAGCGGCAGCGTCACCCGCCAGACGACGCGCCATGGCCTGGCGCCAAGCGTCGCGGCGGCGGCCTCGATATCGTCAGGCAGAGTCGCGAAGGCCGTCGTCATCATCCGGATCACGAAGGGCAAGGTCACGGTCATATGGCCGAGCACGAGCCCGGGCAAGGTCGCGGTCAGCCTGAGCGGCGTGAAGAACAGCAGCAGCGCCAGGCCGATGATCAGCGTCGGCAGCAAGAGCGGCGCGAGGAAGAAGTTCTTCAGCGCCTCCTGACCGCGGAACTCTCCCTTGTCGAGCGCCAGCGCCGCCGGCACGCCGATGGCGAGCGAGAGCACTGTCACCACGCAGGCGATCTGCGCGCTGAGCACGACCGCGTTCAGCAGCGGTGTGTTCGAGGCGAGCTGCTCGAACCAGCGCAGCGAATAGCCCGATGGCGGGAACAGGATGAAACTGTCGGCGGAGAAGGCAAGCGCGACGACGACGATGATCGGTGACAGGATCAGCGCGTAGACGATGCCCGCGAGCGTCGAGAGGACGGGACCGGCGCCGTTCATCGCTGCAGCCTCCGCGACGCGATGCTGGAGACGACGAGGAGGGCGAGCAGCAGGACGAGCGTGTAGATCGCCAGCACGGCCGCGACCGGCCAGTTCGTATTGGTCGTCGCCTGCTCGAAGATCTCGGTCGCCAGCACGAAGACGCGTCCGCCGCCGAGCAGTTTTGGCGTGATATAGGCCGACATCGAGAGCACGAAGCCGAGGCCCGCCGCGAGCGCCAGCGCCGGCAGGCTGAGCGGCAAGGTCACGCGCAAAAAGGTCCGGAACGGTGTCGCGCCGAGGCTGCGCGAGGCCTCCTCCAGCGTGCGGTCGAGCCGGCCGAAGCCGGCGAGCAGCGCCAGGATCATGTAGGGCATGATGCTCTCGGCCAGCCCGATCGTGACGCCGGTCCAGTTGAAGACGAGGCGCATCGGCGCCGTGATCAGGCCGAGCGATTGCGCCAGCGTGTTGACCAGGCCGCGGTCGCCGAGAATGGCGAGCCAGCCGAAGACGCGCACGACGCCGGAGACCAGCATCGGCATGATCGCGATCACCGCCAGAAGGCCGCGAAAGCGCGATTGCGTGCGGAACAGGAAGAGCGCGACGGGATAGGCCAGGCACAGCGCGATCAGCGTCGCGCTCAGCGAGAGCCAGAGCGAGTTCAACGTCAGCTCGATGGTGAAGGGGTCGGCGAGCGTGTCACGCGCCGTCTTCAGCGACCAGGCCTCGACCATCGCGCCGGTCGGCCCGACCTCGTTGAAGCCGATGCGGAACAGGCCGAGCGTCGGCCAGACATAGATGGCGAGCAGCAGCAGCGCCGCCGGAACGACCAGCAGCGGCAGGCGCAAGCCGGCGCTCATGGCGCCTCACGCGGAAAGACGAGCGTGTCCCTGGCCTGCCAGAGCGCCGCGACCTCGGTCCCGTCAGCGGGCGGCCTGGCGCCGGACTGCATCTCGACGCTGAGCTGCCCGCCAGTGCCGGCGACGATGACCTCGACATGGTCGCCGACGAAGACGCTGCGCTCGACGCGACCGGTGAGCCGCACCATGCCTTCTCCGGCAGGCTCCGAGACCGGAACGAGCCGGACGCGCTGCGGCCGCACGAAGACGTCGACCTCGCCGCCTTGCGGCGCCCGTGCGGGCAGCGTCACGCCCCAGACGCTGATGCCGCCCTTCGCATCCCTGTCCGCCGGCAGCACATTGGCGCGCCCGACGAAATCGGCGACGAAGCGCGTCGCCGGCCGCTCATAGATGTCTTCCGGCGTACCGATCTGCTCGATCCGGCCGCGCTTCATCACCGCGATCCGGTCGCACATGGTCAGCGCCTCGACCTGGTCATGCGTGACGAAGAGCGTGGTGATGCCGAGCGAGCGCTGGATGTCGCGGATCTCGTGGCGCATCGCGTCGCGCAGCTTGGCGTCGAGATTGGAGAGCGATTCGTCGAGCAGCAGCACCGATGGCCGGATCACCAGGGCCCGCGCCAGCGCGACGCGCTGCTGCTGCCCGCCCGACAATTCGCGCGGCCGCCGCCCTTCCAGCCCCGACAGGCGCACCATGCCGAGCGCTTCCTCGACGCGGCGGCCGGTCTCGGCGCGGCCGACCCGCCGCTCCTCCAGCCCGAAGCCGACATTGCGCGCGACGCTCAGATGCGGAAACAGCGCGTAGGACTGGAAGACATAGCCCATGTTGCGCCGATGGGCGGGAAGCCGCGTGATCTCGGCGCCATCGAGCCTGATCGTGCCGGCATCGGGATCGACGAGGCCTGCGAGCATGCGTAGCGTCGTCGTCTTGCCGCAGCCGGACGGCCCGAGGAGCGCGACGGATTCGCCCTGCTCGACCGACAGCGAGACGTCATCGACGGCGACGGAGTCGCGATAGCGTTTCTGCAGCCCGGCGAGTGTGAGATAGCTCATCGTCGGCCAGGTCTCAGCGTCCCGCCGCCGCGATCACTTCGCGCCGCCAGCGGTTGTTCCACTGGTCGCGCATCTTGAGGATCTCGTTCCAGTCGACGCCGATCATCCGGCTGCGGCTTTCGGGCGCCGCGGCGGTGCGCGCCAGTGCCTTGGGGTCGATCGCCGCCTTGGCGTTGGTCGGCGCATAGAACATCCGTTCGGTGAAGGCTTTTTGCGCCGCCTGCGACAAGGCGTAGTTGACGAAGGCTACCGCCGCGGCCCGGTTCTTCGAGCCGGCGGTGAGATTGATCGTGTTGATCTGGAAGACCGAACCTTCGGGCGGCAGCAGCGTGCCGATCTTGCCGCCGGTCTGATCGCCATAGAGCTGGGCGCGCGCGTTCCAGCCGGTCGCGACCTTCACGACCCCGTTGAGGATCAGCGAATAACCGTCTGGGTTTGGCTCGAAAGTATTCACCGAGGGGGCGAGCGCCCGCAGCTTCTTGATCGCCGCGTCGATCGACTTGCGATAGTCGCCGCCTTCCATCTTCTCGACCATGGCGGTGAGCGCCAGGCCCTGGATGTTCGGTGGAGCCGAGACCGCGAGCTGGCCCTTCAGGTCCGGCCGCCAGAGGTCGGCGAGCTTTTCCAGCGGCGGCTTCAGGTTCTGCGTGTCGTAGACGAGCACGAGATGGTCGAAGGTCACCGCCGGGCCGTATTCGCCGCCCGCCTCGCGCGCCTCCGGGTGAAGCTCGTTGAGGGCCGGAACCTCCGACGGCGCCAGCTTCTCGAACAGCCCCTCGATATTGCCGATGCTCGAGGTGGTGACGTCCATGATCGCGACATCGATCTGCGGATCGGCCTTTTGCGCGCGCACGCTGCCGACCATCTGGGCCGAGGTGCCGCCCGGCACGTAATTGACCTTCACGCCCGGAAAGGCCTGCTGGAACGGCTCGATCACGGTCTTGGTGTAGTTGTCCTGGAAGATGCCGGCATAGGACATCAGCGTGATCGAACCGCTGAGCCCTTGCGCCCGCACGATCGCAGGCGCCGCGAGCGTGGCAAGGCCGGTCTGGAGAACGAGACGACGTGTCGGCATGGTGAGCACCCCTCTTGTCATGGCGGTCCTGACATCGGCCGCTCACTGGTCGCCAGCCTCGGCCGGCTTGTCCCGGTGCGGCGGCGCAGGAAGCTCATGCGCCGCCGGATACTCGTCGGTTCAGACGTCGACCTTGCTGGCGAAATGGGCCGCAAAGCGGGCGCAGATCTCGGTCAGCTTCTCGGCGAGGGCAGCGCCCGTCTCGGCCGAGCAGAGTTTTGGATCGCCCTTGGCCACGCCGAGATTGTAGACCTCGTCATATTCGTTCGGCATCGCGACTTCCGCGCCCTCGAAGCTCGCGGTGCCGAGCCCGGTGAAGGGCAGGTCGAGCAGCGGGTCACGCTTCAGCGACTTGCCGGACGGGATCAGGTCCTTGCGGATCAGCTCGGGGAAGAGATGCAGGCCGAGACTGGTCAGCGGATCGGCGCCATGGCCCGAGACCGCGGCCGCCTTCTCCGCCCCGACGATGCCCGGCAGCAAGCCATAGGCGATGCGCCAGAGATAGAGGCTCGGCAGCACGATCTGCTCGCGCTGGTAGAGCTCGCGCGCAACATCCGAGATCGGCCCGACATTGCCGCCATGGCCATTGATGACGATGAGGCGGGTCAGGCCATTGCGATGCAGGCTGTCGACCATCTCGGCGATCACCGCCGTCAGGGTCGCCTGCGAGATGGCGATGCCGCCGACCATCGGGCCGAACCAGTCGGCGCCGCCGAAGGGCAGCACCGGCGCGACCAGCGTGCGCACGCCGCGCTCGGTAGCGCGGATCGCGGCGAGCTCGGCGATCTTCTCGGCGAGCAGGTAGTCGCCCATCGGCGCATGCGGCCCCTGGTCCTCATGGCTGCCCATCGGCAGCAGGATGACGGGGTTCTCGGCAAGGATCTCGCGCGCTTCGCCGCCGCTGATCGTGCCCATATGGACGAGAGGGTTGGTCTTGGTAGCCATGGCGTTCATCCTGGGTTCGGAAGGAATTTCTGGGCGAAGACTGCCGCCGGGCGAGCGCGCATCTCAATCGTCCGACGTGCGGGGATCGACGACGTCGCGCAGCGCGTCGCAGAGCAGGTTGATGCCGAGGATCGTCAGGGTCAGCGCCGCGCAGGGCCAGAGCAACAGCAGCGGCGCCTGCTCCATCGTGGCGCGCGCCCCCCGGATCATCAGCCCCCAGGACGGCGCAGGCGGCACGACGCCGAGGCCGAGGAAGGACAGGCCGCTCTCGATGACGACCGCGGCCGCGACCGTGAGCGAGAGCTGCACCAGGAGCGGGCCGGCGATATTGGGCAGCACGGTGCGGAACAGGATCCGCGGCGAGGTCGCGCCAAAA
The DNA here is from genome assembly GCF_051860145.1 of Allobosea sp. Lineage (GTDB taxonomy): Bacteria > Pseudomonadota > Alphaproteobacteria > Rhizobiales > Beijerinckiaceae > Allobosea. Next base: position 100,378 of record NZ_JBHYEM010000014.1, on the reverse strand, counting down.
GCCTTCGCCGCCTCGACATATTCGCGCCCGCGCACCGCCAGCACCTCGGCATAGGCGACGCGGGCGAAGCCGGGCAGATAGAGCACGGACAGCACCAGGATCAGCGTCGCGGCGCCGGGGCCGAGCAGGGTCACGACGAGCAGGGCGAGCAGCACCGGCGGGAAGCACATGATGATCTCGACGCTGCGCACCGTCAGGAACGGGCCGATACCCTTGCCCCAGCCGCCGATCAGGCCGATCGAGGTGCCGAGCGCGCCCGCGACCAGCGCGGCGACGAAGGCGACGCCGAGGCTGGTCCGCGCGCCCCAGATCAGCCGGGAGAACACGTCGCGGCCGAATTCGTCGCGGCCGAGCCAGGCATCGGCGCTCGGCGGCGCCAGACGCTGCGCGATCTCCTGCCGGACCGGATCGGCAAGGCCGAGCAGCGGCGCCGCGACGGCGACGAGGATGATCAGCGCGACGAAGCCGCCAGGAAGCCAGAGCCGCTTCATCCCGCCTGCACCCTTGGGTCGACGATCGCGTGAAAAACCTCGACGATCAGGTTGATCAGCAAGAACAAAACCGAGATCGTCAGCACGATGCCGATCACCATCGGATAGTCGCGCGCCTCGACCGCCCGCAGCAGCGGGGTCGAAAGCCCGGGCCAGTTGAAGACGTACTCGACCAGCACGGTGCCGCCGAGCAACGTGCCCATTTGCAGGCCGAGCACGGTCAGGACCGGGTTGAGCGCGTTGCGCAGGACATGCACGGCGAGGATGCGCCGCTGCGACAGGCCCTTCGCCTGCGCCGTGCGGACATAGTCGTTGCCCAGCACGTCCAGCGTCGAGGCGCGCGTGATCCGGAACAGGATCGCGGCCAGCCCCTTGGCGATCGCGATCGCCGGCAAGGTCAGCAGCTTGAGATGCTGCAGCGGGTCCTGCGTGAACGGCACGAAACCGCCGGCCGGCATCAGCCGCAGCGTCTGGGCCATCAGCAGCACGAGCAAGGTGCCGACCACGAAGACCGGTATCGCCAGCAGCAGCGCCGCTATGCCGGATGCGATCCGGTCGAAGCGGCCGCCACGATGCAGGGCGGCATAGATCCCAGCCGGCACGCCGACGCAGACGCCGAGCAGCGTGCCCGCGACGATGAGCTCCAGCGTGCGCGGCAGCCGCAACGCGATCTCGCTCAGCACCGGATAGTCGTCGACCAGCGAATTGCCGAGATTGCCGCGTACCAGGCCGCCGAGAAAGGAGCCATATTGCGCGAGCAGAGGCCGCTCGAGCCCGAGCTTCTCCCGGAGTTCCGCGACAGAGGCGGGATCGGGCGAGATGCCGCCCGTCGACAGCAAAAGCTCGGCCGGATCGCCCGGCACCATGTGCAAGGCGAGGAAGACGATCGTCGCCACCACCCAGGCCAAGGCGAGCGAGACCGCCAGTCGGCGCGCGAGCCAGGTCGCGCTCATCCGAAATAGGTCTCTTCGAGCATCGCGCCGGACGAGGTGGTGAGCGCGCCTGGAAGGTTGGTGAAGCCCATCACGCCCTTGTCCATGCCATAGCCCTGCGAGCGCCAGGCCAGGCCGACCAGCGGCACCTCCTCGAGGGCGGCGCGCTGCATCTCCTTGTAGATCTCGACCCGCTTGGCCTGGTCGAACTCGGAGCGCCCCTTGGCCAACGCCGCGATGGTGCGCGGCGCATCGACCTTGAAGGAGCGTCCATGGGTCGGCGAGAGCGAGGTGTCGAGCACCACGGTCAGCCCGTCCGGGTCGTTGTTGTCGGACGAGACGCCATGGATCGCCATGTCGTACTGGCCGCGCGAGCCGCGACTGACCCGCGTCGACCAGTCGGGCAATTGCAGCTCGCACTGGATGCCGATGGCGGCGAGATGCTGCTGCACCACCTCGGCCGTGTCCTTGTGCATGCCGAACTGGGCCGTCGCGAGCAGCGTCGTCTGGAAGCCGTTGGCATGGCCGGCCTCGGCGAGCAGCGCCTTGGCGCGGGCCGGATCATAGTTCCAGCCATGCGCCAGTTCCTTGTCGTACCAGGGCGTGCCCTCGACGATCGGCAGGCCCTCCAGCGGCTTGCCGCGGCCGTGGAACGCGACCTTGACGATATCGTCGCGCTTCACCGCATGGGCGACGGCGCGGCGCACGCGCGGATCGTTGAAGGGCGGCTTGGTGCCGTTGAACAGCACGTCCATGAACGGCCCCTCGACCGAATCGAGCTTGAGCCGGGGCTCGCTCTCGACGGACGCCATCGATTGCCAGGGCACGTATTCGATCATGTCGACATCGCCGGATTGCAGCGCGGCGACGCGCAGGTTCTCGTCGGCATAGACGACGAACTTGATGCCCCTCACCTTGGGGAAGCCGGACTTGTAGTATTTGTCGAAGGCGACGAGATCGAGCGAGGTGCCGCGCTCCTGGCCGACGAGCCGGAACGGCCCGGCTCCGATCGGCTCGTTCGCCGCCGATTTCCGCCAGAGAATGAAGGTGTTGTAGTTGCCGAACCAGGTCGGCAGCGTCGCCTGCGGCTCCTTGGTGACCAGCCGAACGGTCTTCGGATCGGGGATCTCGACGCGCTCGATGCCCTGGAACTGGGTGCGCATATAGGCGGTCGATTTTTCGCCGGCGATCTGCTCGATCGACCACTTCACGTCCTCGGCGGTGACCGGCTCGCCATTGTGGAAGACGCAGCCCTGCCGAAGCTTGAAGACCCAGGCGCCCTCGCCATCGATCGACCAGGATTCGGCGAGTTCGCCGCGCAGCTCGCCCTTGCTGTCATAGGAGACGAGGCTGCGGTTGATCAGCATCTTCACCGTGCCGGCGGAGGCCCCGGTGCTGACCCAGGGCTGCAGATTCGGCGGAAAGGCCGAAAGGCCGAAACGAATGATGCCGCTGGCGCGCTGCGCGCGTCCCGGCACCGCCATGAACGGCAGGGCGAGCCCGGCCTGGAGAATGGCGCGACGCGTCGTGGTCATGAAGCGGTCTCTCCCCATCCGGCTCGAAGACGCCGGTTCGCTTTACAAGTAGCCAGCCGAAAACTTGGCTGTCAACGCGGATGCTGCGCAAATTCAGGTCCGGCCACGCCCAGATTTATCGCTATCCGATAGTTGCATGCTCAAGCCGCTTTGCAACCGGCGCAAGGCATGTAAGCTTGTTTACAAGTGAACTTGCCGGTTCACCCTGGTTCGGAACAGAAAGGCCGCAGTGTCCAGCCGCCCGAAACTGAGCGACGTCCTCTATGCGGACATGCAGGACCGCATCCGGCGAGGCGAGGTTCTCGCCGATGGCAAGCTGCCCTCGGAGAACGAGCTCAGCCAGGAATTCGGGGTGTCGCGCCCGACCGTGCGCGAGGCGCTGCGGCGCCTGCGCGACGACGGCCTGATCCATTCCCGACAGGGCGCCGGCAGCTTCGTCGCGGCTCAATCGCCGGCACCCGCCCCGGCCGCGCCGATCAAGCGGCACGACATTCGCACGATTTCCGATGTGAGGCGGGTCTATCAGTTCCGGATCGCGCTCGAGGGCGAGGTCGCCTATATCGCGGCGCTGCATCGCGGCGAGGCCCATATCCGGGCGATCCACAAGGAGCTGGAAGCGATCCATCTCGCGATCAGGGCGGGACGGATCGGCGTCCAGCAGGACAGCGACTTCCACGCCGCGATCGCCCGGGCCACGCAGAACCCCTATTTCGAAGCGGCGCTCGCGGCGGTGCGTCCCCAGGTCGATTTCGTCATCGACCTCGCCCGCAGTTTCTCCGTCCTGCAATCGGCCGAGCACCTCGCGATGGTGCAGCGCGAGCACGCCGCCGTCTTCGAGGCGATCCGCGATGGCGACGGCCTGAAGGCCCGCGAGGCGATGCAGGCCCATATCCGCAACGCCCAGGAACGGGTCTTCGACGGAATCCATTTCTAGCCCACCCGGCAGGCTTGCCATCGACCCGCTCGCGGAGCCGATCGCGGGCCCGTGCCCTTACGTCCGGCTTTATGCTTGACGCGCATCATGAGATCGATAGCATCCATTTTAGGAATGATAGGTCACCATGGATCTCCGTCAACTCGAAGCCTTTGCCGCGGTCATATCCGCCGGGAGCATCACAGGCGCCGCGCGGCTGCTCGGGCGCTCGCAGCCGGCCCTGACCCGGCTGATTCAGGAGCTCGAGGAAACGCTCGGCTTCAGCGTGCTCCATCGCAGCGGGCCGCGCGTCACGCCGACCGATCGCGGCCTGCGCTTCCACCAGGAGGTCGAGCCGGTCATCGCCTGGCTGCGCCATTTGCGCGAGCGCGCCGCGACCATCGCCGCCGACAAGCCGCGCTCGCTCGAGATTTCGGCGATCGCCTCCTTCGCGGCGGGCATGCTGCCGGCGGCGCTGCAGCGGCTCGGTGCTGACGCCCTGCCCGAACAGGTCCATATCCGCGCCGCGCTGGCCGAGCAGGTGGTCCAGTCCGTCGCGACCCATGTCGCCGAGATCGGCGTCACGAGCCTGCCGGTCGACCATCCCGCCTTGGAGATCCACTGGATCGGCGAAGCGCCCTGCGTGGCCGCGGTCCGGGCCGACGACCCGCTCGCCGCCGCCGAGACCATTCCCCTCGCCGCCATGGCCGGCCGCCGGCTGATCACCATGGCCAATCCCTTCCGCTGGCGCCGGCGCGTCGACATGGCGCTGGACGAGTGCGGCGTCCGGCCCGCCGCGATCCTCGACGCCAACACCTCGAACACCGCCCTGATGGCGGCCCGCGCCGGGCTCGGCATCGCCATTCTCGAACCCGTCATCGCCTATGGCATGCCGCTCGAAGGCGTCGCGATCCGCCGGCTCGATGCGCCGATCTCGTTCTTCTGGGGTGTGGTGACGCCCTATGGCAGGCCGCTCACGCCGCTCGTCGAGGGGCTGGTCAACGCGCTGGAGGCACTGGCGCGGGAGACCTTGCCCGGCTTCGTCAAGCATCCGCCAGCGATGCGCGACCGTCTGATGAGCGATGTCTTCGGGCCGGTTTCCGTACCCCTCCGGCAGGCCGGGAGACGGGCATGACCGCCGCGCCGCAGGAGCCGATGGGCCTCGCCAGGCTGGAGCAGCGTCTCCGGCAGGATCTCGCCTGGCTCGAATGGCCGGCGAAGGACTGGGTGCCGCTGCGCGAGCAGGACGGGCAGCGGGTCCGCGTCGTCGTGGTGATCGGCGCCGGCATGTGCGGCCTGGCGGCTGCCGCCGCGCTCAAGGGGCTCGGCGTCGTCAATCTTACAGTGCTCGATCGCGCTCCGGCCGGCCAGGAGGGCCCCTGGATCACTTACGCGCGGATGGAGACCCTGCGCTCGCCGAAGCAGCTCGTCGGCCCTGCGCTCGGCCTGCCCGCCCTCACCTTCCGGGCCTGGTACGAGGCGCAGTTCGGCACTGCGGCCTGGGAGGCGCTCGGCAAGATCCCGCGGCCGATGTGGATGGAGTATCTCGTCTGGTATCGCCGCGTCCTCGACCTGCCGGTCGAGAACGAGGTCACGCTCGAAGCCGTCACCGCGCTGCCTGACGATCTCCTCGCGCTGAAGGTCAGGGATGCCGGCGGCGTCCGAACCGTTTTCGCCCGCCACCTCGTCCTCGCCACCGGCCGAGACGGGCTCGGCGGCCCCTGGGTGCCTCCCCTCGTCGCGGGGATCGATCGCCGTTTCTGGGCGCATAGCGCCGACGATATCGATTTCGACGCGCTGAAGGGCAAGCGGGTCGGCGTCGTCGGCGCCGGCGCCTCCGCGATGGACAATGCCGCGACCGCGCTGGAGCACGGCATCGCCAGCCTCGACCTCTTCATTCGCCGCAAGGACCTGCCGCGGATCAACAAGTTCACTGGCATCGGCAGCCAAGGCGTCATCCACGGCTTCGCCGGCCTGCCCGACGACTGGAAATGGCGCTTCCTCGACGCCGCGCTGAAGGCGCAGACGCCGCCGCCGCGCGACTCGACCATGCGCGTCTCGCGCCATCCCAATGCCCGCTTCCATCTCGGCAGCCCGCTGCTCTCGCTGAAAGAACGGGACGGCCATCTCGAGCTGACCACGGCGAAGGGCGTCTACGATCTCGATTTCATGATCTTCGCGACCGGTTTCTCGGTCGATCCCGGCCTGCGGCCCGAACTTTCCGCATTCGCGCCCTTGATCCGCTTCTGGAAGGATCGCTACACGCCGCCGGCGGGGCTCGACAATGCCGAGCTCGCGCAGGCGCCCGATCTCGGCCCCGCCTTCGAGTTCCAGGAGAAGGTTGCGGGAACCTGCCCGGCGCTCGCCCGCATCCACTGCTTCAACTACCCGGCCCTGCTGAGCCACGGAAAGCTCTCCGGCGACATTCCGGCGGTCAGCGAAGGCGCAAGGCGGCTGGCGCGGGGCATCACGCGCGCCTTGTTCGTCGCCGATCGCGAGACGCATTACCGGGCGCTGCTGGCCTATGACACGCCCGAGCTGCTCGGCGACGAGTGGCGCGACGCCGACGCGGAGCTGGAGGTCGGCCATGCCGAATGAGCGCCCGCTGATCGAGGCCTTTTACGGCATCTCCTCGCCCTGGGCCTATTTCGGGGCGCCGCGTCTCTACGACATCGCCGCGCGCACCGGCGCGCGCCTGTCGCTCCGGCCGATCCGCATCATCGAGGCCAATGGCGGCATCCCGCTGCGCACGCGCCCCGACCCGCGCCAGGCCTATCACGCGGTCGAGCTCGAGCGCTGGCGCCGCCATCTCGGCATGCCGCTGAACCTGAAGCCGCGCTTCTATCCCTGCCGCACCATCGAGCCGGCGGCGCAGGCGGTGATCGCGGTCGACGGCGCCGGCCTCGATGCGCAGAGCTTCTCCTTCGCGGTCCAGCGCGCGCTGTGGGCGGAGGAACGCGACATCGCCGATCCCGAAACCTTGCGCGAGATCGCCCGCGAGACGCTCGGCGATGAGGCCGTGCCGCTCGTCGCCCATCCCCAGCCTGCGGCGATCGTCGCCGTTTGGCACGGCAATCTCGACGAGGCCGAGCGCCTCGGCATCTTCGGGACGCCGACCTATGTCGTGAACGGCGAATTGTTCTGGGGCCAGGACAGGCTCGATTTCGTCGAACGCGCCGTGACTGCCGCCTCTTCCGCCCCTGCCCGCACATCATGAAGGAGTCGATCATGAAGACGCTGTCGATCGCCGCCGCCCTCGGAGCCACGCTCCTCGCGGGCCTGAGCACCGCCCCCGCCCGCGCCGAATACCCCGAGAGGCCGATCGAGATGATCGTCGCCTTTGCGCCCGGCGGCGGCACCGACGTCGCCGCCCGCTCGATCGCGCGCTACATGGAGAAATATCTTGGCTCGGGCGCCCGGATCGGCGTCATCAACAGGCCCGGCGCCGGTGGCGAGATCGGCTGGACCGCCGTCGCCCAGGCCAAGCCGGACGGCTATACGATCGGCTTCATCAACGCTCCCGCGATCAACGCGCTCGTCATCGAGGGCAAGACCAAGTTCAAGATGAGCGACCTGCAGCCGGTCGCCAACCTCGTCTACGATCCCGGCGTGCTGGTCGTGCCGAAGGCCAGCCCCTATGCCTCGCTGAAGGACGTGGTCGACGCCGCCAAGAAGGCGAGCACGCCAATCGTCATCGGCACCTCCGGCGCCAGCGGCTCCTCCGAGCATATCGCGTTGCTGAACTTCCAGCGCCTCGCCGACACCAAGTTCACCCCCGCCTTCTTCGGCGGCACGGCGCCCGTGCGCCAGGCCGTGCTCGGCGGCCATGTACCGGCCGCGACGATGAACCTGAGCGAGGCGCTGCAAATCGCGCGCGAGGGCAACATCAAGGTCATCGGCGTGATGAGCGCCGAGCGCTCGTCATACCTGCCGGACGCCCCCACCTTCCGCGAGGGCGGCTATGATGTCGTCGTCGGCGCCTCGCGCGGCATCGCGGCGCCCAAGGGCATCCCGGCCGACGTGATCGCCAAGCTCGAGAAGGCGATCGACCAGGCCCTGAAGGATCCGGAATATCTCGACGCCGCCAAGAAGGCCGAGATCCCGCTGCAATATCTCGCCTCGGCGCAGTTCAAGGACTTCCTCGATCGCGCCACGACCGATCTCGAGGCGACCTGGAAGGCGACGCCGTGGAAGTGACGCCGCAGGCCGCAGCCGAGACCGCGCGCTCCGGCGCGCGCAGCCTCGCCGAGATCGGCTTTGCGGCCCTGCTGGTGGCGACGGCCGTCGCGGTGATCGCGACGGCGGCGTCCTACCCCACCGAGAGCGCGGCCTATCCGATCGCGATCGGCGCCGGCATCGCCGCGCTCGGCCTCTGGATCGGCCTGCGCGAACTGATCAGGCGGCAGCGCGGAAACCCGACGCCGGGCGGCTTCGCCGAGCATGGCCCGCGCCTCGCCATCGGCGTCGCGACGCTCGTCGCCTATTTCGTCGCGGTCAGCCTCCTCGGCTTCATCCTGCCGAGCCTCGCCTTGTGCATCCTGCTGCCTGCCGCCGTCGGCTTCCGGCGCTGGGGCTTGTCGGCAGCGGTCGCGATCATCTCGGTGGTCTTCATCCTGCTGGTCTTCGTCTATGCGCTCGAGCGGCCGATCCCGCCCGATATCCTCTCCCCGTTCCTGGGACGGCTCAGATGATCGACGCGCTGCTCCACGCCGTTCCGCTCGTCTTCGCGCCGATGAACATCCTCGCGATGTTCATCGGGCTGATCGCCGGGCTCGTCGTCGGTTGCCTACCGGGCCTGACCGTCGTCACCGGGCTCGCGGTGCTGATCCCCCTCACCTTCGGGCTCGATCCGCTCTTCGCGCTCGGCATGATGGCCGGGATGTATAATGGCGGCTCCTATGGCGGCGCGATCCCCGCCATCCTGATGCGGGTGCCGGGCACGCCGGCCTCGGTCGCGACCGTGCTCGACGGCTACAAGATGACCCAGAAGGGCCAGGCCGCCTATGCGCTCCAGGTCGCGCTGCTCTCTGGCGTGATCGGCAGCGTGCTGTCCTCGATCTCGCTGATCCTGCTCTCGCCGCCCTTGGTCTCGTTCAGCCTGCTTTTCGGCCCGACCGAGTATTTCTGGCTCGGCATCCTCGGGCTCGCGACCGTCTCCTCGCTGCTCGGCGACGACCTGCCCAAGGGCCTGATCGCCTGCGGCGTCGGCCTCCTGATCGGCGCGGTCGGCCAGGACATCTCGAACGGCACGGAGCGCTTCACCTTCGGTCAGCTCGACCTGCTCGACGGCTTCAGCGCGATCGTGCTGCTGACCGGGCTGTTCGCCGTACCGCCGGTGCTGCAGATGGTCGAGGAGGCGGTCAAGACCGGCATGAGCGGCGACAAGCTCAAGCTCAGCCGGCAAGGCTCGGCGCTCAGCCAATGGCGCTTCTTCACCCCGGTCTGGATCCGCAGCTCGATCATCGGCATCATCATCGGCATTCTGCCCGGGGCCGGCGGCAGCATGTCGTCCTTCCTCGCCTATAACGAGGCCAAGCGCGTCGCCCGCAATCCCGAGACTTTTGGCCACGGCAATCCCGAGGGCGTCGCGGCCTCCGAATGCGGCAACGGGGCGGACAACGCCGCTTCGCTGATCCCGGCGCTGGCGCTCGGCATTCCGGGGTCCGGGGTCGCGGCGGTGATCCTGGGCGGCCTGCTCGTGCACGGCCTGCGGCCCGGCCCGCAGCTCTTCCGCGAGCACCCGGACATCGTCTACGGTTTCATGCTGCAATTCCTGGTGACGTCGCTTCTGCTCGCCGTAGTCGGCGGCCTCGCGGCGACGCGCATCTTCGGTCAGGTGCTGCGGCTGCCGCGGATCGTACTGGCGCCGGTGATCCTGCTCTTCGTCACCGTCGGGGTCTATTCGGTCAACAACTCGCTGTTCGACCTCTGGGTGCTGCTCGGCGTCGGGCTCGTCGGCTATGTGCTGGAGCGGCTCGATTATCCGAGCGCGCCGATCGTGCTCGGCCTGCTGCTCGGGCCGATGGTGGAGAGCCAGTTGCGGCTCGCCCTGACGATCTCCGGCGGCAACGCCTCGGCCCTGCTCGCGACGCCGATCGCGATCATCCTCGCCGGGCTCAGCGCCGCCATCCTGCTGACGCCCGCCTGGCGGACCTGGCGCGAGCGCGGAAAGGCGGCTTCCGGAGAGCCCGCGCGCTAGAACTGGAATGACGCGCTTCGAGCCGGCTCAGTCGGCCGTTCTGAAGATCCCGCGCGGCAAGCCGTCGGCGAAACGGCGGGCGCGTTCGAGATGGGCCTCCATGCCGCGCGCCGCGCCCTTGGCGTCGCCGGCCAGGATCGCGGCCGCGATCTGGCGGTGTTCCTTGTTCGACAGCGCCAGCGTCTCCGGCGTCAGCGTCCCGCTGAGCTGGAGCATGATCAGCGGCAGCTGCATCTGCCGGCACAGCACGGCGAGCTGCTCGTTGCCGCTGATATCGGCCACGGCCTGGTGGAAGATGCGGTTCTCGTCGAGATAGGTCATGCCGAGGTTGCGCGGCGCGTCGCTCCAGATCGGCGCCACCGCCTGCTCGAACCGGGCCTTCACGCCCGGCAGGCCGATATTCTCGCTTGCCAGCCGCGCGGCCAGCACCTCGAGCGCGCCGCGGATCTGGAACAGCTCCTGCGTCTGCTGGTGCGACAGCCGCCGCACGATGGCGCCGCGATTCGGCACGCTCTCGACCAGCCCTTCCGAGGTGAGCTTGCGAAAGGCCTCGCGCAGCGGCCCGCGGCTGACGGCGAGCTCGACCGTCAGATCAGCCTCGATCAGGCGCTGACCTGGCGCATAGCGGCCGCTGAGAATGCCGTCCTTGAGATGCAGGAAGACCCGCTCGACCGTGTTGCCGCGGGCGCGCCCGGCGGCCTCGCCATCGATAAGGTCGTTGCGGTCGGATGGATCGAGCATGCCGGCATCTATGCCTTGGCCGAGGCGGCTTGACAAGCTTTTGCACTCCAATATTGTCCTACAAAACTGAAGGTCGAATTGACCTCTGAGGAAACCCAAGGAGCGACGACATGCGCACCCGTCCCGGACGGAGGCCGCGATGCTGATCGGCAGCGCCGGCCCCGGCAAAACCTCGATCTGCACCGCGGATGCCGCCAGCATCGAAATCCGCGGGCGCGATCTCACCAATGACCTGATGGGCGGGGTGAACTTCACCGAGTTCTTCTTCCTGCTCGTCACCGGCAAGACGCCGTCGGAGAAGCAGCGCTTCTTCCTCGATGTGCTGCTGGTTGCCATCGCCGAGCACGGCCTCACCCCGACGGCCCAGGCCGCGCGGATGACGTTGGCCGCCGATCCAGATTGCCTCCAGGCCGCAGTGGCAGCCGGCATCCTCGGCTGCGGCACGGTGGTGCTCGGCACCTCGCAGCTCTGCGGCGACCTGCTGGTCGCAGCGCAGAAACGGGTCGCCGCCGGCGAGGCACCGGCCGCTGTGGCTCTCGACATGGCGTCGGCCATCCGCGCTCGCCGCGGCAAGATGCCGGGATTCGGCCACCCCATCCATCATCCGGTCGATCCGCGCACGCAACGCATCCTGGCGCTTGCCGAGCGCGAGGGGATTGTCGGGCCGCATCTCACGCTCGCCACGGCCTTCCAGCCCGCGGTCGCCGAAGCCTGGGGCAAGCCGATGCCGATGAACGTCTCCATGCCGATCGCGGCCGTGCTGCTCGACCTCGACTTCCCGGCGACGATGATCAAGGCGATCCCGATCCTGGCGCGGACGGCCGGCGTGCTCGGCCACCTGGCCGAGGAGCAGGAGCGGCCGATCGGCTTCCTGATGTCCCATCACGGCGAAAGCGCCATCGCCTATGAACGCGAAGGAGCCGCCGCATCATGATGTTCCAGCCCGAGATCGAGAGCCGCCCCTGGGCCGAACAGCAAGGCATCGACGAGCCGGCCTATCGCAAGCAGCTCGACTATCTCTTCGACAATTCGAAATTCTACCGGAAGAAGCTCGGGGATGCGGGCTTCAGGAGCTCCGCCTCGGCGGGGAGCCTGGACGACATCCGGCACCTGCCCTTCACCGAGAAGGACGAGCTGCGCGCCAGCCGTTCCGAGGCCGATCCGATCGGCACCCATATCGCAGTGCCGCTGGAAAAGGTCTGCCGCGTCTTCTCGACCAGCGGCACGACCGGCATCCCGAGCTATATCCCATTGACCCCGAACGATCTCGAACGCTGGGTCCTGACCTCGTCGCGCTCCTATGCGGCGGCTGGCGTCAAGGCCGGCGAGCGCATGGTCAGCACCTATAATGCCGGGCCCTTCGTCGCCGGCGCCGCGCTCGACGCGTTCAACCGCCTCGGCCTCTGTCACATCCCGGTCGGCAGCGGCAATACCGAACGGCTGATGGCGGCGGTGAAGCTGCTCAAGCCGCAGATACTGGGCTGCACGCCGTCCTACGCCTTCCACCTGTCGGAATGGGCGAAGGATCGCGGCATCGACCTCAAATCGAGCTCGGTCGAGCATATCCTGGTCGCCGGCGAACCCGGCGGCGGCGAGCCCGCCATGCGCGGCAAGCTCGAGGAGGCCTGGGGCGCCAAGGTCACCGAGGCCATGGGCATCGGCGACATCTCGGTCTCGCTCTGGGGCGAATGCGAGCACCAGAACGGCATGCATTTCAGCGGCCGCGGCTTCGTCCATATCGAGCTGATCGATCCGGAGACCGGCGAACCGGTCCCGCTCGAGGACGGCGCCACCGGCGAACTGGTCCTGACCCATCTGGCGCGCGAGGCAGCCCCGCTGCTGCGCTTCCGCACGCGCGACCATGTCATGTTCTGGAACTCGCCCTGCCCCTGCGGCCGGACCTCGCCGCGCGTGCGCTGCATCGGCCGCACCGACGACATGCTGATCGTGCGCGGCGTCAACCTCTTCCCGTCGGCGGTCCGAGAGGTGGTGAACCGCTTCGCGCCCAAGGTCAGCGGCGTCATCGCCGTGCGGCCCAAGGTCAAGGGCGTCAAGCAGGAGCCGCCGCTGCCGGTCGTGGTCGAGCTCGGCGAGGGCGTCAAGGCCTCGCCCGACCTCGCCGACAGCATCCAGAAGGAGATCCGGGCGGTGCTCGTCGTGACCACGGCGGTCAAGCTGGTGCCGCAAGGAGCGCTGCCCCGAACCGACTACAAGTCGAAGATCCTGGATTTCAGCGAGGCCGTCTGAACGGCCCGTTCCAATAAGAACATCATCAGGGAGGATAAGATGAAACTGAGACATGCCCTGCTGGGCGCCCTCGCCGGGCTCATATCGGCGGGCCCGGCCTTCGCGGCCGAGGTCGAGCTCAAGCTCTCGCACATGTTCCCGCCGACGCATTTCATCCAGACGCTCGTGCTCGAGCCCTGGGCGAAGTCGCTCGAGGAGAAATCGAACGGCCGCGTGAAGATCCAGATCTTCGCGGCGGGCTCGGCGCTGGGCGACGCCACGCGCCAGTTCGACCAGGTGCGCGGCGGCGTGGTCGACATCGCGATCGGCATCCCCGCGATCCCGCGCGGCCGCCATCCGCGCTCGACGCTGATCGAGCTGCCCTTCACCATCAAGACGGCCGAGGCCGGCACCAAGGCGCTGACCGAGCTCTATGACGAGCATCTCAAGGCCGATTTTCCCGGCACCGTGATGCTCTCGATGACGGTGACCGAGCCGAGCGCGATCCATACGAAATCACCCGTCGCCGATCTCGACCAGGTCAAGGGCCTGCGCCTGCGGGCGCCGACGCCGAGCGTCACCGCAATCCTGAACGCACTGGGCGCCACGCCGGTCGGCCTGCCGCCGACGCAGATCTACGAGAATGTCGAGCGCGGCGTGGTCGACGGCAATGTCATGCCCTGGGGACCGGTCGGCGCCTTCAAGCTGCATGAGGTGCTGAAGAACCACCTCAATGCCCGCATCGACGCCGTCGCGATGTACACGCTGATGAACGAGCGGCGCTACAACGCGCTGCCGCCCGATATCAAGAAGCTGTTCGACGACAGCAAGGTCTTCTTCGCCCAGAACTGGGGCAAGTGGTGGAAGGACACCGACCAGATCGCGATCGATGCGGCCAAGAAGGCCGGCAACACGATCCGCGACCTGCCCGATGCCAGCCGCGACGCCTGGCGGACGCGCCTGCAGAAGGTCGTCGACGACTATGTCGCCGAGCAGGAAAAGGCCGTTCCGGGCTCGCGCAAGACCTATGAGGCGATGGTCGCGGCCCTGAAGAAATACGAGTAGCGCCCCCCGTTCCCCAGGCGGGCCGGCGTCACACGACCCCCGGCCCGCCCTCGTTTCCCTCCCGAGCGGATTTCCCATGATCAGGGCAACCAGGTTTCTGGCGCTGGCCGGCACGCTGGCCTTCCTCGCGGCGGTGGCGCTGACCATCGTCGATATCAGCTTGCGCAGCCTGACGACCGGCACGGTCCATGGCGCCGTCGATCTCGGCCAGCTCTGCGTCATGATCGGCGCGATGCTGGCGATCCCCTATGGCTTCGCGACCGATCAGCATGTCGCGATCGACCTCTTCACCGAAAAGCTGCCAGTGCGGATCCAGGTTGCGCTGCGCATCTTCGCCGCCCTCCTCGGCGCCGTCTTTCTGGCCGGCGTATTCTGGTTCTCCCTGCAGCAGGCGCTGATCGAGATCTCCGGCGGAGACCGCAGCCAGACCATCGGAATCCCGATGAGCTGGTACTGGGCTCCGTTCCTCATTGGCATCGGCCTGTCGGTCGTCAGCCTTCTCGTCGTCGCGCTCGATCTCATGCGCAACGGGCTCCCCTCAACTCGCGTCGAGGAGGCCGTCCATTGAGCCCCGCTGCCATCGGATCGATCGGAATTTTCGCGCTGCTGGCGCTGATCGCACTGCGCGTGCCCGTCGCCATCGCCATGGGCGTCGTCGGCATCGTCGGCGGCGTCGCCATCAATGGCTGGTTCAGCCTCGGCTTCGTGCTCGGCTCGCAGCCCTTCGTCACCGTCTTTCCCTATACGCTCTCGGTCATCCCGCTCTTCGTGATGATGGGCGCCTTCGCCGCCCGCGCCGGACTCTCCGCCTCATTGTTCCAGTCGCTGCATGCGCTGATCGGCCATTGGCGCGGCGGCCTGGCCTCCGCCACGATCGGCGCCTGCGCGCTGTTCGGCTCGGTCTGCGGCTCGAGCCTCGCCACCGCCGCGACGATGGCGCGCGTCGCGATCCCCTCGATGCGCGCCGTCGGCTATGACGACCGCCTGACGGCCGGCACCGTCGCGGCCGGCGGCACGCTCGGCATCCTGATCCCGCCCAGCATCATCATGGTCATCTATGCGATCATGACCGAGCAATCGATCGGCCGGATGTTCCTCGCCGGCATGGTGCCGGGCTTCATGGCGGCCGGGCTCTACATGATCACGGTCTACATCATCGCCCGCCTGCGCCCGAAAGCCGCGCCGCTCTCGCCCCGGCTCGACGGCGCCAAGCGCATCGAGGCCTTCCGGCAGATGGGGCCGGTCCTGCTGCTCTTCGGCTCGGTGATGGGCTCGATCTATCTCGGCATCGCCTCGCCGACGGAAGCGGCCGCGGTCGGCGCCTTCGGCGCGATGGTGCTCGCCGCCTTCCGGCGCAAGCTGACCTGGGAGGTCGTCCGGGAATCGCTGATGGAGACGGCGGTGACCACGGGCATGATCTTCATGATCCTGGTCGGCACCTCGATCCTGCAATTCTTCATCGAGACCTCGACGCTGCCGAACATGCTGCTCGACGGCATCAACTGGCTGCAATTGCCGCCGCTCGGCGTGCTGATCCTGATCCTCGTCGTCTACATCATCCTCGGCTGCTTCCTCGACAGCCTGTCGATGATGCTGATCACCCTGCCGATCTTCTTCCCGCTGATCGTCAAGCTCGGCTACGATCCGGTCTGGTTCGGTATCCTGGTGACCTCGGTGGTCGAGATCGGGCTGATCACGCCGCCCGTCGGCATGAATCTCTTCGTGATCGTCGCCGTCTCAGGCTCGATCAAGTTCGAGACGGCCGCGGCCGGCATCGTGCCCTTCCTGATGGCCGATCTCACCCGGGTGGCGCTGCTCGTCGCCTTCCCGGCGATCACCCTGTTCCTGCCGCGCCTGCTGATGGGTTGACCATGACCGCCACGCTCGCCGCCCGCCTGAAGCAGCCGGGGCTGCTGGTCGCGCCCGGCATCCACGACATGGTCTCGGCCCGCATCGCCGACGCGATCGGCTTCGACGCGCTCTACATGACCGGCTTTGGCGTGGTCGCATCGCATCTCGGCCTGCCGGATGCCGGGCTCGCGACCTATTCCGACATGGTCGGCCGCGTCCGGCTGATGGCGGAAGGCACGCGGGCGCCGCTGATCGCCGACGGCGACACCGGCTATGGCGGCCTGCTCAATATCGACCACACCGTGCGCGGCTACGAGGCGGCGGGCGCGGCCGCGATCCAGCTCGAGGATCAGGAATTTCCGAAGAAATGCGGCCACACGCCCGGCCGCCGCGTGGTGCCCGTCGCCGACGCGGTCCGGCGCATCAAGGTCGCGGCGCAGGCCCGCAGCTCGCGCGATTTCCTGATCGTGGCGCGGACCGACGCCCGCACCAGCCTCGGGCTCGACGAGGCGCTCCGGCGCGGCGAGGCCTTTCTCAAGGCCGGCGCCGACATCCTGTTCATCGAGTCACCCGAGAGCATCGAGGAGATGGCCCGGATCGGCCGCGCCCTCGACGCCCCGCTGCTCGCCAACATGGTCGAGGGCGGCCGCACCCCGATCCTGTCGAAGGCGGAACTGGAAGAGTTCGGCTACAAGCTCGCGATCTTCCCCGTCTCCGGCCTGCTCGCCCAGGCGGCGGCGCTGCGATCGGTCTATGCGACGATCGCACGCGAAGGCTCGACCAGGGATTTCACTGGTGCGCTCGAGCCCTTCGACGCGGTCACCCGGCTGATGGGCTTCGAGCGGGTCTGGGCCTTCGACAAGGCGCATGCCGAAACCGAGAACTGAGACGGCGATTTGGAACTGGCAAGCACCGCATGCCTCGTTATTCTGCGGCGTGACCTCGCGAGATGCTTTCCCCACCCGACCTGAGCCGGCAGCGGCATGACGGATCTCCGCGACGCCGGGCCCGTCGACCTCATCCTCGTCGGCGGCGGGCACACCAATGTCCAGGTCATGACCGCTTTCGCCCGCCAGCCCGAGCCGCGGCTGCGCCTGACCCTCGTGACCGATCGGCTGACCACGCCCTATTCCGGCATGCTGCCCGGCTGCGTCGCCGGTCTCTACGCCGTCGAGGAGATGCATATCGACCTGGCGCGCCTGGCGCGGGCGACCGGCACGCGGCTGATCCACGCCGCCGCGATCGGGCTCGACCGGTCGGGGAAGCGCCTGCTGCTCGCCGACGGCGCAACGATCTCCTACGACCTGCTCTCGCTGAATGTCGGCATCGCGCCCGACCTCTCCGGGATCGAGGGGGCAGATCGGCATGGCATCCCGGTCAAGCCAATCAGCGGTTTCCTGACGCGCCTGGATGCGCTTCTGAAAGCGCTGCAAAAGCCCGATGGTCCGCGCCGGATCGCCATCGTCGGCGGCGGCGCGGCCGGGGTCGAGCTCGCCTTCGCCATGCGCGCCCGCCTGAACCGCGAGGCGCCGGGCTGGGGGATCGATCCCGCAAGCTTCGATCTCGTCCTGGCCAGCGCCGAAGGGCTCGTGCCGGCCCTGAACGACAGCGTCCGTCGCAAGGTCGAGGCGGCCCTCGCCCGGCACCGCATCGGTTTCGTCAGCGACTTCCGGGTCGTGGCGATCACCGCACGATCCTTGCGGGCGCAGGACGGCCGCGAGCTGCCGGCCGACGCCGTGTTGCTCTCGACCGATGCGCGCGCGCCGTCATGGCTCGCCGGGACCGGCCTGCCGCTGGCGAAGGACGGTTCGGTGGAAACCCGCGAGACGCTTCAGGCCCTGGGCGACGACGCCATCTTCGCCGTCGGCGACTGCGCGACGGTGGTGGCCGATCCGCGGCCGAAGGCGGGCGTCTTCGCCGTAAGGCAGGGGCCGGCGCTGGTGCGCGGCCTGAGGGCGGTGCTCGGCGGCGAGCCGATCCCCAGGCACCAGCCCCAGCGCGAATTCCTCACCCTGCTGATGACCGGCGACGGTAGCGCCATCGCCGGACGTGGCACTTGGTTTTCGCTCGAAGGAAGGCTCGTCTGGCGCTGGAAGGACTGGATCGACCGGCGCTTCATGGCAATGTTCTCGGAGTTCGACCGCGACCGGACGCCGTGAACGAGGCGCTCAGAGCGCCGCCTGGATATCGCCCGCCAGATCGCCCAGCCGCGGGAGCTCCTCGATCCGCGCGATCTCACGCGCCAGATTCTCCGCCGCCTCGCTGCGGATGGCGAGCCCGGCGAGATCGCGGAACTTGCCAAGCAGCGCCTCCTCGCCCAGTGGATTGTCGAAGCCGCCGATCGGCACATCCGAGCGGGCCGAAAAGGTCTTGCCGGTTTTCAGGCGGATTTCGACACGCGCCGCCCGGATCTCCGGCAGCAGCGCGGTCAGCGCCCTGTCCTCTTCCACCCGGACCTTGGCGATCAGCGCGGCCATGGCCGGAGCCCGCACGATCTCGTCGGTATAGACTTCGCGCGCATTGCTGCCATGGAGCAGGCGCGCCGCGACGTTGAAGGCGATGGAATGCTTCGCCGCGTAAGCATTGGCGACGGCCGTGCCGCCGAGCCGGGTCGCCGGGTCGTAGGTGAAGACCGTGACCGCGGCGATCGCCTCGACATCCGGCGCATGCTCGGCCTGGATCGCCGCCGCGGCCTCGATCGGCGCGTGGTTCCAGCGGCTGCAGGCGTAGATCTTGAAGTAGTTGCGCGTCAGGAAGAACGTTTCGAAGCGCTCTTCGATCGTGGGCGTGAATCGCTCGCCGAGGATGCGGCCGAAGACGGCTCCGAGCGCATCCGGCTCGCCGCTGAACCCAGCCTGCGCCAGCCGCGCCGCCAGCAGCCCGTTATGGTTGGTGAAGCCGGTATAGAGATTGCGCACCGAGGCGCCGCTATTGGCGGCGTTCTGGGACGAGGCGATGCTCAGCCCTGCCGCAAGCTCGATCGCCTGTGCCGTCGCCGCGGCGTCGAGGCCGAGCAGGCGCGCCGCGCCAACGGCCGTCCCGATGATCGCATGCGTGCCGAAGGGGTGGACCGCATCGCGCAGCTTCGTCGCACGGCCGACGCGCACGGCGATCTCGTAGCCGGCAATGAAGGCTTCGAGGAAGATCGCGCCGGAGCAATCCAGCTCCTCGGCAAGAGCCCAGAGCGCCGGCATGATGTGGACCGCCGGGTGGTTGATCGCGAACTGGTTGCCCTCGTCGAGCTCGAGCGAGACGCCGCCAGCACCGTTGACCAGCGCCGCGACATGGGCAGCGGCGGTGAGCTTCGTGCCGAACAGCGACGCCCGGCCCTGGCCAAGCGTTGGCGCGAGCGCGGCGAGGTTGCGGATTTCCGGCAGGCGCGAGCCGGCGAGCATGACGCCGACCGTGTCGCGCACGATCAGCTTCGCATGGGCGACGACCTCGGCCGGGACGTCGCCGAGCCGCAGTGACATGGCGAGCGCTGCCAGGGCTTTGGCGGTCGTGGAGGGTTCGGTCCGGACCGGTTGCGGCGCGGCGCTCACGACCCGCTCTCAACCGCGACGGCTACGAGCGCGGCGACGAGCTCGGGCTTGCGGACCTGCGGCTCGGGCCAGGCGCGGCGGCTTTGCCCCAGGCCGAGCCCGAGAAAGCTTTCGGCCAGCTTCAGCGTCAGCAGCAAGGGGTCGACGACCGGCACAGTCAGCTCGGTCGCAAGCTGTGCGGCAAGATCGTCCCCGGTGCTGGCGAGGCACAGCACATCGGCTCCGTCCTCCTCGACGCAGGCCTTGGCGACGGCGAGGGCCGCCGCGAAAGCCGCTCCACCCTGCTCGCCTTCGGCGGCGGAAAAGGCGCGAACCGAGGCGCATTGGGCTCCGAGCCCATATTCGCTGACGAGTTTCTTCGCCCGGTTATAGCCGGAGGCCGGCACGAGCACCGAGAAGCGCGAGCCCAGCGTCAGCGCGTGCAGCATGGCGCTGCGCCCGGCCGCCACGACCGGCACCGACAGGACCGAACGCAACGCGCCGGCGCCATAGTCGCCGAAATCACCGAGGCAGACGGCGTCGAACCCCTCAGTCTCGGCGCCCTGCCCGGCAGCGAGCACAGCGAGATCGGCCAGGGCCCAGTCATGGGCGCTCGCGAAGCCCGCGGGCCCTCCCTCGGCATGGCGGATCACCACGGACGCGTCGGAATCGACGACCGCGGCCGGATCGGCCGGCCCCGCACCGGCCGCGAGGATCATCAGGAGCTTTGGCATCGTGTCCTCCCTCAGAGCCCGGCCGCGCGCTCGCCCATGGCACGCAAACGTGCCCGGGCGGATTCGAGCGGCGCGGGATAGGCGATGCGGCTATGGCTGAGCTTCAGCTTGATCGCGGCGTCGGCCAGCCGGTAGGTCAGCGGGCCGGGATTGATGATCGGCACCGGCAGGCGCTCGGCGAGGTAAGCGTGGGCCTCGTGCATCGTGGTCGAGCCGAGGATGATGACGTCGGCACCGTCCTCCTCGATGCAGGCCATCGCCGCCTTGTGCAGCGCCGGGAAGAACTCGTCCTCCTTGCCGGCGAGCAGGCTCTGGTTGTTGGGCTGCAGGCCGGCGGAGCGCAGCGAGGCGCATTTATGGGCGAGCCCGAGCTCGGCCAGCGTCTTGGTGTAGAGATGGCGCCAGCGGTCCCACATCGCCAGGATCGAGAATTTTTCGCCGAGCATCAGCGCCGCCAGCATGGCGTGGCGCCCCGCGCCGATCACCGGAATGTCGAGGACCGAGCGCAGCGCCGACATGCCGGAATCGCTGACGGTGTCGATGCAGACAGCGTCGAAACCTTCCTCCTGCGCGGTGATGCCCGCCTCGAGGATGCCGATATCGGCCAGTACCGAATCCTGCTGGCTGACATAGTTCGCCGGCGCGATCCGCACCGGGCGGAACTCGAAATCGATGCCCTCGCCCAGTTTCACCGAGCCGAGCTGCGCCTTGCGCTTCTCCAGGTTCTCCGCATCCATCGGAAACGGCACGATCACCAGCACCCTGGCCATGGCGGCTTGCTCTCCTTGAAATGTCACGATGCGAGGCGCGCGGCGCCCGCACCGGCGAAGCGGCCGAGCACGACGGCGGTCAGAAGGCCGTTGCCGCCGAGATAGCCCCAGGATGACGGCCCCGAGAGGCCGCGCGCGGCGCCGCCGGCGGCGAAAAGATTTGGCAGCGCCGACCCGTCGGCGCGCAGGACGCGCGCATCGACATCGACCGAAAGGCCGCCCTGGGTATGGAACAGCGCGCCGCGCACCTCGGCCGCGAGGTAAGGCGGCCGTAGTCGAGGATTGCCGGTGAGATCGCGCCCGAACGGGTCCGCCGCCTCACCCGAGGCGTAGCTTTCCACCTCGGCGAAGCTGGCCTTCAGCGCCTCCGCCGGCAGGCCCGTGACCTCGGCGAGCCCCTCGACGCTGTCAGCCGAGACGATGGCTCCCGCCTCCAGCACACGATGATAATCCTGGAAGGTCAGGGCCGGTTCCTCGCAGCGCCGGTCATAGATCGTCCAGGCGGTGCCGCCAGGCTGGGCGAGCACGGCCGAGGCCTGCTCGGAATAGCCGCTCATCTCGTTCGAGAAACGGCGTCCCTCGCGATTGACCTGGAAGCCGCCGCGAATGACCAGCGCCCAGGTCAGCGGCAGGTTCGGGCCGGCAGCGACGCAATGGCCCTGGTAGCCGCCGAGATCGGCGCTGGCCGCACCCAGCGCCGCCCCCCAGGCGAGCGCCTCGCCCCGGCTGCCGTCATGGCCGCAATAGACGGCCTCAGCCATGTCCGGGATATGGCGGGCGACGGCGGCCGGATCGGCGCCATAGCCGCCGGTCGCGAGCACCAGCGCCCGGCAACCGATCTGGCGCTCGGCTCTGTTGCCGTCGCGGTAGCCCAGGGCAGCGACGCGGCCGCCTGCCTCGGCGAACAGCGTCTCGACGAGGGCCGAGGTCACAACCTCGACGCCCGCCGCGCGCGCCGCGCGCAACAGCCCCTGCTCCATCTCGACACCCGTCCGGCCCTTCGGCACGTGATAGCGAAGGCGGGAATGGCCGGGATAGAGGATGTCGTCGAGCAGCTCGAAATGGACGCCATGGCGATCGACCAGCCATTCGACCGCCGGGCCCGAAGCTTCCGCGACGGTTTTTGCAAGAACCGGATCGGTCTTGCCCTTGGCCTTGGCCATGATGTCGGTGAGGAAGAGTTCGGGCGTGTCCTCGATGCCCTTCTCGCGTTGGAAACGCGTGCCCGCGCCGGGCAGCATGCCGAGTGTCAGCGCCGTATTGCCAGCCGGCTCGGCGTCGCGTTCGAGCACGACGACCGTCGCGCCCGCGTCGCGAGCCGCCAGGGCAGCGCACAGGCCCGCAGCCCCCGCCCCGACGACCACGATATCGACAATCCGCTTCGGCGAGGCCTCACTGGCAGGCCGGACGCTCACGCCGGCACGCCCCAGCTCACCTGCTCGGATATGACCGGCCCGGCCAGCCGGAAGCGGTCGATGAAGCGCGCCCCGCCCTTCAAGGTGCCATGGCCGAAAACGAGACAGCCATCATCGGTCAGCGCCTCGACGAACTGCTCATAGCTCTTGCCGAGCCCAGCCGAGGCCTTGAGCGCTTCGGCAAGGCCGAGGCTGCGTCCTTGCGCGTCGATCGCGACGAAGCCGTCCGTCACCAGCTTGCCGGCGGCCTCGGCATCGCCCTTGGCCATCGCCTCGGCCAGCGCGGCCGCGACTTCGGTCGATGGTGGCAGCGGTGGGCCGGGCACGCGCGAGACGCCACCGCGCGCATACGAGCTCGGCGCGAGCTCGCGCAGGATCGTCACGACGCCGTCCGGCGGCGCGGCCATGACCGAGCGCACGACGCGCGTCATGCCCTTGAGCAGCCGCGCCTTGGTGGCGTCGTCATAGCCCTGGATGATGGTCGTCTCGACGACAGGCATGGCTCTCTCCAAATCTACGGGGATTTGAGGTCAGGCGGCCGAAAACTCGGCGGCCATCTCGGCGATGGTGGCGACGCGGCAGACCGGCTTCAGCGCCGCGATGGCGGTGTCATGGACCGCGGGCGTGAAGGCGGCGCAGCCGTCTTCCAGCACGATCGTCTCGAAATCGCGGACATGGGCGTCGCGCACCGTCGAGGCGACGCCGCCATTGCTGACGATGCCGGCGATGATGAGCTTCTCGATGCCGCATTTGCGCAGCACCCATTCCATCCGCGTCATGTAGAAGGCGGAATAGGCGATCTTCTCGACGGTGAGATCGGCCGGCTGCAATTCGTCGACCAGGGCATGGCCCCAGGCGCCGGGCAGGAAATCGCCCTTCTTCAGGAAGGGCCGGATCTGCTTCAGATGCGGCGAGATCAGCGGCTCGCCGCCCTTGGCCGGAACCAGCGTGAACTGGGTCGAGACATAGAAGCCGCCCTTGGCGCGGATCAGGTCGGCGAGCGGCTTCAGCCGCGCCGGCAGCGCCGCGATCTCGGGCGCGCTCTGCCCGGCCCGGCCATAGGCGCCGTCGGGATGCAGGAAGTCGTTCTGGAGATCGACGGTGAGCAGCGCCGTGCGCGACAGCGGAATGGCGGGATGGCTCATGCGGCGCGCTCCACGATCAGGTTGCCGAAGGCGTCGATGCGGGCGACGAGATCGGGATCGACCACCGTCGTCGCGTCCGGCTGCTCGAGGATCGCCGGCCCGTTGACGACGGTTCCGACCGGCAGCTCGAGCCGCGCATAGACCGCGGTCTCGTGCCAGGCGCCTGCGAACCAGACCTGGCGGGAGCCCAGCCGCGCCTTGCCGGCATCGGCGTCGACGCCCGGCGCCAGCGCCGAGAGGTCGAAATGCGGGCGCCGCCCGATCGCGGCGGTGCGCAGATTGACGATGCGGGCCGGCACGCCCGGCAGCAACCGGCTGAAGGAGGTGCGATAGGCCTCCTCGAAGGCGGCGCGGACCTTTGCCTCGCTGACGCCCGTCGTGCCGTTCGCCACGGTCAGCGGCAGCGGCACGGACACCGTATGCGTCTGCCCGATATAGTGCATGTCGAGCTCGAACAGCAAGTCGATGGCCTCGACCGCGAGCCCGGCCGCCTCGACGACCTCGCGCGCCTGCGCGGCTTCGGTGACCATGCGCCGGTCGAGCGCCCCGGCATCGAGCCCTTCCAGGCTCAGATTGACGGTCTGGACCTGGTCATGGCGGATATCGGCGATGACGCAGCCGAGCGCCGAGGTGACGCCGGGATAGCGCGGCACGAGCGCGGCCTTGAGGCCGACATCCTTGATCAGCGCGCCGGCATGGAGCGCGCCGCCGCCGCCGAAGGGCACGGCCGCGAACTTGCCGGGATCATGCCCGCGCTCGATCGAGACGAGCCGGATGGCGCCCGCCATCTTGGCATCGGCGATGCGCACGATCGCTTCCGCCGCGACCATGACGTCGAGCCCGAGCGGCCTGGCGACATGCTCCTCGATCGCGGCTTTCGCCGCCTCGACATCGAGCCGCGCGAGCTTGCCGCCGATCGGCCGCTCGGCATTGATGCGGCCGAGCACGACATTGGCGTCGGTCAGCGTCGGGCGGGTATTGCCCTGGCCGTAGCAGACCGGCCCGGGCCGCGAGCCGGCGCTTTCCGGTCCGACCTGCAGCAGGCCGCCGGCATCGACATGGGCGATCGAGCCGCCGCCGGCGCCGATCGTGGTGATCTCGATCATCGGGGTGCGGATGACGAGGCCGAAATCGATCGTCGTCTGGGCGGCGAGCGCGGTCTTGCCGCCGACGACCAGCGAGACGTCGAAGGAGGTGCCGCCGAGATCGCCGGTGATCACGTCCGGGAAGCCCGCCGCCTCGGCGATCGCCGCCGCGGCGATGACGCCGGCCGCCGGGCCCGACAGCGCAGTGCGCACCGGCAGCCGCCGCGCCGTCTGCGTCGACATCACCCCGCCGTTGGACTGGACGATGTGGAAACGGCCCTTGAAGCCCTCGGAGGCCAGCGCCTCGTCGAGCTTGCCGAGATAGCTGCCGACGACCGGCTGGAGATAGGCGTTGAGCGCCGTGGTCGAGGTCCGCTCGAATTCGCGGATCTCCGGCAGGATCTGGCTGGAGCAGGCGATGTTGCCATTCGGCCAGACGGCCGAGGCCGCCGCCAGCGCCTTCATCTCGTTCTCGGAGTTCGCGTAGGCGTTGACGAAGACGATCGCGAGCGCCTCGCAGCCGGCCTCGGCAAGCCGCTTAGCCGCCTGCCGGACCTGATCTTCATCCAGCACCTGCCGGATCGTACCGTCGGCGAGCGTGCGCTCATCGACCTCGAGCCTGAGATCGCGATCGATCACCGGGACGAAATCACCCCAGAGTCCCCAGGTATGGCGCCGGTCGCGCCGGCGCATCTCGAGCACGTCGCGGAAACCGCGGGTGGTGATCAGGCCGACGCGCGCGCCCTTTCGCTCCAGCAGCGCATTGGTGCCGACCGTCGTGCCATGGACGACGGAGGACAGGTCGGCGATCGCCCCGAAGCTTTTCAAGCCTTCGAGGAAGCCGACCGCCTCGTCGCCCCGATTGGACGGCACTTTCGCCGTGCGGAAGCGCTTGGCCGGCTCGTCATAGAAGAACAGGTCGGTGAAGGTGCCGCCGACATCGACGCCGACGATACGGCCTTGCAGGTTCTTGACCGGCGCGTTCATGCCGCGATCCCTTTGCGCAGTGCGGCCGTGGCCGCGACATCCACCTTGCCGCCGGCATCGCTGACGACACCGTAAGTCTCCCGCGCCGCCGCAACGCCGACATAGCCGAGCCGGACATCGCGCCCGACCAAAGCCGGATCGCGCTCGCGCGGATCGCCCCAGCCGCCACCGCCGGGCGTCTCCAGCCTGACGGCGCGCCCCGCCGGCACCGGCACGCCGGTGACCTTCGAGACCAGCGGCGGCGACTGCTCGCCGTCATCGCTCTCCCAGGTGAAGCGGTTGAGCGCGGCCGGGCCGCCGCCGACCACGCCGAAGGGGGCGACCTTGCCGCGCTCGCCGAGCAGGAAGACTTCGGCATCGCGCAAGGCCTCGACCTCGTAGACCGCGCCGAGCCCGCCGCGATGCACGCCGCCGCCGGCCGAGTCGGGCCTGAGCGCCCATTGCCGGAACATCACCGGATAGCTCGCCTCCAGGATCTCGGCCGGCGGGATCGTCGCGGTCGAGATCGGGTTGTTGGCATGGTTGAGCCCGTCGGTCTCGGGATTGCCGCCGAGGCCGCCGCCGAAGAAGGAGAACATCACCCAGCGCGCGCCGTTCTCGCGATGACCGGCGAAGGAGAGCGCGTTGATCGTGCCGAAGGGCGCGGCCGTGGCCTTGTCCGGATCGGCCTTGGCGAGCGCGCCGAGCATGACGCCGATCAGCCGCAGGATCGTCTCGGTATAGCCCGCCATCGGCTTGGGCGCGGTGGCGCCGAGCAGAGTCGTCGGCGGGATCACGAAATCGATCGGCTTCAGGCAGCCCGCATTGGCCGGCACGTCGGTGAAGATGTGCTTCAGCGCGACGTAGCAGGCGGCGACGGTCGTCGCATAGGAGATGTTGATCGGCCCCTGCGCCGGCGGCGAGGAGCGCGAGAAGTCGAGCGTCATCGCGTCGCCGGCGATGGTGAGGTCCAGCGCCACCGTCAGCATCTCGTCGGTGATGCCGTCATTGTCGAGCACGTCCTCGAAGGAATAGCGCCCGTCGGGCAGCGCCTTGATCGCGCTACGCATCAGGGCTTCCGCCCGCTCGGAGAAGGCCTCGAAGGCGGCGGCGATCACCGGCGCACCGTAATCGTCGAGAAGAGCGCCGAAGCGGCGTTGGCCGAGGTCGAGCGCATTGAGCTGGCCGTTGAGATCGCCCCAGTTCGAGACCGGCACCCGCGAATTGGCGGCGAGCAGGTCGACAATGTCCTGGTTCAGCGTCCCGGCGGAGAACAGCTTCACCGGCGGGAAGCGCACGCCTTCCTGGAAGCTCTCGGTCGCCTTGGGATTGTAGCCGCCGGGCACATTGCCGCCGATATCGAGCCAGTGGCCAACCGAGGCCAGCCAGCAGAACAGCTCCCCGTCGCGGAAGATCGGCCGCACCAGCCGAAAGTCGTTGAGATGGGTGCCCCCCTCATAGGGGTCGTTGAACAGGAAGGTGTCGCCCTCCTGCAATCCGCCCTGGCGCGCGACCTTGTCGATCACGGCCTTCACCGCGAAGGCCATGGCGCCGACGAAGATCGGCAGGCCGTTGGTGCCCTGCACCAAGGTCGCGCCGGTGGTGGCGTGATAGAGGCCGTGGCAGGCGTCGCGTGCCTCGGCGATGATCGGGTTGAAGGCCGAACGGAACAAAGTCGCGTCCATCTCGTCGGCGATCTGCTCGAGGCGGCCCTTCAGCACCGCCAGCGTGACGGGATCGACGCTCGTCATGCCGCGTCATCCTTCTTCGGAGCGGAGGCTGGCGCGGTAGCCTCGCCATATTCCTCATAGGTGCGGCCCAGAGCCAGCATCTCGGGCGTGCCGATCAGCGCGTTCAGCGCATTGAAATCGAACATGCGCTGGCGGAACGGCTCGTTGGTGCCGTGCGCATGCAGCGAGCGGTAGTAGTCCTGCGCCGTGTGGGCGAGTGCCCTGACGATCCCGCCCGGGAAGATCACGATCCGGAAGCCGAGCTCGCCGAGCTCGGCCGCCGAGGCGAGCGGCGTGTCGCCGCCCTCGACCATGTTCACGAGCAGCGGCAGCCGGTTGGCGAGCCTGCCGGTCACGGCCTGGAGCTGCTGGCGCGACTGAGGCGCCTCGACGAAGAGGATGTCGGCGCCGGCATCGGCATAGAGCGCCGCCCGCTCGATCGCCTTCTCGAAGCCTTCGACCGCGACGGCGTCGGTGCGGGCGACGATCAGGGTCTCCTCGCTCTGGCGCGCATCGACCGCCGCCTTGATCTTGCCCGCCATCTCGCGGGCGCTGATCAGGCTCTTGTCCTGCAGATGGCCGCAGCGCTTGGGCAGGGTCTGGTCCTCGATCTGGATGGCGCTGGCGCCGGCAAGCTCGAAGACGCGCACGGTGCGCCGGACATTGAGCGCGTTGCCATAGCCGTTGTCGGCGTCGACGATCATCGGCGTCGGCACCCGGTCGCGCACCAGCGCGATCACGTCGGCGACCTCGCTCATCGAGACCAACCCGATATCCGGCCGGCCGAGCCGGGTATAGGCGATCGCGGCGCCGGACAAATACAGCGCCTCGAACCCGGCCGCCGCCGCGAGCGAGGCGGTCAGGGCGTCATAGACGCCGGGCGCGACGATCGGGGCGCCGGTCTTCAGTCGTTCTCTTAGGCTCATCTCATTCGTCCTTGAGCGGAGGCGCGGCCAGCAGCGCATCGAGCGCCATGAGGTCGGCCGCTTCGTCGAGTGTCTCGATCGCCGTCCGGATGCGCGCGGCATGGGTTTCGCCCCAGACCGGGCGCGCCAGCTCGGCAAATTTCGCCATGACTTCGTCGGGACTGTAGGGATCGCGGGCATCGCCGCGATTGGTGAAGGTCTCGCCGGAGAGGACCCGGCCGTCAGTGAGATGGATCGCGACGCGGGCCGGACGCAGGTCAGGCAGCATCGCGCTCAGCGCCGGGTCTTCATTCACCGCGACCCGGGCGGCCAGATCGACGATCCGGGCATCCGCCAGCGCAGCCGCACGGAACGCCGGCACCGAGGCCTCGCCATGGACCAGCGTGGTCGCGATCGCGAAGGGCAGCGAGAATTTCGCCGCCAGCATGTTGGCCGGCGCAGGCGCATCGAGCTGCGCCGCCCAGACATAGGTCTCGACCTCGATCCTCGCGATCGCGGCCGGGTCGAGCGGCCCGTGCTCGGCGATCAGCCGCGCCACCACGTCGAGCGCGCCATGGGTGAAGCGGCAGGCGGCGTGGCGCTTGAAATAGTTGCGCTGGATCTCCCAACGCTGGCCGAGCGCGGCGACCATCTCGTCGGGCCTGAAGCCCTCGGCCAGCACGCCGCCATAGACGCTGCGCACGCCGTCGATCTCGCCGGTGAAGCCGCTGGCGACGAGGTCCCAGGCGGCAAGCCCGTTGCGCGCCGAGAACCCGGCATAGCTGTTACGCACCGTAGCCCCCTCCAGCATCGTGCGCAGGCTGGTGCCGAGGCTGAGCGAGGCCGAGGCGTTGACGGTCTCGATCAGCGCCTGCTCGTCGGCATTGTCGAGATAGGCGGCGGCGAAGGCCGCCCCGATCGTGCCCCAGGTGCCGTGGGGATGCATGGTGTTGCGCAGCCGGGAGGCCGCGCCGACACGTGCGCCGATCTCGTAGCCGAGGATGAAGGCGAGCAGGAAATCACGGCCGTCGACCTCCGCCGGCCGTCGCGCCGCAAGAGCTGCCGGCAGGACATGGATGCCGGGATGGCCCCGCGCGAAGGAATTGCCCTCGTCGAGCTCCAGCATGGTGCCGGCGACGCCGTTGACGAAGGCTGCGTCGCCCGCGTTGAGGCGTCGACCCGCGCCGATCGCGGCGAAGCCTCCGCCGGCCTCGCGGCGACCCAGCCGGACGACGAGCGCGCGCGTCTCCGGCTCCTGCATGCCGGCAGCGACCGCTCCGATGCAATCGAGCACGACCAGTTTGGCTTGTTCGACCAAAGTCTTGTCGAGATCATTGAAACTGATCTCCGAGGCGAACGCGCCCCATTGCGAGAGCCAGGCCGGCCGCGGCTCCGCCAGCAGGACGGAGGCCGGGACGATATTGGGAGTGACGATCGACATGGCTCTCCTCACAATCCGAGATAGGCGCGCTTCAGCTCCGGGTCGCGGCCGATCTCCTCGGCCGGTCCCGACAGCGTCACCACCCCGTTCTCGATGATGTAGGCGCGCGCCGCGATCTCCAGCGACTGCACCACATTCTGCTCGACCAGCATGATCGGCATGCCCTCGCCATTGAGCTGGCGGATCAGCGCGAACATCTCCTCGACCAGCAGCGGCGACAGGCCGAGCGATGGCTCGTCCAGGATCAGGAGACGCGGCTCCGCCATCAGCCCGCGCCCGATCGCCAGCATCTGCTGCTCGCCGCCCGAAAGCGTGCCCGCCGCCTGGCCCATGCGCTCACGCAGGCGCGGAAAGACGGAGAAGACGCGCTCGATATTGCGCGCCCTGTTCTTGCGGGCGCGGCGATAGCTGCCAAGCTCCAGATTTTCGCGCACGCTCATGTTCGGGAAGATCTTGCGCCCTTCCGGCACCTGGATCAGCCCGGCCTCGACGACCTCAACCGCCGAGGCGCCGGTGAGCTTGCGCCCCTCGAACACGACGTCGCCGGCATGTGCGGCGAGCACGCCCGAAAGCACTTTGTTCAGCGTCGTCTTGCCAACGCCGTTCGAACCGAGCACGGCGACGATCTCGCCGGCCTTCACCGCGATGTCGATGCCGCGCAGCACCTCGACGCCGCCATAGCCCGCCTTCAGGCCGGAGACCTCAAGCATGGCCGGCCTCCTCCGCGCGCAGGCGCTCGGCCGCGCCCTTGCCGAGATAGGCCTCGACGACTTTTGGGTCGGCGCAGACCTCACGGGGCGTGCCCTGGGCGATCATCTGCCCCTGCGACAGCACATGGACATGCTCGCACAGGTTCATCACCGCCTGCATGACGTGCTCGATCATCAGGATCGTGACGCCGTCGTCGCGGATGGCGCGGATCACCGGCACGATGTCGCGGATCTCGGACGGGTTGAGCCCGGCCAGCACCTCGTCGAGCATCAGCAGCTTCGGCTCGGTCGCGAGCGCCCGCGCCAGCTCCAGCCGCTTGCGGCCAGCAACCGTCAGGCTCGAGGCCGGCTTGTCGAGATCGGCGCCGAGCCCGACGCGATGCGCCACCGCCTCGGCCAGCTCATGCGCCTCACCCGAGCCGGCATGGCGCAAATAGGCGCCCACGGCGATGTTCTCGCGCACGTCCAGCCCGGCGAAGGGCTGCACGATCTGGAAGGTGCGCGCGATGCCGCGCCTGGCCCGGATATGGGTCGGCTCGCCAGTGATGTCCTCGCCCTGGAAGGAGACCCGTCCGGCCGTCGGCTTGAGGAAGCCGGCAATGACCGCGAAGAGCGTGGTCTTCCCCGCCCCATTGGGGCCGATCAGCCCGACGATCGCGCCTTCCGGTACCGAAAGCGACGCGCCGCCGACGGCAACGAGCCCGCCGAAACGCATGGTGACGTCCTGGACGTTCAGCATCACCGCGCTCCCTCCGGCTGAGAAGCGGGAACCGGCTTGCGCCGCAGGCCGAGCTTCTGCAGCAGGCCGAGTACGCCGCCAGGGGCGAAAGCGATGACCAGGATGAGGACCGCGCCATAGACCATCAGGTCGATGCCCGGTACGCGCCCGGCGAGCAGCTTGGTCGCCTCGCCGAGCCCATGCAGCGTGAAGGCCCCGATGATCGGCCCGAGCACGAGGCCGCGCCCGCCGACCATCGGCGCGAGCAGCGCCTCGACCGAGATCCACAAGCCATAGGCGATCTGCGAGTCGATATAGAGGAAGTATTGCAGGTAGAGGCAGCCGGCGGCCGCGGTCAGCGCCGCCGAGACCGTGATCGCCTTGAGCTTCACGGCGAGCACGTCGACGCCAAGCGCGCGCGCCGCGTCCTCGTTCTCACGCACCGCCACGAGCTGCGCGCCGAAACGCGAGTTCGCGATCCATTGCGACAGGACGAGGCCGATGCCGACGAAGCCGAGCGCCAGCCAGAGGAAGGCGGCGCGGCTCGAGAACTGCAGGTTCCAGAAGCCGATATCGAGCTTGAGCAGCAAACCGGCGGCGCCGCCGGTGAAGCCGGCCGCATTGGCGAGGATGCGCAGCACTTCGGCGAAGGCCAGCGTCACCAGCGCGAAATAGGAGCCGCGCAGGCCGGCCCGGAAGCTGAGATAGCCGATCACCCAGCCGACGGCGGCGCCGAACGCGATCGCCAGCCCCAGGGCGGCCCAGGCATTGACGCCGAAGCGGGCCTGCAGGATCGCCGAGGCATAGGCGCCGGTGCCGAAGAAGGCGGCATGGCCGAAGGAGGACTGCCCGCCGACGCCGCCGAGCAGGTTCCAGCCCTGCGCCGTCAGCGCGATGATCAGCACGAAGACGATGAAGTTCAGCGTCGCGTTGGAGGCGACGAAGAACGGTACGGCCGCGAGAGCGGCCAGCACCAGCGCGATCGGAAGATAGCCCCGCCGGTTCATGCCCGCGCTCCGAACAGGCCGGTCGGGCGGAACAGCAGCACCAGGATGAAGATCAGGAAGATGCCGATCTGGCCGAGGCTCTCGCCGAGATAGAGCCCGCACAGGCTCTCGACCACGCCGATGAACAGGCCGCCGGCGAGCGCGCCCGGGATCGAGCCCATGCCGCCGAGCACGACGATGGTGAAAGCGACCAGCACGAAGGCCCCGCCGACACGCGGGTTGACGTAGAAGGTCGGCATCAGCAGGCAGGCGGCGACCGCCAGCGTCGCGCAGCCGATGCCGAAGGTCACAGCATAGACGTGGCGGACATCGATGCCGACGAGGCTGGCGCCGAGCTTTTCCTTGGCGACGGCGCGGATCGCCTTGCCGGTATCGGTGCGCGCCAGCACGAGCCAGAGCAGCAGCGTGACGACGAGCGCGCCGGCGAAGCCGAAGAGCCGTGCCTGGGAGATCAGGAGCGGCCCGAGCTCGACGACGTTGAAGGAGTATTCGGTCGAGAGCGAGCGCGTGTCCGAGCGGAAGACCGCCAGCAGCGCATTCTCGATGACGATCGAGAGGCCGAGCGTCACCAGCAGGATATTGCCGTCGTCGCCATGGCTGGCGGGCCCGATGACGAAGCGCTGCACGCCATAACCGATCGCGAAGAAGATCAGCGTCAGCGGCAGGATCGCGAGATAGGGATCGAGGCCGAGCATGCTGTGCGCCGCCCAGACCGCGAACATGGCGCAGGTCAGGAAGGCGCCATGGGCGAAATTGATGATGTGCAGCACGCCGTAGACGAGCGTCAGCCCGAGCGCGATCAGCGCGTATACGGCGCCGGTCAGAAGCCCGTTGAGCATGGCTTCCGCGACGATGGCGAAGGAATACATCGGGCGTTACGCTCGCTGTCCGACAAAAACGGCCCGGGCAGGACGAATGGATCGCCCTGCCCGGGATGAAAACTCAGGCGCGCACCGGGAAGACCGGCTTGGCGTCGGAGAAGGCTTCCGGATAGACGACCTTGATCGCGCCATCCTGGACCTGGGTCGAGACCGGGGCTGACCCCTGGTTCTGGCCGTCGACGAACTTGGTCGGCCCATAGGGCATCAGGTGGCCGGCGAAGGTCGAGGAGGCCAGCGCCTCGAGGATCTTGCCGCGATCGGCCGAGCCGGCGCGTTCGATCGCGTCGGCCAGCAGCGCGACGCAGGAATAGTTCAGCGGCGTGTTGTAGTTCCACTGCTTGCCGGAGGCCTCGACGCGCTTGCGCAGGTCGGCGTTCTTGGGATTGCGCGGATCATGCCAGTGGTTGCAGTCCATGATCTTCTCGGCCGCTTCCGGAAACTCCTTGACGAAGCGCATGTTGGAGGCGGCGCCGTTCAGCACCGAATAGACCGCCTTCGGCCGCACGCGCTGCTGCTGCATGGTGCGCGCCAGCAGCACGGTCTCGCCGTAATAGGTGCTCGGGATCACCAGGTCGGGATTGAGCGAGCGCAGGCGCAGGACGACGTTGGAGAGGTCGCGCGACGGGGTCGGGATCGCGATGGTCTCGACGATCTCGAAGCCGTGCTTGGGCAATTCGGTCGCCATCAGCTTGGCGAGGCCGGAGCCGAACAGCCCGTCCTCATGCACCAGCGCGATCGTCTTGGCCGGCTTGCCGGCGGCTTCGTTGATGCGGACGAGATTATCGATCGCGGCGCGCGTGCAGATGGCGAAGCCCGGCGCGAAGCGGAAGGTGTTCTTGAGCCCGCGCTGGATGATCTGGTCCGAGACGCCGACATCGACGATATAGGGCAGGTCGTAACGCGCAGCCGCCTGCGTCGCGGCCAGGCAGATCGGGCTGGCGAAACCGCCGACGATCGCGGCGACGCCCTCGCCTTGCATGCGCTCGACCTCCTGCACGCCGGCTTCCGGGTTGGAACGCGCGTCGCCGAAGACGATCTCGAGCTTGGCGCCGCCGAGCGCCTTGATGCCGCCGGCGGCATTGATGTCGGCGATGCCGAGCTCGGCGCCGGCCCGGCCGAACTCACCGTCCATGGCGAGCGCACCGGTGACGGGCTGCAGGATGCCGATCTTGATCGGCTTGGGCTCAGCGGCGCGCAACACGCCAGGCGCGGCGATCGTCGCCATCGCGGCGGTGCCGGCCTTCAGGATGGTGCGGCGATTCAGATCGGTCGTCAGCTTCATGTCCCGTTCTCCTCTGTCGTTGATCCGGTCTTCCCGCCGGAATCCGTGTTATTCGGCCTTCAATCCGCGGTCTTTGATGAGGCCGCCCCATTTCCGGCGCTCCTCCTCGAGAAACCGGTCGAGTTCTGCAGGCGTGTTCGGCGTGAACTCAACGCCGAGCGCCGCGAGCTTCGCAGTGATCTCCGGCGTCTCGAAGGACGCCTGGACGATTCTGTTCGCCTTATCGATCACCGCGGGCGCCGTGCCCTTCCGCGCCATCAGCGCGAGGAAGCTCAGCGCCTCGTAGCCGGGCACCGTCTCGGCGATGGTCGGGACGTCGGGCAGGCTCGCCAGCCGCGACGCACTGGTCACGCCCAGCAGCTTGACCTTCTTCGCCTCGACCTGCGGCAGCGCGGTCTGGACATTGTCGAACATCAGCTCGACCTGTCCGCCGATCAGGTCGGCCATGGCCGGGCCGGCGCCGCGATAAGGCACGTGGGCCATCTCGACGCCGGCCATCGTCTTGAACAGTTCGGGCGCGAGATGACTGGTCGCGCCGACGCCAGAGGAGCCGTAATTGAGCTTGCCCGGCTGGCTCTTGGCCAGGGCGACGAGCTCGGCCACGGAATTCGCGGCAAGCGAGGGATGCGCGATCAGCAGCATCGGGCTGCGCGACAGCATGATCACCGGATCGAAATTCGCCGGGTCGTAGGGCAGCTTCTCGCGGAGGTACTGATTGGTGACATGCGTCGCCGGCGTCGCGACCAGGAAGAGATAGCCGTCGGCCGGCGCATTGCCGACCTCGGCGGTCCCAATCGCGCCCGAGGCGCCACCCTTGTTCTCGACGATGAAGCGCTGGCGCGTCGCCTGCGACAGGGCTTCGGCGGCGAAGCGACCCATCACGTCGGTCGCGCCGCCGGCCGGATAGGGCACGATCACCTTGCCCGGTCGGCTCGGCCAGACCTCCTGCGCGCGCGCCGGGCCCATGGCGAGGGCGAGCGCGAGACCGAGCGCCGCGCGCCGGCTGAGCGTCATGGCCGCGGCAGGTCCCTCTTGCCACATGTCAGTTGCGCGCATCGCGTGCTCCTGGCGGAAGATCGGCCTCTTCGGCCTCGCTGGCGCGGCTCGGCACCGGCGACCAGCGCCGGGCGCGGGCGCCGCCGGCGCGCTCGAGCTCCATCTGGAACGAGTAGCGGTCAGGCCGGTACAGCGCGTGCAGATGCTCGACGCCCTCTCCTTTCGGTCCGAAGACGATCCGCGTCAGCGACAAGAGCGGCGAGCCGATCTCGAGCTCGAGCGCCTCGGCGATATCGGGGCTGGCGAGCGTCGCGCCGATGGTCTGGCTCGCGCGCTCGGCGACGATGCCGGAGCGCTCCAGCAGGGCGAGCAGCGGCGTCGAGGCGAGATCGCCCTCGGAATAGGAGATGCCGATCCGCTCCGGCACATGCGTCACCAGATAGGAAAAGGGCTGGCCGTCGATCAGGCGCACGCGCACCGAGCGCTGCACCCGCTCTCCAGCCGCGAGCTTCAGCCCCTCCATCAGGGCCGGCGTCGGCGCGACATAGCCGAAGGAGAGCAGCCTGACATCGGTGCGCCGGCCCATCTCGACCAGATGCGTCAGCACGTTCGAGAAATCGGCGATGACGGGCGCGCCGGTCACCCGGCCGCTGACGAAGGTCCCGGAACCCGGCCGGCGCTCGATCATGCCCTCGGTCGCGAGCTTGTCGAGCGCGCGCCGCACCGTCACCCGCGAGACGCGGTGCTCCTCCGCCAGCGACGGCTCGCTCGGCAGGCGGCTCTCGGGCCCGGCCTCTCCGCTCAGGATGCGGTCCCGCAGCAGAAGATAGAGCCTGCGGGCCTTCAACGGCTCGACGCTCGACATGCGGCGGAACTCCTCGTCTGTCCCGTTCGTAAGACAGTAACTTGTATTATCAAAGACACAGCTTCGTCGCTTGTCAAGCGCCGCTCTTCACAGCACGCGGGACAAATCGGGATAGATCAGCAGGGGCCTGCCGATGGCGACGAGATCGGCCCTGCCCTGCGCCAGGATGTCCTCGACCTGCTCGCGCGTCCGAATCTGCCCGACGGCGATGACAGGCACCGCCACAGCCCGCCTGATCACTTCGGCATAGCGTACTTGATAGCCGGGGCCGGTCTCCGGAGGCGGCGTCGGCGTCAGGCCGCCCGAGGAGACATGGATCGCGTCGAGGCCGAGCGGAACCAGCGCTCGCAGCGCCGCGGCGACGCTCTCCGGCTCGAGGCCGCCGGGCGCATGATCGCTGGCGGAGACGCGGATCGTCACCGGCAGGCTCATACCGACCGCAGCGCGCACCGAGCAAATGACCCCGGCCAGGAATCGCAGCCGCCCCTCGGGGCCGCCGCCATAGGCGTCCTCGCGATGGTTCGATAGCGGCGACAGGAACTGGTGCAGCAGATAGCCATGAGCGGCATGAAGCTCGATGCCGTCGAAGCCGGCGGCGACCGCGCGCTTGGCCGCCATGGCGAAGGCCTCCGCTGCCGCGGCAATGTCCGCGAGGCTCATGGCCTCGGGCATGCCGTAGACATCGTCATAAGCGACGGCGCTCGGCGCCAGCAGCCGGCCGCCGCGATGCGGCACCGCCTTACGCCCGCCATGGCAGAGCTGGACGAAGACCGGCGCGCCTGCCGCCTTGACCGCGCTGGCGACGGCGGCGAGCGGCGCGACATGAGCCTCACTGAACAGGCCGACATCATCGATCATCAGCCGGCCCTCCGGCGCGACGGCCGTCGATTCGACGATCACGAGCCCGACGCCGCCGCGCGCCCGGCGCGCATAGTGATCGCGGTGATAGGCGCCGGCAAAGCCCTCGGCACTGCCCTGATATTGCTGCATGGGCGGCAGCACGATGCGGTTCTTCAGGCGAAGCGAGCCGATCGAGACGGGGCTGAAGGCGAGCGACATATTGTCTAGCGCGACTGGCGCGGCGCGGCCCAGGGGCGCGCGGCGGCATCGGTGGCGACGAAGGCCTTGATCGCGCCGGCCTGGCTCAGCGTCAGGTCGATATCGTCCCAGCCATTGAGCAGCTTGGTGCGCCAGACCGGATCGACCTCGAACGACACCGCAAGGTTGCCGATGACGATCCGGCAGTTCTCGAGATCGACCGACAGCGCGCGCCCGCCCTCCTCCAGCGCCGCGATCAGGCTCTCGCCATCGGCCTCGCTGACGCGCGCCGGCAGCAGGCCGTTATTGACCGCGTTCGAGGCGAAGATGTCGCCAAAACTCGGCGCCACGACGCAGCGAATGCCGTAATCCGCGAGCGCGTAGACGGCGGCCTCCCGCGACGAGCCGCTGCCGAAATTTCGGCGCGACACAAGCACTTGCGCGCCTTCCCTGCCAGGCGCATTGAGCGGGAAATCCGGCCGCGGAGCACCCCCCTCGTCAAAGCGCAGGTCGTATAGCAGATAGCCGCCATAGCCCTCGGCCCGCGAGCGCTTCATGAAGCGGGCGGGAATGAGCTGGTCGGTGTCGACGCCGGTTAGCGGCAAGGGACAGGCAAGGCCGGTGAGCGTGGTGAAGGGCTGCATCAGTTCCTCCCTTCCAGCAGCACGCGCATATCGGTGAGATGGCCGGTCACGGCCGCTGCGGCCGCCATTGCCGGCGACATCAGATGGGTGCGCGAGCCCGGCCCCTGACGGCCGCGGAAATTGCGGTTGGTCGTCGAGGCGCAGCGCTCTCCCGGCGCGACGAGGTCGCCATTCATGCCGACGCACATCGAGCAGCCGGGCTCGACCCATTCCAGCCCGGCCTGCGTGAAGACCTTGTCGAGCCCCTCCTCCTCGGCCTGGCGCTTGACCTGGGCCGATCCGGGCGACACGAGGCCCGGCACCGTCGCCTTGCGCCCGGCGAGCACGGCCGCGGCGGCGCGGATGTCCTCGATGCGGCTATTGGTGCAGGAGCCGATGAAGACGCGGTCGACCCTGATATCGGCGAGGTTCTGGCCGGCCTTCAGGCCCATATAATCGAGAGCGTCGCGGATATGCGCGGCGCGGCCGGGATCGCCCGCCTTGTCGGGATCGGGCACCTGCATGGTGATTGGCAGCGCGTCCTCCGGGCTCGTGCCCCAGGTCACGATCGGCGCGATCTCCGCCCCGTCGAGCCGGACCTCCTTGTCGAAGGCGACGCCGGCATCGCTGGCGAGCGCCAGCCAGTCACCGGCGGCGCGCTCAAAATCCTCGCCATGCGGCGCATAGGTCCGGTCGCGCAAATAGATGAGCGTGGTCTCGTCGGGCGCAACCATGCCGCAGCGCCCGCCGGCCTCGATCGAGAGGTTGCAGAGCGTCAGCCGGCCCTCCATCGAGAGGCCGCGAATGGTCGAGCCGGCATATTCGATCGCATGGCCGGCCGCCCCGTCGGCGCCGATCGTGGCGATGACCGAGAGCGCGATGTCCTTGGCGACGATGCCGGGCGCCAATTTGCCCTCCACCGTGACCCGCAGCCGCTTCGGCTTCTTCTGCCAGAGCGTCTGGGTCATCAGCACATGCGCGACCTCCGAGGCGCCGATGCCGAAGGCGAGCGCGCCGAAGGCGCCATTGGTCGCGGTATGGCTGTCGCCGCAAACGATGGTCAGCCCCGGCAAGGTCAGGCCCTGCTCCGGGCCGACGACATGGACGATGCCCTGGCCCGGATCGTCGAGATCGAACAGGCGCAGGCGGTGGCGCAGCGTGTTGGCGCGCAGTTGCTCGATCATCCGGCGAATGGCCGGATCGATCTTGTCGAGGTCGCGCACCCGCGTCGGAACGTAGTGGTCCTCGATGCCGAAGGTCAGGTCCGGCCGCGCCACCTCGGCGTCACGCGCCTTGAGCTTGTCGAAGGCGTGGAAGGAGCCCTCATGCAGGAAATGCCGGTCGATCCAAAGCAGGCTCTGGCCGTCCTCGCGCTGCACGACGACATGCGCGTCCCAGACCTTGTCGAACAATGTCCGCGGCGATGCCCCTGCGGCTCCCATGCGCGCCATCTCTCCCTCTCCCAACGTCGCCGATGCTAATCCCGAGCGCCGGTCAAAAGCAAATCTTGTTTTAGATATGATACAGGTTAGTGTCCCCATCCTATGACAGCTAGCTGTCGGATTGGCGCGAGGCCGGGAGGGCGCGTTGAGCAAGATGATCGCTGTCGGAGAGAAAAGCTTCGACTTTCAGGTTCCCGTCGTGGTCCTGGGCGCCGGCGCAGCCGGGCTCGTCGCGGCCCTGGCAGCGCGCGAGGCCGGTGCCGAGGTGCTCGTGCTGGAGCGCGACGCCCTGCCGCGCGGATCGACCGCGCTGTCGGCCGGGCTCATCCCGGCCCCGGCGACGCGCTGGCAACGGGCTGCCGGCATCGACGACGACGCTGCTCGCTTCGCCGCCGACATCCTGAAAAAGGCCAAGGATGAGCCCGATCCGAAGCTGGTCGAACTGGTCGCCGGCGAGGTCGGGCCGGCGCTCGAATGGCTCAGCGACAGCTACGGCCTGCCCTTCTCGGTGATCGAGGATTTCAGCTATCCGGGCCATTCGGCGCGGCGCATGCACGGCCTGCCGAGCCGTTCCGGCGAGGAGCTGGTCGACGCGCTGCGCCAGGCGGCCGAAGCGGCCGGCATCGAGATCCTGTGCGAAGCGCAGGTCACGACCCTGTTCGCCGGGGCAGACCACCGGGTACATGGACTGGCCTTCGCGCGCCCCGACGGTACGCTGGAAGAGCTCGGCTGCGACCGGCTCGTCCTCGCCTGCAACGGCTATGGCGGCAACAAGGACCTCGTCGCGCGCCATATCCCGTCCTTGTCCGAGGCGCTTTATTTCGGCCATCCCGGCAACCAAGGCGACGCCCTGCTCTGGGGCCAGGCGCTGGGCGCGGCCGCGCGCCACCTCTCCGGCCATCAGGGCCACGGCTCGGTCGCGCATCCCGCCGGCATCCTGATCACCTGGGCGACGATCACGGAGGGCGGCATCCAGGTCAATCTGGAGGGCCGGCGCTTCTGCGACGAGTCATGCGGCTATTCCGAACAGGCGACCGAGGTGCTGCGCCAGCCCGAAGGCGTCGCCTGGACGATCTTCGACGAGCGCATCGCCGGCATCGCGCGACAATTCGAGGATTTCAAGCGGGCCGAGGCGCTTGGCGCGATCGTCACGGCCGGCGATCCCGCGGCCCTGGCCCAGCGTATCGGCGTCCCGTCGGAGTCCCTGGCCGCAACCCTCGCCGAAGTCGCGCGCTGCAAGTCCGGCCAGGCCGCCGATTCGCTCGGCCGCGCCTTCATGGGCGCGCCGGATCTCGCGCCGCCCTACCGCGCCGTCCGGGTCACCGGCGCCCTGTTCCATACCCAGGGCGGGCTCGTGGTCGACGATCAGGCGCGCGTGGTGGATGAATCCGGGACGCCGCTCTCGAACCTTTATGCGGCCGGCGGCGCGGCCTGCGGCGTTTCGGGCAGCCATGCAGCCGGCTATCTGTCAGGCAACGGCCTGCTGACTGCCGTCGCGCTTGGGCGGATCGCGGGCCGCGCCGCGGGAAGCGCGTCTGGTTAGGCGGCGCCGCGCTCCACAGCAATTCCCCGCGATCGCGTCATGGTGCTAAGCAAAATCCGCGCAATGCAATAAGCTTAGCCGTTCGAACCAGTTGAGCGGCCGCGCCCATGACAGATACGGACAGCCCGGACAACGCCGTCACGACGGGGCTCTCGATCCGCCTCTATGACGAGCTTTCGCGCGCCATCGTCGCCGGCGACCTCGCGCCTGGCGAGAAGCTGAGCGAGCCGGTGATCGCGCGCCGCTACGGCGCTAGTCGCGCGCCGGTGCGCGAGGCGATCCGCCGCCTGCAGGAACGCGGGCTCGTCACCTATGTCGCCAATCAGGGCGTGCGCGTCGCCGAGCCGAGCGCGGCGGAATTCCTCGCCTTGCTCGACGTGCGCGAGGCGACGGAGGGCATGGCCGCGCGTCTCGCCGCCGAGAACATGAGCGACGCGGATGTCACGGCGCTCGAGCAGCTCGTCGCCAGCCATCGCGGCGAGATCGAGCGCAACCCGCTCGGCGCCTATCTGCAGGACGAGCCGGAGGCCGATTTCCACCGGCGCATCGCCAATGGCAGCGGCAACCCGATCCTGGCCGACCTGCTCTGCGAGCAGTTCTACCCGCGCCTGCGCCTGTGCCGGAGATTGCATTCGACCGTGCCGGGACGCGGCCGCGAGGCCTGGCGCGAGCATGTCCGCATCACCGAGGCGATCAGCCACCGCGACGGCGAGCTCGCCGAGATCCTGATGCGCCGGCATATTCGTGCGGCGCGGACGGCGCTGCAGGCCGCGCTCACGACGGCCGGAGCCGTCAAGCCGTCGCGCCGCGGCTACGGCGCCTGAACGACAGCGTCAGGGCGTCTCGGCAGCCGGCTCCGATGTCGGCCGCGCCCTGAGGCGGGACAGGATCGGCGGCAGGACCAACACCATGAGCGCGATCGCGAGCAGCGTCGTCGCGATGGGCGTGCCGACGAGCACGCTCCAGTCGCCCTGGCTGACGGCGAGCGCGCGTCGGAGCTGGATCTCGGCCTGCGGCCCGAGGATCAGCCCGATCAAAGCCGGCGCGATCGGGAAATCATAGACCCGCGCGACATAGCCGACGAGCCCGAGCCCGCACATCAGCAGCAAGTCCATCCACGAAGTCGACAGGCCCCAGACGCCAACCAGCGCGAAGACGACGATGCCGCCATAGATGTAGTGCCGCGGGATCAGCAGCAGGCGCACCCAGATGCCGACCAGCGGCAGGTTCAGCACCAGCAGGATCAGGTTGCCGATATAGAGCGAGGCGATCACGCCCCAGAGCAGGTCGGGATTGGTCGCAAACAGCATCGGGCCCGGCTGCAGGCCATAGTTCTGGAAGGCCGCGAGCAGCACCGCCGCCGTCGCGGTCGAGGGCAGGCCGAGCGTCAGGAGCGGCACCAGGATGCCGGCGGCGGCGGCATTGTTCGCGGCCTCGGGCCCCGCCACGCCCTCGATCGCGCCATGGCCGAACTCCTCGGGATGCGGGCTGAGGCGCCGCTCCAGCGCATAGGACAGGAAGGTCGGGATCTCCGTGCCGCCGGCCGGGAGCGCGCCGATGGGGAAGCCGATGACGCTGCCGCGCAGCCACGGTTTCCACGAGCGCTTCCAGTCCTGCCGGGTCATCCAGCTGCCGCCGGAGAGCGGGTTGATCGCGGCCGGCACCGAGCCGCTGCGGCTTGCGACATAAAGCGCCTCGCCGATCGCGAAGAGCGAGACCAGCACTACAGTGAAGGAGACGCCGTCGAGCAGTTCGAGCGTGCCAAAAACCATGCGGGTCTGGCCGGTCTGGGTGTCGATGCCGATCGTGCCCAGCGCCAGCCCGAAGAACAAAGCGGTGAAGCCCCTGACCATCGAGCGGCCCATCACGACCGCGACCGAGGTGAAGGAGAGCACCATCAGCGCGAAATAATCCTCCGGGCCGAAGACGAAGGCGAGCTCGGCGATCGCCGGGGCCAGGAAGGTCAGCGCCAGCGTGCCGATCGTACCCGCCACGAAGGAGCCGATCGCCGCGGTCGCCAGTGCCGCCGCTCCGCGCCCGCTGCGCGCCATGCGGTTGCCTTCGAGCGCGGTCATCACCGACCCGCTCTCGCCCGGCGTGTTGAGCAAGATCGAGGTGGTCGAGCCGCCATAAAGCGCGCCGTAGAGGATGCCGGCGAACATGATGAAGGCCGAGGCCGGCGCAACCTGCGCCGTGACCGGCATCAGGAGGGCGATGGTCAGGGCCGGCCCGATGCCCGGAAGCACGCCGACCGCGGTGCCGAGCGCACAGCCGATCAGGGCCCAGAACAGGTTGATCGGCTGCAGCGCGACCGCGAAGCCGCCAAGGAGCTGGCTCAGGATGTCCATGACCTCACCCCAGCGGCGGGAAGAAGGCGCCGAGGCTGATGCCGAGACGCGAGAAGCCGAACCAGGCGGCGCTCGACAGCAATGCGCCGATCGCGAGGTCGAGGAGCAGGCGGCGAGAGCCGAAGGCGCGCGAGACCAGCGCGAAGGCGAGCATCGCCGTCAGCGGGAAGCCGAGCCAGCGAATGGTCAGAAGCGGGACGGCGACCCCGGCGAGCGCGGTCAGGAAGGCGGCGCGGGATGGCTGGGCCTCCGCCTCCCCGCCCTCCGCCGGCGACGCGACGAGCTCGCCGCGCAGCGCCTGGACGATCAGGATGACACCGAGAACCGCGAGCCCCGCCCCGACCGCCAGCACGATCGCAGCCGGACCGACGCCGATATAGTTCGTGGTCGAGGCGATGCCGCGCGCGCCATTGAGCCACAAGGCTCCCATGACGAAGACGCCGAGCCCCAGCCACCATGGCCGCGACCAGCGGCTCGCGTCCCGTCCGTCCTGCCTGGCCGCCATCGCGTGCTCCCTGAGACGAGCTGTTCGTGGTGCGGCCGGCCGCTATTTCAGGATGCCGACTTCCTTGAGGGCACTCGACCAGTTCGCGTCCTCGGCCTTGAGGAAGGCGACGAAGTCGTCACCCGGAAGGTAGGCGTCTTCCCAGCCCTGGGTTTTCAGCGTCTCCTTCCAGACCGGCGTCGCATGCAGCTTGGCGAAACGGTCGAGCCAGGTCTTCTTCGCCGCCTCGCTCATGCCGGGAGCGCCGACGAAACCGCGCCAGTTGCCGATCTCGACCGGGATGCCCGATTCCTTCAGCGTCGGCACGTTCAGGCCGTCCACGCGGGTCGGACCCGAGACCGCGATGAGGCGGA
Organism: Allobosea sp.; assembly: GCF_051860145.1. Taxonomy (GTDB): domain Bacteria; phylum Pseudomonadota; class Alphaproteobacteria; order Rhizobiales; family Beijerinckiaceae; genus Allobosea. The sequence goes on along the minus strand of NZ_JBHYEM010000014.1, from coordinate 56,402 downwards.
TGCGGCCGGACTCGGCGAACTGGCGGAATTCGGAAGCGCCCGAGATCGCCGCCTTGATCTTGCCGCCGCCGAGCGCCGCCAGGATTTCGCCGCCGGAGAACGAGACGAAATTGATCTTGGCGACCGGCGCGCCGGCATGCTTGGCGAGCAGCGCCAGCATGACATGGTCCGCCCCGCCGGCCGAGCCGCCGCCAACCGACAAGGCGCCGGGATCGGCCTTGAGCGCCGCGATGAAATCCTGCGGTGTCTTGATCGGCGAATTAGCCGGCACGGCGATCGCGTTGTATTCATTGGTCAATCGCAGCAGCGGCGTGGTGTCGGCGAGCGACACCGGCGTCTTGTTGGTGATGACGCCACCGACCATGATGACGCCGGTCACCAGGAGCGCATTGTCGTCGCCCTTATTGGTACGGACGAACTCGGCCAGGCCGATCGTGCCCGCCGCGCCGCCCTTGTTGGTGAAGGAGGCGCCGTCGGTGAAGACCTTGGACTGGGCGAAGGCCGCCATGGTCTGGCGGCCGGCGCCGTCCCAACCGCCACCCGGGTTGGCCGGGATCATCACCTTGGCCGGTTCGGCGGTGGCGATCCCCGTGCTCAGGACCAGCTCGAGCGCGCCGGCCATCGTCAAACGCTTGATCATTCTGTGTCCTCCCATGTGTGGTCGCCGCCCTTCGGGCTGGTCGTTCATGCCTGGCGCGGCTTGGTTCAGGCGCTCCTTCCGCGCTGGGGCATCGCCTCCGGCGTGATCGTCGCGACGATCGAGGCGTCGAGCGCCTCGTAGTCGTGGAGCCCGATGGTGGCGTAGAGCTCGGCGCGGGTCTGCATCTCATCGATCATGCCATGCGTGCCGCCGTCCCGCGCCAGCGCGGCGTAGAGCTTTTCCTGCGCCTTGTTGGCGACGCGCAGCGACGACACCGGCCAGATCACCATCCGGTAGCCCATCGCCTCGAATTCGGAAGCGGTGAAGAAGGGCGTGCGGCCGAACTCGGTCATGTTGGCGAGCAGCGGCACGCCCGGCACCCGGCGCGCGAACTCCTTGAACATCTCGGCCGAGGTCAGCGCCTCGGGGAAGATCGCGTCGGCGCCGGCGTCAAGATAGAGCCTGGCGCGCGCGACCGCCCCGTCCATGCCCTCGCTCGCAGCCGCATCGGTGCGGGCGATGACATAGAGATGGCGGCGCGCCTTAACCGCGGCCGCGACCTTGGCCGCCATGTCGTGGGCGTCGGCGAGCTTCTTGTCGTTGAGATGGCCGCATTTCTTCGGCAGCAGCTGGTCCTCGATATGGACCGCTCCGGCGCCCGCGTCCTCGAAGACGCGGACCATGTTCATGACGTTGAGCGCCTCGCCATAGCCGGTATCGCCGTCGACGAGCAGCGGCAGGCCGCTGGCGCGGGCGATCTGGCGCACGAAGAAGGCGACCTCGTCGACGGTGATGATGCCGAGGTCCGGCAGGCCCATCGAGGCCGTCATCGCTGCGCCCGAGAGATAGAGCGCCTCGAAACCGGCAGCCTTCGCCTGCAGGGCCGCCATGCCGTTATGAGCGCCGGGCAGCCTGAGGATGCCGCCTTGCGTCAGCCGCTGCCGGAAGCGCTGTCCGGCAGGTTCCTCGGGAAGATCGGTCGAAACGAGATAGGGCATGGGGGCTTTCGGCCTCAGTTTGCGTAGAGATCGACGTAATCATGCACCGGCATGCTCTCGAGCCGCGCCTGATCGAGCGAGACCTCGAGGATCCGGCGCTGGCGCTTCTCGACGAAGCGGCGGGCGAGATTGGTGCGGAACTTGGCTTCGAGCAGCGGAATGCCGTCGGCGCGCCGGCGCTTGTGACCGATCGGATATTCGACCGTGATTTCGGGCAGCACGGTTCCGTCGTTCAGGGTGATGGTCATCGCATTGGCGATCGAGCGCTTCTCGGGGTCGTGATAATCCCGCGTGAAGGCCGGATCCTCGACGCACTCGATCTTGGCGCGCAGCGCATCGATGCGCGGATCGGCGGCGATGTCGTCCTCGTAGTCGCTGGCAGTGAGGCGGCCGAAGATCAGCGGCACGGCGACCATGTACTGCAGCGTGTGATCGCGATCGGCCGGGTTATGCAGCGGCCCGCGCTTGTCGATGATGCGGATGCAGGCCTCATGCGTGCGCACCTTGATCGAGGCGATGTCGTCGCTGGAGCGGCCGATCTTCCTGAGATGGCCATGCAGGGTCATCGCGGCCTCGACCGCGGTCTGCGCATGGAACTCGGCCGGATAGGAGATCTTGAACAGCACGTGCTCCATCACATAGGAGCCGTAGGGACGCTGGAACTTGAATGCCTGCCCGCGGAACGAGGCGTCGTAGAAGCCCCAGGTCTTCGCGGTGAGCGCCGACGGGTAGCCCATCTCGCCGCCTTGCGCGATCAAGGCCAGCCTCACGGCCCGGCTCGTCGCGTCGCCCGCCGCCCAGCTCTTGCGCGAGCCGGCATTGGGCGCGTGGCGATAGGTGCGCAGCGCCTGCCCGTCGACGAAGGCGAGCGAGAGCGCGTTGACGATCTCGTCGCGGCTGAGGCCGAGCATCCCCGCGACGACCGCCGTCGAGGCGACCTTGACCAGGATGACATGGTCGATCCCGACCTTGTTGAAGGCATTTTCCAGCGCCAGGCAGCCCTGGATCTCATGGGCCTTGATCATCGCGGTCAGCACGTCGCGCATGGTCAGCGGCGGGCGGCCCGCGGCGACCGCGACACGCGACAGCCAGTCGGCCACCGCCAGGATACCGCCGAGATTGTCGGAAGGGTGCCCCCATTCGGCTGCGAGCCAGCAATCGTTGAAATCGAGCCAGCGGATCATCGTGCCGATATTGAAGGCGGCCTGGACCGGATCGAGCTGATAGGGCGTGCCGGGCACGCGCGCGCCATTGGGCACGACCGTCCCGGGAACGATCGGACCGAGCAGCTTGGTGCAGGCCGGATATTCAAGCGCCTCGAGCCCGCAGCCGAGCGTGTCGAGCAGGCAGTTGCGCGCCGTCTCATAGGCGAGCACGCTGTCGACGCGATAGCTCAGGACATAGTCGGCGATATCGACGAGGACTTCATCCGGCGCAGGGCGCTCATTGTTGCTGAAACCGGCCATGGCTGGGCATTTCCTCGTATCGACCGGGTGGGCGTTTTGCCTGTCCCGGATCATTATTGTCGACATATGTTTCATAGCTATTGCCATCGCGCAAGGGATCACGCTAGTTTACGATCAACATTGTCGACAATCACCAGCAATCAACTGCTGGCGCTGTCCGGATTTCGACCGGCGGCCAATGACAAGAGCAAGGGGAGGACCATCATGAAGATCAGAGCTATCGCCATCTGCTGCGCCCTGCTGGCACCGGCTGCCGCCGGCGCGCAGGCCTTCCAGCCGCAGAATCCGGAATGCATCGCGCCGGCCGCCCCCGGCGGCGGTTTCGACCTGACCTGCCGGCTGACCAGCCGGATGCTCAACGAGACCGGCCTCGTCGGGCCGCAGATTCGCACGACCAACCTGCCGGGCGGCATCGGCGCCGTCGCCTATAACAACATCCAGGCCCAGCGCGCCTCCGACCCCAACGTCATCGTCGCGGTCTCCACCGGCTCCTGGGTCAACCTGGCGCAAGGCAAGTTCGGGCGCTTCACCGAGAAGGACGTGCGCTGGCTCGGCGCGGTCGGCGCCGATTACGGCGTGCTCGCGGTCCGCAAGGACAGCCGCTTCAAGACCCTGGGCGATCTGGTCGAGGCCCTGAAGAAGGACCCCACCTCCGTGCCGGTCGGCGCCGGCGGCACTGTCGGCAGCCAGGACTGGATGAAGCCGTCTCTCGTGCTGCGGGCCGCCGGGATCGATCCGCGCAAGATGCGCTATCTCTCCTTTGAGGGTGGCGGCGAAGCGATGGGCGCGCTGATCGGCGGCCATATCGAGGTCTTCCCGGGCGATGCCTCGGAGGTGCGGGGCCAGCTCGAGGCCGGCGAGATCCGGCTGCTCGCGACCTTCTCCGACAAGCGCCTGCCCGGCGCCTTCGCCAATGTCCCGACCGCCAAGGAACAGGGTTTCGACGTGCAATGGCCGATCGTGCGCGGCTTCTATGCGCCGCCCAAGGCATCCGACGCCTCCTACGCCTATTGGACCGGCGTGCTCACCAAGCTGAATGCCGATCCCGCCTGGCAGAAGGCGCGGACCGAGCAGGGCCTGTTCGAGTTCAGCATGGCCGGCGAGGAATTCGACGCCTTCGCCAAGAAGCGGACCGCGGATTTCCGCGCGCTCGCGATCGAAGTGGGTCTCGCCAAATAAGGCGAGCCCTTCCGTCCGCTCAGCAGAAGGCGACGCGATGAGCATCGATCGTGTAGTTGGAATCCTGTGCATATTGCTGGGGCTCGGTGCCGCCTGGCATGCTCAGGCACTCGAGGTGGCCTTCGCGGCCGATCCGGTTGGCCCTCGCCTTTTCCCGACGGTCGTCGGTGCGGTGCTGGCGCTGGGCGGCGCGATCCTGGTCATCAAGCCGGGCACGGTGACCATGGAGATCGGCGCCTGGCGACGCTCGGGCACGATCCTGGCCGCCTGCCTGATCTACCCTCTGCTGCTGCAGCCCATCGGCTTCATCCTGGCCACGACCTGTCTCTGCTTCGTGGCCGCGCTCGCCTTTCACGCCAAGGCGGTGCCGGCCGCGATTTCCGCCGTCGGGACTGCGGTCGTCTTCTTCGTTCTCCTCGACCGGATCCTCGACCTTCCGCTGCCGCGCGGACCCCTGGGTATCTAGATGGACGCGCTCTCAGCCCTTCTCACCGGCTTCCAGGTCGCACTGACGCCGCTCAACCTCGGCATGGCCTTCCTCGGCGTCGCGCTGGGAACGGCCATCGGCGCCCTGCCCGGCATCGGCCCGATCAATGCCGTGGCCCTGCTGCTGCCCTTGTGCTTCGCGCTGAAGCTGCCGCCCGAGACCGCGCTGATCCTGCTCGCCGGCATCTATTACGGCAGCGGCTATGGCGGCCGCATCTCCTCGATCCTGCTCAACATCCCGGGCGATCCCGGGCTGGTGATGACGACGCTCGACGGCTACCCGCTGGCCAAGGCCGGGCGCGGCGCGGCGGCGCTCGCCATCAGCGGCATCGGCAGCTTCGTCGGCGGCACCAGCGCCGTCGTGCTGATGACCTTCCTGGCCGTGCCGCTGGCGCGGCTCGCCCTCTCCTTCAGCCCCGCCGACTATGTCGCGCTGATGGTGCTCTCCTTCGCGCTGCTCGGCACCATGGGCGAGGGCAAGGCGGCCAAGACCTGGATCGCCGTCGCTCTCGGCCTGCTCTTCGCCATGGTCGGCATCGACGGCGGCACCGGCGTCGAGCGCTTCACCTTCGGCTCGCTCGAATTGCTCGGCGGTATCGATTTCACCAGCCTGACGATCGGCCTCTTCGCCGTCAGCGAGATCCTCGTTCTCGTCGAAGGGCTGATGGGCGGAGCGGCCTCGCGCACCGGTGACGGGGCGCGGCTCTCGCTGCGCGAGATCCTGTTCTGCCTGCCGGCCATGGCGCGCTCGACCGGCATCGGCTTCGTGCTCGGCGTGCTGCCGGGCACGGGCGCCTCGGTGGCATCGGCGATGGCCTATACCGCCGAGAAGCGGATCTCCGACAAGAACGGCACCTTCGGCAAGGGCGACATGCGCGGGCTCGCCGCGCCCGAGACCGCCGACAACGCCTCGCAGACCGCCTCGATGATCCCGATGCTGGCGCTCGGCATTCCCGGCTCCGGCACCACCGCCGTCATGCTCGGCGCCTTCCTGATGTATTCGATCACGCCGGGGCCATTGCTCTTCACCCAGCGCCCGGAAGTCGCCTGGGGCCTGATCGCCTCGATGTATATCGGCAACCTCATGCTGCTGGCGCTGAACCTGCCACTGGTCGGCCTGTTCGCGCGCCTGCTGCTGGTGCCGGCCTGGATCCTCTATCCCGGCATCCTCGCCCTGTCCTTCGCTGGCGTCTACGCGGTCTCTAACTCACCCTTCGAGCTCTTCGTCACGGTCGGGTTCGGCGTCCTCGCCTATGGCCTGCGCAAGGTCGGCATCCCGCTGATCCCGCTGATGCTGGCTTTCGTGCTGGCGCGCCTGCTCGAAGACAACCTCCGGCGCGCCCTGTCGCTCTCGGGCGGCAACTACGAGATTCTGTTCTCGACCCCGACCAGCATCGTGCTCTGGGTGCTGGCGCTGCTCGCCATCGGCCTGCCCTTCGTGGTCGGGCGCCTGCGCCCGGCATTGCTCGACAGCAAGCTCGAAGCCGACTCGAACAAGTCTGCATAAGGCCTTAGCAGCACGCGCATCCCGGCCCGAACACCGCACGGCTGCCCAGCGTGGCGAGCCGGGTGCGCCAGCCGGGAACATGCGAGGCGAGCGCGCCGAGCGCGCCGTCCTGGTCGAGCCGCGTCGGGCGACCTTCCTCCAGCACGATTTCGCCATCGATGATGCTGGTCACGACGTCGCTCGATTTGGCGTAGAAGACCAATGCGGCGTGGCCGCCGTAATAGGGCTGCAGATGCGGCCGCTCGAGATCGAGCATGATCAGGTCGGCCTTCTTGCCGGGTGCGAGCGAGCCGATCTCGCGATCGAGCCCCAGCACGCTCGCCGCACCCATCGTATGGAGCCAGAGCGCGCGCTCGCATGACAGCGCGTTCGGATCGCCGAGCCGCAGCCGCATCGCGTTGATGGCGTTGCGCATGCCCTCGAACGGGTCGTTCAGCATCCAGTCGGTGGCGAAGCCGGTCGGGATGGCACGCGCCGCGATGTCCTCCAGCCGCGGATAACGGCCGCGGCGCGGATAGATCGTCGGGCAATGTGCGTAGCGTGCGCCGGTCTCGGCGACCGCGTCGAGATCGGCGTCGCTCGCGAAGGAGAGATGCGCCAGCACCACGTCTTCCGCCAGCATGCCGACATCGCGCAGATATTCGAGCGGCCCGCAGCCATGCTCGGCCTGGATATGCTCGGTCTCGCCGGCGCTCTGGGCGGCGTGGATATGCATGCCGACGCCGAGGCGGCTGGCCTCCGCCCTCGCCTCGCGCAACAGGCCGGCGCTGCAGGTGTCGGTGGCGTGAGTACCAATGCGGGCCTGGATGCGCCCGCCGGCGGCGCCATGCCAACGCTCGACCACGGCGACGCCGTCGCGCAGGCGCTGCTCGCCCTGGGCGGGATAGCGGCTGTAGTCGCCGCGATGCAGTTCCTCGAGATGGACGTCGAAGACCTTGTTGGCGATCTGCGCCCGCAAGCCGCAGCGCTCGACCGTCTCGGCCAGGCTGTGCGGGCCGTACCAGATGTCGTTGATCGTGGTGATGCCGGCGCGCAGCAGTCAGCGCAGCCGACCTCGCCGAGCCGCCCCCATTCCTCCTCCGTGACGTCCTTCTCCATCCGGAAGGCGACATCGAACAGGGCGGATTTGGCGGCGTGATCGTCAGTCTGGCTGCGGAAGATGATCGAGGCGGTGTGGTAATGGCAATTGACGAAGCCGGGCAGCACCGCCTTGCCGGCTCCGTCGATGACGCGGCGCGCATGCCAGGTGCCATCAGGTCGACGCGCGCCGGCATGGACGATGCGATCCCCGGCGATCGCGACCTCTCCGTCCGGGATCACGGGCATGCCCTCCGTGACCGGATAGAGGAAATCGGCGCGGATCAGCAGGTCGATCTCTTGCATTCCGGGCTCCGGCAGCACGTCGAACAAGCCGCCATCCTGCATGGATAGGGCGCGATCGAAAACGCTGTGGCGCGCTGCAGGGCCTGCGCCGGCCGCCTAGCTGAGCATGCGCGTGTCGCCGCAGACCGAGATCTCCTGGCCCGAGATGGTCTTGGCGAAGGGCGAGGCCAGGAAGACGATCTGCCGGGCGATGTCGTCGGGATCGACGAATTGCTTGATCGAGACGCCGGCGAAGAGCCGCGCTTCCATCTCCTCATGCGAGATGTTGAAGCTGCGCGCCTTGTTGGCGATCACGCTCTGGATGCGCGCGCCGTCGACCAGCCCCGGGCAAATCGCATTGGCCCTGATGCCGAATTCGCCGAGCTCGGCGGAGATCGCCTTGGTGAAACCGATGACGCCCCATTTCGCCGCGCCATAGGGCGAGCGCAGCGGAAAGCCGTGCTTCCCAGCCTGGCTCGACAGGTTGACGATGCTGGCGTTCTTCGACTGCTTGAGGTGCTGCACCGCCAGCCGCGTGCAGTTGAACTGCCCGGTCAGATCGACGGCGACGCAAGCGTCCCAGTCGGCGGGATCGATCTCGTCGACCCGCCCGGTCGGACCGGCAATGCCGGCATTGTTGACGAGGCAGTCGAGCCCGCCGAGCGCGGCGAGCGCCTCCTCGAATAGCCGCGCCACCGCTTTCCGGTCCGAGACGTCGCAGATCGAACGCGTGATCGCCGGATCGCTTTCGGCGAGCGCGGCCAGCGCCGCCTCGTCGACATCGCAGACATGCACCTTCGCCCCTTCCGCCGCAAAGGCGCGCGCCGTGGCGCGGCCGATGCCGTTGGCGCCGGCCGTGACCAGCACGCGCAGGTTCTCGATCTTCAGATCCATCGTCCGTCTTCCTCCCGTCTCGAATCGCGCTGCGACCCGTCAGTGCGAGCGCGAAGCGAAGCAATCCAGGAGGCCTCGCCTGACGGCCCCTGGATTGCTTCGTCGCATGCGCTCCTCGCAATGACGGAAAACGTCGTTTCACCATTCTCATTCCGCCAGCCGGGCCGTGCGCTCGATATGCTCGGCCGCGGCGCGGATATCGTCCTCCAGCGCCGCGCGCGCCGCGCCGGCATCGCGCCGACGCAAGGCGGCGAGCAGCGCCGCATGGGCGATGACGGCGCTGCCGCCATCGAGCCGGCGCGGCTCGTGACGCATGTCGAGATTGAGGATCGGCCCGGCCTTGAGCCAGAGCCGTTCGATCATCTCGATCAGCGACGGCATGGCGGCCGCCTCGTAAAGCGCGAAATGCAGGTCGCGGTTGGCGGCGACGGCAGCCGCCGCATCGGGCGGATCGGCCTTGGCAGCCGCGCAAAAGGCCGCCTCGTGCCGCGCGATCACGGCGATCTGCTCGGCGCTCGCCATCTTGGCCGCCTCCTCGGCGGCAAAGCCCTCGACGACGAGGCGCAAGCGGGTGAGCTCGCGGAACTGGGCGCGCGTCAGCACCGGCACGCGCACCGCCCGTCCCGGCAGCACCTCCAGTGCCTTGTCGGCCGCGAGCCGGCTGACCGCCTCGCGCACCGGCATCATCGAGACGCCGAGCGCTTCGGCGACGCGGCGCAGCGAAAGCTTCTCGCCCGGAGCGAGGCGGCCGGCGACCAGCAGCGCCCGCAACTCGCCGGTCACACGCTCGCCCAGCGTCTCGCGCATCAGCGAGCCGATCTCGTCCAGGGCGGAAGCTTCGCTCGCGGCTCCGTCCTGGGCGGAGCGTGAAGACAAGGGCTGGACACGACCAATCATGTCTGGCAGCCTAACTGTGATCACAGATCACAACAAGCGGCATCGAGACCGCCACGCGCGATAAAATCGACGCCGAACAACGCTCGTTCTGGGAGGAACGCATGGCAGACAGCAGGAAGACTTCCGGATTCCGCCTTTCGCGCCGCCAGGCGCTGGCCGGACTCGGCGCCACAACCGGGCTGGTCGCCAGCCCCTCGCTGATCCTGGCGCAGACGCCCGATGCGATCCGTTTCGGGCATCTGACGCCACGCACCGGCTTTCTCGGCCCGCTCGGCGAATACGGCGTGATGGCGGTCGACCTCGCCGTCGAGGAGATCAATGCCGCCGGCGGTGTCAATGGCCGCAAGCTCGAGGCGCTGAAGGAGGATTCGGTCAATCCGCAGACCGCCTCGACCAAGGCCGAGCGCATGTTCGAGCGCGACCAGGTCGCCTGCATCCTCGGCGAGATCTCGTCCGCGTCCTGCCTGACGATCTCGCAGGTCGCGGCCCGCAACAAGAAGCTCTTCGTCAATACCGGCGGCAATTCGGACGCGCTGCGCGGCGAGAACTGCAACCGCTACATGTTCCATGTCGAGCACCAGAACTCGATGTATGTGAAGAGCTGCGGCCGCTCGCTCCTGAGCCAGGGCCTGGTCAAGGGCAAGAAATGGTTCTCGCTGACGGCCGACTATGCCTTCGGCCATGACCTGCTCAAGGTCGCCAAGCGCTTCATGGAAGCCAATGGCGGCCAGTTCGCCGCCGACAAGCTGGTGCCGACCGACGCGACCGATTTCTCGGCACTGCTGCTCGAGATCCGCGCCGCGAAGCCCGACATCGTCATCTCGAACCTGGCCGGCAACCAGATCACCAATTTCCTCAAGCAATATGCCGAGTTCGGCCTCACCTTCCCGGTCGCCGGCTTCGGCTTCGACACGGCGCTCGCCTGGGCCGCCGGCAAGGACAACTTTGGCGGCGTCTGGCCCTGCGTCTGGCACCACCTGATCGACACGCCTTCGACCAAGGCCTTCGTCGCGGCCTTCACCAAGAAATATGGCAAGCCGCCGGAGAATCAGGCCTGGGGCGACTATGTCGCGGTCAAGATCATGGCCCAGTCGATGAACGAGCTGAAAAGCACCGACACCGCCAAGATCCTAGAACATTGGGAGAAGGGCGCGAAATTCGACGTGATGAAGCCGCGCCAGGGCTATTTCCGTGCCTCCGACCACCAGCTGATCAGCGAGATGTACACGATCACCGCCCTGCCGGCGGCGCAGGTCAAGAACCAATGGGATCTCTTCACCTCCTCGCCGCCGGTACCAGGCCCGAGCGAGGACATGGAGATCATCGCGACCCAGGGCGACGAGGCGGTCTGCAAGATGAGCTGAGGCGCTCTTCGTTTCCCTGCGAGGTCATCCCGGACAAGCCGCGTAGCGGCGCCGATCCGGGATCCATTCCTAAAGCGTTCCGGAATGGATCCCGGGTCTCCCTTCGGTCGCCCGGGATGACGGCGCGGTAGATTGATCGAACTGCAAAGGCCTTCCCTTGCTCACGCTCTTCATCCAGCAGGTGCTGAACGGGTTGCTCGACGGGGTCTATTACCTGTTGATCGCGCTCGGCCTGTCGCTGATCTTCTCGCTCGGCGGCATCGTCAACCTGGCGCATGGCGCCTTCTACGCCATCGGCGCCTATCTCACGATCGTGCTGGCGCCCCATATCGGCTTCGGCGGCGCGATCGTGGCCTCGCCGCTTCTCGTCGCGCTGATCGGCATCGTCGTCGAGCGCGGGTTGTTCCAGCGCTTCTACCGCTCAGATCCGATCCTCTCGCTGCTGCTGACTTTCGGGCTCGCGATGGTGGCCGAGCAGTCGCTACGCATGATCTTTGGCGCGCCGCCGCTCTCCTTCTCGATCCCGCCGGCGCTGCGCGGCCAGATCTTCATCGGCGACTTCATCTATTCTCGCTACCGGGCGCTGCTCCTGCTGATCGCCGCGGCCTGCGTGCTCGGCCTCTGGTTCCTGCTGCAGCGCACCGCCTTCGGCCGCGTCGTCCGCGCCGGCGTGCAGAACTCGGACATGGTCGGCGCGCTCGGCATCTCGCTGCAGCCCTACATGGCCGCGGTCGCGGCCATCGGCATCGGGCTCGCCGGCCTCGCCGGCGTGCTGCTGGCGCCGATCTACTCGATCCATCCCGCCATGGGCCAGGAGATCATCACCCCAGCCTTCGTCGTGGTGGTGATCGGCGGGCTCGGCTCGTTCTGGGGCGTCGTCGTCGCGGCGCTGATGGTCGGCCTCGTCAAGGGCATCACCATCGGGCTCGGCTACACACAATGGTCGACTGCGGTGATCTACCTGATGATGCTGCTCGTCCTGCTTTTCCGTCCGCGCGGCCTGTTCGGCGAGCGCATCCAGCGCTTCGAGTGAGGCGAAGATGACAGCCTCCCGACGCGACTATGCCCCGCTCGCCATCGCCGCCATCGGCCTCGCGCTGCTGCCCGCCCTGATGCACGCCATCGGGCTGGGCACGACCTCGGCGACGGAGGTGGTGGTCTTCGCCATCGCCTGCATGGCCCTCAACATCCTGGTCGGCACGACCGGGCTCGTCTCCTTCGGCCACGGCGCCTGGTTCGGCCTCGCCGCCTATGCGGCGGGCCTGATGCAGCGCAACTGGTTTCCCGAGCAGTTCGTCCTGCCGATCCTGCTCTCGGTCGCGTTCGTCGCCGCGATCGCCTTCGCTTTCGGCGCGCTGATCCTGCGGCGCCGGGGCGTCTATTTCTCGCTGCTGACGCTGGCGCTGGCGGCGATGACCTATTCCGTCGCCTTCCGCTGGACCACGGTGACCGGCGGCGAGGACGGGTTAGGCGGCATCACGCGCCCGCTCTTCCTGGGCGTCAATTTCGATGGCGCCCTGCCCTTTTACGCCCTGGTCGCGACCATCGGCCTGGTGGTGGTCTATGCGCTCTGGCGCTTCCACCGCTCGCCGGTCGGCACCGTCCTCGTCGCGATCCGCGAGAACGAGCAGCGGGCGCGCTTCCTCGGCTATGCCACCACCCGCTACAAGCTCGTCGCCTTCACGCTGTCGGCGGCGCTGACCGGCCTTGCCGGCTCGCTGCTGCTGTTCAACAACCGCATGACCTCGGCCGAGCCGATCTCGATCGCCTTTTCCGGCGAGCTGCTGGCGATGGTGGTGATCGGCGGCATGCGCTCCTTCCTCGGGCCGGCGCTGGGCGCCTTGTTCTTCGTGGTCTTCCGCGACTATCTCTCGAGCATCACGCCGAACTGGCTGTTCTGGTTCGGGCTGCTCTTCGTCGGCTTCATCGTCTTCTCGCCAACCGGAATCGTCGGCGTCGGCGAGCGGTTGCTCGCGCCGTTCCGCAAGCGACCGGAACAGGATGCGGCCATGTCGGCCCGCCAGGCCGGCGCGGTCACGCTGCCGGACTTCATGAAGCCTCGCGACCCGGTCGCCGGCGCGATCCTGACCGCGACAGGTCTCGCCAAGAGTTTTGGTGGCATCAAGGCCGTCGAGGATGTCGACATCACGATGCGCGACCGCGCGCTCCACGCGCTGATCGGCCCCAATGGCGCCGGCAAGACCACCGCCTTCAACCTGATCTCCGGCCTTTTCGCGCCGGACCGGGGAACGGTCACGCTGCGCGATCAGTCGATTGCCGGCCTGTCGCCGGAAGCGATCACCCGCGCCGGGATCGGCCGCGCCTTCCAGATCACCAACCTGTTCCCGACACTGTCCGTCGCCGAGAACGTCCGGCTCGCGGTGCAGGCGCGGGCACGCGAGCGCTTCGACCCATGGCGCACTGCCGCGGCGCTCGACACGGTCAATGACGAGACACGCCAGGTCATCGAGACGATGGGACTGCGTGGCATCGAGACGGCCGAGGCCGGCTCCCTGAGCTATGGCGGCCAGCGCCTGCTCGACATGAGCCTCGCGCTCGCCACGAGCCCGCGGGTGCTGCTGCTCGACGAGCCGCTGGCGGGCTTGGCGGCAGCCGAGCGCGAGCGCGTCGGCAACCTGATCAAGTCGATCTCGACCGACCTTCCCGTCCTGCTGGTCGAGCATGACATCGACCGCGTCTTCCAGATCGCCGACCATGTCACGGTGATGAACGAGGGCAGCGTGCTGATCGACGGCACCGTCGAGGACGCGCGCTCGTCGAAGCGGGTGCAGGAGATCTATATCGGCTCAGGCGCGCATGCGCTCGCGGAGAAGCCGAGGGTGAGCGCCGCCCGCGACGAGGTACTGCTCAGCCTCGACCGCGTCGACACCTTCTACGGCAAGAGCCATATCCTGCGGCAGGTGACGTTCGACCTGCACCGCAACGAGATCGTCGCCCTGCTCGGCCGTAACGGCGCCGGCAAATCGACCCTGCTCAAGACGATCACGGGCATCGCGCCTCCGGCGACCGGCGAGATCATCCTCGGCGATGCCCCGATCGCGCGGCTCCCCTCGGCCGCGATCGCCCGCGCCGGCATCGCCTATGTGCCGCAGGGCCGCGGCCTGTTCGCCGGCATGAGCGTCAAGGACAATCTCGAGCTCGGCCTCCTCAGGCGCCGAACTGGCAACGGCACGCATTGGGAGGACGAGAAGCTCTTCTCCTTCTTCCCGCGCATCAAGCAACGCTGGCATTCGCCGGCCGACTATCTCTCCGGCGGCGAGCAGCAGATGGTGGCGGTGGCGCGCGCGCTTTCGGGCGACACCCGCGTGCTGTTGCTCGACGAGCCCTTCGAGGGGCTGGCCCCGGCCGTGGTCGAGGAGCTGTTCGAGGCGTTCGACAAACTGCGCCAGGAGATTTCGATCGTGATCGTCGACCATCATCTCGATCTGGCGCTCGCCCTGTCCGACCGCACCGTCGTGCTCGAACGCGGGCAGGTCACGCATGTCGGCCCCTCGCGCGCGCTGAGCCAGGACCTGGTGCTGCGCCGGCAGGTGCTGTGGCTGTGATGGTCGATCGCCACGCCGTCCAGCACGTCTTGCTCGGGCTCGACCCGAGCATCTCCTGCAAGAGATTCTCGGGTCTGCGCTTCGCTCCGCCCGAGAATGACGGCAGCTTCGCTTCCCGCAAAGTCCCGCCTCGGAACCCTCTCGCATGACCAAGATCGCCATTGTCGGCTCCGGCCTGATCGGCCGCGCCTGGGCCACCGTTTTCGCCAGCCATGGCTTCGAGGTCGCGCTCTACGACCTCAAGCCCGAGGCCGCAAAGGCCGCCCGCGCCCATATCGGGAGGAACCTGAAGGAGCTCGCCGGCCATGGCCTGGTCGAGGATCCGCAAGGCTCGCTCACCCGCATCCGCGTCGCCAGGGACCTTGCCGACGCGCTCAGGGGCGCAGCTCTGGTGCAGGAGAACGGCCCCGAGACGGTCGAGGCCAAGCAGAGGCTGTTTGCGGAGTTGGACGCGCTCGCCCCGGCCAATGCCATCCTCGCCTCCTCGACCTCCTTCATCATGGCCTCGGTGTTCAGCGAGACACTGAAGGGCCGGGCCCGCTGCCTCGTCGCCCATCCCGTCAACCCGCCGCACCTCGTGCCGATCGTCGAGCTGGCGCCGGCGCCCTGGACCGATCCCAAGGTCGTGGCCAGGGCCAAGCGCATCTACGAGAAGGCCGGCCAGGTGCCGATCACCCTGCGCAAGGAAAAGCCCGGCTTCGTGCTCAACCGGCTCCAGGCCGTGCTGCTGGCCGAGGCCTTCCGGCTCGTCGGCGAGGGCGTCGCCAGCGCCGCGGATGTCGACAAGACCATTCGCGACGGGCTCGGCCTGCGCTGGTCTTTCATGGGGCCGTTCGAGACGATCGAGCTCAACGCACCCGGCGGCATCCCCGATTACTGCGCCCGCTACGGCGCCTCGCTCGACCGCATGGCCTCGGAGGGCACGGGTGGCGACCCCTTCGGCAAGAAAACCGTCGCGACCGTGATGAGCGAATGGCCCGGCACGCAATCGGCCGAGCGCGTCAAGCGGCTCAGCGACTGGCGCGACACGCGGCTCGCCGCCCTGCAGGCGCATAAGCGCGCCGCGAAACGCAAGCCGGCCTGAGTTCCCAAGTCAGAGCATCGCAAGTCAGAGCATCGAAGGACGCATCGCATGGCGAAAAACCGCAAAGTCATCATCACCTGCGCCGTGACGGGCGCGATCCACACGCCCTCGATGTCGCCGCATCTGCCGGTGACGGCGCAGGAGATCGCCGATGCCGCGATCGGCGCGGCCGAGGCCGGCGCGGCGCTGGTCCATGTCCATGCGCGCGACCCGGTGACGGGCAAGCCCGACCAGTCGCCCGAAGCCTTCGAGCCCTTCCTCAAGGTGATCAAGCAACGCAGCGACTGCGTCATCAACATCACCACGGGCGGCGCCCCGACGATGAGCGTCGAGGAGCGGCTGCGTCCCTGCGCCGTGCTCAAGCCCGAGGTCGCCTCGCTCAACATGGGCTCGATGAATTTTGGGCTCTACCCGATGCTGAACCGCTTCAAAGAGTTCAAGCACGACTGGGAATATCCCTATCTCGAAGGCTCGAAGGACCGGATCTTCAAGAACACCTTCCAGGACATCGAGAACATCCTGACCACCTGCGCCGAGAACGGCACGCGCTTCGAGATCGAGTGCTACGATATCGGCCATCTCTACACGCTCGCCCATTTCGTCGATCGCGGGCTGGTGAAGCCGCCCTTCTTCGTCCAGTCGGTCTTCGGCATCCTGGGCGGCATCGGCCCGCATCCCGAGGATGTCGCCCATATGAAGCGCACCGCCGACCGGCTCTTTGGCGACCAGTATCATTGGTCCGTGCTCGGCGCTGGTCGCCACCAGCTTCCGATCGCGGCGATGGCGGTCTCGATGGGCGGCAACCTGCGTGTCGGCCTCGAGGATTCGCTCTGGCTCGGGCCAGGCCAGCTCGCGAAATCGAACGCCGATCAGGTCCGCGCGGCGCGCCAGATCGTCGAGGGCCTCGGGTTGGAGATCGCGACGCCCGCGGATGCCCGGGAGGCGCTGCAGCTCAAGGGCGCCGACAAGGTCGCCTTCTGAGCGCGGCGTCGCCACGCCGCTGGGCGGCGGGCGCCATCGAGAACGAGCGGGTCGGCGATGCCGGCCCGTTCTTTTTTGGCCTATGTGAAAAGATGTCACAAACCACTTGTGAAATCTCACATACGCGGCCAATCTCGCGATCATGCTCGATATCTCCTCCCCCTTCGTCGCATCGCTCGAGGCCCCGGCCGCCGAAGCCGCGATCACCGTCGCGACCCGCCGCCTGCGCAGCGCCGTGATCGCCTGCGAGATCGCGCCCGGAGCTTTCGTCAACGAGGCGGCGCTGGCCGAGACGTTCGGCCTCGGACGGGCGGGCATCCGCGTCGCGCTGACCGCGCTCGCAGCCTCCGGTTTCGTCAGCCGCCATGCCCGGCAGGGCTGGCGCATCGCCCCCGTCGACAGCCGACTCGTGGACGCGGTGCTGGAGGCGCGCCGTCGCCTGGAACCGTCCCTGGCCGACCGCAGGCTCGGCCGCGCCGAGCTCGAGATGCTCGGCCCGTTGCTCGGCCTGGTCGATTCGGTCGCCGGCCGCACCGACCGCCCGGCGCTCGCCACGGCGCGGACCGCCGAGCGCCAGATCCGCGACGTCCTGGCCGCCGGAACCGGCTCGCTCTGCCGCAACTGGCTGGCCGATCTCTGGGACCATTCCGACCGGATCGTGAAGGCGCTCGACCGCGCGGGCCAACACGTCGCGCCGGCCGATTGGCGCCCAGTCATCGCGGCGCTGAGCCGGGGCGACGACGCGCAGGAGGCTGCCGCAGCGATCGGCCGCGAGATCGAACGCTTCGAGACGGCGGTCGCACGCGGTGTCCTCGCCGCCGCCGACGCGCTTCAGCCGCCTCCGGCCCGCTCGGCCCGCCGCCGAGCGCCCCGCGGCGCGAGCCGCCGCGCCGAAGTCATGTCCCTGTCGAAGGAGCAGCAGCGATGACCATTCGTCCGAGGGCCCACCATCTCGCCACGGCGCTCGTCGCCGCCCTTCTCGCCACGACCGCCCCGGCCGAGGCCTCGAAGGAACGCTTCGTCGTCGATCTCGCCGGCGAACCCTCGTCGCTCGACCCGCATCTCCAGTGGAACCCCGACAGCTACTACGTCTACCGCAACGTCTTCGACAATCTCGTCACCCGCGACGACAAGGGCGAGATCGTCCCGCAGGTCGCCACGAGCTGGAAGCAGCTCTCCGACACCGAGATCGAGTTCGAGCTGCGCGCCGACATCGCCTTCCATGACGGCTCGAAGCTGACGGCCGAGGATGTCGTCTACAGCGTCAAGCGCATCACCGATCCGAAATTCGCCAGCCCGCAGCTCGGCCAATTCGACAAGATCACCGAGGCCGTCGCGCTCTCGCCGACGCGGGTCAAGCTGGTGACGAACGGCGCCTATCCGGCGCTGCTGGCCCAGCTCGTCAAGCTCTCGATCGTGCCGAAGGCGATCGTCGAGCAGGTCGGCAAGGACGCGTTCAACCTGAAACCGGTCGGCAGCGGCCCGTACAAGTTCGAGGGCTGGCAGCGCGGCGTCGCGGTGACGCTTGCCCGCAACGACACCTATTGGGGCACGAAAGGCCCCTTCCCGGCGGTCGTCTTCCGGGCGGTGCCGGACGGCGCGACCCGCGTCGCCAATCTCCAGGCCGGGACGAGCGATCTCGGCGTGACGCTCGACAGCGACCAGGCAACGCAGCTCAAGTCGTCGCCGAAGGCGCAGCCGCTGATCGGCCTGACCGAGCGCGTTGCCTATCTGCGCCTCAACACGACCAAGCCGCCCTTCGACAACGTCAAGCTGCGCCTGGCCGCCGGCCATGCCATCGACAAGGAAGGCCTGACCGAGGGCATTTTGGGCGGCTATGACAAGCCGGTGCCGGAGCTGCTCACGCCGGCGAGCTTCGGCTGGATCCCCGACATCAAGGCGCCGGCCTATGACGTCGCCAAGGCCAAGGCCCTCGTCACCGAGGTCGGTGCTGCCGCCAAAGCCGAGGTCGAGCTCGCGACCGCGCCGGTCTTCGACCAGCGCATCGTCCAGGCGCTGCAGCAGATGCTGACCGAGGCCGGCTTCAACGTGAAGATCGCTATGTCGGACATGGCGAGCTATCTCAAGCGCGCCCAGGCCGGGCCCGAGGCGACCTCCCAGCTCGGCTTCGGCCGCTGGTCCTGCGCCTGCCAGGACGCCGACGGCGTGCTCTTCCCGCTGCTGCACAAGAGCAGCGGCTGGTCGGCCTATCGAAACCCGAAGGTCGACACCTTGCTCGAAGAGGCGCGCCAGACCCTCGACAAGGACAAGCGGCTCGCGGCCTACCGCCAGGTCCACGAGATCGTCGCCACCGAGGCGCCCGTGATCCCGCTCTACCAGGCGGCGGTGCTCTACGGCGCCGTCAAGAACCTGCAATGGCAGCCCACTCCGAACGAAAGCATGTTCCTGAACCGGATGAGCTGGAAGGACTGACGGGCGCTGCCGGACCATCGTCAATCGGCGCCGGGAGGGGCGCCCAAAAGGGGAGATTGTCACAATGAAACGCAGCAACCGAATTCTCGCGGGCGCGATCCTCGCCTGCCTGGCCTTGCCGGCGGGGGCCGCCCTCGCCGCCAAGGACAAGCTCACCGTCGACCTCGTCGGCGAGCCCAACTCTCTCGACCCGCATGTCCAGTGGAACCCCGACAGCTACTACGTTTACCGCAACATCTTCGACAATCTTCTCACCCGTGACGACAAGGGCGAGATCGTCCCCCAGATCGCGACGAGCTGGAAATATCTTTCGGACACGCAGATCCAGTTCCAGCTCCGCGACGACGTCACCTTCCACGACGGCTCGAAGCTGACGGCCGAGGATGTCGTCTACAGCGTCAAGCGCATCACCGATCCGAAATTCGCCAGCCCGCAGCTCGGCCAGTTCGACAAGATCACCGACGCGGTCGCCAATGACGCCAAGACCGTGACGCTGACCACCAACGGCGCCTATCCGGCGCTGCTGGCCCAGCTCGTCAAGCTCTCGATCGTGCCGAAGGCGATCGTCGAGCAGGTCGGCAAGGACGCCTTCAACCTGAAGCCGGTCGGCAGCGGCCCCTACAAGTTCGAGGGCTGGCAGCGCGGCGTCTCTGTCACGCTTGCGCGCAACGACGCCTATTGGGGCCAGAAGGGCGCCTTCCCGAGCGCCGTCTTCCGCGCCATTCCCGACGCCGCCACCCGCGTCGCCAATCTCCAGGCCGGCGCCGCCGACCTCGTCGCCAATCTCGACGGCGATCTCGCGCTGCAGCTCAAGAACTCGGCCCGCGCCAAGCCCGTGCCGGTGCTGACCGAGCGCGTCGCCTATCTGGCGATGAACGTGCAGAAGGAGCCGCTCAACGATCCGAAGGTGCGCCTCGCCATCGCCCATGCGATCGACAAGCAGGCGATCACCGAGGGCGTACTCGGCGGCTATGAGAAGCCGATGCCCGAAATGCTCTCGCCCGCCCATACCGGCTGGGTCGAAGGCATCAAGGACCACCCGTACGACCTCGCCAAGGCCAAGGCGCTGCTCACCGAGGCCGGCCCGAAGGCGAAGCAGGAGATCGCCCTCGTCACCGCCCCGGTCTACGACCAGCGCGTCGTCCAGGCGCTGCAGCAGATGCTGAACGAGGCCGGCCTCACCGTGAAGATCGAGATGACCGACATGGGCTCCTGGCTGAAGCGCATGCAGGCGGGCCCCGACGCGATCCCGGCCATGGCCTTCAGCCGCTGGTCCTGCGGCTGCCAGGACGCCGACGGCGTGCTTTTCCCGATCCTGCACTCGTCCAGCGGCTGGGCCAACGCCAAGGACAAGGTGATCGACGAGGCGCTCGAGGGCGCCCGCCAGACGCTCGATGCCGAGAAGCGGCTCTCGCTCTACCGTACGGTGCATGAGCGCGTGGCAGAGCAGAACTACATCGTGCCGCTCTACCAGGCCTCGCAGATGTACGGCACCGCCAAGAACCTCGAATGGACGCCGACGCCCAATGAAAGCATCTTCATCAATCGGATGAAGTGGAAGGACTGAGCATCTGGATATGCTGGGGTTTCTGTTCAGGCGACTGGGCCAGGCACTGATCACCGTCTTCGGCGTCGCGACGCTGATTTTCTTCGTCCAGCGCCTGACCGGAGACCCCACCTATCTGCTCGTGCCGGAGACGGCGACGCAGGCCGATATCGACGCGCTGCGCCACGCGCTCGGCTTCGACCGCCCGCTGATCGTGCAGTTCGGCAGCTTTCTCGCCGATCTCGCGCGCTTCGACCTCGGCCAGTCGGTCGTCCAGCGCGTGCCGGTCGTGACCATCATCGCCTCGCGCCTGCCCTATACGCTGATGCTGGCGGCCGGCGCGCTCGTCGTCGCCTGCGGCATCGGCATCCCCATCGGCATCCTGCTCGCGCTCTTCCGCGACCGGCCGGTGGCGAAGCTCGCCGCCGGCTTCGTGCTGGCCGCACAGAGCATGCCGACCTTCTGGAGCGGCATCCTGCTCATCCTGGTCTTCGCGGTGATGCTCGGCTGGCTGCCGCCCTCCTCGACCGGCGACCTCTCGCATCTGGTGATGCCCTCGATCGCGCTCGGCCTGCTCAGCATGGCGACCTTCGCCCGCATCACCCGCTCGGCCCTGCTCGACGAACTCTCCAAGGACTATGTCCGCACCGCCCGCTCGCGTGGGGTCCGCACCGGGCGCCTGCTCGTCCGCCATGTCGCGCGCAACGCCTCGATCCCGATCATCACGGTGGCGGCGCTGGAGATCTCGAACCTGCTGGCCGGCGCCGTCATCGTCGAGACCGTCTTCGCCTGGCCCGGCATCGGCCAGGTCACCGTCCAGGCGATCCTGGCGCGCGATTTCATGATCGTACAGGGCGTGGTGCTGCTCGGCGCCTTCGTCACCGTGGCGCTGAACCTGATCTCCGACATCCTCTACAGCGTCGTCGATCCGCGCATCGTGCTGGAGCAGGCGCGGTGAGCGCCGTCGCAGCCTCCGCGCCCGCGCGCCGCAGCCGGCGCTCGCCATGGTGGCGCTGGTGGCCGCTCGCCATCGTCGCGCTCTTCGTCGTCGCGGCCGTCTTCGCGCCGTTGCTGGCGCCCTATGATCCGAACTTCCAGAACCTGATCGCCCGGCTGAAGCCGCCAGGAACCGTCTCGCGCGGCTATCAATACTGGCTCGGCAGCGACGAGCTCGGCCGCGACCTCTTGAGCCGGATCATCTATGGCTCGCGCGTCTCGCTGCTCGTCGCCTTCGCCTCGGTGATCCTGTCGGGCGTCGTCGGAACCACGCTCGGCATGATCGCCGGCTACCGGCGCGGCTGGGTCGAGATCGTGGTGATGCGCATCGTCGACGTCTTCCTCTCGATCCCCGCCGTGCTGCTGGCGATCATCACCGTCGCCGTGCTCGGCCCGAGCCTCGTCAACGTCATCATGGTGCTGGCGCTGACACGCTGGCCCCGCTACGCCCGCGTCGCCTACAGCCAGACGCTCTCGATCGCGACCATGCCCTATGTCCGGCTCGCGACGCTGATGGGCGCAAGCTCCCTGCGCGTGCTGTTCCGCCATATCCTGCCCAACATCATCGGCGCGGTCAGCGTCGTCGCGACGCTCGAATTCGGCCTGATGGTGCTGTTCGAGGCGGGCCTCTCCTTCCTCGGCCTCGGCGTGCAGCCGCCGACGGCGAGCTGGGGCGCGATGCTCTCGACCGGGCGCAACTACGTCGCCACCGCCTGGTGGGTCGCGACCCTGCCGGGCTTCTGCCTCTTCGTGCTCGTGCTCGCCGTCAACCTGACCGGCGATGCCGTGCGCGACCGCCTCGACCCCCGTTTTCGCTGAGGACATCATGGCCAGTTTCAACGACATCAAGGGCAAGCGCGCGCTCGTCACCGGCGCCTGCGGCGTGATCGGGCGCTGGATCGCGCAGACGCTGCACGAGGCCGGCGCGGTGCTGGCGCTGACCGACGCCCGCGAGGCCGACCTCGCCGAGTTCGCCGCCTCGCTCGGGCTCGGACCGGACGGCTTCGCCAAGGCGGCAGACCTCACCGACGAGGCCTCGATCAAGGCGCTGACCGAAGAGGTCGCGCAGCGCTGGGGCGCCGCCGATATCCTCGTCAACAATGCCGGCATCTATCCGAGCGGCTTCCTGCTCGACATCTCGACGGATGAGTTCGACCGGATCTTCTCGATCAACCTGCGCGCACCCTTCATCCTGACCCGCGAGATCGCGACGCAAATGGTCCGCAAGCAGGTCGGGGGCTCGATCATCAACATCTCGTCGGGCGCCTCGCGCAAGATGCGCCGGACCGTCGTGCCCTATTGCACCTCGAAGACCGCGCTCGACCGGCTGACCAAGGGCTTTGCCGTCGAGCTCGCCGAGTTCGGCATCAGGGTCAACGCGCTGGAACCGGGATTCGCCGCCGGCAGCAAGGTCAGCGACCTGACCGAGGCCCATATCACCAGCACCATCTCGCAGATCCCGCTCGGCCGCCCCTCCTCGCGCGAGGATGTCGGCAATGGCCTGCTCTACCTCGCCAGCGACCTCTCGGCCTATGTCACAGGCGCGACCCTGACGATCGACGGCGGAAACTCGATCGGCTCGCTCGCGGTTCATCAGGACAAGAAGAACCCGCTCTAGGAGGCCCGTGATGAGCCAGCACACCCAGTCGCCCTTCCCGGCCTATGAATGGCCCGAGGGCAAGACCAGCGCCTTTTGCTTCAGCGTCGATGTCGATGCCGAGAGCCCCTATCAGTGGAGCCTGCCAGCCGATGCGCCGGTGACGCTCGGCCAGATCGAGCAGCGGCTGTTCGGCCCGCGCGTCGGCATCTGGCGCATCCTCGACCTGCTCGACCGCTATGAGATCAAGGCGACGCTGTTCGTGCCGGGGCTGGTCGCGCGCAACCATCCCGACCTGCTGCCGGCCTTCGTCGCGCGCGGCCACGAGGTCGGCCTGCACGGCTATTTCCACGAAATCGCCGCGGAGACGCCGGCCGACGAGTTCGCCCGGGCGCTCGACGAATCGCTCGCCATCTTCAAGAGCCAGGCCGGGATCGTGCCGGCCGGCTTCCGCTCGCCGGCCTGGGAGATGACCCCGGCGATGCTGGCCGAGGTCAAGCGCCGCGGCCTCTATGACAGCTCGCTGATGGGCTTCGACCTGCCCTACACCATCGACGGCGTCACCCAGGTGCCGGTGCTCTGGGCGGTCGACGACGCGATCTATTTCAAGTTCACCGGCGCCCAGACCGACCGCTGGCCGCCCGCACCGCAGGGCGGCATCCTCGAAGCCTGGCTCGACGAATGGCAGGTGCTGGAGCGCGAAGGGCGCCTGATGATGCTGACGATCCATGACTGGATCTCGGGCCGCGCCGGCCGCATCCGCATGCTGGAGCGCCTGCTCGACGCCGTCACCGCCAGCTCCGACACCTGGATCGCGACCGTCGGCGAGGTCGCCGCGCATCACGTTTCCAGCGTCAACCGCGACCGCTTCTCGGTGCCGATGCGCCTGCCGCAGGCGAGCGGCCCGCATCGCTTCAGGGCGGCTCGCTGATGCAGACCTTCAGCGTGCACCGGCCGGCGGTGCGCTCGCCGCACGGGCTCGTCGCCGCCCAGAACCGCCATGCGGCCGAAGCCGGCGCCGCGGTGCTGTCGCGCGGCGGTAACGCCATGGATGCGGCGGTCGTCACCGCATTGGTGCTGAGCATCGTCGAGCCCTGGCTTTCCGGCATCGGCGGCGGCGGCTTCCTGGTGCATGCCGATGGCGCAACCGGCGCAGTCGAGACGCTCGACTTCAATGTCCGGGCCGCGGCAGGGCTCGATCCGGCTGACTACCCGCTCGCCGACGCGCAGCAGGGCAACTGGTTCAGCTGGCCCTCGGTGGCGGGCGACCGCAACGTCTCGGGCTACGCCTCGATCTGCGTGCCCGGTGCCATTGCCGGCCTCGCCGTGGCGCTGGAGCGCCATGGCAGCCTGTCCTGGGCCGAGGCGCTGCAACCCGCGATCGAGCATGCGAGGCGCGGTCTCGAGCTCGACTGGTTCGCGGCGCTCTGCATCGGCATCGAGGCCTCCGGCCTGGCGCGCGACCCCGTTCTGGCGGCGCTGCTGCTCGACGACGGCCAGGCCCCGAAGGCGTCTGGCGCGGAGACGCAACGCTTCAAGCCGATGCTGCGCAAGGCCGCCCTGCTCGAACGGCTGGCGCAGGCCGGCGCGCGCGATTTCTACGAGGGCGAGACGGCGCGGGTGCTGGCGGCCGATCTCGAAGCCGGCGGCTCGGCCATTCGCGCGAGCGACTTCGCCGCCTATGAGCCCGTCTGGCGGCCGGCGCTGACGGGGCGCTATCGCGATCTCGACATCGCCGCCGTGCCGGGCCTGAGCGGTGGCCCGAGCTTTCTCGAGGCCGCGGACCAGCTCACGGCCGGCCCGCTCTCGCGGACAAGCTCGCCGGCGCAGGCCGCCCTGCTCTATGCGACGGCGATCCGCAACGCCTATGCGACGCGGCTGACCACGCTTGGCCATGCCGCGACGCCGCAAGCCGGCTGCACCTCGCATGTCAGCGTCGTCGACAGCTCCGGCAACATGGTGGCGCTGACCAACACGCTGCTCTCGCGCTTCGGCGCCAAGATCGCGCTGCCGAATGCCGGCATCATCATGAACAACGGCATGATGTGGTTCGATCCGCGCCCCGGCCAGCCGAACAGCATCGCGCCCGGCGCCAAGCCGCTCGCCAATATGTGCCCGCTGGTGCTCAGCCGCGACGGGCGGCCGGTGCTGGCGATCGGCGCCGCAGGCGGGCGCACCATCTTCCCGACGGTGCTGCAGATCCTCTCCAGCCTCGCCGATTTCGGGCTCTCGCTGGAAGAAGCCTTCCACCGCCCGCGCATCGACGCATCGACGCCGCGCATCAAGATCGACGCGCGCGCCGAGCCCGATGTCGCCGCGACCGTCGCGACCGCCTTCCCGGTCGAGATCGTCGAAGACACGCTCTATCCCGTGAATTTCTCGATCCCCTCCGCCGTCATGGTCGAGCCCGCGGGCGGCTTCGTCGGCATGGCCCACCCGACCAGCCCCTGGGCCGCGGTCGTGGCGGCCGAAGCCGTTGCAGCCAAACCCCTGGCGACAGCATGAGCGCAACGGGCGAACCCGTCCTGGCAGTGAAGGATCTCGTCGTCGAGATCGACGGCATGGCGATCGTCGACCATGTCTCGCTGACCGTCGGCAACGGGCGCATCCTCGCCATCGTCGGCGAGAGCGGCTGCGGCAAGAGCCTGACGGCGCTCTCGGTGCTCGGCCTGCTGCCGGCGGCGGCCCATGTCGCGGGCGGGGCGATCCGCCTGAACGGGCGCGAGCTGACCGGCCTCTCGGAGCGCGATCTCGCCCATGTCCGTGGCAACGACGCCACCGTGATCTTCCAGGAGCCGGTCGCCTCGCTCAACCCGCTGATGCGCGTCGGCGCCCAGGTCGAGGAGGCGCTGCGCCTGCATCGCGGCCTCTCAGGCACCGAGGCGCGCGCGGAAGCGATCGCGATGATGACCCGCGTCGGCATTCCCGACGCGGCCCGGCGCGCCCAGCAATATCCCTTCGAGCTCTCCGGCGGCATGTGCCAGCGCATCATGATCGCCTCGGCGCTGATCTGCCGTCCGGCGCTGCTCATCGCCGACGAGCCGACGACGGCGCTCGACGTCACTATCCAGGCGCAGATCCTCGAACTGATGCGCCGGCTGCGCGAGGAGGTCGGCACCGCGATCGTGCTGATCACCCACGACATGGGCGTCGTCGCCGATCTCGCCGACGATGTCTGCGTGATGTATGGCGGCCGGATCGTCGAGAGTGGGCCGGTCGAGGCCATCTTCGCCGAGCCGCGCCATCCCTATACGCGGCTCTTGCTGGCGACGATCCCGACCCTCACGGGCGAGCGCAAGGCGCTGCTGCGCACGATCGAGGGCATGGTGCCGACGGCCGATTCCTGGCCCGATGGCTGCCGTTTCCGCACGCGCTGCCCGCTGGCCGACCGGACCTGCGAGACGACGCCTCCGCTGGCTGTAGTTGGCTTGGAGCATCGCGCAGCCTGCTGGCATTCGGCCCAGGTCGAGGAGCTGGCATGAGCGCCGACAACCCCGCGCCCCTGCTCCAGGTCCGCGACCTCAAGGTGCATTTCCCGCTGCGCCGCGGCGTCGGCACGCCGGGCGGCGTGGTCAAGGCGGTCGACGGCGTCTCCTTCGACGTCGCCGCCGGCCGAACCGTCGCGCTCGTCGGCGAATCCGGCTGCGGCAAGTCGACGACGGCCTATGCCGTGCTCGGCATGGAGCGGGCCACCGGCGGCACGATCCGGTTCGACGGCCGCGACATCACCCGGCTCGCAGGGCGCGAGCGGGCGGCGCTCGCCAGCGAGATCCAGATCGTCTTCCAGGACCCGAGCGCCGCACTCGATCCCAAGATGAGCATCGCCGACAGCATCAGCGAACCGCTCGCCATTGCCGGCTGGACACGGGCCGACCGGCGCAGCCGCGTCGCCGAACTCCTCGACCGCGTCGGCCTGCCCGCCGCCTTCGCGGAACGCTTGCCGAGCGCGCTCTCGGGCGGCCAGCGCCAGCGCGTCGTCATCGCCCGCGCGCTCGCCCTGTCGCCGCGCCTGCTGATCCTCGACGAGCCGGTCTCGGCGCTCGACGTCTCGATCCGCTCGCAGGTGCTCAACCTGCTGATGGAACTGCAGCGCGAGCTCGGCCTCGCCTATCTCTTCATCTCGCACGACCTCTCGGTGGTGCGGCACATCGCCGACGAGGCGATCGTGCTCTATCTCGGAACCGTCGCCGAGCATGGCCCGATCGACGCGATGTTCGAGGCGCCGCGCCATCCCTATACGCAGGCACTGCTCTCGGCGATTCCCTTGCCCGACCCGGTGGCTCAACGTCGGCGCGAAAAAATCATCCTGAGCGGCGACCTGCCGAGCCCGCTTTCGCCGCCGCCGGGCTGCCCCTTCGTCAGCCGCTGCCCGATCCGCGTCGAGATCTGCCCGACGGCCCGGCCTGCTTTGGCGGCGACCGCGTCCGGCACGCAGGCCGCCTGTTACGTGCGGGCGGAATCAGCGCCCCTGCTGGATCGCTGAGCAGGCGAAACGCCCCGTCATTGCGAGCGTCAGCGAAGCAATCCAGAAGGGCTCGCTCGGCGGCCTCTGGATTGCTTCGTCGCTCCGCTCCTCGCAATGACGAAGGGCGGCGCCCTCAGGGCCGCTTCGGGATCTCCAGGCCGCGCTGCACCGCCGGCCGCGCCAGGCCGCGCTCCAGCCAAGCCGGCACGCGCTTCAGGCCGGCATAGTCGACGAGCTCGCCGGCGGCGTAGAAGCCGTTGAGGTTGCGCACCCAGCCGAGCAGCGCGATGTCGGCGATGGTGTAGTCGCTGCCCATGATCCAGTCGCGGCCTTCCAGCCGGGTTTCGAGCACGCCAAGGAGCCGCTTGCTCTCGGCCGCGTAGCGGTCGCGCGGGCGCTTGTCCTCGTATTCGCGGCCAGCGAACTTATGGAAGAAGCCGAGCTGCCCGAACATCGGGCCGACCGCCGCCATCTGGAAGAACACCCACTGGATGGTCTCGTAGCGCAGCGCCGCATCGGCGGGCAGGAACTTGCCGGTCTTCTCGGCGAGATAGAGCAGGATCGCGCCGGATTCGAACAGGCCGAGCGGCTTTCCGCCGGGACCGTCGGGATCGATGATCGCCGGAATCTTGCCGTTCGGGTTGAGCGACAGGAATTCCGGCGTCCAGGTCTCGTTCTTGCCGATATCGATCATATGCGGCTCGTAGGGCAGGCCCGTCTCCTCCAGCATGATCGAGACCTTCACCCCGTTCGGCGTCGGCAGCGAATAGAGCTGGATCCTGTCGGGATGCCGGGCCGGCCAGCTTTTGGTGATCGGGAAGGCGGAAAGATCGGTCATCCGGGACTCCGTGGTGATCGGAACGGCGCGCCTGCGCTCAGGCCTACCCTTACCCATCACTCGGCACCTGTTGCAAACCCCGCTCGCTGGCTCGTGAGCGTGGCAGCCGGTGGGGTCCGCAGGGGTCGCTGCCAACGCCCCAACGCATGGCAGCCCGTCGCGCGCTCACGCCCGCTCCAATACTTGACTGACGTAACGCCCTCATGGTGTGAGTCTTGTATAGAAAGTATTCCATTTTGTATTTGCCACATGCGATGTAATTACTTTTGCTTTCTTTGTAATAACTAAAAGGTAGAATGTATTGACAGATATAATCAGGCACTGATAGGCCGCGCTCACTGCCTTTTGAGAAAGTCTTCTATCGTGAATCTGCGCTTCGTCCTGTTGGCGTCCTCTACGCTTGCCCTGACCACGCATTCGGGCTTCGCGCAATCGCGCGATCCGGCGCCGATCAGGCTGGAGGAGGTCGTGGTCGAAGGGCGCAACGAAACGACCGGCGTGATCACGACCAACGGCTATGTCGCGACCTCGGGCCGGAGCGGCACCAAGACCGACACGCCGCTCGTCGAGACGCCGCAATCGATCTCGACCGTGACGCAGACGCAGCTCGAGCAGCGCAAGCCCCAGTCCCTGCTCGAAGCCCTGTCCTACACGCCGGGCGCCCGCGTCGGCACCTATGGCTTCGATCCGCGCTACGACGCCTTCACGATCCGCGGCATCGACGTGACCCAGAACGCCGTCTTCCGCGACGGCCTGCGCCAGATCGGCAGCCCCAACGGCCTGTTCCGCCTCGAACCCTATGGCTTGGAAGCGATCTCGATCCTGAGGGGGCCGTCCGCCTCGGTCTATGGTGCCAGCAGCACGGGCGGCATCGTCGACCTGATCTCGAAGCGGCCGACCGAGACGCCCTTCCGCGAGATCGAGGTCCAGGCCGGCTCCTTCGGACGCAAGCAGACCAATTTCGACCTGTCCGGCCCGGTCGACGCCGACGGCACGCTGCTCTACCGGCTGACCGGCCTACTGCGCGATGCGCGAACCGAGGTCAGCGCCATCAAGGACGACCGCGTCTTCATCGCGCCGGCCCTGACCTGGAAGCCGACCGAGGCGACCAAGCTGACCATCCTCGGCGAATACATGGATTCGACCACCGGCGGCACGGCGGCCTACATCAATGAATACGGCCCCTATGTCGACGCGCAGGGCAATGTCCTGACCAAGTCGATCGGCGCCAGCCGCGTCTTCGGCGGCGACCGGCGCTACAACGATTTCCGCCAGCAGCAGGCGCGGCTCGGCTACGAGTTCGAGCACAAGTTCGACGAGGTCTTCACGCTGCGCCAGCGCGCGCGCTATTCGAAGCTCGGCGGCAACCAGGAATATGTCTATGTCGGAACGCCTGGCCTGACGCGGGAGAACACGCAAGGCCTCTCGATCGACACCTCGCTGGAAAGCCGGTTCCGGACCGGCGCGCTCGACCACACCCTCCTGGCCGGGATCGACGTCAGCCATCTCAGCTACAAGAGCAAGGAAGCCTATGGCGGCGTGCCGCTGGGCTATGCTCCGCCCTTCCTGTGGCGGACGGCGCAAACCCAGACCATGGTCGGCGCCTACCTTCAGGATCAGATTAAATGGCAGAACTGGCGCCTGACCGCCGGCATCCGCCATGACTGGCTCGACAGCAAGTTCGAGGCCGGAGCGGCCGGCGACGTGCCGACCGAGAGCAAGCGCAAGGACGGCAAGTTCACCGGCCGCGCTGCGCTGAGCTATGTCACCGATTTCGGCCTCGTTCCCTATGTCGCTTATGGCAGCTCCTTCGTGCCCAATCCCGGCACGGTGCTGAATGGCGGCGTCGCCGTGCCGACGGCGGGCGAGCAGGTCGAGGCCGGCGTGAAATACGACCTGCCGGGCTACAACGCCTCGCTGCGCGCCGCCGTCTTCAATATCCGGCAGGAGAACGCCGTGGTCTACGAGGTCGTCAACGGCCTCAACCGGCAGGTCCAGCTCGACCTGCGTTCCAGCGGCTTCGAGATCGAGGGCGTCGCCTCGCTGGCGAGCGGCCTCAGCATCCAGGCCTCCTATTCCTACAACGATGCCCGCATCAAGAAACTGACGCCCGAGACGACCGGCAACCGCCTGACCAGCGTGCCCTACCACATGGCCTCGGTCTGGCTCGACTATACGGTCCAGCAGGGCGCGGCGAAGGGGCTCGGCGTCGGCGGCGGCGTGCGCTATGTCGGCTCCAGCCTCGGCGACAACCTCAACCGCGCCGTGCTCGACAACAAGGCCCGCACCTTCGTCGACGCCTCGATCCGCTACGATCTGGAAAACCTCAACCCGCAGCTCAAGGGCATGCGCGTGCAGGTCAGCGCCACCAACCTGCTCGACGAGGTCACCCAGAACTGCACCGCCGGGTTCTGCTATTTCGACGAGGGCCGCAAGGTCATCGCCAGCCTGCGCTACCGCTGGTGAGCGCGACCGGCTCCGACGTGGCCGCCATGCGCGGGTTCGCGTCGCCCGCCGCGATCGTGCTCGCGATCGGCGGGCTCTATGTCGGCCAAAGCATCATTGGCGGGCTGACCTTCATCGCCCTGCCGAGCGTGCTGCGCGATCGCGGCCTGCCGCTCGACCAGATCGGCCTGACCTATCTCGCGGTCCTGCCCTGGGCCCTGAAATTCCTCTGGGCCCCCGCGATTGAGCGTTACCGGCTCCCTCCCGTGGGACAGAGCCGCTCACGCTCGATCGTCCTCGTCACGACCTTGCTCTCGGCGCTCGGGCTTTGCCTCGCCAGCCTGATCGGCCCGACGAGCCTCGTGCCGCTCATCGCCGTCTTCGTGATCATCGCGTTTGCGGCCTCGACCGGCGATATCGCCTGCGACGGGCACGCGGTCGAAACCTTGTCCGAGCGCCATCACGGCTGGGGCAATGCCGCGCAGGTCGGCGGCGCCTATCTCGGCTCGGCGCTCGGTTCCGGCCTGTTTCTCGTGCTCGTCGCCGGGCTGGACTGGCGCTGGGCGACGCTGGCGATGGCCGCTCTCCTCGTGGCGCTGGCCCTGCCCTTCATCTTGTCGCCGGCCCCGCCCTCGCCCGGCTCACGCACGCACCAGCCCTCGCTGGGCCAGGCGCTACGCCGCAAGGACATGCGGATCGGCCTGGCGCTCGCCGCGATCTATGTCGTGGCGCAGAAATGGGGCGTGGCCATGCTGGGGCCCTTCCTGATCGATTCCGGCCTCGACCTGGCCTCGCTCGGCATCGTCAACGGGCTCGGCGGCATGGCAGTCGGCTTCGGCTGCGCGCTGCTCGGCGGCGCGCTCGTGCGCCTGTGGGGCGCGCCCGTCGTCATGGTGCTCGCGCTCGTCCTGCAGGCCCTGGCGCTGGCGGGCCTCGCCGCCGCGGCATGGCATGGCGCAGCGCCCCGCAGCGTCCTGCTCGCGCTGGGCCTGACGAGCTCGTCAGGCCTGATGGCACTCGGCTTCGTCGCGCTCTATGCCCAGTTCATGGCGCTCTCGGACCCGCGCCAGGCCGGTGTGGATTTCACGCTGCTGCAATGCATGGACGCGCTGGTCAGCATGGCTGGTGGGGTCAGTGCCGGCTG
The DNA here is from genome assembly GCF_051860145.1 of Allobosea sp. Lineage (GTDB taxonomy): Bacteria > Pseudomonadota > Alphaproteobacteria > Rhizobiales > Beijerinckiaceae > Allobosea. The sequence goes on along the minus strand of NZ_JBHYEM010000014.1, from coordinate 24,514 downwards.
GGTCTCGCAGCATTTCGGCTATGGCACCTGCTTTGCGCTCGCCGCCCTTGGCGCGATGATCGCAGCGCCGGCCGCCTGGTTGCTGAGCCGGCACGCTGTGCGCGCAAGGCGCGAGCCGGAAACAGAGCCCGGCCTCGCGACCGGCCCATGATCCCCGCGCTGGCGCCCTGCTTCCCCGACGCGCTCGCCTATTACGGCGACAAGCTCGCCTTGCCGGGCGCTCATGGCGACGCCATCGCCGGGACCGACCTGCTCGAAGGCGGCGCCGCCGACCGCCTGATGTCGCGCTTCGCGCAGACCCATCGCGGCGGCGACCGGCACGCCGTCGTCTCGATGTGGACGCAATGGCATTTCGGCGCGCTCATCATCCCGACCACGGCCGCGATCCTCGTGCTCGATCGCGACCTGCCCATCGATCTCGCGCAGATCAGGATCGCACCGCATGAGGAAGGCCGGACGGCTGCGCTGGTCGTCCCCGATGACGGCAAGCCGCGCGAGGCCGGCAGCGACCGCTTCTCGCGCCTGTTCGATGGCCATGTCGCACCGCTGATCCGCCATTTCGCCAGCCATTTCGGCGTCTCGCCGCGCCTTCTCTGGATCAACGCGACAGCCATCTTCGAGTGGAGTCTCGAACAGGTCGCGGCCGCAAGCACGGTTCATCCCGACGCCCTGCGCGAGGGGCGCGCGCTGCTCGCGGCGCAGACCGACGCCACCGGGCGACGCAACCCGATGTGCGGCGCGGTCTGCTACCCGCTGCTGGCCGGCCAGCCGACGCGGCGGCGAAAGATCTGCTGCCTGCGCTACCTGCTGCCGGGGGTGGCGGATTGCGGCAGTCTCTGCCCGCTTCCGGAAGCGAACCGCGCCGTCAGACCCGCGCATAGCTGAAGAGGCCGCGCGCCCTCATCCCGCCAAGGTTGTAGGCCCAGTGTTGTCGGTCAGTTTTGGCGACCCGCTCGCAACGAGGGAGGAACGTTCCATGGCCAAGCTACCATGCCTGTCAGCCGCCCTGGCGGTGCTGGCGCTCGCCGCCTGCACGGCGACGGATCAGCCCGCCAATGCCCAGGGCGGCCCGTGCTCGCCCGCGGGGGCGAAGGCGCTCACTGGACAGGCGGCCCCGAGCGAGGCCGAGGTCAAGCGCCTGACCGGCGCCGCGATCGTGCGCCGGATCGCGCCCGGCGACCCCGTCACGATGGACCTGAACGAGCGGCGCGTGACGATCGAGGTCGATGCCTCGGGCAAGATCGTGAGGGCGTCCTGCGGCTGAGCCGCGAGGACCGCGTTCAGCCGCCGTCCAACGCCATCTGCCAGAAATCCGCCTCCAGCCGTGCGGCCTTGGCGAAGAGCGCCGCGAGCTCGCTGAAACGCCGCTCCGTCATCGCCCGGGCCGCAAGGTCGTCGAGATGGCGGCGCGCCCCGGCGGCCACCTCCTGATAGGCGTCCCCGGCATATTCGCCGATCCAGTCCGCATAGGGATGCCCGGCGAGCGCGGCCGGATTGTCTGAAGCCAGCGTCCGGCCGATCTCGGCATAGCCGATGACGCAGGGCGCCAGCGCCACATGCAGGTCGAGCAGGTCGCCCGACATGCCGCAATCGAGCACGAAGCGGGTATAGGCGATGGTGGCCTGATGCTCCGGCGCGGCCTCGATCTGCTCGGGGGAAAGCCCCCAACGGCCGCAGAGCCGGACATGCAGATCCATCTCGACATCGAGGATCGCCGACAATCCGGCCTGCGCCGCCCGCATGTCGGCGAGCGTCCTGCCCTTGTAGACCGCAAGCGCATAGGCGCGGGCGAACTGGATCAGGAACAGGTAGTCCTGCACGAGATAGGTGCGGAAGGCCGCCTGCGGCAGCGTGCCGGCGCCCATCTGCCGGACGAAGGCATGGTCGACATAGCTCGCCCACTCGACCGGCGCGGCCGCCTTCAGACGCTCGAAAATGTCCATCCCGGTCCTCGCTGCCCAGATCCCGATAACCGCCCAAGGCGGTGGATGGCTGTCACCGAGCGGTGGGCGGCCGTCAAGCCCGGCGGCCTCGTCCAGATTGACTTTTCGACCCGCCTGAATTTCTGTTGCCGATAGTGCGCTTGGGGCGCCTCCAGTCCGCGGCAAGGGAGCCTGCTCCCACCCATTCGGTCAGACCGTATCATCTTCGAAGCCTTCTTCCGGCCTGCGAAGCGGACATCAGGCATCTTCGGAAGGACGCTCCCCATGTCGTTCACGACACGCAAGCTCACGCCCCAGACCACGCTCGAAAACCTTCGCCGCCAGGCCAAGCGCTGGCTGAAGGAGATCGAGGCAGGCGATCCCCCTGCCCTCGCACGCTTCCGCAGCGGTTTCCCGAACCATCCCGGCAGGCCCGGCCTGCGCGAGGTCCAGCACGCGCTCAGCCGGGAATACGGTGCCACGAGCTGGGCCGGGTTGAAACAGGACCTGGCCGACCGCGAGATCGCGGCGCGCGGACATGCCGAGCGCGTCACGCTCTTCCTCGAGAAATCGGCGCTCCGCTACGGCGTCGCGCCCGGCACCCAGATCTGGGGCGAGTACGAGGCCGACCGGCCGGCACGCGGGGCGACAGCCCGGCGCATCCTCACCCGTCACCCGGAGATCGCGGGCGACAGCATCCATACCGCCGTCGCCGCCTCTGATATCGAGGCGGTTCGGAGACAGCTGGAGACGGACGCCACGCTGGCGCGCCATGTCAGCGGCTTCGACGGCTGGACGCCGCTCCTGCGGCTTGCCTATACGCGCATGCCAGCCGATGCGAATGACGCAAACATGCTCGGCATCGCCCGGCTTCTGCTGGAGCATGGCGCCTCAGCGAGCGATTTCTGGAGCGACGGCTCCAGTCATTTCACCGTGCTGACCGGCGTGATCGGCGGCGGTGAAAGCAGCCAGCCGCCGCACCCGCAAGCCGAAGCCCTCGCGCATCTGCTGATTGAGAATGGCGCCGATCCCCTGGACGGCCCGGCTCTCTACAACACCTCGCTCGGCGCCGATGACACCTTCTGGCTGCAACTGCTCTGGGACGAGACGGACAAGCGCGGAGAGACGGCGAGATGGCGCGGGCCGGTGCGCGAACTGAACGGGCCGGCGCTCGATTATCTGCTCGGAAATGCGGTGCCGCTTCAGCCGAGGCGCGCCGAATGGCTGCTGGCGCATGGCGCGCGCGCCGAGACGACGAATTCCTATTCGAAGCAGAGCGTCGTGAAACAGGCGATGGTCAACGGCCGCGAGGATCTCGTCGACCTCCTGACCAGCCATGGCGCTCCGAAGCCGGAGCTGACCGGCCATGAGGCCTTCGTCTCGGCCATCGCGAGTGGAAACGAGGCTGCGGCCCGGCAGCTTCTTGCCGGCCAGCCGGACTATCGGCTCGATCCCGCGCCGCTCAACATCGCGATCCGCCAGGGCCGCGGCGACATCGCCGAACTGGCGCTCGCACTCGGCGTCTCGCCCGATGCCGAGACGCGGGACGGCGTCCGCCCCCTGCATGAGGCCGCAGGCTCCGGCCAGACGGAGATCGCCGCCCTGCTGATCTCAGCCGGCGCCGCGATCGACCCGGTCGAGCGGCGCTTCGGCTCGACGCCGCTTGGCTGGGCCCATCACAACGGGGCCGACGAGGTGACGAGCTATCTGTCGACGGTGAGCGAAGACATTTGCGGCCTGTGCCGGTCGGCGAGCCTGCCACGCCTGGACGCTCTGCTGGCGCAGAATCCCGGCCTGGCCAACGCTGCGACCCGCACCGGCGAACCGCCCTTGTTCACCTTGCCGGACGACGACGAGAACGCGATCGAGGTCGCGGAGACGCTGCTCGCGGCGGGAGCCGATGCCAAGGCCCGCAACTCAGCCGGCCTGACGCCGGCCGAGGCTGCGCGCAAGCAGGGGCTGTTCGGCACGGCCTCGTTGCTGGACGGGGACGGGCAGGCAGCCTGAGCCGATCGCCCAATCTCGTGGCCGTGCCGGGTCGAGGACTGTTCGCTGCCCTCTTCACGGCACGGCGCTTGCTTGCCGTTTGGTCTCCCCTGCCGCAAGCTGCGTGTCATGAACCTTCGCCAGATCGAGTTGCTGCGGGCCGTGGTCCGCTGCGAGACCACGGTACGCGCCGCGCAAGAACTCGGCCTGTCGCAGCCCGCCGTCAGCAACGCGATCAAGCATCTCGAGACCCAGCTCGGCTTCCCGCTGTTCGAGCGGGTCAATAACCGGCTCTTCCCGACCGAGGAGGCGCGCGCGCTCTATCAGGATTCCGATCCGCTCTTCGCCATGCAGGCGGCTTTCGCGACCCGCGTGCAGGATCTCAAGGAGAACCGCGCCGGCCATGTCCGGCTGATCGCGACGCCGCCGCTGGGCTACAGCGTGATCCCGCCTGCGCTTCAGCTCTTCCTGGCGAAACGCCCCAACATGCGGGTCTTCTTCGACATCCGCCGCTTCGAGACGGTGATCGACGCGGTCGACAGCGGCTCGGCCGAGCTCGGCTTCGTGCTCGGCCTCGGCGACCATCGCGGCCTGGATTCGGAAGTCTTCTTCGCCGAGAACATGGTCTGCGTGATGCGGCCCGACCATCCGCTCGCCCAGAAGCAGCGGATCGTGCCCTCCGACCTGCGCGGCTTTCCCTTCATCGCGCTGGAGCGCGGCACGAAGATGGGCACCTTGCTGCGCCAGGCCTTCGACAAGGCCGGCGAGCCCTTCGAGTTCTCGGTCGAGGTCCGCTATTGCAACACCGCCTGCGTCCTCGCCGAAGCCGGCGTCGGGGTCGCCGTCGTCGATCCGCTCTCGCCGCATTTCGCCGGCCATTTCAAGCTGGCGACGCGGCCGTTCGAGCCGGCGAGCTGCGTGGCCGCTTCCGTCGTGCGCTCGCATAAGCGGCCGCTCTCGCGTGCCGCCGAGGCGTTCCTGCGCGAGGTGCGCCAGGTCGCGAGCGAGGTCGCGGAGAAGCTCGCCTAGCGTCGACTGGCGACTATTCGCTCCGGTTATGGCTGTTCCCGATAAAGCATAGGCGCCGGCGTTGCCGGCCTCACGGTTCCATTTCACTGTCCAGGCATCCTTGGAGCCGGACCCGACTATGGATCTGCTGATCACCGATGCGACGGTCGTCACCTGCGACGGCGAACGCCGCGTCCTCGACAATGCCGCCGTGGCCATCGCTGCCGACCGCATCGTCGCCGTCGGCGCGACGGCCGAGCTCGAGCGCGCCTATCCGGCGCTGCCGCGCATGTCGGGGCGCGGGCTCGCCGTCCTTCCCGGCCTGATCAACGCCCATACCCACACCGTGCTGACCTCGTTGCGCGGCACGGTCGAGGACTGGAGCGGCGAGATCATCTACCGCTACATGTCGCCGATCTCCTACACGATGAGCGAGCATGAGCGCGGGGTCATGGCTGCGCTCGGCTGCCTGGAGGCGATCCGCAGCGGCACCACCACCCTGGTCGACCCCTTCCGCCATGTCGTGACCTATGCCGCGGCCATGGCCGATACGGGCCTGCGCCTCTGGCTCTCGGAATCCTGCGCCGATATCGACACCCGCAAGATCCGCTTCGGCGACTATACGGTGGACGAGAGTTTCGGCCAGGCCTTCCTGGACCGCGCCACGGCCCTGATCGAGACCTGGCATGGCGCGCGCGATGGCCGCGTCAACTGCCAGGTCGCGGCGCATGCCCCCGACAACTGCTCGCCCGCCATGCTGGGCAAGCTGCTGGAGCTGGCCGGCAAGCATCGCCTGACGCGCACCTGCCATCTCGCGCAAAGCCCCGGCGAGGTCACCTCGCTCCACCAGCGCTATGGGCTGACGCCGGCCGCCTATCTCGACCGCGAGGGCTTTCTCGGCCCCGACCTGACCTCGGCCCACTGGACCTATTGCACCAAGGACGATGTCGCGCTGCTGGCCGAGCGCGGCGTGATGCTCGCCCATTGCCCGGCGAGCTCCAGCCGGCGCGGCCTGCACAAGGTCCCGATCGGCTGGATCCGCGATGCCGGCGTGCGGGTCGCGATCGGCACCGACAACATGAGCGAGGACATGTTCCAGGCGATGGCGATCGGCTCGATCGTGCATCGCACCGGCCGCGGCCGCGACAAGGAGAACGGCACCTCGCCCTCGCCGCAGGAGGTGCTCGACATGGTCACCCGCGACGCCGCAGCGAGCGTCGGCGCCGCCGGCGACATCGGCGCCATCGCGCCCGGGATGAAGGCCGACCTCACCGTGATCGACCTGCGCGCTCCGGCGATGCGCCCGATCATTCGCCTGCTCTCCAACATCGTCCATTACGGCCATCCCGGCCTCGTCCATTCCGTCATCGTCGACGGCGAATTCGTCATGCGCGACGGCAAGGTCCTGACCGTCGACGAAGAGGCCCTGCTCGACGAGGCCGATGCCGTCACCCAGCGCGTCTGGGAACGGATGATCGCCGACAATCCCGACATCGCCCCTCCGCCCGGCGAGCTTCGCTGGCGCAACTGACACCGGACCCACCCGATGACCCTGACCAGCGCCCCCAAGACCGGCCACGCCACCTTCCTCTATTCCGAGCTCGCAACCGATCTCGACAAGCTGGAAGCCGATATCGCCTTCCTCGGCATCCCCTATGGCGACGCCTACAGCTTCGCCGAGATCGTCAACGACCAGACCAACATGCCGGCCGCGATGCGCCGCGCCACCGACCGCATCACGCGCTCGATCGAGCGCTATGATTTCGACGTCGGCGGGCCGCTCTATGACGGCAGGCCGATCCGCACCGTCGATTGCGGCGACATCATCGGCGATTTCCGCGACCTCGGGGCGCATTACCGCAAGGCCGAGGCCGCGATCCGCAAGATCCGGGCAGCCGGCGCCATGCCGATCGTGCTCGGCGGCGACCATGGCGTACCGATCCCGGTGCTGCGCGGGCTCGACGGCGACGGCCCGATCACCCTCGTCCAGATCGACCAGCATCTCGACTGGCGCCAGGAGGTCAACGGCGTCACGCAGGGCTATTCGAGCCCGATCCGCCGCGCCTCCGAGATGGACCATGTCGGCGAGATTTTTCAGATCGGCCTGCGCGCCACGGGCAGCGCCCGCATCGAGGAGGTCGAGGCGGCGCGGGCCTATGGCGCCCATCTCGTCAGCGCCTATGAGGTCCATGACAACGGCATGGAGGCCGTGCTCGCGCGCATTCCCGATGGCGGTCGCTATTATCTCACCATCGATCTCGACGGCATGGATCCGGCGATCGCGCCCGGCGTCGCCGGCCCCTGCCCCGGCGGCGTCACCTTCGACCAAGCGCGCAAGCTGATCCACGGACTGGTCGCGAAGGGCCGCGTCGTCGGCATGGACGTGGTCGAGATCACGCCCCGCAGCGACGTCAACCAGATCACCTGCATCACCGCCGGCCGGCTGGTCGTCAACATGATCGGCGCGGCCGTGCGGGCCGGCTATTTCGACAGATGAGCTTGTCGTCCTCACCCGCAGGCGCGACGAAGGCGGAAGCGCCGCTCGCGGCCGAGGCGCTGAAGCGGGCGATCGCTGCGCAGCGCGAAATGGCGCTCGCCCTGTTCGCGCGCCTGGACGAGGGCAGCCGGGGCGACCCCGGCATCATGCGCGACACCTATGGCGACGGCGAGAATTTCGGCCATGCCGTCTTCGCTAAGGCCGCGCAGGACGCGGGCCTCGAGCTGCAGCGCGACGCGGCGGCGAACACCTATGCGAGCTGGGCGGGAGAGGACCGGACGCGCCCGCGCATCCTGATGGGCTCGCATCTCGACAGCGTGCCGAATGGCGGCAATTTCGATGGCGCGGCCGGCGTCGTCGCGGGGCTGGTGGTGATCGCGGCCCTGCGCCAGCTCGGCGTGAAGCCGCAATGCGACCTCACCGTGATGGGCGTGCGCGCCGAAGAGAGCGTCTGGTTCGAGGTCTCCTATGTCGGCAGCCGCGGGGCGCTGGCGACGCTGCCCGCCGCCACCCTCGACAACCGGCGGATCGATACCGGCCGCTCGCTGGCTGACCATATCGCCACCTGCGGCGGCGACCCCGAGAGCCTGCGCCGCGGCGAGCGCTTTCTCGATCCCGACCGAATCCGTGCCTTCCTGGAGGTGCATATCGAGCAGGCGCCGAGCCTGGTCGAGGCCGGCTATCCGATCGCGATCTGCACCGGCATCCCCGGCAATTTCCGCTTCCCGAATGTCGCTGTCACCGGGCGCCATGACCATGTCGGCACGCCCCGGCGCTTCCGCCGCGACGCCGCGATGGCGGCCGCCGCCTTCGCGACCGCGCTGGACGCGATCTGGGCCGAGCACGAGGCTGCCGGCATCCCGATCGCGATCACCTTCGGGCGCTTCCATACCGACACGCGCAAGCATGGCATGACGACGGTGCCGGGCGCCTTCCATTTCAGCCTCGACGTGCGGGCTTACGACGCCGCGGTGCTGGCCGGGATCGAAGCGCGCCTGCCGGCGATCGTGGCGCGCATCGAGCGCGACAAGCGCGTCAGCTTCGATTTCGGCGCGCGGGCTTCCGCCGCGGTCGGTCCGGTCGACCAGGCGATTTTCGCGGGGCTGACCGGATCGGCGCAGCGGCTCGGCATCCGGGCGATGCCGCTCGGCAGCCCGGCCTCGCATGATTCGGCGGCCTTCGCGGCGGCCGGCGTGCCGACCGCGATGCTCTTCATCCGCAACGAGAATGGCAGCCACAACCCCGACGAGCGCATGGACATCGACGATTTCCTCGATGCCTGCACCGTGATGGCGGATTGGGTCGCCGGTAACGCGACATAGGATCTGGGCGATGGACGACGGGATCATCGAGCAGCTGGCCGCTTTCGTCACGACGACCGGTTTCGAGGACATCCCGCCCGCGATCGCGGAGAAGGCGAAACGCCACAGCCTCGACACGCTCGGCGCAGCGCTGGCCGGCGCGACCTCCGAGGAGGCGATCCGCAGCCACAGGGCACTGGCGCGCGCCGGGCATGCCGGGGCGGCCCCGCTCTGGGGCACGGGCGCGACGCTCGCGCCGCGCGAGGCGGCCTTCGTCAACGGCATCGCCGCCCATGCCTTCGAACTCGACGACACAGGTGGCTGCGACCATTCCGGCGCCGTCGTGCTGCCGGCGGTGATCGCCGCGCTCGGCCTGGCAGAGCGCAAGGTCAGCGGCCGGGATGTGCTGACGGCCGTGGTGCTCGGCTATGATGTCGGCCGGCGGGTGATGGAGGGTTTTGGCGGCTATGTGCCGCATAACAGCGCCGGCTGGCACTCGACCGGGACCTGCGGCGTCTTCGCCGCCGCCGCAGCAACGGCCTCGCTACTGCGCCTGTCGGAGGCGCAAACTGCCTCCTGCCTCGGCATCGCCGCGAGTTTCGCGTCCGGTCTCTGGGTCTTCATCCATGATGGCGCCATGACCAAGCGCCTCCATGCCGGCCGGGCCGCGGAAGGCGGGCTGCTCGCCGCCCTCCTGGCGCGCGAGGAGATCACCGGGCCGCGCCGGGCCTTCGACGATGTCTGGGGCGGGTTCCTCAAGACCTATGGCCATGCCGATCCGACGCCGGAGCGGCTGACGCGCGATCTCGGCCGCGACTGGATGCTGCGCCACGCCGCGATCAAGCCCTACGCCTCCTGCCGCGACACGCATGCCGCAGTGGATGCGATCGGGCGCATCATCGAACGCGAGGGTCTTGGTCCCGAGGATATCGTCACGGTTCGGGCCCGCCTCAACGGCTTCCTCGACGGCATGGTCGGCGGACGCGACATCGCCACGCTGCCGGCGGCGCAGATGAGCCTGCCCTACGCGGTGGTGGCGCGCCTCTGCTTCGGCTCGGCGGGGCTCTCGGCCTATGCGCCGGAGCGCCGCGCCGCGCCGGAGCTCGCCGCCCTGCTGGCGAAAATCGAGATCGTGATTGACGAGACGGTGACCGCGAGCTGGCAGTCGTCTCTGATCGTCGAGACGCGCGATGGCTGCCGCATCGAGGAGCCGACCACGGTGCCGCTGGGCGCGCCCGACAACCCGGTCAGCCTGGCGCAGCTGCGCGAAAAATTCGACGGGCTGGCGGCGCTGGCGCTGCCGCGCCCGCAGGCCGACGAACTGGCGCAGGCGATGCTGTCGCTCGACGAGCTCGACGACGCGGCGCTGCTGCCACGGTTGCTGACCGCTTGAGCCGGCCCGGCAAAGCCCGGCTCACCCAGCCCGCGGGACTACTGCACCGCGACCGTTCCGATCGCCATCGCGACCGCCGCCTGCGTCGGATCGATCACCGGCACGCCGAGCGCCTGTTCGAGCGGCTTGCGATGGCGGGCCATGCCGGCGCAGCCCATGACGATCGCTCCCGCCCCGTCGATCTCGGTCAGCTCGCGGCCGATGGCGATCATCCGCTCCAGCGTCTTCTCGCCCGTGGCGCTTTCCGCCACCGACATCTCGAGCGGTCGCTCCCCTGCGAAGCGGTCCATCAGCGCCATCTGGCGCAGGTAGCGGATATGGCGCGGGATCGAACGCGCCCGGATCGCGATCACGCCGAAACGCTCGGCCCGAGTGAGTGCGGTGAGGACGCCGCATTCGGCGATGCCGAAGACCGGCCGCGAGGTGCCTTCGCGGGCGACATGGATGCCCGGATCGGAATAGCAGGCGATGACGAAGGCATCGACATCGTTCACGGCCTCGATGCGCCGGCGCAGCGGGATGGTCACGCTGTCGGCATGTTCCTGCGTCTCGATGCCGGCCGGTCCCTCGCGCAGCGTCTCGCAAACGATCTCGGGACCGTCGGCGCGCGCCAGCGGCTGCACGGCCTGGCGCAACCCTTCGGTGACCGTTTCGTTCGAGTTCGGATTGATCACGAGAATACGCGGTCTGCGCGACATCGACTTCCCCTTTCGGTGATGGCCTGCATCATCACCCCTCGCCATCGCCGCGTCCAGCAGGAGAGCCCATGACCACGCCCCTTTATGACCTCGTGATCCGCGGCGGCACCGTCGGCAGCGCGACCGGCAGTTTCGCAGCCGATGTCGCCGTGACCGGCGAGCGCATCGTCGCGATCGGCGAGGCGCTGCAGCCCGGCCGGCGCGAGATCGACGCCAGCGGCAAGCTGGTGCTTCCCGGCGGCGTCGACGCCCATGCCCATATCGAGCAGGTCTCGGCCGGTGGCCTGCTCAATGCCGACAGTTTCGAGAGCGCGACGGCATCCGCCGCCTTCGGCGGGACGACGACGGTCCTGTGCTTTGCCGCGCAGCATCGCGGCAACGATCTGCGCAAGGTTGTCACCGACTATTCCGTCCGGGCCCGGCGTGGCGCGATGATCGATTATGCCTTCCATCTCATCATCGCCAATCCGGACGCCAAGACGCTGGAGACCGACCTGCCGGCGCTGATCGGCGAGGGCCACGCCTCGATCAAGATCTTCATGACCTATGACCTGATCAAGATCGACGACGAGCCCCTGCTCGACCTGCTGCTGACCGCGCGCCAGAACCGCGCGCTGGTCTGCGTCCATGCCGAAAACCACGGCATGATTTCCTGGATGGGCAAGAAGCTGCTTCAAAAAGGGTATTCAGCGCCCAAATATCATGCAGCCAGCCACCCCCGCGGATCCGAGGCGGAAGCCTTCACCCGCCTGATCGCGGCCGCGGCGCTGCTCGACCAGCCGATCATGATCTTCCATGTCTCGACAGAGGAAGGTGCGGCCGTGATCCGCCAGGCCCGCGGCCAGGGACTGAAGGTCTTCGCCGAGACCTGCCCGCAATATCTCTTCCTGACCCGCCACGATCTCGACAAGCCGGGGCTGGAAGGCGCGAAATGGATGTGCTCGCCACCGCCACGCGAGGTCTCGGACCAGGATGCGCTCTGGCGAGCACTGGCGCTGGGCGACATCCAGACGATCTCCTCCGATCACGCGCCCTACGCCTTCGACGAGACCGGCAAGCTCTCGGCGGGACCGAACCCGAATTTCAAGCAGATCGCCAACGGGTTGCCGGGCCTCGAGACGCGCCTGCCGCTGCTTTTCGACGCGATGGTGACGAAGGCTCGGCCCGAATTCGCCGGGCGCGGGCTCGAAGCCTTCGTCAACCTGACCGCGACCGCCCCCGCCGCGCTCTATAATCTCGCCGGCAAGGGTGCGATCCAGGTCGGGCTCGATGCCGACATCGCGATCTGGGACCCGCGGAAGACGGTCACGATCACCGACGCGACGATGCATGACCGCACCGGCTTCACGCCCTTCCACGGCTGCAGCGTCACGGGCTGGCCGGTGCATGTCCTGGCGCGTGGGCGGGATGTCGTGGCCGACGGAGCCTGCGTCGGGGAACCCGGCAGCGGCCGCTGGCTCGGCCGGGAGGGCGGCTGGGCAGCCGAGCCGACCGGCCGCCTCGCGCCCGACATGGATCCGGCGCGGAATTTCGGCGCCGCCCTGCTCTGAGGGCAGGTCTCGGCCGCATCTATAATGTGCGCGAATAGGAGGGCCGGGATTTTAATTCGATCAGCTTGCAGCCGATGACTTAGCTTCGATCCTGGAGCCGGCAAAACCCGACGGAACAGGGCGGCTCCACCACGGGGACGCGAGCGATGATCAGGTCGCCGCGTGAGAGGAGAGCAAGGCATGTCCGCCGTTTCGGTGAAGGATCGCATCCTGTCCTGGATCGAGCAGGATCGCGACGAGCTCGTCGGCTTCCTCTCCCGCTTCGTCGCCATCCCGAGCCCGAACCCGCCCGGCGATACGCGCGATTGCTCGCAATGGCTGCTGGAGCAATTGCAGGCCAAGGGCGTGCCGATCGAGATCCGTTCCGCCAAGGAACACCTGCCGAACGTGGTCGGCTCCTTCGCCGGCGCCCGCCCGGGGCGCCATCTCGTGCTCAACGGCCATATCGACGTGTTCCCGGCCGGGCCGGCCGAGACCTGGTCGCGCGATCCCTGGAGCGGCGCCGTCGCCGAGGGCAGCGTCCATGGCCGCGGCGTCGCCGACATGAAATGCGGCACCGCCGCATCGGTCTGGACCTATATCTATCTGCACAGGCTGCGCGAGGAGCTCGGCGGGCGCCTGACCCTGACCTGCGTCTCGGACGAGGAGACCGGCGGCACCTGGGGCTCGAAATGGCTGATCGAGGCGTTCGGCGAGGAGTTCCGCGGCGACTGCATGCTGAACGGCGAGCCGAGCGTGCCGAGCATGGTCCGGTTCGGCGAGAAGGGCACGCTGCGCATCGTCGTCGAGATCGATACGCCCGGCGCCCATGCCGCCTATACCCACGCCAGCCCCAACGCGATCCGCATCGCCGCCGAGCTGATCCGCGATCTCTACACGCTCGAAGAGCTGCCGGTGGTGCAGGACGACGCGCTCCGCACGGCGATCGAGGCGGGGTTCGCCGCGATGGATGCGGGCGTCGGCGCCGGCGCCTCCGGCATCCTCAACAAGGTCACCGTCTCGGTCGGCGTGATCCAGGGCGGCGTCAAGATCAACATGCTGCCCGGCCATTGCCGGCTGGAGGTCGATATCCGCCTGCCGATCGGCATGACGCATGAATTCATGCTGGGCGAGGTCGAAAAGCGCATCGCCCGTTATCCGCAGGCGCGGCTGACGCCGGTCTGGACCCATTCCTGCGAGCCGACCGTCAGCGCCCCCGATCACGAGATGCTGGCGATCCTCAAACGCACCGTGCGCGATCTCGGCCTGCCCGAGCCGGCTTCCGCCGTCAGCCTCGGCGCGACCGATTGCAAGCATTGGCGGCAGAACGGCGTGCCGGCCTATGTCTATGGCTGCCGCCCGACCAACATGGCCAAGCCGGACGAGCGCGTGGAGATCGAGGAATTCCTCCACATCGTCCGCGCCCATGCGCTCGCGGCCGCGGCCTATCTCTCCGCCTGACAGCTCGCTTCCTTCGGATCGGACTTTGCCCATGGATCGCCTCGCCCCCCTCACCGTCTCGCTTCCGGGTTGCGGAGCAGCACCGATCCCGAGCGTCGTTCGTCACGGCGAGAGGCTCTATCTCAGCGGCGCAAACGCGTCCCAGCCCGACGGTTCGGTCAAGGGCCTGGGCGACGCCGCGGCGCAGGCCCATGCGGCGCTCGACTATCTGGAGGCCGCGCTGAAGGCGGCCGGCGGCTCGCTCGACAACCTCACCAAGCTGACCACCTGCATCGTCGATCGCGGCTATCGCTCCGAGGTCTATCGGGTGATCACCGAGCGGGTGCCGAATGCGCGCCCGGTCAGCACCGGGCTCGTCGTCGCCGGCCTCGGCCGGCCCGAACTGATCGTGCAGATCGACGCCGAGGCGGCGATCCCGCAGACACCGGCGAGCTACACCCGCCCCTACACCTTCGAGAGCTGGCACGGCCAGGGCTTTCCCTGGAAGGGCGCGATGGTGGTGAAGACCGACAACGAGTTCTTCGTGCGCGGCCAGACCGGCTCCGGGCTCGACCACAGCCAGGCGCCCGACACCGCCCGCGGCCTCGCGGCGGCGGGCGCCCAGGCCGATATCGGAATGAAGAACCTCGCGACCCTGCTCAAGGAAGCCGGCACCAGCCTGGACGATGTCTGCAAGATGACCGTCTATATCAGCGACCGCGCCTATCGGCCGGCGGTCTATCCGATGCTCGGCAAGCACTTTGGCGACGTCCGACCGGTCTCGACCGGCATCGTCACCACCGCCTTCGCAAGGCCGGAGATCCTGTTCGAGATCGACGTGGTCGTGATCCCGAAACAGGACGGCAAGCCGCATCAGCGGCTGCGGCCCTATCATTCCAGCGCGGCCCGCTACGGCACGCAGGAACAGGGCCTCGACTCCAAGCTCTGCATGGCCGTGGTGGCGGGCGACCGCGTCATCCTGCGCGGCCAGACCGGAATGGGCCTCGACCACAAGCTCCACGGAGCGGGCGACGCCAAGGCCCAGGCCGAGAAGGCGATGGACAATGTCGAGGAATTGCTAGGCGATGCCGGCGCCACGCTCGCCGATGTCGCGAAGGCCACCGTCTACGTCACCGAGAGCGACTTCCTGCCAGCGGTGAACGCCGCGGTGCTGAAGCGCTTCGGATCGAATCCGCCGGCCTTCACCACGGTGGTGGTCAAGGGCCTCGCCAGCCCCGAACTGCTGATGGAAGTCGATATCGTCGCGATCAGGAACGGGGCCGGCCGATGACCTTCTCGCTCGCCGGGCGCTGCGCTCGCACCGGAATGTTCGGCGCCGTGGTGACGACCTCCTCGATCGCGGTCGGCTCGCGCTGCCAGCACGCCGCAGCCGGGGTCGGAGCCGCGCTGACGCAGCACATGACCGATCCGCGCCTCGGCCCGCTGGCTCTCGACCTGCTGCGGCGGGGCTATTCCGCGCAGAACGTCATCGACGCGCTGGTCGGCGCGACGCCGCGCAGCGACTGGCGGCAGCTCGCGGTCATCGATGCAGAGGGCCGCACCGCCTCGTTCAGCGGCGCAAGCTGCCGGCCGGAGGTGGCGGAGGCCCATGGCCGCGACTGCGTCGCGCTCGGCAATATCGTGCAGAGCAAGGACGTTCCCTTCGCCATGGTGCGGGCCTTCGAGGCCGATCCGGCAGCGCCGCTGGCGGCACGCCTGATCGCGGCGCTCAAGGCCGGCGATGAGGCCGGTGGCGAGTTCAAGCCGCTGGTCTCGACCGCGCTCGTCGTCGCCGACAAGCAGGCCTTTCCCTATGTCGACCTGCGCGTCGACAGCGACCCCGACCCGATCTCGACCCTGGCACGACTCTGGCAGGAGTACGAACCCATGGCGGATCTCTACGTGACGCGCGCGATCGATCCGGATTCGGCGATCGTCCCAGCGGAAGGCACCGCCTAACCTCAACAACAATAAGGGGACTAGCTATGCGACGACTTCTACTCGGTCTTTCCATTGCGGCGGCCGTCACGGCATCCGCTTCCGCCCCGGCCCTTGCCCAAGGCACGCTGCGCACCGCCGTCGGCACCACGCTGAACCAGCTCGACCCGTCGAAGACGACGATCGGCGACGAGTACATCTATGTCCATCTCGTCTTCAACGGCCTGTCGCGGATCGATCCCGACATGACCGTGAAGCCCGATCTCGCCGAGAGCTGGACCGCTTCCGAGGATCTCAAGACCTGGGTCTTCAAGCTGCGCGAGGGCGTGAAGTTCCACCATGGCCGCGTCCTCGATTCCGAGGATGTCGTCGCCACCGTGAAGCGCATCCTCGATCCGGCGACCGGCTCGCGCGCCCGCTCGAACCTGACGATGATCGAGAGCGTCGAGGCGACAGGCCCGCTCGAGGTCACCTTCAAGCTCAACCTGCCCTATGCCGGCTTCGCCGACATCTTCGCCGACCGCCAGCTGCGCATCGTCGCCAAGGACAAGATCGGCGAGCTCTCGACCCATCCGATCGGCACCGGTCCCTTCATGTTCAAGTCCTGGTCGCCGGGCGACCGCATGGAAATGGTCAAGAACCCCGACTATTTCGAGAAGGGCCTGCCCAAGCTCGACGGCGTCACCATGCGCATCATCCCGGAAGCCGCGGCGCGTATCGCGGCGCTGGAATCGGGCTCGATCGATATCCTGTGGAACCTGCCCTACGAGTCGGTCGACAAGTTCAAGGACCACGCCACGATCCGCCTCGACAGCGTGCCGACCCCGACCTGGGACGCCGTCATCCTCAACAACGAGCGGCCGCCCTTCAACGACCCGCGCGTGCGCAAGGCGCTGGCATTGACCATCGACAAGTCGGCGCTGGTCGAGCTCGCGCTGTTCGGCCAGGGCGCGCCGACCTTCAGCCCGCTGCCGCCGAGCCACCCCTATTTCAACCATGAGCTGAAGTTCAATCCGCCGGACATCGCCCAGGCCCGCAAGCTGATGGCGGAAGCCGGCTTCCCGAACGGATTCGACGTGCCGATGCAGGTGCCGCAGGAACGCGAGCAGCGCGTGCGCCTCGGCGTCGCGGTGCGCGACATGGCGCGCGCCGCCGGCATCCGCATCAATGTCGAGCGGGTGCCCTTCGCCTCCTATGCGGCCAATGTCGCCGGCAAGGCCCAGATGTATGTCGACGGCTATTTCGCCCGACCCACGGTCGATACGGCGCTCTATCCGTTCTACCACTCGACCGGCTCCTGGAACCGCCAGCTCTGGCTCTACAAGGAGCCGCGCGTCGACAAGATCCTCGACGAGGCGCGCAAGACCAATGACGACGCCGCGCGCAAGAAGCTCTTCCAGGAGTTCCAGGCGGTCGTCGAGGAGACGCAGCCCAGCATCATCGCCTACTCGATGGCCCATGTGAACGGCGTCAGCAAGAAGGTCGAGGGCTTCAAGTCGACGCCGATGCTCTGGCTCGAGCTCAAGAACGTCACGCTGAAGCCGTAAGCGGGAGCGTGCATCGATGACCGCCTATATCGCGCGCCGGCTGCTCTTTGTCGTGCTCGTCCTCGTGGCGGTCTCGATGCTCGTCTTCGGCGTCACGTCGCTGCTGCCGGCCAATGTCGCCTACCTGATCCTGGGGCCGTTCGCGCCCCCGGAACAGGTGCGCGCGCTGGAGCTCAAGCTCGGCCTCACCGACCCGATCTGGCAGCAATATCTGCGCTGGGCCGGCGGCTTCCTCTCGGGCGATCTCGGCGAATCCACCTTGATGAACCGGCCGATCGGCCCGCTTCTGGCGGAAGCCATCGGCCGGTCGCTGATGCTGACCGGCGCCTCCTTCGTGCTGATCGCGGTGATCGGGGTCGGGCTCGGCATCGTCGCGGCGCTGCGCCACGGCCGCCCGCTCGACCATGGCGTCTCGGTCGGCACCTATCTCGGCATCGCTGTCCCGGAGTTCTTCTGGGCCATCGTCGTGATCATGCTGTTCGCCGCCTGGCTCAGCTGGCTGCCCGCCTCGGGCTACGAGCCGCCCTCGGCCGGGATCTGGATCTGGCTGAAGCATCTGATCGCGCCGACCATGACGCTGGTCTTCGGCCACCTCGCCCATGTCTCGCGGCTGACGCGCTCGAGCATGATCGAGGTGCTGCAGAGCCCCTATGTCACGGCCGCCCGCGCCAAGGGCCTGCCCGAACGCGTCATCGTGCTGCATCACGCGCTGCGCAACGCGCTCTTGCCCACCATCACCGTCCTGGCGCTCGATTTCGGACGGCTGATGGGCGGCATCGTCGTGGTCGAGACGATCTTCGCCTATCCCGGCCTCGGCCGCCTGATCGTCTTCTCGATCCAGAACCGCGACCTGCCGACCCTGCAGGCCTCGATCCTCGTCGTCGCGGCGATCTACGCGCTCGCCAACCTCGTGGCCGATCTCCTCTATGCCCGCTTCAACCCCAAGATCAGGTTCGGTCGCAATGTCGGTTGACGCCATGCCCGAACCCGCAGCCGAGGTCGAGAAGCCGCCGCGCCGGCCGATGTCGCTGCAGCTCAAGGCCGGGCTGCTGATCACCGGCTCCATCGTGCTGCTCGGCCTGCTCGCGCCCTGGATCGCGCCCCATCCCTGGGACACGATCTCGATGCGCACCCGCTTCCTGCCGCCGAACGCGACCTACTGGTTCGGCACCGACGAATATGGCCGCGACGTGCTTAGCCGCCTGCTGATGGGCGCGCGCCTTTCGATCGCCATGGGCGTCAGCGCGACGATCGTCAGCCTCGCGATCGGCGTGCCGATGGGGCTGGCGGCCGGTTATTTCCGCGGCTGGATCGACGAGGTCCTGATGCGGCTCGCCGATGTGCTGATGGCCGTGCCGCCGATCATGCTCGGCCTGCTGGTCCTGGCGGTGACGCCGCCGGCGCTGTGGAAGACCGCGCTTGCCGTCGGCTTCGTCTATATCCCGCTGATCGCCCGGCTGGCGCGCAGCGTGACGCTGACCCTCGCCAATGAGGAGTTCATCCAGGCGGCCAAGGCGCGCGCCGAAAGCACCTCCTACATCCTGTTCCGCGAGATCCTGCCCAACGCCTGGCCGCCGCTGCTCGTCGAGGCGAGCCTGCGCGTGACCTATGCCATCCTGCTCGGCTCGGCCCTGAGCTTCCTCGGCCTCGGCGCCCAGCCGCCGAGCTCGGACTGGGGCCTGATGATCTCGGAAGCCCGCTCCTTCATCGACCGCGCGCCCTGGATCGCGCTGGCGCCGGGCATCGCCATGTGCGTGCTGGTGATCGGCATCAACCTGCTCGGCGACGGCGCACGCGAGCGGCTGGATCCGCGCCTGAAGGCGCGGATCGGGAAACGCTGACATGCTGCAGATCGACGATCTCACCGTCCGTTACCGGACGCCGGGAGGCGAGATCGAGGCGCTGTCCTCGATCTCGATCACCGCTCATAAGGGCAAGACGCTCGCGCTCGTCGGCGAATCCGGCTCCGGCAAGAGCACGGTCGCGCTCGCCGCCATGGGCCTTCTGCCGCAGGAAGCGGAGATCCCGTCCGGCCGCATCCTGTTCGACGGTCAGGACATCGGCTCGCTGGGAACCGAGGAGCGGCGGCGCCTGCGCGGCTCGCGGCTGGGGCTGGTCTTCCAGGACCCCTTCTCCGTCCTCAATCCATCGCTTCCGATCGGCGAGCAGGTCGGCGAAGGCCTCGTCCACCATCGCGGCTTCAGCAAGGCGCAGGCGCTGGCCCGCGCGATCGAGCTGCTCAACGAGGTCGGCATCGTCAATCCGGAGGCGGTGGCCAAGGCCTATCCGCATGAGCTTTCGGGCGGCATGCGCCAGCGCGCGCTGATCGCCGGCGCCCTCGCGCCCGAGCCCGACCTGCTGATCCTCGACGAGCCGACGACCGCGCTCGACGTCACCATCGAGGCGCAAATCCTCGATCTGCTCGAAGAGCTGCGCCAGCGGCGCGGGCTGACCATGCTGTTCATCAGCCATAATCTTGGCGTGGTGCGCCGCGTCGCCGACGAGGTCGCGGTGCTCTATGCCGGCCAGATCGTCGAGCAGGGCACGACCG
Source organism: Allobosea sp. (assembly GCF_051860145.1). Taxonomy (GTDB): domain Bacteria; phylum Pseudomonadota; class Alphaproteobacteria; order Rhizobiales; family Beijerinckiaceae; genus Allobosea. Next base: position 4,704 of record NZ_JBHYEM010000014.1, on the reverse strand, counting down.
AGGAAGTCCTGCACCGCCCGATCCACCCCTACGCCAAGGGCCTGCTCGCGGCGATCCCGCGCATCGGCCTGAAGCAGCATCGCCTCGCTGCGATTCCGGGACGCTTGCCGGACCTGCGCAAACCCCCGCCCGGCTGCCGTTTCCTCCAGCGCTGCCCCTTCGCGACGCCATCGAGCGACGCGCCGCAGGCGCTGCGCGAGATCGGCAGCCGCAAGGTCCGCTGCGCCAATGCCGAAGCCCTGCGCGAGACGGCCTGGCCGCGCCCGGCCGATGTCGCCGCGTCGCCTGCCACCCTGCGGGACGCCAAGCCGGTCGTCTCGGTCGCGGCGCTCAACAAAAGCTTCCATCTGGGCGGCGGCCTCAGCTTCAGCGGCTTCCGCTTCCGCCGCAACGACATCGTGCTCAAGCCGGTCGACGACATCACGCTCGATATCCGGCAAGGCGAGGTGCTCGGCCTCGTGGGCGAATCCGGCTCGGGCAAGACGACGCTGGGCCGCACGATCCTGAGACTGATCGACCCGGATTCCGGCACAATCCGGATCGACGACGAGACGATCTCGGACAAGCCGCAGCGCGAGCTCGAAAACATGCGCCGCACCGCCCAGATCGTCTTCCAGAACCCGGATTCCTCGCTCAATCCGCGCAAGACCATCGGCGAGCTGCTGGCGCGGCCGATCCAGCGCTTCGGGCTTGCGCCCAAGGCGGAGATCCCGGCGCGAGTTCGCGCCCTGCTCGACCTGGTCAGGCTGCCGGCTCACTATGCCGACCGCTATGCGCACCAGATGAGCGGCGGCGAGAAGCAGCGCGTCGGCATCGCGCGGGCGTTGGCGACCGAACCGCGCTTCATCGTCTGCGACGAGCCGGTCTCGGCGCTCGACGTCTCGGTCCAGGCCGCGATCGTCAACCTGCTCGCCGATCTGCGCGACCGGCTCGGCGTGGCCTATCTCTTCATCTCGCACGACATCTCGGTGGTGGCCCATCTCTCGGACCGCATCGCGGTGATGAATCGCGGCAAGCTCGTCGAGATCGGCAAGGCCGACGAGATCATGAACAACCCGCAGCATCCCTATACGATCAAGCTGCTCTCAGCCGTGCCGCGGCTCGATCGGTAGGCGCTCCAGCCTCTCCGCGGTGCCGCCTCGCCACTTGCCGGTTGCGGGGCTCCGCTCAGTTCGATTTGGAGGAGTGCTCGGCTTTCCCCTTGCGCTTGGTCGAAGCCATCTTTTCGAGCTCGGTCTCGCTCATCGACTTTGCCATCGACTTCGACGCGCCCTTGAGCTCGCTCTTCTTCATGTCGCCGCGCTTGGCGGCGAGTGCGGCGCCGGCGGCCTTCTGCTGTGCTTGGGATTTTGCTGGCATGGCAACACCTCCAGGAGAGAGTTGTCCGTTCAACCAAGAGAGAGCCTGGTCGTTCCATCCTTGCGTTCGATTGGCTTCGCATCGGCTTGAACAAGCGATCAGGTGCGAGCCTTTCCGCGAACCTCCGACGCCGGAACAACGGGCTGAGCCGGCCGACCCTAGTGATGTCTTGTCCTGTGAGCATCCTGCCCGGCTGATGGTGCTTCACCGTAGCCGCGCAAGACGTCGTATCGCGAAATCTGCGCCGGCGAGAGCAGGCCCGCCGTCTCGATATGGGCCTCCAGGTGGATCGCCCACAGCATGCCCTGCTTCGCGCCGATCTGCGCAGTCAGCTGGTTCAGCTGAAGCTGAGCGATCGTACGCTGCGCGAAGGCCGCATCGCGTTTTCGCTCCAGATTGCGCCCGCCCGAAAGCCGCTTGTTCACTTCGCCTTCTGCAGCTTGGTGACGGTGATCTGGCCGTTGACGCGATCGGCATCGAACTTGATCTTGTCGCCCGACTTCAGGCCCTTCAGCATCGCCGGATCTCCGGCTTTGAACACCATCGTCATGCCCTCCATGTCGAGGTTCTTGATCGGGCCGTGGTTGATCGTGAGCTTGCCCTGGGCTTCGTCGACCTTGGTGACGGTACCGTTGACCGACTGGGCGGCGGCCGGCAGCGCGAGGGCGACGAAAGCGATGGTCGCAAGGGTTTTCAGCATCGAAAGCTCCTATGGCTGAGTGAGGCGTCTACTTGACGATGATCTTGCCGGTCATGCCCGCTTCACGGTGACCGGGGATCAGGCAGGAGAAGTCGAACTCGCCCGCCTTGGTGAACTGCCAGACGATCTCGCCCGTCTTCTTCGGCGCAAGGCGCTTGGCGTTCGGATCATCATGCTCCATGTCAGGATTCTTCTGCATCTCAATGGCATGTTTGAGATTTTCTTCCAGCGTGGCCAACACGAGCTCATGGTCGAGCTCGCCATTGTTGCGCAAGGCGAACTTCACCTGCTCGCCACGCCGGACCTCGATCCTGTCCGGGATGAAGGACATCTTGCCGTCCTTCTCGGCCATCACGACCGAGACGACGCGCGCGGGCTTCTTCGGATCACCGGCCTTGCCGTAGGCGGTGTCACCGCCATGGCTGTGACCGGCGCCTCCGGGGCCTGCAAGAGCCGCACCGGCCGAAAGCAGGACGGCCAGGGCTGCAAGTTTCAGTCTCGACGTCTTCATCGTCATGAGGGTGCTCCTGAGATCCGTGGATCAATGATTGGAATGCGGGTTCTTGGCGGCCGGAATCGGCTTGCCGTTCGGCCCGAGCCTGGGCTTGCGTGGGTCCTTGACGCGCCAGTCGACGGACTGGACGCCGCTGTCGGGCCCCTTCGTGCGCGGCGCCTCACTGAGCTTCCCGCCCTTGTATTCGAAGGCGACCGTCCCTTCCGGGTTCTTGTACGGACCGGGGTCCTTGTAATCGCCCTTGGCCAGTCCCTCGCGGACCTTCACCACCGAGAACATGCCGCCCATCTCGACCGGGCCGAACTGGGCGAAGCCCGTCATCATCGGCAAGGTGTTGTCGGGCAGCGGCATCTCCATCGAACCCATCTCGCCCATGCCGTTCGAGCCCATCGGCATGTAGCCCGGCGCGATCCTGGCGATCCGCTTGGCGAGGTCCTTCTTGCCGACGCCGATATAGGTCTTCACCGAATGGCCCATGGCGTTCATGGTGTGATGCGACTTGTGGCAATGGATCGCCCAGTCGCCGGGCTCGTCTGCGACGAAGTCGAAGGCGCGCATCTGGCCGACGGCGCAGTCGATCGAGACCTCGTCCCATGCCGCGGCCGGATCGACCCAGCCGCCATCGGTGCACGAGACCTTGAACTCGTAGCCGTGCATGTGGATCGGGTGGTTGGTCATGGTCAGGTTGCCGAAGCGGATGCGAACCTTGTCGTTCCTGCCGACCACGAATGGGTCGATCCCCGGAAACACCCGGCTGTTCCAGCACCACAGGTTGAAGTCGAGCATGGTGTTGACCTTCGGCACATAGGAGCCGGGCTCGATGTCGAAGGCGTTGAGCAGGAAGACGAAATCGCGATCGACGCGGCGAAAAGCCGGGTCACGGGGGTGAACGACGAAGAAGCCCATCATGCCCATCGCCATCTGCACCATCTCGTCGGAATGCGGGTGGTACATGTAGGTGCCGGAGCGCCGGAGCTGGAACTCGTAGACGAAGGTCTTGCCCGGCGGGATATGCGGCTGCGTCAGGCCGCCGACACCGTCCATGCCGTTGGGCAGGCGCTGGCCGTGCCAGTGGATGGTGGTGTTCTCCGGCAGCTTGTTGGTGACGAAGATCCGGACCTTGTCGCCTTCGACCGCCTCGATCGTCGGGCCTGGCGACTGGCCGTTATAGCCCCAGAGATAGGCCGTCATGCCCTCCGCCATCTCGCGCTCGACAGGCTCGGCGATCAGGTGGAATTCCTTGACGCCATTGTTCATGCGGTAGGGGAGCGTCCAGCCGTTAAGCGTGACGACAGGCGTGTAGTCCGGGCCGGTGGTGGGACGCACCGGGAACTGGGTGGCCGCGCTATCCATGACCGCCGCCTCGGGCAGGCCCATATTGGAGGTCTGGGCCCAGGCGGTGGACGAGACGAGCGCCGCGCCTGCAGCGCCGGCCCCGAGAAACTGTCTTCTGTTGAACATCGTCGTTTCCTTTCTCAATGGCCGGCGCTTTCGGCTTCTTCAGCCGGTGCCGCGCCGCCTTCCGCCGCCGCCGAACCGGTGCTGCCGCCGTAAAGCACGGGGGCAAGGTTCGCTTCGGCGAGCCAGAAGTCGCGCTTGGCGTTGACGGCAAGGAGGGTGGAGTCGATCTTCTCGCGGCTGTCCGCGATCAGCTCGAAGGTGCTGGTGATCATGCCGTTGTAAGTCATCATGGATTGCTCCTCGATGGCCGTGCGCAGCGGCAGGACGCTGTTGCGGTAGTGTCGGGCGATGTCGTAGGTCGACCGGTAGGCCACATAGGCCGAGCGCGCCTCGGAACGGACGTTGACCGCCTTTTCCGCGAGCTGGTTGGCCGCCCGCATATAGGCGAGTTCGCCCTTGCGCATACGGGCCTGGCCGGAATCGAAGATCGGGATGGTGAATTCCAGCCCCGCCGTCTTGGAAATGCTCCGGCGGATCTTGCCGTCCTCGCGCTCACGCTCCTGTTCCAGCGTGCCGACCAGCTCGATATCCGTAACGAGGCGGGTGGCGTCGGTGAGCTTGTAGGACTGGGCCGTCGCCGAAAGCTCCAGCCGGGCGACCTGCATGTCCATGCGCTTGTGGATGGCCTCGGCCTCGATATCGTCCCGCTTGGCCAGCGCCTTGGGAAGCG
>NZ_JBHYEM010000013.1:0-141872 GCF_051860145.1 Allobosea sp. | reverse complement strand
CAGCTTCAGGCTGTCCAGCGAATCGAAGCCGCGGGCCAGGTCGGCCGCGACGATCGAGATGAAGCCCGGCGCCAGGCCGCATTGCGGGATGAGCGCCGCCTTGGCCGTCTTCGCGAGCTCCTTGACCCGCTTCGTGCTGGCGACATCCTCGGTCAGGTCGAGATAATGCACGCCGAGCGGGGCCGCAGCTTCCGCGATGCGGGTCGTCAGATCGTAGGGCGCGGCGCTGAGCACGGCGAAGCGGCCCTCGAGCAATGCCGTCAGCGCATCCTCGTCGCCGATATCGACCTGCCGAGTCGAGACATTGGCACTGGTCCGGATGCCGACGAGCTGGGCATTGGAGCGGTCGGCGACGGTGACGCGGTAATCCCCGCTGCCGCCGAGCAGGTCGGCGATGGTCGCGCCGATCTTGCCCGCCCCGATGACGACGACATCCTTCATGGCCCAGCTCCGTCTCTTGGTTGAGCCTATGCTCGCCGCGCCTTTCGTCGGATAGAAGCCATCAACACGACGATTCATATGGGAACTTACGGCGATATGCCGTAAGCTTCCGGCATTATGCCGATCGACCGGACCGACAGACAGCTCCTCATTCTTCTGACCGAGAACGCCCGCGCGCCAGTGGCCGAACTCGGGCGCAAGCTCGGCCTGTCGCGCACCACGGTGCAGAGCCGGATCGAGCGGCTCGAACGGCGCGGCACGATCACGGGCTATACCGCCCGCCTTTCCGACGAGCACGAGCGCGGCCAGGTCAAGGCGCATATCCTGATCACCGCCGTGACCAAGCTCGCACCCAAGGTCGAGGCCGAGCTGCGCCGCATCCCGGAGGTGCGGACCCTGCATTCGGTCAGCGGCCATTTCGACATGATCGCCATCGTGATCGCCCCCTCGATCGGCGAGCTCGACGAGTTGATCGACCGGATCGGCGCGCTCGACGGCGTCGAGCGGACGATGTCCTCGATCATCCTTTCGACCCGTGTCGAGCGCTGAGCCCGCGCACTTCCTGCGATCGCGGCTCGTATCCCGCCACAATCGCGCGTAAGCTGGCTGATGGGGCTAGAAGTGGCGGGAGAGTGAGATGGCAGGTGACGAACGTGGGCCACGCGCCTGGCATGACGTGCACAGCGTGCAGGAAGCGCCGCGCGAGAAGCAGAAATCGAGCGGGCGGATCGCGGCCGAAGAGGCCGCCGCGCGCAAGAAGATCGAGGCGCTGCGCGCCCTGAGGCTGGCGAAGGAGGCGGCGGAGGCCGAGAACCCGCCACCGCCGAAACCCGCAGGCCGCACCCGGAAGGCTACGACATCGTAGAGGTATCAATAGGCCGCGGAGGCCTGTCAAAGAAGGTATCGGCGCTCCCTGACGGGCTTCCATCAGCGTCATCCCGGGCAAGCGAAGCGCAGTCCCGGGATCCATCGTAAGACGCGACGCCCTACAATGGATCCCGGCGCTCCGCTGCGCTACGGCCGGGATAACGGCGTTTTTGGTGCCACGATCAGCTCACGCCAGCCAGCCGCGCAGCAATCCGACATCCGCCTGCGACAGGCCATGCCCGACCGGCAAGGTGCGATGCTCCACGGCCGCGCCATCATCCGCGAGCGTCGCGGCGAGGCGGGCCGCGTCCTCTTCCGCGACGATCGGGTCGAGCCCGCCCGAGAGCAGCAGCACGCGCTTGCCTGCGAGATCGGCCTTCGGCGGCTGCGCATAGGGCGACATCGCCCGCAGCAGCGCCGCGCCGGCCAGCACCTCGGGCCTGAGCAGCAGCAGGCTCGCGGCGATATTGGCGCCGTTCGAGAAGCCGAGCGCGGTCGGCGGCGCAAGGTCGTAGCGGGCCCTCGCCTCCTCGATGAAATCCGCCAGCTCATGGGTGCGGCGGCGCAGATCGTCCTCGTCGAGGACGCCCTCCGACAGCCGCCTGAAGAAGCGCGGCATCGTGCCTTCCAGCACCTGGCCGCGCGGCGAGAGCAGGCTCGCGCCCGGCGCCGCCATGCGGCCAAGAGGCAGCAGGTCGCGCTCGTTCCCGCCGGTGCCGTGGAGCAGCAGCAAGGGCGCGCCGGCAGCATCCGTGCCGGGCTCGAAGACGTGGATGAAAGGGGTGGTGGCAGCGGCGTGCATCACAAATCTCCTCAAACCGGGTGAACCGCCCTGCCCCGTCATGGCGACGCGGCAGGGCGGCAGGTCAGTTCAGCTCCGGCAGCACGGCCTCGATCTGGCTGCGCCTCGCCTCGTAGCGGGGCGGCAGCTTCAGCCCCTGGCCGAGGGTCTCGGGGGTCTCGTCGATGCCGAAACCCGGCGCGTCGGTCGCGATCTCGAACAGGACCTTTCCGGGCTCGCGGAAATAGACGGAGCGGAAATAGTTCCGGTCCCTCTGCTCCGTCGCCCGGATGCCGTGGTTCTCGGCGAGGCGGCGCACCATCTGCGCCTGCGCGGCGTCATCGGCCGCACGGAAGGCGATGTGGTGGACCGAGCCCGCCCCCTGGCGCGCCGGCAGGAAGCCGCCGGCGGCGCGCAGATCGACGATGCCGCCGAAGGGCGCGCCTTCCGCCCTGAACCGGGTCAGCGAACCGTCGCGCGCCACCTCGGCGAAGCCGAGGACATCGCTCAGGATCGCGCCGGTCGGGCCTGCATCGTCGATCAGCAGGCTGACGCCGTGGAAGCCACGGATCGCATGCTCGGCCGGAACGCCGGCGCCGGCCCAGGGCGGCTCCCCCGCGATGCCGGGCAGGCCGACGAGCGCAAGCCGCATCCCGTCGGGATCGCGGAATGGCAGCACGGTCTCGCCGAAGCGCTTCTCGGGCGCGTCATGGACGACGCCGAGCTCGACGAAGCGATGCGCCCAGTAGCCGATCGCGCCTTCCGGCACGCGGAAGGCGGTCTCCTGCGTCTCGCCGACGCCGAGCCGACCTGAAGCCGCATGCTCCCAGGGGAAGAAGGTCAGGATCGTGCCGGGCGAACCGGCCTCGTCGCCGTAATAGAGGTGATAGGTGCTCGGATCGTCGAAATTGACCGTCTTCTTGACCAGCCGCAGGCCCAGCACGCGTCCGTAGAAGTCGAGATTGCGGCGCGCGGGGCCGGCAATGGCGGTGACGTGATGAATGCCGTTGATCTGCATGATCCTTCTCCGGACAATGAGGCGGAGCGCCTCGTTCCCCGGCAAGATCGTATCGGCACGGCCAAAGCGCCAGCGCCTGATCATTGCATATAAGCAATATCAATCTTTGAAATTGACAATTTGCATTGCCTCAAGGAAAGATCATCCTTTCTCCCGAGACCAGCCCGGTCCCTTCGGAGATGCCACCATGATCGACACCCGCCTCGCGCCCTATGGCGCACTCGGCCTGCGCATCGCGCTTGGCCTGATGTTCATTGCCCATGCCTATCTCAAGCTCGCGATCTTCACCCCGGCCGGTTTCGCCGGCTTTCTCGGCCAGCTCGGCTTGCCCGGCTTCCTCGCCTGGCCGATCATCCTCGCCGAGTTCCTGGGCGGCCTTGCCATCCTGACTGGCTTCTATGGCCGGCTGGTCTCGCTGGCGCTGCTGCCGGTGCTGCTCGGCGCGCTGATGGTCCACGCCCCGAATGGCTGGCTGTTCACCGCCGCCAATGGCGGCTGGGAATATCCGGCCTTCCTGACCGTGACCGCGCTCGCCCATGTGCTGATCGGCGACGGCGCGCTGGCCTTGCGGCCGGTCGGGCTCGTCCGGCCCGGCGTTCCGGCCGCCGCCTGATGGCCGCCGAGGCCAAAGGCTCGTATCGCTCGCCGCCGCATGGCCCGCGCCATGACGGCGGCGGACGCATGAAAGGGATGCGGATGATGAGCGGCACGGCCAAGAGCCTCGCCTGGGACGATTTCCGGCTGATCAAGGCGATCGCCGAAGCGCGCGCCCTGCCGGCCGCGGCGACCCTGATCGGCCTCAACCACTCGACAGTCTTCCGCCGTCTCGGCCAGATCGAGGACGGTCTCGGCGTAAAGCTGTTCGAGCGGCATCGCAGCGGCTATGTGCCGACCCCTGCCGGCGAGGAGATGATCCAGCTGGCTGAGCGGCTCGACAGCGACATCACCGCCCTCACCCGCAAGCTCGCCGGCCAGGAGATCAAGCCCGCCGGCGAATTGCGCGTCACCACCAACGACACCTTGCTGGTCGACCTGCTGACGCCGGTCTTCGCCGCCTTCCTGCGGCAATGCCCCGATATCCGGCTCGACGTCCTGCTCAGCAACCAGGCGCTCAACCTGTCCAAGCGCGACGCCGATGTCGCGATCCGCGCCACCGACCAGCCGCCCGAGACGCTGGTCGGCCGCCGCGCAGCGCGCATCGCCTGGGCGCTCTACGGGCTCGCAAGCCGTTTCCCGGCCGAAGCCGCGACCGATGTCGCAGCCTTGCGAAACGAGAGTTGGGTCTCGCTCGGGGACCAGTTCGCCGGGCTGAAAGCCGTGCGCTACCTGCAGGACAACGTGTCGCCGGAGCGCATCGTCTACAAGGTCAACACCGTGCTCGGCCTGGCCGAGGCGATCGAGGCCGGCATCGGCATCGGTTTCGTGCCCTGCTTCATCGCCGACACCAAGCCGGCTCTCGTCCGCCTGGCCGCTCCCGATTCCGGCTTCGCCGCCGATCTCTGGCTCTTGACGCATCCCGACCTGCGGCATTCGCCGCGGGTGCGGCTGTTCCTGGATTTCATGGCGGCGGAGATCGGCAAGATGAAGCCGTTGATCGAGGGTGCCCGTCCCTTGCAGGCGCGCGGCGGTTGATAGGGGTGGCGGACTCGGCCCAGGATGGCCGCCAGATGCCGTGTCAGCGGCTGTGCCTGGCCGCCAGGAGGCTGAGCCACAATGCTTGGGGATTGGGGTTTCGTGTTTTGGATCGTGCTGGCCGGAATTCCGTTCGGCCTGGCTTTCGCAACCTTCTGGGCGCGCAGCCTGCGCAAGGGGCCCAAGGTGCCACCGGGGGACCCCGGCAACCCCACGTGATTCGACCCATAAGCCCCTCCAACAGACAGGGCCCGCGCCATGAGCGGCGCAGGCCCGTCCGATGCAGCCTCAGGCCGCCTTGCGGTTGACGCCCGATTCCGCCAGCTTCGTGAGCTTGCTGTCCGCAGCGAATTCCTCGTCGAGATTCTGCTGCAGCAGCGCCGCACAATCCTCTCGGCCGAGTTGCTTGGCCCAGGCCGCCAGCGTGCCATAGCGCGTGATCTCGTAATGCTCGACCGCCTGCGCGGCGGCGATGATCGCGGCGTCAGTGACCTGCTTGTCTTCGACCTCGCCGACGAGATCGTCCGCCTCCTCGAGAATGCCGTCGATGGCCGGGCAGTTCACCGCCTTCACCTCGGCGCCGTGCTGCCTGAAGACCTGCTCGAGCCGCTCGATATGGCCCTGCGTCTCGCCCCGATGGGCTTCGAGGCCCTGCTTGAGCTGCGGGTCCGTCGCCTTCTCGATCATCTTCGGCAGCGATTTGTGGATCTGCTTCTCGGCGTAATAGATGTCCTGGAGGGTGTGGACGAAGAGATCGTCCATCGTCTTGATATCCTTCGAAAAAAGGCCCATTCCGCTCTCCTGTCCCGATTATGTGGTTTGACAGGCCGGCCTCGCATCGAGCGAGGCGCTTCCCCATGGACCGAACGTGCCCGCCAGCGATCTGTTCCAGCTCGCACGACAAACGGCGCATAAAATGGGATGGCGGAGTAGGCACCGCGCGACAGGCTGGGCTAAGCTTGCACCATGGAGATGCTTGTCCCCCTTCTGATCGGCCTGACGCTGGTCTGGCTGATCGGCCGCGGCACGCCCTGGAACGCCAAGCTGCTGACGCTCGCCGTGACGCTCGCCGTGATCGTCATCATCGTTCTGCTCGAGAAGAGCGGCAACTGGCCGGACGCGTTCAGGCGTTGAACGAACGCGCCCGGCAGATGGAGTTCAGGCCGCCAGCTTCAGCCCGACGATCCCGGCGACGATGAGGCCGATGCAGGCCAGCCTGAGGGCGCCGGCCGGCTCCCCGAGCAGGAGGATGCCGAGCGTCGCAGTGCCGATCGTGCCGATGCCGGTCCAGATCGCATAGGCCGTTCCGACCGGGAGGGTCTTGAGGGCGAGGCCGAGCAAGCCGAGGCTCACCACCATGCTCGCCAGCGTGAGGGCCGTGGGCGTGAGACGGGTGAAGCCGTGGGTGTATTTCAGGCCGATCGCCCAACCGATCTCGAACAGTCCGGCGAAGAAGAGATAGAGCCAAGCCATGGCGGCGCTCCTTGGGAAAGGGGCGAGGTCGTCCACGCCTGGAGGGAAAGCGGCGCAGGCCACTGAGGTCGTCCTCGATGCCGATTTAGGCAGAGCGTGTGCCGAAAGGGAGATCGCGCCACGCCGCAGCGCCCTGCGCGCCGGTCATGCCGCGCCCGGACGGAGCCGGGATGCGCGTCACTGCGCGTCGCCGCCCGCCTGCGGCTGCAGCACGCCGCGCAGAACCCGCTGGCACTCCGCCAGTTCGGCGAGCGCCGCCTCGAGCAAGGCCAGTGCTTCGCCGTCGAGAGCCGGGGGCCGGGCCGGCGCGGCCTGGTCCGGATCGGGCATCCAGGGCGCGTCGTCATCGCCAGGCAGGTCCGCCATATGCGCTGCCGCCGGGGCGACCGGCGCAGCTGCAACGGGCGCCTGCGGGCCGATCGGCGCGCCGCGGCCGATCGCCTGGACATGGCGCGGACCCTGTTCCTTCAGGATCCGCTGCAAACCCTTGATGGTGTAGCCTTCGCCGTAGAGGAGCCGGCGGATGCCCTTCAGCAGGGCGACGTCGTCGGGCCGGTAGTAGCGGCGGCCGCCGCCGCGCTTGAGCGGCTTGATCTGGGCGAAACGTGTTTCCCAGAAACGCAGGACATGCTGGGGAATGTCGAGGTCTTCGGCGACCTCGCTGATGGTTCGGAACGCATCTGGGCTCTTGGTGTCCAATTCGGCCTCTAGGTTGCCGGTGTGGAACTCCAGACTCACTCCTCGTCGCCCTCGCCCGCATGTCCGTTGATGCGCGCCTTCATCACATTCGAAGGCTTGAACACCATCACGCGGCGCGGCTCGATCGGGACTTCGACTCCCGTCTTCGGATTACGCCCGATTCGCTCGCCTTTGTCGCGTACGACGAACGAGCCGAACGAAGATAATTTCACGTTCTCGCCGCGCGCGACCGCGTCGCAGATCTCGTCAAGCACGGCTTCGACGAGCTTGGACGATTCTGTCCGCGACAGACCGATCTTTTGGTATACAGCCTCGCACAAATCGGCGCGAGTGACCGTTTGCCCCGCCATTCATAGCCTCCAAGGCGTTATTGGCTGGCGGCCCAATCGCCTGCCCTTCGCCATTACGGACGCCGGACGCTATGCGTCCCGGCGGGCCGGGTCAATCCTCGAACGACCATTCTGTTGAAATCTCGGTAGAAACACCGGAAAAATCAGGACAAATCGTCACAAATGCGCGGATTTTCCGCGCCGGGAATCACCAGCGGATCAGCGCCGATCCCCAGGTGAAGCCGCCGCCCATCGCCTCGATCAGGACGAGCTGGCCAGGGCGGATCCGGCCATCGCCATGCGCCTGCGCGAGCGCCAGCGGAATGGAGGCGGCCGAGGTGTTGCCGTGCTTGTCGACGGTCACCACGACCCGGTCCTCGTCGATGCCCAGCTTGTGGGCCGTGGCGTCGATGATGCGCCGGTTGGCCTGGTGCGGCACGAACCAGTCGATGTCGTTGCCGTTCAGGCCGGTCTCCTCGAAGGTGTGCCGGACGGTCTCTGCCAGATTGACGACGGCGTGGCGGAAGACCTCCTTGCCCTCCATGCGCAGGAAGCCGACCGTCTTGGTCGAGCCCGCGCCGCCATCGACATAGAGCTTGTCCTTGTAGCGCCCGTCCGAGCGGATATGCGTCGCGAGGATGCCGCGGTCGGCGAGCGTGCCCTCGCCCGCCTGCGCCTTGAGCACGACGGCGCCGGCGCCGTCGCCGAAGAGCACGCAGGTGGACCGGTCGTTCCAGTCGAGGATGCGGGAGAAGGTCTCCGCGCCGATGACCAGCGCCGCGCGCGCTCCGCCCGTCGTCAGGAACTTGTCGGCGGTGGCGAGGCCGAAGACGAAGCCGGAGCAGACCGCCTGGAGATCGAATGCGGCGCCGCCGGTGATGCCGAGATCGGCCTGGATCTGGGTCGCGGTCGCGGGAAAGGTGTGGTCGGGCGTCGCCGTCGCGACGATGATCAGGTCGATCTCGGAGGCGTCCATGCCGGCATCAGCCAGCGCCGCCTGGGCCGCCTTGAGGCCGATGGCCGAGGTCGTCTCGTCATCCGCGGCGACATGGCGCTGGCGGATGCCGGTGCGCTGCACGATCCATTCATCGGTCGTGTCGACGCGCTGGGCCAGCTCGGCATTGGTGACGATGCGCTCCGGCAGATAGGAGCCGCATCCGCAAACCACAGATCGCAGAATGGACAAGTATGTGATCCCTATTCGACGGCGGCAGCCTGGGGCGCCGTCTCCGGCGGCGCCGAGGCCGCCACCATTTCGCGCAGCTTCGCCATCAGGTCGTCGCGCGCCATTTCATAGGCCAGTTCCGTCGCGCTGGCGAAGCCAATCGCGTCGGTGCCGCCATGGCTCTTGATCACGATGCCCTCGAGCCCGAGGAAGACGCCGCCATTGACCTTGCGCGGGTCCATCTTGTCCTTCAGCGCGGCGAAGGCGCCGCGCGCAAAGATATACCCGATCTTGGCCATCAGCGAACGGCCCATCGCGGCGCGCAGATATTCGCCGATCTGGCGCGCGGTGCCTTCGGCCGTCTTGAGGGCGATGTTGCCGGTGAAACCCTCGGTCACCACGACATCGACCGTGCCCTTACCGAGATCGTCGCCCTCGACGAAGCCGTGATAGTCGAGATGGGGCAGATTGCCCTCGCGCAGGATGCGGCCAGCCTCCTTGACCGCCTCGACGCCCTTGATCTCCTCGACGCCAACGTTCAGCAGACCGACGGTCGGCCGATCGAGGTCGAAGACCACGCGCGCCATCGCGGCGCCCATGACCGCGAGATCGACCAGATGGCGCGCATCGGCGCCGATCGTCGCGCCGACATCGAGCACGACGCTCTCGCCGCGCACGGTCGGCCAGAGCGCGGCGATCGCCGGCCTGTCCACCTGCGGCATAGACTTCAGGCAGAATTTCGACATCGCCATCAGCGCGCCGGTATTGCCGGCCGAGACCGTGACGTCGGCCTCGCCGGTCTTGGTCGCGTCGATCGCCCGCCACATCGAGGATTTGTAGCGGCCATAGCGCAGCGCCTGGCTCGGCTTGTCGTCCATCTTCACCGAGACATCGGTGTGGTGGAAGGTGGTGGCGGCCTTGAGCTTGGGATGGGCGTCGAGCAGCGGCAGGACCAGCGCCTCGTCACCGAAGATGACGAAGCGCGCATCGGGCCGGCGTTCGAGCGTCAGCGCAGCGCCGGGGATGACGATGGCGGGGCCGTGATCCCCGCCCATCGCATCGAGCGCGATTGTAACCGGTCGTGTCATGAGGCGATGGTTGATCCCGGGGGCCTTCCCCGAACTGGGGCGCAGCGCTGCGGCGCCGGACAATAGCGACTTGGCGTTCCGCCGCAAGCCATTGCCGAAAAACGCGTCATTCGCCGCGCTTGAGCTTCGCCAGCACGGCGAAGGGCGATTCGAGCGTCGGGTCGCCGGCCTGGGAATCGAAGCTCGCGCCGGGCTTGCGCGGATAGGGATCGAGCGCGAGCGCCAGGAATTCGAGCGTGATCGCGCCGAGGTCGATGACGCCGTCGATGATCGCCTCGGGCGGATCGTCCTCGTTGAAACGGACCTCGATGTCGATCTCGCCGTCCTCAGCGTCCGCCTCCTCGCGATTGGCGGCGGCAAGGGCTTCGGCCTCGGGCAGGAAGTCGAGCCTGACCGGAACCTTCAGCTTCACCGGGAAGGGCTCGAGGGTGACGATGCAGGTCTGGTGCAGTTCGGCGACGATCTCGCCTTCGAGCTTCACGCGCTCGCCGTTGCGGGCGAGCTCGTAGCGCGCGTCGAGCGATTCGACCGACGCGACGTCGAGGCTGCGCGCGATGCGCGGCAGCGCCTCACCTTCGGCAGCGACGCGGATCTGCGTGCCACGCGGCTTGACGGTCTCGACCCGGACCGGATGGCTCAACGGCAAGGCGCGGGCTTCAGACGCCATCGTCATTCTCTCGGAAAGCGGGAAAGAGCGCTTCCTGCTTCAGAATTGCGTCAAGATCGAGCCCGGCCAGCGCAGCCTGCGCACGCCGGACATAGGCCGCCAGCGCCGGCGCGCCCTCGCCCGGACTGGCATTGCGGCGAAGCGCATCGACCAGTTGCTCGGAATCGTCCGCGGCGAGCGCCTTCTCATAGGCATTGAGGCGGCCATAGAAGCTCTGCGCGATCTTCTTCATGCGCTTGGGCACACCGATGTCGCTGATCCCGCCCTGCCGGAAGCCGAGCTCGAGATAGGAGAAACAGGCATCGACGAAATCCTGCGCCAGATCGCCGGCCGGAGCCGGCAATTCGCGCAGGCGCCGCAGAATCAGGAAGGCGTGGAGCGCCAGCGATTCGAAACGCCCTTCGAACGTGTCCGGGATCTCGCCTTCGAGATAAAGCGCAGGCCGGCGCGAGGCCGCGGCGACGCGGCCCAGCAGCGCCTCCACGGGCGCGAGCCGCTCCGCGCGCTTGCCGAACAAACCGAAGATCACGCGCGCCGCCTGTGCCTTGCCAAAGCCATGCTCGGGCGTTACGCCAACCGTGACCCGTTTGACAAGCGGCTTGGATACGCGTTCTGGCCCACTTTGCTCCTGGATTCGCCCGTATGACCGACACGACCCGCCGCGCGGCCCTCCTCGGCCTCCTCGCGACATCGTCTCTTGCGCTCGCCGGCTGCGGCGCGGACCGCGGCGGTTTCGTGCTTCCGACCTCGTCGGGGTTGAACGAGGAATACACGCGCGGCTTCGTCATGGACGACCGGCAGATCTCGCAGGTGAAGATTGGCATGGACGTGCAGCAGGTCCTGACCTTGCTCGGCACGCCCTCGACCACCTCGACGGTCGGCAACCGCACCTTCTACTACATCAGCCAGAAGGTTCGCCGGCGCTTCCAGTTCCAGGAGATGAGCGTCATCGACCAGAACGTGCTGGTGATCTATTTCAACAAGTCGTTCAAGGTCGAGCGCATCGCCAATTACGGCCTGCAGGACGGCGTGATCTTCGACTTCATCAGCCGCACCACCATCACCGGCGGCGAGGAGCAGAGCTTCGTGCGCAACCTCTTCCGCGGCGTGACCAAGTTCAATCCGCTCGGTGGCCTAGGCTCCTGAGCAGACAGCGCGAACGCGCAAGACGATGCAAAAGCCCCGCGGCGGCGGGGCTTTTTGATTCCGGCCAAGCGCTCAACCCGCCTTTCGCTCCGGCAGCGTCATCGCGACCACGCCGATCACGACCAGCGCCAGTCCCGCCCACGCGGTCGGGCTGAGCCGCTCGCCGAGGAAGACGATGCCGATCGCCACGCCGACCGGCACCCGCAAATAGGACACTGCGGTGGCGCCGACCGGGCCGAGCGTGCGGATCAGCCGGAAATAGATGGCGAAGGCGAGCGCGGTCGAGAACGCTGCCAGCATCAGCAGCGCCACGAGCGATTCGTGCGACGGGTTCAGCGTCCAGGGCCGGTCGACGGCGAGCGCGACGGGCGTCAGCAGCGCGGCGCCACAAATCAGCGAGCCGGCGGCCGGCATCAGCGGATCGAGGCCGGTGAAGTTGCGGCCGAACAGGGCGGCGCAGGCATAGCAGATCGTGGCGAGCACGATGGCGAGCTGCGCGACCAGTTCGCCGCCGAAGCCATTGAACGCCTGCATGCCGACGACGAGCGTGATCCCGGCAAGGCCGAACGCGACGCCAAAGGCCTTGCGCAGGTCGACCTTCCCGCCCCGGGCGACCGCCAGCGTGATCAGGAAGACGAAGACCGGGGTCGTCGCGTTCAGGATCGCCGCCAGCCCGGCATCGACGCTGCGCTCAGCCCAGGCGATCAAGGTGAAGGGCACGACGCTGTTGAGGCAGGCCTGGAACAGGAACTTCTTCCAGGTCGCGCGGTCACGCGGCAGCGCCAGGCCACGCCAGCGGATCACGACCAGCAGGATCGCGCCGGCGACAAGCGTACGGCCGGCGATCAGGGTCAGCGGCGGGATCGTTTCCACGCCGATCTTGATGAAGGTGTAGGAGCCGCCCCAGAGCGTCGCCAGCACGAGCAGCAGCGCAAGCTCGACGGCGTGACCGGATTTGGCGGCGGGGGCGGCGGCGGCCTGGGTCGTCATGATGTTCTCCTGCGGTGGGAGGGACCATGACATGGCCGGCGGTTCGGAACTTGCAGGAACGCTACGGTCCCGGCCGTAGCTTCAGAGGCTGATTCAAGACGCCGTCAGCTTGAATCAACAGAACGACCCAAGTGACTGCGTGACAACGAAAACCCCGCGGATCGCTCCGCGGGGTTGAGAGGCATGCGATGCCGGCGGGCTCAGGAATGAGCCAGGATCGCCAGCAGCAGCAGCGCGATGATGTTGGTGATCTTGATCGCGGGGTTCACCGCCGGGCCGGCGGTGTCCTTGTAGGGGTCGCCGACGGTGTCGCCGGTGACCGAGGCCTTGTGCGCCTCGGAGCCCTTCAGGTGCTTGACCCCGTCCTTGTCGACGAAGCCGTCCTCGAAGCTCTTCTTGGCGTTGTCCCAGGCGCCGCCGCCCGAGGTCATCGAGATGGCGACGAAGATGCCGGTGACGATCACGCCCATCAGCATGGCGCCGACGGTCGCGAAGGCCTGGTTCTTGCCGGCGATGGCGTTGATCACGAAGAAGGTCACGATCGGCGCGAGCACTGGCAGCAGCGAGGGAATGACCATTTCCTTGATCGCGGCGCGGGTCAGCAGATCGACGGCGCGGGCATAATCGGGCCGCTCCGTACCCGCCATGATGCCGGGCTTCTCCCGGAACTGGCGACGGACCTCCTCGACGACCGAACCGGCAGCGCGCCCGACCGCGGTCATGCCCATGCCTGCGAAGAGGAAGGGGATGAGGCCGCCGAGCAGCAGGCCGACGACGACGAAGGGGTTGGACAGCGAGAAATCGACGGTGACGCCCTTGAAGTACTGGAACGTCGTCGACCCCGCCTTGTTGGCCTCGGCGACGAAGAAGTTCAGGTCCGAGGTATAGGCGGCGAACAGCACCAGCGCACCGAGACCGGCGGAACCGATCGCGTAGCCCTTGGTGATCGCCTTGGTGGTGTTGCCGACCGCGTCGAGCGCGTCGGTCGAGTGGCGGACCTCCTTGGGCAGTCCGGCCATTTCGGCGATGCCGCCGGCATTGTCGGTGACCGGGCCGAAGGCGTCGAGCGCCACGACGACGCCGGCGAGCGCCAGCATGGCGGTGGTTGCGATGGCGATGCCGAACAGGCCGGCGAGGCCATAGGAGACGATGATGCCGGCGATGATCACGATGGTCGGCAGCGCCGTCGATTCCAGCGAGACCGCGAGGCCCTGGATGACGTTGGTGCCGTGGCCGGTGACCGAGGCCTGGGCGATCGAGACCACCGGGCGCTTGCCGGTGCCGGTGTAGTATTCGGTGATGACGACGATCAGCAGCGTCACCGCGAGGCCGACGACGGCGCAGGCGAAGAGCCCGCCCGAGGTGAAGCTGACGCCCTGCGTCGTCGTGAACGAGGCCGCGAAGCCACCGAACATCAGGTAGTTGACGGCCGCGATGGCAGCGACCGAGAGCACGCCGGCGGCGATGAAGCCCTTGTAGAGCGCGCCCATGATCGACTGGTTGGCGCCGAGCTTGACGAAGAAGGTGCCGATGATCGAGGTGACGATGCAGGCCGCGCCGATCGCCATCGGGTAAAGCATCATGGTGCCGAGCGTGGCCTGGCCGGCAAAGAAGATCGCCGCCAGGACCATGGTCGCGACCAGCGTCACCGCATAGGTCTCGAACAGGTCGGCGGCCATGCCGGCGCAGTCGCCGACATTGTCGCCGACATTGTCGGCGATCGTGGCGGGGTTGCGCGGGTCGTCCTCGGGGATACCGGCCTCGACCTTGCCAACAAGGTCGGCGCCGACATCGGCGCCCTTGGTGAAGATGCCGCCGCCGAGACGGGCGAAGATCGAGATCAGCGAGGCGCCGAAGCCGAGCGCCACCAGCGAGTCGATGACGGTGCGGCTCGACGGCGAGAAGCCGAGAACCGAGGTCAGGACGCCGTAATAGACCGCGACGCCGAGCAGGGCGAGACCGGCGACCAGCATGCCTGTGACCGCGCCGGCCTTGAAGGCGACGTCGAGCCCGTCACCCAGCGACTGCATCGCCGCCTGGGCGGTGCGCACATTCGCCCGCACCGAGACGTTCATGCCGATGAAGCCGGCGGCGCCGGACAGGACCGCGCCGATCAGGAAGCCGATGCCGACCCATTGGCCGAGCAGATAGGTCAGCACCACGAACAGGACGACGCCGACCATGGCGATCGTGACATATTGGCGCTTCAGATAGGCCTGCGCGCCTTCAGCCACCGCGCCGGAGATTTCCTGCATGCGCTGGTTGCCGGCATCGCGCTTCATCACATCGCCATAGGCCCATAAGCCGTAGGCGATCGAAAGCGCACTCAATACTATGATGATGAGCAAGGCTGACATTCGGGTTTCCTGACCTCGAGCTTCCGTCCGACGGGGCTTCAAGGCCCCGATCACATTCGGTTTCTTGGGCCCTGAGACGAAAAAGACGGGTCGAGGGAATCGCACCCGCGTCGTGCATCGCCAGTACCGGCCAACTTTCTGCCAAGGTTTCGACAGAATCGCAAACGCGGCGGCTGACAAAACCGCACGAATGTCAGGCAGGCGGGACGCTGTTCGACCCGCCGCGCATGATCGTGAGCAGGCGGCTTCGCAAGAGCACGCGCCGATCAGATTGCGCAGCAATCAGATCGGATCACGCGTTCTCTCTATCAATAGTTTTAGAGACGGATTCGCCGATCAGGTTGATTCAACCTGATCGGATCCGGCTCTAGGTCAGAGCGCGACGTCGCGATTGACGTTCTTGTAGAGCAGATAGGATGCGTCGCCGAAACCGGTCGGATAAAACTGCTGCGGACAGAATCCGCCCATCCAGATGAAGTCGCCGGTCCAGATCTCGTGCCATTCGGTGCCGAGGAAATAGAGGCCCTGCCCTTCCATCATGTAGAGCCCGTGCTCCATCACATGGGTCTCGACATCGGGGAAATAGGCGCCGGGCTTGAACCCCATCAGGTTCATCTCGAAATCGAAGCGCATGTCGCCGCGCGGCAGCAGGAACTGGAAGCCGCGTCCGTCCATGCCGGTATGGTTGGTGACCGCAACCTCGTCGCGATGCGACAGGATCGGATCCGGCTGCGGCAGGCCGATCGCCTCGTAGCGCTTGCGCAGGCCGAGCACGCGCAGCTGCTCCGAGCCCGTATTGCGAAGCGAGAAGGCCGTTCCGGGCGGAACATAAGTGAAGCTGCCCGGTCGCAATTCCACGGCCGGGGCATCGCCGATGGCGAAGCGGCCATGGCCTGAGAGCACGTAGTAGAAATGCTGGATGCCCTCCTCGCGGAACGGCTCCGGCATGCCGCCCTTCGGCTCGATCTCCAGCAGATATTGGGCGAAACGTGCGCCGAGCACCGGCGCGGCGAGGACGCGCACGACCGTGTCGTCGAAATGCGGCAGGCGGCTGACCAGCACGCCTTCGGGCGGCATGAAGGCGTAGTTCGGCCGCACCACCCCGCGATTATGGCCGATCGCCCCTGGAGCGGGCCGGCCTGGAGTCGCGGGGAGCTGGTGCGGGCGCATGGGAAAGCCTTTCGTCGGCGGGCCTGGGGACTGCCGGTGATCTTGCCGGCTCGATCACGGCGAGGAAAGCCGCGTCAGGCGGGCCGCGCATGCTTTTGCAGGCCTTGCCAGGCGACGAGGGCGAGCGCCACCGCGACGGGCGGGAAGACCAGCCAGTTGACGCTGTCCCAGCCGCCGGTGTTGAGCAACCCGCCGGCCGAGAAAGAGGCAATGGCGACCGAGCCGAAGACCAGGAAATCGTTGGCGGCCTGGACCTTGACCCGTTCCTCGGGGCGGTAGCAGTCGGTGACCAGCGCGGTCGCGCCGATGAAGCCGAAATTCCAGCCGATTCCGAGGAGGATCAGCGCGATCCAGAAATGCGCGACGCTCAGGCCGTTCAGCCCGACGATCGCCGCGGCCGCGGTCAGGATCAGTCCTGCCGCCGTCACCTTCTCCTTGCCGAAACGCGCGATCAGCCGGCCGGTGAAGAAGCTCGGCCCGAACATTGCGAGCACGTGCCACTGGATGCCGAGCGCCGCCTCGCCGACGCTGTGGCCGCAGCCGACCATGGCGAGCGGAGCGGCCGTCATCACGAAGCTCATCAGCCCATAGGCGACGAGCGCGGCCGTGACCGAGGCGATGAATTTCGGCTGGCGCACGATCTCGGAGAGCGGCCGACCACCGGAGGATTTCACCTGCGCGACCGGCGGGGCGCGCAGCCGCAGGACCACACCGACCGCCAGCAGGGCGAGCAGGCCCTGCGCCAGGAAGCTCGCGGCGAAGGGCGCGTCCGGCGTCAGGTCGCGCGTCCAGTAGACCGATTGCGGGCCGATGACGCCGGCCGCGAGCCCGCCGAACATCACCCAGGAGATGGCGCGCGGCTTGAAGCTCTCGCTCGCCGTATCGGCCGCGGCGAAGCGATAACTCTGCACGAAGGCGCCGTAGAGCCCGCACATGAAGGTGCCGATGCAGAACAGCCAGAACAGGCGGGTGCTGGCGCCGGCCGCTGCGATGCTGGCGGCGAGCGCGCCGGTCAACGCGCCGATCAGGTAGCCGCTGCGCCGCCCCAGGCGGCGCATCAGGATCGCGGCGGGAATGACGCCGGCGGCGATGCCGAGCTGCATCAGGCTGACCGGCACGGTCGCGAAAGTCTTGTCGGTGACGAGGCTGGCGCCGACGATGCCGCCGAGCGAGATGACGATGGCGGGGTTGGCGCCGCCGAGCGCCTGGGCGCAGGCCAGCACGAGCGCATTGCGCTTCGCAAGCGCGTCGCCTTCGGCCATCGAAACATGCTGGTTCATCGCATAAGCCGCCGTGATCGGGCGGCCATGGCGGGCAGCCCTCAGAAATGGGTGAAGGAGCCTTGCGCGAAGAGCCGCGCCCTGCCCGCTTCGAGATAGCGCACCGTCCCCTCCTGCGAGGTGACCCGGCCGATCGGCGCAAGCCCGAGGCCCGCCCGTTCGGCCGCAGCGGCCAGAGCAGGATATTCCCTTTCAGAGGCCGTGCAGAGAATTTCGTAGTCGTCCCCGCCGGTCCAGGCCAGTTCCGCCAGAGCAGGGTCGGCCATGATCGCGGCGCGGGCCGCGTCCGAGAGCGGCACGGTGTCGAGATCGATCTCGGCGCCGACGCCGGATGCCGAGAGCAGCTTGGCGAGGTCCCCGACGAGCCCGTCCGAGACGTCCATCGCCGCAGAGGCGTGAAGCTGCAGCGCTTCGGCGAGCACCAGGCGCGGGCGCGGGTGCAGATAGCGCTCGGTGAGATGGGCGCGGGCGGCCTCGCCCAACCCGGCGACCCAGTCCGGCCTGCCGGGGGCATGGACCTTGAGGCCCAGAGCGCCGTCGCCGATCGTGCCGGAGACGAGGACGAGGTCGCCCGACTTGGCGCCGGAACGCCTGACCATCCGCCCGGCCGGAACGCTGCCGAAGGCGGTGATCGACAGCGTCAGCGGCCCGGAGGTCGAGACCGTGTCGCCGCCAATGAGCGGGCAGCCACCCGCCTGCGCCTCCTGCGCCAGCCCGCCGGCGAAATCCGCGAGCCAGTCCGGCGTCCAGTCCTTCGGCAGGACGAGCGTCAGCACGAAACCGTCGGGCTTGGCGCCCTTGGCGGCAAGGTCGGAGAGATTGACGGCGAGCGCCTTGCGCGCGATCGAGGCCGGCGGATCGTCGGGCAGGAAATGCACGCCGGCGACGAGCGCGTCGGTCGTAACCACCAATTCGTAGCCGCGCGCCGGCCGCAGCAGCCCGGCATCGTCGCGCAGGCCGAGCCCGCCCGGGCCGGCGATCGGCGCGAAATAGCGGGCGATCAGCTCGAATTCGCCGGGACGTTGCGAATCGCCGGCCATGTCAGGTTCAGGCCGCCGGCGCGTCGAACTCGTCGGCGCGGAAATCGCGCGCCAGCTTGTCGAGCACCGCGTTGACCATGCCGATCTCCTCGCCCTCGTAGAAGGCACGCGCGACCGCGACATATTCGGAGATCACGGCACGGGCGGGAACATCCTTGCGGAAGGCGAGCTCATAGGCGCCGCCGCGCAGGATGGCGCGCACCACGGCCTCGACCCGCTTCAGCGGCCAGCCGGCGGCGAGAACCTCGTCGACGGAACGGTCGACCAGCCGCTGCTCGCGCACGACGCCGCCGAGCAGGTCGCGGAAAAAGGCGATCTCGGCCTTGGGGAGCTCGATATCCTCGACCTCCTTGCCGATCCAGAAGGCCTCGAACTCGGCCATCGCCTCGAGCACGCCACGCCCGCCGATCTCCATCTCGTAGAGCGCCTGCACGACCGAAAGCCGCGCGCCGCGGCGCATCTCCGCCCGGCTCATGAGGATTTGTCCGCGAGCGAGCGCTTGTAGCGCAGCACGGCCAGCGCCGCTTC
The DNA here is from genome assembly GCF_051860145.1 of Allobosea sp. Classification (GTDB taxonomy): domain Bacteria; phylum Pseudomonadota; class Alphaproteobacteria; order Rhizobiales; family Beijerinckiaceae; genus Allobosea. The sequence continues at coordinate 123,201 of NZ_JBHYEM010000013.1, read as the reverse complement.
CGCCGCGCCGCCGCCCTTGTCCATCTCGGAGCGGTTGGCGCGGGCCCAGGCCTGCGCCTCGGTCTCAACGGTGAGGATGCCGTTGCCGAGCGGCATGGCATAGGCGACCGAGATGTCCATCAGGGCGCGCGAGCTTTCGCCGGCGACGATGTCGTAATGGCCGGTCTCGCCGCGAATGACGGTGCCGAGCGCGATGACCGCCTCATAGGGGTCGACCGCCTCGTCGGCGGCGCGCAGGCCGATGACGATCGCGGACGGGATTTCGAGCGCGCCGGGAACGGTGACGACATCGACGCGGCACTCGGCCTTGTCGAGCACGGCGAGCGCGCCTTCGAGCAGTTCGTTGGCGAGATTGTCGTAAAAGCGCGCCTCGACCACGAGCACGCGCGCGCCCTCCACGGGGGCGGCGGAAGTTGCGGCCTCATCGGCCGAGATCTGCCGGGGTCCGGCCATCGTTCTTGTCCTTGTCGCGAAGTGAGGGCGCTGGTTAGCCCTACCGGCGCGCCTCCGCAAGCCGCGCGGCGTAGCGCGCCATCAAATCGACCTCGACATGCACGGAATCGCCCTGCTTGCGCTCGCCCCAGGTGGTGACGCTGAAGGAATGCGGGATCAGCAGGACGGTGAAGACGTCGTCCTCGACGCTGTTGACGGTGAGCGAGGTACCGTCGAGGCAAATCGAGCCCTTGCTCGCGATGAAGGAGGCCAGGCCCTGCGGCGCGCGGATGTGGAAACGCGCCGTCGCACCCCAGGGCTCGTCGGGATCGGCCGCGATCGGCTCGACCTTCAGGATCGTGCCGACGCCATCGACATGGCCGGTGACGAGATGGCCGCCGAGCTCGTCGCCCATCTTGAGCGAGCGCTCGAGATTGACATGGGTTCCGGGCGCCCAGTCGCCGACCAAGGTCTTGGACAGCGTCTCGGCCGCCGCCTCGGCCTGGAAGACGCAGCCCGGCTCGCCATCCTCGCGAGGACGCAGTCCGGTCACCGTCAGGCAGACCCCGGCGCAGCAGATCGAGGCGCCGATCTCGATGCCGGCGGCCTCGAAGGGGCTCGCGATGGCCAGGCGCTTCAGGCTCGGCCCCTTGGCCTGTGCCTCGACGACGGTGCCGATGGCGGTGACGATGCCGGTGAACATCAGGCGATCCTCTCATAACGCTCGAAACGGTCGTGACCGATCGCGCCCGCCTCCGCAAGCCGATAGAGATCGGGATCGGCCAGCAGGCCGGCAAGGGCCGAGCGCACGGCGACGACGCCCGGCTCTCCGAGCGCTTGGGGCGAGGTCGAGACGATGACCTCGTCCGCGAGCCCCGCCAGCGCCAGTTTCTCGCCGATCGTCGGCCCGCCTTCGGAAAAGACACGCGTGATGCCGCGCGTCGCCAGCAGCCTGAGCGCCTCGGCAAGGTCGAGATGTCCGTCCGCCCCGGCGGAGACACGCATGACCTCGACGCCTGCCGCGACCAGCCTGGCCTCCTGCTCGACGGGGGCCGCCTCGGTGGCGATCACCCAAAGCGGAACCTCGCGCGCCGTGCGCACCAGCCGCGAGGCCAAAGGCAAGCGCAGCGCCGAATCGAGGATGACCCGGACCGGCGAGCGGTTGGCCATGCCGGGTAGGCGCACGGTCAGCATCGGATCGTCGGCGAGCACGGAGCCGATGCCGAGCATGATCGCATCGTGATGGGCGCGCTGGAGATGGACCCAGGCGCCCGCCGCCGGGCAGGACACCGCGATCGGCCCGCGCGAGGCCGTGCCGGCGAAGCCGTCCGCCGTTTGCGCGACCTTGAAGGTCACCATCGGCCGCCCCTGCGTGACCCGCAGGACATGGCCGCGATGGGTCCGCTGCGCCTGCGCCTCCAGCACCCCCGTCGTCACCTTGAGGCCGGCCGTCCGCAGCAGCGCGAAGCCGAGCCCGCGAAACAGCGGATTGGGATCGGCCATGGCGGCGACGACGCGGGTGACGCCGGCCAGGATCGTCCGCTCGACGCAAGGGGTCGCAGCGCGGATCGTGCGATGCGAGCAGGGTTCGAGCGTGACATAGAGCGTGCCGCCGACGGCCGCCTCCCCGGCCCGGTCGAGCGCGTTCGCCTCGCCATGCGGCCGACCGCCGATCTGGGTATGGCCGCGCGCGACGATGACCAGGCCATCGGGCGTGTCGCGGGTGACGATCGCGCCGACGCACGGATTCGGCCAGGTCGTGCCCTGCCCGCGCGCGCCATAGTCGAGCGCCTGCTGCATGAAGGCGCGATCGCGCGCGCTCTGGTCAGTCATCTTTGCGGGCGGGCGGGGCTGCCGTAACGGCCTCGATCTCGTCGGCGCTGAGCTGGCCCAGGAGCTCCTCGAAATCGCGGGCCTCGCGGAAATTCTTGTAGACCGAGGCGAAGCGGACATAGGCGACGTCGTCGAGCGATTTCAGCCCTTCCATGACGAGCTCGCCAATAGTCGAGCTCGAGATCTCGCCCTCGCCCGAGCTTTCGAGCTGCCGGACGATGCCGTTGACCATGCGCTCGATGCGTTCGGGCGCGACCGAACGCTTGCGCAGCGCAACCTCGACCGAGGTCTGGAGCTTGTCGCGGTCGAAGGCGGTGCGCCGGCCGGAGCGCTTGACCACCGTCAGTTCGCGCAACTGCACGCGCTCGAAGGTGGTGAAGCGGCCGCCGCAATCGGGGCAGACCCGGCGGCGGCGGATCGAGGCATGATCGTCGGTCGGACGGGAGTCCTTCACCTGGGTATCGAGCGAGCCGCAATAGGGACAGCGCATGGCGGGCTTTCAGTTTATTGGCTTGATGGTTTCGCGCACCAGAGCGGCCCGCAGGTTGGCACTCGACCATGATGGCCAGCCGGTCCCAGCAAAATCGCGGTCGTGGGACCAGATATCCGCTTCCGCCAGCCAAGCCAATGCCAGAACATGCGCGTCCGCTGCACTGCCATTCCGCGACGCGGGAGCGAGCATCAGGGTTTTCGCGGCCTCGGGCAACAGACTGGCGTAATCGCTCTCGGCCACGACGACGAGAACCTCGACCAGTTTGGGAGCCAGCAGGGCAGATGGGTGCCCTTGTTCGACCAGGCGACTAGCCACCGTTTCGATTTCCACCACCGCCTGCTCTGAGATCGCGAGGAGCCGGCGTCGACCGACGAACTCCAGGGCGTCGCCGGTTCGCAAGCCAAGTGCAGAGCTCAGGACGATGTTGGCATCGACAATCAGAATTCGCGACGGTGGCCGCACGTCAGCCTTCGCGCTCTTCCAGTTGCCGCTCGAGCGCCGCTGTTTCCTCCGGCGAGCGGCGCTTGGCCAATTCGCGCGATGTCTTCAGCAAATCAGTGACGTAGGCGGCCGGGTCGCGCGTCACGCTGCGCGCTCCCGCGGCGGGCGAACCGACGGCATCTTGCAGCACGTCGGCGCCTATGGCCGGCAAGGTTTTCAGCCCCGCCACCGCCATGCGTTGCAACTCTTCGATCCTGGTCGTCTTCATCATCGTCGACCCTCGCTACCTCCAACCGTAGCATAAGCTGGTGACGATGCAGAGACGCCTCAATAGATCGGGAAGCGTGCCGTCAGCTCGTGCGCCTTGGCCTTGACCGCCTGCTCGACCGCGGCATTGCCCTCTTCGCCATTGGCCGCGAGCCCGTCCAGCGCCTCGGCGATCAGCTCGCCAACGCGCTGGAACTCGGCGACGCCGAATCCGCGCGATGTCGCGGCCGGGGTGCCGAGACGGATGCCGGAGGTGACCATCGGCTTTTCCGGGTCGAAGGGGATGCCGTTCTTGTTGCAGGTGATGTGGGCGCGCCCGAGCGCGGCCTCGGCCGCCTTGCCGGTGATCTTCTTGGAGCGCAGGTCGACCAGCATCAGGTGGTTGTCGGTGCCGCCGGTGACGAGATCGAAGCCCTTGGTCTTCAGCGTCTCGGCGAGCGCCTTGGCGTTCTCGACCACGGCGCGGGCATAGATCTTGAACTCGGGCTGCAGCGCCTCCTGGAAGGAGACGGCCTTGGCGGCGATGACATGCATCAGCGGCCCGCCCTGCAGGCCCGGGAAGACGGCCGAGTTGATCTTCTTGGCGATCGCCTCGTCATTGGTCAGCACCATGCCGCCGCGCGGACCGCGCAAGGTCTTGTGCGTGGTGGTGGTGACGACATGGGCATGCGGGAACGGCGAAGGATGTGCGCCGCCCGCCACCAGCCCGGCGAAATGGGCGATATCGACCATGAAATATGCGCCGACCTTGTCGGCGATCTCGCGGAAGCGGGCGAAATCCCAGTGGCGGGCATAAGCCGAGCCGCCGGCGACGATGATCTTGGGCTTGTTCTCGACGGCGAGCCGCTCGAGCGCCTCGTAATCGATGATCTGGTCGACGACGCAGACGCCATAGGGCACGACCTTGAACCATTTGCCCGACTGGTTGACCGGGGCGCCATGGGTGAGATGGCCGCCGGCCGCGAGATCGAGGCCCATGAAGGTGTCGCCGGGCTGCATCAGCGCCATGAACACGGCCTGGTTGGCCTGGCTGCCCGAGTTCGGCTGGACATTGGCGAACTGGCAGTCGAACAGCCGGCAGGCGCGCTCGATCGCCAGCTTCTCGGCGATGTCGACGAACTGGCAGCCGCCATAGTAGCGGCGGCCAGGATAACCCTCGGCATATTTGTTGGTCATCACCGAGCCCTGCGCCTCGAGCACGGCGCGCGAGACGATGTTCTCCGACGCGATCAGCTCGATCTCGTCGCGCTGGCGGCCGAGCTCGAGCTCGATCGCGCGGGCGATCTCGGGATCGGCATCCGCCAGCGAGGCGGCGAAGAAGGAGTTGGAGAGATGCTTTGCGGCGGCTTCGGTCATATCCGGCTCCTGAAGAATGCGGCGGCCGATCGCGGCCCAGCCCCGTCGCGGCGTCCTATCATGCGGTCATGGGGCTGTCCAAGCGCTAGATGGTGCAGGCTGCGCCGGGATCACGGTCGCCGCGCGACCCTGGCCGGTCCCTTGCGCGAAACCCGGGACACGGAGCGCCGGCCCGACGCCGCCTTCAGGAGCTTGCGGAAGCTCGGGCACTCCAGATGCGACGGGGCGCGGCAATCGGCGACATGGCGCAGCGCATCGCGCAGCACCCGCAGATCGAGGATCTGCCGCTGCAATTCCCCTGCCCTGGCGTGGAGCTGGTCGCGGGGGATCTCGGGCCGGCCGTCTCGCCCGAACATGCTCGCGATCTCGGTCAGCGAAAAGCCGGCAGCCTGTCCCATGCGGATCAGCGACAGCTTCAGGAGCACATCGCTATCGAACTGCCGCCGCAAGCCGCTTCGCCCCAGCGACCTGATCAAGCCGATCTCCTCGTAATAGCGCAGCGTCGAGGGCGGCAGATCCGCGCGATTCGCAACCTCGCCAATATCGAGAACAGACATGCTTGACCTCAAGTCAACTTGAACTCGTACACTCTGCCGAAGCAATGATTTCGGCAAGAGGAAAAACCATGGAAACTGTTTATGACGCGCGGCCGCGGCCGGTCTGGCGGGAGCCGCGCGCCATCGCGCTGCTGATGGCAGCGTCGCTCACCACGATGGCGAATGCGACGATCAGCCCGGCGCTCCCCGGACTCGAACGCCTGTTCGCGGATGATCCCAACGCCGCGATGCTGACGCGCCTGCTGGTGCCGGCGCCCTCGCTCAGCGTCGCCATCTGCGCACCCTTTATCGGGCTCGCGGCCGACAGGATCGGGAGACGCCCGCTGCTGCTCGCGGGGGTGATTCTGTTCGTCGTTTCGGGATGCGCCGGCCTGGTCCTTCCGGACCTTCCGTCGATTTTCCTGAGTCGCCTCGTCCTCGGTGTTGCCGTCGCCCTGATCATGACGGCCCAGACCGCGCTGATCGGCGATTATTTCATCGGCGACGAGCGCAACGCGCTGACGAGCCTGCAGATTTCGGCCCGGAATTTCGGCGGGCTGATCTTCATCCTGCTCGCGGGCTGGGCCGCGGCCAATTCGCCGCGCCTGCCCTTCGCCATCTACGGTCTCGCCGCAGCATTTTTGCCGTTGATGTGGCGGGTGATCGTCGACCCGCCGCGACGGTCGCGAGCGGGCGGCGCAAGGCCGGCGGAGGGCGCCGAAGGGCCTCGGTCCTGGCGCGCCCTGCTCCTTCTTCTGGCGCTGCTGCAAGCCGTCACCAACATGATCTTCTTCGTCATGCCGACGCAGCTGTCGTTCTTCTTCGAGGCGAAAGGGCTTGGCGGCGCGGCCCTGACCGGCTCGGCGCTGGGCGTACTGATGTTCTCGGGCGGCAGCGTCGCGCTGCTCTATCCCCGCATTCAGCGAATCACCGGTCGGCTGGGCATTTTCGCTCTGGGTTACGGCGCCATGGCGCTGGGCTTCCTGTTGCTGATGCTTGCTCCGGACGCTCGGCTCGTCTTCGGCGCCGCCGCGGCGGTCGGGGCCGGCTACGCGCTGGTCTCGCCGAGCTTCGTCGCCCTTGCATTGACCCTGGCACCGCTGCGCGATCGCGGGCTGGCTGGCGGTGTCTTGACCGCTTCGGTCTTCATCGGCCAGTTCTGCTCGCCCCTTCTCAGCACACCGTTGATCGCGAGCCAGGGCTATTCGGGGCTATTCCTGGATAGCTCGCTGCTTCTCGCAGCGATGGCCGTCACGGCTGTGCTGGGGCATGTCGCAACCCGGCTTCGCCGAGGTTAGAGCAAGTTAACCGATCGGATCCGGCTCCGGCCGGGAAAGGCTATGCGATTCAGCGCCGGGTCTGCTCTAATCGTCCGGCAGCGCTCTTTCGGCCAAGGGCTCGTGAGAGCGGGGCTGCAATCGAAAACGACATCGGAGCATCGCAGCAGGCCGGCGATGACGACCGGCAGGAGGAGGATCGGCGTGGCGCAGGATACCGACAAGATCGAGGTCGAGACTCCGGACTGGCCGCAGCGCCGCTCACCCCTGAAGGCGCTACTCGCCAGCGAGGCGGCAGGCGGCATCCTGCTGATGGCCGTGGCGGCGCTCGCGCTGGTCATCGCCAACTCGCCGGCGGCGCCGGCCTATTTCAAGCTGCTGGGGACCTATGTCGGGGGGCTCAACGTCCTGCACTGGGTCAATGACGCGCTGATGGCGGTGTTCTTCCTGGTCGTCGGGCTCGAGATCAAACGCGAATTCATCGAGGGCCAGCTCTCGACCTGGTCGCGGCGGGCGCTACCCGGCATCGCGGCGCTCGGCGGCATGATCGCGCCGGCGCTGATCTATCTGGCGCTGACGCAGGGCGACGCGGTGGCGATGCGCGGCTGGGCAATTCCGGCAGCGACCGACATCGCCTTCGCGCTCGGCGTCCTCGCCCTGCTCGGCCCGCGGGTGCCGGTCTCGCTCAAGATCTTCCTGACCGCGCTGGCGATTCTCGACGATCTCGGCGCGGTCGCCATCATCGCGCTGTTCTACACGAGCGACCTGTCGCTGCCGATGCTCGGCCTCGCCGGCCTGAGCATCGCGGCGCTCGTGGTGCTCAACCGGCTCAACGTCGCGCGCCTCTGGGCCTATCTGGCGATCGGCGCCCTGCTCTGGTTCTTCGTGCTCAAGTCGGGCGTGCATGCGACGCTCGCCGGCGTCGCGCTGGCGATGACGATTCCGCTGCATGGCGGGCGCGGCGAGGAGAGCGACGAGCCGGAGCATTCGCCCCTACACATGCTCGAGCACAAGCTGCACCCCTGGGTGTCCTATCTGATCGTGCCGATCTTCGGCTTCGCCAATGCCGGCGTCTCCTTCGCCGGGATGTCGCCTGCGAGCCTGCTCGCCCCGGTGCCGCTCGGCATCGCGCTCGGCCTGTTCATCGGCAAGCAGGTCGGCGTCTTCGGCTTCGCCTGGCTGGCCGTGAAGACGGGGCTCGGCACCATGCCGGCCAAGGCGAACGCCGCCCAGCTCTATGGCGTCGCCCTGCTCTGCGGCATCGGCTTCACCATGAGCCTGTTCATCGGAGTGCTGGCCTTTCCGGGCAATCCCGAGCTCGGCGACGCCACCAAGATCGGCGTGCTGCTCGGCTCGGTCGTGTCCGCCGTCATCGGCGCCATTGTGCTGAAGTTGTCGGGCACGCCGGAGACCCAGCCGGCCGAACGGCGGGACGTGGCTCCGCGCATCGCGTCATGAAAAAGGCCCCGGACCGATCGGTCCGGGGCCTTGGTTCAAGCGGCAGGCGCCAGGCGGCTCAGGTATCCTGCTCGTTCGGCAGTTGCGCGACCGGGGTCGGGCCCAGGCCATCCTTGTTGTAGATGTCGTCGCGGAACTGGACGCCGCCATCGGGCGTCGCCCACGCGGTGACATAGACCCAGTAGCAGGGCACCGGATTGGCGATGCGCGCGTTGACGCGCTCGCCGGACTGGATCACCTCGTCGATCTTGGCGCGGTCCCAGCCGGGCGTCTCCTTGAGCAGCCAGGCGATATAGTCGCGCACGTTCTGGACGCGGATGCAGCCCGAGGAGACGAAGCGGTAGTCGTCGCCGAAGATGCCCTTGGCCGGCGTGTCGTGCATGTAGACGCCGTGCGGGCTCGGGATGTTGATGCGCACGAAGCCGAGCGAGTTGAACTCGCCGCCGGGGTCCTGGCGGAAGGTGTAGCGCGTCGCCTCGTCGGAATTCCAGTTGACGCGCTCGGGCGCGATCTCGCCGGAGGGCCCGATGATGCGGATCTTGTTCTCGGTGAGGTAGCTCGGCTCCTTGCGCATCTTCGGGATCAGATCCTTGCGGATGATCGAAGCCGGCACGGTCCAGGTCGGGTTGAAATTGATCTCGGGGATCTTGGTCTGCAGCAGCGGCGACTGCCGATCGATCTTGCCGACGCCGGCGGCATGGCGCGTCGCGACATGGCCGTTCTCGACGGTCTCGACCGAGGCGGCCGGGATATTGGCGACGACATAGCGGTTGCCGAGATTGCCGGCCCAGGTGCGCAGCCGCACCACATTGGTCTCGAGCTGGCGGATGCGCCGGTCGATCGGCACGTTGAGGGCGGCGATGGTGGCGCGGTTGACCGCACCCGTCGTCGACAGGCCCATGCGCGACTGGAAGCGGCGCACGCCCGCCTCGACATAGGAATCGTAGACGCTGCCGGTGCCTGCGGCGTCGTCTAGGTCACCAGTGATGATCAGCCGCTGGCGCAGGGCGGTGACGCCGGGGCCGCGCGAACCGACCGCGAGCTTCTCGCTGAGCTGCACCATCGGCCAGCCGCCCCGCGTCGCCAGGTCACGATAGGCCGCGATGGCCTGCTCGGTCGCGTGCAGGCTTTCGGGCGACAGCGTCGGGGTCGAGGAGCGCAGCGCAGCGCGGCTTGCGCCGGCATCATAGCCCTGGCGCCATTCCGCCTGCTGAGCCCAGGCTGGCGCGGTCGCGGCCGTGGCTGCGCCCGAAAGCAGCGCCAGCACGGTTTCACGGCGGGTCAGGCTGAAATTCGACATCGTTCCCCTCATTCCTCGCGCTCAGAACTGGGCTGCGCGCCCATGCGCCACACAACAGTAACCCCGGCTCCGCCCTGGAAGGCGGCCCGGCTGCATGCGACGATCCAATACCACGGTTAACGTCTCGTGATGAGCGAGGCGTTTTTAGGGCAATGGCAGCGGAGGGGAAGTCTCGCCTGCAAATCAGCGCCCAGCGTCGCCGATTTGCAACGGGCAGGGGCGCGTCGATGCTCCCGCTTCGGGCGGGAGCATTCGGGTCGAGGCGAGAAAGCTGCGCCGGTCCCCCGGCGAAACCGTGGGAAATCAGAGCTTGTAGCGGATCTGGTCGGTCCAGAAGCGCTCCAGCCGCAGCAGGGCGTTGTTCATCCGCTCGAAATCGTCGGCGGCGATCCCGCCGATCTGCTCGACCGTCTGGACATGCTTGTCATAGACGCCCTTCACGAGATTGTGCACCTCGCGGCCCTTCTCGGTCAGGCTGATGCGGACCGAGCGACGGTCGATGCGCGACCGGGCATGGTGCAGGAAGCCGAGCTCGACCAGCTTCTTGACGTTGTAGGAGACGTTGGAGCCGAGATAGTAGCCGCGCGTCCTGAGCTCGCTGGCGCTCAGCTCGGCATCGCCGATATTGTAGAGCAGCAGCGCCTGCACGCTGTTGACGTCGTCGCGGTTGCGACGCTCGAACTCGTCCTTGATGACGTCCAGAAGGCGCCGATGCAGCCGCTCGACCAAGGTCAAGGACTCAAGGTAAAGTGGCTTCACCTTCAGTTGAACTTCTTCCGACTGCAAAGGAGCCGAAGTCTTTACGCTCGCTTTCATGGTATATCCTGCCTGTTGGATATCGGTCAGGATTTTTCTCCCGATCCGCTTCTGAGAAACACCATAGGCGGCGCGGATGAAAACGAGTTTAAATATCAGGATGAATCGGAGATTTACCCCTTTGGGTGAATCCTAAGTGAAGCCAGAAACGCTTAAGCTAAAGCGTTTGTTACCGCGGCGCGGCGCATTCGAGGGACGACAAGCGCTCAGGTTTCCTCGTTTTCCGCCGCCCAGGTCGCCAGGAAATAGGCCGCCATCAGCGCCACATAGGTGCCGATCAGATAGGGCGTGATCGGCAGGAGCCGGGGGAAGAAGAAGCCGAGCAGGAGCTGGCTGACGGCGGCCAGCAGCCAGAGCACCCCGCCCCAGGTGCTGGTCAGCCAGAGCCCGACCGCGGCGACGAGATCGATGACCGCGAAATAGACCGTGATCGCCTGGAAGCTGAGAAGCTGCGACTCGAAGGGCGTCTGGCCCTCCATGCCGATGCCGAAGATCACCGCCCAGGCCATCAGCCCCTTGGCCATCCAGGCCAGCGAGAGCAGGCGCAGGAGCCAGACGAGGATCAGCCGCCAGCGCGTCAGCCCGCGCTTCTTGCCGCTCGGCCCGGCCGAGCTGACGACGCGCTGCCCCCGCAACGGCTCGGCATCTCCCCTCCCCAATCCCATGGCTCAGCGCTCCAGCACGAGTTCGTCGGCGCCAAGGGGAGCGAAATAGCGCGCGATCTCGTCGGGCTCGATCGCATCGAGCGTGGCGGGCTGCCAGCGCGGGGCATGGTCCTTGTCGATCACCACCGCACGCACGCCCTCATAGAACTCGTGGCCGCGCGCGATACGCGAGACGATGCGGAACTCGGTGCGCATCGCATCAGTGAAATCGAGACCGGCGCCGCGCCGCATCTGCTCGAAGGCGATCGCGACGCTGGTCGGCGATTTCACGCTCAGCGTCTGCAGCGTCTTGGCGGCGAAGCCGTCGCCCTCCGCAGCCTTGCGTGCGAGGCGCTCGCGGATCGCCGCGAGGTCGGGCGCAGCGAAGCAGTCGGCGATCGTCGCGCGATTGGCGGCGAGCTTTTCGGGGCCGGGGTCCTGGGTGAAGCCGGCCAGAATGTCGTCGAGCGCGGCGCGCCCGGTGAGCGCATCGGCCAGTTCCGCCATCCGCCCGCTCGGCACGGCGTGCGTGGCGAGGCCGAGCGCCAGCGCATCGGCCGCGCCGACCCGGTCGCCGGTCAGCGCGAGATAGATGCCGGCGGCGCCCGGCAGGCGCGGCAGCGCGTAGGTCGCGCCGACATCGGGGAAGAAGCCGATGCCGACCTCGGGCATGGCGAAGAGATAGCGCTCGCCGGCGATGCGATGGCTGCCATGCAGCGAGATGCCGACGCCGCCGCCCATGACGATGCCGTCGATGAGGGAGATATAAGGCTTGGGGTAGTGCTTGATGCGGTCGTTGAGGATGTATTCCTCGCGCCAGAAGGCCAGCATCTCGTCCTGGCGCCCGGCGCGGCCGAGATCGTGCAGCTCGCGGATGTCGCCGCCGGCGCAAAAGGCCTTCTCGCCGGTGGCCGAGACCACGACGCGGGTCACTTGCGGATCATGCTCCCAGGCGTCGAGCGCGCGCGCCAGCTCGCGGACCATGCCGAGGCTGAGCGCATTCAGCGCCTTGGGGCGATTCAGGATGACGACGCCGGCCGCGTCCCGGATTTCGCAACTGATCTCGTGTTCCTGCGACATGCCGTGCCCGTTCGTCGGAATGAGGTCCGGTTCTGGGCCGGGCGCCGCGCGCTTGTCAACGCGCGAGCTTGCACCTCGCCGATCGCGCCGTTGCGACCATCCACCTCTGTTTTGGAACGGTTCCGATGTGCTAAGCATCCCGGCAAAGGATCAGGCATCGGCGCCCGACGGGCGGAGGCATTCCATGGCATCTCGGGTTGTACGGCCCTTTCCGGCCCCCCTGTCGCGGCAGGACGAGGCGCCAGCGGTCGGTGTGCGCAGTGCGGATTCGCTCAGCCTGACCCGGCGCATGCGGCGCAACCGCAAGGCGGACTGGTCGCGCCGGCTGGTGCGCGAGTCGGTGCTCACCACCAACGACCTGATCTGGCCGATCTTCCTGGTCGATTCGTCGCAGGCGCGATCCGCAGTCGCCTGGATGCCCGGCATCGACCGCCTGAACATCGAGGAGGCGGTGCGCCAGAGCGCCCATGCGGCGAGCCTGGGCATCCCGGCGATCGCGCCCTTCCCCTATGTCGAGAAGAGCCTGCGCGACGCGACCGGTTCCGAAGCGCTGAACACGAGGAACCTGATGTGCCGCGCGGTGCGCGCCATCAAGGCCGAGGTTCCTGAGATCGGCATCATTTGCGATGCGGCGCTCGACCCCTACACCTCGCATGGCCATGACGGGGTGATGGCGGGCGAGACGGTCCTGAACGATGCCAGCGTGCGCATCCTGACGCAGCAGGCCCTTGCCCTGGCCGATGCCGGCGCCGATGTGATCGCCCCCTCCGACATGATGGACGGGCGCGTGGGCGCGATCCGCTCGGCCCTGGACGAGGCCGGTTTCGAGCTGGTCCAGATCATGGCCTATGCCGCCAAATATGCCTCGGCCTTCTATGGCCCCTTCCGCGACGCGATCGGCACCAACGCCACCCTGATCGGCGACAAACGCACCTATCAGATGGACCCGGCCAATTCCGACGAGGCGATCGCCGAGGTCGCGCTCGATCTCGAAGAGGGCGCCGACATGGTGATGATCAAGCCGGGAATGCCCTATCTCGACATCATCGCCCGGGTGAAGGACCAGTTCCGCGTGCCGACCTTCGCCTACCAGGTCTCGGGCGAATACGCGATGATCCAGGCGGCCGCCCAGAACGGCTGGCTCGACGGCGACAAGGCGATGCTGGAGAGCCTGACCGCCTTCAAGCGCGCCGGCGCCGACGGCGTGCTGACCTATTTCGCGCCGCGCGTGGCGGAGACGCTGAAGGCGGCCGTCTAGCGACGTCATTGCGAGGAGCGTAGCGACGAAGCAATCCAGGGGCCGTCGAGCGGGCGGGCTGGATTGCTTCGCTTCGCTCGCAATGACGATCTCGGCTCGTGAGTTTCAACCCGCCCCGTCCCGCGCTAGCGTCTGCGCGATGCGCCCTCTCCTGCCGCTCCTGATTCTGCTCGGCCTGGCCCTCGCCGGCTGCGGCGAGCGCTTCGACACGGACCAGACGCGGCTCTGCCGGCAGGCGATCCCGCCCTTGAACCCGCCGGGCGCGCGCATCGCGATCGAGCGGGTGACCTCCGGGCCGCGCAGCAATGTCCTGCGGATCTTCTATCGTGTCGAGATCGGCGCGGGGCCGGCCCGGCAGCGCCTGATCGACTGCCTCTTCGCCGGCGAGGGCATGAGTCTGCAGCGCGGCGCTCTCATCGGGGTGGCCGCGGATGGGCGGCCGATGAGCGACGCGAGCTTCTACCTGCTCAGGCGCTTCTATCTCGAGAACCGCGAGGAGCCGCCGCCCGATCCCGGCGCCAAGCGCCTCGAGGATCTGCCGCAGCTACCCTCCGCCCTCGCCTACGGCCTGCAGCAGGGCCTCAGCGCCCTGCCCTCGGCCGCCATCTATGCGCTTCTCGCCTCGGCCTATGCCCTGATCTACGGCCTGACCGGGCGCATCGTCCTGAGCTTTGGCGAGTTTGCGGCATTGGGGGCGCTGGCCGCCGTCGTCGGGGTCGCGCTGCTGGTCTCCGTCGCGCTGTCGACGCCGGTCACCGGCCTGCTCGTCGCCTTTGCGGTCGCGATGCTGGTCACGGCCTTCCACGGCTTCGCCATGGGCCGCTTCGTGCTGCGCCATCTCGAGCGGGCCAACGGCCAGCAGATGCTGATCGCCACGATCGGGCTCGCCATCGGCCTCTCCGAATATCTGAGGCTGGCGCAGGGGCCGGACCTGCGCTGGCTGCCGCCGGTCTTCAACGAACCCTGGGCGCTGGCGCGAGCCGGCAGCTTCGTGGTGACCGCGACGCCGGTCGGGCTGGCGCTCGCAGCGGCGGGACTGGCCGCGGCGGCAGGGCTCGTGCTGCTGATCCGCTGGTCGGCCTTCGGGCGCGCCTGGCGCGCGGTCTCGGACGATGCCCGCACGGCCGCGCTCTTCGGCATCGATGCGCGGGCGGTGCATGACCGGGCGCTGATCCTCGCCTGCGCGGCCTGCGGCGCGGCCGGCGTGATCGTCACCGCGATCTATGGCGGCATGGGCTTCGCCGGCGGCTTCACGCTCGGCCTGAAAGCGCTGGTCGCGGCCATTCTCGGCGGCATCGGCTCGGTCGCGGGCGCCTGCCTCGGCGGGCTGAGCATCGCCTTGTTCGAGGTTATCTGGTCCTCGACCATGCCGCTCGAACAACGCGACATCGCCGTCTATAGCTTGCTCGCCGTGGTGCTGATCCTGCGCCCCGGCGGTTTCTTCGGCGACGGCGCGCTGGCGCCTCGCCAGGTCTGAACGGAATCCCTAATGAGCGAGCCTTTCGCGATCACTCCCGCCGATATCGATGCAGCCGCGCGCCGGATCGAGGGCCATGTCCTGCGCACCCCGCTGGTGCCGGCGCCGCGCCTGTCCGAGCTCACCGGCGCGACCGTCCTGGTGAAGCACGAGAACATGCAGGCGACCGCCTCCTTCAAGGAACGCGGCGCGGTCAACAAGCTGCTCGGCCTGACCGAGGCCGAGAAGGCGCGCGGCGTCATCGCCATGTCGGCCGGCAACCATGCCCAGGCCGTGGCCTATCACGCCCGGCGCTTCGGCATCCCGGCGACGATCGTGATGCCGGAGACGACGCCGCTGGTGAAGGTCGAGAACACGCGGGCGCATGGCGCGCGCGTCGTGCTGCATGGCGAGACGCTCTATGAATCGGCGCAGCGCGCGCGGGAACTGGCGGACGCCGAGGCGCTCGTCTTCGTGCACCCCTACGACGACGCAGCCGTCATGGCCGGCCAGGGCACGGTCGCGCAGGAAATGCTGGCGGATGCGCCCGATCTCGACATGCTGATCATCCCGCTCGGCGGCGGCGGGCTGATGGCCGGAAACGCCATCGCGGCCAAGGCGCTGAAGCCGGAGATCGAGCTGATCGGCGTCGAGGCCGCGCTCTACCCATCCTTCTTCAACGCCGTGAATGGCGAGGACCGGCCGATCGGCGGCGCGACGCTGGCCGAAGGCATCGCGGTCAAGACCGTCGGCCAGCAGACCCTGCCGATCGTCTCCAGCCTCGTCTCCGACATCGTGCTGGTCGGCGAGGATTTGATCGAGCGCGCGGTCAACGCCTATGCCAGCCTGCAGCATTCGCTCGCGGAGGGCGCCGGCGCCGCCGGGCTCGCGGCGATGTTCAAGGAGCCGGACCGCTATCGCGGCCGCAAGATCGGCCTCGTGCTTTGCGGCGGCAATATCGACACCCGCCTGCTCGCCGCGATCATGGTGCGCGAGCTCGAGCGCGAGAACCGCATCGCCGCCTTCCGCCTCACCGCCAGCGACCGGCCGGGCCTGCTCGGCAAGGTCGCGAGCCTGCTCGGCGAGCAGGGCGCCAATATCCTCGAGGTCAGCCACGGCCGGCTCTTCCTCGACGTGCCGGCCAAGGGCGTGACGCTCGACGTCACCGTCGAGACGCGCGGCGAAGCCCATACCAAGGCGATCGAGGACGCGCTACGCACCGAGGGCTTCCTGCCGCGCCGCATCCTGCCGCGTGGTCTTGCGGAACAGGATCGCTGATCAAACATTATGGCGGAGGGCGAATTTCCGCCTGGACAGAGGATATGACCCTTCGATGAGCGACCGCAGCTACGAGCGTCCCGCGATCACGCCGATCGAGCAGCGGCCGCTGCAGAATGTCAGCGGCGTGCTGGGCTCGCGCCTGTTCGCCTGGATCGGCGACATCATCGTGCTCTTCATCCTCGGCTGGATGGTGTTTTTGGCGCTGATCTTCCTCGGCATCGTCACCTTCGGGGCGACCTGGCTGCTGCTGCCGATCGCGACGGTCGCGACCGCGCTCGGCTATGCAGCTCTCACGATCGGCGGCCCGCGGCAGTCGACCTGGGGCATGCGCATGGCAGGCCTGAAGGTCGAGACGGTCAATGGCGGCCGGCCGGACGGGCTCGCCTCGGCCGTGCACGCGCTGCTGTTCTATGTCGCGGCCGGCACCGTGGCGCTCTGGTTCCTCGACATCCTGTGCGGCTTCGTGCGTACCGACCGCCGGCTCGGCCACGACATCCTGACCGGGCTCGTGGTAGTGCGGAATTGACGACCGCCCGGCTTGTTGCCGGCGGCTCTGCTGCTACATTGACGGTCCAGATCGTTTTCGGAGCGATGCGAACGTGACGCGACCGTTGCGGGATGCCCCGCAATTCTATCTGACGTCACCGACCTCCTGCCCCTACCTGCCCGGGCGCGAGGAACGCAAGGTGTTCACGCATCTTGTCGGCGGCCGGGCGCGCGACCTCAACGACGTGCTCTCGCAGGGCGGCTTCCGGCGCTCGCAGAGCATCGCCTATCGGCCGGCCTGCGAAACCTGTCGCTCCTGCATCTCGGTCCGTGTCTGCGTCGACGATTTCCGGCCCTCGCGCGGGTTCCGGCGCGTGCTCTCGCGCAACAGCGACCTGATCGGCGAAGAACTGCCGCCGCAGCCGCGCTCCGAGCACTATTCGCTGTTCCGCAGCTATCTCGACGAGCGCCATCCCGATGGCGGCATGGCGACGATGTCGGCGCTCGATTTCGCGATGATGATCGAGGACACGCATGTCCAGACCAGCCTGATCGAATACCGTCGGCGCGGTCCCGACAGCGGCTTCACCAGGCGCGGCGAGGGCGATCTCTTCGCCATGGCGCTGACCGACCGGCTGAATGACGGGCTGTCGATGGTCTATTCGGTGTTCGACCCGGCGCTGGAGGCGCGCTCGCTCGGCACCTACATGGTGCTCGACCATATCGAGCGGGCCCGCAAGCTGGGCCTTCCTTACGTCTATCTCGGCTATTGGGTCGAGGGCTCGCCGAAGATGGCCTACAAGGCCCGCTTCCTGCCGCAGGAGCGACTGTCCCCCCAGGGCTGGGAACGGGCGGAAGACTGATCTAAACCGATTGAAACGCATCCGCGCCGCGCGAAAAACGCGCTTGCGGCCATTTCCATGCCGCCGCACTCTGGCGCTGGAGCATCGGACCGAAAAGTGGAATCCACTTTTCGGAATAATCCGATGCTGAACCAAGAAAAGGGATCGCCACTTTGCGTCCGGTAGGACGCACGGCGATCCAAGGGCCCGCGCGGCAATCCCTGCCGCGTCAGAGGCCAGCCGGAGGAACCATGAGCGAGCAACTGACCGAGCGGCTGGAGCGCTGCTATACCGGGATCATCCATGACGTGATGCGCGCCATGGGCCTCAGCGACTTCACCCTGCCGCCCGAGCTCAGGCCGCTCCTGCCCGGCCGGAAGCTCGCCGGCCCGGCCTTCACCGTCGAGGGCAAGACCGACCCCGGCTTCGACGCTCATGAGACGCTGCTCGGCTGGACCGGCCTGCTTTCGCGCGCCAAGCCCGGCCATGTCTGGGTCTGCCAGCCCAATACCGATCAGGTCGCGCTGATGGGCGAGCTCTCGGCCGAGACGCTGAAGAACAAGGGCGTGCGCGGCTGCGTCATCGACGGGCTGTCGCGCGATACCGAGTTCATGATCGAGATGGGCTTCCAGGCCTATTTCCGGGCCTATACGCCGCGCGACATCGTCGGCTTCTGGCTGCCCAAGACGATCGACGAGCCGATCAAGATCGGCGAGGTCTGGATCCGGCCGGGCGACTACATCCTCGGCGACCGCGACGGCGTCGTGCGCATCCCCGTCGAGGTGATCGAGGAGGTGCTGGAGAAGGCCGAGACCGCGATCTCGACCGAGAACAAGGTGCGCACCGCGATCCTCGCCGGCACCGACCCGCAGGAAGCCTATCTGCAATTCGGCAAGTTCTGACGATGACCCATGATCAGCGGCTGATCCTGCTCGACCCGCGCGACAATGTCTTCGTCGCGCGGACGCGGCTGCCGGCCGGGGAGACGGTCGAGACCGGTGCCGGCCCGGCAGCGCTCGACCGCGACATTCCGCTCGCCCACAAGATCGCCCGACGCACGATCGCGCCGGGCGAGAAGATCCTGAAATACGGCGCGCCGATCGGCGTCGCAACAGAAGCCATCGCGCCCGGCCAGCATGTCCATGTTCAGAACATGAAGAGCGACTACACCCCGACCTATCATCTCGAGGACGAGCGCAAGGCGGGAGCGACACAATGATGGGGCTTCGCGGCTATCTCCGCTCCGACGGGCGCAAGGGCATCCGCAACACCGTCGCGGTCGCCTATCTGGTCGAATGCGCCCACCATGTCGCGCGCGAGATCGCGCTGCCCTGGCGCGAGAACGGCGTCCATGTCATCGGCTTTCCGGGCTGCTACCCCAACGGCTATGCCGAGACGATGATGGAGCGGCTCTGCACGCATCCCAATGTCGGCGCGGTGCTCTTGGTCTCGCTCGGCTGCGAGAGCTTCAACAAGTTCGCGCTGGAACGGGTGGTGCGCGCCTCCGGCCGGCCGGTGAAGACGCTCATCATCCAGGGCACCGGCGGTACGCGCGCCTCGATCAGGGAGGGTCGCGCCTGGGTCGAGGCCGAGCGCGAGCGGCTCGACGCGCAGGACACCGTGCCGATGGCAGTGAGCGAGCTCGTCGTCGGCACTGTCTGCGGCGGTTCCGACGGCACCTCGGGCATCACCGGCAACCCGGCGGCGGGGCGCGCCTTCGACCAGCTCATCGCCGAAGGCGCCGCCTGCATCTTCGAGGAGACCGGCGAGCTGATCGGCTGCGAGCACATCATGGCCGCGCGTGCCATCACGCCGGAGCTCGGCGTCGAGCTGGAGAAATCAGTGGCGAAGGCGGCGCGCTATTATGCGACGCTGGGCTACGGCTCCTTCGCGGCAGGCAATGCCGAGGGCGGGCTCTCGACCATCGAGGAGAAATCGATGGGCGCCTATGCCAAGTCCGGCGCCTCGCCGATCTCGGGCCTGATCAAGCCCGGCGACATCCCGCCCCATGGCGGGCTCTATTTGCTCGACGTGGTGCCGGATGGCGAGGTCCGCTTCGGCTTTCCCAACATCAACGACAATGCCGAGATCGCCGAGTTGATCGCCTGCGGCGCGCATTGCGTGCTGTTCGTCACCGGGCGCGGCTCGGTCGTCGGCTCGGCGATCTCGCCGGTGGTGAAGATCTGCGCCAATCCCGAGACCTATCGCCGGATGAGCGACGACATGGATGTCGATGCCGGCCGCATCCTCGAGGGCCGCGCCGGACTCGACGAGGTCGGCAGCGAGATCCGCGACCTCGTCGTCTCGCTGGCGCAGGGCGCACGCACCAAGTCGGAAGAGCTCGGCCACCAGGAATTCATCCTGACCTATAAGAGCTTCGAGCCGCTCGGGCCTGCCTGCCTGCCGGCGGCGTGACCAAAGGGCGCGGAGGCTGCACCGAGCGGAGCGGTTGACCGGCAGCCTGCCGCGCCTTAGCGCAAGGGCATGGGCGGGACAGTGAAGCGATCGGGCTGGGGACGCGGCATCATCGCCGTTACCTGCGCCTATGCGCTGATCTTCAACGCCATCCTGCTGGCGCTCGGTGCCGGACTTGTGGCCGCGCCCTCGCCCTTCCCGCAGCATGTGCTTTGCGCGCCCGGCGGCTCGTCCGAGCCGTCCGCTCCGGCGGGGCAAGGACAAGAGCAAGACCAGAGCAAGAGCTGCTGCGCGCTGGGCTGCCTCGCCAATGCGGCCGGCACCCCGCCGCCCGCCGCATCCGCCCTGCCCCGACGCCTCGGCTATGCCGCCGCAGCGACATTCTTCCATCCCCCCGCCACGGTCGCCGCGACCGGCGGCATCGCCTATCCGCTCGGCGCCCGCGCGCCGCCCGTCCTGTCCTGAAGCCGGTTTCCTTCCCTTCAGCACAGGACATTCTCAATGACGACCGTCTCATCGGCGGAGGCCGCGCCCGCACGCGCGACCCCTCGTGCCGCCTCCTTCTACCGCGCCGTCTGGCGCTGGCATTTCTATGCCGGGCTGCTGACGCTGCCCTTCCTGATCCTGCTCGCGGTCACCGGCGGGCTCTACCTCTTCCGCGCCGAGATCGACGGCCTGATCCATCGCGATCTGAAACGGGTCGAGATCCGGTCGGATGCCCCCGTGGCCGCGAGCAAGATGGTCGAGAACGCGCTCGCCGCCTTCCCGGGCCAGGCCGTGAAATTCGTGCCGCCGGAAACGCCGGCCTCGGCGGCGGAGGTGACCGTCCGCGACGCCGCCGGCGCGCGCAAGGTCGTGCATGTCGACCCCTATGACGGGCGCGTGCTCGGACAGATCCCCGACAAGGGCACGGTGATGTGGATCGTGCGGCAGATCCACAGCCTCGCCTATTTCGGGCCGGTCGCGAACGGGGTGATCGAGATCGTCGGCGGCTGGTCGATCCTGCTGGTCGGGACCGGGCTCTATTTGTGGTGGCCGCGCGGGCGCAAGGGCGGCGTGGTCTCGGTGCGTGGCGATGCCGGCAAGCGCATCTTCTGGCGCGATCTCCATGCCGTCACCGGCGCCTTCGCCGGCTTCTTCATCGTCTTCCTGGCGATCACCGGCATGCCCTGGTCGGTGCTCTGGGGCGACCAGGTCAACCGCTGGGCCAACGGCAACAACTTTGGCTATCCCGCCGGCGTGCGCGTCGCCCTGCCGATGTCGGACGAGCATCTGCACCATGCCGGGCCGACCTCCTGGTCGCTGGAGCAGGCGCGGGTGCCGGAATCGGTGGCGAAGGCGGCGGCGCCGATCGGGCTCGACGCGGCGGTGGCGAAGTTCGACGGGCTCGGCCTGGTGCGCGGCTATGCGGTCAACCTGCCGAGCGGGCCGGCCGGGGTCTATACCGGCTCGGTCTATCCGAAGGACCTTTCGCGCCAGCGCGTGATCCATCTCGACCAGTATAGCGGCGAGCCGCTGATCGACATGTCCTTCGCCGATTACGGCCCGCTCGGGAAATGGCTCGAATGGGGCATCAACGTGCATATGGGCCAGGAATTCGGCCTGGCGAACCAGCTCTTCATGCTCGCGGTCTGCATCGCGATCGTGCTGCTCGCCGTCTCGGCCGGGATGATGTGGTGGAAGAGGCGGCCTGCCGGGTCGCTCGGCGTGCCGCCGCTGCCGCCCGAGCGGCGCACGCTCTATGGCGTCCTCGCCATCCTGGCGATCGGCGGGGTCGTCTTTCCGCTCGTCGGCGCCTCGCTGGTCGTCATGCTGGCGCTCGACCGGCTGTTCTGGGCGAAGGCCGAAGCCTAAAGCAGCGCAATCGGATCTTGGCGGATCGATACACAACCTTAGGTGTATTGATCCGCATTTTCGACCAATGCGTGCAATCGCACGATAAGCCACGAAATACGCGAGCCGTTTAAGACTAAATCAAATCCCGTCACGGCAGGGTGCCGGCCTGACCTGACGCCTTCCGGGGGGCACATGCTGGATTCCTTGACGCGGATGCCCTCCGGGATGTCCTCGGAGTCGCGTCGGCAGTTGCTCAACGCCGTCACCGATCTCTTCCTGCTCGACCAGGATCCGAGCGAACCGGCCAAGGCTGATTACGGCGAGATCGCGCTGCGCTCGCTGCCCCATCTCGGCGGCGAAGACCGGAAGGCCTATGCCGATCAGGTCGCCTCCGTGCCGAGCCTGCCGCGCCAGGTCGCGGTGACGCTGGCCGGCGACACGGATGCCGAAGTCGCGCGCCTCGTGCTGAAACTCTCGCCGGTGCTGACCGACACCGACCTCGCCGCCATCGCGGTCAGCCAGTCGCAGCAGCATCTCGTCGCGATCGCAGAACGGGCGCGGCTTTCCGAAGGGCTGACCGACATCCTCGTCACGCGCGGCGACCGCGACGTGCTGCAGACGGTCAGCAGCAACGAGGGCGCGCAATTCTCCGACAAGGGTTTCGATACGCTGCTCGCGCGCGGCGGCGGCGACGCGGAGATCGGCAATGCGCTCGTCAGGCGCTCCGACCTCAATTCGGCCCGGGCCAGCCGTGTGCTGCGCATCGTCGAGGGGCTCAGCGTCGGCAGCGGGCTCTGGTCGAAGCCGGCGGACGAGGCTGCGACCCTGGGGCGGCGCGCGCGCCAGCAGCGGCTGGAGGTCAAGCTCCTGCTCACCGAGCTCGCCGCAGGGAAACGCAGCCTCGACGACGTGCTCGTCATGCTCGCCGAGGAAGACCGCGCCTACCATCTCGCCGAGACGCTCGCGCAGACGGCCGACATCACCAACGAACAGGCGCTGCGCGTGCTGCTCCAGCGCGATGTCAGCGGCATCGCCGTGACCTGCCGTTCGCTGAATGTCGGCATCGAGGCCTTCAAGGCGCTGCTCGACCTGCGCGCGCGGCGGCTGCTCTTCGCGTCGCAGGACATCGAGACCGAGCTGAAGGGCTATGCCAATCTTGACGCGGCGACGGCCGAGCGGACGATGCGCTTCCTCAAGCTCAAGACCAGGATCGCGTAGGCTGCACGATCCCGTGGGCGCGCAAGATCGCGTAGGCTTGAACCGGCTGCGGCCACAAATCCGCGACATTCCCGCGACCTTCTGCTAGCCTGACCGCAAGGTTCGGCTGCAAGGATGCCTTCGACGTGAGATTTCTCCCTCTCTCCGCCGCGCTCTGCACTCTCGCCCTCAGCGCCGGCGGCGCGAGCGCGCAGGCCCTCCTGCCCTTCACCGGCTTCGCCACCCTGCCCTCCTTCGCCTGGTCGGAGCCGACGCTGGCGCCCGGCGGCGTCAAGTGGGAGGGCTCCTATGCCCGCATCTCGAGCGGCTTCCAGGTCACGAGCTCCAAGCGCTTCGGCAGCTCGGCCGGCCCGACCATCGGGCTCGAAGGCGGCAAGATGTGGCGCGACGGCGATTTCGTCTACGGCATCGTCGGCGCCCTCGAATTCGCACCGGCCATCGGCGGCTACGGCACGCCGAGCTTCGGCAATGTCGCCTATACGCGCGATATCGCCGGCGCCTTCCAGTTCAAGGCCGGCGTGCTGGCGACGCCCGACGTGCTGCTCTACACCAAGGTCGGTCTGAGCGCGGCCAACGAGACCTGGCGCTTCGGCGCCTCGCCGTTCAACTCGCCCTTCGACCGCAGCCAGATCGCTGTCCGGCCGGAGGCGAGCGCCGGCATCGAGTGGGCGGTGACCAACAACCTGACGCTCGGGCTCGAAGTCAGCGTGGTCGGGCAGGAGATCCGGCGCTGAGCTTCAGAGATCGATTCAAGCCGTTGGCGGCTTGATTCAAGGTCGCGGCTTAACGTCTTGAAAACGCGTCATTCTCGGGCGGATTGATCCCGCGCCTTCCCTTCTCCCGCAGGGGGGAGAAGGCTCACCCCCCGAACCTGTTGTTCTTCGGGAAGCCCTTGGGCGGCAGCCTGCCGGCCTCGGCACGATGGCCGAGCCAGTCGATCAGCTCGGCCGCCGGCACGGTCCAGGTCCGGTTGGAGGTGTCGAGCCAGGTCAGCCCTTCCGCCAGCGCGAAGACCTTGGCGTCCGAGACGCCGCCATCCTTGTAGCGCTGCAGCCGAACGCCCTTGCCGCGCGCCATCTCGGCGACCTCGGAGATGGGGAAGCAGAGCAGCTTGCGGTTCTCGCCGATGATCGCGACATGGTCGCCCTCGGCCGGGACGGCGAGCAGCGCCTTGACGGGGCTGGCGACGTTGAGCACCTGGCGCCCCTTGCGGGTATTGGCCACGACATCGTCGGTCGAGACGACGAAGCCGCGCCCGTCCGTGGTCGCCATCAGCAGCTTCAGGCCCGGCTTGTAGGCGAAGGCCGAGACGATGTCGGCCGTCTCCTCCAGCTCGATCATCAGGCGGATCGGATCGCCGAAACCGCGGCCGCCCGGCAGCTTGGAAGCCTCCAGCGTGAAGACCTTGCCGTTCGAGGTCAGCACCAGGACCTTGGCGGTGGTCTCGGTGAAGAAGCCGAGCTGGAGTGCGTCATCGCCCTTGAAGGAGAGCGTCGAGAGATCCTGGACATGGCCCTTGAGCGCCCGGATCCAGCCCTTCTTCGAGACGACCACGGTGATCGGCTCGCGCTCGACCATCGCCTGGGTCAGGTCGATACCAGTGGTGTCGGGCATGTCGGCGAAGGTGGTGCGGCGCTTGCCGATCGCGGTCTCGGGGCCGAACAGCTTCTTCACCTCGCGGATGTCCCAGGCGATCGTCTTCCACTGCGTCGCCTCGGAGGCGAGCAGCCCCTCGATCTGGCCCTTCTCGGTGGTCAGCTCGTCGAGCTCGGTCTTGAGCTGCATCTCCTCGAGCTTGCGCAAGGCGCGCAGGCGGGTGTCGAGGATGGCGTTGGCCTGGATTTCGCTGAGCTCGAAATAGCGCATCAGCTCGGTCTTGGGCTCGTCCTCCTCGCGGATGATTTTGATCACCCGGTCGAGGTCGAGATAGACGATCAGCAGGCCGCGCAGGATCTCGAGGCGCTTGTCGATCTGGCCGAGGCGGAAGCGCGAGCGGCGCAGCAGCACGTCGCGGCGATGGTCGAGCCAGGCGCGCAGGGCTTCGTTCAGTCCGAGCACGCGCGGCACCAGCCCGCCGGTCAGGACGTTCATGTTCATCGGGATGCGCGCTTCGAGCTCGGTGAGCCGAAAGAGCGATTCCATCATCAGGTTGGAGTCGACATTGCGGGCGCGCGGCTCGATGACGATGCGGATGTCCTCCGCCGATTCATCGCGGAGGTCGGCGACCAAAGGCAGCTTCCGCTCGTTGAGCAGCTCGGCGATCTTCTCGATCAGCCGGCCCTTCGAGACCATGTAGGGGATCTCGGTGACGACGGCGAGCCAGGTTCCCCTGCCCTGGTCCTCGACATGCCAGCGCGCACGGGTGCGGAAGGCGCCGCGCCCGGTGCGGTAGGTCTCAGCCATCGAGGCGCGGCTCTCGACGATGATGCCGCCGGTCGGGAAATCCGGACCGGGCACGAAGGTCATGAGCTGTTCGGAGGTCGTCTCCGGATGCTGGATCAGGTAGAGCGCCGCATCGCAGAGCTCGGCCGCGTTGTGCGGCGGGATCGAGGTCGCCATGCCGACCGCAATGCCCTGCGAGCCGTTGGCGAGCAGGTTCGGGAAGGCGGCCGGGAGCACAACCGGCTCCTCGTCCTCGCCATTGTAGGTCTCGCGAAAGTCGACCGCGTCCTCCTCGATGCCGTCGAGCAGGAGGCGCGCGACCTCGGTCATGCGCGCTTCGGTATAGCGGTAGGCGGCGGCGTTATCGCCGTCGATATTGCCGAAATTGCCCTGGCCGTCGACGAGCGGGTAGCGCTGGGCGAAATCCTGGGCGAGGCGGACCAGCGCGTCATAGACCGACTGGTCGCCATGCGGGTGGAACTTGCCGATGACGTCGCCGACGATGCGGGCGCATTTCTTGTGGACCTGACCGGGATCGAGCCTGAGCAGGCGCATGGCGTGCAGGATGCGGCGATGGACGGGCTTCAGCCCGTCGCGCGCATCCGGCAGGGCGCGGTGCATGATGGTGGAGAGCGCATAGGCGAGATAGCGCTCCTCGAGCGCCGATTTCAGATCGATGCGCTCGGTCTCGTCCTCCGGCGGCGGATCGACCGGTTTACCCATGGGATTCTACCTAAACCTTCTCTCGGACAGCTCTCGCAGCCCTCATCCTGAGGAGCCGCGTAGCGGCGTCTCGAAGGATGGTCCAGTGCTCTCTGAAACATCCTTCGAGACGCGACCTGCGGTCGCTCCTCAGGATGAGGGCTCGAGGCCGTCATACACCCGAATCACTTGGCATGACGATGCCGCCCCCGCACAAGCCGCGCAAAGCGTCATAGCGTCGTAACGGCCAAAAAGTCAGTGGATTCGTGCCGCAATCTCGATGAGCCGTGCCCGCTCGGGCGCCTCGCTCAGCCCGCGCGGCTCGAGGACATGGCGCTTGAGGAAGAAGCCGGTCAGCGCGAAGCCGGCGGCGATGTCGGCCGGCGCCGGCTGGCGCGCGCCCTGGCCCTCGCTGAGGAAGGCCGGCAAGGGCAGCAGCCTGTCGAGATAGGGCTGGGCAGCGGCCCGGCTGACCGCCTTGCCGGATTTCGGCGAGACATGGCTCAGGTCCTCGTTCGCGCCGGTGACAGCGCAGCGCACCAGATCGAGCCCGAAGCCAAGTTCGGAGAGCATCGCGATCTCGAAACGGACGATCAGCGCCGGCGCGAGCGACGGCTCGTCGAGATGCTCGACCAGCACCGACAGCGCCTCGTGCAGCCCCGGATGCGGATCGCGCTCCGGCAGGAGCCGCAGCAGCGCCGAGATCGTGGCAAGCCCGTAGAGTGCGACGGGGGCTGCCATCAGCCTCGCCGCATGCGATGTCAGGAGCTCGATCCTGTATTCGCCGAGATGCTCGTCGAGCCGCGCCCGCCAGGTCAGCGCTACCGCATTGCCCGGCTGGAGAACCGGCTGCACCTTGGTCGAGCGGCCGCCGCGCACGAGGCCGAGATGGCGGCCGTGGTCGCGCGTCATCACCTCCAGGATCACGGCGCTCTCGCCATGCTGCCGGATGCCGATGATCGTGCCCTCGTCGCGCCATTCCATGAATAGGGATTAAGCCGAAGCGCGCGGCGGTTCCAGAGCGGGCGCGGTTGCGGCTATGATCGCGCGATGACTCTGCCTATGCCCGCCAAGGCCGCCCTGCTCGCCGTCGCGCTCTGTTCCAGCGCCTGCACGGAAGCGGCCGCGGACAAGACCCAATCGGACCTCACCATCTTCATCGGCGGCGATCTGCTGGCGAAAGGCGGTGTCGTCTTCATCCATCCGATCCCGGTGCCGGAGGAGCGCTGGGGCATGATCGTCGCGGAGGAGAACCGCACCCTGCCGCCGCCGGACGGGCTGAAGCCGATCGCGGAGGGCGGCAAGCGGCTGACGGTGACGATCGAGAGCCAGGCTAGCCATGTCCAGTTCCTCTACCCGCAGGGCGAGGGCAAATACACCTTCCGCTTTCGGCCAATGCCCGATGCAGACGAGGAGCTGAAGAAGAATACCGGCACGGGGCTGCTCACCATCGGCGGGGTGAACATGGAGGACGGCCTCGGGTCGGCCATGAGGTTCGGCTTCACCGGCCTGCGCGATTCCGGCCGGCAGATCATGCAGGTGGGGCGCAAGGGGACGGACGGGTTGATAGGGCGCACGCTCGTCGCCGCGATCGAGCACCCGCAGCCGGAGCTGGAAGAAACGCCGGACTGCATGACCCGCAGCGCGACCAGCACCTGCGGCTACGACGCGGCGCAATGGCGCCGGATCGCGGCGCGCTGGGAGAAACAGCGAATCGCGAGCGAGTGGGAGCAGCGCCGCTTCAAGGCGCTCGACGCCTGCTATCGCGGCGCAGAGTGGAAAGGCCGCAGCGGCGGCCATTGCGACCTGAAGAGCACTGAGGGCGCGGACCCGATCATCTACGAGTATCGCGACAGGCAGCGCTGATATCGCTGCGATCCTCGATCACGCGACATATTGCGCGATGCCGCCGCCGAAGGACCAGTCCTCACGCTTGACCTCGACCAGGTTGATGAAGATGTCGTCGGGCTTCAGCCCGGGCTCGCGGCGCAGGTTCTCGGCGATCTTGGCATAGAGCGCCTTCTTCTGGGTGACGCCGCGGGTATTGGCGACGAAGAGCTGGATGATGACCAGCCCGGCCGTCCGGCTGAAGCCGAAATACCGGGCGTTGAAGACGAACTCGTCGGCGTCATGCTGATGCACGACGGCGAAGAGATCGTCCTCCGGCACCTCGAAGGTCTCGCGCAGCGCGCGGTAAACGCCGTCGACAATGGCGGCGGGCTCGGAGGCGGGGCGGCCGCGCCTCATGGAAATACGGATCAGGGGCATGATGGGTCTCCGGTTCAGGCGGGGCACTCCGCCTCGCCGTCCCGAACAAGCTAGCGCCTGGCGTTACATCGTAGTAGCGTATTACTGATGATATCAAAGATACGGATATTAGATCTATGATCACCGCCTCGCTCGATATCGATGCAGTGGCCGCCTTCCTTGGCGCCGCCGACCTGCGCAGCTTCACGCGCGCCGCCGAGGCGCTCGGGACGACGCAATCGCTGGTCAGCACGCGGGTGAAGCGCCTGGAGGAGGTGCTCGGCCATGTCCTGCTCCAGCGCCACCCGCGGCTGGTGCGGCTGACGAGCGAGGGCGAGCGTTTCGTGCCGGCGGCGCGCGAGTTGCTGGCGGCGCATGGCAAGGCGCTTTCGGCCTTCACCACGGCGCCCGAGCGGATCGCCGTCGGGATCAGCGAACAGGCGGTCGGCGCCGAGATTCCGGCCGTGCTGGCGCGGCTCTCAGCGCATGACCCCGGCATCGTCATCAATCTCAGGATCGAACCGTCGCGGGCGCTCGAGGAAGCGTTCGAACGAGGCGAGCTCGACGTCGTGATCGTCCGCCGCTTTGCCCCGGGGCGAACGGGCGAGGTCTTGCGCGACGACGCCCTCGGCTGGTTCGCGGCGGACAGCCTGACGCGGCAGGAGAACGGGCCGCTGCCCCTGATCAACCTGATCGCCGAATGCGGCCTGCGACGGCTCGGTATCGACGCGCTCGACCGCGCCGGCATCGCCTGGCGCGAGGCCTTCATCGGCGGCGGCATGGCGGCCGTCGCCGCCGCCGTGCAGGTCGGGCTCGGCGTCTCGCCGCTGGCGGCGCGGATCGCGCCTGCCGGCACGGTCGATGTCGGACCGCAGTGGGATCTGCCGGCGCTCGGCGCCACGCAGGTCGTGCTCAGGAGCAACGTCTCGACACCGCGCGCAAACGCCTTCGTCAGGGAGTTGGCGGCGGCGTTTCGAGGCTCGCGCTGACTGACGGCGTCATCCCGGGCGACCGAAGGGAGACCCGGGATCCATGCCCGAGCGCGTCCGATACAGGTTCAGGCATGGATCCCGGCTCTGCGCTGCGCTCCGGCCGGGATGACCTGCTCGCAATAGCGACTCACCCCTTAGGAAACTCCAGCCCCATTTCGCGATAGCGTTCCGGATCGTCGCTCCAGTTCTCGCGGACCTTCACGAACAGGAAGAGATGGACCTTGGCCTCGGCGGCCTCGGAAATCTCGACGCGGGCCTTCTGGCCGATCGCCTTGATGGTCTGGCCGCCCTCGCCGAGCACGATCTTCCGCTGGCCCTCGCGCTCGACATAGATCGTCTGCTCGATGCGCACCGAGCCGTCGGGCCGCTGCTGCCAGCTCTCCGTCTCGACGGTCGAGCGATAGGGCAATTCATCATGCAACCGCTCGAAGATCTTTTCGCGGGTGATCTCGGCAGCGAGGAAGCGCAGCGGCGCGTCCGAGATCTGGTCTTCCGGATAGAGCCAGGGGCCGAGCGGCAGCCGGCTCTCGAGCCAGGTCAGGACGTCCTTGACGCCATAGCCGGTCAGCGCCGCGACCATGAAGGTGGTCTCGAAGCTGGCGCGCCCGTTCACCTGCTCGGTGATGGCGAGCAGCTTCTCCTTGGCGACCGTGTCGATCTTGTTGAGGATCAGGAACTTGGGCTGCTTCAGCTCGGCGAGCTTCTCCAGCAGCCTGGTGTTCTCCTCGTTGTCGAAGCGCTCGACATCGATCAGCACCCCGGTCAGGTCGGCATCGGTGGCGCCGCCCCAGGCGCTCGTCACCATGGCGCGGTCGAGCCGGCGCTTGGGCGCGAAGATGCCGGGCGTATCGACGAAGATGACCTGCGCGGCGCCCGCGAGCGCGATGCCGCGGACCTGCGTGCGCGTGGTTTGGACCTTGCGCGAGACGATCGAGATCTTGGCGCCGACGAGCTGGTTCAGCAAAGTCGACTTGCCGGCATTGGGCGCGCCGATCAGCGCGACGAAACCGCAGCGCGTCGGCGTATTCGGCTCAGCCATTCTCGCCTCCCATGGTTTCGCTCCAGAGCCCCTCGCGGCGCAGGAAGGTTTCGGCCGCGGCCTGTTCCGCCAGGCGCTTGGACGGGCCTTCGGCCTCGGCATCGGCGAGGCCGGCGATGCGGGCCGCGACCCGGAAGATCGGCGCGTGATCGGGGCCCGAACGACCGCGCTCGCTATAGGTCGGCGTCGGATAGCCACGTCCCTGGGCCCATTCCTGCAGCACGGTCTTGGCGTCGCGCAGCGGCCGCACCGGCTTCAGCAGGCGCTCCCCGAAGCCGCGCTCGACGAGGCCGCGGGCCGCGGCATAGCCGCCGTCGATGAAGACCGCGCCGATGATCGATTCGCAGGCATCGGCGAGGATCGCCTTGTTCTTGCGGGCGCCGCCGAGGATCTCGCCCTCGCCGAGACGCATGAAGCTGCCGAGGTCCCAGGCGGTGGCGACCTCGGCGCAGGTCTCCTTGCGCACCAGGTCGGCCAGGCGCCGAGACATATCGCCCTCCTCGGCCTGAGGATAGCGCACGAACAGCATGTCGGCGATGCTCAGCCCGAGCACGCGGTCGCCGAGGAATTCCAGCCGCTGGTAGCTGCCGAGCCTGGAGCCTTCGGCGCTCATATGGGTCAGCGCGGTTTCGAGAAGCGACCGATCTGCGAAGACGTGGCCGAGCTTCGCCTCCAGCCGCGCGAGGTCGGGATTCTTGCGCCCGCTATCGCCCGGCTTCGTCACTTGATCGTCGAGAACAGGCGGTTCCAGCGCACGGTCCAGGGCCATTCCCAGAGGCGCCAGGCCGACGCGCCATCGTCGATCGAGAAGAAGATGATCTCGGCGCGGCCGACGAAATTCTCGAAGGGCACGAAACCGACGCTGCGATCACGCGAGTCGAGCGAGTTGTCGCGGTTGTCGCCCATCATGAAGAAATGCCCCTCGGGGACGCGGAACAACGCCGTATTGTCGAAGGTGCCGGTGTCGCCCTCGCGCTCGATGATGTTGTGGCTGACCCCGTTGGGCAGGGTCTCGCGATACTGGATCACCGGGGTACTGCGGCCCCAGTTGTCGGTGGTGGTGTAGTCGGCGATGCGCTCGCGCTTCACCGGCTGGTTGTTGATGTGGAGGATGCCGTCGATCATCTGGATGCGGTCGCCGGGCAGGCCGATGACGCGCTTGATGTAATCGGTGGAATTGTCGGTCGGCAGCTTGAAGACCGCAATGTCGCCGCGCTTCGGCTCGGCCGCCCAGACCCGGCCGTTGAACAGCGGCGGGCTGAAGGGCACCGAATGCTTGGAATAGCCGTAGGTGTATTTCGAGACGAAGAGATAGTCGCCGATCAGCAGCGTCGGGATCAGCGAGCCCGAGGGGATGTTGAAGGGCTGGAACAGCAGGGTGCGGATGACCAGCGCGATGAGCAGCGCCTGGACGACGACCTTGATCGTCTCGAGGATGCCGCCTTCGTCCTTGGCCGTCTTGCTCTTGATCTCGGCGTCGTTGGCCACCCGGGGCGCTCCTTCATCGGTTCCGAGGCGCGGCATAGCGGAATGTGCGGCCCGGGACAACGCGATATCAGCGCACATCATGGCGCCAGCAGGGCCACGCCGGCTCGTCAGGTCAGCGGCGTCACGGCCAGCGAGGCCAGCACCGGCCCGCGTGCATCGCCGCCCTGCTCGCTGCGCAGGCGGGGCAAGGCGCCTGGATGATCGCTCTGCAGGAAGGCGATCACCTTCTCGCGAACCTCGCAGCGCAGGTCGAATGTGCGCGCCGAGGTGCCGGCGCTGACCAGGATGCGCACCTCCATGGTCGATTGCCGGAAATCGGTGACCTGGACATTGACGACGCGGCCGTCCCAGAGCCTGGAGCCGCGGGCGATCTCCTCGACCTTGGCGCGCAGCGCGTCGATCGGCGTCGTGTAGTCGAGATAGATCATCACGGTGCCGATCAGGGCCGAGCTTTCCCGCGTCCAGTTCTGGAACGGCTTCTCCATGAAATAGCTCAGCGGCAGGATCAGCCGGCGCCAGTCCCAGAGCCGGATGACGACATAGGTCGAGGTGATCTCCTCGACATTGCCCCACTCGCCCTCGACGAGGAGTGCATCGTCGATCCGGATCGGCTGCGTCACCGCGAGCTGGATGCCGGCGAAGATGTTCTTGAGCACCGGCTGCAGCGCCAGGCCGACCACGAGGCCCGCCGCGCCGGCCGAGGCGAGCAGGCTGACGCCGTATTGCCGGACGCCGTCGAAGGTCATCAGCACCGCCGAGAGGCCGATGACCACGATCGCGATCTCGCCGACCCGCTGCAGGATCCGCGTCTGGGTGACGTGCTTGCGGGCGAGGAGATTGTCGTCCGCGTCGAGCTTGAAGCGGCGCAGATAGACCGTCGTCCAGATATGCAGGACCGTCTTGGCGATCCAGCCGACGAGCAGGATGAAGCAGAGCAGCAGGATGTGGCGGATCAGCCCGGCCTGCACCGGCGAGAGCGGCGCGACGCTGGCGGCGAAGGAGAGCCCGAGCGTAATCACCGTGAAGCGCGCCGGCCCGAAGGTGCGCGAGACCAGCGAGCGCCAGAACAGATCCATGCCGGCGACGAGCCGCGTCATGATCTCGTAGGCGATCCGGTGCATCAGCAGGGCCGCGGCCAAAGCAAGCCCGAAGAGCGCCACGCTGACGAACCAGGCGGGAAGCCAGGACAGCTGCGTCTCCAGGGCTTCGATCGCGTCTTCCACTCCGGTCATCACCGTCTCCGCTGCGCTCCGCGGTGGCTCACCGGAGCGTGTGCCCGATCCTTGCAAGGGGAAGGTGCCAATAGTTTGGCCCGCTAGAGCCGGATCCGATCAGGTTGACTCAACCTGATCGGTGAATCCGCCTCTAAACTCTAGATAGAGAACGCGTGATCCGATCGGATTGCTGCGCAATCTGATCGGCGCGTGCTCTGGTCAGTCCCGGCGCCGCCCGTGTAAAATGCCCGCCAAAAGCGGGGAGCGCCCCTGCGTCAACGCGATTGACGGCTCAAAAGGCGAGGTTCACACATATCGCGTCGCAACTTTTGGGGGAATCAGCATGAGTACGAAGAAGTATGCTGCCGAGGCGATCGGCACATTCTGGTTGACCTTCGCCGGCTGCGGTAGCGCTGTCATCGCTGCAGGTTTCCCGCAGGTCGGCATCGGCCTGCTCGGCGTCTCCCTCGCCTTTGGTCTCACCGTCGTGACCATGGCCTATGCCATCGGCCACATCTCGGGCTGCCACCTCAATCCCGCGGTCACCGTCGGCCTCGCGGCCGGCGGGCGCTTCCCGACGAGCCAGGTCCTGCCCTATATCGTCGCGCAGGTCATTGGCGCCGTCGTCGGCGCCGGTGTCCTTTATCTGATCGCCAAGGGCGCGCCGGGCTTCGACCTCGCCAAGGGCTTCGCCTCGAACGGCTATGGCGAGCATTCGCCCGGCCAATACAGCCTGCTCTCGGGCTTCCTGGTCGAGGTCGTGATGACGATGATGTTCCTCTTCATCATCATGGGCGCGACCCACGGCAAGGCACCTGCCGGCTTCGCCCCGCTCGCGATCGGCCTCGGGCTCTGCCTGATCCATCTCGTCAGCATCCCGGTGACCAATACCTCGGTCAATCCGGCGCGCTCGACCGGCCCGGCGCTCTTCGTCGGCGGCTGGGCGCTTCAGCAGCTCTGGCTGTTCTGGGTGGCGCCGCTGATCGGCGGCGCGCTCGGCGGCATCGTCTATCGCTGGCTGAGCGCTGAGCCGGAAGGCCAGGTCGTCGGCACCGCTCCGGCCGAATAGTCCGGCAGACCTAGATATTCCTGCAGACCGCCCGCCCTTTGGCGGGCGGTTTTGTTCTGGAGTGGGCGTCGCCGAGGTTGGCTCAGCGCCATTCGACCCAGCGGCCGTGATAATCGGCGCGGCCGAGATCGCGCTCGCCGCCATCCGGCCAGCATGTCAGCGTTACCGCAGCGCTGCCGGACGTGCCGTCCGGCTCCATCCGCAGCCAAGCCAGCGGCCTCTCGCGCGTCGCAGCCGCACCGGCCCGCGCCATGGCCGAGGCGATGCGCTGCTTGGTCTCGTCGGGCATGTATTGCCACATGATCGTATGCATCAGCATGCGGGTCCGGCCGGCCGGGGCGTCTTCGGACAGGCGCGCCTCGACCCATGCTGCGGCATCGGCCCGCTCGACGCGCCAGGGCATCAATGCGGCGGCGTCGAAGGCCGCTTCGGTGACGCGCAGGCGATCGGCCTGGTCGGGCCAGATATAGGACAGCACCCGCGCCCGGTCGGCGGGCTTCGACGGGTCGAGCGGGTTGAGGTCGCAGGCGCGGCGCGCCACGACCGACAGCCCGGCCTCTAGCGGCGGCGGCGCGCCCCGCCATTCGCTGCGGATCACGACCGGCGCCGCCTCCTCGCCCCAGCGTCCCAGACCGAGCTCGTAGCGGTAGCGCTCGAAGCCGAGATTGAGGCCGGCGCTGGCGCCGATCTCCAGAAGTTCCAGCGGCAGGCCGGTCTCGCGGGCGACGACGAGCGCGCCGCCGAGCAGGGCGGCGCAGCGCTTGACCTCGTTGGTCTGCGGCGCGCTGTCGAGATAGGCGGTCAGGAAGCGGTCATGTCCGGCGAGCGCGGCGCTCAGCCCCCGCCACAGCGCCTCCGGCCCGGCCTTGGCCGGCGGGTACAGAGCCTGAAGCTCCGGCGCGCGGCCCGAGCGCGCGAGCGCGTTGAAGGCGCCGGCCGCCCGCAGCGCCAGAGCATCGGTGCGCGGGTCGCCTTGCCAGCCGAGGGCGCGCCGCCCGAAATCGCTCGTATCGTCGAGCCGCTCCGCCATGAGTTCGCAGAACAGGGCGGTGAAGGGCGAGCCGAGCATCAGGCAGGCTTCCACCTGCCCCCTGAAAATCGCGCGGGCCCGCTCCTGCGTGCCGGTATCAGGGCCGTCCGTCACCCCCGATGTCCCGCCAGCGGCCGCGCCTCGATCACCACGAAGGCCTGCGCGAGGGGCATGTCGTCGGTCAGCGAGACATGCACGAAGGCCTCATGGCCAGGCGGCGTCATCGCCACGAGGCGCGCGGCGGCGCCGCCGGTCAGCCGCATGGTCGGCCGGCCGCCCGGCAGGTTGACCACCTCCATGTCGCGCCAGAACACGCCAAGCCGCATGCCGGTGCCGAGCGCCTTGGAGCAGGCCTCCTTGGCGGCGAAGCGGCGGGCATAGGAGGCGGCGCGGGTGGCGCGGCGGTCAGACTTGACGCGTTCGCCTTCGGTGAAGACGCGATGGGTGAAGCGCTCGCCGAAGCGCGCGAGCGATTTCTCGATGCGGCGGATGTCGCAGAGATCGGAGCCGATGCCGAGGATCATGGCTCCGGTCTACTTGGCCGCGCGCCCCTCGTCCATCGCCGCCCGCATCCGGGCGATCGCTTGTTCGAGGCCGACGAAGATCGCCTCGCCGATCAGGAAATGGCCGATATTGAACTCGACGAAAGCCGGAACGCGCGCGAGTTCGCGCGCCGTGTCGTAGTCGAGGCCATGACCGGCATGGACCTCGAGACCAAGCGACGCCGCAAGCGCCGCCCCCTCGGCAAGACGGCGGAGCTCGGCGTCGGCCCTGGCGCGCTCGCCATCGGCGACCGCATGACACCAGGTGCCGGTATGCAGCTCGACCACCGGCGCGCCGAGCCTCACCGCGGCGCGGATCGGCGCCGCGTCAGCCTCGATGAACAGCGAGACGCGGCAACCGGCCGCCGCGAGCTTCGCGATCGCCGGCGCCAAGGCGGCCTCCTGGCCGACGACGTCGAGCCCGCCCTCGGTGGTGCGCTCCTCGCGCTTCTCCGGCACCAGACAGGCCGCATGCGGCTTGAAGCGCTCCGCCAGCGCGATCATCTCGGCGGTCGCGGCCATCTCGAAATTCAGCGGCACGGCCAGTTCGGTGGCCAGGCGCTGCATGTCGGTATCGCGGATGTGCCGGCGGTCCTCGCGGAGATGCGCGGTGATGCCGTCGGCTCCGGCCTTGACGGCGAGATGAGCGGCACGGACGGGATCAGGCCAGGCGCCGCCACGCGCGTTGCGCACCGTGGCGACGTGATCGATGTTCACGCCCAGTCGCAACCG
Organism: Allobosea sp.; assembly: GCF_051860145.1. Classification (GTDB taxonomy): domain Bacteria; phylum Pseudomonadota; class Alphaproteobacteria; order Rhizobiales; family Beijerinckiaceae; genus Allobosea. The sequence continues at coordinate 87,039 of NZ_JBHYEM010000013.1, read as the reverse complement.
GTTCTTCGTCATCGCAAGCCCCTCGCCTTCCCGACGTGAATAGCCCCGCGGCGCCCGCGGCTCAAGGCAAGGAAATTGATCGGGCGGACCACGTTCGCTGATGGATGCTGCGCGAGCTTTCCGGGGTTTCTTCGCAATTTGGTAACCGCGCCGCCAAACCGTTTTCGCCGGGAAACCAATCTTAAGCGCCGCTCGCTAGTTTCACGGGTCACAAGAACCCGTGAGAGGCGCTCCTTCCGTGCAGCTTGCCGTCAACAAAGGCCCGTTCGAGACCGACATCGTGCCGGAACGCCGCGATGTCGCGCAGGTCGCCGACCGGTCGATCGGCCGCGTGCTCGCCTGCAACGGCGCACGCGCGACGATCGGCACCACCTTGCCGCGCAGCGGCACGCCCGGACCCGACACCTGGACGATCGGGCGGATGATCTCGATCAATCTCGGCCGCAGCCGCATCGTCGGCATCGTCTACGAGATCAGGGCGGTCAAGGAGAGCTGGGACGAGCAGGCCGACAATGCCGTCCATATCGATGTCGAGCTGCTCGGCGAAGTGCTCGATAACGAGGGCGGACGGCCCTATTTCCAGAACGGCATCACGACATACCCGGCGATCGGCGCGATTGCGCACCGCATCCGTGCCGGCGACCTCGCGCTGGTGCATGATCTCGGCGCCCGGACCGGCGTCGCCATCGGCCATCTGACGCAGGACGCCACGATCCCGGCGACGGTCTGCATCGAGGATCTGCTCTCGCGCCATTTCGCGCTGGTCGGCACCACCGGCGTCGGCAAGTCGAGCGCGGTGGCGCTGTTGCTGCGCAAGGCCGTCGCCGCCCGGCCGAAGCTCAGGGTGCTCATCCTCGACCCGCATAACGAATATGCCCATGCCTTTCCCGACAAGGCGGTGACGGTCGATGCGCAGAGCCTCGACCTGCCGTTCTGGATGTTCCGGCTCGAGGAATTCGCCGATGTCGTCTTCAGGGGCCGGCCCGCGCCCGACGAGATCGACATCCTGCGCGAGATCGTCGCCGCAGCGCGCGCCCGCTATCGCGCGCCCTCTGCCCAGGACCTGACGCGCGATCTCGGCACCTCGCTGCTGAAGCGCCCGCTCGATCCGAACGCGCCGCGCGACACGGCGCCGAAGCCCGGCGCATCAGGCGACACGCCCGTGCCCTACCGGATGACCGACGCCTTCGCGGTGATCGACGAGCTGACCGGCCTGCACGAGATCCGCTATCCGCGGGCGGCGCTGCGCTCCCTGAAGGTCAGGCTCGAGGCGCTCTATGGCGACCCGCGCTACCATTTCATGTTCGCGCGGGCGAACCTGGTCGAGAGCATGGCGCCGGTGATCGGCCAGATCTTCCGGATTCCCCAGCATGGCCGGCCGATCTGCGTGTTCCAGCTCGCCGGGCTGCCGGCGGACGTGGTCAACTCGGTGGCCTCGGTGCTGTCGCGGGTCGCCTTCGACCTCGCGATGTGGAGCCAGGGCAGCTTTGAGGTCCTGCTGCTCTGCGAGGAAGCCCATCGCTATGTACCGGCCGACCAGGCGCTCGGCTTCGCGCCGACCCGGCAGGCCATCGCCCGGATCGCCAAGGAAGGCCGCAAATACGGGGCCTATCTCGGCGTGGTCACGCAGCGGCCGGGCGAGCTCGACCCGACGATCCTGTCGCAATGCTCGACGATCTTCGCGATGCGGCTGGCCAATGACCGCGACCAGCAGATCATCCGCTCGGCCATCGCCGACGCCTCGACCAGCACGATCAGCTTCCTGTCCTCGATCGGCAACCGCGAGGCGATCGCCTTCGGCGAGGGCGTGGCGACGCCGATGCGCATGCGTTTCGCCGAGCTTGCCCCGCATGAACTGCCTGCCATGGCGGGCGCCTCGGTCCAGGATGGCGCCGGCCGGCGCGAGCCCGGGCTGGAGGAACTCGTCAACCGGATGCGCGGCGGAAGCTGGTAGAACGCGCGAGCTTCCGTCAGCAAAATCTTGCATCGGCCGGGCTTTGCCTGTAAGGCCGCTCACAATCATTCTTTCCCTGCATCGCCAAGATCAGAAGGAGCCGCGCCATGGCTCGCGTCACCGTTGAGGATTGCATCGACAAGGTCGAGAACCGCTTCGAGCTGGTTCTGCTGGCCAGCCATCGTGCCCGCATGATCGCCTCGGGCTCCTCGATTCTCGTTGCCCGCGACAACGACAAGAACCCTGTGGTCGCGCTGCGCGAGATCGCCGACGAGAAGCTCACGCCGGACGACCTCAAGGAAGACCTGATCCACTCGCTGCAGAAGCATGTCGAGGTCGACGAGCCGGAAGCCGACACGGTTCCGCTGCTGACCAGCGGCCAGCCGAGCGCGGCGACGCCGGACTCGGAGGTCCAGTTCGACCGCATGAGCGAGGACGACCTGCTGCGCGGCCTCGACGGCCTGGTGCCTCCGACCGAGAGCGCCGACGACGAGGACTGAACCAAAGCGTTCACCAGCCTTTGCTAAAGCCCGGCCATGCCGGGCTTTTTCATGCCCGCTCCCCGCAGTTTCGCCTTGCCGCCCATGGATGCCGTGTCGATATTGAACCATTGCGATCTTCGGCAGGCGGTACAGAGGCCCGCATGGGCATGATGCGGCAATATGAACTCGTCGATCGGGTCAGGAGCTATAATCCGAATACGGATGAGGACCTGCTCAATCAGGCCTATGTCTATGCCATGCGCGCGCATGGCACGCAGAAACGCGCCTCCGGCGACCCGTTCTTCGCCCATCCGCTCGAAGTCGCGGCGATCCTGACCGACCTCAAGCTCGACGACGCGACCATCGTCGCAGCCGTGCTGCACGACACCGTCGAGGACACCGCCGCCACCCTCGAGGAGATCGAGGGCATGTTCGGGCCGGATATCCGCCGGCTGGTCGACGGCCTGACCAAGATCAAGAAGCTCGACCTGGTCTCGAAGAAGGCAGCGCAGGGCGAGAATTTCCGCAAGCTCCTGCTCGCCATCGCCGATGACGTCCGGGTGCTGCTGGTGAAGCTCGCCGACCGGCTCCACAACATGCGCACCCTGCATTTCGTGCCGCCGGAGAAGCGGCTGCGCATCGCCGAGGAGACCGCCGAGATCTACGCCCCGCTGGCCGGCCGCATGGGCATGCAGGAGCTGCGCGAGGAGCTCGAGGAGCTGGCCTTCCGCCATATCAAGCCCGAGGCGCATGCCACGATCAGCAAGCGGCTCGAGGAGGTGACCGAGCGCGAGGGCCAGGTCATCAGCGCGATCGAGATCGACCTGAAGGAGAAGCTCGCCGCGCGCGGCATCCATGCCGAGGTCGCCGGCCGGCGCAAGCGGCCCTACTCGATCTGGCGCAAGATGGAGCGCAAATCGGTTTCCTTCGAGCAGCTCTCCGACATTTTCGGCTTCCGCGTCATCGTCGACGAACTGGAGGATTGCTACCGGGTGCTCGGCGTCGTGCACACGACCTGGCCGATGGTTCCGGGCCGCTACAAGGACTACATCTCGACGCCGAAGCAGAACGACTACCGCTCGATCCACACCACCGTGGTCGGGCCCGGTCACAGCCGCGTCGAGCTGCAGATCCGCACCGACACGATGGACCGCATCGCCGAATACGGCATCGCGGCCCATGCCCATTACAAGGACGGCCGCACGACCGAGATCTCCGGCGCCGCCGACGAGAGCCGGGCCTATCAGTGGCTGCGCCGCACGGTCGACCTGCTGGCCGAGGGCGACAATCCGGAGGAGTTCCTCGAGCACACCAAGCTCGAGCTCTTCCACGACCAGGTCTTCTGCTTCACGCCGAAGGGACGGCTGATCGCGCTGCCACGCGGAGCGACGCCGATCGACTTCGCCTATGCCGTCCATACCGATGTCGGCAACACTGCCGTCGGCGCCAAGATCAACGGGCGGATCGCGCCGCTGCTCACGGAGCTGCAGAACGGCGACGAGGTCGAGATCACGCGCGCCGAGGGCCAGGCCCCGCCCGCGGCCTGGGAATCGCTCGTCGTCACCGGCAAGGCGCGCGCCGCGATCCGCCGGGCGACGCGCACCGCGGTGCGCCGGCAATATGCCGGGCTGGGGCGGCAGATCCTCGAACGCGCCTTCACCCGGGCGGAGCGCCCCTTCAGCGACGAGAAGCTCAAGGCCGCGCTGAAGCGGCTCGCACGCACGGCGGTGGACGACGTGCTGGCAGCGGTCGGCCGCGGCGAGATGTTCTCCGGCGACGTGGTCAAGGCGGTCTATCCCGATCTCGAACCGGAAAAGCGCTCCGCCGCCGACGCCAAGGCCGCCAGCAACGGCAAGGGCTGGTTCGAGCTGCGCAAGGGCGACAATCTCAAGTTCAAGCTCCCGGGCGAGACGCCGGGCGCCAACGCCATCCCGATCCGCGGCCTCGGCGGCGACCTGCCAGTGCGTTTCGCGCCGGATGGCGGAGCAGTGCCGGGAGACCGCATCGTCGGCATCCTGACGCCCGGCGAAGGCGTGACGATCTATCCGATCCAGTCCCCCTCGCTCGCGGCCTTCGACAACGAGCCCGACCGCTGGCTCGACGTGCGCTGGGACCTCGACGACAAGGTGCCGCAGCGCTTTCCGGCGCGCATCGCGCTGAACTCGATCAACGAGCCGGGCTCGCTCGCCCAGATCACCACCACGATCGCCGAGCATGACGGCAATATCGACGCGGTCGCGATGGTCAGGCCCAATCCCGATTTCACCGACGTCACCATCGACCTCACGGTCTGGGACCTGAAGCACCTCTCCGCGATCATCAGCGAATTGCGCGAGAAGCGGGTGATCAGCCGGGTCGAACGCGTCGTCGGCTGAGGCGCCTTCCACAGCCGGCCTCCCTCCCCCGGCTTGAATCGCGCGGCGTTCCGGCGCACAAGCACCCGCCTGTGCTTGCCGCCGGGCGATCCGCAACCCGATCCGCGAGGCAGAGATGACCGACAACGAGGTTCTGGCCGAATTCCGCGATGCAGGCGCACTGCTCGAGGGCCATTTCATCCTGTCTTCCGGGCTGCGCAGCCCGGTCTTCCTGCAAAAGATGTTCATCTTCCAGGACCCGGTGCGCACCGAGCGGCTGTGCAAGGCGCTCGCCGCCAAGATCGAGGCTGCCTTCGGCGCGATCGACTATGTCGTCTCGCCGGCGGTCGGCGGCATCGTGCCGGGCTACGAGACCGCGCGCCATCTCAAGGCCAAGGCCGTCTTCGTGGAGCGCGAGAACGGCCAGTTCACCTTGCGCCGCGGCTTCACGATTCCCGCCGGGGCGCGGGTCGTGATGGTGGAGGACATCGTCACCACCGGCCTGTCCTCGCGCGAATGCCTGGCCTCGATCGCGAAAGAGCCCGGAAAGGTGCTCGGCGCGGCCTGCCTCGTCGATCGCTCGGCCGGCAAGGCCGATCTCGGGGTCGAGCTGGTCAGCCTGATTTCGCTCGATATCCCGGCCTATGCGCCGGATGCGCTGCCGCCCGAGCTCGCGGCCATTCCGCCGGTCAAGCCGGGTAGCCGGGGCCTCAGCGCCTGAGGGCCATCTTGGCCTGAGGGCGCTCTTGCAAGCTGATCGCGCGACGCCACATTACAGCCATGGGATCGCTTCGAGTCCGGCGGTCATTCGACATTGTTAGACCGCTATCTTTCCTGATTTTCTTATTTGAACTTTTTTTGAGTCGCGTTTTTTCCAGGAGTCATTGCCATGGTGGCCGACCCGCGCACCGCGCTTTTCATCGATGGCGCCAACCTTTACGCCACCTCGAAGCAGCTCGGCTTCGACATGGACTACCGACGGCTCCTCAAGGAGTTCCAGTCGCGCGGAAACCTGATCCGGGCCTTCTATTTCACCACTTTGGTCGAGAGCGAGGAATATTCCTCGATCCGGCCGCTGGTCGACTGGCTCGACTATAACGGCTACCGGGTCATCACCAAGGCGGCAAAGGAGTTCACCGACGCGACCGGCCGCCGGCGGGTGAAGGGCAATATGGATATCGAGCTCGCGATTGAGATGCTCGAGCTCGCGCCGCATCTCGACCAGATCTACCTGTTCTCCGGCGACGGCGATTTCCGCCCCCTCGTCGAGGCGGTCCAGCGCAAGGGCGTGAAGGTCTCGGTGGTCTCGACGATCACCACCAACCCGCCGATGGTCTCGGACGAGTTGCGCCGGCAATGCGACGAATTCATCGACCTGTCGCAACTGATGCCGAAGATCGGGCGCGACCCGGCCGAGCGCTCGGCGCGCACGGCGCCGGCATCGCCCGGGCATCCGGGGCTGGAGCGCCGCTACGGCATCCGCCAGGGCGACGAGACCGTCGAGAGCTGAACGGCGCGGAGCCGCTGACGAAAGGTCAGCGGCTATGCTAGGACAGATTCGGCACGGCTCCCGGTCGAACTTTCCGCATCCCGACCGGTTGGGCTGTGACACTCATCGCAACGGGAGGCTTCATCGTGCATCGCCGTCATTTCCTCACCGGGCTCGCCGCCGGCTCCACCGGCGCTTTCGTGATCGCCCGACCGGCGCTGGTCCTGGCGCAGGCAGCGCCCGCTCCCGCGGCGCCCCCGCCTCCCCCGACCTTCACGCTGCCTCCGCTCGGCTATGCCTATGAGGCGCTGGAGCCGAATATCGACACGGCGACGATGCGCATCCACCACACCGCGCACCATCAGGCCTATGTCAACAACGCCAATGCGCTGGCGAACCAGTGGGACGGACTGAAGACGACGCCGATCGAGACCGTGCTCGCCGATCTCGCCGCCGTGCCCGAGAACGTCCGCACCGGCGTGCGCAACAATGTCGGCGGCCACTGGAACCATACGTTCTTCTGGGAGCTGATGACGCCCGGCGGCGCGCAGCAGCCTTCGGCCGAGCTGAAGAGCGCGATCGAGGCCTCGCTCGGCTCGACGGTCGATCTGGTGACGAAACTGAACGCCGCTGCGATGGGCCGCTTCGGCTCCGGCTGGGCCTGGCTCGTCGTCGACAAGGACAAGAAGCTCGCGATCGTCTCGACGGCGAACCAGGATACGCCGCTCGAGCTCGGCGCCAAGGCCGTGCTCGGCGTCGATGTCTGGGAGCACGCCTATTACCTGAAGCACCAGAGCCGGCGCGCCGACTATCTCACGGCCTGGTGGAAGACGGTGAACTGGGACAAGGCCAATGCCAGTTTCAAGAAGGCGATGGGATAGCGACGGTCCTCGAAGCGCACGTCATGCTCGGGCTTGACCCGAGCATCCCATGCCGCATCTCGTCCTGAGATTCTCGGGTCTGCGCTTCGCTCCGCCCGAGAATGACGCCCGATGAGAAGCACTTCCCTCATCCGACCCGGCTTCGCCGGGCCACCTTCTCCCCCTCGGGGAGAAGGATAAGCTCACCCGCCGGTCTTCATGATCCGCGCCTTGTCGCGATTCCAGTCGCGGGTCTTCTCGGTCTCGCGCTTGTCGTGCAGCTTCTTGCCCCTGCCGAGGCCGAGCTCGACCTTGGCCCGGCCCTTCTCGTTGAAATAGACCTTGAGCGGGATGACCGTGTAGCCCTCGCGCTGGATCGCGCCCATCAGCTTGTTGATCTGGCGGCGGTGCAGCAGCAGCTTGCGCGGCCGCTTGACGTCGTGGTTGAAGCGGTTGGCCTCGAGATATTCCGGGATATGGGCGTTGAACAGGAAGAGCTCCGTGCCCATCGGCCCGGCATAGCTCTCCCCGATCGTCGCCTTGCCGCCGCGCAGCGACTTGATCTCGGTGCCCTGCAACGCGATGCCGGCCTCGAGCGTCTCGGTGATCTCGTAATTATAGCGCGCCTTGCGGTTGTCGGCCGCAAGCCGGTAGCGCTCGGGGTCGGGCTTGCTCATGCCTGCGAACCGAATCCGTACGCCTTTACCAGCCCCGCCATCGCCTGCGATTCCGATTCAGGTTGAGCGCTCAAGCCGTTGAGAACGCCGAGCTTGTCGGCTTCCTGACGGTTCTGACTGAGCTTGAACTTGCCGGCAATGGCCGCGATCTCGATCTCGATGCCGACGATGCCGCGCGTCTGCGCCGCGATGAAGGGCTCGGGCGCATCGGAGACCGACCAGGGCTCGGCGCGCGGCGCCTCCTGCTGGCGCGTCAGCGATTCGAGCTGGGCGCGCAGCCACTCGCCATCCTCGATGGCGCGAGCGGAACCGCGGACCTGCACGGTGACATAGTTCCAGGTCGGCACGACCTTGCCGTGCTCCTGCTTGGAGGCGTACCAGGCCGGCGTGACATAATGCTCGACGCCGGTGAAGACGACGAGCGTCTCGGCGCCGGCGGCGATCGCCTTCCATTGCGGGTTCGGGCGCGCCAGATGCGCGCGCAGCACGCCCTGCTCGCCGAGCTCGGGATGCAGCACGAAGGGCACGGGATTGGCGAGAAGCCCGTCGGCGCCGGCCGTCACCAGCGTGGCGAGCGGATTAGCGCGGATGACGCCATGCAGCGCCGCGCGGTCCTCGACCTTGAAATGGCTCGGTTCGTACATCGTCGTATCCCCGACGCGTTGCCGGGGCGACCGGACGAACGCAATTCCCTTATCTAGGCATTCAACAGGCCGGCGTGAACCATGGCCTCGCGGATGACCTTGCCGGTCGGCGGCGTCACCGGCATCAGCGGCAGGCGCAACTCCTCCTCGACGCGGCCGAGCAGCTTCAGGCCATGCTTGGCGCCCGCGAGGCCCGGCTCCTTGAACACCGCATCATGCAGCGGCACGAGCCGATCCTGGATTTTCAGCGCGCCGGCATAGTCGCCCTTGAGCGCCGCGACCATCAGGTCCGAGCAGAGTTTCGGCGCGACATTGGCGACGACCGAGATGCAGCCATGGCCGCCGGCCGCCATATAGGCCAGCGCCGTCATGTCCTCGCCCGAGAGCTGGATGAAGTCCGGCCCCATGGCATGGCGCTGCTGCGAGACGCGGGCGAGATTGGCGGTCGCATCCTTGACGCCGGCGATGTTCTTCAGCTCGTAGAGCCGGGTCATGGTCTCGACCGACATGTCGACCACCGAGCGCGGCGGGATGTTGTAGATGATGATCGGGATGCCGACCGCGTCGTTCACCGCCTTGAAGTGCTGGTACATGCCCTCCTGGGTCGGCTTGTTGTAATAGGGCGTCACCACCAGCAGCGCCTGGGCGCCGGCCTTCTCGGCATGGGTCGCGAGGTCGATCGCCTCGGCCGTGTTGTTGGAGCCGGCGCCGGCGATGACGGGCACCCTGCCCTTCACCGCGTCGATGCAGATCTCGACGACCTTCTTGTGCTCGTCATGGCTGAGGGTCGGGCTTTCGCCCGTGGTGCCGACCGGCACGAGACCGTGGCTGCCGCTCTCGATCTGCCAGGCGATCAGCGCGCGCAAGGCTCCCTCATCGACCCGGCCGCCTTTGAAGGGCGTCACCAGGGCCGTGAGTGAGCCGGTGAAAGGCGCGTGCTTGGTCATGATTAAGACGTCCTGCGGCGATATCCGTTAGAGCGGGCGACAGACATAACCCCTTGCATGGCACGCGGAAAGCCGGCAATTCATCAAAAATCGTGTGCTCGATGGTTAAGGCTTCATCAAGACCCTTCACCGACCATCGCTGATCAACGCCTATCCGGGGGACCCGCCATGACATGGCTGCCTGCCTCTCGACGGCTGATTGCATTGGCCGTTCCCGCTCTTGTCGTCATGGCCAGCACCCGCGCCGCCGATGACGGCCGCCAAGTCCAGCAGCAGGAGCGGACGGCCCATGTCGCCGCCGCCAGCAATGCGGCGGCAAGTGATGTGGCGGCACGTGATGTGGCGGCAAGCGTCGTCCCTGACAGCGTCGCCCCAGCAAGCACCCCGGCAAGTGTCGTGACGGCGAGCGTCGAAGTCGAAACCACCGCCGCGCTTCCGCCCTTTCCCAACGATCAACTGCGTCTCGGCGAGAATCTCGATCTCGACACGGTGAAGGCCGCCGTCGAGGCCTATCGGCGCGGCGCGACTGCGGAGGGCGACGCGCTCGCCGCCGGCATCGACGACCGCGCGGCGCGCGCGATGCTGGAATGGGCCGCCATCCGCATGGGCGGCGGCATCGGCTTTTCCCGGATCAACGCGTTCCTCGAGGCCCATCCGAACTATCCCGCGACGGCGCCGTTCCGCCGCCGCGCCGAGGCCGCCCTGATCGCCGAGAAGAAGAGCATGGCGACGGTGCGCGCCTTCTTCTACGCCCAGCAACCGCTCAGCCCCGTCGGCCGGGTGGCGCTCGCATTGGCGCTCAAGGCCGAGGGGCGCGGCGACCAGGCCGCGGCGCTGATCCGCGAGAGCTGGCGGCGCGACCATTTCGGGCAGGCGCTGGAAACCCTCGTGCTGAACGCATTCGGCGACAAGCTGACGCCGGCCGACCATCGGCTGCGCACGGAGCGCTATCTCTTCCGCGAGAATGCCGGCGCTGCCTTGCGCAATGCGGCGCGGGTCTCGACCGACTATGTCGTGCTCGCCAAGGCGCGCCTCGCCAGCGCGCAGGCGAAGCGGCCGATCGCGCCCAAGTTGATCGACGCCGTGCCGGCCGCCATGCGCAGCGACATCTCCTTCTCCTTCCTGCAGGCGCAGCAGGCCAGGCGGGCCGACAAGCCGATCGAGGCCGCCGCAGCGCTCGCAAAGGCGCCGCGCGACCCGGCCCTGCTGGGCGATGGCGACGGCTGGTGGACCGAGCGCCGGCTCGTCGCCCGCGAGTTGCTCGACGAAGGCGACGCCGCCAAGGCCTACGAGGTCGCGGCCGGCCACGGAGCCGAGGACGATGCCGAGCGCATCGACGCCGATTGGCATGCCGGCTGGATCGCGCTGCGCTTCCGCGACCAGCCCGGGCTCGCGCTCGCCCATTTCGACGAGGCCGCGAAGATCGCCGGGACGCCGATTTCCGCGGCGCGCGTCGCCTATTGGCAAGGTCGCGCGCTGGAGGTGATCGGCAAGGGCGAGGAGGCGAAGGAGGCCTATGCTCGCGCCGCTGCCCACCCGATCGCCTATTACGGCCAGCTCGCCCGCGCCAGGCTCGGCCTGCCCGACCTGCCCTTGCGGAGTTCGGCGGCGGCCGCGCTGGCGCATCTGCCCGGCCATCAGGGCGTCAGGCTGCTTTACCGGATCGGCGCCCGCGATCTCGCCGCCACGATGCTGAACGACCTCGCCCAGCGCCTGCATACGACACCGGCGCTGGAGGCGGTGGCGGAGCTGGCGAGACGTGAAGGCGATATCCGGGCGCTGCTGAGCGTCGGCAAGGCGGCGCTGCAGCGCGGCTTCCCGCTCGACAATGCCGCCTTCCCGACCTTCGGCGTTCCGGATTTTCCAGTGCTCGGAGACCCGATGGAGCGGGCCATCGTCCATGCCATCGCGCGGCAGGAAAGCGCCTTCGATCCCGCCGCGGTCTCGCATGCGGGCGCGCGCGGCCTGATGCAGATGATGCCGGCAACGGCGAAGGAGACGGCGCGCCGCGCCAACCTGCCCTTCGACCTGCCGCGGCTCGGCCAGGACGCGCTCTATTCGGCGCAAATGGGCGCTGCCCACCTCAACGACCTGCTGAAGGACTGGCGCGGCTCCTACATCCTGACCTTCGCCGCCTATAATGCCGGCTCCGGCAATGTGAAGAAATGGATCGCGGCCTATGGCGACCCGCGCAAGCCGGAGGTCGACGCCATCGACTGGGTCGAGCGCATCCCGTTCTACGAGACGCGCAACTACGTCCAGCGCGTGATGGAGAACCTGCAGGTCTACCGGCAGCGGCTCGACCAGCGCACCGCCTATCTGATCGACTGGGACTTGAAGCGCGGCGGCGCGAGAGAGTAATCCAGTTCTGGGCGTCGGCGGGGGAATGGATGGATTCTGAAAGCGGTTTCCGCTCCCTCTTCGTCAGCGCGCGGGACGGGCTCAGGCTGCATGCCCGCGATTACGGCCCGCTCGCCTCGCCCGCCCTGCCGGTGATCTGCCTGCCGGGCTTTGCGCGCACCGCCGCCGATTTCCACGAGCTCGCTCTGGCGCTGTCCCAAGGCGAGGCCGGGCCGCGCCGCGTGCTCGCGCTCGATTATCGCGGGCGCGGGCGCTCCGGCTATGACAGCTACTGGGCGAATTACGACATCCGCGTCGAGCTCGACGACATGATGCAGTTCCTCGCCGCCGCCGGGATCGAGGAGGCCGTCTTCGTCGGCACCTCGCGCGGCGGGCTGCTGACGATGGCGCTCGCCGCGGCGCGGCCGGCGATGATCCGGGGCGCCGTGCTCAACGATGTCGGCCCGGTGATCGACGCGCGCGGGCTCCTGCGGATCAGGGGCTATGTCGGCAAGCTGCCGAGCCCGCGCAGCTATGCCGAAGGCGCGGAGATCCTCAAGCGCCTGTCCGATCAGCAGTTCCCCCTCTTCGGCGACGCCGAATGGGAGATGATGGCACGCCGGACCTGGACCGAGCGCGACGGCCATTTCGTCACGGATTACGACCCGAACCTGATGAAGGTGCTGGAAGAGCTCGACCTCGAGACGCCGTTGCCGGTGCTCTGGAGCTATTTCGCCGGCCTCGACGGCGTGCCTGTGTTGGCGATCCGCGGCGCCAATTCCGACCTGCTTTCCGACGAGACCCTGCGCGAGATGGGCAAGCGCCACCCCGATTGCGAGACCTTCACCGCCGCGGGCCAGGGCCATGCGCCCTTGCTCGGGCCGAAGGACATGGTCCGGCGCATCGGCAAGCTCGTGGCCAAGGCCGAGAAGCGCGCGGCCTGACCGGCTCAGCCGTCCGTCTGCGAGCGGCCGGCCTTGATGGCGCGCGAATGCGCGGTTTCACCGCCATTGGCGAGGATATCGGCGTCCTCGCGCCATTTCTCGCTGATCCCGCGCCCCGGAACGCCCGAATAGGCCGAGGCGAACCGAATCTCCGCGTCGCGCAAGGCTGCGATCTGGTCGAAATGCCAGAGGCCGAGATGATTGAGGCTGGCCGCGATGGCGGGTCCGATGCCCTTGATCAAGGTGAGGTCGTCCGGCTTGCCGTCCCTGGCGGCGGGCAGCGTGTTCTGCGGCCGCTCGCCCTCGAAGCCGCTTTCGGACATGTCGGCGACATTGCCCTGCCCGCCCGTGCCGTCGTCGCGCGAGGAGGCGACACGGCCGGCCCTGGCACGCGCGGAAAACTCGGTCTCGCCGCCCACGGCGAGCGATTTGGCCTGAGCGACCCAGTTCTCCCGCTCGATCCGGCCGGGAAAGGCGAGATAGCTGCCGACCCATTCGACATTCTCCGGCGTCCAGGCCGCGATCTGGTCGAAATGCCAGATGCCAAGCCCGTGCAGCCGGCCCTCGTTCTGGCGGCCGATGCCCTTGATCAGCTTGAGATCGTCGGATGTGCCGCCGCGCGCCGCCGCGAACCCGAGCGGCCGCTTGCCCGGAATCAGATCCTCGCCCTCGACCTTGGCGGCCGGCCGGGTGTCGCCCAGGACGGCGCCCTCGCTGGAAACGCTCTGCGACGGCAGCGGCGCCATGGTGGGCTCATGCAAGCCCGCCGCCGGTGCGGCCGTCGCATCGGAGCGTCTCAGGGTCCGTATCAGGCAGGCCAGGCAGCAGCCCGCGAGATAGGCTGCCACATGGAGCAGCGCCGTCTCCAGCCAGAGCGCCGGCATGCCGTTCACCGCCTGGAGCCAGACCAGCGCCGCAACCAGCGCCCAGGCCGCGGCGACATAGGGGATCGGCCCGGCCCAGAACCGGAACTTGCCGCCGGTGCAGGTGATCCAGCCCATTACGAGCCCGATCGCGAAGGCTGCGAGCAGGAACCAGGCGAACTGGATAGCCAGATAGAGCATGCCAGCGCCCCCTATTTCGCGACGGTGAACTGGACGCGGCGGTTCTTGACCTTCGCCTCCGGCTCGCTGTGGGGGACGAGCGGTCGCTCGACGCCAAAACCCTTCGCCTCGAGCCGGCCGGCCTCGATGCCGCGACTGACCAGCTCGTCGCGCACCCGCCGGGCGCGCCTGTTCGAGAGATCGAGATTGTCGAACCCGTAGCGTTCGCCGTCGAAATTGGCATGCCCCTCGATCGTGACGCGCGCCTGCGGGCATTGCTTCAGGATCGTCGCGGCATCCGTGATCGCCTCCTCGGTGGTGGCGTCGAGATTGACCACGGCCGTGCCCTGGCTGAACAGGACCGAATGGCGCCCGGTCAGGCTGTCGAGCTCGTTCTGGCAGGTATTGGGGGGATCGATGACGCAGCCGGTCTGGCGCAGCCCGATTTCCGCCTGCCCCGTGAAGCCCGACGGCAAGCCGGTCGCCGCGCTCGTCTCGACCTCGGTCTTGATCAGTTCGCGGCAGGTCAGGCCCTGAATCTCGACCCGCGTGTCGAGCAGGCGCGCGCTGCCCAGATCGAGCCTGAGAAGGTCGCTGACCGCGGTCTTTGCCGCAGCCGCGAACCCTGTCGGAGCACCGGGCACAAGGCGCGTCTCGTCGGTGACCTTGCCCTGCAAGGGCGAGCCTTCCAGCATCGTCAGAATGGCCGTGCGCGCCTGCGCATCGGGCAAATATCCGGACAGGCCGATACCCGAGCGGTCGACGGCGATCGTCAAATCGTAGGGACGCAGGCTGACCGCGGCCACGGCCTGACCTGGCCCGAGCGTGAGCCCGCCCGGCAGGGGCTGCCGCTTCAGCGCCGCATCGAGCGCACGCCAGCCGGCCTCGTCGGCGACGGCGCCGGCGATCGCGGCACGCGCGCCCTCGATCGAGACCGTTCCGCTGCTCATCTTGCCGAGCAGATCCAGCAGAAAACCGGTTGCCGCGGCGAAATCCGGCGTATCGCGCAGATTCGGCTCCGCCGTCATCCTGTCCTCGACAGCAGCGGCGCCCGCGGCTCCACGCGCCACTTGCAGGACCGCGCTCCGTGCCGCCTCGTCGCGCACGAGGCCACCGAGCACGACGCCCTGTTCGCTTTTCTCGGCCCGCCAGCGCAACGGAACTGCGGCAGCCTGGGACGAGGAAGACGGTGTCGCAGCGCCTCCCCTCGTTCCATTTGCATTGGTCTCCGCCGGCGCGTTCGGCCGTGGCGCCTGGCCCGGCGTCGCCGGCGGCGGAACCAGTGTCGGGATTTCCGGCGACGCCGGCATCGGGGGCGGCGCCGGCGGACAGGAGATCGTCGCTTGGGCGACCGAATCCGGCCCGTCCGCCTGGGCGATCTGGAGGCGGAGGGCTTCGCAGGCCTCGAAATCCGTTGGCCCGGCGCCGCTGAGCCGGTAGTCGCCCGCCTCGATCTCGGCCTTGCCGCTGCGCAGCCTAGCAAGGTCGGCGATCGCGCGCGCGACCTTGGCCGGGAATGCGCTCGGCTCGCCAAGCGCCGGCTTGGTCTGGTCCTCGATCCGGGCCGGCTCGGGGAAGCTGCGGCGCAAGGCTGCGGCAGCCTGCTGCTTGGCCTCGTCGGATGGGTAGAAGCCGGTGACGCTGACCGCGCCCTCGGCACTCTTTTCGGCGGCCCAGCGATAGGGCGCGATGGTCGGCGGGTCGAGGGAACAGTCGACCGCGCTGAAGGCCCCTTGTGCCAGGCTCGCGCCACGGGCCTGCAAAGCGAGGAAATCGTCCGGCGTCTTCGCCTTGCCCTCGATACAGAAGCGCGTGTCGTCGAGAGCGACCTTTCCGGCCGAAAGCCCCGCCAGTTCGGCGACGATGCTCTTTGTCATGGCGGAGAAGCCCGCGGGGGCTCCGAAGGCGAGCATCTGGCGGTCGTCGATGCGCAAACCGGGGAGCGCGGCGCCCGCGGCCGCGACATTCGCCATCGCGGTCGTCTCGTCGGGGACGAATCCGCTCAGCGTGACGGCATCGTCCTCGCGCGAGGCAGCCCAGCTATAGGGCTTCTGCGCCACCACTTGCGACAACCCACCCAGGGCGCGGCGCACGCCGAACTCGCCACGCAGCTGCACCATCGCTTTCGCAGCGCCGTCCGCCGAAGCGGCCTCGCCATTGATCGAGACGTCGCGCCCCGACACGCGCGCCATGATCGGCCTCGCACCGGGCGCCTCGCCGGCCGCCTGCGCCGCCACCGCCATGGCACGGCGAGCGACATCCTGCTGGACGGCGTCGCCAAGGGAGAGATTGCCGGCGCTCCAGAGCAGGGCGAGCGGCACCAGGCCCCATAACCAATTTGCCGGCTGCGCCATCGCCTACCCCTGAAAACCCGGCTCATCTGTCCGCCGGACGTCGCTCCCAACGGCCAAGTCAGTCCGGATGACATCATCATGTCAAGCATGACGCCCGAGCTAACCCGCGAAACCCAAACGAAAAAAGCCCCGGGTTTCCCCGGGGCTTCCGACTAGGATCGGAGAACCGATCAGAAGTCGCGCTGGATGCGCAGACGACCCTGGAAAGCGTCGTCCGACTTGATCAGCTGGCCAAGCGGGCGGCCAGCAGCCTGGATGCGGTTCTTGATCTCGGTGCGAGCGTAGAGAACTTCCACGCCGATATCGAGACCAGCAACCGGCGACCAGATCAGGTTCGAACCGATGCGGATTTCCTCGGGATCCTGATTCGAGGCGAAGCCGATGTTGTTGGAATAGTCGAGCTTCGAGTACGAACCATAGACGGCCTGACGGATGGTCGGGGTCCAGTAGTGCAGCAGGCCGGCGGTGATCGCGTAGCCCTTGGTCAGCTTGATACGGCCGAAGGCGTCGACAGTCGAATCGGCGTTGCCGAACAGGAGACGGCCGATGCTGCTGCTCGAGCCCCAGGTCGACTGCTGGCTGTTGCCGCCGTAGCCGAGATAGGAGATGCCGCCCTCGGTGTAAGCAGCCTGCAACCACAGCTCGTCGCCAGCGGCGAGCATGGGCAGGTTGATCTTGACACCAGCCTGGATCGCGAAGCCGGTCTTGTCGCCGGTGATCGGGAAGCCACCAACAAATTCACCGCCACGCGCGTTACGCTGGAACACGGCGCCCGACAGCTGAGCCGAACCCCAGCCCTGCGTCACGTTCAACGCACCGATGACATCCGGATAGTCCGAACCGCCAGCAGTGTAGGGGCCGAGAACCTCACGCTCCGCACGATCTTCCAGCGACAGGGTCGCCGAGAAGCCCGAACCGAAGGTCGCGGTATAGGCCAACAGGTTGGCGGAGAGGTCCGAGCCGCGGATCGGGCCGTAGTTCAGCGCGTCAGCGTAGAAGTCGAAGAACGACTGCGCGCGACCGGCGGTGATCGGTCCGAACTGGATGAAGGCCTTGTCGAGCTGCGAGTTGGCAACGCCGATGCGCCGGCCGTTCGGATCGAGCACGCCCTGACCGCCGCGAACGTCGGTGAACTGCGGGCCGGTCGAGTTGACACCCTGGCCATACGAGCCGTTCGAGACGGTCATCTCGTAACGAATGAAGGTGCGCAGCGTGCCGTAGCTGGTGGCGGTGCGGGCGTCGATGTTCAGACGACCACGAGCGCGCATGCCGTACTGGTCCTGGGTATCCAGACCCGGACCATTGAACCGCTGCTGAACGATATACTCAGCGCGGACACGACCACCGACGCGAAGGCAGGTATCGGTGCCCGGGATGTAGAAGAAGCCTGCGCCATAGGCGGAGCAGACGCGAACGTATTCGACCGGAGCGGCCTTCCGCGAGGGAAGATCGGCGGCCTGAGCCCCGGCGACCGCGGCGATGCCGGCGGCGGAACCGAGGAGGAGGCTCTTAACGAGCTTCATTGGTAACCTCCAAAAGAGTTTCGAGACCCTCGGGCTTCAGCGTGTTCTTGACGACCGGCCCCAGGAGACCAAACCGGCGAACCCGCCTATCCCGGTCTTTCGCCCGCGTCCCTGAACCATTCAGAGGCGAAGACGAAAAACAGCGACCGGGAACGTCCCGACGCATCACCACCATACGAATGCCGGATTGCCGATCAACCGCGATCACGCCGCCGCGAGGTCCGGGGGGGTGCTTTGGAACCCGGTGTTGCAGGCGCGCCACGCTTTGAGGGGCGAAATTTACCAGCCGTTAACCGCACCGGCCGGATCGGCCCCGCAAAGGCCTCCGAAGCCACGGAATCACAGGTGGATCGAATCGTCGGCCTGCACATGGCGGTCGAGACCTTGTCTTCAGATCGAAACGTACGTCATCCCGGCCGGAGCCCTAGGGTCCGGCCTTTGGCCGGCCCAAGGATAAACTCCGCGTAGCGCCGGGATCCATCGTAGAACGCCGAGCCTTACGATGGATCCCGGATCTGCGCCGCTACGCGGCTTGTCCGGGATGATGGAGGTTCTGTTCCATCAGGGCAGCACGCCTCAGTATTCCCACTCCGCCCCGACACCGACGGCGGCGCTGCCATCGGCCCCGGTCTCGGCCTGGATCTTCAGCCGCTTGGTGACGTCGATGCCGACCGAGACGCCGCTATCCTCGGGCTTGGCGCCGGCCTTCACGCCGACCGAGACATTGTCGCCGATATAGCGCGAGACGCCGACCGTCGGCCCGCCGGCGCCGACCTGGATGTCGAGATTGTCGACGCCGAGCGATTTGCGCAGCCGCTCGAACGAATCGTCGCCACCGCCGCCAGCGAACTGCGCCGCCGTCTGCGCCAGCTGCAGCGCCTGGAAGGGCGAGAGCGAGCCGGAGGCGCGGGCGAAGAGCAGGCGCGACAGCACCTCGTCCTGCGGCAGCTCGGGCTGGGAGGTGAAGGCGAAGGCCGGCTGGTCGGCCGGGCCGGTCACCAGGATGCGTGCTGTGACGTCCGAGGCGCGGGTCTCGGCGACGAAATCGAGCTCGGGAATCACGCCGCCGGCGAAGGTCAGGCGGCCGCGGCTGAAATCCAGCCGCTGGCTGAGCACCGAGAGGCGGCCACGGCGCATGTCGAAGCCGCCGTCGAGCACGGGCGAGGCCAGCGTGCCGCCGACGCGCAGCTCGCCGCCGAGCTCGGCGTCGATGCCACGGCCGCGGATGAAGACGCGATTCGGTGCCGAGACGGTGATGGCGAGGACAGCGTCGAAGGCCGGGGCCGGGCGGCCACCGCGTTTTCCGGCCGGCTTTTGGGCCTTGCGCTGCGCGGCGAGGCGCGCCGCCGCCGTGCCCTTGGCGTTGACATGGCGGATGCCGTCGACGGGCCGCAGCGTCGCCGGGAGCCGGTCGGGAACCGTGACGTCGAGCGAGACGACATCGACGCGTCCGCCGATGCGCGGGTGCTGCGCCAGCGGCCCGGAGAGCTCGAGATCGAGATTGGAGACCGCGGTCACGATGCCGCTCGAGACGAGCTGCGCCCGATTGCCCTGGAGCCTGATGCTGCCCGGGAAACCCGCCGCCGGATCGACGCGCACCTGCCCCGAGGCCGAGAGCGTGCCGCCATTGGGCGCACGCGCCACGGCGCGCTCGATCGTCAGGTTCTCGCCATTGGCGGCGATGCGCGCCTCGATGCCGGTCAATCGCACGCCCTGGAGCGCGTCGGTGAAGCTGCCATTGGTGAAGTTCGCCGCCCCGCTCAGGCGCGGTGCAGCGGCGGTGCCGCCGGCGCGCAGGTCGAGCGCGAGCGAACCGGTCACGCGCTGGCCCTGGGCCGCGATCATGGCGTTGGCGAGCGCCGCATCGACCCGCCCCTGTGCGGCGAGATCGAGCGCGCCGGTGGCGCTGAGCGGCGCGGTGCCCCGAATCGTCAGATTGGCGCCACGCCCGGCAGCGATCGATGCATCGACACTGGTCTGGCGACCAGAGAGGCGGCCATTGCCGCTGATCTCCACCGGCGGCAGGCCGGCACTGCGCGTTTCCGGCGTCACCAGCCGGGCGATGCGAAGCTGCCAGGGCCCGGTCAGCGCGTCGGGCTTGCCCGATATCTGCGCCTCGGCGTTGAGCGTGCCCGAGATGTCGAGCTTCGGCGCGGCGAGCCGTGCGGCCGAAAGCGGCACATCGCGCGCGATCACGCGCAGATCGAGCGTCTCGCCGGCCCGCCCGTCGACGCTCAGGCGGCCGCCGTCGATGGCGAGCGCCAGATTGCCGATCTCGACGCCGCCGGCCGGGAAACTCAGCGAGGCCGGATTGGCGAGCGCGATGCGCCTGCCGTCGCGGCGCGCCTCGAAGGAGGCGATGTCGAGCCGCAGCGGATCGCCCGGCACCAGCGAGCCCGCGCCGTTGAGATTGAAGCCGCGCGCATTGGCCTTGAGCGTGAAGGCGCTCGCGTCCGTGCCGCCCTTCGATTCGAACCGGATCGCGCTGATTGGCTCGCCCGCGATCACTGCCCTGTCGACCGCGACCAGCGCGTCGATCGCCGGGCGCCCATAGAGATCGGCAGCGCCCACCGTCGCGTCGAGCTTCTCGAGCGACACGCCGGCGGCATTGATGCGCGAGCCCTTCGCCTCGAGATCGAGATTCTGCCGGCCCTCGACCAAGGCCAGCTTGAGGTCGGCATCGAGCTGGCCGCCGAGCTTGGTCAAGGCCAGCGCCGAGAGGTCGTCGAGATTGCGCGCGGCCAGCGTCAGATGGCCGGCGGCGCGCTGCGCGGGATCGAGCGTGAGATTGCCGTTGAGCTTGACCGAGCCGATGGCGATGTCGAGCGCGGACAGGTTCCAGCCGTCATCGGGCAGCCGCGCGAGCTGGAGCGAGCCCGTTGCAGGCTTGCCCTCGATCTCGCCTGCCAGCGTCGCGCGGGTGTCGAGCGCGCCCTGGAGGTCACGGATCGTCGCATCGATGGCGAGGCGCGGGATCGGGCGGCCGAGCGCGGTCGCATTCGCGATCGCGGCATTGAGCGTCGCGTCGAGACGGTTCTGCGGGCCTGAAAGCTGCAAGGCGACGTCGCCCTTGCCGGAGAGGCGCGGATCGGCGCGCTTGAGATCGGGCAGCGCCACGGCGGCGCGGAGGTTCGAGCTTTGCGGACCGATTCCGCCATCCGCGGTGAAGGCGACATGCTGGCCCGCGAGCTTCAGGCCGCCAACGGTGACGCCGCCACCCGCCACAGTGCCGACGCGCCCGGCGAGCGTCACGGTTCCGGCCAGCAGCCGGTCGAGCGCGGCCTCACCGGTGCCGAGCCGTTCGGCCCGGCCGTCGAGCACGGCCGAATAGAGGTTCCGGCGCGGGACGCCGTCGACATCGGCGGTCAACTCGCTTCGACCCGAAAGCGTGCGGCCGGCGAGAGCGCTCAGTCGCGACAAGTCGGGCAAGACCGCGCGGGCCTGGCCGAGGACGCGGTCATTGCCGAGGCGGCCCTTGTAGTCGACCTCGACGCCGGACATGGCGAGCCGCAAGGTCTCGAACTCGGCGCTGCCCTGCCCTTCGCCGGTGCCCCGGAGGGTGAAGACGATGCGATCGCCAACGATGCGGGCGAATTTCGGATCGGCGAGCTCCACCCCCGTCGCCTCGCCGTCGGCGACGAGCGCGATGCGGGTATCGGCGTTGCCGATGGTGCCGTTCGGCGTCGCCGTGAAGCGCATGGTCAGCTTGCCGAGCTCGCCCGCCGGCACGCGGGCATCGGCGGCGTCGAGCGAGGCGACGACGCGCGGCCCCATGGCCGGGCCCGAGATCGTCGCGTCGAAGGCGAGCTTGCCGATCTCGGCATCGGCGGCAACGGTCCGGCCATTGGCGTTCGGAACAGCCCCGGCCGTGACGCGGAAATCGAGGGTCTTGTCGGCGCCGTAGCGGCCGCGGATGTCGAGCCGCGCCAGCGCCGAGACCAGCGCCAGGTTGCGGACATCGACGGCGCCGTCGTCGACGAATCCGACCGTGCCGTCGAGCCTGGTCGAACCGGCGAAGACCGGGGCGACCGGAGGCGGCATCAAGCCCTCGATGCGCGCGTCGAGCGCCAAGGCGAGGTTCCGGCCATTCCCGGTCCGGGATAGATTGGCGGAGCCCTGCGCGCCGATGGTCTCGCCGGCGGTGAAGGTCAGGTTCGAGCGGAACGAATCGAGCGGACCGTCGCCGTTGAGATCGAGCTTGACGGGCGGCTGGTCGGGCAGCCCGGCAAGGCGCGCGATCAGGCCGCCCTGCGGCTCGTCGACCTTGGCGGCGACCTGCAGCCGCGTGGTCTGCGGCACGAAGCCGAGTCGGACGGTGAATTCGCCGGGCGCATCGAGCCGGCGCGCCTCCAGGCGCAGCGAAAGCCCTTCCGATGGCGCCCCCAGCGACGCCGCGCCGGTCGCGCCGAGCCGAGCGGGGACGCCGAGCAGCGGCTCGCCGAGCGCAAGCTCGCCGAGCTGGAAGGCCGCGATATTCACCTTGACCGGCAGCTCGGGCAGGATCGGCTGGTCGCTGACCGTAGCCGCGGCGGCCGGATCCGGAATCGGCTTGCGCAAGACCTCGAGCTTGCCGATCTCGAGCCTGTCGACCTCCAGCCGGCCGAGCAGCAAGGCGGTCCGCGTCCAGATCAGCCGGACTCTGTCCACCCTGAGCCAGGCGCCGTCGCGATCCGACAGCACGACGTCGCGGATGGTCGCGTCGGAGGAGAGCGCGCCTTCGACCGCGCCGATCGAGACCTGGCTGTTCGGCGTCGACAGCGCCCGCGAGATCAGGTCCGCCAGCACGCCGCGGTCGTTCTGGGCATTCTGGGCGAAGCCGCCGAAACGGGCCGAGACGACGAGCCCGGCCACGAGCAACAAGGCCAGGAGCGCCAGGCGCTGAAGGGTGAGCCGGTTCTTCATCAGAAAGCTCTCATCATCAGAAGGCTCCCTCCATTAGAAGGCCTGCCCGATGCTGACATAGACCGCGACCGGCTTGTCGCCCTTGCGCCCATTGAGCGGGGCGGCGACATCGAGCCGGATCGGTCCGATCGCCGTATAATAGCGCAGGCCGAGGCCGGCCGACATGCGCAGCGTTTCCTTGAAGTCGGGGAAGCTCGATTCGAAGGCCGTGCCGGCGTCGAAGAACGGCACGACGCCGATCGTGTCGGTGATCTTGATGCGCGCCTCGACCGAGCCCTCGAACAGGCTGCGCCCACCGGTCAGCCGCCCGAGCGGACCGAGCGGCGAGAGCGTGCGATAGGCGTAGCCGCGCACCGAGCCGCCGCCGCCGGCATAGAAGCGCCGCGTCGCCGGGATGTCGTCGAGCCCGGCGCCGACGATCGAGCCGAAGCCGATCCGGCCGGCCAGCACGTAGCGCGCATCCTCGTCGAGCGCGTAATAGGCCGAGACCGCCGCCTTGGTCTGGACGATGCCGACGGTCGAGCCGAGGAAGGTCGGATAGGGCGTCACCGAGGCGGTGGCGCGAATGCCGCGGGTGGGATCGAGCAGGCTGTCGGTCGAATCGTATTTCACCGAGAGCGGGATGCCGACGAGGGTGTAATCGACCTGGCCGAGCACGTCGCTGGTCTGGCCGCGCTCGACCTCGATGCCGGCCTGGACCGAGAAGGTGTCGCTGAAGCGCCGGCGGATCGCCGTCGTCACATTGGCGTAGCGGGCGGTGTAGCCGCCATAGCGATTGGTGCCGACGCGCTCGCGGGTTCCCATCCCGTCGAGCAGCCAGTCGTAGCGGCTACCGTTCAGCGCCGGCTTCATGAAGCTGAACGAGAAGCGCGCGCCGATATCGGATTCCTCGAAATCGCCGAATCTCTGGATCTTGGTGCCGTCGATGCGCGGGGCGAAGAAGATGTCGGCCTCGAGCCGAAGCCGCTCGGCGCCGCCGAACAGGTTGCGGTGCTCCCAATAGGTCTTCACCGCCGGCCCGTCGATCGTCGAATAGCGGGCCGAGAAGCCGATCAGGCGCTTGGGCCGCTCGGTCACGTCGACGAAGATCGGCAGGTTGCCGCGGGCGTCGAGCGCGTCCGCCTCGCGGATGCGGGCCGAGCCGATGGCCGGGATCGTCGTGATCGACTTGCGCGTATCGGCCAGCGCCTTCGGCGAATAGGGATCGCCCGGCTCCAGATAGATGAAGGAACGGACGACATGCGGCGGCACATCGACCGTCTCGCCGATCGTGACATCGCCGAAGCCGGCGACCGGGCCGGGCTCGACGACATAGGTCACGTCCATGATCTTGGCGGCATGGTCGACGACGGGCCTGAGCTCGACGATCTTGGCGAGCGGGCGCGACTGGTTGCGCAGATGGTCGACGAGCGCGGCCTGGGCGGAGCGCAAGGCGGCCGAGGTCGCGGGATCGCCCTGCTTCAGGCGCGAGACCTTTTGCGGATCGGCTATCGCGCCGCCGCTGCCCCTGCCCTGCTCGCGAACGGCGATATTGCGCAGCTGGAAGAGCGGCCCGGGCGCGACCTTGACCGTGATCGGAGCCGGATCGCGATTGCGATGGGCTTCGAGCGCGCGAACCAGTCCGGCGCCAGGCTCGGAACCCTCCCGCAGGCCGACGCCATCGACGACGATCGTGACATCCGCGTTGAAATAGCCCTGCGACCAGAGCGCATCGACCAGCGGGTTGAGATCGGCCGCCATGCGGCGGGCCAGCGTCTCGCCGTCCGGCGGCGCATCCTGCCTCAGACGATAGAGCAGCGAGGCGTCCTGGAGCGTCCGCGTCAGCGCCTTGGCGTCGTCGACGTCGCCGAGATCGAACTCCAGCTTGTAGGGCAAGGTCGTCGCGCTGACGTCCGGCGGCTTCTCCTTCGAGCCGAACAGGCCGAACACGTCCAGCGACGAGAAATCGAAGGCCTCGGCCGGCAGCGGCTGGACCGCAAGCATTGCGGCGAAAGCGTACCCGCTCCCGCCTGCAATCCCACGCACCTTACGCCGCCACGCCCGCATCAACCCTCCAACGCAACAGAACTAAGACATGCGGAATGAGATGTTTTTGTGATCAGGCCGCAGCTTGACCACATTTCACTTCGTTCAGGGCGTCTCTGATTCAGCCATTTATCGGCCGAATTGCCTCGCCCGACATGGGAGAGGCAAAGCTATTCGAGACGAAGCTCAGCGCTCGCGCATTAAGAATTCATGCAAGAGCGAAGGAAATCGCGGCCAACGGATCGAGCCTTACGATCACGGGGCCGAGCGTTGGCGCAAGCACGCCGCCACAAAGGCTGCCGGTGGTGATGACCTGGCCGGCGACGAGGCCGCCGAGCGCGCTTTCGCTCTTGCGGTTGGCCCAGGCCAGGACCGGGGCGAGCGGGTCGCCATTGGCATGGACTGCCGGCTTGTCGTGCAGCACGTCGCCGTCGAGCTCGACGGTGCAGGTCAGGTCGCCGATCTCGTCGAAAACCTCGAAGGGCACGTCCTGGCCGATGAGATAGCCGCCATGGCCCAAGCCGTCGGCGAGCCAGAGCGGAAACGGCACCTGCGTCCAATCGGCGATGCGGCTCTCGACGATCTCGACGCCGACGCAGGCGCTGTGGCAATGCTCCAGCAGCTCGGCGCGGCTATAGGGCTTGCCGGGACGGCGCGGCATGTCGCGGCCGAGGCGGATCGCGAGCTCGATCTCGACCCGGAGTTCCGCGCCCGGCACCGAGCGATAGGTGTCGCCCGGCTTCAGGAAGGGGCCGGGCATCAGGCCGACGATCCCGCGTCCGTCCGAGATCGAGACCTTCCAGCCCTGGTGGGCATAGCCCATGTCGCTGCTGACATCGGCCTGCACGGTCATGGCCGATTCGAGATCGGCGGGTACCGGCAAGGTCTCGATATCGACGAGGCTGCGGCTGCGGCGGGCCCGGACGAAGGCATCGCGCAAGGAGGTTTCGGTCGTCGTCGGCATGCGTTTCGTCCCTGTCGTGATAAGCTGTCGGTCGCGCCATGGTGCGCAGGAGGCCCGGCGCTTGCCAAGCTGCTACAGCAGCGGGGCGCCCGCCAACAAGATGCACAAGGACACAGCCGGGCCGCATCCTGCTGCCAGCGCCTGACCATGGGCTCGGCTTCAATCGCCTGTCCGACAGCAGAAGGAGAACATCGTGAGCGCTTCGCCGAACGACCAGCGCATCGACTATGTCGAGTTCAACGTGGCCGATCTCGGCCGGGCCCGGGACTTCTACGCGGCCGCCTTCGGCTGGACGATGACGGATTACGGGCCGGAATACTGTGCCTTCGCCGATGGCAGGCTGGACGGCGGCTTCACCACGCAGGGCACGCCCAAGCCGGGCGGGCCGCTGGTCATCCTCTATGCCGACGACCTCGCCGCGACGCAGGCGAAGATCGAGGCGGCCGGCGGCCGGATCGTCAAGCCGGCCTATGACTTTCCCGGCGGACGGCGCTTCCACTTCACCGACCCGGACGGCTACGAGCTCGCGGTCTGGACGAAGGCATGAGACGAAAGAATTCGCCGGCAAATAATGGGTTTTTCTGCTAGGATCGTTCCCGCAATCGTGGAGGCGACCATGCATGCCGTCATAGAGTTGCTATCGGCCTGGACCTCCTGGCTGTCCCGGATGCTTCTGGTGACACCGGAGTTCATCACCAAAGATCGACGAGGCAACGTGCCACCGCCGTCCGGCGGCATCGGAGCCTATTGACGATCGCTGCCCGCCTTAGAGACGGGCAGCATTGGCGCCTGGGCTATTTGCCCCAGCGCAGCGCCAGCGGATCGAGTTCGCGCGCGAGCTCGATCAGGCCCTCGCGCGTCTTCGGATGCAGCGGCGTCAACGGATGGCGCACGGCCTCCGACTTGATCACGCCGCCCTCCTTCATCACCGCCTTGGCCGAGCGCAGGCCGCATTGGCGGTTCTCGTAATTGATGATCGGCAGCACGCGGGCATAGAGCGCCGCCGCCTGCTTGCGGTCGCCCGCGGCATGGGCGGCGAGGATCGGCTTGATCAGGTCCGGGATCATCGCGCTGGTCATGGTGCCGGTGGCGCCGGCGTCGAGATCGGCCATCAGGGTGATCGCCTCCTCGCCGTCGAAGGGGCCGGCCACGGCCGCGCCGCCGGCCTCGATCAGGGCGCGCAGCTTGTTCGCCGTGCCGGGTACCTCGATCTTGAAATAGCGCACGAGCGGCACCTCCTTCGCCAACCTGACCATGAAGGGCACGGTCATGGTGACGCCGGAGAGCGGGGCGTCCTGCAGGATGATCGGAATCCCGCAGGCATCGGCGACGATCTTGAAATGCTCGATCATGCCCTGCTCGTCGGCCTTGAGCAGCGCGCCGTGATAGGGCGGCATCATCATCAGCATCTTGGCGCCGGCATCGGCCGCGGCCCTGGCGCGCTGCGCCGCGATCCGCGTCGAGAAATGCGAGGTCGTGACGATGACCGGCACGCGCCCGGCAACCTGCTCGAGCGAGAGCCGCATGACCTGGTCGCGCTCGGCATCGGTCAGCAGGAACTGCTCGGAGAAATTTGCGAGGATGCAGATGCCGTCGACCCCCTGGTCGACCATCAGGTCCATGGCGCGCTTGTTGCCCTCGATGTCGAGGTCGCCATTGTCGTGGAAGATGGTCGGCGCGATCGGCAGGATGCCCTTGTAGGGTTCGGTCATGGCCAGGCTCTGTCTTTGCGTGGAAAGGGAAGGGCTTCACGTGTGACCGGGATCAGACCGGGTGCGCGGCCGCGCGGCCACGCAGCCGGCGCGCGGTCGCGCCGACCAGCGGCAGCAGCAGCAGTGCGAAGCCGATCGCCATCAGGGTCGAGACCAGCGCGTTCGACCAGAAGATCGAGAGCGAGCCCTGGCTGAAGATCATCGACTGGCGGAAGGCGTCCTCGGCCTTGTCGCCGATGACCATGGCGAGGATCAGCGGCGCGATCGGATAGTCGAGCTTCTTGAAGAGATAGCCGACGATGCCGAAGATCAGCGCCAGCCAGATGTCGAACTCCTTGGTGGCGACGGTATAGGCGCCGATGAAGCAGATCATCACGATCAGCGGTCCCACGATCGAGAACGGGATGCGCAGGATCGAGGCGAAGAGCGGCACGGTCGCGAGCACGACGATGACCGCGACGACATTGCCGAGATACATCGAGGCGATCAGGCCCCAGACGAAATCCGGGCGCTCGATGAACAGCATCGGGCCGGGATTGAGGCCCCAGATCATCAGCCCGCCCATCATCACGGCGGCCGTGGCCGAGCCCGGAATGCCGAGCGCCAGCATCGGCAGCATCGCGGCGGAGCCGGCGGCGTGGTCGGCCGTCTCGGGCGCGATCACGCCCTCCGGCTCGCCCTTGCCGAACTTGGCCGGATGGCGCGAGGAGCGCTTGGCCATGGCGTAGCTCATGAAGGACGCAGCCGTCGGACCGCCGGGCGTGATGCCCATCCAGATGCCGATCGCGCTGGAGCGCAGCAGGGCCAGCCAGTAGCGCGGCAGCTTCGCCGCCGTCTTCAGCACGTCGGTGATGCGGACCTTGGCCGAGACGCCGTCGAACCGCAGCCCCTCCTCCATGGTCAGCATCAATTCGCCGATGCCGAACAGGCCGATGACGGCGATGAGGAAGCTGACGCCGCCGAGCAGCACGTCGAACTCATAGGTCAGCCGGACGCTGCCCGAGACGGAATCCATGCCGATCGAGGCGAGCGCGAAACCGACGCCCATCGCGACGATGGCCTTGAAGGGCGAGGCGCCGCCGAGCCCGATGAAGCTCGCGAAGGTCATGAAATAGACGGCGAAGAATTCCGGCGAGGAGAAGCGCAGCGCGAATTTCGCGACCCAGCCGGAGAGCAGCGTGATCAGGATCACGCCCATCATCGCGCCGAAGCCGGCCGAGAGGAAGGCGAAGGAGAGCGCCTCGGTCGCCCTGCCCTGCTTGGCCATGGGGTGGCCGTCGAATGTCGTCGCGACCGATGACGGCTCGCCCGGGATGTTGAACAGGATCGAGGTGGTCGAGCCGCCGAACAGCGCTCCCCAATAGAGCGAGGTCAACAGGATGATCGCCGAGACCGGGTCCATCGAGAAGGTCAGCGGCAGCATCAGCGAGACGCCGTTGGGCGCGCCGAGGCCGGGCAGCACGCCGACCAGGATGCCGAGCAGCACGCCCGCCATCATCAGCAGGATATGGTGGGTGGTGAGCGCGACCGAGAAGCCGTGCATCAGGGAGGCGATGTTATCCATGAGGCGGCACCGATCCGGAAAACGGGGTGATCAAAGGCCGATGGCCCGCTCGAGCGGGCCCTTGAGCAGGCCGATCTGGAAGAACTTCTCGAAGGTCACGTAGAACACCAGGATGGTGCCGAGCGCGGCCGCGAGCGAGACCAGCCAGCCATAGCCGCCCTGGAAGCGCATGGCATAGACGAGGTACACGGCCGTCGCGACATACATGCCCAGCGTGACGCTGACGATGACGAAGGCGAGCAGCGGCAGGAAGAAGGCGACGACACGGCCGGCCTGCTCCCGATCGAGGAAGATCTCCTGCAGGCTTCCGCTGCCGGCAAGACGCTTGCCCAGCGTCACGACGAGCGTACCGAGGCTCGCGAGCGCGACGAGCAGGCCGGTGTAGAACGGGAACGCGCCAGGCTCCGGGCCGGATGAATCCCAGCCGATGCCGAATTCGAGCGCGCCGTAGACGATGACGAGGCCGAAGGCCATCGTCGCCACCGCCATGGCGGATTCGGCCCAGAAGCGGGTGATCATGGCAGCCTCCTCCAGCGAACGGCTTGGCGCCGTCTCTTCGACATCAACGCCGTCGTCCCGGCAGTGGTGAACGGCCGGGACGACCAAACCAAATCAGGCATCGCCCGTCCCCGGGGCGGCCGAGGCCGCTCCGGAACCGGACTTGGGATGGCTGCTTACTTCACCACCCAGCCTTCTTCCTCGAAGACCTTCTTGTTCGCGGCTTCGTCCTTCGCGACGAAGTCGGCGAAGTCCTTGCCCTTCATGAAGCGCCCGGTCTGCGAGGTGCGGGTGACGAATTCCTGCCATTCCGGCGTCTTGCTGACCTTCTCCAGCACGTCGGCATAGAAGGCCACGGCATCGGCCGGGACATCGGCCGGCAGCCAGACGGTGCGCGGCATCTGGAAGGTCTCGAGCGGCAGCCCGGCCTCCTTGCAGGTCGGGATGTCGCCCCAGCCCTTGCCGTCATGGACCGGCTCGCCCTTGGCGAGGCGCACGGGCGAGAAGACGCAGAGCGGCTTCACCTGCCCGGCCTTCCACTGGCCGATATTCTCGTTGGGGTTGTTGACGTTGGAATCGACATGGCCGCCGGCGAGTTGCACGGCCGCGGCGCTGCCGCCCTGGAAGGGGACATAGATCCATTTCACGCCGGCGGCGTCCTGGATCATCGAGGTCAGCGTCTGGTCGGTGTCCTTCGACTGGCTGCCGGCCATCTTGAAGGTGCCGGGCTTGGCCTTGACCGCCTCGATATAGCTCTTGGCGTCGGCATAGGGCGCCTGGCCGTTGACCCAGAGGATGAACTCGTCGAGGGCGAGGCCGGCCACCGGCGTCAGGTCGGTGAGCTTGTAGCCGAGCTTGGCGACATAGGGCAGCAGATAGGCGTTGTTGGTGCCGAAGATGACCCGGTTCGGGTCGCCCTTGCCGGCCTTGCCGTGGATATAACCCTCGGCGCCGCTGCCGCCGCCCTTGTTGACCACCACGATCGGCTGATCGAACAGCTTGTGCTTGGTGATGATCGACTGGATGACGCGGGCGAAATTGTCGGTGCCGCCGCCGGCGCCCGAGGTGACGACGAACTCGACCGGCTTGGTCGGCTGCCAGGCCTGCGCCGCGTTGGCGCCGGCGAGGCTGAAGGCCGCCGCGATACCGGCCGCAATGCTCAAGGACTTCATGGGTCTCTCCCTGGTTGATGGCTGTCGGGCGGCTTCTGTCGTGACCGCCTTGCCGGGTCCGTCTTCAGGCCGCCGCCTTGCGCGCGGCCCTTCCTTCATTCGCCATCTTGATGGCGAGGCCGAGCGCGGCGCGGGTGGCGCCGAGATTGGCGACGCCCTTGCCGGCGATCTCGTAGGCGGTGCCATGCGCCGGCGTGCAGATCGGGAACGGGAAGCCGCCGATCAGCGTGACGCCGCGGTCGAAGCCGATCAGCTTCATCGCGATCTGGCCCTGGTCGTGATACATCGTCAGCACGGCGTCGAAATCGCCGTTCCTGGCGCGCAGGAACACCGTGTCGGACGGGAACGGCCCCTCGACCGTGAAGCCCTTGGCCTTGGCGGTCTTCACCGCCGGCTCGATCGTATCGATCTCGTCGCGGCCGAAATTCCCGCCGTCGCCGGCATGGGGATTGATGCCCGCGACCGCGATGCGCGGCGGGTTGAAGCCGGCGGCGCGCAGATTGGCGTCGGCCAGCGTCAGCGCCCTGAGGATGCGCTCCTGCGTGATCGCGGCAGCGACCTCCGAGAGCGGGATATGCGAGGTGACGCGGGCGTTCCACAGGCCGTCGAGGATGTTGAACTCGCTCGCCGCCCCCTCGAAGCCGATCGCGTCGCGGACGAAGCGGATCTCGTCGTCATAGCCGGGATAGGCGAAGCGCATCGCCGCCTTGTTGAAGGGCGTGAAGAAGACCGCATCCGCCTTGCCTTCGGACGCAAAGCGCAGCGCGTGCCGGAAGTTGTCGGTCGCGGCCTTGCCGCCGGCCAGCGTCGCCTTGCCGCGCTCGAGCGCCGCCGGATCGTGGTTCGCCAGGTCGACGAAGACGGGCTTGGCCGAATCGGCGGGGATCTCGTCGCCTTCGCCAATGACGAGGACATCGGGATCGACCTTGCCGTCGGCGGCTCCGAGATCGAGCAGGCGCTTGTCGCCGAAGACGACATAGCGCGCCGCCGAACGGAGATCCGGCTCGACCAGGATGCGGGCCATCAATTCGGGGCTGATCCCCGAGGGATCACCCATGGCGGCCGCGATCGTTGGCAGCGATCCGTTCACGCGCGTATCCATGGCTTTGCTTCTCTCCCGCATCACAAGACTTGCCCTCCGACCTAGCACAGGCCCCATGACCTCACAAGTATGCTGTATGCAGCATAATCATCGTGCTATAGGCTAAGCCAAAGTGGCGGCCGGTGAGAGTCGCAACGCGGCACCGGGAGGAGCGGACATGAATTTCCACGCGCATTATGCCGGCATCGGCAAAGCTGTCGAAACCTGCCTGGTCGGCAGCGGCGGCTTCGGCCAGAGCTTTCTGGGCCAGGCCCGCCGCATCAGGCTGGTCAATGCGCGGATCGCCGTCGACATGAGCGCCGAAGGCGCCGCGCGCGCCATGGCCGCCGCCGGGATCGAGCCACGCGAGATCGCGCCTTGCGAGACTCCGGCCGAGGCCAAAGCCGCCTGGGCCGCCGGCCGGCATATCGCCGCCGGCAAGCTGGAGACCGTCATCGACCTGCCCTTCGACCTGCTGATCGAGGCGACGGGCAGCCCGGAAGCGGCGACGCGCCACAGCCTGGCGGCGATCGAGGCGGGACGACATGTCGCGCTGGTCTCGAAGGAGGCCGACAGCGTCGTCGGGCCCGGCCTCGCGCGCATGGCCAGGGACAAGGGGCTCGTGGTCACGCCCGTCGACGGCGACCAGCCGAGCCTGCTGGTCGCGCTCGCGACCTGGGCCGAGGTGCTCGGTCTCGAGATCATCGCCGCCGGCAAGTCGAGCGAGTACGATTTCGTGCTCGACGCCGCAACCGGCTCCGTCACCTGCAACGGCGTGACACATTCCCTCCCGGAGCTGCGCCAGCACTGGCTGCCCGGCGACCGCTCGGCCGTGGCGACCGCCGCCGAGCGCGCCCGCATCCTGGGCAGCGCCTTCCCGCTGCGCGCCGTGCCCGATCTCTGCGAGATGACGCTGGTCGCCAATGCCATCGGCCTCGGCCCGGACACGCCCGGCTTCCACGCGCCGCCGGCGCGCATCCCGGAGCTCGCCGAGCTGTTCGCGCCGCGCGAGCGAGGCGGCCTGATTTCCGGCACGCGCCGGGTCGACGTCTTCCATCATCTGCGGCTGGCCGAGGAGGCGAGCTTCGGCGGCGGCGTCTTCATCGTCGTGCGCTGCGAGGACGACACCACCTGGGACATGCTGGCCGGCAAGGGCCATGTCGTCAGCCGCGCGGCCGGCACCGCGACGCTCTACTTGCCGCGCCATCTGCTCGGCGTCGAGGCTGCGACCAGCATCCTCGACGCGGCCGGCCTCGGCCGCTCCGGCTATGGCGACGATTACCGCCCACGCTGGGACCTGGTCGCGGTGGCGCAGCGCGACCTGCCGGCCGGCACGGTGCTGACCATGGGCGGGCACCATCACAGCATCGAGGATGTCGGCGCCGAGATGCGGCCCGCAGCGGCGCTCGCCGACGACAGGCCGGCGCCGTTCTACCTGGTCGCCGACCGCAAGCTCACCCGCCCGGTCGCGGCCGGAGCGGCGATCCGCTTTGGCGACGTCGCGATCGACGAGGGCTCGACGCTGCTGCAGACGCGGCTGAAGCAGGACGCGATCTTCGCGGAAACCGTGGTGGAACGCTACGCGGCGGCGCGTTGACAGGCGATAGCCCCCATGCCGTAACGATGCAGAGCGAGGGACGGCGATGACGAACGAAGCTGACATGACCAGCGATGCGCCGGACAGCTACCCGCGCATCATGCGGCGCACCTTGCACGAGGAGGTGCTGGAGCGCCTGCGCGACATGATCATCGAGGGCCGGCTCGCGCCCGGCCAGCGCATCAACGAGGGCCAGATCGGCGCCCAGCTCGGCGTCTCGCGCACGCCCTTGCGCGAAGCGATCAAGACGCTGGCGAGCGAGGGCCTGGTCGAGATCCAGCCGGCCAAGGGCGCGGTGGTGCGCCGCTTCTCCGAGAACGACCTCGCCGAGATCCTGCAGGTGCTGAAATCGCTCGAGCAGCTCGGCGGCCGCATGGCCTGCGAGCAAGCGAGCGACGCGACGATCGAGGCGATCCATGGCCTCCACAAGGAGATGATCGCGCTCTACGAGGCCAAGAACCGGCTCGAATATTTCAAGTTCAACCAGGCGATCCACAGCGCCATCGTCGCAGCCTCCGGCAACAAGGTGCTGATGGAGATGCACGAGACCCTGCAGGCGCGGATCAAGCGGCTGCGCTTCATCGGCAACGAGGGACCGGTGAAATGGGCCGGCGCGGTGGCCGAGCACGAAGAAATGATCGTGGCGCTGCTGAAGCGCGACGCCGACGCGCTCTCGGATGTGATCGGACGCCACATCGAATCGACGCGCCTGCGGGTGCATGACGTCTTCTGACGGTCCGGAAGCACGCGCCGATCGGAACGCAAAGCAATCCGAGCGGTTCGCGCGTTCTCGATCGATAGTCTAAAAGCAGATTCACCGATCGGGTTGGTTCAACCTGATCGGGCCGGGCTCTAAAGGCGGGGGAACATCGCGAGAGGTCGCCGGTTACCGCCTGGGGGGCGATAACGCATGTCTGCGAGGTATCGATGAAATCATTCCTGTTCGCCCTGATGACGCTGGCGCTCCTCGCCTCGCCCGGTCAGGCACAGGCGCCCATGCCTCCCCACGAATTCGTCGCCAAGGCCGCGGTCTCGAACATGTTCGGCGTCGAGGCGGGGACCATGGCACTGCAGAAGAGCGCCTCGGCCGAGATCAAGAAATTCGCCCATCTCGCCGTCAACGACCGCACTACGGCCGGCACCGGGCTGCGGCAGATCCTGGCCAAGCGCACCGGCATCAGCGCGCCCGAGATCCCCGACGGCAAGCACCAGGACATCCTGCGCGAGCTCGGCACGCTGCAGGGCGCCGATTTCGACCGCGCCTATATCAAGTCGCAGCAGCAGGCCTCCGAGGAGGCGGTGGCGCTGTTCTCGGCCTATGCCGAGGCCGGCACCGACCAGGAGCTCAAGGCCTTCGCCGCCAAGACGCTGCCGGTCATGCAGGCGCAGCGCGACCTGCTGAAGGCTCTTCCCGGCAACTAGGATCTCTCTCCGTACTGCCCAGGATCGTCATTGCGAGCGCAGCGAAGCAATCCAGGAGCCTCACGCAAGCCCCTTGGATCGCTTCGCTGCGCTCGCGATGACGTCGAAGGCGGACACGCTCAGAGCTCGCAGACATACATGACGAAGCTTTCGGCCGGGCCGCAGCGGCGCTCATAGAGCGCGCGCGCCGGCAGGTTGTCAGGCTCGGTCCCGACCCAGGCCTCCTCGCAGCCGAGTTCCCGACCCCAGTCGAACATCTCGTCCAGCATGCGCCGCGCGATGCCGCGGCGCTGCAGGGCGGGCGTGACGCCGACCTCGTCGATATAGAGCTCGGTCTTCTTGTCGGGATGCCGGTGGACCACCGCCGCGACCTGGGCGACGACCTGCCCGCCGTGAAGCGCGACCAGCATCAGATGCCCGGGCGCTGCGAGATAGGCGGCGAGCCGCGCGGCATCGACCGGCTCGTCGAAGACATCCGCCGCCACCTGCGCGAAAAGCGCTTCGTCCGCCGCCCCTGCGCGCCTGATCTCGATCTCCACTCCCCCTCCGCTCCCGTTCGGCGCGGCTTGACAGCCCGGCCGGCCTCGCCTCCGCTTGTGGCAAAACAAGACCGGGAGGAAAATGCCGACCATGCTGACGCTCCGCCAGATCGAGGTGATCCGCGCCATCATGATCACCGGCACGATCGCCGGCGCGGCCAAGCTGCTCAACGTCTCGGCGCCCGGCATCAGCCGGCTGATGAAACATACCGAGCGCACCTTGCGGCTGAAGTTGTTCGAGCGCCGCCATGGCCGCTATGTCCCGACGCCGGAAGCCAACGACATTTTCGAGCAGATCAACGGCGTCTACAAGAAGGTCGACGACCTGCACTAC
Organism: Allobosea sp.; assembly: GCF_051860145.1. Lineage (GTDB taxonomy): Bacteria > Pseudomonadota > Alphaproteobacteria > Rhizobiales > Beijerinckiaceae > Allobosea. Next base: position 51,618 of record NZ_JBHYEM010000013.1, on the reverse strand, counting down.
ACGCTCGCCCGCATCGAGCGCGGCGGCGATGTCGAGCTCCGGCTCGGCTCGGTGCCGAGCATCTGCCATGTCATGGTGCCGCGCGCGATCGAGCGGCTGCGGCGCAAGCATCCCGACCTGCGCATCGACATCAACATCCTGAAGATCGAGGAAGCGCTCGACTATCTGCTGCTCGGCAAGGGAGAGATCGCGGCGATGAGCTACAAGCTCGACCATCCCGGCATCGATTTCGTGCCGCTGGCGATGGGCGAGCTGCTCTGCATCGTGCCCGACGGCCACGAGCTCGCCGGCCGCCCTGCCCTGTCGGCGCGCGAGATCGTGCGGCACGAGCTGATCGGCATCGACCCGAACGATCCCTACGGGCGCGTGATGAGCGAGATCTTCGCGCGGCAGGGCCTGGCCTATGACATGCGGATCAAGGCGCGCTTCGGCACGACCGTCTGCTCGCTGGTGCGGGCCGGGCTCGGCATCGCGGTGATCGACCAGTTCACCGTCGCGCATGGCTCGATGCAGGGCATCACCGCGATCCCGATCGAAGAGCCGACCCAGTTCCAGACCTATGTCGCGATCAAGAACGACAAGGCCCCGTCGCTCTATGCCGAGACCTTTGTCGCGCTGCTGCGCGAGGAGATGAACGCCGTCGTGACGGTGCGACAGTCAACGGCGCAGCCGAGCGCCGAGATCGTAACATCAGGTTAGGTAATCACGACGAATTGGTTATCGCGTTACTGCGGTAAATCGGTTTAAGTGGCGCTTGGCAACGCTTGCACATGACAAGCGAGCCGAAAGGGACGGATATGCCGGCAATCGCCATCGCCAACAAGACGAAGCGCGTCCTGCTCGGGCTGATCGGCTCGCCGATCGCGCATTCGGCCACGCCGGCCATGCAGGAGGCGGCAGCGAGGGCGGCCGGATTCGAGGCGCATTATCACCTCGTCGAGGTCGCCGGCGCCAGTCGTTTCGATCTCATCGCCATGCTGGAGGGCGTCCGGCGGCTGGGCTTCGCCGGCGTCAACGTCACCTTCCCCTACAAGGAAGCGGTGGTCGACCTGCTCGACGAGCTTTCCCCCGAGGCCGCGGCGATGGGCGCGGTCAACACCGTCGTCGTCGACGGCGCGCAGCTGGTCGGCCACAATACCGACGCCAGCGGTTTCGCGGCGGCCTATCGCGGCCTGAACCGACCGGTGGGCGAAGGGCCGGTGGCAATCATCGGCGCCGGCGGCGTCGGCAAGGCGATCGCCTTCGCGCTCGCCTCCTGCGGCGTCACGCGGCTGAACCTCTTCGATCTCGACCGGGCGAAATGCGAGACGCTCGCAGGCCTGCTCGAAACCCGCGCCGAGGCCATGATCGCCGACAGCGTCGAACAGGCCGTGGCCGGGGCCGCCGGCATCGTCAACGGCACCCCGCTGGGCATGCTGCCGAACCGCGACATGCCGGTGCCTGCCGGCCTCATCCGCGAAGAACAATGGATCGCCGACGCGGTCTATTATCCGCTCTGGACGCCGTTCCTCAAGGCGGCGCAGGCGGCCGGCGCGACCGTGATGACCGGGCGCGAACTCGCCATCCATCAGGCGCTCGACGCGTTCCGGCTGTTCACCGGCCTCGAGCCCTCGCAGGAGGCGATGGCGGAGAGCTTCGACAGGACCATGGCGGCGCGCGCCTCGATCGTTCGCGCTGCCTGAGAGATGGCCCGGCGGGAACCGGGCAGAGACAAGAAACCAACGAGTGGAGGAAATAGCATGAAAGCCAAATGGATCATCGCCGCCGCGCTCAGCGCGGGGCTCGCCGCGCCGGCCATGGCGCAGGACAAGGTCAAGCTCGTCGATGTCGTCGAGCTCTCGGGCGCCGGCGCGACCGCCGGCACCAACTGGAAGAACGGCATCGACCTCGCCGTCGCCGACATCAACGCCAAGGGCGGCATTCTCGGCAAGCAGATCGAGATCACCCATTACGACACGCAGACCAATCCGGGGAACACGCGTGCCGCCGTGCAGCGCGCCATCGACGAGGGCACCTATGCCGTGCTCGGCCCGGTCTTCTCCGGCCCGATCGGCGCCTCGATGCAGATCGCCCAGCGTGCCGAGATCGCCCAGATCATGGGCGGCGAGGCGGCCGGCCTGACCAAGCAGGGCAACGAGTACCTGTTCCGGACCTCGCTGAGCCAGAGCGCGGCGATGCCGAAGATCGCGAAATATCTCAAGGACACGGTCAAGGCCGGCTCGGTCGCCGTGGTTTGGGTCAATAACGATTTCGGCAAGGGCGGGCGCGACGCCATCATCCCCGAGCTGGAGAAGGCCGGCATCAAGGTCGCGGCCGATGTCGCGACCGAGCAGGGCCAGGCCGATTTCGCCGCCGACGCGATCAAGATCAAGAACTCGAACGCCGATGCCGTCTTCGTCTATCTGAACGAGGAGGAGAGCGCACGCTTCCTGCGCGCCGCCAAGCAACAGGGCATCACCAAGCCGATGGTCGGCGAGACCACCCTGCTCGGCGCCAAGGTGATCGAGCTCGCGGGCGATGCCGCCAACGGCGTCAAGGGCCATGTCGGGCTCTCGATCGACGCCCCGATCCCGGCCTTCCAGGAGTTCGGCAAGAAGTTCCAGGCGAAGTACAACTATGCCTCCGACCATAACGGCCTGAAGGGCTACATGGCCGTCTATATGGTGAAGTGGGCGACCGAGAAGCAGAAGAAATTCGACAAGAAGGGCGTCGCCGACACCTTGCGCGGTGCGACGATCAAGCCTTCCGAAGAGCCGGGCATCCTGATCGAGACCACGATCGAGAAGAACGGCGACCTCGACCGCGAGAGCTTCCTCGCCGAGGTCAAGGACGGCAAGCAGGTGATCACGGCAACGCTGCCGAAGATCAACCCGTAACGCGCACGTCATTCTCGGGCGGCGCAGCGCGCCGACCCGAGAATCTCGTCGTCCAGAGATGGTCGGGTCAAGCCCGACCATGACGCTCAACGAACCGAGCGAGAAAACGCCATGGCCGAACTCATCGCCTATCTCATTGCCGGGGTCGCCACGGGCGCGATCTACGCGCTCGCCGCGATCGGCTTCACGCTGGTCTGGCAGACCTCGCAGACGATCAATTTCGCCCAGGGCGAGTTCGTCATGCTGCCGGCCGTCATGGTGCTGCTGGCGATCAAGCTGTTCGGCGCGCCGATCTGGCTCGGCGCGCTGATCGGCATCGCCGCCTTCATCCTGATCTTCGGCGCCGGCTTCAAGCTCATGGTGGTCGATCCGATGATCCGGCACGGAGTGCTGCCGCTCGCCATCGCCACGATGGCGCTGTCGATCATCATGAAGGAAGGCGCCAAGGACGGCTTCTCGGCCGAGGCGCAGAACTTCCCCTCCTTTGTGCCGACGCAGACGATCTCGGTCTTCGGCGCCTCGATCTCGATGCAGCATCTGGCGATCATCGTCGTCGCCTTCGCGGTGATCGGCCTGCTGCAATGGTTCGTCGGCGGCACCCGCCTCGGCCGCCAGATGCAGGCGACGGCGCAGAACCCGACGGTGGCGCGCATCCTCGGCATCCCGGTCGAGCGTATGGTGCTGCTGACCTTCGTGATCAACGCGGCGCTCGCCGTCGTCGCCTCGGTGCTGATCTCGCCGATCTATCTGGCGAAGTTCTCGAATGGCGAGGTGATCGGCCTCTTCGCCTTCATCGCGGCCATCGTCGGCGGCTTCAACCAGGTGCGCGGCGCACTGGTCGGCGGCCTCGTCGTCGGCATCGTCGACAGCCTGGCTGCGGCCTATGTCTCGACCTCCTATCGCCTCGCCGTGCCGCTGATCCTGCTCGTCGTCATCATCCTGCTCAAGCCGGAAGGGTTGATGGGCCGCAAAGAGGAGCGCCGCGTATGACCGCGCCAGCCAGCCATAGCGCAGCGAGCGAGCGCCAGCATCGCCTCGCCCTGCCCGCCTCCGCCGACGGCACGCTGATCACGCTCATCCTCGGCGCCGTCATCCTCTGGTTCGCGCCCTCCGGCATGGGGCGCTACGGCACCTATGTGCTCTCGCTCTGGCTGGTGATGAGCATCGCCGTGATGGGGCTCAACCTCACGCTCGGCTATGCCGGGCTGAAATCGCTGGCCCAGGCCGCCTTCATGGGCATCGGCGCCTATGCGACGGCGTTGCTGACCAGCAAGGTCGGGCTCAACTGGTACGCCTCCTTCGCGATCTCCGGCCTGCTGACCTTCGCCGTCGGCCTCGTGCTCGGATTCCCGGCGCTGCGGGTCAAGGCGCATTACCTCGCCTTCGTGACGCTGGCCTTCTCGACGCTGATCTGGCTGGTCCTGCGCAACGAGCAATGGCTGACCGGCGGCGTCTTCGGCCTGTCCAACATCCCGCGGCCGAGCTTTTTCGGGCTGAAGCTCGACCGGGCGCTGGCCTTCCATCGCTTCGTCGTCGTCGTCACCTTCATCCTGGCCGTCGCGCTCTGGTGGATGATCCGCTCGCCCTGGGGCCGGGCCTTCATGGCGCTGCGCGAGAACCCGATCCGGGCCGCGAGCCTCGGCGTCGACACGCGGATGTACACGCTGCTCGCCTTCGCCATCGGCTCGGCCTATGCGGGCTTTGCCGGCGCGCTCTATGCCCCGCTGGTCGAGTTCATCGACCCCTCGCCCTTCTCGCTGTCGCAGAGCTTCTTCCTGCTCTTGATGGTGGTGGCGGGCGGGGCCGGCTATCTGCTCGGCCCCTTCATCGGCGCGCTGCTCGGCGTCGTGCTCCCGGAATGGCTGCGCGTCGTCGGCTCGCTCTACCTGATCATCTTCGCCGCGATCGTCATGCTGCTGCTGATCGCCTGCCCGCAGGGCGTCAGCGGGCTGATCGAGCGGGCTTACGCGAAGCTCACCGGCAAGCAGGTGGGAGGCAACCAATGAGCCAGGTCCTGGAAGTCAGCAACATCCATAAGGCTTTCGGCGGCATCAAGGCGGTGAACGGCGTCTCGTTCTCGGTCAAGGAAGGCGAGATCCTCGGCATCATCGGGCCGAATGGCTGCGGCAAGTCGACCCTGTTCAACTGCATCCTGGGCCAGCTCGAACCGAGCGAGGGCTCGGTCAAGCTCGACGGCCGCGAGGTCACCGGCATGCGCCCTTCCGACCTCAACCGGCTCGGCGTCAGCCGCACTTTCCAGCTCCTCCAGGTCTTCCCCGAGCTCTCGGTGCGCGAGAACCTGATCCTCGCCGGCCAGGAGCACGAGGGCAGCATGCTGACCCGCTTCTTCGGGCGGCGCGACGCGGGGCTGACCGAGAAGGCCGACAGGATGATCGGCTTCTTCAAGCTCGGCCATCTCGTCGACGCCAAGGCCGGCGGGCTCTCCTACGGCCAGCAGAAGCTGCTCGATGCGGCGATGGCCTTCATGGCCGGGCCGCGCCTCGTCCTGCTCGACGAGCCGGCCGGCGGCGTCAACCTGACCATGCTCGGCGACCTCAAGGAACGCCTGCGCGCCATCAATGCCGAGCAGGGCGCGACCTTCGTGGTGATCGAGCACAACATGGATTTCGTGATGTCGCTCTGTTCGCGCGTCATCGTTCTGGCGGAAGGCAAGGTTCTTGCTGAGGGAACTCCGGCCGAGGTCCGGGCGAACCCGCAGGTGATCGAAGCTTATCTGGGGCATTGAAACACGCGTCATGCTCGGGCCCGACCCGAGCATCTCTTTCAGGAGATTCTCGGGTCTGCGCTACGCTCCGCCCGAGAATGACGTTCAGGGAGACACGATGCGATGACGCCTCATATCCTCGAACTCGACGGCGTGGTCGGCGGCTATGGCGCCATGACCATCCTGAACGGCACCACGTTCAAGGTCCGGCGGGCCGCGATCACCACCGTGATCGGCCCGAACGGCGCCGGGAAATCCACGGTGTTCAAGGCGATCTTCGGCCTGCTCAAGGTGCGCGAGGGCCATATCCGGCTGGAGGGCCGGGAGATCACCAACTGGAACCAGCGCAAGCTGCTGGAAGCCGGCATCTGCTATGTGCCGCAGGGCCGCAACATCTTCCCGGAGCTCTCGGTGCGCCACAATATCGAGCTCGGCGCGGTCGCCGCGGGCAGCAACATCACCGACATGCCGAAGCGGCTGGAGGCGGCGCTCGACCGCTTCCCGGCGCTGCGCCGCAAGGCCGACAGCCAAGCCTCGACCCTGTCCGGCGGCGAGCAGAAGCAGCTCGAAATCGTGCGCGGGCTTTTGCTCGACCCCAAGCTGGTGCTGATCGACGAGCCCTCGATCGGCCTCTCGCCGATGCTGGTGCAGGAGACCTTCGGCATCCTGCAGGACCTGCGCTCGCGCGGCGTCACCATCCTGATGGTCGAGCAGAACGCCCGCTCGGCGCTGGAGATCTCCGACGAGGGGCTGGTCCTCGAACTCGGCCAGACGCGGATGCAGGGCCCGGCGGCGGAAATCCTAGCCGACCCGCGCGTCGGCCAGCTCTTCCTCGGCGGCGCCATGACGGAGGCGGCATGAGCCCTCCCCTCCAGATCGCCCTCATCGGCGCCGGGCTGATCGGCCGCGCCCATCTTTCGCGCATCGAGGCCTCGCCGGACTGCGCCTGCGCGGCGATCTGCGACCCGGCCGAGTCGGCGCAGGCGCTCGCCGCCGAGCGCGGCCTGCGCTGGTTCCCTTCGCAGCGCGAGATGCTGGCGGCGATGCGGCCCGACGGTGCCATCATCGCGACGCCGAACGCCCTGCATGTGCAAGGCGCCGTCGATTGCCTGGAATCCGGCGTGCCGGTGCTGGTCGAGAAGCCGCTGGCCGAGAGCCTGGCGGCGGCGCAAAAGCTGGTCGATGTCGAGGCGCGCACGGGAGTGCCGGTCCTCGTCGGCCATCACCGCCGCCACAACCCGATCGTCAAGACGGCACGCGAGATCGTCGCCAGCGGCGAGATCGGCCGGCTGGTCGCGGTCAACGCGCTCTTCCTGATCCGCAAGCCCGACGATTATTTCGACGTGGCCTGGCGGCGCGAGCCCGGCGGCGGCCCGGTGCTGATCAACCTGATCCACGACATCGACAATCTCCGCTTCATCTGCGGCGAGATCGAGAGCGTGCAGGCGATGACCTCGAATGCGACGCGCGGCCTCCCCGTCGAGGACAGCGCGGTGCTGATCTTCCGCTTCGCCAATGGCGCGCTCGGCACTGCGACCGTCTCGGACGCGACGCCCGCACCCTGGAACTGGGAACTCAGCTCCGGGGAGAACAAGGCCTTTCCGCAACGCGACGCGCCTTGCTGCCTGATCGCCGGCAGCGAGGGCTCGCTGGCACTGCCGGAGCTCGGGCTCTGGCGCTACGAGGGCAAGGCGGGCTGGCGCGAGCCGCTCGTGCTTGAAAGCCGCGCCGTCGAGCCGGTCGAGCCGCTGGCCGAACAGCTCCGCCATTTCTGTGCGGTCATTCGCGGGACCGAAACGCCGCTGACGAGCGCAGCCGATGCCGCGCGCACACTCGCCGTCGTCGAGGCGGTGGCGGAAGCCGCCAGGACGGGCGCGGCCGTTGCGCTCACAGCCGATTCCATCCCATCCGGGGCGCGCGCCGCATGAATCCGACCTCGATCGCCACCGTCTGCCTGAGCGGCGACCTCGCCGAGAAGCTGCAGGCGATCGCCGCCGCCGGCTTCGACGCGGTCGAGGTTTTCGAGAACGATTTCGTCACCTTCGACGGCAGCCCGCGCGATGTCGGGCGAATGATCGCCGATCTCGGCCTGAGCATCGCCGCCTTCCAGCCCTTCCGCGATTTCGAGGGGCTGCCGGAGCCGCTGCGCGCCCGCGCCTTCGCCCGGGCCGAGCGCAAATTCGCGATCATGAACGAGCTCGGCGCCGAGCTGATGCTGATCTGCTCGAATGTCTCGCCGCAGGCGCTCGGCGGCATCGACCGCGCCGCCGCCGACCTGCGCGAGCTGGGCGGACTGGCCGAGAAGCACGGCGTCAGGGTTGGGTTCGAGGCGCTGGCCTGGGGCCGCCATGTCAACGACTACCGCGACGCCTGGGAGATCGTGCGCCGCGCCGACCATCCCCGCATCGGCCTGATCCTCGATTCCTTCCACACATTGGCGCGGCGCTCGCCGCTGGAGCCGATCGCGGCGATCCCGGGCGACCGCATCTTCCTCGTGCAGCTCGCCGATGCGCCGAGGCTCGACATGGATGTGCTGAGCTGGAGCCGGCATTTCCGCTGCTTTCCGGGCCAGGGCGACCTGCCCGTCGCCGATTTCGTCAAGGCGATCGAGGCGACGGGCTATGCCGGACCGCTCTCACTCGAGGTCTTCAACGACCAGTTCCGCGCCGGCTCGGCGAGGCGGCTGGCGAGCGACGGCGTGCGCTCGCTGATCCAGCTCGCCGACCAGGCCGAGCCGAACCTGCCGCCGCGCGCCGAGTGCATCGGCGTCGAGTTCATCGAGTTCGCGCTGGACGAGGATACGGCGCATGATCTGGCGCAGCTCTTCGCGGCGCTCGGCTTCCGCCAGACCGGCACGCATCTCAGCAAATCGGTGACGCGCTGGAGCCAGGGCGCGATCAATCTCGTGCTCAACACCGAGAAGGACGGCTTCGCGCAGTCGCACGCGATCATGCATGGTCCCGGCGTCTGCGCGATCGGGCTCAGGGTGGGAGATGTCGCCCAGACCATGGCGCGGGCCAAGGCGCTGAAGATCGCGGCGTTCGAGCAGCCGATCGCACCGGGCGAGATGCATATCCCGGCCATTCGCGGCGTCGGCGGCTCGCTGATCTATTTCACGCAAGCCGAGGGCGAGCTCGGCCATGTCTGGGAAAAGGAATTCGTCGCGGCCTCGGGGGACGGAACGGCGCCCGCCGCCCTCCTCCAGAGCGTCGACCATATCTCGCAGTCGATGGACTATGAGGAGATGCTGTCCTGGCTGCTGTTCTACACCTCGCTCTTCGCCCTGGAGCGGATCCCGCAGCTCGCCATCGCCGACCCGGCCGGGCTCGTCGAGAGCCGGCCGATCGTCAGCCAGGACGGGGCGGTGCGCTTCGTGCTCAACGGCTCGCAGGCGACCCGCACCCTGTCCTCGCGCTTCGTCTCCGAGCATTTCGGCTCGGGCGTGCAGCATATCGCCTTCTCGGCGCCCGACATCTTCGCAGCGGTGACGGCGATGCGGCAGGCCGGCCTGTCTTTCCTCGACATCCCCGAGAACTACTATGACGATCTCGAGGCCCGGCACGGGCTGGAGCCCGATTTCGTCGACCGGCTGCGCGAGCACCACATCCTCTATGACCGCGACGGCGAGGCCGAGTTCCTGCAGGTCTACAGCCATGTCTTCGCCCAGCGCTTCTTCTTCGAGATCGTCGAGCGGCGCGGCGGCTATTCCGGGTTCGGAGCGGTCAATGCGCCGATGCGCCTCGCCGCGCAGGCGCGCGAGGCACGGCCAGTGACCGTGCCGCGGCCACTGCGGGAGGACTAGGATCTACCGCCAATTCGCAGGAACGCGTGTCATCCCGGACAAGCGGCGAAGCCGCGCTGATCCGGGATCCATGCCGGAGCCTCGAACGGCAAAGCACCGCACGAGGATGCACCTGCCCCTGCGGGAGAGCCAATAAGGCTTCGCTCTGGCGCGCGTAGGCGGAAGCTGGAGGGCGTGGCGCGTCGCCGCCCGCAGGATCTGATTCAAGCTCGGCCGCCAAGCTGCTGACGCCATTGCGATTCCGGCCAGCGAGCGGACATGCTTCCCCGAGCCCCTCGCACTCGGCGCGTCTGGCCTTGGGCGCGCGCGGAGGCTACCAAGGTCGACGGCCTTTGGCCGGAGGGGGAAACGAAACACCGATGGATTTGCGCCAGCTCCGCTATTTCACGGCGATCGTCGAACAGGGCTCCTTCTCGAAGGCGGCGACCAAGCTGCGCGTGGCCCAGCCGGCGCTGAGCCAGCACCTGCGCCATATGGAGGACGAGCTCGGCGTGGCGCTGCTGCATCGCGGCACGCGCGGCGTGATCCCGACCGAGGCCGGCGAACGCCTGCTCGAGCGGGCCCGCGCCATCCTGGCCGAGTTCGCCGAGCTCAGGGACACCGTGCGCGGCGATGCGGCAGCGCCCGGCGGCGAGGTCCGCATCGGCCTGCCGGGCACGGTGAGCGAGCAGTTCAGCGTGCCGCTGATCGAGGCGGCGCGCGAGCGCTACCCGGCCGTGCGCATCCGCATCGCCGAGGCGATGAGCGGCTTCGTGCTCGACTGGCTGCGCCGGGGCGAGGTCGATCTCGCGGTGATCTACTCGACCTCCGACCCCAAGGGCCTCGGCATCCACCATGTCCTGACCGAGGAGCTCTGCCTGTTCGGGCTGCCCTCGCTGACTGCGGTGACGATCCCCGATGGCGGCGTGATCAGCCTGGCCGAGGCGGCGACGCTCGACCTGATCCTGCCGGGACAGGGCCACGGGCTGCGCGACCAGATCGACGAGGCGGCCGCGGGAGTGCGCGCTCCGATCAGCCCGGCGATCGAGATCGAATCCTACACGCAGATCAAGCGGCTGGCCGAGCGCGGCCTCGGCTACGGCATCCTGCCGCGCATGGCGGTCAGCGCGCAGGCGAAGGCCGGCGTCTTCGCGACCTGGCGGATCGAGGAGCCGACGCTGCATCGCAAGGTTTATCTCGCCTATTCGACCGAGCGGCCGATGCCGGCGGCCGTGCGCGCCATCGGCCAGCTCTCCTGGGACATCCTGCGCGGCCTCGTCATCGACGAGACCTGGACCGCGACACTCGGCGAGGACGGCCATCGCCCGGACTTATACGGCTGATCGCGTTTTCGCCTTTGACAGGAATCCCATGGCAGCCGACCTTCGCATCGGGCATCAGCTTTAGCCCTCATCCTGAGGAGCGCTCGTAGAGCGCGTCTCGAAGGATGCTCCAGTGCTCTCTGGACCATCCTTCGAGACGCCGCTGACGCGGCTCCTCAGGATGAGGGCTTAGGTAGACATCAGCGAAGAACAATCGTGACCGAGGAAACGCCGTGAAGATCCGCGCCGCCGTCCTGAATGCCAGCCCCGTCGCCGCACCCTATGCGCAGACGAAGCCGCTCGCCATCGAGGAGGTCGAGCTCGCCCCGCCCGGCCCGGGCGAGGTGCTGGTCAGGGTCCGCGCCGCGGGCCTGTGCCACTCCGACCTGTCCGTGATCGACGGCAACCGGCCGCGCCCGGTGCCGATGGTGCTCGGCCATGAGGCCGCGGGCGAGGTGGTCGAGCCCGGCCCCGGCGTGCAGGACCTCAAGAAGGGCGATCGCGTCATCATGGTCTTCGTGCCCTCCTGCGGGCATTGCGCACCGTGCAGCGAGGGGCGCCCTGCCCTCTGCGAGCCCGGCAACGCCGCCAATGGCGTCGGTGAGTTGCTCGGCGGCGGGCGGCGGCTCTCGGCGAACGGCAAGGCCGTGAACCACCATGTCGGCGTCTCGGCCTTTGCCGAGCATGCGGTGATCTCGCGCCACTCGCTGGTCAAGATCGAGGCCGACATCCCGCACGAGATCGCGGCGCTGTTCGGCTGCGCGGTGCTGACCGGCGTCGGCGCGGCGGTGAACACGGCCAAGGTGCGGGCCGGCGAGACCGTGGCTGTGGTCGGACTCGGCGGCGTGGGCTTGAGCGCCCTGCTCGGCGCGGCCGCCTGCGGCGCCTCGCGGGTCATCGCGGTCGATCTGTCGGAGGACAAGCTCAGGATCGCCCGCGATCTCGGCGCGACCGATACGTTCAATGCCGGCGACGCGAATGTCGTCGAGGCGATCCGCGCCGCGACCAAGGGCGGCGTCGACCACGGGCTGGAGATGGCGGGCTCGGTCAAGGCGCTCGACCTCGCCTACCAGATCACCCGGCGCGGCGGCACGACCACCACCGCCGGCCTCGCCAACCCTGCCCATACGCTGTCGCTGGCCCCGGTCCGGCTCGTCGGCGAGGAGCGGACGCTGAAGGGCTCCTATGTCGGAAGTTGCATTCCCGTCCGCGACATTCCGCGCTTCATCGATCTCTACCTTCGCGGCAAGCTGCCGGTCGACAAGCTACTGACCAGCACCAGCGGCCTCGACGAGATCAACGAAGGGTTCGATGCGCTGGCCGAAGGGCGGACGATCCGGCACGTGATCATGATGTGAGTATGGGATGCTCCTCCGTCATTGCGAGAAGCGATAGCGACGAAGCAATCCAGGAGCTTGCGTGAGCCCCTGGATTGCTTCGCTTACGCTCGCAATGACGCCGTCGCCGGCCGAGGCGCCAGCGCGGCGGCGAGAGCCGCCGCCAGCGTCAGGGCGGCCGCCAGCAAGGCCAGCGTCGCGAAATCCGAGCGGGCATAGAGCGGTCCGAAGCCGGTCGTTCCAATGAAGAGCGCCAGATAGGTCACGCCGCTATTGAGACCCATGATCGCGCCGCGGCGAGCCGGATCGAGCGCCGCGAGCCGGACGATCAGCGCGTTCAGCGCCGCATGGTTGGCCATGCCCCAGCCGAAGACGACGGCCAGCAGCGCGGCATAGGAGGCAGCGGCCGCAGCCATCAGCAGGTAGACGCCGCAGACCGCCATGAAGAAGGCCGGCAGCAGCCGGGCCGGGCCGAGCCGGTCGATCCAGCGGTCGAGGACAACCGTCGCGCCGAAGCCGAGACCGTAGCACAGCGCCAGCAGGCCGCCGGCGCTTACCGGCAGGCCGAGCGCGCGGTGCAGGTGATCGCCGACATAGGCGTAGACGCCATAGAACGCAGCCATGAAGGCGGCGCAGGCGCAAAGCAGCAGCGCGATCCCCGGCACGCGCAGCGCCGAAAGCGGCGATTGCGCCCTCCCCGCCGATGCTGCGCCGCCCGCCGTCAGCGCCGTGGTGCCGGCAACGGCGGCAAGGCCGGCGAAGACAACGATGGCATAGACCATACGCCAGCCGAGCAGGTCGGCGATCACGGCCGAGAGGGAGACGCCCGCGACCATGCTGAGCGTCCAGCCGAAGAGCACGACGCCCAAAGTATCGCTCTCGCGGCCGGCCGGCGATGCGAGGGCGGCGAGCGTGTAGATCGCGGGCAGCGCAAGGCCGGCCGCGAGGCCCGCCAGGAGCTGCGCGGCGATGAAGGCCGACAGGACCGGCGCCATGGCGCTCGCCCCGAGTGCGGCGATGAAGACGAGCAGAGCCAGGCGCAGGACGCGGCCCGGCCCGAACCGGTCGATCAGCCCGGCGAGCAACAGGGCGCTCGCCGCCGTCCCGATGCCGAAGGCCGCCGAGGCCGACATCACCGCCGGCACGTCGCAGCCGAAGCTCTCCGCCACGCGCGGCGCGATCGGCCCCAGCGCCAGCGAGTTGGCGCCGATCAGGCCGACGCACAGGCACAGAGCATAGGCAGCCGCGGGGATCCGGCTCGGGGCGGAGGCGATTTGATCTATATTCGTCATTATCCCATAATGAGCGAATGACATTCAGGTTCAATCGAGGATCATCGAATGCTTGAAAAAACAGATGGGGTTCGGCGCGGACGCGGCCCGGAGCGGGAGCTCGATGCCATGGACCGAAAGCTGTTAGGCGTTCTCGTCGAGGATGCGACCACGAGCTATGCGGAGCTCGGGGAGCGCGTCGGCCTTTCGCCGCCGGCGGCGCATGAGCGGGTGAAGCGGCTGCGGCGCTCCGGCGCGATCCGGCGGATCGCCGCGCTGATCGAGCCGGAGGCCACCGGCAAGACGCTGCTCGCCTTCGTCCATGTCGACACCACCGGCTGGGGCAAGACCGCGGCTCTGATGGCGATCGAAGCCCATCCCGAGGTCGAGGAGATCCATTCCGTCGCGGGCGACACCTGCATGCTGCTGAAGGTCAGGACGCAGAGCACGCATGCGCTCGAAGGCCTGCTCGCCCGGCTCTACGACACGCCCGGGGTGAAGGCGACGCGCAGCTATGTCGTGCTGTCGACCTATCTCGAGCGCCCGGTCCAGCCAGGCGTCACCGCAGAGTGGCCGGCGCGCGTGAAGGACGGCTGAGGGCGAAGGCTGCCCACGCGTCATTCTCGGGCGGAGCCCTCGGGTCCGGCCTTTGGCCGGCCCAAGAATAAACTTCGCGCAGGCCCGAGAATCTCAGGCCGGACGAGGCTCTCTTTCTGAGGAGCCCCTCCTTCACGAGATGCTCGGGTCAAGCCCGAGCATGACGCGTCGCGCTCACCCGTGCTTGTGCACGATGGTCTTGGTGACGGCGAATTCCTCCAGCGCGACAAAGCCCTTCTCGCGGCCATGGCCGCTCTTGCCGGTGCCGCCAAAGGGCAGTTCGATGCCGCCGCCGGCGCCGTAGCCGTTGATGAAGACCTGTCCCGAGCGCACGCCCTTGGCGACGCGCTGCTGGCGCCCGCCATTGCCGGTCCAGATTCCGGCGACGAGGCCGTAAGGCGTGGAATTGGCGAGGCTGATGGCATCGCTCTCATCCTCGAAGGGGAAGGCCGAGAGCACTGGCCCGAACACCTCCTCCTGCTCCAGCCGGTTGCCGCGCGGCACCGGGCCGAACAGCGTCGGCGTCACGTAGAACCCGCCATTGGGCACGCCCTGCGCGATCTGGCCCTCGGCGAGGACCGGGATGCCCTGCTCGCGCGCCTGGTCGACGAAGCTCTGCACCCGGCCGCGCTGCTTGGCGTTGATCACCGGGCCGCAATCGAGGTCCATCTCCGGCGTGCCGGCGCGCAGCTTCGAGAACTGTTTGGCGACCGCGCCGACGAACTCGTCATAGACATTCTTCTGGACGAGCACGCGGCTGCCGGCCGAGCAGGTCTGCCCGGTATTCTGCACGATCGCCTTGCAGACGATCGGCACAGCCGCGTCGAAATCGGCGTCGTCAAAGACGATCTGGGGCGACTTGCCGCCGAGCTCCAACGTGCAGGCGATCAAGTTCTCAGCGCAGGCCTTCTGCACCATCTTGCCGACCTCGGGCGAGCCGGTGAAGGACATGAAGCCGATGCCGGGATGGGCCGAGAGTGCGGCGCCCGCCTCATGGCCGCGGCCGGTGACGATGTTGATCGCGCCATCGGGGAAGCCGACCTCGGCCGCGAGCACGGCGAGGCGGAGCGCGGTCTGGCAGGCCTCCTCGGCCGGCTTCAGCACCACCGCGTTGCCCATGGCGAGTGCGGCCGTCAGCGAGCGGCCGAACATCTGCGCCGGATAGTTCCAGGGCAGGATATGGCCGGTGACGCCGTGCGGTTCGTGGACGACGCTGACGCTGTAGCCGTTCATGAAGGGAATGACATGGCCGTGGACCTTGTCGGCGGCCCCGCCATAGAACTCGAAATAGCGCGCCGTCGCGTCGATGTCGGCCTTCGCCTGCGCCATGGGCTTGCCGGTGTCCTGCGCCTCGATCTGCGCCAACTCGTCGAAATGGTCCTGCACCTTGAGCGCGAGCTTCGAGATCAGCCGGCCACGCTCGGCCGCCGTCAGCCTGCCCCAGGCGCCCTCATAGGCGGCGCGCGCAGTCTTGACCGCGTCGTCGACATCCTCGGCCGTGCCGCAGGCGATGCGGGTGAACTCCTCGCCGGTCGCCGGCGCGAGCACCGCCATGGTTTCGCCCGTGCGGCCAGCGACATGGCGGCCATTGATGAAGTGTTGAGTCATGCTGGTCTCCGATTGGATAGCTTACCGTCTGGCGAAAAGCGCGCGTCATCCCGGCCGTACCAAAGCGGAGCGCCGGGATGACGCCTTTGCTCCCTGTATCAATGCAGACCCGCAGCTTCCAGCGAACTCGCCGTCAGGCCGCCGGCATATCGAATTTCTATAGTCCGCCGATGCAGCCAGCCGGCAAGGCTGCGCTATGGCGGCCATCGCAAAAGACTATTTGACTTGGCGGCGCAGGAGTTGCCCGTCTGTCGCGAATGGGGCCAATCCGAGCCCTCATCCTGAGAAGCGATCGCAGATCGCGTCTCGAAGGATGTTCCAGTGCGTGCTGGAGCATCCTTCGAGACACCGCTCAAGCGGCTCCTCGGGATGAGGGCTGAGTTTGGGCCAGTCTGTCAGCAACGAAGATCCCGGCCACATTTGATGACGAATGCTCTCGAAGGAATCCTGGTCGTGGCGCTGGAACAGGCCGTGGCCGTGCCGGTCGCGACCTGCCGGCTGGCTGATGCCGGGGCGCGCGTCATCAAGCTGGAGCGCGCCGAGGGCGATTTCTCGCGCGGCTATGACGACTACGCCAACGGCCTGTCCTCCTATTTCGTCTGGATCAACCGCGGCAAGGAATCCTGCCGGGTCGACCTGAAGCAGCCCGGCGACCTCGCCATGGTCGAGGCGATGCTGGCCAGGGCCGATGTCTTCATCCAGAACCTCGCGCCGGGCGCGACCGGGCGCCTCGGCATCGGCAGCGCTACGCTGCGCGAGCGCCATCCGCGCCTGATCACCTGCGACGTCTCCGGCTATGCGCCGGGCACGCCGCATTACACCCGCAAGGCCTATGACCTGCTGATCCAGGCCGAGGCCGGCCTCTCCTCGATCACCGGCAACGAGAGCTCCGGCCCGACGCGGATCGGCGTATCGATCGCCGACATCGCCACCGGCAACGCCGCCTATGCCGCGATCCTGGAGGCCCTGCTCCGGCGCGCCAGCACCGGCAAGGGCTCGGCGATCGCGCTCTCGCTGTTCGACACCATCGCCGACCTGATGAACGTGCCGTATCTGACGCGGCGCTATGGCGGCATCGAGCCGCCGCGGCTCGGCCTCGCCCATCCCTCGATCGCGCCCTATGGCGTGTTCGAGCTCGCCGACGGCAATCTGCTGCTCGCCGTCCAGAGCGAGCGCGAATGGCAGGTCTTGGCGCGCGAGGTGTTGCAGGACGAGGCGCTCGCCGATGATCCGCGCTTCGCCAGCAACGTGCTGCGCGTGCGCGAGCGTTCGGCGCTCGACGCCGCGATCCAGACCATCCTGATCGCGCGCCATTTCGCCGACGTCACCGCCGCGCTCGACAAGGCAGCCATCGCTTATGGCACCGTCTCCAGCGTGGGCGACCTGATCACCCACCAGGCCGCGACGACGCTCTCAGTCGAGACGCCCGCCGGCCCGATCGAGGTGCTGGCGCCGCCGGCGATCGTCGACGGCGAACGGGCGTTGATGCGGCGCGTGCCGACACTGGGCGAGCATGAAGCGGCGCTGCGGGCCGAGTTCGCGCCGAAGGCCGCCTCCGCGCGCTCGGCCTGAGCGAGACGAGCGCAGCGACATGGCGAACCCGATGCACGACACTCCCCACACCGAGATCCGCGACGCCGTCGCAAGGCTGTGCGCGGATTTCCCAGGCGAATACTGGCGCAAGCTCGACCGCGAGATGGCCTATCCGGCCGAGTTCGTCTCGGCCCTGACCGAGAGCGGCTTCCTCTCGGCGCTGATCCCGGAAGAGTTCGGCGGGGCCGGCCTGCCGCTCTCGGCCGCCGCCGCGATCATGGAGGAGATCCAGCGCCAGGGCTGCAATGGCGGCGCCTGCCACGCGCAGATGTATGTGATGGGCACGGTGCTGCGGCACGGCTCGCAGGAGCAGAAGCAACGCTACCTGCCGAAGATCGCCTCGGGCGAGCTCAGGCTGCAGGCCTTCGGCGTCACCGAGCCGACCAGCGGCACCGACACCACGGCGCTGCGCACGACCGCCCGGCGCGAGGGCGAGCATTACGTCGTCAACGGCCAGAAGATCTGGACGAGCCGGGCCGCGCAATCCGACCTGATGCTCCTGCTGGCGCGGACCACGCCGCGCGAGCAGGTCGCCAAGCGCACGGACGGACTCTCGGTCTTCATCCTCGACATGCGCGAGGCGCTCGATGCCGGGCTCAGCATCCGGCCGATCCGGACGATGATGAACCACGCCACCACCGAGGTCTTCTTCGACAATGTCAGGGTGCCTGCGCAGAACCTGGTCGGCGAGGAGGGCAAGGGCTTTCGCTACATCCTCTCGGGCATGAATGCCGAGCGCATCCTGATCGCGGCCGAATGCGTCGGCGATGCGAAATGGTTCATCGAGAAGGCGTCGAGCTATGCCAAGGAGCGGAAGGTCTTCGGCCGGCCGATCGGCCAGAACCAGGGCATCCAGTTCCCGATCGCGCGGGCCTACGCCAATATGCGCGCCGCCGAGTTGATGGTGCGCGAGGCGATCCGACTCTACGAGGCGGGCGAGAACCCGGGTGCGGAAGCCAACATGGCGAAGCTGCTGGCAGCCGACGCCTCCTTCGAGGCGGCCAATGCCTGCATCCAGACGCATGGCGGCTTCGGCTTCGCCGAGGAATACGACATCGAGCGAAAATTCCGCGAGACGCGGCTCTACCAGGTCGCGCCGATCTCGACCAACCTGATCCTGTCCTATCTCGCCGAGCATGTGCTCGGCATGCCGAGATCGTATTGAAATGAGCACGGATATCGAGCGCCTCAAATCCTGGATCGGCCGCTCGCAGGAAGCCTCCGACCTGATCACGCCGCGCCTGGTGCAATCCTTCGAGGCGACCTTCGCGCCGCATCTGGCGCCCCATGCCGAGGGCGAGGCGCCGCTCGCTCTGCACTGGTGCCTCGCGCCGCCGATCGCGCCGATGGCCGCGATCGGGGCGGACGGGCATGCCGCCAAGGGCGAATTCCTGCCGCCGGTCGCGCTGCCGCGCCGGATGTGGGCGGGCGGGCGGATCGAGACCGTCGCGCCGCTGCGCACCGGAGACCATGTCACGCGCCGCTCGAAAATCGGCGACATCGCCTGGAAGCAGGGCCGTAGCGGCCCGCTCTGCTTCGTCGCGGTCGAGCACGAGCTGGTCACGGAGCGTGGCGTCGCACTGCGCGAGCGCCATGACATCGTCTATCGCGAGGCGGCGACGCCGGGCACAGCCCCACCCGCTGCCCCGCCGGCGGAAGCGCCGCGCCCCGCCGACCTGACCTGGGAGGTCGGCAGCTCGCCGGTCTTCCTGTTCCGCTATTCGGCGATCACCTTCAACAGCCACCGCATCCATTACGACGAGCCCTATGTCACGGCCGAGGAAGGCTATGCCGGTCTCGTCGTACATGGGCCGATCCAGGCGACGCTGATGCTCAACATCATCGCGACGCTCTCGGGCGGCGGGCCGATCCGGCTGGATTATCGCGGCATCGCGCCGCTGATCGCCGGCGCCCCCTTCCTGGTGAAGGCGAAGCGGCTGCCGGACGGCGCCATCGCCACCTGGACGGAAGGGGCGGACGGGCGCGTGCGGATGGAGGGCGTGAGCCGCTCCGCCTGAGCCGTCATTGCGAGGAGCAAAGCGACGAAGCAATCCAGGGGCCGGCCAGCGAGCCCTCCTGGATTGCTTCGCTTACGCTCGCAATGACGGAAGGCGCCGTCATCTTCCCCCGTGTCACGGTCGTGCCGCAGTGCTAGCCTTCTGTCGCGGCTGACGAGAGCAGGAGCAGGCCATGGCACGCGAAACCCGTTTCAACCGCCGTGAGACCCTGAAGGCCGGCGCCGTCATCGCGGCAAGCACGGCCCTGCCCGCGGGGCTCGCTGCGCAGGCCCCCGCCAAGCTGAAGCTACGCGTGCTGGAGACGACGGATCTCCACGTCAATGTCGTGCCCTATGACTATTTCCGCGATGCCGCCGACGACACGGTCGGTCTCGCCAAGACCGCGAGCCTGATCAGGGCGGCGCAGGCCGAAGCGAAGAACAGCCTGCTCTTCGACAATGGCGACTTCCTGCAGGGCTCGTCGCTCGGCGATTTCATCGCCTACAAGAAGGGGCTGAAGCCCGGCGAGACGCACCCGATGCTCGCCGCCATGAACGCCCTGCCCTATGCCTGCGGCACGCTCGGCAATCACGAGTTCAATTACGGGCTGGAATTCCTCGAGAACGGACTGGCCAGGGCCGAGTTCCCGCTGGTCTGCGCCAATGTCGCGAAGGTCGAGGGCACGCCGCTGATCGACCCCTGGATCGTGCTCGACCAGAGTTTCGAGGACGAGGCCGGGCAAAAGCATGTCCTCAAGATCGGCGTGATCGGCTTCGTGCCGCCGCAGATCATGCAATGGGACAAAGCCAATCTCGACGGCAGGCTCGCGGCGACCGACATCGTCGAGGCCGCCCGCAAGCATCTGCCGGACCTGCTGAAGGCCGCGCCCGACCTCATCGTCGCGCTCTGCCATTCCGGCATCGCGGGCGGGGCGCGCAAGGGCATGGAGGAGAACGCCGCCCTGCATCTGGCGAAGCTCGACGGCATCGACGTCATCCTGACCGGCCATCAGCATCTCGTCTTCCCCGGCGGCAAGGCTTTTGACGGCATCGAGGGCGTCGACAACAAGGCGGGCTCGCTCCACGGCAAGCCGGCCTGCCAGCCCGGTTTCTGGGGCTCGCATCTCGGCATCGTCGATCTCGACCTCGAGCGGCGCGACGGGCGCTGGCGGATCGCGGAATTCAAGGTCGAGCCGCGGCCGATCTACGAGCGCGGCGCCGACCGCAAGATCGTGCCCAAGGCCAGTGCCGAGCCCGCCGTACTCGCCACGGTGAAGGCCGACCACGAGGCGACGCTGGTCTATATGCGCGAGCCGGTCGGCGCCACCGCCTCGCCGATCAACAGCTATTTCGCGCTGGTGGCCGACGACCCGTCCGTGCAGATCGTGGCCGAAGCGCAGACCGCCTATGTGAAGGGGCTGATGGCGCAGACGCAGTGGAAGGCGCTGCCGGTGCTCTCGGCCGCCGCGCCGTTCAAGTCTGGCGGGCGCGCCGGCCCGGGCTTCTATACCGACATCCCGGCCGGGCCGATCGCGATCAAGAACGTCGCCGACATCTATCTCTATCCCAACACCGTGCAGGTTGTGAAAGTCAGCGGCGCGCAGCTGCGCGAATGGCTCGAGCGTTCGGCCGGCATCTTCAACCGCATCGATCCGGCCAGGACCGAGGAGCAGCCGCTGATCGATCCCGGTTTCCCGGCCTTCAATTTCGACGTGATCGACGGCGTGACCTACAGGATCGATGTCACGCAAGCCTCGCGCTATGACGGCAATGGCGCGCTCAAGGCGCCCGACGCGCATCGCATCGTCGACCTCGCCTTCGGCGGCAGGCCGATCGACGAGCAGGCCGAGTTCATCGTCGCCACCAACAATTACCGTGCCTCGGGCGGCGGCAATTTCCCCGGCACCAAGACGACCGTGGTGCTGGAGGCGCCAGACCTCAACCGCGACGTGATCGTGCGCTACATCATCGCGAAGAAGACGATCGAGCCCAAGGCCGACGGCAATTGGGCGCTGGCGCCGCTGCCCGACAGCGTGAACGTCACCTTTACGACCTCGCCGGCGGCAGCCGGCAAGCTGCCGGAAGGGCTGAAGGCCGAGGCCGCCGGCGATGCCGGCGAGGGGTTTGCGAAGTATCGGTTGAGGGGGTAGTCGCTATCGTGCCTCGGCAGGATTCGCGCTCTGCTCCGAATCCATTTTCAAAAATCCAGACAAAGATGACACGGGCTGCGCGGGTCCGACATCGATGACGACGCCAGTCTGCACCGGCTGCATCTGGATGTTCAGCGCCATGCTCAGGGAAAGGGGTTCAAAAGTCACGGCGGGTCGGGCTGTACCCTCCTTCTCCAACTGCTCGCTCTTCTCGTGAGCATCGGCGCATTCACGGTCGAGCGCTCGGAGCCGGGCGATTTCACTCTTAAAGCGAGCGAGTTGGCGCATAGCTTTTTTGAATGTGCCGCGCAGCTCAGGCCGCAAATATGTCAGCGCCGTCACACGATCATCAAAGCCGTCTTTCAGCGCGACAAAAAGAGCCGTCGCCATGACGCGGTCGTTCACAGGCAGATAGCCGCCACCGCGCCACCAGCTCCATGCGCCATCACTAATACGTTCGGCGCTGGTGTTGGATAGAAACACGCCGAAACCGAGGAACGCAGTGCAGAGGTCGATCAAGAACTCATATTCGTCCTCGCCCACTGGCAATTCGGAGCTAGGCGGAACGAGCACATGCGCCAACTCGTGCACGAGAGTCGAAATCAGGTTCTCATGGTCTTTGAGTAGATCGGCATCATAGGAGATTTCGAATACGCCCGTCGGGAGCATGCGACATGTGCCGAGCGGCTCGGGCTTATCATGGAGCAATGCGACGCGATCGTTGACGATCGATCCGCGCCGCGGCGGCTGCTGGACTAGATCAATCGCGCAATCTACTCGGGCATAGCTCCTGATCTGGTCAAACATGCGCTGCGCCAGCGCATGACCACGCTCCCCATCAGCTACGAAATGCCCGCGACCAGGAACCACCAGGGTCGAATCGGGCATCGTATGGCCATCGACCAGATTGCGGATGAACCACTCGAAAACACCGAGTTGCCAGGCAACGGTTTCATCATCGACAATTCGAGCCGGGAAAGGCCACATCGGATGGTCTCTCTAGCGATTCCATGAAAAAAATCACGCGCAGCGCATGACTAATTGATCATGATCGGCCCCAATACCAAAACGGAATTCTGCTGAGGGAAACATGCAAGTTTGCGATTCTACATACCGTGATGAAGTGGTGGAGGGCTGCCGAGATGCGCTTGTTGCCAATGGCTTTACTCGGTATCGCAAGCGAGACGTGGACTACCCTTTTCTCGATGGTTTTCATTGCTGGGTCGGACTTGCTTCGGAAATGCAGCCAGACTGCATCAAGATCTACCCTCAGGTCGGCGTTCACGCTGTCAATATCGAGAAACTGTGGAGTCGACTAACTACAGGCAAGTACGCGATCAATTACAATCGAGCGCAATGCACCTATGGCGGCCCTTTGAGCGGTCTGACCGATGGAACTGCGGTTACCACCTTCTCGCGCGGTTGCTCGATATCGCAGCAGGCCGAGCGACTTGCGACGCTCTACCTGGAGTTTGGCGTTCCCTACGCGCGATCTCTAGCGGGATACGAAGCGCTATTGCCAGAACTCAAAACCCGAATCCCCATACTCGGAGGCTATCCACAACGCGTCGCCGCCTGCCTCTATTTGATGGGACGTAAAGAAGAATCGTTAGAGTTCGCTGATCATCTTCGTAGCCTACAGATACCTCAGCTTGACGATTTTGCTCTTTCGTTCGTGAATATGGTCAAAGAAGAATGGCCGTGCTCGAAAGGCTGCTGACCTACGCTTCCTCAGAGGGAGATGCCCAGGTCCGCATCGTGGTCGAATCTCCGCAAAAGGGCGAGGTCGATTGGAGTTGCGCCTACAAGATCGACTGGCCCGGCGAGGCTCGGCTGGGATTTGGCTATGGCATCGACTCGACCCAGGCGATGCTCCTGGCTCTCCGGGCCATCGGTACCGATCTTTACACGAGCGATTATCACCGCTCAGGTCGTCTCCGCTGGGAGAAACCCGGCCGCGGCTACGGCTTTCCCGTCCCCAGGACGATCCGCGACCTGCTGATCGGCGAGGACGCAGTCGAGTTCGGCTGACTCACCCCTCCACCAGCCGCCGCGCGATCACCTGCGCTTGGATCTCCGCCGCGCCCTCGAAGATGTTCAGGATGCGGGCGTCGCAAAGCACGGGGCTGATCGGGTATTCGAGCGCAAAACCGTTGACGGCACCGAAGGGGCCAGTTGGACCATGCGAGGAGGGGCGCTAGCGTACGCCAAAGAGGAGCGACAATGCGTCTGCCCCGAGCAGCGCTGAAGGGTGGACTCGACTTTCGAGCGGAATGGGCCGGCGACCATGAAACGAGAGATGTTATGCCGCAATCGCTGTCATTGCTGATCCTTCTCGCGCTCACGCTTGTCCTGAACGCCAAACGGTGGGCCCAGGCAGCCAGCGACGGCAACTGGGGCACTGCGGTTGGCGAGCTCCTGGGGGCCGTCCTGATTTTCTATCTCATCGGCGCCGCGATCTTCGGCGTCCTGCGGGCGCTGCGACGCCAGCCCGGCGCCCGTTTTTCCGAAAGCCGCGCCAATTTCGCGGCTCTGCTCATCGTCGGAATCATGCTTGTCGGCCAGTCCGGCCTCGGCGCGCAGACAGTGGCGCCTTCCAGCGATGACGCGCTCTGCCACAAATCCACCGGGCAAGCTGCGATCGACGCCTGCACGCGGCTGATCGATTCGAAGCGCTTCAGCGGTCATGATCTCGCGGTGCTGTTGAACGATCGCGGCCTGCTCTTCTACCGAAGCGACAATCCGCAACGCGCGGTCGCCGACTATGATGCGGCCCTGGCCGCCAATCCCGGACTCGGCACGGCCTGGTACAATCGCGGCCTGGCCCAGTCCGAACTCGGCGAGCTCGACGACGCGATCGAGAATTTCGGGCGCGCGGGCAAGCTTGTTCCTGATCGCGCCGCCATTTGGCAAAGTCGGGGCTTCGTCTACTTCATGAAGGACGAATACGCGCGGGCCATCGAAGATCTCGACCGCGCGATCTCGCTCGATCCGAAAATGGCCACGGCCTGGGCCTATCGGGGCGCGGCCCATGCGCAGAACGGCAACCTGAAGCAAGGCGCTGCCGACGTCGCTCAGGCCATTCGGCTCGAGCCCGGCAACGCGCTCTATGCGAGCCTCGCCAAGGAAATCGGGGGCAAATTACGACAGCAGCCGTGATGGCGCGGGCAGAAGGCCGAAGCCGCCTTCATCCCTCCACCAGCCTTCGCGCGATCACCTGCGCCTGGATCTCCGCCGCGCCCTCGAAGATGTTCAGGATGCGGGCGTCGCAGAGCACGCGGCTGATCGGGTATTCGAGCGCAAAACCGTTGCCGCCGTGGATCTGCAGCGCGTTGTCGGCCGCCGCCCAGGCGACGCGGGCACCCAGGAGCTTGGCCATGCCGGCCTCGAGGTCGCAGCGGCGCTCGGCGTCTTTTTCGCGCGCGGCGAAATAGGTGAGCTGGCGGGCGATCAGGATCTCGGCCGCCATCATCGCGAGCTTGTCGGCGACACGCGGGAAGGCGATCAGCTTCTTGCCGAACTGGGTTCTTTCCTGCGCGTAACGCAATCCCAGATCGAAGGCCGATTGCGCCACGCCGATGGCGCGCGCCGCGGTCTGGATGCGGGCCGCCTCGAAAGTCTGCATGAGCTGCTTGAAGCCCTGGCCCTCGACGCCGCCGAGCAGGTTTTCCGCCTTGACCTCGAAACCGTCGAAGGCGAGCTCGTATTCCTTCATGCCGCGATAGCCGAGCACCTCGATCTCGCCGCCGGTCAGCCCCTCGACCGGGAACGGCTCTTCGTCCGTGCCGCGCGGCTTCTCGGCGATCAGCATGGATAGGCCGCGATAGCCCGGCGCCTCGGGATCGGTGCGCACGAGCAGCGTCATGATGTCGGCGCGGACGGGATGGGTGATCCAGGTCTTGTTGCCATGGACCTTGAAGACGTCTCCCTCGCGCACGGCCTTGGTGCGCAGCGAGGCGAGGTCGGAGCCGGTATTGGGCTCGGTGAAGACCGCCGTCGGCAGCGTCTCGCCCGAGGCGATCTTCGGCAGCCAATGCGCCTTCTGCTCGGGCGTGCCGCCACAGAGGATCAGCTCGGCCGCGATCTCGGAGCGGGTGCCGAGAGAGCCGACGCCGATATAGCCGCGCGAGAGCTCCTCGGAGACGACGCACATCGAGACCTTCGACAGGCCCATGCCGCCGAACTCCTCGGGGATGGTCAGGCCGAAGACGCCGAGCTCGGCCATCTTCTCGACGACGGGCATCGGGATGTAGTCGTTGGCAAGGTGCCATTCATGCGCGTGCGGCGTCACCTCCGCGGCGCAGAAGCGGCGCATCTCGGTGCGGATCGCTTCGAGGGTCTCGTCGAGGCCGGGATCACCGACGCTGCCCTGCCCATCGCTCTGGCTGAAGAGCGCGACGAGGCGGGCGCGGTTCTCCGGCGTGTTGCCCTCAGTGATCAGC
The DNA here is from genome assembly GCF_051860145.1 of Allobosea sp. GTDB lineage: Bacteria > Pseudomonadota > Alphaproteobacteria > Rhizobiales > Beijerinckiaceae > Allobosea. The sequence goes on along the minus strand of NZ_JBHYEM010000013.1, from coordinate 25,920 downwards.
GCCTGGGCCGCCTCGCCCTGCGCGGCAGCGACCGCCTTGGCCGAAAGGCCGAGCGCGGGCAGCCGGACGATCTCGCCCTGGCTCATCGGGATGCCGCCGAAGATCTGGGCGGCGTATTCGCCGGCGCCGACGCGCAGCGCGCCATCCTCGATCGCGCCGTAACGATCCTCGGCCTGGAGGCGCTCGCCATAGGCCTTCATCTCGCGCAGCGCCATGACATAGGTCGCGAGCCAGGACAGGCCATGGGCGGCGTGCTGCTCGGCCTCGAGCTTCGCGGTGGAGATCTTGCCGTCGACCAGCACCTTCTGGCGCACCGCGGCGACGGCCTGCTCCAGCAGCGTCTCGAAACCCGGCAGGGCGGCGCCGATCAGCGCGACGGCGGTCTGGGGCATCTGCGGGCTGCGGGCGGCGTTGGCGCTCATGGCTTCTCTCCCTTTTGTTGCGACGCAGCATAAGGGAGAATGCGCGGATTACGAAAGCCGTCTTTCGGAGGAGAAGCGTCATTGCGAGGAGGCGCAGCCGACGAAGCAATCCAGGAGGGCTCGCGCTGCCGCCCCTGGATTGCGTCGCTACGCTCGCAATGACGATCTCATTTGCGACTGGCGAGCACGACGCCGAGGACCGCGACCGCCATGCCGACCAGCTGAAGCGGGCTCAGCGTCTCGCCGAACAGGATCCAGGCCTCGACCGCCACCGCCGGCGGCACCAAGAACAGGAAGGTCGCGGTGCGCGAGACCTCGCCGCGGCGGATCAGCCAGAGATAGAGCCCGATGCCGCCGAGCGAGAGCGCCAGCACCGACCAGGCCAGAACCAGGACCATGGTCAGGTTCCACTCGATCCGCATCGGCTCGAGCGCATAGGCGAAGGGCAGCGTCACGGTGAAGGCGGCGAGATATTGCCAGGTCGTGACGGTGCGCAGGTCGCCCGAGACGATGCGCGCCTTCTGGTAGAAGGAGCCGAGCGTCACCGCGAGCATGGCGATGATGTTGATCGCGATCGGCAGGAGGATGCCGGCGAGCGCGACGGGGTCGACGCCGACGAGCTTCGGCTCGAGCACCAGTGCGATGCCGACGAAGCCGCACAGGATGCCGGCCCAGCGCACCGGCGAGATGCGCTCCCCGACCAGAACGGGCGAGAACAGCGCGGTCAGCACCGGCTGCAGGCCGGCGATCAGGCCCGAGATGCCGGCCGGAAGGCCATGGCGCACGGCCCACCAGACGCCGCCGAGATAGATCGCGTGCAGCAGGATGCCGGTGACGATGGCATCGGCGATGGCGCGCCGGCCCTTGGGCCAGGGCGCACCGACGGCGAAGGCGAGCGCGGCGAGAAGCAGCCCGGCGCAGGCATAGCGCATGACGAGGAAGGTCAGCGGATCGGCATAGCGCGCCGAATAGCCGGCCACGACCCAGCCGCTCGACCAGAGCAGGGTGAAGAGCAGCGGCATGAGCCGCAGGAACAGGGCTGAATCGAGCATGGAACCGGCTTTCTATCCGCCTGATAGGCCGGTTGATGGCAGTTGTCGCCGCCCGCCGACGCCGTGAGGGCATGTGCGGGGGAAGGTGGCTCGGCGAAGCCGAGACGGATGAGGGGTTGCGCCGACCTTTCCGCGTCATGGTCGGGCTTGTCCCGACCATCCACGTCTTTGCCCCGCATCAGCGTTCAAGGCGTGGATGCTCGCCACAGGGGCGAGCATGACGGAGATGTCGCGCGACCCCTCATCCGGCGCTGCGCGCCACCTTCTCCCACAAGGGGAGAAGGGACGGCCGGGCTTGCCCTCGCTCGGGCCGGCACCGCACAATCGGTCCATGTCGCTGCTTCGCATCCCCGCCCTCGCCTTCGAGCGCTTCGTCGCCCATGATTCCTGGGCTATCGCCAGCCACATCGCGCTCTCGGTGCTGATGTCGCTGTTTCCGTTCCTGATCGTGGTGACGGCGCTCGGCGGCGTGTTCGGCACGCAGCAGGCCGCCGACGAGGCGACGGCGCTGCTGCTGGAGGCCTGGCCCCGCGAGATCGCCGTGCCGATCGCGCGCGAGGTGCGCTCGGTGCTGACCGCGGTGCGCGGCGACGTGCTGACCTTCGGCGCGATCCTGGCGCTGTATTTCGCCTCCTCCGGCGTCGAGGCGCTGCGGATCGGGCTAAACCGCGCCTATGAGGCCTATGAATGGCGGGCCTGGTGGCATACGCGGCTGGAATCGATTCTCTACGTCGTCGGCGGCGCGGTCTTCATGCTCGCCTTCGCCTTCCTTGTCGTCCTCGGTCCGCTGATCCTGCGCTGGCTGATCGGTTTCGCGCCGGCGCTGGCGCCGCTGGCGATCCTGCTCGGCTTCCTGCGGGTGGTGGGCGCGACCGTGCTGATCGTGCTGGCGCTCATCGTCGCGCACCGGCTGCTGCCGGCGCGCGCGCCGCATGTCGAGGCGCTCTGGCCGGGCATCCTGGTCACCCTCGCCTTCTGGCTCATCGGCGGGCTCGGTTTCGGCTGGTATCTCGACTCCTTCGCCGGCGCCTATGTCACGACCTATGCCGGGCTCGCGACCGCGATGATCGCGCTGGTCTTCCTCTACTGGCTGGCCGCAATCTTCCTCTATGGCGCCGAACTCAACGCCGCCTTCGCCATCGCGCGAGCGCCGAAAGCCGAGCCGGGCGAGGCGATCGCGTCGCTTTGAGCCCTAAGACGCACGCGCCTGGCGGCGCGCGGCATTGGCCTCCGCATATTGCAGCAACCGGTCGAGGTCGTCGCGAGCGATATCGAAGGTCTCTCCCATCTGCGCCAGCGCCTCGTCGACATCCGCCGGACTGAATGCCGCCACCGGGGCCTTGGTGACCTCGTTCGGCGCGCTCGACGCGATCCGATGCGGATAGGATCGGCGCGACAGGCCATGGAACGCGATCCCGAGCGCGACCAGCGCCAGCGAATCCAGACCGACCGGCACCAGGGGAAACAGATAGCCCCATTTGACGACAGCGGAGCCGCCGAGCGCAGCGGTCAGGGCGACGGCGCCGCCAGGTGGATGGAGCGAGCGGGTCAGCGACATGACGGCGATGGCGAGCGCGACCGCGAGCGCCGCGGCAAGGGCGGGATTCGGGATCGCCCAGGCGACGGCAAGCCCGATGCAGGCCGAGATGACATTGCCGCCGATGACGGGCCAGGGCTGCGCCAGCGGGCTCGCCGGAACCGCGAAGATCAGCACCGCGGACGCGCCGATCGGCGCGATCACCAGCGGCGAGGAGGTCGGGAAGGCGAAGCCGCTCGCCGCGGTCAGCGCGATCGCGATGAAGGCGCCGGCACAGGCGATCAGGCGCTCCGAAATCGTCGCGCCGGCCAGGATGGGTCTGAACAGTTTCACAGCACCCGTGCCTGCGGGATCGATCGGAGCGCTGCTTATAATATCGGCATTCCGCACAATTCAACGGCAAATAATATAATTCACAAAATCAGCCGTTAAATGAAAATTCCTCCCCAAAACCGAGCGCCGGCCGAGAAGCTTTCACCCTTTGCGCAGCGGCCGATCTCTCGCGAGAGCGGCCCACGCAGACTCAGCCGCCCAGCGCTTCCGCCACGTCCTCGAAATTCCGCAGGCCGGTGCGCGGGGCGTAGACCAGCACCGCCATGTTGCCGGGCGCATGCTCGTTCTTCCACATCTTGTGGTGGGCGAGCGGGATCTTGTCCCAGGGAAAGACCTCGGACATGCAGGGGTCGATGCGGCGGTCGAGCACGAACTGGTTGGCGGCGCTCGCCTGCTTGAGATGGGCGAAATGCGAGCCCTGCACGCGCTTCTGCCGCATCCAGACATAGCGGGCATCGAAGGTGATGTTGAAGCCCGAGGTGCCGGCGCAGAACACGATCATGCCGCCGCGCTTGGCGACCAGGCAGGAGACCGGGAAGGTCGCCTCGCCCGGATGCTCGAAGACGATGTCGACATCCTTCTTGCCGGTGATGTCCCAGATCGCCTTGCCGAACTTGCGGGCTTCCTTGGTCCATTCGGCATATTCCGGCGAATTGACCGTCGGCATCTGGCCCCAGCAGCTGAAATCCTTGCGGTTGATCACGCCCTTGGCGCCGAGCCCCAGCACGTAATCGCGCTTGCTCTCGTCGGAGATCACGCCGATCGCGTTGGCGCCGGAGGCGGCGCAAAGCTGCACGCCGAAGACGCCGAGGCCGCCGGAGGCGCCCCAGATCAGCACGTTGTCGCCTGGCTTGATCGCATGCGGGGCGTGGCCGAAGAGCATGCGGTAGGCGGTCGCCAGCGTCAGCGTATAGCAGGCCGATTCCTCCCAGGAGAGATGCTTCGGCTTCAGCATCAATTGCCGCGACTGCACCCGGCAGAACTGGGCGAAGGAACCGTCCGGCGTCTCGTAGCCCCAGATGCGCTGGGAGGAGGAGAACATCGGGTCGCCGCCATTGCATTCCTCGTCGTCGCCATCGTCCTGGTTGCAATGGACGATGACCTCGTCGCCGACCTTCCAGCGCTTCACCTTGGAGCCGACGGCCCAGACGATGCCGGAGCAATCCGAGCCGGCGATGTGGAGCGAGCCCTTGTGGACGTCGAAGGGCGAGATCGGCTGGCCGAGGCCGGCCCAGATGCCGTTATAGTTGACGCCGCCGGCCATCACGAGGAGCAGCACCTCCTCCTCGCCGATCGCCCAGGTCGGCACCACCTCGACCTGAAAGCTCTCCTGCGGCGGGCCGTGCCGCTCGCGCCGGATCGTCCAGGCATACATGGTGGCCGGGACATGACCGAGCGGGGGAAGCTCATTCAGTTCGTAGAGGTCCTTGAGCGGACTTTGCCGGGCGGGCTGCGGCTTGGTCATGGTCGTCTCCCTATAATCCGTCATGAGCGTCCGACGGCTTTGAGGTGATCATGCAGCGCAATGCTGCGGTGCGCCATCCCCCTAAGGAATTATACCGCACCGCAAAAAACAACCCCGCCGCGCATTGGTTCCTACCTGCCACAGCGATCGATCGGCCTTCGCGTCGATCGGAGGACGCCGCGAGCCGTGCTATTGTCGCGACCGATTCTGGAGCGAACGCCCGATGCGCAACCTGATGATCATGCTCGGCCTTCCGGACATGCCGACGGCGGAATTCATCGTTTTTATCGGCCTGGTCGCGGGCAGCGCGCTCCTGCTCGGCTGGATCGCCGACGCGATCCTGCGCGATGCCGGCTTCGGCGTGATCCCGAACGCCTTCATCCTGCTCGGCGGCGCCATTCTCGGCGCGCTGGCCTGGCAGCGGCTGGGCTATGTCCTGCGCGCCGACCGCAACATGGTGATGGCGATCGTCGGGGCGGCATCCGGCATCGCCGCGCTGCTCGCCGGCGGCGTGATGAAGCGCTTCGTCTGAAGCGGCTTGCCTCCGCGCCGCCGAGTTCGGACATTGCGCGCATGGACATGATCAGGACGATTCACGGCACGACGGTGCTGATCTGCAGCGAAGACGGCCCGCGGCTCGAGAGCGAGCGCGATATCGGCACCTTCCTCGGCGCGGCCTGGGACGGGGACGCCGCGCTGGTCGCTATCCCGGTCGCGCGGCTCAGCCCCGATTTCTTCCAGCTGAGCACGCGGCTCGCCGGCGAGGTCGCGCAGAAATTCGTCAACTACCGGATGCAGCTCGCGATCATCGGCGACATCTCGGCCCGCTGCACCGAGAGCAAGGCGCTGCGCGACTTCGTCTACGAGGCCAATCGCGGCCGGGCGCTGTGGTTCGTCGACGATCTCGATGTGTTGCAGCGGCGGCTGGAATCGGCAGCGCCCGCGCCTTCAGGCTGAGCGGCACGCGGCCAGCATGTAGTTCACGTCCATGTCGCGCGACGGCGACCAGCGGTCCGCGAGCGGGTTATAGGCGACGCCGGTGCTTTCGCCGAGCACGAGACCGTTGCGCTCGATCGCCGCGCCGAGCTCGTCGGGCGTGACGAATTTCTCCCAGTCATGCGTGCCGCGCGGCAGCCAGCGCAGGATGTACTCGGCGCCGACGATGGCGAGCGCATAGGATTTCAGCGTGCGGTTGAGCGTCGCCGTCACCAGGAGCCCGCCGGGCTTCACCGCCGCGCAGCAGGCCGCAACGAAGGCCTCGACATCGGCGACATGCTCGACCACCTCCATGGCGAGGACGATATCGAAGCTGCGCCCCTCCGCGACCAGCGCCTCGATGGTCTCCTCGCGATAATCGATGGCGAGCCCTGTCTTCTCGGCATGGGCGCGCGCGACCGCGATATTGCCCGCCGCCGGGTCGAGCCCGGTCACCCCGGCGCCCAGCCGCGCCAAAGGCTCCGAGAGCACGCCGCCGCCGCAGCCGATATCGACCAGGCTCAGCCCCTCCAGCGAGCGCAGGGATTTCGGGTCGCGCCCGAAGCGCTCGCAGGCGAGGTCGCGAATGAAGCCGAGCCGGACGGGATTGAACTTGTGCAGCACCGCCATGGGCCCTTTCGGGTCCCACCAGGTCCGCGCCATGGCGTCGAAGCGCGCGACCTCGGCGGGATCGACGGTCGAACCCTGGCGTGCCGCTGCTGCTGACATGGCTTGATTCCCCGTTTGCGCCGGCCGGCCCGCGGCCGCATTGACACGGGCCGCACCGCCCGTCATCTACACCCGCCCCGCGCCCGGCGCGAGGGTGACGTTTCGTCCCGGCATTCGACGGGGCGCCCGCAGAGAGCCTTTGGACGCTATGGCCCGTCTGGTGATGAAATTCGGCGGCACTTCCGTCGCCACTGTCGAGCGGATCAAGAACGCGGCCCGCCACGTCAAACGCGAGTTCGACGCCGGCAACGAGGTCGCGGTCGTGGTATCGGCCATGTCGGGCAAAACCAACGAGCTCGTCGCCTGGGCCAAGGAAGCGGCGCCGCTGCACGATCCGGCGGAATACGACGTCGTCGTCGCCTCGGGCGAGCAGGTCACCTCCGGGCTGATGGCGATCGTGCTGCAGGAGATGGGGCTGCCGGCGCGTTCCTGGCAGGGCTGGCAGATCCCGCTCTACGGCTCGGACGCGCATGGCGCGGCCCGGATCGAGGGCGTCGACGGCGCCGGCATCGTCGCCGGCTTCGACCGCAATCGCGAGATCGCGGTCTGCTCCGGCTTCCAGGGCATCAACCCGCGCAGCCACCGCATCGTCACGCTCGGCCGCGGCGGCTCGGACACCAGCGCGGTGGCGCTCGCGGCGGGCCTCAAGGCCGATCGCTGCGACATCTACACCGATGTCGACGGCGTCTACACCACCGACCCGCGCGTCGTGCCCAAGGCCAAGCGCATGGACAAGGTCTCCTTCGAGGAGATGCTGGAAATGGCCTCGCTCGGCTCGAAGGTGCTGCAGGTGCGCTCGGTCGAGATCGCCATGGTCCAGCGCGTGCCGACCTATGTGCGCTCCTCCTTCGACGACCCAGACAACCCCAATCCAGGCACCCTCATCTGCGACGAGGACGACATCGTGGAACAGCAGATCGTCACCGGCATCGCGTTCTCGCGCGACGAAGCCCAGATCACGCTCCGGCGCGTCGCCGACAAGCCCGGCGTCGCCGCGGCGATCTTCGGCCCGCTCGCCGACGCCAATATCAATGTCGACATGATCATCCAGGTCGTCTCCGACGACCAGGCGACGACCGACATCACCTTCACCGTGCCGACGGCCGATTACGAGCGCGCCAAGACGCTGCTCGAATCGAAGCACGACACGATCGCCTACCAGGACATCCAGGGCGCGACCGACGTCGTGAAGATCTCGGCCATCGGCGTCGGCATGAGGAGCCATGCCGGCGTCGCGGCGCGCGCCTTCCGGGCGCTCGCCGAGAAGGGCATCAACATCCGCGCCATCACCACCTCCGAGATCAAGTTCTCGGTGCTGATCGACGCCGCCTATACCGAGCTCGCGGTGAGGACGCTGCACTCGCTTTACGGGCTCGACGCGGCGTAGTTCGACGGGCCGCAGCAGGCCAATCGTCATTGCTTCGCTTTGCAATGACGGCGTGATCCGGCTGGAGAGCAACGCAGGCCGGCCAGCCGCGGCCGCGCGGAGTCGCACTCCCTGCCGCGTTGACCGGCGCACCGCCTCGCGACAAGGTTGGCCATGTCCGCCGGCCCCGTCTCCGCCTCCCCCGACCTTGCTCCCAGCCGCCTCGACGCCTTTGCGTGTTCCGCCCTGCCCGGCGGGGCCGCAGGCGCGATGCCGGAGCTGATCGGCAGACGAGCCGCGCTCGCCCGGCGAACCCCATGCAGATGCAACGAGATCCGATGATCGAGACCGAGTACCACACCATCATCGTCGGTGCAGGTTCAGCCGGCGCGGTGCTCGCGGCACGGCTGAGCGAGGATCCGGGCCATCGTGTCCTGCTGCTGGAAGCCGGCCGCGATTTCCGTTCGGACGAGACGCCCGAGCATATCCGCATCCCCAACCCGATGCGGGCGATCGCTGACGATGACTACCGCTGGCCGCAGTTGATGGCGCGCCGCACCGAGCGGCAGGAACCGAAGCTGCTCTGGCGCGGCCGGGCGGTCGGAGGCTCCTCGACCATCAACGGCCAGATCGCCATTCGCGGCGTCCCGGGCGATTTCGAGCGCTGGGCAGCGATGGGCTGCACCGGTTGGGGCTGGGACGATGTCCTGCCCTTCTTCAACAGGCTCGAGACCGACGTGAATTTCGGCGAGGCGTCCTGGCACGGCGACAGCGGGCCTATCCCCGTCTATCGCGCGCCGCTGGCCGATTGGGGCCGTGTCGACCGCGCCTTGAAGGAGGCCGCCGAGGCGCTGGGCTATGGCTGGTGCGAGGACCACAATGCGCCCGAGGGCACAGGCGCCTCGCCCTACGCCATCAACAGCCGCGCCGGCGTCCGCGTCTCGACCAATGACGGCTATCTGGAGCCGGCGCGAGGACGCGCCAACCTGACGATCATCGGCAACGCGCTGGTCTCGCGCCTGCGCTTCGAAGGCAACCGGCCCCACGCCGCTGGGGTCGATGTGCGCGCCGGAGGCGAGAGCTTTTCGCCGCGCGCCTCCCGGGGGGTCGTCCTGTGCGCCGGCGCGATCCATTCGCCCGCCATCCTGCAGCGCTCCGGCATCGGGCCGGCGTCGCTGCTCGCCTCGCTCGGCATCCCCGTCGTGTCCGAGCTGCCGGTCGGCGAGAATCTGCTCGACCATCCGATCATCCCGCTGTTCCTGCGCCTCCGCGAAACCGCGATGGTCGACACGCCGATGCACCGCCACACCAATTGCTGCCTGCGCTACGCCTCGGGGCTCGGCGGCGCCGGCGAGAACGACATGATCGTGATCGCGGGCAATCTCGCCTCTTTCGGCGGCGGCGATTTCACGCTGGGGCGCCTCGCCGTCTCGATCTATCAGGCCTTCAGCCAAGGCAGCGTGCGCATCTCGACGGTCGATCCGGGTGTCGATCCGCAGGTGCATGAGCGCATGCTCTCCGACGCGCGCGACCTCGTGCGCATGCGCGATGGCGTGCGCCGGCTCGAGGCGCTGGCGGCAACCGAAGCTGTGAAGGCGGTCGCCTCGCGAGTCGAATACGGGCTGACTGGCCGCTCGATCGAACAGCCTTTCGATGCCGCCGAGCTCGACGACTGGCTCTTCGACGAGTGCTCCGACGCCCAGCACGCCAGCGGCACCTGCCGGATGGGCGCAGCGGACGACCCGCGCAGCGTCGTCGACCCTCAGTGCCGGGTGATCGGCTGCACGGGCCTGCGCGTGATCGACGCCTCGATCATGCCGGAAGTCGTGCGCGCCAACACGCATCTGACCACGGTGATGATCGCCGAGAAGATGGCTGCGGAGATGGCGGCCGCCAGGACGTGAAAACGGCCGTGAAAACCAGGCCGCGAGACCGCTCGTTGACCTCTGCTCCCGGCCTCACGATGATGCCGGCATGACCGCCGGCCCCGCCTCCCCCGAATTCGATTCCGCCCGGCTCGATGCCTTCCTGCGCTCCGCCCTGCCCGACCGGGTCGCTGGCGCGATGACGCTGGAGCGGATCAGCGGCGGACAGTCGAACCCGACCTTCTTCCTCTCCTATCCCGAGGCCGGCACGCGGCTCGTGCTGCGCAAGAAGCCGCCGGGGCCGCTGCTGCCTTCGGCGCATGCGGTCGACCGCGAATACCGCATCCTGAAGGCGCTCGCCGGCTCGGCCGTGCCGGTGCCCCCGGTCCTGCTGTTCCATGGGCAGGACGACGTCGTCGGCACGCCCTTCTACCTGATGGAGCGGCTCGACGGACGCGTCTTCCACGATGCGGCCCTGCCGGGGGTGACGCCGGGCGAGCGGCGGCAGATGTATTTCGCCATGGCCGAGACGCTGGCCGCGCTGCACCGCTTCGACTGGCAGGGCGCGGGCCTCGCCGATTTCGGCAAGCCGGGAAACTATTATGCCCGCCAGCTCGCGCGCTGGGGCCGGCAATGGCGCGAGACCAAAACGCGCGACATCCCCGAAATCGATCGGCTGATCGACTGGCTCACCGCGCATCTCGACGAGAGCAGCGAGACCACCATCGTCCATGGCGATTTCCGGATGGGCAACCTGATGTTCGCCCCCGACGCGCCGCGGGTGATCGCGGTTCTCGACTGGGAGCTGTCCACGCTCGGCCACCCGCTCTCGGACGTCGCCTTCTCCTGCCTGCCCTGGCATTCCGGCCCCGCGATGTACCAGGGCATCATGGGGCTCGACCGGGTGGCGCTCGGCATTCCGTCCCAGGGTGAATATCTGGCCCGGTATTGCAAGGTGGCCGGGCGCGAGACCGGGCCGGGGAGCTTCCACCTCGCCTTCTCGCTGTTCCGCTTCGCCGTCATCCTCGACGGGATCGCGGCGCGTGCGAAGGCCGGCAACGCGGCCGCAGACAACGCCATCGCCGTCGGCGAGATGGCCGAGAGCTTTGCGCGGCAGGCCGCGATCATCATCGAGAAGAGCTGAGCGGGGATCGCCATGGATTTCGCCTATTCCGACAAGGTCGAGGAACTGCGCGTCCGGCTGCAGGACTTCATGGATGCGCATGTCCAGCCGGCGGACGCGCAGTGGAAGCACGAGGTCGAGGCGGGGCGCTATCCGATGGCGCTGATCGACGGGCTCAAAGCGCGGGCCAAGGCGCAGGGCCTGTGGAACCTGTTCCTGCCGGCGCTGAAGCCGGACGAGCCGGGCACGCGGCTGAGCAATCTCGACTACGCGCCGCTCGCCGAGATCATGGGCCGGCTCTACTGGTCGTCCGAGCTGTTCAACTGCAACGCCCCCGACACCGGCAACATGGAAATCCTGCACATGTTCGCGACGCCGGAGCAGCGCGAGCGCTGGCTGGTGCCGCTGATGAAAGGCGAGATCCGCTCCTGCGTCGGCATCACCGAGCCGGGCGTCGCCTCCTCCGACCCGACCAATCTGCAGACCACGATCACGCGCGACGGCGGCGACTACGTCATCAATGGCCGCAAATGGTGGACGACCGGCGCGCTGCACCCGAACGTGAAGTTCTGCATCGTGATGGGGCTGTCGGACTTGGCGCCCGATGCCGATCCGCACAAGCGCCACTCGATGGTGATCGTGCCGATGGACACACCCGGCCTCACCGTGATGCGCAACCTGCCGCTGCTCAACCATCTCTCGCCCGAAGGCCATACCGAGACCGATTTCGACAATGTCCGGGTGCCGGCCGCCAATATCCTCGGCGAGGAAGGGGCTGGCTTCGCGCTGGCGCAAGCGCGGCTCGGGCCCGGCCGCATCCACCATTGCATGCGCACGATCGGCCAATGCGAGGTCGCGCTGGAGCTGATGGTCGAGCGCGCCCTGCAGCGAAAAGCCTTCGGCCGCAACCTCGCCGACTATGCCAATGTCCAGGACTGGATCGCCGAAGGCCGGATGGAGATCGACCAGGCGCGGCTGCTTTGCCTGCGCGCCGCCTGGATGATGGACAAGCACGGCAACAAGGCGGCGCGCACCGAGGTCTCGGCGATCAAGGTCGTCGCGACCCGGCTGCAGACCAGGATCGCCGACCGGGCGATGCAGGTCTTTGGCGCGGCGGGCCTCTCGAACGACACCCCTCTCGCCTTCATCTATAGCTGGGGCCGGGCGCTGCGTTTCATCGACGGGCCCGACGAGGTGCATCTGCGCACCGTCGCGCGCGCCGAGATCAAGAAGCGCCAGGCGAGCAACCGCAGCACCATGGACGAACAGGGCGTGCATAGGCCGCACCGGCGCGACACCGCCTGAGCCGTCGTCCTGTCTTCAGATCACGATGCGGGTCATCCCGGACGCAGCGAAGCGCAGTTCCGGGATGACGGGTTTCGGTTTCGTCGGAGCAGAACACGCTCTATCCCGCCTCTTTCTCCATGCTGCCGCGCAGGCCGCCGGGGATGCAGAGTTTCGGGTAGAGCCGCGACATCTCGCGGACCAGGAATTTCGCCGGCACGTCGAAGAAGGCGCCGTGGTCGGCGACATAGTCCATGAAGGCGCGGCCCTGGCCGTCGAAGGCCTGCAGCAATGCGTCGCCCCGGCCGTCGAAGGGCAGCGCCGCGACGCCGAGCCTGTCGCAAAGGCTGGTGTTGAAGGTCGGCGAGGCCTTCAGCCAGCGCCCGTCCAGAAACAGCTCCGTATAGCCGTGATAGGCGAAGACATTGGTGCCGACCGTCTCCAGCAGGCGCGGTGTGGCGAGGTGGTTCTTCACGTCGGCGAGGCCGACCCGCGCCGGAATGCCCACCGCCCGGCAATAGGCCGCATAGAGCGCAGCCTTGCCGACACAATAGCCGGTGCCCTCCGCGAGCACGGCGCTGGCGCGATAGGTCTCGGGCTTCAGGTAATCGCGATAGGGATCGTAGCGGATGCCGTCGCGCACCGCCTCGTAGAGAATGGAAGCCCTTTCGGCCGGATCGCCGACGCCGGAGGTCAGCAGGCGCGCCTCGGTGATCACCGTCGGGTGATCGCTGTCGACGAACTCGGCCGGGCTGGTGAAGAGAACGCGGTGGGAATCCTGCATCGAATTGACCTCTAGCGTCCGGTGAACGTCGCCGGACGCTTCTTGAGAAAGGCCGAGACGCCCTCCCTGAAATCCTCCGTCCGGGTCGAGCCGTGGAAAGCGTCGCGCTCGGCCTCGAGCTGCTCGGCCAGCGTGTTGCCGCCGGAGGCGCCGAGCAGGGCCTTGATGCGGCCATAGGCCTGGGTCGGCCCTGCGGCGAGGCGGCGCGCCAGTTGCTGCGCCTCATCCGCGACCGCATCAGCCGGAACGACGCGGTTGACGAGGCCGAGCCGCAGCGCCTCGGCGGCATCGATCGTCTCGGCGAGGAGCGCCAGTTCCTTGGCCTTCCGCAGGCCGACGAGGCGCGGCAGATGCCAGGTGCCCGAGCCGTCCGGCGTCGCGCCGATGCGGGCATAGGCCAGGGTGAACTTGGCGTTCTCGGCGGCGACGGCGAGGTCGCAGGCGAGCGCCAGGCTGAAGCCCGCTCCGGCCACCGCGCCATGTAGGCAGGCGACGCTCGGCTGCTTCAATGCGTCGAGCCGGCGCAGCCCGGCATGAAGCGGCTGGATGATCGCCTCGATCGCGGCTCCGGGATCGCCGCCGCGGGTGAATTGCGAGACATCGCCGCCGGCGCAAAAGCCCCTGCCCTCGCCCCTGATCAGGATGGCGCGGACATCGTCGCGCGCCGCGATCTCCTCGATCCGGGCCAGAAAGCTCTCGGCCATCGCCGCGTCGAAGGCATTCAGCACCTCGGGACGATTGAGGGTGAGCAGCGCGACGCCGGCTTCGACGGTGAGCAGGACGGAAGGGGCGGGCATCGGCGGGCTCCGGAGCAGTAGAGGCGCGCCGGTTCTAGCATGCGACGCCAAGAGCGTCCTTTGCGTCATTGCGAGCGCAGCGAAGCAATCCAGGGGCCTCACGCACTCCCCATAGATTGCTTCGTCGCTACGCTCCTCGCAATGACGCGAGCGGGTTCTACGCCACCGCCGCCTTCGGCGTATTGGCCTCGGCGCGCTCTTCGAGAGCCGCCATCGCCGCCTGGACGCCGCCGCTGCGATGCGGGACGCCCGCCGCCGCCAGCCCCATCTCGACGCCCGAGAGCGCGCCGATCAGGGTCAGTTCGTTGCACTCGCCGAGATGGCCGATGCGGAAGACCTTGCCCGCCACCTTGCCGAGGCCGGAGCCGAGCGAGATGTTGAACTTCTCCAGCGTCACCTTGCGATAATGGTCGGCGTCGTGGCTCGGCGGCATCAGCACCGCCGTCAGCACCGGCGAATATTCGGCCGGATTCTCGCAGAGCACCTCGAGCCCCCACGCCTTGACGGCTGTGCGGGTCGCCGCGGCAAGGCGCTGGTGACGGGCGAAGACATTATCCAGCCCCTCCTCCTGCAGCATCGCCACCGCCTCTTTCAGGCCATAGAGCAGGTTCGTCGCCGGCGTGTAGGGGAAGAAGCCGCCGGCATTGATCTTCACCATCTCCTGCCAGTCCCAGTAGGAACGCGGCATCCTGTTGGCCTTCGAGGCGGCCATCGCCTTCTCGGAGATGGCGTTGAAGCTCAGGCCGGGCGGCAGCATCAGCCCCTTCTGCGAGCCCGAGACGGTGACGTCGACCTGCCACTCGTCATGCCGGTAATCGACCGAGGCGAGCGACGAGATGGTGTCGACCATGAACAGCGCCGGATGGCCGGCCTTGTCGATCGCCTTGCGGATCTCGGCAATCCGGCTGGTCGAGCCGGTCGAGGTCTCGTTATGGACGACCATCACGGCCTTGATCTTGTGGCCGCGATCTTCCGCGAGCCTGGCCTCGATCGCGGCCGGGTCGGCGCCGCGACGCCAGTCGCCCGGAATGAACTCGACCTCGATGCCGAAGCGGGCGGCGATCTGGCGCCAGAGCGTGGCGAAATGCCCGGTCTCGGCCATCAGCACGGTGTCGCCGGGCGAGAGCGTGTTGACGATCGCCGCCTCCCAGGCGCCGGTGCCGGAAGAGGGATAGATCACCACCGGCTGGGCGGTCTTGAACACCGCCTTGGCACCGTCGAGCACTTCGCGCCCGAGCTTCGCGAACTCGGCGCTGCGATGGTCGATGACCGGCATGTCCATGGCGCGCAGGATGCGGTCCGGCACCGGGCTCGGCCCCGGAATCTGCAAGAAATGGCGGCCCTGTTGCGATGCCATCGCGGTTTCTCCTGCTGGCGGCGACAGGCTTGCGTCACGTCGCTCGAATGCTGTCGGCATTTTGCATTCATTTTTGTCTTTGGCAACATCATAGCCGCGTGCAATAATTCCTATTCCATTCTCGACAGGCGCACGCCATTCAAGTAGCCAAAAACCATGACAAGTACGGTTCTGGACAGGCCGGATAGCGAGAATTCGGGAGCGGCGGCGGCACGCCGAAGCGAGCCCGCCTCGCTGCATGACGAGCTGCTCGCGGCGCTGCGCGACTATATCGTCGAGGGCAATCTGGCCGATGGCGCGCGCGTGCCCGAGCGGCTGCTCTGCGAGCGTTTCGGGATTTCGCGCACCCCGCTGCGCGAGGCGCTCAAGGTGCTGGCGGCCGAGGGGCTGATCGACCTCCTGCCCAATCGCGGGGCGCGGGTGCGCGAGCTCAGTACCGAGGACCTGCGCGAGCTGTTCGACGTCATGGGCGGGCTCGAGGCCCTGGCCGGCCGCCTCGCCTGCGAGCGCATCACGGATGCCGAATTCGCCGAGATCGAGCGGGTCCATCACGAGATGTATCGTCACTACCTGCGCCGCGACATGCATGGCTATTTCCAGTGCAACCAGGAGATCCACCGCATGATCGTCGCGGCCGCCGGCAACGCGACGCTCAGCACGGCCTATGCCAGCTTCGCCGGCCGGATCCGCCGCGTGCGCTACTCGGCCAATCTCGACAAGGAGCGCGACCGCTGGGGCGAGGCGATGCGCGAGCACGAGGCGATCCTCGACGCATTGCGGCGCCGCGCCGGCAACGAGCTCAGCGACATCATGTTCCAGCACCTGCGCAACAAGCGCAAAGCCGCGCAGCATCTCGGCGCGCAGGCCGCGGACGAGGAAAGCTCGGCCTGAAGCCCCCTCCTTCCCTTCTCCCCTTGCGGGAGAAGGTGGCGCGCAGCGCCGGATGAGGGGTCGCGCCACCTTATCCGCTGGCCTTCGTGCATAGTCTGACAATGGAGACCGCGCGCGACCCCTCATCCGTCTCGGCTTCGCCGATCCACCTTCTCCCGCAAGGGGAGAAGGGAAGAGCTGCGCTGCATCGCAGCAATTCCGCCTTCAATCCATGTAGTTTCATTTTTCGGATTGAATGCAAAATTTTTTGGTTTTAGGCTTGCCCTGACGGCGCCGACAGAGCGCGATACAGGGAGGCTCGACCATCATGAAGCAGCATTGGCTCGCCGCATGCGCGGCTCTCGTCACCGGCGCGTCGCCGGCCCTGGCCTGGGAGCCGACCAAGGCGATCGAGATCGTCGTGCCCTTCTCCGCAGGCGGCGCCTCGGACCAGATGGCGCGGACGATGCAGGGCATCATCCAGAAGTACAACCTGACCTCGCAGCCGATCATCGTCGTCAACAAGGCGGCGGCCGGCGGTGCCGAGGGCATGCTCGACATCCAGAAATCCTCCGGCGACGCGCATAAGCTGATCACCACCTCGAGCGGCGTCTTCATGACGCCGATGGCGACGAAGCTGCCGCTGAACTGGAAGGACTACACGCCCGTCGCGATGATGGCGCAGGATTCCTTCGTGCTCTGGGTCAACGCCAAGGCGCCGTACCAGAATGCCGGCGACTTCATGACAGCGGCCAAGGCGGCGAACCCGCCGCTCAAGGTCGGCGGCACCTCCTCGAAGCGCGAGGACAACCTGATCGTCTTCGCGATGGAGAAGGCCGGCGGCACCAAGTTCGCCTTCATCCCGCACACCAGCGGCGGCCAGACCTCGACCCAGCTCTCGGGCAACCATATCGACGCCAGCACCAACAACCCGGCCGAGGATGTCGCCAACTGGCGCGGCGGCGCGACCCGGCCGCTCTGCGTCTTCTCCGAGCAGAAGATGAGCTACACGGAGAAGGTCGCGGACGGGAAATCCTGGGCTGACATCCCGACCTGCGCCTCGCAGGGGCTCGATGTCAGCTACCAGATGCTGCGCGGCATGTTCATGCCCGGCAAGGTCACCAAGGATCAGCAGGCCTTCTACGTCGCCATGTTCAAGAAGGTCTCCGAGACGCCGGAGTGGAAGGACTATCTCGCGCGCAGCGCGCTGGTGCCCGACTACCGCGACGGCGACGCCTTCGTGAAGTTCCTCACCGAGGACGAGCAGAAGCACGCCAAGCTGATGGGCGACGCCGGCTTCATGGCGAAGTGAAGAGCTGAACGTGCGCCGCTTCGCTGTGCCCGGCCACGCCGTCATCCCGGCCGGAGCGCAGCGGAGCGCCGGGATCCATCATAGAGCTCCGGAGCCTTGCGATGGATCCCGGAGCTGCGCCGCTTCGCGGCTTGTCCGGGATGACGCCGAGGGAGACCGATAATGTCGAACCCGACCGAAGCAGAAACGCCGCGCGGCCTCTCCCGCCGCCCCGTCGAGCTGGCGACCGCGCTCGTCCTGATCGGGCTCGCCTTCGTCGTGCTCTATGATTCCTATGGCCGCGGCGCCGGCTGGGACAACGGCCCGCAGAACGGCTTCTTCCCGGCCCGCGTCGGCTGGCTCTTCCTCGCCGCCTCGGCCTTCATCCTGTTCCAGTCCTTCCGCTCCGAGAACAGCGTCTTCGTCACCTGGGAGCAGCTCGGCCAGGTCATGCGCGTGCTCGGGCCGCTGGTGCTGTTCGTGGCGCTGATCCAGCCGCTCGGGCTCTATGTCGCCTCGGCGATCTTCATTCTCGTCTTCATGGCGGTGGTCGCCACCTCGCGCTGGTGGTGCATCCTGCTCACGGCGGTCCTGGTGCCGATCGTCTGTTTCTGGATCTTCGAGATGCAGTTCCGCGTGCCCCTGCCAAAGGGCCCGCTCGAAGCCGCGCTCGGCTACTGAGGTTTGGCGGATGGACGATTTCTCCTCGCTGCTCGCCGGCTTCCAGGTCGCGCTGTCCTGGCACAATATCGGTTTCATGGTGATCGGCGTGGTGCTCGGCATCATCGTCGGCGTCCTGCCGGGCCTGGGTGGTCCCAACGGCGTCGCGATCCTGCTGCCGCTGACCTTCGGCATGGACCCGACCTCGGCGATCATCCTGCTCTCCTCGATCTACTGGGGCGCGCTGTTCGGCGGCGCCATCACCTCGATCCTGTTCAACATTCCGGGCGAGGCCTGGTCGGTGGCGACGACCTTCGACGGCTATCCGATGGCGGTGCAGGGCAAGGCGGCCGAAGCGCTGACCGCGGCCTTCACCGGCTCCTTCATCGGGGCGCTGTCGGGCGTCGTGCTGATCACCTTCGTGGCGCCGCTCGTCGCCGAGTTCGCGCTCAAATTCGGGCCGGCGGAGTTCTTCGCGGTCTTCCTGCTGACCTTCTGCTCCTTCATCGGCATGGGCCGCGAGAACCGCACAAAAATCCTGGCATCGCTCTGCATCGGCTTCCTGCTCGCCGCGGTCGGGCTCGATTCGATCTCGGGCGACCTGCGCATGACCTTCGGCTCGACAGAGCTGATGCGCGGCTTCGACTTCCTGATCGTGGTCATCGGCCTGTTCGGCGTCAGCGAGATCCTGCTCACCGTCGAGGAAGGGCTGGTCTTCAAGGGCAAGCAGGCGCGGATCGACCTGATGGTCGTGCTGCGGACCTGGGCCGGGCTGCCGCGCTACTGGCTGACGCTCGCCCGCTCGGCCGTGGTCGGGATGTGGCTCGGCGTGACGCCGGGCGGCGCGATCGCCGCGTCCTTCATGGGCTATGGCCTCGCCAAGCGCTTCTCGAAGCGCGGCGCCAATTTCGGCAAGGGCGAGATCGAGGGCGTGCTGGCGCCCGAGACCGCGGCGCATGCGGCCGGCACCAGCGCGCTCCTGCCGATGCTCTCGCTCGGCATCCCGGGCTCGGCCACAGCCGCGGTCCTGCTCGGCGGCCTGCTGGTCTGGGGGCTGCAGCCCGGACCGATGCTCTTCGTCGAGCAGAAGGATTTCGTCTGGGGGCTGATCGCCTCGATGTATCTCGGCAATCTCGCCGGCTTGATCATCGTGCTCGCGACGGTGCCGCTCTTCGCGGCGATCATGCGCATCCCCTTCTCCTATGTCGCGCCGGTCATCCTGATCGTCTGCGCGATCGGCGCCTACACGATCTCGAACTCGATCTTCGACATCTGGCTGATGCTGATCTTCGGCGTCATCGGCTATGTCTTCAAGAAGCTCGACTATCCGCTGGCGCCGCTGGTGCTGGCGCTGGTGCTGGGCGACCGGGCGGAGGATGCCTTCCGCCAGGCGCTGCTCGGCTCGGGCGGCAGCCTCAACGTCTTCTTCGCCAACGGCCTCGTCACGACGCTGGTCGCGCTCGCGATGATCCTGCTGTTCTGGGGGCCGGTCTCGGACCTGATCGGGTTCGCGCGGGGTCGCGGGCGGGCCGAGGCGAGGCCCGCGGAGTAAGATGCCAACCCAACCACCACGCCGTCATCCCGGACAAGCGGCGAAGCCGCGCAGCTCCGGGATCCATCGTAGAGCGCAACGCCTTACGATGGATCCCGGCGCTCCGCTTCGCTACGGCCGGGATGACGGCTCAAGTTTGGACTGGCTCGTAAAACAATGACCCATGCCGCCCCCCTGAGCAGACAGGGCTCGCGCAATCTCGGTCTCGAACGGCGCCTGATGCAGGCGCTCAAGGGCGAGGTGCGCTTCGACGCCTTCACGCGCGGGCGCTACGCCACCGACGCCTCGATCTACCAGATCATCCCGCAGGGCGTCGCCTTCCCGAAGAGCGAGGCCGACATCGCCGCGGCGCTCACGATCGCGGCCGAGCACGGCGTACCGGTGATCGCGCGCGGCGGCGGCACCTCGCAGAACGGCCAGCCGATCGGCGACGCGCTGATCCTCGACATGAGCCGGCATTTCAACGCGATCCGCGACTACGATCCGGCGGCACGCACGGTCTCGGTGGCTCCCGGCATCGTGCTGGAGCAGCTCAATGCGCATGTGAAGAAGGATGGGCTGTTCTTCCCCGTAGAGCCCTCGACCGCGAGCCGCTGCACCATCGGCGGCATGGCCGGCAACAACTCGTCGGGCGCGCGCTCGCTGCGCTACGGCAAGATGGTCGACAACGTGCTGGCGCTCCGCGCCCAGTTCCATGACGGCGAGGCTTTTGCGCTCGGCGACATGCCGGTCGGCGACAATGAATCGATCCGTGCGCGGGACCTGATGACGCGCATGCTGGCGCTGGCCGGTCGCCATCGCGACGAGATCGAGCGCATCTTCCCCAAGGTGCAGCGCCGGGTCGGCGGCTACAATCTCGACGAGCTTCTGCCCGCGCAGCCCAATCTCTCGCATCTCCTGGTCGGCTCGGAAGGCACGCTCGCGATCACCACGCAGGCGACGCTCAAGCTTTCGACCTTGCCGACGCATCGCGTCATGGGCGTCTGCCATTTCCCGAGCTTTCGCGCCGCGATGGAGACGACGCAGCATATCGTGGCGCTGGGTCCGGTCGCGGTCGAGCTCGTCGACAACAATGTGCTGGTGCTCGGCGCCGACATCCCGCTCTTCGTGCGAACGCTCGCCGACATCACCAAGGGCCAGCCGAATTGCCTGCTTCTGGTCGAGTTCGCCGGCGACGATCTCGACGCGCTGAAGCGCGACCTGAAGCGGCTCGACCAGTGCATGGCCGATCACGGCTTCCCGGACGCCGTCGTCGAGGTCGTCGAGCCGGCCCGCCAGAAGCCGGTCTGGGAGGTGCGCGAGGCCTGCCTCAACATCATGATGTCGATGAAGGGCGACGGAAAGCCGGTCTCCTTCATCGAGGATTGCGCCGTCCCGCTCGACCGCCTCGCCGATTATACCGACGCGGTGACCGAGCTTTTCGCGCAGCATGGCACGCGCGGCACATGGTATGCGCATGCCTCGGTCGGCTGCCTGCATGTCCGCCCGATCCTGAACATGAAGGACGAGGCCGGGGTGAAGGCGATGCGCGGCATCGCGGAAGCCGCCTGCGATCTCGTCCGCCAGTTCAAGGGCTCCTATTCCGGCGAGCATGGCGACGGCATCTCGCGCTCGGAATTCGTCGAGCCGATGTTCGGCGGCCCGCTGACGCGCGCCTTCGAGGAGGTGAAGGACGGGTTCGATCCGGAGAACCGGCTCAACCCCGGCAAGATCGTGCGCCCCTTGCGGATGGACGACCGCTCGCTGATGCGCTTCCCGCCGGGCTATGCGACGCCGATCCCGGCCGAGACCGCGCTCGACTGGTCGGACTGGGGCGGGCTCGGCGGCGCGGTCGAGATGTGCAACAACAACGGCACCTGCCGAAAAATGTCCGGCGGCACGATGTGCCCGTCCTATCGCGCCACCAGGGACGAGCAGCATGTGACGCGCGGGCGGGCGAACAGCCTGCGCCTCGCCATTTCCGGCCAGCTCGGCCCGGACGCCTTCACCTCGCCGGAGATGAAGGAGACGCTCGATCTCTGCGTCTCCTGCAAGGGCTGCAAGCGCGACTGCCCGACCGGCGTCGACATGGCGCGGATGAAGATCGAGTTCCTGCACCACTATCACGCCAAGCACGGGCTGCCGCTGAAGGATCGGCTGATCGCCTTCCTGCCGCGCTATGCGCCCTGGGCGGCCCGGCTCGCGCCGGTGATGAACCTGCGCGACCGCATTCCTGTCCTGGCGAAACTGTCGGAGCGCCTACTCGGCTTCAGCGCGCGGCGCTCGCTGCCGGTCTGGCGCAGGCCCTGGGCGCAAACGGGCAAGGCCGCGACCGCAGCCGATGTGCAAGGCGACGGGCGCGACATCGTGCTCTTCGGCGACACCTTCAACCGCTATTACGAGCGCGAGAACCTGGAAGCCGCCGAGCGCGTGCTTCAGGCCGGCGGCTACCGAATCCACAAGGTCGAGCCGCAGGATGGCGGCCGGCCGCTCTGCTGCGGCCGCACCTTCCTCTCGGCCGGCCTCGTCGATGAGGCGCGCAAGGAAGCACGGCGCACGCTCGAGACGCTCTCCCCCTTCATCACCAGGGGCGCCCGCATCGTCGGGCTCGAACCCTCCTGCCTGCTGACCTTCCGCGACGAATTCGGCGCGATCCTGCCGAAAGATGAGGCCGAGCCCGCCGCCAAGGCCGCCTTCCTGCTGGAAGAGCTGCTCGCCGCCGACATCAAGGCGGGCACCACGACCTTGCCGCTGAAGGACCAGGCCGGGCGCGTCGCGCATCTGCACGGCCATTGCCACCAGAAGGCTTTCGCGGCGATGGGCGCGGTCGAGGCGACCTTGCGTGCGGTGCCGGGGCTCGACGTGAAACCGATCGAATCGAGCTGCTGCGGCATGTCCGGCGCCTTCGGCTATGGCGCCGGGACCATGGACGTCTCGCTCGCCATGGCCGAGCTCTCGCTCTTGCCGGCGGTGCGCAAGGCGGGCCCGGACGACCTCGTCGTCGCCGACGGCACGAGCTGCCGCCACCAGATCCATGACGGCGCCGGGCGCGAGGCGCTGCATGTCGCGCGCGTGCTCGACATGGCGCTCGAGCGCTGAGCGGGAGAACGCGCGAAACGCCAAATCACAGGCCCGGGCCACGGGCTAGCCGAAGGAGGACGGACCATGCGACGGACGATGCTTCTGACTGGCGCGGCGCTCTTTGCCGCCGGAGGAACCGGAGAGGCGATGGCGAAGGACTATTTCCTCGCGAGCGGGCGCTGGGACAATGTCGTGCTGGTGATCGACCTCGAAAAGGCGATCGATCCCGCCAATGACGGCACGCCGAAAGCCGTGATCAACCGGCTGCGGGTGACGCCCGACATCGAGGTCGACGGCAAGACCGTGGCCTCCAGCGGCCAGCCGATCATCGTCACCATCGCGCCGGACTATAAGCGCGCCTATGTGGTCAACCATTCCGGCAAGTCGAAGCCGGCCGACGCCGCCGCCTTCCAGCACGGCCATCCCGGCTCGGTCACCATCGTCGACCTGGGCAGGGCGCTCGATCCCAAGGCCGACGGCACGCTGTCGGCCGTCGCCGGCTATATCGATTCCGAAGGGTTTGGCGCGACCGGCTTCGCGATCTCGCCCGACGGCAAGCATGCGGCGCTCGCCCATGCCGAGCAGAAGGGCGACGAGGATGGCGGCCGCCACATCAACATCGTCGACCTCGCCACCGGCAAGGTGATCCACAAGGTCGAGCAGGCCTATGGCAAGCCCGGCTTCCCCTGCCCGCCCGATCCGGTGCCGCATGCCGCGCCCGATCCGAAATTCGGCTGCTTCCCCGACACCAATGGCGTGACGATCAGCCCGCTCGGCGGCGGCACGATCTTCACCGCCAATGGCGGCACCGACGACATCTCGGTGATCGACCTGAAGAAGGCGGTCACTGGTGCGCCCGATGCCGAGCGCGCCCGGATCCCGGTCCAGGCCGGCGGCTTCGGCATCTCGACCAGCCCCGACGGCAAGCTGGTGGCCCACGCCTCGCGCGAAAATGCCCGCGACGGCAAGGAGGCCAATACGATCTCGATCGTCGATGTCGAAAAGGCGCTCTCCGATCCGAGCAAGGCCGAGGTCGCGCGCGTGCTCGTCGGCACCGACGACAAAAGCGTGGCGACGCGGCCCTTCGTCGCCGCCTTCCTGCCGGACGGCAAGCGCATCCTCTCCACCCATTTCCGCTCGAACAATATCGACATTGTCGATGTCGAGAAGGCGATCGCCGGCCAGCCGGCGACGATCAAGCGCATCGAGCTGAAGACGCCGGGCGGCGAGCCCTCCCGGCCGCGCGGCGTCGCGATCACGCCGGACGGGAAATACGCCGCGATCACCGGCGCGCCGAAGGGCAAGTCGAATTCCAGCGTGGTCTGGATCATCGACCTCGCCAGCTACGAGGTGAGGGGCCGCGTCACCGAGATCGGCAACGAAAGCTACATGATCGGCGCCTTCCAGGCGAACTGACCTGCATTCGCGGCGGAGGTCTGTGCGCCGGGCGGCGTGGCCAGTGCAACACCGGGAAGGCTAGGGTGCCGACAACCGCGCGTCATCCCGGGCAAGCGAAGCGCAGACCCGGGATCCATGCCGGAGCGCCCGTCAGTGGTGTTCTGGCATGGATCCCGGGTCTCCTTTCAGTCGCCCGGGATGACACGCAACGTCTCGAATCGTCAGCGTCATCCCATGCTTCAGTTCCTTGCGACCAGCACGCCGTTCTTCGCGGTGATCGCGCTCGGCGCGCTGGTCTCCGGCCGCTCGCTGTTCGGTCCCGAGGCGGTCAGGGTGCTCAACACCTTCGCCTTCATGATCGCGACGCCGGCGATGGTGCTCAGGGTGATGTCGCGCCAGCCGATCGCGGAGCTCTGGAACACCACCTTCTTCCTCGCGCTCGCCGCCATCGGCGTGGCGATCATGGCCGTCGGCATCCTCATCGGCACGCGCCTGCGCGCCCTGCCTTTCCCGAACGCCGTCTCGCGCGGGCAAAGCCTGGTCGGCGGCAATTTCGCCTTTCTCGGCATCCCGCTGATGCTCGCCTTCCTCGGCGAGCGCGCGGCCGCCCCGATCGCCATCGGCCTGATCTGCGACACCGCCCTGATCATTCCGCTCGCGATCGGCCTGATCGAGGCCGGGCGCGGCAAGGGCTCGGCCCTCGGCATCGCCGGGCGGCTGCTGCGCGGCACGATCCTCAACCCCTTCATGCTGTCGATCGCCGCCGGCATCGCGCTCTCGGTCAGCGGCGTCGCGATCCCGGAGCCGGTCGACCGCTTCCTGAGCTTCCTCGGCAATGCCGCGGCGCCGGTCGGGGTCTTCGCGCTCGGCCTGGCGGCGCGGCAATGGAGCGGCGGCGGCGAGCGGCTCCCGGTGCTGCAGATCGCGCCACTGGTGCTGGGCAAGCTCGTGCTGCACCCGCTGATCACCTGGGCGGTGCTGGCGCTGGTGCTGCGGCTCGACCCGTTCTGGGTCACGGCCGGCGTGCTCTATGCGGCGCTGCCGATCGCCGCCAATGTCTTCGTCATTTCCGAGCGTTTCGAGACCGACAGCCGGCCGATCGCGGCCGCGATCGTGGCCTCGACGGCGCTCGCCGCGCTGACCTTCCCCTTCGCGCTCTGGCTGATCTCGGGCTGAGCGAGGCATGCAGGCGGCCGGACGAGGGGCCGGCCTGCGCCAGGCCTCATAGCCAGGCAGGCATGCCGGCGTCTAGAAACGCAGCCGAAGCCGCCCGTGCGGCATGACGCCATTGCCGGAGCCCTCGATGACCAGCCAGCTCTTCAGCCCCTACAAGCTCGGCGGGCTCGATCTCGCCAACCGCATCGTCATCGCCCCGATGTGCCAGTATTCGGCGCAGGACGGCCGCGCCACCGACTGGCACACCATCCATCTCGGCCATCTCGCCTTCTCGGGCGCGGCGCTGCTCTTCATCGAGGCGACGGCGGTGTCGCCCGAGGGCCGTATCAGCCCGCAGGATCTCGGCCTGTGGTCGGGCGAGACCGAGGCCGCGCTGGCGAAGACGCTCGCCGCCGTGCGCGCCCATTCCGACATGAAGATCGGCATCCAGCTCGGCCATGCCGGGCGCAAGGCTTCGGTCGCTGCGCCCTGGCAGGGCAGCGGCCAGGTCGGGCTCGACGAGGGCGGCTGGCAGACGCTCGCCCCCTCCGCCCTGCCCTTCGGCAATCACAAGCGGGCTCCGACCGCGCTCGACGCGGCCGGCCTCGCGAAACTGCGCGCGGATTTCGTCGCCTCGGCCGAACGCGCGGTGCGGCTCGGCCTGGAGGCGATCGAGCTCCACGCGGCGCATGGCTATCTGCTGCACCAGTTCCTCTCGCCGCTCTCCAACCGTCGCGAGGACGCCTATGGCGGCTCGCTGGAGAACCGGATGCGGCTGCCGCTCGAGATCCTTGAAGCGGTGCGCGCGGTGGTGCCGGCCGGGCTCCCGGTCGGCTTCCGCGTCT
>NZ_JBHYEM010000012.1:80266-153296 GCF_051860145.1 Allobosea sp. | reverse complement strand
CAACCCTCGCCCGCAGGCGCCGCACCCACCCCGCCATACGACATGCCTCCGGTTGGCCGCCCCTCGGGGATGGGATGAAGCGGATTATAGGGGAGGTGCAGGAGGCGGGGATAAGTTGCCGCTTGATCCCCATTGGGAGCGGGAAGCGCGACAGACCCCCTCTCCTGGAAGGAGAGGGGCAGGGGTGAGGTGTAGGCCGTTGGACCAGTTGCGTGAGCGCCCACGCGGTTGGGTTCAGGCTAGCGTTTGCAGTCCGAACACCCTGCTCTCTCCCATCCGGGAGAGGGTTCCCCGCGCTCCACCGTCATGGTCGGGCTTGTCTCGACCACCCACGTCTTCGCACGGGATCGAGCGGGCGCGTTCGCGGCTGCTTCCGACCCAACGCGGACTCGCGTATCAACAATCGGATGGTCGTGCCGCGCTAGGTCCATCTATTTGACCCGGCTATCCGGCCAATTCCTTCCCAAGGAAATCACGTAGTTCGGATGTCGCTCGCTCGGTTGCCGCCTCGTCATATTTGGACCAGTGCCCGAAGACCTGACGTGGCTCTGCGAAAATGGGGAAGTTGAATGAATGGTACGCTCCTGGGAAGACGGTGAGCCTCAGGAGGTTACGCTCGCCGACCTGGCGCCGGGCGACTGCTTCACAGTGAGATGCGAGGGCCCAATCGTCTTTCTCGCCAATTAAAATGAGTGTTGGAATTGCCAAGGTGTCGGCAATGACCTCGCAAGACGGGTAGTACGTTGCAGCCGCCTTGAACCCGAGATCATCGGGCATGTCGTAAAGTTTTTTCTGCGATAGCGTGGCAATTTTTAGCGCGATCCCGCCTCCATGCGAATAGCCTAAAACAGCAACCCGCGTCGGATCGACGAAAGGCAGCTTCGATAAATACGCAAGCGCTCCGAATGCGTCCTCGACCCGAGGCGCAAGGTCGCGTCGCTCCCGCACGCAGGCGTCCTGCATGCCCCGTGGGGTAAAACTGTCCGGCGCCAGCACGACGTAACCCCAGTCGCGGATTGCTTCGGCCTCGCGTCGATGGAACGTACTCAACCCACCGCAACCATGCAGCATAACGATTGCCGGGTGCCTGCCTTCCCCTGCTGGCTTCGAGAGATACCCCGTGATCACAAGCCCCGGAGAATTCTCGCCACTTTCTCCGCGAGCCTTGGCACGTGCTTTCTGGAAATCGCTCAGGCGATAGGTGATCGATGGGAACTGGACGACGTCCTCAGCATGCGCATTCGTCGCCAGGACCAGAAGCAGCATCGTCAGCGAGGCGAGCGTGGCCAGCGATCGATTTGGAGACGAAGGCATATGCGATGCTCCCAGCGTTCATCGTGTCACGCCGAAGAGATATAACAAATCATTCTGGGGCAACGACCCAAGCACCAGCTAACCACCTAAATTGACATCGCCGGGCAGCGCCGGCTCTCCCACCGCGCTCAGACCTTGGCCAATGCCGCCGAGAGCTCCGGCTTGACGTTCAGCGTCTGGAACACGACGCAATAGCGCTCGGTGAGCTTGAGCAAGCTGTCGAGCTTCTCCTGCGGCGCATCGGTCTCGACGTCGAAGGAGAGCCGGATCGCCTTGAAGCCGACGGCAGCGTCCTTGGCGACGCCGAGCGTGCCGCGGAAGTCGAGATCGCCCTCGGCGCGGACGGTGCCCTTCTTCAGCTCGATCTCGAGCGCGGTCGCGACGGCCTTGAGCGTCACGCCGGCGCAGGCGACCAGCGCCTCCAGCAGCATGTCGCCCGAGCACAATTCCGCTCCGGACCCGCCGGTCGCCGGATGCAGGCCGGCGAGCGCGATGGCGCGGCCGGTCTCGACCTTGCATGCGATGTGCTGGTCGTCGAGCTCGCCACGGGCCTTCAGCGTGATGACGGCGGCATCGGGCGCCTCGCGATATTTGTCCTTGAGCGGGGCCTGGAGGGCGCGGAGGGCGGTGACATCCATGGGTTCTGCACCTTGCTGGGGAGTGAATTCGTATGATGCGGCCGGATAGCTCCTATCCGGAGTCTTGGCCAGTGAAGCTTGTCAAAATCTACATAATTATGTAGATTTACATATGGGCTCGAATGAACGCTGCTCGTGGGATGATGGCAAGCGAAGCCTCAATATCGCCAATCACGGCTATGATTTTGCCGATCTCGCCGAGGCTTTCGATGGCCGCTTCGCGTTGGTCCGCGAGGACAGGCGTTTCGACTATGGCGAAGACAGATACAACATGCTGGTGGAATTGCGCGGTCGCATCCTGAACGTGACTTTCACCCCAAGAGCCGGGCTGATGCACCTGATTTCGGTGCGACCCGCGAGCCGAGACGAAAGGAGCGTCTATCATGGCCAACACCAAGCAGAATAAGGCGCGCCCGCACGGCACGGACTGGAAACGCGTCGACCGTTTTACCGATGACGAGATCGAGACAATGGCGCAGGCCGACCCGGATAATCCGGCGACGACAATCGAGGACTGGTCTGAGGCCTTCATCGGCATGCCTCCGTTGAAGACCCCGGTGAATGCCAAATTCGACCAAGAGGTCGTCGATTGGTTCAAATCGCAAGGTCGGGGATATCAGGCCCGGATGAACGCCGTGCTGCGACGCTACATGGAAACTCATCGCAAGACCGGCTAGCGGGCTGCCTCACCACCACATCCCTGCCGTCTCGGCCGCCTTGTGCTGATGCGGCTCCTCGTCACGCAGCGAGCGGTCGAGCGTGCGCAGCGCCTCGCGCTTAATCGCCTCGAAGGCCGGCGAGAGCCGGTCGCGCGGGCGAGCGAGCGGGTTGTCGAGCTCGTCGAAGATGCGGCCGGGCTTTGGCTGCATCACGATGATCCGGTCGGCGAGCGTCACCGCCTCCTCGACATCATGGGTGACCATGACGACGGTTGGCCGGCTCTCCTCCCAGAGCGCCAGGAGATGCCCGTGCAGGCTCGCCCGCGTCGTCGCGTCGAGCGCCGAGAACGGCTCGTCCATCAGCAGCAGCTTGGGGCGGGTGACCAGCGCGCGGGCGATGGCGACGCGCTGCTGCTGGCCGCCGGACAATTCGCGCGGCCAGCGCTTCTCGTAGCCCGCCAGCCCGACGCGCACGAGCGCGTTGGTCACCAGCCCTTCGCGCGCGAAGGGCGTCAGATGCGAGAGACCGAAGGAGACATTCTCGGCGACGCTGAGCCAGGGAAAGAGCCGCGGCTCCTGAAAGATCACGCCGACATCGGCGCGCGGCTCCAGAATCGTCTCGCCGTCGAGCGCGACGCTACCGGCGCTCGGCCGGTCCAGTCCGGCGACGAGGCGCAGCAACGTGGTCTTGCCGCAGCCCGAGCCGCCGACAAGTGCCAGGATCTCGCCGGCGGCGACGTCGAGGGTGATCGCCGACAGCGCGTGCGTGCCGTCGGCATAGGTTTTCGAGAGAGTGTCGAAGCTCAGCATCGAAGATGCCTTTCAGAGCTTGTCGCGCGCCGTATCCTGCCAGGCGAGGAAGGGCCGCGTGATGGCGACGAGGAGGCCATCCGCCAGCTTGCCGAGCACGGCAAAGGCAATGATGGCCGCGATGATGGTGTCGGGACGGCCAAGCTGCTGGCCGTCCACGAGCAGGTAACCGAGGCCCTCGCTCGCGCCCATGATCTCGGCCGCGACCACGAACATGAAGCCGAGGCCGAGGCCGGAGCGCAAAGCCGTGATCCAGGCCGGCAGGATCGCCGGCAGCAGGACGCGCCGGACCATGGCGAGGCGGCCGAGCCGGAAGACGCGCCCGACCTCGATGATCTTGCGGTCGATCGAGAGGATCGCCGCCGCGACGCCGAGATAGACCGGGAAGAACACGCCGACCGCGATCAGCGCGACCTTCGAGGCCTCGAAGATGCCGAACCACAGGATGAAGAGCGGCACCCAGGCGATCGACGGGATCGCGCGCAAGGCCTGCAGCGTCGGATCGAGCAGGCCGCGCGCGACGGGCAAGGCCCCCGTCAGCGCGCCCAGAACGGTGCCGACGGCCGCTCCCAGCCCGAAGCCGGCCGCAACCCGCCAGAGCGTGGCTGCGGCATGGGTCAGGAGCTCGCCCGAGACCGCCAATTGCCAGAGCGTCCTGCCGACCACGCTGGGCGGCGGCATCAGCCGGCCATTGGCGAGGCCCGCATCGACCAGGAACTCCCAGAGCACGGCGAGCAGGACCGGCAGAAGCAGGCCCGCAAGGCCGAGGTTGCCGAGCTTCCGGCGCGGGGCCGGCCGCTCGGCCGCATTCGCGGCAGTCTCGATCTCCAGCGCGCTCATCGGTCCGGGCTAGCGCGGCATCACTTCCCGGCGGTGGCGAAGCGACGGTCGAGCAAACCGTCGACCGCCGCCTTCACGTCGGTCGTCGCCGGCAGGACGCCCGCTTCCTTGAGCGCGATGCCGGCCGCGAGAATCGTATCCGCCTGGGCCTGGCCGATCCTGGAATGGGTCAGCTCGGTGCGGGTGAGCTGACGCTCGATCACGGCGTCCGACAGCTTGGTATAATCGACCAGGACCTTCCTGAGCTCGGCCGGATTGGCGAGCGCATAGGCGCGGGCTTCCCCATAGGCGGCCAGCACCTTGCGGACTAGATCCGGATGCTCGCTGGCGAAGGCTTCGCGGACATTCAGGATGCCCCAGGTGTTGTCTTCGGCCTTGCGGTGGAACAGCTTCGCGCCGCTCTCGACCTCGGCAGCCGCCATCAGCGGATCGAGGCCGGCCCAGGCGTCGACATCGCCGCGCTCCAGCGCCAGCCGGCCATCGGCATGCTGGAGCAGCACGAGCTTGACGTCCTTCTCGGTCAGCTTGGCCTCGGCCAAGGCCCGCACCAGGAAGATATGCGGATCGGTGCCGCGCGTGACGGCGACGCGCTTGCCCTTGAGATCGGCGACCTTGGTGATCTCGCTCTTGGCGCCGGTGACCAGCGCCGTCCATTCCGGCCGCGAATAGACATAGATCGACTTGATCGGATTGCCGTTGATCCTGCCGATCAGGGCTGCGGCGCCGGCGGTCGAGCCGAAATCGATCGAGCCGGCATTGAGGAATTCCAGCGCCTTGTTCGAGCCGGCGGACTGGACCCAGCGCACCGAGATGCCGTCGGCGGCAAGCGCCTTCTCGAGGATGCCCCGCTCCTTCAGCACCAGGCTGACGGGGTTGTAGGTGGCGTAGTCGATGCGGATTTCCTTCGGCGCCTGCGCCTGGGCGGCGGTGGCGCCAAGGCCGAAGGTGGTGGCCGCGAGGCCGGCAATGATCAGACGGCGGCTGATGGTGGCGATGCTCATGATCGATCCCTGTTCTGGTCGCGCGAAGGGATCGGGACGGACCATGCCGTCCAGCGCCCCACGCTTTAGCTGCACTTGTTTCGCGCCCGCAAGCTGGTGGCTCAAATCGGCGCGTATCCGTCTTTTAGGTCCGATCGTTCTGTATGTCAAACAATCGCTGGGTAATTGTTGAATGGTATAATTCACTATTTATGCATGTGGAAATGCGGTTTCTGTGAATCCCGCTGCCGTGCTACCAGCGGGAGATTCATATCCGTCGCCGGACGGAATCGAGGATGAAGCGGCCGTGCCGACCAGCACCGATCAGCCCTATCTCGCGCTCGCCGACATCATCGCGAACCCATCCGCCGCCGTCGCACGACTGGCCAAGGGGTTGCGCAAGGCGGCGACCGGCGCCTTGCGCCAGGAGCTCGTGGCCGGCCTGCGCGGCGCGCTGGAGGAAGGACACGCCTCGGCCCGGGAGATCCTCGTCCAGACGCGCAACGGGCTTGCCTGCGCGCACCGGCTCTCGGCCACGATGGACGGGATCGTCACCTGTCTCCACGTCGCCGCGAGCGAGCATTTCTACCCCGCGGTGAACCCGTCCTCCTCCGAGCGGATCGCCGTCGTCGCCGTCGGCGGCTATGGCCGCGGCACGCTGGCGCCGGGCTCCGATGTCGACCTGCTCTTCCTGTTCCCGCACAAGCAGACGGCCTGGGGCGAGAGCGTGGTCGAGGCGATGCTCTACCCGCTCTGGGACCTGAAGCTGAAGGTCGGGCATTCGGTGCGCTCGGTCGACGATTGCATCCGCGAGGCGCGCGCCGACATGACGATCCGCACCGCGCTGCTCGAAGCGCGCTTCCTGACCGGTGACCGGGGCCTGTTCGACGAGATGACGCGCCGCTTCGGCGCAGAGGTGGTCGAAGGCACGGCGCCGGCCTTCACCGAGGCCAAGCTTGCCGAGCGCGAGGCCCGCGTCACCCGCGCCGGCTCGTCGCGCTATCTGGTCGAGCCGAACGTCAAGGACGGCAAGGGCGGGCTCCGCGACCTCAATACGCTGTTCTGGATCGCCAAATATGCGTACCGGGTCGAGGATCCGGAGGATCTCGTCGCGGCGGGCCTGTTCGACCGCAAGGAATTCCTGATGTTCCAGCGCTCGGAGGAATTCCTCTGGCGGGTGCGCTGCTGGATGCATTTCATCACCGGGCGGGCCGAGGAGCGGCTCTCCTTCGATCTGCAGCGCCAGGTGGCGACCGAGCTCGGCTATGCCGGCCGCAGCGGCCAGGCGCCGGTCGAGCGCTTCATGAAGGCCTATTTCCTCGTGGCGAAGGATGTCGGCGACCTGACCGCCATCGTCTGCGCCGCGCTCGAGGCGCGCCAGCAGAAGCCGCGCGCCAGCCTGTCGCGCCTGCTCGGCTCCTTCACCAAGCGCAAGCGCGTGCGGGCGCTCGGCCACCCCGATTTCACGCTGAAGAGCCAGCGCCTCAACGTCGTCGATCCCGATGCGTTCAGGCGCGACCCGGTCAACTTGCTGCGGCTCTACGAGATCGCCAGCCGCGACGACCTCGCCATTCATCCCGACGCCAGCCGGCTGGTGACGCAGTCGCTCAAGCTGGTGACGCCGCAACTGCGCAACGACCGCGAGGCGAACCGGATCTTCCTGGAGATCCTGACGGCGCGGCGCTCGCCCGAGGTGGTGCTGCGGCGGATGAACGAATCCGGGCTGCTCGGCCGCTTCGTCCCGGATTTCGGCCGTATCGTCGCGATGATGCAGTTCAACATGTATCACCACTACACGGTGGACGAGCACCTGATCCGTTCGATCGGCATCCTGGCCGAGATCGAGGCCGGGGCGCTCGAGGCCGAGCATCCGCTTTCCAACGCGATCTTCCCGACGATCTCCAACCGGCGGGCGCTCTATGTCGCGCTCTTCCTGCACGACGTCGCCAAGGGCAGGCCCGAGGACCATTCGCTCGCCGGCGCCCGGATCGCGCGCAAGCTCTGCCCGCGCTTGGGCCTCAGCGATGCCCAGACCGAGACCGTCGCCTGGCTGGTCGAACACCATCTCGACATGTCGACCGTGGCGCAGAGCCGCGATCTCGGCGACCCCAAGACGATCGAGAGCTTCGCGGCGATCGTGCAGACGCTGGAGCGGCTGAAGCTGCTGCTGATCCTGACCGTCGCCGACATCAAGGCCGTCGGTCCCGGGGTCTGGAACGGCTGGAAGGGCCAGCTCCTGCGCACGCTCTATTACGAGACCGAGATCGTGCTCGCCGGCGGCCATTCCGGCATCGAGCGGCGCGCCCGCGTCGAGCACAAGCAGGACGCGCTCAGGGAGCGGCTGACCGACTGGAGCGAGCGCGAGCGCGAGGGCTACGTGGCGCGGCACTACCCGGCCTACTGGATCAAGGTCGACCTGCCGCGCCAGGAAAAGCAGGCGCGCTTCCTGCGCCGGGCCGAGGGCGAAGGGCGCACCACCGCGACCCTGGTCGAGACCGACCAGTTCCGCGGGGTGACCGAGCTGACCATCCTGGCGCCGGACCATCCGCGCTTGCTCGCGATCGTCACGGGCGCTTGCGCAGCCGCCGGCGGCAATATCGTCGACGCCCAGATCTTCACCACGACCGACGGGCTCGTGCTCGACACGATCTTCATCTCGCGCGCCTTCGACCGCGACGACGACGAATTGCGCCGGGCCGAGCGCATCGCGGCCGCGATCGAGCGAGCGCTGAAGGGCGAGATCAAGATCGCCGACCTGGTCGCGCAGCGGCGGGCGCCGCCGCCGCGCGGCGCGACCTTCCAGGTGGCGCCGGAGGTGATCATCGACAACGTGCTCTCGACCCGCCACACGGTGCTCGAGGTCTCCGGCCTCGACCGGCCGGGGCTGCTCTACGACCTGACGACGGCGATCGGGAAGCTCAACCTCAATATCGCCTCGGCCCATATCGCCACATTTGGCGAGAAGGCGGTCGACGTGTTCTATGTGACCGACCTGACCAACGCCAAGATCACCGGCGCCGCACGCCAGCTCAGCATCCGCAAGGCGCTGCTGGAGGTCTTCGCCTATGATCACGAGAAGGCCCAGGCCGGGAAGGCGCGGGTGCCGGCCCGTGCTTGATTTCGCCGGCCACAAGCCCGATATCGGCCACGAACGCGGTCGCGCCGGGATGGCGCGGCCAGCCATTTGACACGAATTGGATGAGGCAATGACGCAGAAGCCTGCGACGGACGAACCGAACCCGGACCTGAGCGCCCAGGAGGCGAACGAGACCGCGCCGCGCGAGGCCACCCCTGAGACGCAGCTCGCCCAGGCCGAGGCCGAGCGCGACGATCTCAAGGACAAGCTGCTGCGCACGCTGGCCGACATGGAAAACCTGCGCCGGCGCACCGAGCGCGAGATCGCGGACGCCAAGGCCTATGCCGTGACCAGCTTCGCGCGCGACATGCTCGGCTCGGCCGACAATCTGCGCCGCGCGCTGGAGAGCGTCCCGGACGTCGCGCGCGGCGATGGCGAGGCGGCGCTCAAGGCGCTGATCGAGGGCGTCGAGCTGACCGAGCGCGACCTGCTCAAGACGCTGGAGCGCCATGGCGTGCGCCGCATCGATCCGCAGGGCGAGAAGTTCGATCCGAACCTGCACCAGGCGATGTTCGAGGCCCCCGATCCGACTGTGGCCAAGGGCATGGTCTCTAAGGTCGTGCAGTCGGGCTACAAGATCGGCGAGCGCGTGCTCCGTCCCGCCCTGGTCGGCGTCTCGGCCGGCGCCCCGAAATCGGAAGCGCCTTCGGGCGATGCCGATAACGGCTCCACCTCGAGCAACTGAGCCATGCTGGAGGCCGCCGGGGTCGCGGTCTTCGCATTGACGGGCGCACTCGTCGCCGTCCGCAAGGGCATGGACCCTTTCGGCTTCATCCTGCTCGCCACCGTCACCGGCGTCGGTGGCGGCACCTTGCGCGACCTCGTGCTCGGCCGGGCCGTGTTCTGGGTCCAGGCCCCATCCGACGTCATGCTCTGCACGGCTGTGGCGCTTTCGGCCTGGGCGCTCGCCTATTGGCGCCCCGGCTCCCTCGACGGCTGGGCGGCCAAGCGGCTGCTGATCTGGGCCGATGCGGCCGGGCTCGCGCTCTTCGCCGTCGTCGGCACGCAGAAGGCGCTGGTCGCCGGCGTGCCGATCCTGTCCGCGATCGCGCTCGGCGCGATCACCGCCTCCTTCGGCGGCATCCTGCGCGACATCCTGGCCGGCGACCGCCCGCTGGTGCTGTGGAGCCGCGATTTCTACGTCACTGCCGCAGCCACGGGAGCGGGCGTGACCGCGCTGCTCTCGAGCCTCGGTCTCGATACCATCGTGGTGATGCTGGGAGGGCTCGCCGCCGGCTTCGGCCTGCGCGCCGGCTCGATCCTGTTCGGCTGGTCGTTTCCGAGCCTGCCGGGGGCGGGCTCCGCCTGATCAGCCGGACGGCTTCGTCACGCGCCTGAGCGTCAGGTTGATGCGCCCGCCCTGCGGCAGCAGGGCCGACGATCCGGCCTGAATGCGGTCGATGCCGTGATAGGCGAGGCGTGCCTCGCCGCCAAAAAGCAGGGCATCGCCGGAGGCGAGCTTCAGCGACAGCGTCTTGCCGCCGCGGGTCGTGCCGCCGATGCGGAAAACCGCCGTGTCGCCCAGCGAGAGCGACAGCACCGGCGCGTCGAAATCCTGCTCGTCGCGATCCTGGTGCAAGCCCATTTTCGCGCTCGCCTCGTAGAAGTTCACGAGGCAGGCTTCCGGCGGGTGCGGATAGCCCGCGAGCTCGCGCCAGGCTTCGAGCAGGACAGGCGGCATCGGCGGCCAGGGCGCGCCGGTTTCGGGATGCAGCGGCTGGTAGCGATAGCCGGTCTCGTCCGAGACCCAGCCGAGCGTCCCGCAATTGGTCATGCGCACCGAGAAGGGCTTGCCGGTCTTCGGCATGCGCGGCGCGAAGAACGGCGCCTGCCGGGCGACCTCGCGCAGCGCCTCGACCAGCGCAGCCTGGGCCTCGGCCGAGAGATAGCCCGGCCAATGGACGACGCCGGGAGCGACCGAAAGCCGGGTCACGGCGCGGCGCTCACAGGGCGTCGAGGCCGAGCACGTCGGCCATCGAATAGAGGCCGGGCTTGCGCCCCCTGCCCCAGAGCGCAGCCTTGACGGCGCCCTGCGCGAACAGGCCGCGATCCTCGGCGACATGGGCGAGCTCGAGCCGCTCGCCGGCGCCGGCGAAGACGACCTTGTGGTCACCGACAACCGTGCCGCCGCGCAGCGCCGCAAAGCCGATCGCGCCCGGCGGGCGGATGCCTGTCTGGCCGTCGCGCGAGGCGATGCGATGCTCGGCGAGCGCAACCTCCCTGCCCTGCGCCGCCGCCTCGCCGAGCAGCACGGCCGTGCCGGAGGGCGCATCGACCTTCATGCGGTGATGCATCTCGAGGATCTCGATATCCCAGTCGGTGCCGAGCGTGGCTGCGACCTTGCGCACCAGCCCGGCGAGCAGGTTGACGCCGAGGCTCATATTGCCGGAGCGGATGATCGCGGCGTGGCGCGCAGCGGCCTCGAGCTTCGCCAGATGGGCCGGCTCCATGCCGGTCGTGCCGACGACATGGACGATGCGCGCCTGCGCCGCCAGGGCGGCGAAGGCCACGGTAGCGTCGGGCGCGGTGAAATCGAGCACGCCCTCGGCCTCGACGAAGGCCGGCAATGCGTCATCGGTGACTGTGACGCCGAGCGCCGGCAAGCCGGCGAGCACGCCGGCATCCTGGCCGAGCGCCGGCGAGCCGGGGCGTTCGATCGCGGCAGAAACCGTGCAGCCCTCGGCCTCGCTGATCGCCTTGATCAGCATGCGCCCCATGCGCCCGGCGGCGCCGACGACGACGAGACGCATGTCGGTCATGGGGAGAACTCCGGAAGGCAGGGGCGACGGTTGACGAGGCCTGCCTATAGAATGGATCGCGACCGGTCGAAACGAAAAACGGCCGGGGAATGTCCCCGGCCGTCGATTCAGTTTGCGGTGCAGCCGTGTCAGGCGGCCTGCTGGATGCCCGAGAGCTTCCAGGGCCCGCCACGCGAGCGCACGAAGGTCCAGTGCTCCGAGACCTCCTGCGGGGTGGTCGCGTTGCCGTCGACGACCCGCCCGGTGGCGCGCTCGGTCAGCGCGTTGATCAGGCTGAAGCGCATCGCCACGGTGGCGTATTCGAAGTTGTCCTCGCGCCAGGCTTCCGACAGGTCGCCCTGCAGCAGCTTGACGTCGGAGACGCGGTCGACCAGCCCCTTGCCGGCGTTCTCGGCGATGTCATCGGCGAAATAGCCGGCCATCTCGGGCGTCAACCGTTCGGCCAGCGCCTGCTGGTTCTCGTTCGAATAGGCGGTGTTGACCTCGCCGAGGAGCCGCTCGAAATGGTTGAAATCCTCACCCTCGAGCGTGATCTCGACCGGCTTGTTGCCGGCAGCGCCGCCGCCCATCGCGCCCATCGCCGCACCCATCATGCCGGCGCGGGGATTGGCCTGGGGCTGCTGAGCCTCGCGCGCCATCGGCCCGGCCGCGGTCGCGAGCTGCGGCTCGGAACGGCGGCGGAAGAAGCGGATGGCGAGGAAGATCGCGCCGCCGATCAGAGCGATCTGCAGCAGGAAGCCGAGCATGCCGGCCAGCGAAGCCAGGCCGCTGAAGAAGCCCGAGCCCGACAGCATGCCGAACAGGCCAGCGCCGAGCAGGCCAGCGCCGACGCCCATCATCAGGTTGCGCGCCATGGAAGGCCGCGCGGCCTGAGCGGCGGCTCCCGCCGCGCCGGCGGCCGGGCCGGCCATCGAGGGCGACGGCGTCGGAGCGGTGCTGCGCTGGAAGGGCTGCGCGCCATTGGGCGCGGTATTGGTCGGAGCCGGAGCCGACTGCGTACGCGTGCCGCGGCTGCCAAAGCCACCCTTGCCGCCACCGGGGCGGGCCTCGGCCAGCACGGGGACGAGCAGAAGAGCACCAGCGAGCACTGCGACGACCCGGCCACGCCGAGCAAGCGAAATCAAAGACATGGTTCCTCCCGGAGCCCCCTATGGGCCCTCTCGTCACGGAATATGGCCTCCGGCTCGCAGGAGAGCAAGGTCTATCGACTTAAGTCGTAGTTACAGAGTAACAATTCACCCGCTGGAGCGATCCCTTTAGCCGTGTTAACCTTGACCTTCGCCGTTCACCCAGCGGCGAGGGAGTGAGCCATGATCCGAATCGCACGGAGGCCGCACCACGACGGATCGCGGGCATTGCGCCGCCTCCTCATCGCATCCGCACTCGTCCTTGCGCCGTTCAGCAGCCTCAGCGCAGGCGAGCCGGCCATCGCACTCGATCCACCCAGGCTGGCGCAAGCGCCCGAACCCCTCTGCTTCTGCTGGAGCGACGGACGCAAGATCGCCGAAGGCACCAGCGCCTGCATCAAGACCACGCAGGGCCGGCGCATGGCCGAATGCGGGCGGGTCATCAACATGATGTCCTGGCGAGTGACCGAGAGCCCCTGCCCCGAGACCTGAGCGGGATCGGCCATAAAACGAAGAACGCCGCCGGGCTCCTGCCTGGCGGCGTTCTTGTCAAAGGCTCTTGTGGTCCATTCGACTTAAGACTGACG
Source organism: Allobosea sp. (assembly GCF_051860145.1). Lineage (GTDB taxonomy): Bacteria > Pseudomonadota > Alphaproteobacteria > Rhizobiales > Beijerinckiaceae > Allobosea. Next base: position 140,446 of record NZ_JBHYEM010000012.1, on the reverse strand, counting down.
TCTGTCAGAACGCTCCCAGTACGATCGCAATCATGAATACGAAGGCCGCACCCATAACCAATCGGTCGAGACTTAGCGTGAGGCTCACCGCATCCTCCTCTGTCATTGACCTGTCACGAGGCTAGCAGAACTGACGATGGCCGCAAGGGGGCACGGACAAGGCAGAGGGGCGGCGGAGCCAATTGTATCCCTAATAGGGGGTTAACTTATTGAATTGATTTGGGGATGAAATGGATCATCGCATTGGTTCGACAAGCTTTTCGAGGGTCTTCGCCACAGCAATGACGCTTTCGTCGGCGCCGAAACGGCCGATGATCTGAACCCCGACCGGCAATCCGCGGGGCCCCTTCAGCGCCGGGATCGTCAGGCACGGCGTTCCCAGCAAGGTCCAGAGCCGGTTGAAGCGCGAGTCGCCGGTCGAGCCCAGCGTATCGGGTGCCTCTCCCGGCGCGGCATAGCTGACGACGACATCGACCTCACTGAGAAAGTCGCGGCAGGCATCGCGTCCGCGCCGCGACGACCGGCGCGCCTCGTCATATTGGGCCGGCGTCGCCGCCCGCGCGCCGTCGAGATAGGCGCGCAGCTTCGGGGGCAGCGCATCGCGATGCGTCGCGTATTCCCAGGCCAGCGCCTGCGTCGCCTCGAAATCCTGCAAGGGGCCGTGGGCGCGGAAGGCCTCGACCAGGGCTTGCGGCGTCGCCAGCTCGACGAGCTTCGCGCCGGCCTCGACGAAAAGCTTGCAGGCCTGGCTCAGCGCAGGCTCCGAGCCCGGCTCGGCCTCGCCCGCGAAATCCTGCCGCGTGACGCCGATCCGCAGGCCCTTGAGCTCGGCTGCCGGGCCGTCGAGTTCGGGACGGCCCGCGAGGATGGCGAGCGCGAAGCCGAGGTCGTCGGCGCTCGCCGCCATCAGGCCGACCGTGTCGAGCGACCAGGAGAAGGTCTTGACGCCGACCGTCGGCAGCAGACCGTAGGAGGGCTTCATGCCGGCGGCGCCGCAATAGGAGGCCGGGCGAATGACCGAGCCGCCGGTCTGGGTGCCGAGCGCCAGCGGCACCATGCCCGCCGCCACGGCCGCGGCCGAACCGGCGGAGGAGCCGCCGGGGCTCGCCGAAAGGTCGTGGGGATTATGCGTCGGCGCCGGATCGAGGAAGGCGAAAGCCGTGGTCTCGGTCTTTCCGGCGACCGTCGCGCCGGCAGCCTTGAGCGCCGTCGCGACAGGCGCGTCGGCGCGCGGGCGCCAGCCGTCATAGATCGAGGAGCCCATGCCGGTCGGCAGGTCGGCCGTGTCGATGATGTCCTTGACGGCGCAAGCGACGCCGGCCAGTGGGCCCTCGCCGGGCTCCAGCCGCGCAGGCCGGGCCGCGAAAGCACGAATCCGGGGTTCCTTCGCATCGATGCGGGCCGCGCAATCGGCGAGAGCAGCCGCGGCGTCCAGCGCGCCGCTCGAGACCTGACGGGCAATGGCGCGGGCGGAGAGCATGGATGATCCTCGGCAGGGCGGGAGACAATGGCGAGCGCGATGCTGGCATGATTTCCGTGGCCCGTGATAGCGGCGGAGCTGACCATTCACGCATGACGACGATGCGCGTTCCGGAGCTTCGGCCCGGCCGCAGACATTGTTCCGAGCGGCACACGCGACCTGAGAGTTAACAGATCCGGCCCTCCTGTGGGGGCGCGCGGACGCCGCTAACGCCCGGTTAACCGCCTCGCCAAAGTTAATCCTGCTGTGGCGGCCGGGGCTCACTCGGTTGAGAAAGCGTTCACCAGACGGGTCGCATTTGAACGGTCATGCGACGCGTTCATCTCGCCCTCATCGCTCTTGGCCTCGTCGGCGCCGCCGGCCTCGCGGGCTGCGGCAAGTTCCAGAAGCCGCAGCGCGCGGCCTGGCGCGACCAGGCCGAAGCGACCTGCCTGGCCTCGCGCCAGGTGCCGCTCTCCTCCTATGTCAGCCTGCGCGAGAAGCCGATCGACGGCCCCGGAACCTGCGGCATGACCAGGCCGCTGCGGGTCTCGGCCTTTTCCAGCGGATCGGTGCGCCTGACCAGCAATGCCACGCTGGGCTGCCCCGTCGTCGCGACGACGGATAAATGGTTCGCCGAGGTGGTGCAGCCGGCGGCGCAGAACGTGCTCGGCGCGCAAGTGATCGAGATCAGGGCCGGCTCCTATTCGTGCCGTGCCATGAACAACGGGTCCGGTACCAGCCGCACCTCCGAGCATGCCTATGGCAATGCCGTGGACGTCTTCTCCTTCCGGATGAATGACGGCCGCAACATCACCGTCAAGGATGGCTGGCGCGGCTCGCCCGAAGAGCAGGCCTTCCTGCGCGAGATCTTCGTCGGCGCCTGCCAGCATTTCTCGACGGTGCTCGGGCCCGGCGCCGACATGTTCCATTACGACCATTTCCACATCGACCTGGCGCGGCACAGCAAGGGCCGCCACATCTGCAAACCGGTGATCAAGTACACCCCGAATTACGACCTGCCGCGGCCCGATCCGGCCCGCAACCTGATGGCGGCGCAGCCGCCGGCGCAAGACAGCCTGCCGCCCATGGTCGCGGGAGCCTCCGGCGACCTCATGCGCCAGCCGAGCGACGGTCTGCGGCCACCCGGAGCCGTCTATAGCGGCTATCCGGTCGCGAATAATCGGGGTGGACAGAGCCTCGATGCGCAGCGGCACTATCTCGACCAGCAGCCGCCGCAGGCCTCGCCGCGCTACCAGCCGGAAACGCCGCCGAGCGTGGCGCGCGGCCCGCTGACCCTGCCCGGCTCGGTTCCGCCGACAGAGGAGCTGATCGTCGGCGACGATGACGGCAACGGCGTCGTCGACATCCAGGGCGAGGAACAGGCGCAGCCAGAAATCTCGGCGGATAACGATCCGTTCGCCTATGGCCGCACGCCCAGCCGGTCCAGTCCGCCCCGCTACTGAGCCTCAGCGCGAGACCAGCACCTGCCGGCATTCGGCCGGCAGCGCATCGAGCGACATCGGCGGCTTGGGCTTCGGTTTCGGCCCCGGGCGCGGCGGAGGCGGGTGGAAGATCGCCTTGTATTGCCGCTCGATCCAGCCGTTCAGCTCGGCGCCGCAACCATCGCCGAAATCCGGTGGTTCCTGGCCCGAACAGCCGGCCATGCCCGCCGGGCAGCTCATCCGGATGTGGAAATGGTAATTGTGCCCCCACATCGGCCGGACCTTCTTGAGCCAGTCGCGGTCTGACCCGGCCTCGCGGCAAAGCGCGACCTTGAGTGCCGGATTGACGAAGATGCGCTCGACACGCGGCTCGCTCGCGGCCGCCTTGATCAGCCTGGTATGGGCAGGCGTCCAGTTCTTGGGATCGACATCGCGCCAGTCGGCGCGGGCCATGTTCACCGCCGACATGTTCTCGCGGTCGTCACGGTCGAGCTTCTGCTTCGGCATCGGGGTCAGCCAGATATCGGCATCCAGCCCGATCTGGTGGGACGCATGGCCGGTCAGCATCGGCCCGCCGCGCGGCTGCGAGATGTCGCCGACGAGCAGGCCGGGCCAGCCGGTCAGCTTCGGCACGCTGCGCGCCAGTTTCTCGAGATAGGCGATCAGCTCCGGGTGGCCCCAATTGCGGTTGCGGGCGAGGCGCATGACCTGCCAGCTCTCGCCGTCGATCGGCAGCGCGGCCGCTCCCGCCATGCAGCCGCGGGCATAGGAACCGATGGCGCGGGCCTGCATGCTGGCGGGCGTCGTCTTCTGGCCGAACAGCGCACGCGCCGCCTCGGGATAGGCCGCGATATTGGCGGCGCGGCGCTTCGCCTCCTCGTCGGCGGTGGACTGGGCGTGAACGACGGAGGAGGCCAGCGCGGCTAGCAGCACGGCTGACGCGGCGGCGATTCGGCGATTCGGGCTGCGCATCGCATCAGAACGCCGGTTTTTCCGGGACCGGTCAAGCGGCCGGCGAGCCGCAGCCATCCAGGCCGGCCCTCATGGACAAGACCGACGCGAGACGGCAGCTTGCCGACCCGCAGCGATCCGGCCTCCGGCTGGAGAACGGCCGCGCGGCACCGGAGGAGAAGACGAGCATGACGAAATCCGTGATCGATCGCCGCGCGCTGCTCGGAGGGCTCGGCGCGAGCCTCGCCCTGTCGGGCAAGGGCTCGGCGCAGGCGCCCTGGCCCCAGGGCCGGACGCTGAAGCTCGTGGTGCCGTTTCCCCCGGCGGGCGCGACCGACGTGCTCGGCCGGCTCGTCGCCGACAAGCTCGGCCAGAGCTGGGGCACCAATTTCGTGGTCGAGAATCGGCCGGGCGCCGGCGGCAATATCGGCACCGACGCGGTCGCCAAGGCAGAGCCGAACGGCGACACCCTGCTGATCGTCTCCGTCGGCATGGCGACGAACCAGTATCTCTACGCCAGGCTCAACTACGACCCCGCGAAAGACCTCGCGCCGATCACCATGGTCGCGCTGGTGCCGAACCTGCTGGTCGTCAACAAGGATCTGCCGGTGAAGGACGTTGCCGAGCTCGTGGCCTATGCCAAGGCCAATCCCGGCAAGCTGACCTATGGCTCGTCCGGCGTCGGCACCTCCGTCCACCTCTCGGGCGAACTCTTCCAGAAGCTGACCGGCACGAAGATGGTGCACCTGCCCTATCGCGGCACGGCGCAAGCGACCCAGGACCTGATCGGCGGGCGCATCGACCTGATCTTCGACAACATCACGCAGGCCTTGCCGCATGTGCGCGCGGGCTCGATCCGCGGCCTCGGCATCACCACGGCGAAACGCTCCGCGACCGCGCCGGACTTTGCGCCGATCGCCGAGACCGTGCCCGGCTTCGACGTCTCCTCCTGGTTCGCCCTGTTCGCCCCTGCGAAGACGCCTCAGGCGATCATCGACAAGATCCATGCCGACACCAAGGCCGGCCTCGCCGACCCGGTGATGCGCGGCAAGATGGACCTGCTCGCCGCCGAGCCGGTCGGCAATACGCCGGCGGAACTGGGCGCCTTCCTGCAGGCCGAGATGAAGAAATGGGGCGACCTGATCAAGGAGGTCGGCGTCAAGGTGGAGTAGGCCGCCCCGGAATTGGCGCCGCCGCCTCAGGGGAACCGCCTGCACCGCCGCGACGTTCTCTCCCCACATCCGGCCGCTCGCGGCAGCGCGATGCGGATCAGAAAAAGGGGCGTCCCATGTCCACACTTGTGATTGTGCTGCTGGTGATCCTGCTGCTCGGCGGCGGCGGGTATTACGGCCATCGCAGCTATGGCAATGCCGGGCTCGGCGGCGCGGTCGGCGTGGTGCTGGTGGTCGTGCTCATACTCTGGCTGCTGGGCGCAATCGGTGGCGCACCGGTGAGGGTCTGATCCCTCACGCAGGCAAGCTGTTCTCCCAGACCGCGGTCGCGGCGGCAAGGTCCTCGATCGAGACGCCGACCGACTTGAACAGGGTGATCCCGCCATCCTCGGCGGGGCCGGGAATGGCGCCACGGCAAAGATCGCTCAGGGTGCCGGCGATCCTGTCGGCGCTGTAGTCGCCGTCCCGGATCGCGACGGCGACATCGCCGCCCTCCTCGATCGCCTTTTCGCTGTCGATCACGACGCGGGCCCGGTTCAGGGCATCGGCATCGGCCTCGCGCATCTCCATGGTGAAGGCGCCGATGAGGTCGAGATGGGCGCTGCGCTTAAGCCAGTGCCCGTGGATCAGCGGCTCGGTGGCGTTGGTGGCGCAGGAGATGATGTCGGCCGTGCGCGCCTCGCCCTCGAGATCGGTCGCGGCGCGCGCTTCGATCCCCTCGCGGGCCAATGCTTCGACGACCGCCTCGGCGGCCTCGGGACGGCGCGCCCAGATCGCGATATCGGTCAATGGCCTGACGCTGCGATGCGCCTTGACCAGGAAGGGCGCGAGCGCGCCGGCGCCGACCATCAGCATTTTCGAGGCCGTCTCGCTCGCCATGTAGCGGGCGGCGAGCGCCGAGGCGGCCGCCGTGCGCCAGACCGTGAGGCGATTGCCGTCGAAGACGGCCAGCGGCTCGCCGGTATCGCCGTCCATCAGCAGATAGGCGCCCATGACGCCGGGCAGGTTGCGCTTGCCGTTGCCGAAGAAGACCGAGACGACCTTGGTGCCGATATAGCCCTTCTCGACCGAGGGCGCGCTCCAGGCCGGCATCACCAGCAGGACCCCCTTATCGCCGGGACGCTCGATCGCGTAGTGGTTGCGCGGTGGCATCACGCCGTCGCTGCGGAAGGCCTCGGCCAGGGTATCGATGAGAGCCGGAAAACTGAGAGCCGCGTCGATCTCGTCGGCGCTGAACAACCGCATCAATTATTCCCGCGCGTCAAAGCCGGGAGGGCCGAATCCGGCACAGCGGCGCGCAGCGATTGCGCTTCGCCGCGCAGCACCTCAGCCTCGCGGCGGTTGCGCCGCGCCGCCTTGCGATGCTTGCCCTGCGCCAGCCAGGACGCGAGGCCGCCGATCAGGACGCCGACGGCAATCGCCGCCAGGACGACGGCGAAGAGCGGCAAGTCGAAGGCCAGCACCGGCGCGTCGCGGCTGATCGGATCGAAGGAGACACGCACGGGCGCGCGGTTCGCGACCGAGAAGAGCACGATCACGAGCGCGACCGGCACGAGAATCAGCGCCTTGAAGAAGGCTTTCATCGGTTTCTCCCTGCCGGCCGGGTCAAACGTCCATCACGGTGAACGTCAGTGCTTCCCGTTCAGCCGCATGCGCAGCTCCTTGCCGGTCTTGAAGACTGGAACGAATTTCTCTTCGACCTCGACCGCGTCGCCGGTGCGCGGGTTGCGGCCGACGCGTGCCGCGCGGGCCTTTCGAGAGAAAGCGCCGAAACCGCGCAGCTCGACCCGGTCCCCGCGCCCCAACGCCTTGACGACCTCGTCGAGGATCGCCGTGACGATGTTCTCAATATCGCGCTGGTAAAGATGAGTGTTACGCTCGGCGATGCGTTGAACGAGTTCGGATTTTATCATTTTTCCAGTATAACCGCTTGTATCAAAATCACTTTTCGCCGACAGGCTGCCAGAGCGCCAGAGGCGCGTCAAGCCGCAAACCGACGGGCTGATCAGCCGCGCGGGCGATAAGGACCGCAACCGTTTCCAGACCGGCCGCGCGCGCCAGCGCTTCGCCTGCGCTCCACAGACCGTAAGCGGAGGATTCGTTGCGGCGGCGCCAGTCGCGCACCGGCAAGTCCTTGGCGACATTCTTCTCGCGTTCGAGCCAGGCGATCGCCTCCGGCTCGCCGCCGATCTCGTCGATCAGCTTGAGGCTCACCGCCTGCCGGCCCGAATGGACGCGGCCATCGGAAACCACGGCGATCTCGGCGTCGCCCAGCTTGCGACGGTCGCCGACGAGGCGTTTGAACCAGTCGTAATTGTCGTCGACGACCCGCTGCAAAGCGGCGCGCGCCTCCGGAGAGGTCGGCTCGAAGCCGTTCGGCGCGGCCTTCAGCGGGCTCGACTTGATCTCCTCGACCTTGACGCCGACGGTGTCGAGCAGATGGGCGACATTCGGAATCTGGAAGAGCACGCCGATCGAGCCGACGAGCGAGGTCTGGCGCGCCACGATCCGGTCCGAGCCCATCGCGGCGATATAGCCGCCCGAGGCCGCCAGACCGTCGACGACGGCGACCATCGGCTTCTTCGCCGCGAGCTGGCGCAGCGCCACGTGAAGGGCCTCCGAGCCCGTGGTGGTGCCGCCAGGGCTGTCGATCTTGATCAGGACCGCGGCGGCCCGGCTGTCCTCGAGCGACTTGATCAGGTCGAGCGTGCGGCGGTCACCCGAAATGAAGCCCGAGATGGTCACCCGCGCGATATGCGAGCGCGCGGTCGAGCCCGGCCCACGACCGCTCCAGGCCAGGCCGGCGACGCCAATGGCGGCGATGACGCCGACAACGGCGAGCAGCCGCCAAAGCGTGAGTTTGCGCCTCAGGCTGCGGCGGTCGGCAAGCAGGTCGGCATCGGACGACATGGGGTAAGGCTCCTGAGGTCATGGACGCTGGCTGCGCCCGTGATGTAGACCCGCCGCCGCGACGGGGCAAGGCGGCAGCGTGGCTCAGGCATCCAGAGCGGCGCGCTGGCGGTCGAGCGCCAGCAGGGCAAGCCCGCTCGCGACCGAGCGGAACGCGTCGCCGACATGAACGCGGTCGGCGCCGAAGCGGCGGTCGAACAGGGCGCGGACTGCCGGCACATGCGAGGTGCCGCCGGTCATGAAGACGGCTTCGATCGCCCCCGCGCCGACACCGGCGTCAGCGAGCGCACGGTCGAGCGCGGCTTCGATGGAGGCGATATCGTGGGCGATCCAGCGCTCGAATTCGGAGCGACGGATCGTCGCTTCCAGCACGATGTCGAGCTGGCGGAAGCTCAGCACCGTCTCGTCCTGCGCGGACAGCGCGACCTTGGCGGCCGAGACGGCGCGATAAAGCTCGTAGCCGAGATCATACTCGATCACGGTGAGCAGGTTCTCGAGCTTGCCCGGCTCGACCGCGTCGCGGATCAGCGCCCTGAGCTCGGCCGTGGTCTCGCGGCTCTTCATCAGCGAGAGCCGGTGCCATTGCGCGAAGGCGGCATGATAATGCGCCGGGATCGGCAGCAGCTTCTCGAAGGAGCGGTATTGCGTGCCCTTGCCGAGCCTGGGCGAGACGGCGTGCTCGATGATGCGGTAGTCGAAGGTGTCGCCGGCGACGCCGACGCCGGCATGGGAGAGCGGGATCGCCTCCAGCCGCCCTGCCCCGCCGGGCTCGAAGCGCATCACCGAGAAGTCGCTGGTGCCGCCGCCGAAATCGGCGACGAGCATGGTCTGCGGCGTCTTCAGATCGCGCGCATACCAATAGGCGGCGCCGAGCGGCTCATAGGCGAAATCGACCTTCGGCATGCCGGCTTTGGCATAGGAGGCGGTAAGCCGCTTGACCGCCAGCTCCTCGTCCGGCCGCTCGCCGGCGAAAACGACGGGCCGGCCCGAGACCAGCGGCATATCCGACAGGTCGTCGAGCCCGGTGGTCAGGTCTGTCAGGAAGACGCCGATCAGGTCTTCCAAGTGAAAGAGCTTGCCGAAGAGCCGGGTCTCCTGGAAGGCGCGACTGGACAGATGCGTCTTCAGCGATTGCAGGAAGCGGTGCTCGGTCGTCATGCCGAGGGCCATATCGAGCGCGTCAGGGCCGCTGACATGGACGATCCGGGCCTGCGGCGGCCGACCCTCGCGCCAGAACATCAGGGCCGAGCGATAGGCGTCGACCGCACCCTGCTTCGTCGCGAAGCTGCGGGTCGTGACCGAGCCGTCGGCGCGCGCCAACGCCACCACGCTGTTGGTGGTGCCGAAATCGATGCCGATCGCCGCGGTGGACATGGTCGATGCTCCTGGACTTCGTCGTCATGGTCGGGCTTGACCCGACCATCTCGGAAACCAGCGCCCTCTGGTCCTGAGATTCTCGGGTCTGCGCCAAGTCTATTCTTTGGGCCGGCCAAAGGCCGGACCCGGGGGCTCCGCCCGAGAATGACGGGAGGAGCCGAAACAAAAGCCCGCGCGGATTTCTCCGCGCGGGCTGATGGTCTTGCCGGGCCGCAGGACGCGGCCCGGGGGATCACTTCTTCTCGGTGTTGGCCTTCTTGAGGGCCGCGCCGAGGATGTCGCCGAGCGAGGCGCCGGAATCGGCGGAGCCGTACTGGGCCATCGCTTCCTTCTCCTCGGCCATCTCGAGCGCCTTGATCGACACCTGGATCTTGCGAGCCTTCTTGTCGAACAGGATGACGCGGGCATCGACCTTCTCGCCGGCCGCGAAGCGCTCGGGGCGCTGCTCGGAGCGTTCGCGCGCGATCTCGGCGCGCTTGATGAAGGTGGTCATGTCGGTGCCGGCGATCTTGACGTCGAGACCGGCTTCCTTGACCTCGATCACCTCACAGGTGACGACCTGGCCCTTCTTGAACTCGCCGGCATCCACGAAGGGATCGCCGCCGAGCTGCTTCAGGCCGAGCGAGATACGCTCCTTCTCGACGTCCACATCGAGAACGACCGCCTGAAGCATGTCGCCCTTCTTGTATTCCTCGATGACCTGCTCGCCCGGACGGTTCCAGTCGAGATCGGAGAGATGGATCATGCCGTCGATATCGCCTTCGAGGCCCAGGAACAGGCCGAACTCGGTCTTGTTCTTGACCTCGCCCTCGACCACCGAACCGCTCGGATGGGTCTCGGCGAAGACTTCCCACGGATTGCGGAGCGTCTGCTTGAGGCCGAGCGAGATGCGGCGCTTGACCTGGTCGACCTCGAGGATCGCGACGTCGACTTCCTGCGAGGTCGAGACGATCTTGCCGGGGTGGACGTTTTTCTTGGTCCAGGACATCTCGGAGACGTGGATGAGGCCTTCGATGCCCGGCTCCACTTCGACGAACGCGCCGTAGTCCGTGATGTTGGTGACGCGGCCCTTGAGGCGCGCACCGACAGGATAACGGGCGGCGATGCCATCCCACGGATCGGCCAGCAGCTGCTTGATGCCAAGCGAGATGCGGTGCGTCTCCTGGTTGATCTTGATGATCTTGACCTTGACCGTCTGGCCGATGGTCACGACGCCGTCGATGACCTGACCCTCTTCGAGGCTGGCGACCAGCTCGGAACGGGCCTCGGCGCGGGTCTCTTCGAGAACCGTGCGGCGCGAGACGACGATGTTGCCACGACGGCGATCCATCTTGAGGATCTCGAAGGGCTGCGGCTGGCCCATCAGCGGGCCGACGTCGCGGATCGGACGGATATCGACCTGCGAACGCGGCAGGAAGGCGACGGCGCCGTCGAGGTCGACGGTGTAGCCGCCCTTGACGGTGTTGAAGATCATGCCGGAGACCTTCTCGCGGGCCTCGAACGCCTTCTCGAGCTTGACCCAGCTCTCCTCGCGGCGGGCCTTGTCGCGCGAGATGACGGCTTCGCCCAGCGCGTTCTCGATCCGGTCGAGATAGACTTCGACCTCGTCCCCGACCTTGATCTCCTGGTCGCGGCCGGGGCCGGTGAATTCCTTGAGGGCGACGCGGCCTTCGGTCTTCAGGCCGACATCGATGATCGCCATGTCTTTTTCGATGGCGACGACGATGCCCTTGATGACGGAACCTTCAAGCGCATCGTTGCTGGCGAAGGATTCCTCGAGCAGGGCGGCGAAATCCTCGCGACCCGCGTGATAGCTTTCTACGGCTGACATTCATGCTCCTGACGCCGGCCGCGTATCCCGCGAGAGCCGGCAAGCGCCGATTGGGTTGGTGTTGCGATCCGGACCGTTTCCGTCGGCGCCTCGTCAGAGGCTTGCCCGGTTTCGCGGCGCTTAAGCGCGGGCGAAACGGGCGGCGCTGGGCCGCCGGAGATGATCCGTATCCTGAGGTCCGCCCCAAACACCAAACGGGAGCCGGTCGAAAGGACCGCCCCCGGCTGTGATCGATCACGGCCCTTCGGACAGGGCGGATGTAGTCCACCATGGCCCGCGAGGCAAGGGTATTCGGACCGGTGCGGCTGCGGTCGCGTTCACTTCGGCGGGCCGGCTTCCCCAAGATCGACCTTCATGCAACTCTGCGGTGGTTTTCGTCCGGAGGAGCACGCTATGGGCTGGATCGTTTTCGGGCTGCTCGCAGCCGCCGCCATCTACCTGGTCATGACCTATAACGGCCTGGTCTCGATGCGGCAGCGCGTCAACCAGGCCTTCGCCGATATCGACGTCCAGCTCAAGCAGCGCCACGACCTGATCCCGAACCTGGTCGAGACGGTCAAGGGCTACGCCTCGCATGAGCGCGAGACCTTCGACGCCGTGGTCCAGGCCCGCAACCAGGCGCTGGCAGCGCAGGGCCCGCAGGCACAGGCCGCGGCCGAGCAACAGCTCTCCGGCGCGCTCGGGCGGCTGCTCGCGCTCTCGGAGGCCTATCCCGACCTCAAGGCCAGCGCCAATTTCCAGCAGCTCCAGAGCGAGCTCAGCAACGTCGAGGACAAGCTCGCGGCCGCGCGGCGCTTCTTCAACAATGCGGTCAGCGAGTTCAACGCCGCGATCCAGGCCTTCCCGGCCGTGTTCTTCGCGCCGCAAATGGGTTTCACGCCGCGCGAGTTCTTCGATGTCGGCGAAGAGAAGCGCGCCCAGCTCGACGTCGCGCCGAACGTGAAATTCTGATCGGCCGCGGCAGAGCAGGATGCGAAAAAGTGGGAACCGGTTTTTCGCATTGATCCTGCTCTAACTCTTTGATGAGAGACGGATTCAGATTTCAGGGGAATCACGAGTGATGCCACCTGAAATCATCCGGCTCTAGCGGTAGCGGAGCGGCGGCGATGCCGGGGCAGGCCTTCGGGCTCTACAGCCATATGCGCAACAACCGGATCAGGTCGGGCTTCCTGATCGCCGGCCTGTTCCTGCTGGTCTATCTCACCAGCTATGGCCTGATCCTGATGGGCTACGGCTTTGCCGGAGTGTCGCGCGGCTCCAGCGTCTATTCCGAGACCGGCCGGCTGTTCTGGTCCTGGTTCCCGTTCACGACGCTGATCGCCGCCGCCTGGGTCTTCATCGGCTTCCGCGTCAATGTCGGGCTGATCGGCTCCGTCACGGGCGCCAAAGGCGTGACGCGCGAGGACAATCCCAAGCTCTACCGGATGCTGGAGAATCTCTGCATCTCGCGCGGGCTGAGCGTGCCGAAGCTCGCCATCGTCGAGAGCGACGCGCTCAACGCCTTCGCCAGCGGCGTCAACGACAAGCAGTTCACGGTGACCGTGACGACCGGCCTGATCCAGCAGCTCAACGATGACGAGATCGAGGCCGTGCTCGCCCATGAGCTCACCCATATCCGCAATGGCGACGTCCGGCTGATGATCATCGCCGTGGTGATCGCCGGCGTGATCTCGCTGGCGGGCGAGATCATCTTCCGCAGCATCGGGCGCGTGCGCGTTTCCTCGGACGATTCCAAGAAAGGCAGCGGCGTCGCCATCCTGATCGGCTTCGCGATCGTCGCCCTGTCCTGGCTGCTCGCCGTGCTGATCCGGCTTTCGCTCTCGCGGTCGCGCGAATATCTCGCCGATGCCGGCGCGGTCGAGCTGACCAAGAACCCGGACGCGATGATCTCGGCGCTGCTCAAGATCGCCGGCCGCGCCGATATCGAGGGCGTGCCGTCCGGCGTGATGGACATGTGCTTCGAGAACGATCCCGACGATTTCGCCGACCTGTTCTCGACCCATCCCTCGATCACCAAGCGGGTGCAGGCGCTGGTCGAGACCGCCGGCGGGCGCATGCCGGCGATGCCGCCGCATCCGCCGAAAATGGCCGCGCGCCAGGATCTGCCCACAATGGTCGAGACGCGCGGGCCCTGGGGCACCAGGCCGCCGACGAGCTAGAGCATGCTGCGTTTAGACGGGATCGCGGTGTCTTTCCGTCGCAAAACAGCAAGCTCTAAAGGAACAACCGCAGGGCGCTAGACGCGAGCCCGGCAACCGACATACCTTACCTAAGGTTATTGGGGGACTGTCCATGCCGCGCGTGAGCCTTGCTGCCGTTCTGGCGGCGATCGTCCTTATGCCGATGTCCGCGCAAGCGCAGGAGGGCTGCCGGGCGTCGACGTCCTCGTGTTCGCAGATGAACCAGACATGCGAGCGCAATTGCACATCCAGCAGCAACAACCCATCCGCCTGCATCGCGCGCTCGTGCTCGACCGCTCTCTCTGCTTGCAAGACGACGGGCGTCTGGAAGGTCGCTCGAAGCCCCGCCTGCTGGCAGACGAACAACCGCTCCTGAGCGCGGCCGGGACGCCCGTCAGCGGCCGTCCCGCGCCCAGCCGAGCGCTTCCTCGAGCCTGTCATCGCCCCAGAACAGCTCGCCATCGTCGGTGACGAAGGTCGGCGCGCCGAAGATGCCGAGCGATTTCGCGAGCTCGGTCTCGGCCTTGAGCCGGCCCTTGACCTCCTCGCTGCGCGAGAGCGGGAAAGCCTGGCCCGGATCGGCGCGCGCCTCGCGCAGGGCGGCGCTCAGCACGGCCTCCTCCGCGATGTTGCGGCCCTCGCAGAATTCGGCCCTGAACAACGCCTTGGAGAAGCCCGGCAACCAGCCGGCCTCGCGCCCGGCAAGCGCGAGCCTGGCCGCGATCAGCGAATTCTGCGGAAAGGTCTCGGGCCTGACGATGGCGAGGCCGTTGCGGCCGGCGCGGCGCGCAAGGTCGCGCCACATGTAGCGGCCCTTGTTCGGATAGAGGTTGAAGGGCGAGGTGCTCCAGCCCTGGGCCGCGAAGATCGGTCCCAGCAGGAACGGCCGCCAGCGTATCGAGACGCCCGCCTCCTCGGCGAGGGCTTCGATGCGCAAGGCGCTGAGGCAGGAATAGGTTGAGGCGAACTCGTACCAGAAGTCGAGGACGGGACGATTCGGCATTCAGCCTCCAGGTCAGTCGTCGGGTTTGAGTCGCGCCCCGGAAGCTTCGGCCCGTCGAGGCGCGACCGCAAGCGCAGAGGATGCGCCCGCCCCTTCTCCGATCGACGCCAGCGGCGCCAATCCATCACGGGAAGACGCGAGATCGATCAGAAGGTTCCGATTGCGTCGCCCCAAGCGCTGCGATAGTGCGCCATTGAGCCCAAAAAACGGCCGTCCACAGCCGAAACGTCCCACGGCATGAATCATGCCGCCGCAGCAGGAAGATCCTCGATGTCCGACAAGCGCGTGAAGAAGGTCGTGCTCGCCTATTCCGGCGGCCTCGACACCTCGATCATCCTGAAATGGCTGCAGACGACCTATCAGTGCGAGGTCGTGACCTTCACCGCCGATCTCGGCCAGGGCGAGGAGCTCGAGCCCGCGCGCCAGAAGGCGCTGCTGCTCGGCATCAAGCCCGAGAACATCCATATCGAGGATCTGCGCGAGGAGTTCGTGCGCGACTACGTCTTCCCGATGTTCCGGGCCAATGCCGCCTATGAGGGCGTCTATCTGCTCGGCACCTCGATCGCCCGGCCGCTGATCGGCAAGAAGCTGATCGAGATCGCCGAGCGCGTCGGCGCCGACGCAATCTCCCATGGCGCGACCGGCAAGGGCAACGACCAGGTCCGTTTCGAGCTCACCGCCTATGCGCTCAAGCCCGACGTCGTCGTGATCGCGCCATGGCGCGAATGGGACCTGCGCTCGCGCGAGCAGCTCATCGCCTTCGCCGAGCAGCACCAGATCCCGATCGCCAAGGACAAGCGCGGCGAGGCGCCGTTCTCGGTCGACGCCAACCTGCTGCACGCCTCCTCGGAAGGGAAGGTGCTGGAGGACCCGGCGCAGGAAGTGCCGGACTATGTCTATTCACGCACGATCTCGCCCGAGGATGCGCCCGACAAGCCGACCTATATCACCATCGACTTCGCCAAGGGCGACGCGGTCGCGATCGACGGCCAGCAGCTCTCGCCTGCCACGCTTCTGGCGAAGCTGAACGACCTCGGCCGCGACAACGGCATCGGCCGGCTCGACCTCGTCGAGAACCGCTTCGTCGGCATGAAGTCGCGCGGCATGTACGAGACGCCCGGCGGCACGATCCTGCATGCGGCGCATCGCGCGATCGAATCGATCACGCTCGACCGCGGCGCGGCGCATCTCAAGGACCAGCTCATGCCGCAATATGCCGAGCTGATCTATAACGGCTTCTGGTTCTCGCCCGAGCGCGAGATGCTGCAGGCGCTGATCGACAAGAGCCAGGAATTCGTCGCCGGCCAGGTCCGGCTCAAGCTCTACAAGGGCGGCGTGCATGTGGTCGGCCGGTCGAGCCCCTATTCGCTCTACGACCAGGACCTGGTGACCTTCGAGGAAGGCGCCGTCGCCTATGACCATCGCGACGCGGCCGGCTTCATCCGCCTGAACGCGCTGCGGCTGCGCACGCTCGGCCAGCGCAAGAAGAAGCTCGGGCTCTAATCAGGAGAAGCCGCGCCGCGCCAGGAGCGCGGCGCGGCGAATTGAACCCCGGCGCAAGTCACGCGTTACCATCGACCTCAACAGAGTGCCGATGATGATCCGTACGACCCTTTCCGCGATCCTGTTCTCGAGCCTGCTGGCCGCATCCGCCGCCGCCCAGAGCGGCTCGGCTTCGACGACACCGGCCGAGAAGCCGTCATCGCCGGAGATCGCAGCCTGCAAGACGACCGCGCTGCACACGATCTCGGCCAAGGAGCCGGAGATCAAGGATATCTATATCGATGAGGACGGCGCGACGAACGCCGTCGCCGAGACCAAGGTCGAGGATATACCGGTCACGCGCATCATCATGGGCGAGGCCTATTTGCGCACCGACAGGTCCGACAAGCCGCGGCGCTTCCTCTGCCTGATCGGCGAGAAGGGCAAGGTGCTGCTGACCTTCTTCACCCAGCGCTGAAGCGGAAAGGCGGCTTACGGCTCGTCGACGATCCGGGTGCTCGGCCGGTCGCTGCCTTGCGCCAGTTCCTCATGCCACTGGCCTGCGGCGTCCTGATAGACGATGCCGTCGGTGACCCCCGGCCGCTTCTGGCGGGCTGCCGCCTTGTTGGCGGCCTTGAGCGCGGCATCATGCGAGGGGAAGGTTTCAGACAGGGCGCCGCCGGCCTTGTAGGCCCAGCCGCCATCATGCTCGACAATCTCGTATTTCACCGTGACCATGACCGTCCTCCGAGGCTCACAGGCGGAACCTCCGGATGGCGGGTCAGGTTCCATCTGCCGCGCCGCCATGGTCGGCCGCGAGTTTGGCGAAAGGCTGACGGCTGACGCCGGGCCTATTCGCCGTTGCCGGCATCGGCGGCGCGCAGGCCCTCGAGCACGGGCATCGAGGTGATGTGATAGCCGGCATCGACATGATGGATGTCGCCGGTGACGCCGCCCGAGAGGTCGGACAGGTAGTACAGCGCCGACCCGCCGATCTCCTCGAGGCTGACCGACTTGCGCAGCGGCGAGTTGGCGCGCTGCCAGGAATACATGGCGCGCGCGTCCGAGATGCCGGCGCCGGCAAGCGTGCGCACCGGCCCGGGCGAGAGCGCGTTGACGCGGATGCCGCGCGGACCGTAATCGGCGGCGAGATAGCGCATGCTCGCCTCCAGCGCCGCTTTGGCGACACCCATGACATTATAGTTCGGCATCACCCGAATGGAGCCGCCATAGGTCAGCGTGATCATGCTGCCGCCCTTGGGCATGCGATCGGCTGCCCGTTTGGCGGCCTCGGTGAAGGAAAAGCAGGAGATCACCATGGTTCGCGAAAAGTTCTCGCGGGTGGTGTCGGCATAGAGGCCCTTGAGCTCGTTCTTGTCCGAGAAGCCGATGGCGTGGACGATGAAGTCGAGCGTGTTGCGCTCCGGGTCGCCGCCCCAGGCCTCGTCGATCGCCGCGAAGGCGGCATCGACCGTGGCGATGTCCTCGACATCGCAGGGCAGGACCAGCTTCGAGCCGATGCTCTCGGCCAGCGGCTTGACCCGCTTGCCGAGCGCCTCGCCCTGATAGGTGAAGGCCATCTCGGCGCCATGGGCATGAAGCGTGCGCGCGATGCCCCAGGCGATCGAGTGCTGATTGGCGACACCCATCACGAGGCCGCGCTTGTTATGCATGAGGGGGGGCATGGGCTGACTCTGCGACGGGCTTTTTCGGGTGTTCGGGCGGGATTATTCGACGAGGCGGATCGGAGGCGGGCTTCCGGCTAGAGATGCTTTCCAACGGCGGCGGCGGTCGCCTTGGACGGCGCCAGCGGCACGATCTCGAAACGCGCGAGATCGCTCCATTCCAGCACCCATTCCTGAAGGACCGCGACGTCGTCGCATTCCATGACCTGGAAGCAGCGGGCCAGGTCGGCCTGGATCCAGCTGTCCACATAGCGCAGGCCCTCGGGCATCATGCGACCGCGCTCGTTGAAGCGACGGTAGATGTCCTTCACCCGCGCCTGGTCGAAATGCTCGATCACCATGAACAGCATGGCAGGCTCACGCCTCCAGCCGCTTCATCACGATGGTGGCGTTGGTGCCGCCGAAACCGAAGGAATTGGAGAGCACGCAGCCCAGGCCGGCATTGTCGATGCGCTTGCGCACGATCGGCATGTCGGCGAAAGCCGGATCGAGCTCCTCGATATGGGCGCTCTCGGCAATAAAGTCGTTGTTGAGCATGAGGAGCGAGTAGATCGCCTCCTGCACACCGGTGGCGCCGAGCGAATGGCCGGTCAGAGACTTGGTCGCCGAGATCGGCGGGCTCTTCTCGCCCGAGCCGAAGACCTCGCGGATCGCCTCGATCTCCTTGGCGTCTCCGACCGGGGTCGAGGTGCCGTGGGGATTGATGTAGTCGACCTTCGCCTTCACGGTCTCGAGCGCCATCTTCATGCAGCGCACCGCGCCCTCGCCCGAGGGCGCGACCATGTCGT
This sequence comes from Allobosea sp., assembly GCF_051860145.1. Classification (GTDB taxonomy): domain Bacteria; phylum Pseudomonadota; class Alphaproteobacteria; order Rhizobiales; family Beijerinckiaceae; genus Allobosea. Next base: position 122,163 of record NZ_JBHYEM010000012.1, on the reverse strand, counting down.
AGCCGTCCGAGGTCGCACCGTAGCCGACGATCTCGCCATAGATGCGGGCGCCGCGGGCCTTGGCGTGCTCCAGCTCCTCCAGCACGACGACGCCGGCGCCGCCGGCGATGACGAAGCCGTCGCGCTTCACGTCATAGGCGCGCGAGGCCACGGCCGGCGTCTCGTTGAAATCGGTCGACATCGCGCCCATGGCGTCGAACAGGACGGAAAGCGTCCAGTCGAGCTCCTCGCAGCCGCCGGCGAAGATGATGTCCTGCTTGCCCCACTGGATCAGCTCGTAGGCGTTGCCGATGCAATGGTTCGAGGTCGCGCAGGCCGAGGAGATCGAATAGTTCACGCCCTTGATCTTGAACCAGGTCGCGAGCGTCGCCGAGGCGGTCGAGGACATGCCCTTGGGCACGGCGAAGGGACCGACCTTCTTCGACGAGCCGCTCTCGCGCGCCTTGTCATAGGCGTCGATCAGCGCCCGCGTCGACGGGCCGCCCGAGCCCATGACGATGCCGGTGCGCTCATGGCTGATCTCGCCGGCCTCGAGCCCGGAATCAGTGATGGCCTGCTCCATCGCGACATGGTTCCAGGCGGAGCCGCCGCCATGGAAGCGCATGGCGCGGCGGTCGACCACGCCGGCAGCGTCGAGCGTCGGCACGCCGCCAACGCGACTGCGGAAGCCGTGCTCCGCGAATTCGGGCACGAAGGAGATGCCGGATTTGGCCTCGTGCAGCGAGGACAGCACTTCCTGCGTATTGTTGCCGATGGACGAGACGATGCCCATCCCGGTGACCACAACGCGTCTCATGCTCGCTTCTCCGGCTCTCTCATCACGAACCGGGGCCACGCGGGGCCCGGCTTATCACTGGTCTCGCGCAGATGGACTGCGCAAACGGCGAGCGCAAGCCCGAAGCGCGGTTTTGCTCAGGCACCTTCCGGCTTGAACAGCCCGACCCGCATATCCGCGACGGTATAGATTCGCTTGCCGTCCGCTTCCAGCCAGCCATCGGCGATGCCGAGCACCAGCTTCGACTTGAAGACGCGCTTGAATTCGACGCCGTAGACGACCTGCTTGACGCTGGGCAGGACCTGGTCGGCGAACTTGACCTCGCCGACGCCGAGCGCCCTGCCCCGGCCGGGCAAGCCGAGCCAGCCGAGGAAGAAGCCGGTCAGCTGCCACAAGGCATCGAGCCCGAGGCAGCCCGGCATCACCGGATCGCCCTTGAAATGGCAATCGAAGAACCAGAGGTCCGGCCTGACGTCGAACTCGGCGCGGACGAAGCCCTTGCCGTTCGGCCCGCCCGTCTCGCTGATCTCGCTGATCCGGTCGAACATCAGCATCGGCGGCAACGGCAATTGCGCGTTGCCTGGCCCGAAAAGTTCCCCGCGACCGCAGCTGAGGATCTCCTCGTAGCTGAATGACGACTGACGCTCCATACCGCCCCGCTCCATATCGACCGTGCCGCCATTGCCTTACACGACGATGACGGCGGTCCTGTGCTCTTGGCGGCGTGCGTAACACGGGCTTACGCCGGAACGGAAGGGCGCAGGTCCGGTCTTCTGCCGCAAAGATCGACCGCTGGAGGCTGTGCCGGCCTTCTCGGGCGGTGATGGCGGCGCGCGAAAACAGAGCGCCCGAATTCTGCCAGGATTCCCGGCTTGCACCGGCCGAAGCTTGCGAGCAGGGGCCGGAAGCCTTACATCTCGAAGAGAGTTCGCGGCATCTTCTTGCGCCGCGACCATCGCCAACTCAAAAGGGACCGAGCCGACGCATGACCGATCTGATCTCCCAGGACGAGGGCTACGGATCGAGCGCGCGGCAGGGCTGCCCGTTCCACGACGTGCGCCAGCGGCTGCGGCGGGTCGGGCTGCGGCCGACGCGCCAGCGCGTCTCGCTCGGCTGGCTGCTCTTCGCCAAGGGCGACCGGCATATCAGCGCCGAGATGCTCTATGAGGAGGCGATGAAGGCGCGCGTGCCGGTCTCGCTCGCCACCGTCTACAACACGCTGCACCAGTTCACCCAGGCCGGCCTGCTGCGCGAACTCGCGATCGACGGCGCCAAGACCTATTTCGACACCGACAACAGCGAGCATCACCATTTCGTGGTCGATGGCGAGAACACGGTGATCGACATCCCGGCCTCGGCCGTCGATGTCGCGGAGCTGCCGGAGCCGCCGGCGGGCTACGAGATCGCCCGCGTCGATGTCGTCGTGCGCCTGCGCAAGATCGCCGGCTGAAGCCGCGCGCCTCGCTTTCGCCCATTTCCCTCCCGACGAACCGGTTCCTGCCGCGGCCGCGGCGCGCCGCGAGGAATGGCACCCGATGAGCGACGAGCGGAACAAATTTCTGATCTCCCGGCGCGGCGTCACCGTGCTCTTCGCCCTGATGCTACTGACGCCGGCCGGCAGCGCGCTGGCGGCGCCGATGACCTTGCGCGGCACGGTGCGCTATCGCGAGCGCATCGCGCTCCCGCGCGGGGCGATCCTCGAGGTCCGCCTGCTCGACGTCTCGCTGGCCGATGCGCCGGCCAGGACGATCGCCGAGACACGGGTTCCCGCCCGCCGCAACCCGATGCGCTACACGCTTCGGTTCGACAGCGCCGCGATCGAGCCGCGCCGGACCTACGCCCTGCAGGCGCGCATCACAGACGGCGAGCGGCTGCTCTTCATCAATACGACGCGCCACACGGTCTTCACCGGCGGCCGCAACGAAACCGATATCCGGGTCGAGCATGTCGCGCGCGACGAGGCCCGGCCGGCCTCATCGGCCGCGCTGGTCGGGCGCTGGCTCGCCGAGGATATTCGCGGTGGCGGCGTGATCGACCGGCTGCAATCGGTGCTCGAGCTCGCGGCCGACGGCAAGGTCAGCGGGTCTGGCGGCTGCAACCGCATGAGCGGCTCGGCGACGATCGCCGGTTCGCGCATTGCCTTCAGCCCGATCGCCTCGACGCGCATGGCCTGCGCGCCGGCCGCGATGAACCAGGAGAGCAAGTTCTTCGCGGCGCTGACGGCGGCGCGGAGCTGGCGCGTCGACCAGCGACAGGACAAGCTTTTCCTGCTGGATGCTGGCGGCCAGACGCTGATGCGCCTCGCCAGGATGTGACCGGCTAGGAGGCGGTCAGTCGACCTTCTCGTTGGGATAGACGCCCCAGAGCCGCTCCTGCTTGATATAGCCGTTCATCTTGGCGACCCCGACCCGGCACCAGGAATCGGAGCAGGATGCAACGTTGACGATGACGCCGGGCTCGAGCCGGGCCGTGACCGCCGAGCTTTCATCGGCGCTGGCGCGCAGCATGAAGGTCTCGTCCTTGGCCTTCGACCAGGGCGCGACGAGCGCGGTGCGCCTGCCGGAAAGCAGGCTGTGCAGCACCCATCCTTCCGAGCCGTCGGCATCGCGGACGCGGCGCCAGGTCTCGAACTCGGCCGTGATCTCGACGGGCAGGCCGGCACGCTGGAAGACCCAGCGCGTGCGATGCTCCTTCGAGGGCCCCTCGCGCAGGTTCACACGATCGGATTTCAGGCTGACATAGCGCGGGATCGGCAGGCCGGTGACGGAGCCGGTGCCCATGTCCTGCGCAGAAGCGACCGAGCCGGGGGCCAGGTTCGCGCACATCATCGCAGCCAGCAGCCATCCCCGCATCCCCAGACCGCTCATTGGCTCCATCTCCATCTCGGGCTTGGTTCACAAGCGGCCTTTGGACCCCGGCGAAGGGTCATGTTGTCATCCGCCGCGCCGCCACTTAGACACGAACCAGCGCGCGACGACGACGCCTTCATTCCTGATGCGCCACGGTTAATGGCGGGTTGAGGCGGAATGGCGACATTGTCGCGGAGCTGCGGGAGAGGGAGCCGCCGATGTCGAAGAAGAAGCCGCTGGTCGTGGTGACACGCAAGCTGCCGGCCGTGGTCGAAACGCGCATGCGCGAACTGTTCGACGCCAGGCTCAATATCGACGATACGCCAATGAGCCAGGCCGCGCTGGTCGAGGCGGTCAAGACCGCCGACGTGCTGGTGCCGACCGTGACCGACCGCATCGATGCCGGGATCATCGCGCAGGCCGGCGACCAGCTCCGCCTGATCGCCAATTTCGGCAATGGCGTCGACAATATCGACGTGGCGAGCGCCGTGCAGCGCGGCATCACCGTGACCAATACGCCGGGCGTGCTGACGGACGACACCGCCGACATGACGATCGCGCTGATCCTGGCGGTGGCGCGGCGCATCGCCGAGGGCACGCGCGTCATTCCGGACGACGAATGGGCGGGCTGGTCGCCGACCTGGATGCTCGGCCGGCGCATCACCGGCAAGCGGCTCGGCATCGTCGGCATGGGCCGCATCGGCCAGGCCGTGGCGCGCCGCGCGGCCGCCTTCGGCCTCTCGATCCACTACCATAACCGCCGCCGCGTCGACGCGCGCACCGAGGAGGCGCTGAACGCGACCTATTGGGATTCGCTCGACCAGATGCTGGCGCGGATGGACATCGTCTCGATCAACTGCCCGCACACGCCGGCGACCTATCACCTGCTCTCGGCGCGCCGGCTCAAGCTGATGAAGCCCGACGCCATCCTGGTGAACACGGCGCGCGGCGAGATCGTCGACGAGACGGCGCTGGCGCGGATGCTGGAGGCCGGCGAACTGGCCGGCGCCGGGCTCGACGTCTTCGAGCACGAGCCAGCCGTCAATCCCCGCCTGCTCAAGCTCGCCCGCAGCCACAAGGTGATGGTGCTGCCGCATATGGGCTCGGCCACGCATGAGGGCCGCGCCGACATGGGCGAGAAGGTCATCGTCAACATCAAGACCTTCATGGACGGCCACAAGCCGCCCGACCGCGTGCTGCCGAGCATGCTCTGAGCCCGGCCGGCGGCCGGGCGGCGACACGGCTCAGCCGGCGCGGGCGGTGTCGAACTGGCCGGTCTTGCGGAAACGCCAGAGATAGGACGGCACCACGGCCTCGATCGAGACCGGCGCGATGCCGATACCCTCGAAGCTGCGGCCTTCGCTCCTGGCCGCCTCGGAGACGACGTTGTCGGTCTGCAGCATCGCGACCTGGTCGCGGGTCAGCCGTAGCTCGGCCGGCAGCAGGCCAAGCGTCAGCGCATGGACGATCTCCATCACGCGCGCCTGCAACCGCGCCAGCGGGAAGGGCAGCGGCAGCAACACGCGCTTGCGGCCGGTGATCTCGCAGGTATAGGCCACAAGCTGCTCGAGGCTCTTCACCTCGGGGCCACCGAGCTCGTAGATGCGGCCGCCAGCGACAGAGCCGTCGACGGCACGCGCGATCGCCTCGGCGACATCGCCGACGAAGGCCGGCTGGAATTTCGTTTGGGCGCCGGCCAGCGGCAAGACCGGCAGCATGCGGGCGAGCGCGGCGAAGCGGTTGAAGAAGGTGTCCTCCGGCCCGAACATGATCGAGGGCCGCAGCACCACGGCCTGCGGAACCAGCCCCAGCGCCGCCTCCTCGCCCTCGAGCTTGGTGCGGCCATAGGCCGAGCGCGATTCGCGGGCGGCGCCGAGCGCCGAAATCTGGACGAGGCGCGAGATGCCGTGAGCGGCGCAGGCCTGGGCGACGGCGCGCGCGCCATTGGCCTGGACGCTCGTAAAGCTCTGCCGGCCTCTCTGCTCGAGAATGCCGACGAGGTTGACCACCGCGTCGGCGCCCCTGACCGCCGCCGCGACCGAATCGGGATAGCGCAGATTGGCCTGGACCATGTTGATCTGGCCGACGCTGCCGAGCGGCTGCAGGAAGCCGGCGAGATCGGGCCGGCGCACGGCGACGCGCACGCGATAGCCACGCTTGACCAGCGCCCGCACGACATGGCGGCCGACGAAACCGGAGCCGCCGAAGACGGTGACCAGCTGCGAGGACGGGGTCTGGGTGGCCATTTGCTCAAGCTCCGCCGAGGACCTGCTGCTGTCCTAGAGCATCAAGAAGTTAGAGCAGGATCGGTCCAAAAAAACCGGTTCCCACCGTTTCGCATCCTGCTCTAGTGGATCGCGGCGGCACTGTGAAGGCGGGTATTCGGCGCATGCGGCCATGCCGGCTCGACATCGCCGTTGACAGCGCCTGCCGGCCCCCGTAAACGAACCGCCGTTGCCCAGGTGGCGGAATTGGTAGACGCACCAGCTTCAGGTGCTGGCGCTCGCAAGGGCGTGGAGGTTCGAGTCCTCTCCTGGGCACCACTCATCTACCAGAGTGGTGGTTTGTCAGCGCCTTAGCTGATGTGCGGGCCCCGTCCCGGCCGCAGGCCGTGGTGGCGCGGCGGTTCCGCCGAAGCGGCAGCTCCACATCGGCGCAATCCCCGCCCGCCTCGGCGTCTCACCCCAGCACGCGCCGCAGCTTGGCGAGCGCCGCTGCCTCGTCCTCGTGATAATCGATCATCGTTCTGAAGCGGCCCTCAGCGTCTATGAGATAGACCGAGGCCGTGTGGTCCATGGTGTAGCCGTTCTCGGTCGGGATGCGCTTGGCATAGGCCTTGTACGCCGCGATGGCGGCGTTGATCTGCTCGCGCGTGCCGGAGAGGCCGACGATGCGCGGATCGAAGGATTGCAGGTAGAGCGCGAGCTGCGGCGGCGTGTCGCGCTCGGGATCGACCGTGATGAACAGCACCTGCAGCCTGTCGGCCTCCGGACCGAGCGTCTTCAGCCTCGTGGTGATGTCGAACAGCGTGGTCGGGCAGACCTCGGGGCAATGCGTGAAGCCGAAGAAGACCGCCATCGGCCTGCCCCGGTAATCGGCGTCGGTGACGGGCTTACCGGTATGGTCGACCAGCGCGAAGCTGCCGCCGATCGGCGATCCGCCCGCCTCCGTCGCAACCGTCCGGGTGCGGCCCGGCCCATCGGTTTGCCACCAGCCGAGCAGGATGGCGGCAACGACGAACAGGACGAGACAGACGGCCGCCCAGGCGCCGTAGCGGATCCATCTGAGAACCGGCACGATCTGCTTCACCTTTTCCCGACCCAGCGGCGAACCCTGCGCCGGTAATCGTCATAGGGCGCGCCCAGCGAGACGGCGAGCACGCGTTCCTCGATCCGGACCTGGAGCGCGATCGCGACGAAGAGCGCCAGTGTCAGCGCCGCCTGGATCAGGTTCGGCAGGACGATGAAGAGGCCGGTGAACAACAGCGCCTGACCGACGAAGACCGGGTTGCGCGAGATCGCGAAGGGGCCGCCATCGACGATCGGCCCCTGTTCGCCGACTGCCGCGCCGATACGCCAGGAGGCGCCCATGAAGCGCTGCGAGATGATCGCGATGCAGGCACCGATCACGACGAGCAGATGGCCGAACACATCGAACCAGGGACCGTCGAGCCAGGCCGTGAGCGGATCGGCCCGGGCCGGATTGCCGAAGGCGGCGAGCCCCAGCGGCCAGAGCACGCCACCGGCGAAGGCGAGCTTGAACAGCAGGGCGGGCAAGGCCTGGCGTTCCGCCCCCTTGCCGAAGAGCCAGACCGGCCGGCCAGCCTCCTTCGCCAGGATCGCCGACATGGCGAGGAAGCTGATGACGTAGACCACGACCATCAGATAGCTCGCGATCTCCATCGGCTGCATGCGTCGAACCTTCCTGCGCTCAGCCGGCGCGGCCGGCGTCGAAGCGCAGCAGGCGCAGGGCATTGGCCGTGACGATGACGGTCGCGCCGGTATCGGCCAGGATCGCGACCCAGAGGCCGGTATAGCCGAGCACGCTGGTGACGAGGAAGACCGCCTTCAGGCCGAGCGCGATCGCGATATTGACGCGGATATTGCCCATCGTGGCGCGCGCCAGCCGGATCATCGCCGCGACGTCGCGCACCCGGCTCTTCAGCACCGCGCCGTCGGCGGTCTCGAGCGCGACATCGGTGCCTGAGCCCATCGCGACGCCGATGCTGGCGGCGGCGAGCGCCGGCGCGTCGTTGATGCCGTCGCCGATCATCATGACGGGCGTCGTCGCGGCCAGCGACTTGATCGCCGTTACCTTGCCGTCCGGCATCAGCTCCGCCTGGTGCTCCATGCCGAGCGAGCCCGCGATCGCGGCGCCGGTGCGGGCATTGTCACCGGTCAGCATCAGCGAGCGCACGCCGAGCGCCTTCAACTCGGCGATGCCGGCGGCGGCATCCTCCCGAGGCTCGTCGCGCAGGGCGATCAGCCCGGCGAGCGCGCCATCGGCGATCACGGCAGCGACCGTCTTGCCGGAGGATTCGAGCCGTTCGACGGCGGCATTCGCAGCATCGTCGAAACGGGCACGCGCAACCGCGTGGCGCGGCGCTCCGACGAAGATCGCGACGCCACCGAGCGTGCCGACGACGCCCTGGCCGGCAATGGCCGATCCGTCATCGGCCGGCCGGACCGGAACAGCCTGTGTCCTGGCGCGGTCGAGGATCGCAAGCGCCAGCGGATGGCTCGAGCCCGTCTCGACGGCGGCGGCGAGCTCGACGACCTCGCGCTCCGGACGGCCGAGCGCCACGATTTCGGTGACGCGCGGGCGCCCTTCGGTCAGCGTCCCGGTCTTGTCGAAGGCGGCGACGCCGGTCTTTGCGGCGGCCTCGATCACGACACCGCCTTTCATCAGCAGGCCCTGGCGGGCGCCGGCCGAGAGCGAAGCCGCGATCGCGGCGGGAACGGAGATGACGAGCGCGCAGGGGCAGCCGATCAGCAGCAGCGCGAGGGCGCGATAGATCCAGACCGACCACTCGCCGCCGAAGAAGAGCGGGGGGGCGAGCGCGACCAGCAAAGCGAGCCCGACGATGGCCGGCATGTAGACGCGCGAGAAGCGGTCGATGAAGCGCTCGGTCGGCGCCCTCGCCTCCTGCGCCTCCTCGACCAGCCGAATGATGCGGGCAATGGTGTTGTCCTCGGCCGCCTTGGTGACGCGGATGCGCAAAGCCGCCTCGCTGTTCACCGAGCCGGCGAAGACCGGCTCGCCGACCCCCTTGGTCTTCGGCACGGATTCGCCCGTGACCGGGCTCTCGTCGATGCCGGAGACGCCGCTGGTGATCTCGCCATCGGCGGGGATGCGGTCGCCGGGGCGCACGAGCACGGTCTGGCCGATCATGAGCGCCGCCGCATCGACCTGCCGCGTCTGCCCGTTCTCCTCGACGAGGGCGGTCTTGGGCACGAGATCGCCAAGCGCGCGGATCGAGGCGCGCGCCCGGTCGGCGGCGACGCCTTCGAGCACCTCGCCCACGGCGAAGAGGAAGACGACGAGCGCCGCTTCCTCCGCTGCTCCGATCACCAGCGCGCCGGCGGCGGCGATGGTCATCAGCATCTCGATCGTGAAGGGCATGCCGGCGCGGGCGGCCGCGAAGGCGCGGCGCGCCACCGGCGCGACCCCGATCAGGCAGGCGGCGACGAAGGCCCAATAAGAGGCGGCAGGCCAGAGCAGGCTCGCCGACCAGGCCGCCGCAAGCAGCGCACCGGTCACCAGCACGAGCCGGCCCTTGTTCGTCTGGTACCAGGAGACGCCGTCGGGCGTCGCCTCGTGGACATGGCCGGGCAGGCCGTGACCGTGATCGGCTTTCGCCGCGGCTGCGGCGCTCGCCTTCACCGGCGCATGATCGTGGGAATGGTCATGACCGCCAGCAGCGTGATCGTGGTGACCATGGTCGCCATGTTCGTGGTCGCCATGGTCATGCCCGGCATGGGAATGGTCATGGCCGCAGCCGCACGCGGTCGGCTCGGGCTTCGCGGAAACCGCCTTGGAAGCAATCGGCGCGGTGGTGTAGCCGAGGCCGGCGACGCGCTTCTCGACCGCCTCGCGCCCGGTCCGCGCCTCGTCGAGCGAGAGGGTCAGCAGCTCGGACATCACGGAGACCTTGACGTCGCTGACGCCGGGCAGGCGCTCGACGGCGCCGCGGATCGTCGCGGCGCAGCTCGGGCAATCCATGCCGCCGACCTTCCAGCTCAGAATCTGCGGTTCGGCTCGGGCGTTGGACATCGGTCGTCTCCGCTTTGGGGCGTTGCGAGACCTCTCCTGTACAAGCTGGAGTCACTAGAGGTTCAAGCGGAAAATCACGAATTCAGCAAAAATCCGCGCAGCGGCGCCATGCGCTCCGTTCATGCCGCTGATTGCCCGGCCTCCTGTAGGAGTGCGTGAAAGGCCTGCGCAGCCTTGCCGACATAGCGCTCCTTGTGGCGCAGCGCGAGGAAGCCGCGCCGGGGCACCGCCGCATCGACCAGGACGAGCGTCCCGGCCTGCAGCGCGGCCGCGACGACCAGCCGCGAGATCACCGTGGCCCCTGCCCCGGCCTCGACCGCCGCCCTGACGGCCTCGTTGGAGGGAAGCTCCAGGGCGATATCGAGCGCATCGAGGCTCGATCCGGCGCCTGCCAGCATGTCCTCGAACAGCCGGCGCGTGCCCGAGCCCCGCTCGCGCAGGATCCAGGCTGTCTCGCCGAACCGCGCGGGCGAGATCGCAGCCGATCCCGCCCAGTCGTGTTCGGGCGAGACCACGAGAACCATTTCGTCGATCGCGACGGTTTCGATGGTCAGATGCGGATCGTCGACTTCTCCTTCGACGATGCCGATATCGGCGAGCCCGTCATGAACCGCGGCGGTGACGCTTTGCGTGTTGCCGATCATGAGCGTCGTCGCGATGCCGGGATGGCGCGCGCGATAGGCCTGCAGTAGCGGCGGCAGCCAGTAATTGCCGACCGTCTGGCTGGCGGCGAAGGAGAGCCGACCACGCTTCAGCCCCGCGAGATCCTCGAGCACCGCCTCGGCCGAGGCCGCCCGCGCGAGCACGGCGCGCGCCTCGCCCAGGAAAAGCCGGCCTGCATCGGTGAGCGCGATGCGCCGGCCGATCCGGTCGAACAGCTTCACCGCATGGCGGCTTTCCAGTGCCGCGATCGCCGCGCTCGTCGCCGATTGCGTCAGGTTGAGCTCGCTCGCGGCCCGGGTGACGTGCTCGCGCTCCGCCACCGCCACGAAGATCCTGAGCTGTTCGAGCGTCATCGCGATCCTTCAGGTCGTCAGCTTCACCAGCATCAGACTGAATAGCGCGATGAACAGGAAGGAAGCGAGGCCGAGCAGCAGCGGACGCAGGCCCTTGGCCCTGAGCCTGGCGATGTCGGTTTCCAGCCCCATGGCGGCGAGCGCCATCGAGAGCAGGAAGGTGGTCGCGAGCACGATTGCCGATTTCGCCTCCGCCGGCACCGTGACGAGGCTGTTGAGCCCGACCATGGCGACGAAGCCGAGCACGAACCAGGGCCTGGGCGGCCGGGGCCGCGCATCGTCACGACCCGCGAACCGCGCCCGGCGGGCCGCGACGAGCCCGAGGCCGATCACCATCGGCGCCAGCAGCATCACCCGCGACAGCTTGGCGATGGTGCCGAACTCGCCGGCCTGCTGCCCGCCCTGGAAGGCGGCCGCGACGACCTGCGCGATCTCGTGGATCGAGGCGCCGCTCCACAGGCCGAACGCGTGCGGATCGAGATTCAGCAGGCCGGGCAGCAGGGGATAGAGCACCATCGCGATCGAACCGAAGACCGTGACGCAGGCGACCGCATAGGCGACGTCCTCGTCAGGCGCGTTGGTGACGGTGTTGGTCGCGATCACCGCCGACGCTCCGCAAATCGAGGTTCCAGCCGCGATCAGTTCGGCGAGCTTGCGCTCGACGCCGAGGCGCCGGCCGAGCCAGGTCGTGAACAGGAAGGTCGCGATCAGGGTGAGCGCGATCACCGCGATGCCGTCGGCGCCGACCTGCATCACCTGCGCCACTGTCAGCTGCAGGCCGAGCAGGATGATGGCCAGGCGCAGCAACCGGCGCAGCGCGACCGCGACGCCGGGCCTGGCGCGGGCCGGCGTGCCGACGAGGTTGTGGAAAGCGATCCCGATGACGATCGCAAGGATCATCGGGCTGAACATGCCCGCGCCCGGCACCTGCCTGAGGGCGAAGGCTGCGCCGGCGATCGCGGCGGTCAGCAGGAGACCCGGCACAATGCCGGCCTCCTGCACGCTCCGCCCGTGCTGCGGGCGTGCATCGCGGCCTTTCGGAAGCGATGCCGGGTGCGATCGTTGTGCGGCGACGGACATGCGCTGGCTCCAGATATCCGTGTCCTGATCGCATCGGCTGACCATTCGATCAAACTCGTAATATCTGTAAAAACAATCGATTATATCGATAATTCAGACCACAATGGCTTGGAAATCCAGGTCAACCGCGGTGTTCAGCGCGTTGACAGGTCGCGGCCGAGGCGTATAGTTCCTGTTATCGCAACTTAAGTTCCATTTTATGGAACTAATTGAGCAAGCCCCGGATGTCGATCCTGCTGGCTGCGGCCGACGTGCTTCGCTGCTTCTCCAGCACCCGTCACGACGTGACGGTGACCGACCTCGTGACTCTGCTCGGCATGCCCAAGAGCAACGCCTCGCGCCTGCTGCGGGGGATGCGGGATGCCGGGCTGCTGGAGACCGTCGGAGACAGCAAGCGCTACCGCCCGGGCGTGCTCCTGCACCAGGCCGGACATGTGCACCGTTTCGCGGCCTCGCTGATCGACCGCGCCGACGCGATCGTGACCCGCGTCTCGGAAGAGGTCGGCCATACCGGCTATATCAGCGTCAGGCGCGGCATCGACATCGTCGGCGTCACAGCTCATCCCGGCCGGCATGCGCTACGCGTGGTCACCGCGATCGGCGACCGCCTGCCCGCCTTCGCCTCGAGCACGGGCCGGGCGCTGCTGGCGCGACTGCCCGACGAGGAGGTCAGCCGGCTCTACGTGGACGGCTTCGCGCCGCCCTCCAGCACCGCTCCCCAGCATCTCGACGAATTGCTGGCGCGCCTCGCCTTCACCCGCCGCGAGGGCTACGCCGAATCCCATGACGAGGCCGTGCGCGGCGTGCGCGCCATCTCGGTCGCGGTCGGCGATCCGGCGACCGGCGACGAGGCGGCCTTGTGCATCTCCTTTCCGGCGGCGACGGTCACGCCGGAGGAACGCCTCACCATCATCAGGTCGCTCGGAAAAGGCGCCGCGGAGATCGCGGCGCTGACCCGCGATCCCCTCTTCATCCCCACATCAGACATATTCGAGGAGACTGCTCCATGAGCAATCGCTGGCGCATCGGCTTCGACATCGGCGGCACTTTCACCGATTTCATCCTCTATGACGAAGAGCAACGCTCAGTCCGGCTGCACAAGCGCCTGACGACGCCGCATGACCCCTCCGAAGCCGCGCTGATCGGGCTCGAGGAGCTCGTCGCCATGGCCGGCATCACCTTGGCCGATATCGGCGACATCGTGCATGGCACGACGCTGGTGACCAATGCGGTGATCGAGCGCAAGGGCGCCAAACTCGGCCTGATCACCACGCGCGGCTTCCGCGACGTGCTCGAAATGGGGACCGAGCAGCGCTACGACATCTACGACCTGTTCCTGACCTTCCCCGAGCCCTTGGTCTCGCGCGAGCACCGCCTCGAAGTCGCCGAGCGCATCGACCGCGACGGCGAGGTGGTCCAGGCGCTCGATGCGGCCGCCGTCCGCAGCGCTGCCGGCGAGCTTGCCGCCGCGGGCTGCGAGGCCGTCGCGATCTGCTTCCTGAACAGCTACCGCAACCCGGCGCATGAGCGCGAAGCCGGCCGGATCGTGCGCGAGGCCTTCCCCGATCTCACCGTCTCGCTGTCGAGCGATGTCGTCGCCGAGATCTGGGAGTATCAGCGCTTCGTCACCACCGCCGCGAACGCCTATGTCCAGCCCTTGATGCGGCGCTATCTCGAGCGGCTGGAGCACGAGCTCTCGGCCCGCTCCTTCCATGGCGCGCTCAGGCTGATGCATTCGGCCGGTGGCCTGGTCTCGCCCGAAACGGCGCGCACCTTCCCGATCCGCCTGCTCGAAAGCGGCCCTGCCGGCGGCGGCCTGGCGACCGCCCTGTTCGGCGAGCTCGCCGGCCACAAGGACGTGATCTCCTTCGACATGGGCGGCACCACCGCCAAGGCCTGCATGATCGAGGACGGCCGCGCCGAGATCGCACCGATGCTGGAAGCCGGACGCGTCAACCGCTTCTCGAAGGGTTCGGGCCTGCCGATCAAGGCCCCGGTCATCGACATGATCGAGATCGGCGCCGGCGGCGGCTCGATCGCCGCGATCGACGAGGTCGGCCTGCTCAAGGTCGGCCCGCATTCGGCCGGCTCCGATCCCGGCCCGGCCTGCTACGCCATGGGCGGCACGAAGCCGACCGTCACCGACGCCAATCTCGTGCTCGGCTATTACGACCCGGGCTTCTTCCTCGGCGGGCGCATGGCGCTCGATGCCGACGCCGCCCGCAAGGCGGTCGCGACCATCGCCGAGCCGCTCGGCCTCTCGGTCGAAGAAGCTGCCTGGGGCATCCACAAGGTCGTGACCGAGAGCATGGGCGCGGCCGCCCGCGTCCATCTCGTCGAGAAGGGCAAGGATCCGCGGCACTACGCCATGGTCGGCTTCGGCGGTGCCGGCCCGGCCCATGCGGTCGACGTCGCGCGCGTGCTCGGCGTGACCCAGGTCATCATCCCGCCGGCGTCGGGCGCCGCCTCGGCGCTCGGTTTCCTGGCCGCGCCGCTCTCCTTCGACATGGTGCGCTCGCTGCCGGTCGAATTCTCGGAGGGCTTCGATGCCGCGGGCGTCAACGCCGTGCTCGGGGAGCTGGAGGCGGAAGGCCGCAAGCACCTCACCGAGGCCGGCGTGACGCCGGACGAGATCACGGTCGAGCGCTCGGCCGACATGCGCCTCGTCGGCCAGATGCACGACATCGCCGTGACGCTGCCCTCCGGCACGATCGACGCGTCGAGCCTGGAGGCGATCCGCGCCGCCTTCACCGCCGCCTATTCGGCCCGCTACACCTCGGTCTATGAGGGCGCGCGGCTGGAGGCGATCAATTTCCGGGTCCGCTGCGCCGGCCCGGCGCCGACCCTGTCGCTGTCCGGCGCCACCGGCGGCGGCGAGGCGAGCGACAAGATCAAGGGCACGCGCCGCGCCTGGTTCGAGGGAGGCTGGAGCGAGGCCACCGTCTATGACCGCTACGCGCTGCGGCCGGGCGACAGCATCAAGGGCCCGGCGATCATCGAGGAGCGCGAGGCGACCACCATCGTCCCGCCCGGCGACAGCGTGGCGATCGACGAGGTGCTGAACCTGCTCATCAGCGTCGGCCAGGCGAGCGCAGCCGAGACCACGATCAGCGCCGACATGCCGGTCACCGAGGCCGCGCGCCGCATCGAGGCCGATCCGATCTCGCTCGAGATCATGTGGAGCCGCATGATCAACGTCGTCGAGGAGATGTGGCTGACCGTCTGCCGCACCGCCTTCTCGCTGGTGATCTCGGAAGCGCAGGATTTCGCCTGCGAATTGCTCGACCCCGAAGGCGAGACGCTGGCGCATTCGCCGCGCGCCATGCCCGTCTTCAACCTGACGCTGCCGCGCGCCGTGAAGGCGCTGCTGGAGCGCTACCCGGCGCAGACGCTGAAGCCCGGCGACGTGCTGATCACCAACGATCCCTGGCTCTGCGCCGGCCATCTCTTCGACATCGCCATCGTCACCCCGGTCTTCCTCGGCGACCGGGTCGTCGGGCTGATGGGCACGGTCGGCCATGTCTCCGATATCGGCGGCACCAAGGACAGCCTGCGGGCGCGCGAGATCTACGAGGAAGGTTTCCAGATCCCGCCGATGAAGCTCTACGAGGACGGCCGGATCAACGAGACGCTGGTGCGCCTGCTGGCTGAGAACGTCCGCAATTCCGAGCAGGTGCTCGGCGACCTGCATTCCTTCGTCGCGGCCAATGCGATCGGCGCCGAGCGGCTGCAATCCTTCCTGGCCGATTACGGCATGCAGGACCTGCGCGCGCTCGCCACCGTGGTGCAGAACCGCTCCGAGAAGGCGATGCGCGAGGCTATTCGTGCGCTGCCCGACGGCACCTATCAGGGCACGGTCTCGAACAATCCGCTCGGCACGCCGATGACCTATCCGCTGGCGCTGACAGTGAAGGGCGACACGATCCATCTCGACTTCGCCGGCGCGCCGCCGCAGCTGGCGCAAGGCGGGCTGAACTGTACGCTGAACTACACCACGGCGCATGCGACCTATCCGCTGAAATGCATGCTGACGCCGAATGTCCGCGGCAATGCCGGCTGCTACCGCGCCTTCTCGATCGACGCGCCCGAAGGCTCGATCCTGAACTGCGACAAGCCGCTCGCGGTCAACCTGCGGACCCGGACGGGCTGGTACATCGCGCCGAACATCTTCCGCGCGCTGTCGCAGGCCGCCCCGAAGCAGGTGCAGGCCTTCACCGGGCTGCCCGTAGCGGCGAGCGTCTACGGCCGCGACCGTGCCGGCGACACCTATTCCGACATGCTCTTCACCGGCGGCGGCCAGGGCGGCTCGGCGCATGGCGACGGCAAGTCGGGCCTGCTCTATCCGACCTCGGCGGCCAACACCTCGATCGAGACTTTCGAGGCACGCGTTCCGGTCCTCGTGGTCGAGAAGGCCTATCTCAAGGATTCGGGCGGCGCCGGACAGTATCGCGGCGGCCTCGGCCAGCGCGTCAAGCTGCGCAAGCTCGCCGATGACGGGCTGCCGACGCTGGTCTCGCTCTATCCCGAGGGCGTCAACAACCCGATCCCCGGCCTGTTCGGCGGCAAGGCCGGCGGCAGCGCCTCGGGCCGCGTCCTCGACGACCAGGGCCATGTCATCAGGGATGTCGGCACCGGCGACCTCGTCCAGGTCACTCATCCCCATGAGATCGTCGAGCTCGTGCTGGCCGGCGGCGCCGGCTATGGCCCGGCGGCGGAACGCTCGCGCGAGGCCGTGGCCCGCGACGTCGCGCTCGGCCTCGTCTCGCCCGAGGCGGCCAGGCGCGACTACGGCATGCAGGGCAGCCAGGCCAAGCACGATGTCGGCGAGGCCAAGGCCGGCATTCTTGTTGCTTGAGGAATCCGCGTAGAGCACGCGCCGATCAGGTTGATCCAACCTGATCGGATCCGGCTCTAGCGCGGCAAACCGCCCAAGGGGCCATAAGAGGGGAAGTCAGATGAGCGAACCATCGGAGGCGGGGCCGCAGCGGCACCCGAGCCTGTTCGAGCCGGCGACATTGGCGCTGATCGCGCTGCTCTGCGTCTTCGGCTCGATCATCGGCATGCAACTGCTCGTCTCGCTCGGCGTGACGGCCAATACCTCGCTGATCGGCGCCATGGCGGCGATGGCGCTGGCCCGCGTGCCGATCGGGATCTTCCTCCGTTACCGCTCGATCCATGTGCAGAACCTGGCGCAGAGCGCGATCTCGTCCGCCACCTTCGGCGCGGCCAACAGCCTGCTCCTGCCGATCGGCATTCCCTTCCTGCTCGGGCGGCCCGACCTCGTGCTGCCGATGTTCGCCGGCGCCTTCATGGCGATGCTGCTCGACGCCTATCTGCTCTACCGGATGTTCGATTCGCGCGTCTTCCCGGCGACCGGGGCCTGGCCTCCGGGCGTCGCGGCGGCGGAGGCGATCAAGGCCGGCGACGAGGGCGGCCGCAAGGCCGTGCTGATGGGCATCGGCTTCGTCGCCGGCATCGTCGGCGCCTTCTTCAAGATCCCGATGTCGGCCTTCGGCGTCGCCTTCATCGGCAATATCTGGGCGCTGTCGATGTTCGGCGTCGGCCTGTTGCTGCGCGGCTATTCCGGGCCGATCTTCGACAACGCGACCTTCGCCACGATCATCCCCAAGGGCGACCTGATGGCCGCCTATATCCCGCACGGCTTCATGATCGGCGCCGGCCTCGTGGCGCTGTTCCAGGTGGCGCAGCTCCTGATGCAGCGCAATGAAGCTGCCAAGGAGGCGGAGAAGAGCGCCGGCACGTCGGACGCGGCGGTGAAGCGCGCGCTCGGGCTCGGCACGATCGGCTATCTCGCGATCGCGGTCTTCATCGCGCTGGTCGGCGGGCTGATGACGGACATGTCGATCGGCATGCTGATCCTGTTCGTGCTCTATGCCGCCTTCGCAGCCTATGTCCACGAGCTGATCGTCGGCCTCGCGGCGATGCATTCGGGCTGGTTCCCGGCCTTCGCGGTGGCGCTGATCACGCTGATCATCGGCATGCTGATCGGCTTCCCGATGCCGGCCCTGGCGCTGCTCGTCGGCTTCTCGGCGGCGACCGGACCCGCCTTCGCCGATATGGGCTACGACCTGAAGGCGGGCTATATCCTGCGCGGCAACGGCGTCGATCCCGCCTTCGAGCGCGAGGGGCGCAAGCAGCAGCTTTATGCCGCGATGTTCGCCTTCGTGATCGCCGGCCTCGTCGTGCTGGTCTCCTACCAGAGCTATTTCGCGCAGAATCTGGTGGCGCCGGTCGACAGGGTCTATGCCGCGACGATCCGCGCCGGCGTCGCGCCCGGCGTCGCCTGGTCGCTGTTCGTCTGGGCCATTCCCGGCGCGATCCTGCAGTTCGTCGGCGGGCCGAAGCGCCAGATCGGCGTGCTCTTCGCCACCGGCCTCCTGATCAACTTCCCGATGGCGGGCTGGGCCGTCCTGGCCGGCATCGCCTGCCGGCTGGTCTGGGAGCGGCTGCGCGGCAGTGAGGGCGAAGGCGACATGGAGGTCTTCGCCGCCGGCGCCATCGCCGGCGACGCGATCTTCAGCTTCTTCGATTCGGTGATCAAGGGTTTCAGGCGCTGAGCGCCTGCATCGCCGTGCCGGGGATGTTTCTCCGGCACAGCCAGTATTTCGACGGGAGATCGCGATGTCCAAGTTCGGGACGCTGACCATCGGCCAGGCGCCGCGCGCCGATATCACGCCGATCCTCGACGCCGTGATCGGCGCCGATCTGCCGCGCCGGCATGCCGGCGTGCTCGACGGCCTGACCCCGGACGAGATCGCCCGCGATTTCGCGCCCCGGCCGGGACAGGCGGTCCTGATCACCAAGCTGCTCGACGGAAGCTCGGTGATCATCGACCGCAGCCGCACGGAAGCCGCTGCGCGGAAAAAGCTCGCGATGCTCGAAGCCGAGGGCTGCAGCACGATCCTGATGCTCTGCACCGGGCATTTCGAGACGCTCGCCTGCGACAAGGCGCGGCTCGTCGAACCTGACCGCGTTCTCCCCGGAACGGTCGCCGCCCTGACGCAGGATGCTCGGCTCGGCATCGTCGTGCCGCTGCCCGAGCAGATCGACAGCGAAGCCGGAAAATGGGCCGCGCTGCGTCACGAACCGCTCTACGCCGCCGCCTCCCCCTATGGCGGGCCGGGCCCGACCCTGGCGGAAGCCGCGCGCGACCTCGCGCAACGCGGGGCGCAGATCCTGCTGCTGGACTGCATGGGCTTCGTCGAGAGCCATCGGCAGCAGGCCTCGAAGGCCGCGGGACTGCCGGTGATCCTGTCCAACAGCCTGATCGCCAAGCTGGTTTCCGAGATCGTCTAGACCCGCTTTCACAGCCGCCGAGTTAGTCGCCGAAAGATCGTGGGATTGTATCCCACGCCGATTGCGGCTAGATTGCGGCCATGACGGCGACCCCATCTCCCGGCCCCGACGCCGAGCAGCTCTCCCCGCCGCTCGCGCGCCTGCTGCGCCCGCTCGTGCGGCTGTGCATTCGCGGCGGAATGACCTTTCCGGCGCTCTGCCAGCTGTTGCGCGAGCTTTATGTGAACGTCGCCGAGCATGACTTCGCACTGGCCGGAAAGGAGCAGACGGACAGCCGCGTCAGCCTCCTGACCGGCATCCATCGCAAGGAGGTCAGCCGCCTGCGCGGCGCGGGCGCGCCAGTGAACGAGGTGCCGGCTTCGGTCTCGCGCACCAGCGCCATCATCGCGCGCTGGCTGGCCTCGCCGCAGTTCAGCGATGCGCAGGGCCAGCCCCTCGCCCTGCCGCGGGCCTCGGGCGGACCGGGCGCCTCCTTCGAGACGCTGGTCGCCTCGGTGACGCGGGACGTCAGGCCGCGCTCCGTGCTCGACGAATGGCTCGACCGCCATCTTGTCACAATTGACGAAGATGACAGGGTGGTGCTGGCGGAAGCCGCTTTCATTCCGCAGGGCGAGGACGACGGCAAGTTGTACTATTTCGGGCGCAACCTGCACGATCACATCGCCGCAGCGGTTTCCAACGTGCTGGCGCCGTCCCCCGCCTTCATCGAGCGGGCCGTGCATTATGACGGGCTCTCGGCGGATCTGGCGAAGCGGCTCGAGGCACGGGCGCGCGAACTCGCCCTGGCGGCACTGCAGCAGGCCAATCGCGAGGCTCACGCCGCCTGCGAGACCGACGAAGGCGGCGACCATCGCTGCAATTTCGGCGTCTATGTCTATCGCGAGACGATGGACCGGAGCGAGCGGGCGGAGGATACCGGCTCGTGACCCGTTCGCCATCCTTCACGCGCCGACGGCTGCTCGGCCTGCTCGGCGCGACCGCGGCTCTGCCGCTACCGGCGATCGCGGCGCCGTCGAGCCCGCGCGACCGCGGCATCGGCGGGACGGGCTATGCGCCTGAGACCGCCAGCGGCGATCGCGGCATCGGCGGCACCGGCTTCATCGGCACGATCCAGCGCTTCGGCAGCATCATCGTCAACGATGCCCGCATCGCCTATCCGGCCGGCGTGCCGGTCCGGATCGACGGCCAGGCCAGCAGCAGCCGGCATCTCAGGATCGGCCATGTCGTGCGCGTCGTCGCCCGGCCGGGAGCTACGTCGCTGACGACGACCTCGATCGAGGTCGAGAGCGAGGTCGTCGGCCCGATCCTCGCGATCGCGGACGATTCGCTGAATGTCATGGGGCAGACGGTCGCGATCGACGCGGTGAAGCGGGCCGGCTGGTGGCGCAAGGGCGTCCATGTCGCCGTCAGTGGCCTGCGCCGGACCGATGGCGTCATCGTCGCCAACCTGATCGAGCGCCGCTCCCGCGGTCCGGCGCGCATCGCCGGGCTGCTGGAGCGTGACGAGGACGGCTTCTGGATCAGCAATCTCAAAATGCTGAATGCGGAGGAGAGCCTGCTCGGGCAGCGGGTGATCGCCACTGGGCGCCTGGCGCGGGGCGGTTTCTCGACATCCCGAATGATCGTGGACGGGCCACCAGCCGACGCGGGCACGGTCGATCAACTGTCGCTCGAAACCTATGCCCGCTCCGAAGGCGCGGTCCTGCGCCTCGGCTCCGGCCTCACCGTCCGCAATACGGGTTTCGCCTCCCTCCTGGCCTTCGGGCAGGAGATCCGCGCCGTGCTCGATGCGCGGGTCGAGACCGATGGCCAGCTCACGCTCGAGTCGATCCGCCTCAGCAACGCGGGCGGCGAAGGCGGAGGCGGAGGGGGCTCAGGTGGCGGACCTGGCGGAGGCCCAGGCGGCGCGCCGGGCGGACCTGGCGGCGGGCTGGGCGGACCGGCCGGTGGCCCGGGAGGCCTGGGCGGCGGGCCAGCGGGCGGCCCCGGCGGGCCTGGCGGCGGTCCCGGTGGAGGCCCGGGCGGAGGGCCCGGCGGCGGAGGACCGGGTGGCGGAGGACCGGGCGGCGGAGGCGGTGGCGGCCCCGGTGGCGGTGGTGGCGGTGGTGGCGGACCCGGTCGCTGACGCGACCGGTTTCAACCCGGATTTCACCGCGCCTCGGCGGCGAGTGCCAGCAAGGAACGGCCATAGGCGGTTTTCGCCAGCTCCGCCCCGCGCTCGTGCAACTGGTCGCGCGAAATGAAGCCCTTGGCGAAGGCGATCTCCTCGGGGCTGGCGACGAGTTGCCCCTGACGCTTCTGGATGGTGCGGACGAATTCGCCCGCCTCCAGCAGGCTGTCATGGGTACCGGTGTCGAGCCAGGTATAGCCGCGCGACATGCATTCGACATGGAGTTCGCTGAGCGCGAGATAGGCGTTGTTGACGTCGGTGATCTCAAGCTCGCCCCGCGCCGAGGGCTTCACCGCCGCGGCGATGTCGAGAACCCGGTTGTCGTAGAAATAGAGCCCGGTCACGGCCCAGGGCGATTGCGGCGCCTGCGGCTTCTCGACGATGCGCAGCGGCTTGCCCTCCCCGGTCAGCGAGACGACGCCGTAGCGCTCCGCATCCTCGACGGCATAGGCGAAGATGGTGGCGCCCCGCCTGCGCGCGCTCGCCCTGTCCAGCAGGCTGACGAGGCCGGCGCCGAAGAAGATATTGTCGCCGAGGATGAGGGCGACGTCGTCGCTGCCGACGAAATCGCGGCCGATGACGAAGGCCTGCGCCAGCCCCTCCGGCCGCTCCTGGACGGCATAGCTGAAATCCACGCCGAACTGCGCGCCGGAACCGAGCAGCCGGACATAGTCGTCGAGATGATCCGGCGTCGAGATGATCAGGATGTCGCGTATCCCCGCCAGCATCAGGACCGAGACGGGGTAGTAGATCATCGGCTTGTCGTAGACCGGCAGAAGCTGCTTGTTCATGGCGAGCGTCGCGGGATGAAGCCGCGAGCCGGAGCCGCCGGCGAGGACGATGCCCTTCATGCGCTGTTCCTCAAAGGCAACGCCGCATCGGGCGCCGTCAGGCATGGGCCGATCAGCCGATCGAGCGTCGCCCCGATATCCCGATCGAACGAGCCGAGCGTGATGCCGTGCCGGGCGGCGGCAAGCGAGCAATCGAGCACGGCGTTGAGAGGCCGGCGCGCCTGGCCCGGCCGGTCGACGGTGGCGACCGGCGTGACCGATGCCCAGGCGCCGCCGCGCATGGCCGAAGCCTGGAGGACGGCCCGCGCCTGTTCGGCCCGCGTCAGCACGCTGGCGCCGGCGAGATGCAGCAGGCCCTGCGGAGCGTTCGGACCGCCCGCAGCCATGCGGCGGGCGAGCCCGAGCAGCGCGACGGCGAGGCCCGGCGCGTAGGTCGGCCGACCGCGCTGGTCGCCGGCAATAGTCAGAGCCGCTTGCCGGCTTGCCCAGCCCAGCAGCTTGGCGACGAAATGATTGCC
The DNA here is from genome assembly GCF_051860145.1 of Allobosea sp. Lineage (GTDB taxonomy): Bacteria > Pseudomonadota > Alphaproteobacteria > Rhizobiales > Beijerinckiaceae > Allobosea. Next base: position 99,374 of record NZ_JBHYEM010000012.1, on the reverse strand, counting down.
CGTGGGTCCGAAGACCCAGGAGGTGCGCACGACGAGCGCGGAAGGCAGCGCCTCGAGCACGGCATATTCGCCGGCGAGCTTGGACGCGCCATAGACGCCAAGGGGCGCGGGCAGATCCGCCTCCGTGTAAGGCGTCGCCTTGCGTCCGTCGAACACCGCGTCCGTCGAGACGTGGATCAGCGGAACGGCGCAGCGGGCGCAAGCCGCGGCGAGCCGGGCGGGACCGTCCCGGTTGAGCGCGAAGGCGGGCTCCCGATCGCTTTCAGCCGCATCGACCGCCGTATAGGCGGCGGCGTTGATGACCGCGGCCGGCCGCAACTGATCGAGCAGCCATTGCGCCGCGTCGGGCTCGGTCAGATCGAACCCGGGGCGGCCGACGGTGACGACCGTGCCGCCACCCGCCGCAACCAGCGCGCTCGCGAGCTGGCCGGCTCGGCCGATGACGAGGATGCTTTGCGAGGCGTCCACCGCCGCGCCACCAGCCAGGACGCCGCTCATGGCCGGCCCCGCTCGTCGATGTCGCCCCAGGCGAGCGCCCGGCTGCTGTCGGCCATGGCGCGCCGCGGCGAGAAGGTGCGGAAGGGCGACACCAATGCCCGGTCCGGCGGTCCGAGCCGATTGCGCAGCCCGTCCAGCACGCCATTGACGAGGGCGGCCCGGCACTCGCGCGAGAACCGGTTCTGGGCAAGGTAGACGCCGAAACGCAGCGGCAGCGACAGCACGAGCTTGAGCTTGTGGCTGCGCGGCACATGAGCGAGCCGCAGCATCGAGAGCTGGTTGCGGATATAGGTGTAAAGCCGGCGCGGCGGCTGGTCCGTCAGGAGCAGGCCGAACGGCAAGCGGATGATTCCGCGCCCCAGGCAATGCGGCATCAGGACATCCGGCGCGACCCAGATCGAGAAGCCGCGCGCGATCGCCCGCATGCACCACTCGATGTCGATCGCGTCGATGAAGTAGTCCGCCCGGAAATCGCCGATCGCGCCGAGCGCATCGACCCGCAGCAGCGAGCCGGACGAGATCACGAAGCCGACCTGCTGGGCTGCCGCGGGAGCATGCGAGCCCACCTTGCCGCCATCGCTGGCGATCCTCATCGGCCGGCCGGTCAGGTCCACTGGCCTCGGACCGACGACGGCCGCGCGCTCTCCGGCCGCTGCCAGGCTCCGGTGGACGGCGACGAGCTGCGGAATCATGCCCTTGCCCGGCTCGCTGTCCTGGTCGAGCAGCAGCAGGAACTCGGCCTCATGATCGCGCGCCATGGCGTGCAGGGCGTTATAGGCCGCGCCGAGGCCGCGATTGAGACCCGGCCGCAGCACGACGAGCTCGGCCTCGCCAGCCGCGGCCTGCAGGCGCCGCTGCTGCTCCGGCGCGACCGGCGAATTGGCGAAAATTCCGATCACGAGACTATCGGGCGCGACCGAGGCTACGAGCCGGGCCAGCGCGTCGAAATCGGGCTGATAGATCACGATGCCCGCGGCCGAGCGGGCACGCGGGGGGGCAGCTGTCATGGGCATGAGAGGGTCTCTCTGTCGGTTAGTTGCTGGTAGCGGCGCAGCACCGCGTCGAGCGGCCCGTCATCGACGAGCCGTCCCTGGTCGAGGCGCAGCGCCCTGGTGCAGAGGCGGGAGAGGAGCCCGCCGCTATGGGAGGCGAGGACGAGAATGCCGGCGCGCGCGACGAAGCGGCTCAGCCGCGCGTCGGCCTTCGCCATGAAGGCCTCGTCGCCGGCGCCGATGCCCTCGTCGAGCAGCAGGATGTCGGGATCGACGCTGGTGCAGATCGCGAAGGACAGCCGCGCCTGCATGCCGGCCGAATAGGTGCGGATCGGCATGTCGAGAAAGCCGCCGAGCTCGGTGAAATCAGCGATCTCGTCGATGCGGCTCTCGACCTCGCGGCGCGACAGGCCGAGATAGAGGCCGCGCAGCCTGATATTCTCGTAGCCGGTGGCCTCGCCATCCATGCCGAGGCCGATGTCGAAGAGCGGCGCGAGCCTGCCCTGGACGACGACGCGGCCGGCTTGCGGGGTGTAGATGCCGGCGAGCACGCGCAGCAGCGTCGTCTTGCCCGCGCCATTATGGCCCACGAGCGCGACGCGTTCGCCATGCGCGATCGCGACGCTGAGCTGCGACAGGGCCTGCACGCAGGTCCGCGCCCTATCGTCGGAGCCGATGCGGCCGCCGGTGGCGCCGCTGACGAGGCGGTTGCGCAGGGAGCGCGCCGAGCCGCCATAGAGCGGAAACTGCACGCTGATGCGGTCGAGACGGATCGAGCTCACGGCCGCACCGCTCAAAGCCAGTAGGGCACGCGCCAGCGCAGACGTGCATAGAGTGCGAAGGCGAGCGCGAGGTTGAGCGCGGTGAAGCCCAGCGCCCAGCCCCATGTCGCGGCGCTGACCGGAAGCCCGAGCAGCGGCGCCCGGACGAGCTCGATCAGGTGGAAGAACGGGTTGAGCGTCGCGATGACGCCGCGCTCGCCGAGATCGCTCGCGCGCCAGAGCACCGGCGTCACGAAGAGCAGCATCTGCACGACATTGGCGATCAGCGGGATGACGTCGCGAAAGCGGGCGCTCAGCAGGCCGAGCGTGACGCAGAAGCCGACGCCGTTCAGCAGCACGACCGCCAGCCCGGGCAAAGCCAGCAGCCCGTGCAGGCCGGGATTGACGCCGAAGACGACGAGCACGACCGCGACGACGAGGGCGTTGTGCAGGAAGATGATCAGGCTGCGCCAGACGACGCGCATGACATGCACGCTGGCCGGGGCAGGCATCTGCTTGATCGCGGCGGTGGCGCCGGTGAAGGTCGCGCAGCCCTCGATCATCAGGCCGGACAGCATGGTCCAGACGACCATGCCGACCGTGACATAGGGCAGATAGGTCGCCACCGGCACGCGGAAGAGCGCGGCATAGGTGACACCGAGCCCGGCGACGAAGATGGCGAGGCTGAGCACCACCCAGAGCGGGCCCATCACCGAGCGGCTGTAGCGCTGCCGGATGTCGAACCAGCCCAGCGTGAGCCATAGCTCCGCGAGGCGGACGCCCTGAACAAAATCCCGCGCCGCGCTGCCATAGAGCGCGCGGCGGCGCTCACCTGCATCGTGAACGAGAAGGGGGAAGGCGGACACGTTCTTCTCCTTGCGAGGCCGAACCCCGCGCGGGCCGGCCCGTCGCCGACCAGCTCCGGTCAGCGCTTGACAGGGGCTATATGTGGGAATATTACCCACGTCAAGTTTGACGTGTGATTATTTCCCACTTGGCCGATGCGAGCGTCATCCGGCCGGGCAGCTCCCAAGCAGAGAGATCGATGGCAGACGTAAAGAAGGCGGTGATCCTGGCCGGCGGGCTCGGCACCCGGATCCTGGAAGAGTCGGAAAGCCGACCCAAGCCAATGATCGAGATCGGCGGCCGGCCGATCATCTGGCACATCATGAAGCTGTATTCGCGCTACGGCATCAACGACTTCATCATTTGCCTTGGCTACAAAGGCTATAGCGTCAAAGAGTACTTCAGCAACTATCGCCTGCACTCGTCCGACGTCACCTTCGACTTCGCCAGCGACGCGACGACGATCCATGCCGGCCGCGCCGAGCCTTGGAAGGTGACCCTGGTCGAGACCGGGTTGGAGACCATGACCGGCGGGCGCGTCAGGCGCGTGCGGTCCTATCTCGACGACGAGCCCTTCTGCCTGACCTATGGCGACGGCGTCGCGGATATCGCGATCGACCGCCTGATCGCCTTCCACGAAAGCCATGGCCGCGCCGCGACGGTGACGGCAGTCCGTCCGCCCGGGCGCTTTGGCGTCCTCGACCTCGACGGCAACGGCGTCGCCGGCTTCCGCGAGAAGGCGGCCAGCGATTCCGGCTTCATCAATGGCGGCTTCTTCGTGCTGTCGCCGAAAGCCCTCGACTATATCGAGGGCGACGAGAGCGTCTGGGAAGGCGAGCCGATGGAGGGCCTGGCCCGCGACGGCGAGCTGATGGCCTATCCCCATGCCGGCTTCTGGCAGCCGATGGACACGCTGCGCGACAAGCGCCAGCTCGAGGCCCTGTGGAGCGCGGGGAAGGCGCCGTGGCGGGTATGGTGAACCCCGATCGCACCTTCTGGCGGGGCAAGCGCGTCCTCGTCACCGGCCATACCGGCTTCAAGGGCGCCTGGCTCAGCCTCTGGCTCGCCCGCCTCGGCGCGGTGCCGCTCGGCCTGTCGCTCGCTGCGCATGACGAGCCGGCACCGGCCGGCCGGGGCTTCCTCGACGGGATCACGGAGAGCGTCGCCTGCGACATCCGCGACGCCAAGGCGACGGCGATCGCGATCCATGCGCTCGCTCCCGACATCGTCCTGCATCTGGCGGCGCAGGCCCTGGTGCGGCGCTCCTATCTGGAACCGCACGCGACCTTCGAGACGAATGTCATGGGGACGCTGAACGTCCTCGCAGCGATCCGGGCCCAGCCCTCGGTGCGCGCCGCCGTGATCGTCACCTCGGACAAATGCTACGAGAACAGGGAATGGAACTGGCCCTATCGCGAGATCGACACGCTCGGCGGCCACGACCCCTATAGCGCGAGCAAGGCCTGCGCCGAACTGCTGACCGCGTCATGGCGCCGGTCCTTCGCGCAGGACAACGGAACCGGTCCCGCTATCGCGACAGCGCGCGCCGGCAATGTCATCGGCGGCGGCGACTGGGCGCCCGGGCGCCTGATCCCCGACTGCATCCGGGCCTTCGGCAAGCGCGAGCCGGTCATCATCCGCAACCCCGCGGCGACGCGGCCCTGGCAGCACGTGCTCGAGGCGCTCTGCGGCTATCTCCTGCTGGCAGAGCGGCTCTGGACCGAAGGGGACGCTTTCGCGGAGGCCTGGAATTTCGGCCCCGATGCCGGCGACGACCAGCCCGTCTCGGCCGTGCTCGACCAGATCACCAAGCTGTGGGGCGACGGCGCGCATTGGCGCCGGGACGAAGCCAACCAGCCGCATGAGGCCGGGCGGCTCGCCGTCGATGCCTCCAAGGCACGCCACCACCTCGGCTGGCGCGCCCGCCTCGACCTGGACGCGGCCCTCACCCTGACGATCGACTGGTATCGCCGCCAGGCCGAGGGCGCGGACGAAGCGGCCCTGATCGCGGGAGATATCGCAAGCTACGAAGGAGTGCTGCGCCGATGAGCCTCTGCAAATGCCGTTTCTGCAGCGCGCCGCTGACGGTGACCTTCGCCGATCTCGGCATGTCGCCGCTGGCCAATTCCTTCGTCTCGCCCGACGACATGGCCGAACCGGAAGCCTTCTACCCGCTGCACGCCTATGTCTGCGAGACCTGCAAGCTGGTGCAGACCCGGGATGTCGAGACGGCCGAGCACATCTTCGGCGACTATCTCTATTTCTCCGGCTTCTCCGAAAGCTGGCTGAAGCACAGCGAAGCCTACGCGGCGGCGATGATCGGCCGCTTCGGCCTCACCGCCGACAGCAAGGTCGTCGAGGTCGCGAGCAATGACGGTTACCTGCTGCAATTCTTCAAGGCGCGTGGCGTGCCCGTGCTCGGCGTCGAGCCGGCGGCCAATGTCGCCGAGGCGGCGCTCCGCAAGGGCATCCCGACCGAGGTCCGCTTCTTCGGCCGCGCAACCGCGCGGCGCCTCGCCACGGCCGGGCATCAGGCGGACCTGATCGCCGCCAACAATGTCGTCGCACATGTCCCGGACCTCAACGATTTCGTCGCCGGGTTCGAGATCCTGCTGAAGCCGCAAGGCGTGCTGACGCTCGAGTTTCCGCATCTCGCGCGGATGATGGCGGAGAACCAGTTCGACACGATCTATCACGAGCACTTCTCTTATTTCTCGTTCCTCGCGATCGAACGTGTCCTCGCCGCGCATGGGCTGACCGTCTTCGACGTGGAGCATTTGCCGACCCATGGCGGCTCGCTTCGCGTCTTCGCGCGCCATGCCGAAAACGAGGCCCTGGCGGTGCTCGGCACGGTCGCCGCGCTGCGCGAGGACGAGATCGCGATAGGCCTCGACGACCTCGCGACCTACAGGCGCTTCGCGGCCGGGGTGGTGCGCACCAAACTGTCCCTGCTCGCCTTCCTGATCGAGGCGAAGCGGCAGGGCAGAACGGTCGCCGGCTATGGCGCGCCGGCCAAGGGCAACACGCTGCTCAACTACTGCGGCATCGGGCCGGAACTCATCGACTTCACGGTGGATCGCAGCCCGCACAAGCAGAACCGGCTGCTGCCCGGCACGCGCATTCTGGTGATGGCGCCCGAGGCCCTACTGCAGGCCAAGCCCGACTACGTCCTGATCCTACCCTGGAATCTCAAGGACGAGATCATGACGCAAATGGCCGCCATCCGAGACTGGGGCGGCCGGTTCGTGCTGCCGATCCCGAGCGTCGAGGTCGTGCCGTGATCGTGACCCCGACCCGGATCCCGGGTGTGCACGTCGTCGAGATGGCGGCGCATGCCGATACGCGCGGCCATTTCGCCCGGACCTATTGCCGGGAGGTCTTCGCGCAGCACGCCATCGCCTTCGAGCCGATGCAGTGCAATCTCTCGTTCAATCCGCAGCGCGGCACGCTGCGCGGCCTCCACTACCAGGACGCGCCTTATCCGGATGCGAAGCTCGTCCGCTGCACGCGCGGCGCGATCTTCGACGTCGTCCTCGATCTCCGCCACGGCTCGCCGAGCCATGGCGAATGGCTCGGCTTCGACTTGTCGGAGCAGAACGGGCGCGCGCTCTTCGTGCCGGAGGGCTGCGCCCACGGCTTCCAGACGCTCACGCCCGACACCGAGCTCTTCTACATGATGGGCGCCGCCTATCGGCCCGAGCTGGCGCGCGGCGTCCGCTGGGACGATCCGGCCTTCGCGATCGCCTGGCCGATCGCATCGCCCCTGCTGTCCGAGCGCGACGCGACCTATCCAGACCACCGGCCATGACCGGGCCGGATCGTCCCGCGCAGCGCGAGCCATGTCGCCGCGCAGCAATTCCCTTTGACGAGACCACGAGACGGAGCGCAGGCATGGCCGCGAGCAACCCCCTCCCCCCTGCCGCGCTTCAGCGCCTGCCCCGCCTGGCCGAGCAGATGCGGCGCGCGCTGCGGCCGATGCGCCTCGCGACGACGCTTTATCCCGCCGGCGACCTCACGCGGGATTCCGAAGCGGGCATCTGGAGCGCGAATGGGAGCGATCCGCATTTCTATGTGCCGGCGCGGTGCCGCTCGAGCCTCATCCGCGTGCGCTATCGCGCCACGCTTCTCGACGCCGGACAGGAGAACGAAGGGCTCTGGCGGCTCTATTACGACCTTGGCGAGGGCTTTCGCGAACAGGACAGTTTCAGCGTCGCGACATTCGGCCCGGAAATCGAGCTCGATCTCGTGATCGGGCTGCCGGGCCCGGTGAGCGCCTTCCGCCTCGACCCGGTGCCGAGGCAGGGGCGCTTCAGGCTGCACGCTTTCGAGATCGAGTCGCTCTCCGGGGTCAGGACCCGGCTCGGTCTCGCGACGGCGCGGGTCGTCGATCTGCACCGGCGCGGCCTGCTGCGCGCGAAGCTCACCGAGGCCGCAAAGCTTCTCGCGAAAGGAGATGGCCGCCATCTCGGCCGCCGCCTGTTCCGGCTGGATAGCAACGACCCGTGCCTCTACCAGCGCTGGGTCGAAGCGCGCGAGATCACGCCCGAACGGCACGCCCGCTTCGTCGAGAAGGGGCGCGCATTCGCCCTGCGCCCGCGCTTCTCGCTGATCATGCCGACCTATAACTCGCCGCCGGCCTTCCTCGACAAGGCGCTCGAATCGGTCCTGGCCCAGACCTATCCGGACTGGGAGCTGCTCGTCGTCGACAACGGCTCCGTCGGCGAAGAAACGAGATCCGTCCTCGAGCGCTTCGCGGCGCGCGACACGCGGATCAAGGTCCGCTACCTGCCCAGCAATACGGGGATCGCTGCGGCGAGCAACACCGCCCTCGCCGCTGCGAGTGGCGATTATATCGCGCTGATCGACCATGACGATGCGCTCGAGCCGCACGCGCTGCATGCCTTCACGGAAGCGATCAACCGCCGGCCCGCCGCCGACTGGCTCTATTCGGACGAGGACAAGATCGATGTCGACGAACAACGGTCCGGCCCGTTCTTCAAGCCGGACTGGTCGCCGGCCTATTTCCTGTCCTGCATGTATACCTGCCATCTCGGCGTCTACCGCACGAGCCTGGTGCGGCGGCTCGGCGGCTTCCGCACCGAGTTCGACTTCGCCCAGGACTACGATCTGGCGCTGCGCGTCGCGGCGGAGACGACGAACATCGTCCATGTTCCCGATGTGCTCTACCACTGGCGCACGCTGCGGCAGTCGACGGCATCCGGGCCCGGAGCCAAGCCGCAGGCAGAGGAAGCCGCCCGGCGCGCCCTGCAGGATTTCCTCGATCGTGGGCGCTACCCCGGCGAGGTCGAAGATGGGCCGGTTCGCGGAACGCATCGGGTGCGCTTCGACATCGCCGGCGCGCCGCTGGTCTCGATCGCGATTCCATCAGCCGGCTACAAGACCTGCGCGACCGGCGCGGAAAGCTGGTTCGTGCTCGATCTCGTCCGCTCGATCCGGGCCCGGACGAGCTATCCCAATATCGAGATCGTCATTGCCGATAACGGCGATTTCGATCCTCGCCTGACGCAGCAGCTCATCGAGCTCGGGGCCCGGATCGTCCATTATGCGGGCGCGCCGTTCAATCTGTCCGACAAGATGAACCTCGTCGTCGAGGCGACGCGGGGCGACTATGTCATCCTGCTCAACGACGACATGAGCGTCATCACCGGGGACTGGGTCGGCGAAATGCTGATGTGGTGCCAGCAGGACGGCGTGTCCGGCGTCGGCGCCAAGCTGATCTTCCCCGACCAGAGGCTCCAGCATGTCGGCGTGCTGCTGCTGGGGCAAGGCCCGTCGCATCCCTATTACCTGCATGACAGATCGGAGATCGGGCAGGTCTGTTCGGCGATCGTGCCGCGCGACTACAGCGCCGTGACGGGCGCCTGCATGATGGTGAGGCGCAGCGATTTCCTGGCCGTCGACGGCTTCGATCCCGCCTTCCGCATCAATTACAACGACATCGATTTCTGCCTGAAGCTGAACCGGCATACGGGCGGACATTTCGTCTTCACGCCCTATGCCTGCCTGCACCACTACGAATCCGTCAGCCGCCCCGAGGCCGCGGCGTCGGACCTGCAGCAGTTCAACGCCAAATGGGCAGCCGCGGTGGGGCACGACCCCTACTACAACCCTCACCTCTCGCAGCGATCCGCCCGCTTCGAGCTCAGCACGAACGTGACCTCGCTCGAAGAGAGCTATGGGCTCGGCGGCGGGCCGCTGGCCGAAGCTGCACCGCCGGCTCAGAAATAGCCGCCCTTCTCGGTGATCGACTGGACGCTTTCGCCATCGGCGACCCAGGTGAAGATCTGCTTCTCGTTGCGCAGGATCTCCTCGGCGCGCAGTAGCACCTCGACGGCGAGCTTGCGCGGCACGACGATGACGCCGTCGATATCGCCAATGACGACATCGCCCGGCCTGATCCAGGCCGTGCCGATGCGGATCGGCGTCTGGTAATGCGAGATCAGGCAGCGCCCGAGCGAGCCATTGGGGCTGCGATAGCGATAATAGAGCGGAAAATCCTTCTCCAGGATCTGGTGCGTGTCGCGAATGCCGCCATCGATGACGGCTGCGCGAATGCCCTTGGCCAGCGCGGTCGCGGTCATGACGCCGCCCCAGGCCGTCGCCTCCATGTCGCCGGAGGTGTCCCAGACGACGAAGCTGCCGGCATGCATCGCATCGAGCATTTCGGTGCGGAAGGTCAGTTCGCCGGTGACCTTGGTGTTGGGCGCGCTCTTCACCGTGAAGGCGAAGCCGGCCACGGTCTTTTGCGGGCGCAGCGGCGTCAGCGCATTGGGCAATGTCTGCTCGGTCAGGCAATGCTCGCGCAGCACGTCGCTGATCGCTCCGGTATAGAGCCGCTCATATCGCGCCAGCAGCTCATCGTCGGGGATCGACAGCGCGACCTGCTCCATCGTCTCGCGTTCGGCGATGAAGCGCTCGAGGTTCATCATCGCGGCTTCGCGCTGCAGCGCGCCGGTATCGGCCTTCGCCGTCTGGTTCGTCATGGCGGCACTCCCTTGCCTTGCGATCACTGGCCGCCCACGACCGGATACCAGTCCGGCCGATAGGGGTCCTGATGGAAGCGGGCGTAATAGTCGCCCTTCTCGTCGTAGAGCGCGCCGTAATGGCGCATCTTGTCCTCGTCGAGCGCGACGCCGAGGCCGGGCCCGGTCGGCACGCGGATGGCGCCACCCTCGTATTTCATCAGCCCGCCCTCGATGATGTCGTCGGTGAGGTAGTGGTAATGCGCGTCGCCGGCGAAGCTCATCTCGGGAATGGTCGCCGCGGTGTGCAGCATCGCCGCGAGCTCGATCCCGAACTCGGCGCCCGAATGCATCGCGACGCCGAGGCCGAAGGTGCGGCAGACGGCCGACAGGTCCTTCACGCCGCGCGGACCCTCCCAGTAATGGATGTCGGTCAGCACGATATCGACGGCACCCATCCTGATCGCCGGGCCGAGATCGTCGAACTTCGCCGGATACATGTTGGTGGCGATCGGGACGCGGACCGCCTTGCGCACGGCCGCGTTGCCCTCGAGCCCCCAGGCGGGATCCTCGAAATACTCCATGCCCACGGCTTCGAGCCGATGGCCGATGCGGATCGCGGTGGGCACCGACCAGACGCCGTTGGGGTCGATCCGCAGGCCGAAATCAGGGCCCATCCGGTCGCGGCAGAGCTCGACGGCGCGTGCCTCGATCTCGGGCGCGAAGACGCCGGCCTTGAGCTTCATCGCGGTGACGCCGAGCGTCTCATGCAATTCCTGGCAGAGATCGGCCATGTCCTGCGGATGCTCGTCATGGCCGCCGCCCGGCCGGTCATAGCGCCAGAACAGATAGGCGATCATCGGGATGCGATCGCGCACCGGCCCGCCGATCAGGTCGCAGAGCGGGCGGCCGAGCGCTTTGCCCTGGATGTCGAGGCAGGCCATCTCGATCGCCGCGTAAAGCCGCGCGTTCGAGAGGTAATAGATCGCCCGCAGCGTCTTCAGCTTGATCAGCTCGAGATGGAACGGGTCCATGCCGAGGATCCGGGGCTTCAGCTTCATCAAGGCGCCGCGCTGGTCGCCACCGCCGACCTCGCCCAGCCCGATAATGCCCTCGTCGGTGAGCAGCTCGAGAATGGTGCGCAGGAAATAGCCGGGATGGACGCCGGTATTGTGCCGAAGCTGCGCATTCAGCGGTATCGCCACGCAGCGCACCTTCATGTCGACGATCTTCATGCGCCTCGATCCTTCACAGATGGATTCCGCCACTGGGGGCGAGCATTGAGCCGGTGATCCGGACCAGGCCGGGCACGGCAGGCCCGGCTGCGGCGGGCTCACTCATCCCGCCCGCCCAGTCGCGTATCGAGCGCGTCGCGGACGGCATCACCGAGGAAGTTGAAGGCCAGCACCGTGAGGAAGATGGCGAGGCCCGGAAAGAAGCTCATCCACCAGGACTGGTAGAACTGGATGCCGGTGGCGACCATGTAGCCCCAGCTCGGCGTCGGCGGCTGGACGCCGAGGCCGAGGAAGGAGAGTGCGCTCTCGGTGATCAAGGCCTGCGAGGCGGAGAGCGAACCGTAGACGACGACATTGCCGGAGACATTGGGCCAGACATGGCGGGCCAGGATGCGCAGATCGCCGGCCCCGGCGGCGCGCGAGGCCTTGATGTAGTCGACCTGGCGCAGCGCCAGCACCTCGCTGCGCACCAGACGGGCGAAACCCGGCGTCTTGGTGATCGCGATCGCCAGCATCGCGTTCATCAGGTCGGGACCCAGTACCGCGACGATGGCGAGCGCCAGAACGAGCAGGGGGAACGCCAGGAAGGCATCCATCACGCGCATGATCAGCGCATCCCAGGCGCCGCCGAGCCAGCCCGAGATCAGCCCGAGCACGGAACCCGCGACCAAGGCGAGGCCGATCGCGAGGCCTACCACCTGCAGCGAGATGGTGGCGCCGTGGAGCACCCGGGACAGGACGTCCCGGCCGATCTCGTCGGTGCCGAACCAGTGTGCCTGGCTCGGCGGACCCATGAAATTGTCGGGATCGATATCGATCGGCGAATAGGGCGCGAGCAACGGCGCGAGCAAGCCGAGCGTGACGATCACCAGCAAGACCACGACCCCGAACAGGCCCTGCCAGGAGGTCAGGACGCGCCGGACGAAGATGGCGCCGGGCGAGCGTGGCGCAGGCTCGATGTCGCGGGCGATCTCGGCAGCGCTCATGGCGTCAGACCTTCACCCGCGGATCGAAGACCCGGTAGATGAAATCCGTCAGCAGGTTGACCGTGAAGACGGCGATGACGATGAACAGGATCGCCCCCTGGATCACCGGGAAATCGCGCTGGAAGATGCCGTCGACGAGCATCCGCCCGAGGCCGGGCAAGGCGAAGACCGTCTCCGTCACGACCGCCCCGCCAAGCAGCGCGCCGATCTGCAGGCCGATCACCGTCACGACCGGGATCAGCGCATTGCGCAAGGCGTGCTTCAGCACGACGACGATCTCGTTCAGGCCCTTGGCGCGCGCCGTGCGGATATAGTCGAGCGACAAAACCTGCAGCATGGAAGCCCTGGTCTGGCGCATCACCAGCGCGGCGAAGGCCGTGCCGATCGTGAGCGAGGGCAGAATCATCAGCCGCAGGTTCTGGGCCGGGTCATCGAAGAAGCGGACATGGCCGGAGGGCGGCAGCCAGCCGAGCTTCAGCGAGAACAGCATGATGAGCAGGATGCCCATCCAGAAATAGGGAACCGCGACGGAGGACATCGCGACGAAGCTCGCGACCACGTCGATCACCGTTCCGCGGAAACGCGCCGCCAGGATGCCGGCCGGGACGCCGATCGCCACCGCGATCAGGATCGACAGGAAGCTGAGTTGCAGCGTCACCGGCACGCGCGCGCTCAGCATCTCGGAGACATGCTCGCGCGTGCGCAGCGAACGACCGAAATCGCCCTGCGCGACGCGGCCGATCCAGGTGAGGTAGCGCAGCGGCGCCGGCTGATCGAGCCCGTACTCGACGCGCACCGCGGCGCGCTGCTCGGCGCTGGCCTGTTCGCCGAGGATGGTCACGGTGGGATCGCCCGGCAGGAGATTGGTCAGCGCGAAGACGATCACCGTGACGAAGAAGGCCACGGGCAGCATCTGGGCGAGCTTCCGAACGACATAGCGCAGCATCGCGTCAGAACCGCTCGAGACGGCGACGATCGCGCGCGATCTCGTTGATGACCGCGTCGGAGACGGCGAAATGCACCGTCATCGCGATGCGGGCGGCGGCCGGATCATGCGCCTTCAGCGCATCGACGATGGCCTGGTGGCGCGCCACCGTCGCCAGCGGGTCGCGCAGGTCGCGCTGCACGCCGAGCGCGCGCTGGGTGAACTTGATCGTGTCGGCGAGAGCGCTGACGAGATGCTCCAGCAGCGAATTGCCCGAGCAGCGCGCAAGCGCGACGTGGAAGGCAAAATCACCCTGGAGCCAGCGCTCGAAATTGCCGTCGACATTCTGCCGCATCTTCTCGACGGCAGCCTCGACCGGCTCGATCTGCAGGAGGCTGGCGCGCTCCGCCGCGAGGGCGGCGACCTCGACCTCGATGGCGCGGCGCAGCTCGACCGCCTCGCGCAGGCCGTTATCGGTCGCGCGTACCGCCAGGCGCAGGAACTGGTCGAGCGGCGCAACCGAAAGCCCCTGGATCGTCGTCGGCTTGCCCTGCTGGATCTGGACGATGCCGAGCGCCGCGAGCCGCCCGAGCGCCTCGCGGACCACCGGCTTGGATACATTCAGCTGACGCGCGAGGTCGGACTCGGACGGGAGCGAATCCCCGGGCCGGAACACCCGCTCACCGACCCGGTCGATGACGAATTGCGTCACCGTCTCGGTCAGCCGCTGCTTGTCGCTCGTTGTCTGTGATGCTTCAGCCATTCTCATCAGATATCTTATGAGTTTTGGGTCGTCAAGGATCGGTATCACGGCAGTGCGGCGGGTTGAGATCGTCAAAATTGACGCAAAAATTGGCCAATTTGCACCGGGATATTTCACGATTCTTCATGCTGCCCGCCCTGGCCGTTGAAAAAATCAGCAGCCAGAGGGGTTGCTCATCTGACAACTCATCTGATAGGTAAGCCGCCATAGGCGCCGAAAAGACAAATGAGCGCCCCATAGGAGGAGACGCTGTCATGACGATGTTCTCACGTCGCAACCTGTTGCTCGGCGCCTCGGGCCTGGGCATCGCGGCCGCCCTTCCCGGTGGCCCGGCCCTGGCGCAGGGCGCCCCGGTGCGCGGCGGCACCATCATCGCCTCGATGGACCTGCAGCCGAAGAGCCTCGACCCGATCATGGGCGACGCTCCGACCTCCGATCGATACGCCCTGATCCAGATGTTCGAGGGGCTGCTGAAATTCGACGTCCAGGGCAATCTGGAGCCGTCGCTCGCGACGAGCTGGGAATGGTCCGCCGACAAGAAGTCGATCCTGTTCAAGCTGCGCCCCGGCGTCGTGTTCCATGATGGCGAGCCCTTCGATGCGGCGGCCGTGGTCGCCAACATCTCCCGCGTGATCGCGCCGGGCTCGACCGCGCCGCGCACGCCCGACCTCGCCGATATCGCCGGCGCCGAGGCCGTCGATCCGATGACGGTGCGGATATCGCTGAAACAGCCTTCCGGCGCGGCGCTGGCCTCGCTCGCGGTCGAGGCCGGGATGATGTGCTCGCCGGCCGCCCTTAAGAAGCTGGGGCAGGATTTCGGCCGCCAGCCGGTCGGAACCGGACCCTACAAATTCGCCGAATGGGTCGGCGGCAGCCAGATCCGCATGGTCCGCAACGAGCGCTACTGGCGTGACGGCGCCGACGGCAAGAAGCTGCCCTATGCCGACAGCGTCGTCCTGCGCATCATTCCGACGACGGCGGTCAAGATGGTCGAGGTCAAGTCCGGCGGCGTGCACCTGGTCGACGGGGTGACGCCGCGCGACTTCGAGGAGGTGCAGGCCAATCCGGCGCTGAAGCTCGTCTCGGTGCCGCCCGGCATCGCGCAATGGATGACCTTCAACGTCACCAAGGGCGTCTTCACCAACCCGTCGCTGCGCGCCGCGGTGAACCATGGCATCGATCGCAACGTGCTGATGCGCGGCATCACGCGCGGCTTCGGTGCGGTGACGCCGACCTGGGTGCCGCCGACGGACTGGGCCTTCGACGCCGGCGTTGCCGCGCCGAAGCTCGATGCAGCGAAAGTCCAGGCACTGCTCAAGGAGGGCGGCCAGCCGAACGGCTTTTCCTGCAAGGTCTCGATCATCCAGCGCGATCCCGACACCCAGGTGGCGCAGATCGTCCAGGCCCAGCTCAAGCAGCACCGGATCAACCTCGAGATCGAGATCCTCGAGCGGCAGGCCTGGGTACCGAAGGTGCTCGGCCTCCAGCACGAGCTCGCCATCGGCCGCGTCAACGTCCCGCGAGCCGACCCGGACCATGTCTTCGGCCCGTTCTTCGGCCGCACCGCCTCCCAGAACTGGTCCGGCATCAAGGATGAAGAGGTTTTCCGCCTGGTCGACCAGGGCCGCGAGGAGACCGAGCAGGCCAAGCGCAAGGCGATCTACAAGGAGCTCCAGACCGCGCTCAACAAGAACGACTACTATTCCTGGCTGTTCTTCCGCGAGGCGCGGCATGTCGCGCGCAAGGAGCTGCAGAACATCGTGCTCGATTCCGGCGGCGCCTGGCAGCTCGCCGAATCCTGGCTGGCGAAAGCCTGACCCGCCCCGACGCGCCCTTTCACCCACGCCCAATCCCGAGAGATTTCATGACCTTCAACGTGCTGCCGGGCGAACCGGACATGCTCGACGTGATCGAGCGCTACAAGCGGCTCTATACCGGCCTCGTCTACGACATCATGGACGAGATGGGCCTGCCCTATCAGTCCCTGGCGACCGACCTGCGGCCACTGCGCGACGACATGGTCATCGCCGGCCCGGCCTTCACCGTGCAGGGCATTTCCGATCCCGTCGGCGATCCGGGGCTGCGCGAGCGGCGGATCAAGATGTTCGGCGACATGCGCCATCCCTGCATCGACGTGCGTGACTGCGCCTTCGACACGCGGGTCGCGCATTATGGCGAGATGAACGCGGTGCTCGGCGCCGCCAAGGGCGTGGTCGGCGCGGTCATCGACGGCGGCATCCGCGACAGCGGGTTGATCCTCAAGATGAACTTCCCGTGTTTCCGGCGCTATCATTCCCCGGTCGAGGCCGTGGCCCGCTGGAGCTATTTCCGCTGGCAGAGCCCGATCACATTGCGCGGCAGCATGAGCGCCACCGTGACCGTCCGGCCGGGCGACTTCATGTTCGGCGATATCGACGGTGTGCTGGTCATTCCGCAGGAGCGCGCCATCGAGGTGCTGCGGCTGGCCGAGGAACACGCCGCGACCGAAACCCGGGCGCGAGCCGAATTCGCCGACCCGGCGAACGATGCGGAGGAAGTCTATGGCCGGTACAAGAAACTCTGAGGCGTGATGCGGGCCGACGCGATCCTCGAAATCGACCGGCTTGCCGTCACCTTCAGCGGGCGCCGGCCGGTCCATGCGCTGTCCGAGGTCTCCCTGAGCGTCGGGCGCGGCGAGGTCGTGGCCATTGTCGGGGAGTCCGGTTCAGGCAAGTCGGTCACCAGCCTGAGCGTGCTCGGCCTGCTGCCCGGCAACGCCCGGATCGGCGGATCGATCGGCTTTCGCCGGCGCAACGGCGCGGTGATCGACCTGGCCGCGCCTGGCGCCACGCGCGGCGTGCGCGGCTCGGAGATCGCGATGATCTTCCAGGAGCCGATGACCTCGCTCAACCCGGTCCTACAGGTCGGCGAGCAGATCGCAGAAGGGCTGCGGCTGCATGAAGGCCTGAGCCGCGCGGCGGCCCGCGAGCGCGCGCGCGAACTGCTGCAGCTGGTCGGAATTTCAGATCCGGAACGGCGGCTCAGCGCCTATCCGCACGAGATGTCCGGCGGCATGCGCCAGCGCGTCATGATCGCGATCGCGCTTGCCTGCCGGCCGAGCCTGCTGATCGCCGACGAACCGACCACGGCGCTGGACGTCACCATCCAGGCGCAGATACTCGATCTGCTGCGCCGGCTGCAGCGGGAATTCGGGATGTCGGTGCTGTTCGTCACGCATGACCTCGGCGTCGTCGCCGAATTCGCGGCGCGCACGGTGGTGATGTATGCCGGGCGCGTGGTCGAGGAAGGCGCGACCGCGGACGTCCTCACCCATCCGCGCCATCCCTACACCGCCGGGCTCCTGGCCTCGCTGCCCCGCCTGACCGCGCCGGGCGAAGCCAGGCAGCGGGTGCGCCCGATCAACGGGCAGCCGCCCGATCTGCGCCGCCCGCCCGCCGGCTGCGCCTTCCACCCCCGCTGCCCCCACGCCGTACCCGGCCTTTGCGACGACGCTCCGCCACCACTCGACATCGAGCAGGGGCGCTCGGTCCGCTGCCTGCGCTGGCGCGAGCTGGCGCGGCTTCGCGAGCAGGTGCCGGCATGAGCGACACGGCATTGCTCTCCGTTTCGAAGCTGTCGAAGAGTTTTCCGCTCGAATCCGGCCTGTTCGGCAAGGCGAAGGCGGTCGTGCACGCGGTCGATCAGGTCTCGTTCGAGATCGCGCGCGGCGAGGTGCTCGGCCTCGTCGGCGAATCCGGGTCGGGCAAGACGACCATCGGCCAGGCCTTGCTGCGCCTGACCGAGCCGAGCGGCGGGCAGGTGCTGTTCGACGGCACCGACGTGACGGCGGCGAAGGGAGAGACGCTGCGCCGCCTGCGCCGGCGCATGCAGATCGTCTTCCAGGACCCTTTCGCCTCGCTCGATCCCCGCATGCGCGTGGGCGACGCCATCGCCGAGCCGCTGGAGGTGCACCGCATCGGCGCAAGCCGCACCGAGCGCGAGGAGCGGGTACGCGAGCTGCTCGAGCTGGTCGGCCTGCGCGCCGATTTCGCGCGGCGCTATCCGCACGAGTTCTCCGGCGGCCAGCGCCAGCGCATCGGCATTGCACGCGCGCTCGCCACCAATCCCGATTTCATTGTCGCCGACGAGCTGGTCTCGGCGCTGGACGTCTCGATCCAGGCGCAGGTGCTCAGCCTGATCGAGGACCTGCAGAGCCGGCTCGGCCTCGCCATGCTCCTGGTCGCCCATGATCTCGCCGTGGTGCAATATCTCGCGAGCCGCGTCGCCATCATGTATCTCGGGCGGATCGTCGAGATCGGACCGACTGCCGAGGTCTATGCCCGGCCGCGCCACCCCTATACGCGCGCGCTGCTCTCGGCGATCCCGTCGCCGCGGCCCGGCCACAGGCACGAGCGCATCATCCTGCAGGGCGAGATCCCGAGCCCGCTTGACCCGCCCTCGGGCTGTCGTTTCCGGACCCGCTGCCCGCATGCCCTGCCGGCCTGCGCCGAGAGCCTGCCGGAGCTGCGCAAGGTTTCGACCGATCATGCGAAGGCCTGCATCCGTGACGACATCTAGCGCCTCCGGAAGGAATGACATCTGCGTGCTGGTCCTCTCGCCTGGCGTGCCGGCCGCGACGGTCTCGGAACTGGCGCGGAGCTTCGATGTGGTGCGGCCGGAGATACCGGCCGACCTTCCCGATCTGCTGGCGAAGCATGGTCCGCGTATCCGCGGCATTGCCACCACCGGCAAGGCCGTCCTCGACCGCAATCTCCTGGCCAAACTGCCCGGGCTCGAGATCGTCGCCAGCTACAGCGCCGGGCTGGACAAGATCGACACCGCCGCCCTGGCCGAACGCGGCATCGCGCTGACCAACAGCTCGGCTGCCCTCGCCGACGAGGTCGCCGATCTCGCGATCGCCCTGATGATCATGGCGCGGCGCCGGCTGGTCGCGGCCGACCGGCATGTGCGCGACGGAGGTTGGCGGGACGGCGCCTTCCCGCTCGGCCAGGGCTGCGCCGGCAAGCGCATCGGCCTGCTCGGGCTCGGCCATATCGGCAGCGGCATCGCCCGCCGGGCGCTCGCGATGGGGATGAGCCCGCGCTACTGCACGCGCCGGCCGGTCGCCGCCAGCGACTAT
>NZ_JBHYEM010000012.1:0-80256 GCF_051860145.1 Allobosea sp. | reverse complement strand
CGACCGCAAGGGCGCTCGCCGCCGACAGCGACGTGTTCGTCATCGCCTGCCCGGGCGGCGCGGCCAATCGCCATCTGGTCGATGCCGATGTGATCGCCGCGCTGCGACCGGACTCGACGCTGATCAATATCGCGCGCGGCGAGATCGTCGACGAGGGCGCCTTGATCGAAGCATTGTCCAACGGCCGGCTCGGCTCCGCCGGGCTCGACGTCTTCGCGACCGAGCCGGACGTACCGGCAGCGCTGCGGGCGCTCGATCAGGTCGTGCTCGCGCCCCATCTCGGCAGCGCGACGACGGAGACACGCGACGCAATGGGGCGAAGCGTCGTCATGGCCTTGAGAGACCATTTCGGGCTGCAAAGTCCCGCACCGGCGACATGAGGCCAGCCGAACCTGCGCGGCGGGCTACGCAGCCTGGCGCTCGCGCGCCAGCAGGGCGCGCTTGCGATTGAAGCCCCAGCGATAGCCCGACAGCGACCCGTCCTTCTTCACCACGCGGTGACAGGGGATCAGGATGGCGATGCCGTTGGAGGCGATGGCCTCCGTCACGTCGCGGGCATCGCGCGTGCCGAGACTGGCGGCAAGGGCGCCGTAGCTCGTGGTCTGGCCGGCCGGGATCGTGCGCAGCAAGGACCAGACCTGTTTCTGATAGTCACTGCCGCGCGGATCGAGCGCGATACCGGGATCGGCCGAGGGGCGATCGACGAGCGCTGCGAGCTTGGCGACGAGCCCGGCCAGAACCTCCGAATTCTCCTCGAACGCGGCCTCCGGGAAACGGTCCTGCAGTGCAGCCGGGAGCGCCCCGGCGCGCTCGGTGAATTCGAATGCCACCAGTCCCCGATCCGAGACGGCCGCGATGAAAGCGCCAAGGGAACTTTCTCCCCAGGCATAGTGGATGCGCTCCGTCATGATGACCTCCGTGCGAGCTGAAACATCTGCCTGGAAATCTAGGCCCTCGCCCCGGAAACCGCGCTCCGTTCCTTGCTTTCAAATCCCGAAATCCGTGCCGCGACGGCTATTTTGCGTCATGGAAGATGATGCCGAGCGTGTGGCGGCGGCCCGTGCGCAGCCGGCTGACGCCGTGGCGGAGATTGACTCGGTAATTGCCCTTCGTGCCCTGCACCGGGCGGTTGTGGACGGCGAAGGCGACGGCGTCGCCCTGCCGCAGCGGCACGACCTCGGCGCGGCTCTGCATGCGCGGGCGCTGCTCGGTCAGCACGAACTCGCCGCCGGTGAAGTCGCGGCCCGGCTCGGAGAGCAGGATCGCGACCTGGATCGGGAAGGCGAGATCGCCATAGAGATCCTGATGCAGGCAATTGAAGTCGCCCGGGACATATTGCAGCAGCAGCGGCGTCGGCCGGGTCTGGCCCGCGTCGTGGCAGACCTTCAGGAACGCCGCGTGCCGGTCCGGATAGCGTTCCGCCACGCCCATGCGCCGGTTCCAGTCATTGGCGACCGTGGCGAGGCGCGGATAGAGCGCGGTGCGCAGGCCGCCGATCAGGTCCGGCAAGGGGTACCTGAAATAGCGGTACTCGCCCTTGCCGAAGCCGTGCCGCGCCATGTGGATATGACTGCGGAAATGCTCCTCATGCGGATAGAGCGCCGCAATCTCCGCGCATTCCTCCGGCGTCAGCAGTTTCTCGATGACCGCGCAGCCATAGCCGCTGAGCTCGGCCGCGAGCGCGTCCCAGTCATAGCGGGCGACGCGCGTTTCAGCCGCTTTGGCGTTAGCGTCCTCGGAGATGATCTTCGGCTGGGCGTTCATGACCGGGCTTCCTTCTTGAGCAGGGCGCGCTTGCGCTCGACGCCCCAGCGATAGCCGGAGAGCGCGCCGTCATTCCTGACGACGCGGTGGCAGGGGATCGCGACCGCGATCCTGTTGGCGCCACAGGCCTGAGCCACGGCGCGTACGGATCTGGGCTCGCCGATACGGCGCGCGACCTCGGCATAGCTGACGGTCCGGCCGACCGGGATCTCGCGCAGGGCCTGCCAGACGCGTTGCTGGAAGGCGGTGCCGCGCATGTCCAATGGCAGGTCGAGGCCGAGCCCCGGCGCCTCGACAAAGCCGACCACCTTGGCGACCAGATCCTCGAAGCTGGCGTCGCCGCCGATCAGGTTGGCCTTCGGGAAGCGGTCCTGCAGATCGCGCACCAGTTCGTCCGGGTCTTCGCCGAGAAGGATGGCGCAGATGCCCTTGTCGCTGCGCGCGACCAGAATCGAGCCGAGCGAGCACTCACCGATCGCGAACCTGATATCGGCATCCGCGCCGCCGGCGCGGAAGGCGCTCGGCGTCATGCCGAGCACCGCGTTGGAGGTTTCATAGAAGCGGCTGTTGGAATTGAAGCCCGCGCCATAGATCGCCTCGGTGACGCTCCGCTTGCCCTCGACGAGCTCCTCGCGAACCCGCCTGGCACGATGCGCCGCGCCATAGGCTTTCGGGGTCAGGCCGGTGACGGCCTTGAACTGGCGATGGAAATAGAACGGGCTCAGGCCGACCGAGGCTGCGAGCGCGTCCAGCTTCGGCGGCTCCTCGGCCGCCTCGATCAGCTGGCAGGCCCGCGTCACGGCGGCGGCGTTCCGCTCGGCGATGGAGGCCGCGTTGGGGCTGCACCGGCGGCAGGCGCGGTAGCCAGCGGCCTCCGCCTGCTCGGCGTTTTCGTAGAACGAGACGTTTTGCGGCCGCGCCGTGCGCGACGGGCAAGAGGGGCGGCAATAGATGCCCGTGGTCCTGACCGCATAGACGAAGCTGCCATCAACCGAGGCGTCACGGCGCAGGACGGCCTGCCAGCGCAGATCGCGCTCGGTCGCCATCGTCTTGTCTGCTCTTGCCATGGCGCGGGCCCGGCCTCCGCTCGATCCTGTCTCCCCTCTATGTGGGGAGGATGGCGCGGGGCCGCACTCCGATCCTTGCTTTCAAATTCGCGGCGCGAGGCAGGGTCGCCGCTTCAGTAGCCGAGCGCCATGCCGTCCTTGCGCTGATCCGAGCCGCCGAGGAGGACGCCGCGCGCCTCGTCGATCCAGATCGCCTGGCAGCCGCCCAGCGGCTGGGGCAGGACCTTGATGTCATGGCCGCGCGCCGCGAGATCGGCCTGGATATCGGCGCCGATGGTCGGCTCCAGCGTCAGCTTGCCCTCGGCGACGAAGCTGCGCGGCCGGTCGGAGGCCTGCTGCGGATCGTCGCCACGGTCCAGCATCGAGGAGAGGACATGCGCATGGCCGGTGGCCTGGTACTGGCCGCCCATCACGCCGAAGGTCATTTGCGTGCGGCCATCCTTGCTCAGCAAGGCCGGGATGATGGTGTGGAGCGGGCGCTTGCGCGGCGCGATGACGTTGGGATGACCCTCGATCAAGCGGAAGCCGGCGCCGCGATTCTGCAGCATCACGCCGGATTCGGGCGCATACATGCCGCTGCCGAAGGCCCAGAACAGCGAGTTGATGAAGGAGACGGCGTTGCGGTCGCGGTCGACCACGGTGAGATAGATGGTGTCGCGGTGCACCGGCATGTCATAGGCGCTTGCCGGCTGTGCCCGCTTCATGTCGATCGTCGCGCGCATGCGGTCGATGACGGCATCCGACAGCACCTGATCGACATCGACGGTGGCGAAGGCCGGATCGGCGATGATCAGGTCGCGCTGGTGATAGGCGGCCTTGGTCGCCTCGGCCAGGATGTGGATTCGGTCGGCCTCGCTGAGGCGACCCTCCCCGAGATCGAAGCCGGCGAGGAAGCGCGCGATGATCAGCGCCGCCAGACCCTGCCCGTTCGGCGGACATTCGTGCAGGCGGTGGCCGCGATAATCGGCGGAGATCGGCGCGGCATAGTCGCAAGCCTGCACCGCGAAATCCTCCGCGACATGCAGCGCGCCGTTGCGGTTGAGCACGGCGACGATCTCGTCGGCGATGGGGCCGCTATAGAAGGCGTCGCGCCCTTCCTTGCCGAGCCGGCGCAAGGTCCGGCCGAGCGCGGGATGGGTCATGCGGTCGCCGACGCGCGGCGCCTCTCCGCCCGGCAGGTAAACTGCGGCGGCGCCCTCGTATTTGCGCAGGCGGTGGGCGTTGAGCGCCCAGTCATTCGCCACGCGCGGCGTGATGCGGAAGCCCTCTTCGGCCGCCTTGATCGCCGGCTGCAGCACCTCCTCCAGGCCGAGCCGGCCATGGTCGGCGGAGAGCCGGCACCAGGCATCGGCCGCGCCGGGCACGGTCACGGAATGAGGCGAATCGTCGGCGATGCTAGCGATGCCGCGCTCGCGGAACCAGTCGAGCGTCGCCGCCGACGGGGCGCGACCGGAACCGTTCAGCGCGATCGGCGCCTTGCCGGCGGGCGCAAAGAGCACGAAGCAATCGCCGCCAATGCCGGTCATGTGCGGATCGATGACGCATTGCATCGCGCAGGCCGCGATTGCCGCGTCGATGGCGTTGCCGCCGGCCCGCAGGATGTCGAGCGCCGCCAGCGTCGCGGCGGGATGCGAGGTCGCCGCCATGCCGTTCTCGGCGACGGCGAGCGAGCGCCCTGGCCGGGTGGAATCGCGCATCCCGTTCATCTGTTCTTCCCTGGTTCGTCAGCTCAGTCCGGCTGCCGCTGCGCGGTCGCATACCATGACAGCGTCGGGATGTGTCCTCAGTATCGACGCAGGGCAGGCAGGATCGAGAGGCCCCTTGACCGCCCGCGCCACCGCGTCGGCCTTGCCCCGGCCGGTGGCCACGAGGACGATGCGGCGGGCATCGAGGATCGTCGCGATACCCATGGTCAGGCCCAGCACGGGAACGTCCCCGCTGCCGTCGAAGGAGGCCTGGCCGGCCGCCCGCGTCGACGCCGCGAGCCCGACGACGCGCGTGCGCGAGGCGAAATCGGAGCCCGGCTCGTTGAAGGCGATATGGCCGTTGGCGCCGATGCCGAGCAGCTGCAGGTCGATGCCGCCCGCCGCCGCGATCGCGGCTTCGTAGTCCATGGCTTCGCGGCCGAGATCGAGGGCGTTGCCGTCGGGCAGATGCGTGCGGACCGGATCGATATCGACATGGTCGAACAAGGTCTCGTCCATGAAACGGCGAAAGGAGGCGGGATGCCCCTCCGGCAGCCCGACATAATCGTCGAGATTGAAACTCGCGGCACGGGCAAAGGAGAGCCCTTCCTCGCGATGCCTGCGGACGAGCTCGCCATAGACCGGCCGCATCGTCTCGCCGGTCGCCAGGCCGAGCACGGCGCCGGGACGCGCGCGCAACTGGTCGGCGATCCTGCCCGCGACATCCACCGCGACGGCGCCGGCATGGTCCAGCACCACGATCCGGGGGGCGGATGCGATCTGGTTCATGACCGTCTCCCTGCCGGCTGGGCCGCGCCGAGCAGACCGTCATGGAACCGGGCCAATGCGGCGCCGACCGCGCCGATCACGGCGGCCCGGCTGCCGAGCATACTCGGCTCGACCCGCAGCAGATCGCCGGGATGCCGGGCAATGAGGTTGCGCACTCGCGTGACGAGCTCCTCGCGAACGCCGATGCTGCCGCCGAGCACGATCAGCGCAGGGTCGACCACGGCGCGAACCGCCATCAGCCCCTGCACCAGAAGGCGCGCCGTCTCGTCGAGGGTCGCAGCCGCCGCCTCGTCCCCTCCAGCCAAGGCATCGAAGACGCCACGCACGTCTTTGGCGGCGCTGCCACCCAGACCGCGATACCGCTCGAGAATGGCGGCGCTGCCGACAGCCGTCTCGAACGCGCCATGCAAACGGGCACGCGGAGCGGCCGGATCGCTGCCGATCGGCAGGAACGCGATCTCGCCCGCCGCACCGCGCGCGCCGCGAACCAGGCGGCCGTCGAGCACGAGACCCAGCCCTATCCCGGTGCCCAGGGCGACGAAGGCGAAGTCCCGCACCTCCTTGCAGCAGCCCTGCCACTGCTCGCCCATGGCGGCGAGATTGACGTCGTTCTCGATCTGGACCGGGCAGCCGAGACGGCGGCCGAGCTCCTCGACGATGTCGATGCGGTCGAAATCCGGAATATTGGGCGCGATGCCGATCCTGCCCGAGCGCGGATCGAAAACGCCGGGACTGCCCAGCACGGCGCAACGCAGGCCGCCGATGGGCAACCCGGCCTCGCGCGCCAGCCGGTCACGGAGCGCACCGATCTGCGCGACGATCGCCAGGCCGCCGCGCGGGTCCGTCGGCTCCAGCGCCTCGCCGAGGACGGTGCCGGCGGCATCGGCCAGCGCGGCATGAAGCTTGGTGCCGCCGAGGTCGATACCGAGCACGAAAGCGGCATCCTGCCGGGTTTCGAGGGGACCGCGGCCGGGAGGATCACAACTCAATTCGTCAACCATCGGGCAATTGGACAGGGCACATAGGAGGAAGCTTCGCCCCCGCCGCTAGACCAGGCGGGGGCGAAGACCGGATTCAAGCCTTGTAATAGGCGTCGATCAATTTCTGCTCGGCCTCGGCCGCCTGTTTCACCGCCGCAAGCGGGTCCTGGTTCTGCAGCAGCACGCGGTCGAGCATGTCCTGGAAGACCTGGCCTTGCGCCTCCTCGGCGACGAAATCGGTGGCATGGGCGTATTTCAGCCCGGCCAGCATCGGGCCGGACAGCGGGTCGGCCATGTTCTTGGCGCTCAGCGCGACCTCGGGCTTGGCCGGCAATTCGCCGGTCTTCTCGTACCAGAGCTGCATTGCGTCATTGGTGGTGATGAAGGCGAGGAACTTGAGCGCCGCCTCGCGCTTGGCGCCGGTCGCGCTCGCCGCCAGGCCGTTGACCCAATAGGAGGCGTAATTGCTGGCGATACCGTTATGGGTCGGCAATTCGGAGACGCCCCATTCGAAGCCGCGCGCGCTCTTGAAGGTGCCGAGCCGGAACGAGCCGTCGACATGCTGCGCCGCCTTGCCGGCCTTGAATGCCGCCTGGCTCTCGGACAGGAAGCCCGCCGCCGCGACCTTATGCTTGCGCTGCAGGTCGGTGTACCAGGCGAAGGAGGCGGCGCCCGCCTCGTTGGCATAGGTCACGGTGCGGCCGTCGTCGGAATAGGGCTTGCCGCCGAACTGGCGCAGCAGGATCTCGCGCCACCAGTGATAATCCTGCGAGGGGATGCCGATGGTCGCGCCGGCCGTCAGGAGATTGCCGCGCGAATCGCGCTCGGCCACCGCGAGCGCGTTCTTCAGCATCTCGTCGAGCGTGGCAGGCGGCTTGCCACCCGAGGCGCCGGGCTTGCTCAGCAGCGTCTTGTTGTAGAACAGGCCGAGGCTGCGCACCGCGGTCGGCAGCGCCCAATAGCCCTCGCTCGTCTTCATCATGCGGACGAACTCGAAATAGTCCTTGTCGATATCGGCGGTCTTGAAGCTCTCGGCCGGCAAGGGCTGGATCAGCTTCGACTTCGCATATTCGCGCATCCAGCCGAAGAAGAGCTGCAGCACATCCGGCCCCTCGCCCGCCGGCACGGCCGCCGCCGTCTTGGTGCGGTACTGCGCGTAGGGGAAATGGGTGTGCTTGACCTTGATGCCGGGATTGGCGGCCTCGAATTGCTGGATCAGCGCGTCCATCGCCTCGACGCGCTCCTTGAAGAAATACTGCCAGTATTCGATCTGCACGGCCTGGGCGCGCAGGACGCCGGGCGCGGCGACGGCGAGGCCTGCGGCGGCGGCGCCGGTGGCGAAGCTGCGGCGGCTGAGGCGAAAGCCCTGTTTGTCTGTTGTCATGGTCGTCTCTCCCTTGTTGACCTTGGCGAAGGATGGCAGGCGTGGAACAGGCGGGCATTCGCCCGCATCTGTGACCGGAGACGGATATGCGGCGACTGGACCTCGAAGGCGGTGCTGCGCTGTTTGCGCTGACCGACACCGCGCCCGCGCCGGCCGCGTCGAGCTATGCCTTTCCCGACGCCGATCTCGCCGCCCGGCCGGACCTGACGGGGCGCTGGTTCCCCGATGGCGAGTTCCGGACGCGCTTCGGCGTGCTCGCCCTGCGCTGTCTGGACGGCCGCATCGTCATGGTCGATGCCGGCCTCGGCCCCGGCCCCAACCCGTATTTCAACGGACTCGGCGGCCGGTTGCCCGAGCAGATGGCCGAAGCCGGGCTCGATCCGGACGCGGTCGCGCTCGTGATCTTCAGCCATTTCCATCTCGACCATGTCGGCTGGGCCCTCGACCGGGCGGGCGCA
Organism: Allobosea sp.; assembly: GCF_051860145.1. Classification (GTDB taxonomy): domain Bacteria; phylum Pseudomonadota; class Alphaproteobacteria; order Rhizobiales; family Beijerinckiaceae; genus Allobosea. The sequence continues at coordinate 72,129 of NZ_JBHYEM010000012.1, read as the reverse complement.
CCACGCTTCAGCCAGGCGCGCTATCTCGCTCCGGCCGCCGAAATCGCGCATTGGCGGGCGCATGGCGAAGAGGCGGCGCTGCCGCATCATGTCGCCGCCTTCCGGCAAAGCATCGCACCGCTCCTGACGAGCGGCCGGCTGGAGGCGGCGGAGCCCGGCGCGCCGGTCTTCACCAGCGGCGGCGTCACTGTCTCGCTCCTGCCCGCGCCCGGTCATACCGCCGGTCATCATGCGATCTGGATCGAGGGAGCGGGCCAGCCCGTGCTGATCGCCGGCGACAGCTGGCACAATCCGGCCCAGATCGCGGAGCCGGACTGGTGCCACCGTGCCGATCGCGACAAGGACCTGGCGCGCGCGAGCCGCCGCGCCCTGGCGGAGCGGGCGGCCAGGACCGGAGCGCTCGTCGCCGCCGGACATTTCGTCGAGGATCAGGCTTTTGGCCGGATCATGCAGGACGGGCCGGCAGGAGCCCTCGCCTACCGGCCGCTTCCGCACTAGGCGCGGCGACTGAACACGGCCTGCGGGATGTGCGAGCGCCATGGAATCAACCTCCCGCCGCTACATCGCGCCCGCCATTGGCCGGGCGAGGATTGCTGCGCTCGGCCGATCTCGGGCCTCGCATCGGTCTCGGCAATTTGGCGGCGCGCGGATGCGGGGTCAGTCCGCTGAACAGCGGCAGCGTCGCACCGCCGAGCGCCGGCGAATTGCGGCCGGCACGCCCGGTCAGAAGACGCGGCTGCATGCGGCTCTCGCGCTGGCTGACGGACGCGGGCAGAGGCAGGATGGCCCGCATCACCGAAGCCAGCACCGGCTCCGGCACCTGGCCACCAATGACGATGGTCTCGGGATCGAGCAGGTTTTCGATGTTCGCGATGGCGATGCGCAAATGGCTCGCCGCCTCATCGATCCAGCGTTCCACCGTCGGCGAGTGGCCATCGAAGAGCCGCTCGACCGCGCAGCTCGCTGCCTCGGCCATGCCCGCCTCGCCCAGCATCTGGCGCAAGGCGTGCAGCGAGGCCCGCGCCTCCAGCGTCACCGCGCCTGCGCCGCTGGCGTCATGCCCGACGATCATCCGGCCGACCTCCCCGGCATTGCCGAAGGCGCCGGTCACCGGCTGGCCCTCGACGAAAAGACCGCCTCCGATACCCTCGGCAAAATAAAGATAGAAGAAGCTGCGCAGATCGCGCGCAACGCCGTGCAGATGCTCGCCGATCGCGGCGGCGGTCGCGTCATTGCCGACGAAGACAGGCAGCTCCAGCGCGGCGGAAAACGCCTCGCGAAAAGGCGAACGCGACCAGTTCGCCATGGCGAGCGGACCCTGCTCGCTCTCGGCGACGTCGCCGAACGGCCCTGGCAGGGCGATGCCGACGCCCCAGAGCCGCTCGCGCGCGATACGGCCCTGTTCGACCAGCCCGGCGACCAGCGCGATCAGGCCCGGCAGGGCGATGTCCGGCCGCCGCGTGTCGCAATCGATGCTGCTTTCGGCGCGAACATGCGCACCAAGATCGACCAGGATACCCGCCATGCGGCCGGGCTCGACCTGGACGCCGATGGCGAAGCCGCCATCGGGCGCGAGCGCAAGGTCGATCGGCGGCTGGCCGCGCGCCGAGGCACGGCGGCCGACGATGCGCAGCAATCCTTCCCGGCAAAGCTCGTCCGCGACGGTCGAGACCGTCTGGGCCGAGAGGCCGGTCGCCTCGGCGATCTCGGCGCGCGAGGCCGTTCCGGCACGGCGCAACGCCTCGATCACCACCCTGCGGTGGTGGCCACGCCGATCGAACGGGGCAAGACCGGAGACGCTCATCGGCTGCGCAAACCTTCCGACCAGAGCCGGGCAAAAGCACCCGGCTTGCAGCAAGGGCTTGCATCATGTCGCCAGCTTCGTATTAAATCAACGGGCTTGATTTAATCAGCCAACGAGCGGGAGCCCGGCAGGATGGCGAGGATGCGCGGCTATGCCGGGCTGGCGATCGAGACCAAGCAGGCGCTCACCGCCTGGACGTTCCTGGCCGTGCCGATCGTCTTCTTCGTGGTGATCCGATTCTACCCGGCGCTGGAATCCTTCGGCATCGCCTTCATGCAATGGAACCTGCTCTCCAAGCCGGTCTTCATCGGCCTGGAGAATTTCCGGAAGATGCTGGGCGACCCGGTGTTCTGGACGGCCTTCAAGAACACCTTCATCTATCTCGCGGTCGGCACGCCGGTCAGCCTGCTCCTGTCCTTCGTCATCGCCTATTATCTCGATCAGGTCCGCTTCGCGCATGGGCTGATCCGGGCCTGCTATTTCATCCCGCACCTGACGACGACGGTGGCGATGGCCTGGGTCTGGCGCTGGTTCTACCAGCCGCCGCCGATCGGCCTGCTCAACAACATCCTGAACGCGGTCGGCTTCGATACGCAGCCCTTCCTGCGCTCGACCACGCAGGCGCTCTATGCCGTGCTGACGCCGGCGATCTGGGCCGGGCTCGGCTTCCAGATCGTGCTGTTCATGGCGGGATTGCGGGCGATCCCGTCGAGCTATTACGAGGCGGCGCGGATCGACGGCGCCGGCAAGTGGATGATCCTGCGCCAGATCACCCTGCCGCTGCTGAAGCCCACCATCGTCTTCCTGGTGGTGATCTCCTCGATCGGCTTCCTGCGCATCTTCGATACGGTCTACAACATGACCGACAATGGCGCAGGCGGGCCGCTGAACAGCACCAAGCCGCTGGTGCTCTACATCTACGAGACCGCGTTCCGCTCCTACCAGATGGGCTATGCGGCGGCGCAGACGCTGGTGCTGTTCGTGATCCTCCTGACCGTCAGCCTGATCCAGCTCCGGCTGATGCGGGACAAGCCATGAGCGCGCCCATCGCGATGAACACCGGCATGCCGGCCTGGCGCCTCCATCTCGCCGCCCGCCCCGGCCAGGTCCTGGCCTGGACGCTGCTCGCCATGGGCGCGATCGCGATGATGATGCCGCTGGTCTACATGATCGCGACCTCGCTGAAGCTCTCCAACGAGGTCTACGAGCTCAACATCATCCCGCGCGAGCCGACGCTCGCGAACTATCTCTACATCTTCAAGAACACCCGCTTCGGACTGTGGTTCGTCAACTCGCTGGTGACGAGCTTCCTGGTGACGCTCTCGGTGCTCTTCTTCGATTCGCTGATCGGCTACACGCTGGCCAAGTTCAAGTTCCGCGGCCGCGAGGTCGTGTTCATCGCGATCCTGACGACGCTGATGATCCCGACCGAGATGCTGGTCGTGCCCTGGTACCTGATGGCCAAGAATTTCGGCTGGCTGAACAGCTATTGGGGCATCATGTTCCCCGGCCTGATGACCGGCTTCGGCGTCTTCCTGATGCGGCAGTTCTTCGCCGGGGTGCCCGACGACTATATCGACGCCGCGCGCATCGACGGGCTCGGCGAATTCGCGATCTGGTGGAAGGTGGCGCTGCCCTTGGTGACGCCGGCGCTCTCGGCGCTCGCGATCTTCACCTTCCTTGGCAACTGGACCGCCTTCCTCTGGCCGCTGATCGCGACCAATGACCGTGAGCTCTACACGCTGCCGGTGGGCCTCGCCTCCTTCTCCGGCGAGTTCCTGACCGACTGGGAGCTGATCATGGCCGGCGCCACCATCGCGACGCTGCCGACGCTCATCGTCTTCGTCATCTTCCAGCGCTACATCATCCGCGGCGTCGTGCTCGCGGGCCTGAAAGGCTGAGCCTCGCATGAACGCCCTCCCCTCCGATCCCGGCCCCGGCAGCGACGACCGCTTTCCCGCGCCGGTCTATGCCCGCACCGTGCTGGCGCCGGCCTTCGCCCATAGCCAGGAACACCATCTGCGCCACCTGCTGCGGCTGCACCGCGCCCATGGCGTGATGCTGGCCGAGCAGAAGCTGCTGACGCGGGACGAGGCGGCGGCGATCTTCGGCGCGCTGGACACGGTCGAGACCGAGCTCACCGGCGCCGCGCCCGCCGCCTATACCGGCGAGCACGAGGACCTGTTCTTCTTCGTCGAGACGAAGCTCGCCGCGCTGATCGGCAAGGACGTCGCCGGGCGGCTCCATACCGGGCGCTCGCGCAACGATATCGACCACACGCTGTTCAAGCTCCAGCTGCGCGAGCGGCTCGACGCGCTCGGCCTGCAGCTGCTCCACGTGATCACGACGCTGATCCGGCGGGCGCGCGAGGAGGCCGGCACGCTGATCCTGGCCTATACCCATGGCCAGCCGGCCCAGCCCTCGACCTATGGCCATTATCTCGGTGCGCTGATCGAGGTCCTGTTGCGCGACGTGACGCGGCTGGCGCAGGCGCGCGAGGTGGTCGACCTCTCGACAATGGGCGCCGCCGCGATCACCACGACCGGCTTTCCGCTCGACCGCGGCCGCGTCGCCGCCCTGCTCGGCTTTCCCGGCTTCCAGCGCAATTCCTATGGCTGCATCGCCTCCTGCGACTACACGGCGGGCGTCTATTCGGCACTGCGCATCCTGGCGCTGAACATCGGGCGCTTCGCGCAGGATCTCGCCTTCTGGACCTCGTTCGAGGTCGGCCAGCTGCGCTTCTCCGACGGCTTCGTGCAGATCTCCTCGATCATGCCGCAAAAGCGCAACCCGGTGCCGGTCGAGCATCTGCGCCTGATGGCCTCGCTCACGGCGGGCAAATGCGACGCGGTGCTGCTGGCGCTGCACAATACGCCCTTCACCGACATGAACGACAACGAACACGAGGTGCATGGCCAGGGCTACGAGGCCTTCACCATGGCCGAGCGCGCGCTCGGCCTGCTCGGCGGGGTCGTGGCCTCCGCCAAGATCGACGAGGCGCGGGCGCGCGCGAATATCGAGGCCTCCTACGCCACGATCACCGAACTGGCCGACACGCTGGTGCGGCGCGAGGCGCTGCCTTTCGCAATCACGCATCATGTCGCCGCCGCGATGGCGAAACATCTGCAAGCGACCGGACAGACGCTAGGCACCGTGCCCTATGCCGAGTTCGCCAGCCTGTTCCATCAGGTCGTCGGCCGTGCTCCGGCCCTGACCGAGGCGGAATTCCGCGAGGCGGTGACGCCGGAACATTTCGTCGCGGTCAGGACGCTGCCGGGCGGGCCGGCTCCGGTCGCCATGGCGAAGAGCCTGGCGCTCTACGAGGCGCAGGCGGAAACGGCGCAGCGCCTGATCGTCGCTCATGCCGAACGGGATGCCGCGGCCCAGGATGGGCTCGCCAGGGCGATCGCGTCGTTTTCTCCAGCGAAAGGGTGAGCCGATGGCCGGCGTCTCGCTCAACAAGGTCACCAAGCGCTATGGCGATGTCGGCGTCGTCCACGGCATCGACCTCGAGATCGCCGATGGCGAGTTCGTCGTCATGGTCGGCCCCTCGGGCTGCGGAAAATCGACGACGCTGCGCATGATCGCCGGACTCGAGAGCCTGAGCGACGGCGAGATCTCGATCGGCAGGCGCGTCGTGAACACGCTGGAGCCGAAGGACCGGAACATCGCCATGGTGTTCCAGAATTACGCGCTCTACCCGCATATGAGCGTCTATCGCAACATCGCCTTCGGCCTCTATGCGGCGAAGCTGCCGAAGCCGGAAATCGACCGCAAGGTGCGCGAGGCGGCCGCCCTGCTCGGCCTAACCGAGCTGCTCGAACGCCGGCCGAACGCGCTGTCGGGCGGCCAGCGCCAGCGCGTCGCCATGGGGCGCGCCATCGTGCGCGATCCGACCGTGTTCCTGTTCGACGAGCCGCTCTCCAATCTCGACGCGCAGCTGCGCGGCCAGATGCGCACCGAGATCAAGCGCCTGCACCAGTCGATCGGCACCACGATCGTCTATGTCACGCATGACCAGGTCGAGGCGATGACGCTCGCCGACCGGATCGTGATCATGCGCGAGGGCCGGATCGAGCAGGTCGGAACGCCGCTCGACGTGTTCCACACGCCTGCGACGGCCTTCGTCGCCGGCTTCATCGGCACGCCGACGATGAACCTGCTGGAGGTCATTGTCACCTCGCGGAACGGGGCGCCCGCGCTCGCGCTCGGGCCGGACCAGGTGGCGCTGACGCTCCCGCCGGACGCAGCCGCGCGGCTCGGCCAGCGCAGCAAGGTCCTGATGGGGCTGAGGCCGGACGACCTCGTGGTGGAGCCCACTGATGCGCCGGAGGCATCGTCGCCGCGCCGGCAGGGGCTCGCCGCCACCGTCGTCATCGCTGAACCGCTGGGCGTCACGACCCAGGTGATCGTGCAACTGGCCGGGCGGGAGCTGGTCGGCATGGCCGATGGCCGTTTCGTGCCTGCGGCGGGCACCGCCGTCAAAATCGCCTGCGATCTCGATCGGCTGCACCTGTTCGATGCCGAGACTCGGCTCAGACTGGGCTGAGCCGCTTCCTGGCAGCAGCGCCGCTCTTGGCGCCAACGACCGCGGCCGGTTCGGCAAGGTCCTCGAGGATCGGGCAATCAGGCCGGTCATCGCCATGGCAATGATGCGCCAGATGGCTGAGGGTCCGGGCCATGGCCTGGAGCTCGGCGATCCGCGTTTCGAGGTCGCCGATATGCTTCAGCGCGAAGGCCTTGACGTCGGCGCTGGCCCGGCTCTTGTCGCGCCAGAGCGCCAGCAGCTCGCGCGTCTCCTCGATCGAGAACCCCAGAACCCGGGCACGCTTGACGAAGCGCAGGGTATGCACATCGTCTCCGGCATAGACCCGATACCCGGATTCGGTGCGCAAGGGGGCCTCGATCAGCCCGATGCTCTCATAGTAGCGGATCATCTTCGCGCTCACGCTCGAGGCGGTGGCGGCCTGTCCGATATTCATCGCTTGATCTCCATCTCCGGTCAGGTTGCGGTTGCGAGCTGGGCATGGCGAGGCGGCTCGGTCGGATCCGGCGCCGGCGCCCGAAAGCTCTTCAACCGCAAGGCATTGGTCAGGACGCTGACGCTCGACAGCGCCATGGCTAGGCCGGCGAACATGGGCGACATCAGGATGCCGAAAGCCGGGTAGAGCGCGCCCGCCGCGACCGGGATCAGCAGGATGTTGTAGCCGAAGGCCCAGACGAGATTCTGGCGGATATTCGCGATCGTCGCCTGCGACAGGGCAATGGCTTTCGGAACGCCATTGAGATCCCCCGACATCAGCACGACATCGGCGGCCTCGACGGCGATGTCGGTGCCGGTGCCGATCGCGATGCCGATATCGGCCTGCGCCAGGGCGGGGGCGTCGTTGATGCCGTCTCCAACGAAGGCGACCCGGGTTCCGCCCGCCTGCAGCGCCTTGACGATCTCGGCCTTGTCCGTGGGCAGGACCTCGGCCCGGACCTCGTCGATGCCGAGCCGTCGCGCGATGGCTTCGGCCGTGCGGCGATTGTCGCCGGTGACCATCACCACGCGCAGGCCAAGCCGGTGCAAGGCGGCGATGGCTTGCGGCGTGGTGTCCTTGACCGGATCGGCCACGGCGATGATCGCGGCGAGCCTGCCGTCGATCGCGGCATAGAGCGGCGACTTGCCAGCATCGGCGAGGCGGACGGCGGTGGCCGCGAAGGGCGCGAGATCGATACCAAGGCGCCGCATCAGCCGGTCGGCGCCGACCTCGACGCGGCGGCCCTTGACCGTCGCGGCGACGCCCATGCCGGGCTCGCCGGCGAAGGCGTCCGGCTCACTCAGGTGAAGACCGCGCCTTTGCGCCTCGCTGACGATGGCCTGCGCGAGCGGATGCTCGGAGCGGGCCTCGACCGAGGCGACAAGCGCCAGAACGTCAGATTCAGCGAAGCCCGGCGCAGTGTCGAAATCGGTCAGTTCGGGCCGCCCCTTGGTCAGCGTCCCGGTCTTGTCGAGCGCCACCACGCGCGCGTCCTTCAGCCCCTGCAGCGCCGCGCCCTGCCGGAACAGGACGCCGAGCTCGGCCCCCTTGCCGGTTCCGACCATGATCGAGGTCGGCGTCGCCAATCCCATGGCGCAGGGGCAGGCGATGATCAGGACGGCGACCGCATTGACCAGCGCATAGGAGAAGGCCGGGCTCGGCCCGAAGGCGAGCCAGAAGGCGAAAGTGACGAGCGCCAGCCCGATCACCACCGGCACGAAATACATCGTGACCTTGTCGACCAGAGCCTGGATCGGCAGCTTCGCGCCCTGCGCGGCCTCGACCGTGCGCACGATCTGCGCCAGCACGGTGTCGGCGCCGACCTTGCGGGCGGTGAAGCGGAACGCGCCCGTGCCGTTGATCGTGCCGCCGGTCACCGGCGCGCCCAGGGTCTTGTGGACCGGCACCGGCTCGCCCGTGATCATCGCCTCGTCGACATAGGAGGCGCCGTCGATCACCTCGCCGTCGACGGGAATGCGTTCGCCGGGGCGCACGATCACCACGTCTCCGGGGACGACGTCGTCGATCGCGACGTCGCTCTCGGCACCGCCACGCAGGACGCGCGCCGATTTCGCCTGCAACGACATCAGATGCCGGATCGCTTCGCTCGTCCTGCCCTTGGCGCGGGCCTCGAACCAGCGGCCGGCCAGGATCAGCGTCACGATCACCGCGCCCGCCTCGAAATAGGTGTAGTCGGTGCCTTCGGGCAGCCAGGACGGCGCGAAGGTCGCGACCGTCGAGTAGAGATAGGCAGCACTGGTGCCGAGCATGACCAGCGAGTTCATGTCGGGCGCGCCGCGCAGCAGCGCCGGCCAGCCCTTGCGCAGGAAGCGCAGGCCGGGGCCGAACTGGACAAGACTCGCCAAGGCAAAGGACAGCAGCCGGATGTTGGTCTCGCCAAAGTTCCCGGCGAGAAAATGATGCAGCGGCTCGAACATGTGCGAGCCCATCTCGAAGACCAGCAGCGGGACCGTGGCGAGCGCCGAGATGATGACGGCGCGCCTCAGCCCGGCCTGCTCTGCCTCGCGCGCCTGCTGCTCACGGTCGGATGTCGCAGCGCCGGCGCGGACGGGAGCGGCCTCATAGCCGGCCTTGCCTACGGCCGCGGCAAGCTGCCCGGCCAGATCGCCCGTGCCGATGACACGGACCGAGGCGCGCTCGGTCGCCAGGTTCACATTGGCCTGGAGCACGCCGGGAACGGCTTTCAGCGCCTTCTCGACCCGGCCGACGCAGGACGCGCAGGTCATGCCGGAGATCGCGAGCTCGATCGTCTCCTCCTGCGGCTCGTAGCCGGCCTTGCGGATCGCCTCGGCGACCGCGTCAGGATTTGCGCCTTCGGCCGACAGCGTGACATGGGCGCGCTCGGTCGCGAGATTGACCGCGACCGACTCGACACCCGCAACCGCCGCCACCGCCCGCTCGACGCGCCCGACGCAGGACGCGCAACTCATCCCGCTGATGCGAATATCGAAGGCGTTCGCCTCGCCGGCAGCCGCTTTCGTCAGTGTCGCCATCGCCATGATCTCTCTCCAAAACTCCGATGGCGAGAGATATGATCCTTCCCATAATGGGAAGGTCAAGGGCTGTTTTTTGCTTCCGCTCAGCCGCGAGAGGCCAGTCGCCGCTCGATGCCGTCGAGCAAATGGTACCAGCCGCTGACGATCGGCAGGAACCAGGGATTTCCCGTATAGAGCGGGTTCGCCGGAAAGGCCGGGTCGTCGAAGGCGCAGGTCCGGTTCTGCTTGCCGAGCAGCTTCAGCGCCGATTGATGCCCAAGATAGGTCATCAGCGCGACGCCGTTGCCGTTGCAGCCGAGCGCGTAGTTGACGCCGTCATGGCGGCCCATATGGGCGATCTTGTCGAAGGTCATGCCGACCTTGCCGCTCCAGCAATGCGTGACACGATAGCCGGCGAGCTGCGGCCAGACCTTGAGCATCTGGGCGTGAAGCCGCGGCGCGGCCTCCTCCTCCGAGACGCCGAAAGCGCCGGGCCGGCCGCCGAAGAGGATGCGGCTGCCATCCGGCGCGGGCCGCGTGTAGATCAGCTCGCGCTTGCTGTCGGTGATCATCCGCCTGCCGGGATTGATCTCGGCCATCAGCTCGGGCGGCAGCGGCTCGGTGGCGATCTGGTAGCTGCGCACCGGGACGATCCGGCGCTGCAGGAAGGGTTGGGCCTTGTCGGTATAGCCATTGGTGCCGAACAGGACCTCGCGGGCTCGGATCGTGCCGCGGCCAGTCTCGACGAGATGGACGCCGTCCTGCGCCGGATGGACCTTCAGCACCGGCGCGTGCGAGCGCAAGGTCGCGCCATTGGCGGCGGCGAGCCGGCGCAAGGCACGGTGGTACTTGGCCGGATGCAGCCCGCCATAATCGTCGATGACGATGCCGCCATGGTAGAAATCGGTCTTCGTGACCTCGTATTGGCGCGCCTTGGGGATCTCGTGGACCGTGACGCCGGTATGCCTGGCCAGCAGCTCGCCCTGACGCCGCAGGCGATCGTAATGGCTCGGCACATGCGCGCCGAAATAGCGCCCGAGCACGGCGAGGTCGGCATCGAGATCCTGCTCGCGAATCAGCGTCTTCAGGTGCTCGTAGGAGGCGAGCGAATCCTCCAGCAATCGCTCCATGCGCTGCGCATCGACGCCCTTGATCGCGCCGCCTATGACGAGCTTCTGGCCGCTGGAGACCATGCCGCCCGAGCGCGTGCTGGCGCCCGCCCCCAGCTCCTCGGCATCGACCACGGTGACGTCGACGCCATTGCGCGCCAGCTCGGCTGCCGCGGAGAGGCCGCAATAGCCGGAGCCGACGACGAGGATATCGGTCTTCTCGGGCAGGGCCTCGCGGGCGGCTTCCGGCGGCGCCGCGTCCCACCAATAGGGATTCGTGGTGAAGCCCGGGGCCAGGACGCTGGACGGGTCAGGCATGGGCGGGCTCTCCGAATGATCTGATATTGGCGAGGAAGGCGCGTGTGCGCTCCTGCCGGGGATTGGCGAAGAACTCGCCGGGCGGCCCCTGCTCGACGATGCGGCCCTCGGCCATGAAGACGACGCGGTCGGCGACCTCGCGGGCGAAGCCCATCTCATGGGTGACGACGATCATCGTCGTGCCCTCGCGGGCGAGGTCGCGCATCACGTCGAGGACGCCGGAAATCGTCTCGGGGTCGAGCGCCGAGGTCGGCTCGTCGAACAGGATCGCCATCGGCGCCATGGCGAGCGCGCGCACGATGGCGATGCGCTGCTGCTGGCCGCCGGAGAGAGCCGAGGGGTAGTCCTCGGCCTTGTGGGCGAGGCCGACACGAGCGAGGAGCTTGCGCGCTTCGTGCTCGGCCTCGGTGCGGGAGAGCTTGCGCCGCCGCTGCGGCGCCAGCGTCATGTTGCGCAGCACGCTGAGATGCGGGAACAGCGCATAATCCTGGAAGACCATGCCGATCTCGGTGCGCAGCCGCTGCCAGGCGCCCTCGTCGTGAATGTCGACGGCGCGCCCCGCCACGGTGAGCGCGCCTTCGTCCGGCCGGACGAGGCCGTTGATGCAGCGGATCAGCGTGCTCTTGCCCGAGCCGCTCGGCCCGATCAGCACCACGACGCTGCCCGCCTCGATCTCGATATCGATGTCGTGCAGCACCGTCAGCGAGCCGAAGCGCTTGGTGACGCCCTTGAGCGAGATCAGCGGCGCGGCGCCGGTCATGACGCGGCGAGCTCGCGCATGTCGCGCTTCAAGCCGTCGCGGGCTTCGGTCAGCCGGCTGCGTTTTGCCGCAAGCTCGGCGCGGCGCGCCTCGAGCCGGGCCTGCGCGGCCTCAACGGACCGTGCCACGGCCTTTGGCGCCGGGCCGCCGGGAAGGATGCGGGCATCGACGCTGGCGGAGGGATCAAGGCTGCGGCGCACCAGCTCGGCAGGCAGGCCGAGCGCGCGGCCGAGCTGGTCGCGCGCCGCATCGTCGACCATGTCGGTGGTGATGCCATCAGCCGCCAGCCCGCGGTCCATCGCGGCGCGGACGACGCCGCCGACGACATGATGCGCCTCGCGGAAGGAGAGACCGGCGTCGCGTACCAGCACGTCGGCGAGGTCGGTCGCCGAGGCGAAATCCTCGGTGACGCGGCGCTTCATCAGCTCGGCATTGGGCCGCGCGCTGGAAATGATCAGGTCGAACAGGGCGAGGCAGCGCAGCGCCTCCTCGCCCGCCTCCCAGACGCCGCGCATGCCCTCGCGGTTGCCGTCGATCGTGTTGGTGAAATGCGTGCCCTTGAGCGCCGTCGCGGAGGCGACATAGAGCCCGAGCAAATGGCCGCTCTTGCCCTTGAGATGCTCGAGCACCACCGGGTTCTTCTTCTGCGGCATGATGCTGGAGGTGCCGGTGACGCGGTCGGGGAACTCGATCGTCTGGAACTCGTGCGAGACCATGACGTGATAGTCCTGCGCGACACGGCTCCAGCCGATCGCGACCTGCGAGAGGTCGGCGAGGATCTCCAGGCCGAAATCGCGCGAGGCGACGGCATCCAGCGTGTTCTCGATCAGCCCGTCGAAGCCGAGCGAGGCGGCGACCGCGGCGCGGTCGATGGCGAAGGTGGTGCCGGCGAGCGCACCGGCGCCGAGCGGGCTGAGATTGGTGCGCGGCCAGGCATCGGCGAGGCGCTGCGAATCGCGCGCGATCGCCTGGGCGACGCCGGCGAGATAGAAGCCGTAGGTCACCGGCTGGGCCGGCTGGAGATGGGTATAGCCCGGCATCACCGCCTCGCTGAAGCGCAGCGCCCCGTCGAGCGCATGTTCCTCGACCGCGAACAGCGCGCCGCCGGCATCGAGCAGGAGATCGCGGGCGCGCATCCGGTCGATCGCGGCGGTGAGGTCGTTGCGGCTGCGGGCGATATGCATGCGCCCGCCGGCATCGGTGCCGATCAGGCCGATCAGATGGGCCTCGTAGTTGAAATAGGAATCCTCGCGCTCCGGATCGAGCGTGACGACGGCGGGACCGTCCTCCTCCATCCGCAGCAGCCCGCCGGCGATCTTGCGCGCGGCTTCCGCCGAGATCAGGCCGCAGCGCGCCAGCATCAGCACATGGGCCTGGTTGAGATCGGTCATGTAGCCGAAGACATTGCGGAAATCGCGATCGAGCCGCGGCGCGTAGATGTGCTCGCAAACCTCCTTCGCCACTGCTTCGGTGAGACGCTTGCTGACTTTCGATTCCATGGAACGTGACCTCGATTGACGAATGAGACGGATGTCAGGGCAGCTGCGTCACCGGCTTGGGCATCGCGGCCACGCCGGAAGCGGGCCGGCGCAAATCGCTCTTCAGCCGGCGTTCGAGCCAGCGGCCGAACCAGGTCAGGGCCGAGCAAATGACGAAATAGATCAGGAGCACCGCGGAATAGATCGCGAAGGCCGGGTTCCAGCCCTCCATCATCGTGGTGCGCTCGACGATGATCTGGCCGACCTTGAAGAATTCGGTGACGCCGACCAGCGCACCGAGCGAGGTCGCCTGGACGAGCAGGGTGAGCAGGCCGACGAAGGGCGGCAGGATCGCCCGCAGCGCCTGCGGCCCGGTGACGAAGGCGTAGATCTCCCAGGTCTTGAGCCCGAGCGCCGCGGCGCTCGCCCATTGGTGCTGGGGTACGGAAGCGAAGCCGCCGCGCACGATCTCGGCGCCATTCGCCCCGCCCCAGAGCGAGAGGCCGACGGTCACCGCGGCAAAGGGCGAAAGCTCCAGGCCGAACAGGGGGGCGACGAAGAAGACGAAGAAGATGTTCACGACCAGCGGAATGTCGCGGAAGAGCTCGACATAGACCTTCACCACGACGCGCAGCCAGCGGAAGCGCAGCGACGCCAGCGTCCCGAGCAGGAAGGCGATGATGGTCGAGAAGAACAGCGTCGTGACCGCGAGCGCCAGCGTCAGCGTGAGGCCCTGCAGGATGAAGGGCAGGTTCTTGAGGATCAGCGTCATCGAGCCCTCCTCAAACCCGGAACGGCTTGTTCAGCCGGTCTTCGAGACGGTTGGCGGCGGCCGAGAGCAGGAGGACGAGCGCGAGATAGATGACGCAGATCGCCGCGAACATCTCGATGGTGCGGAAATCCATCGAGATCCGGTCGATCGCGACGAAGGTCAGCTCCATCAGGCCGATGGCCTGGAGATAGGAGGAATTCTTGAGCAGCGAGATCGAAGTGTTGAGCATCGATGGCAATCCGACCCGGATCGCCATCGGGGCTGCGACCAGCCGGAAGAAGCGCCAGGGCGAAAGGCCGAGCGAGAAGGCCGCCTCGCGCAGGCCCTTGCCGACGGTCTCGAGCCCGCCGCGAATGTTCTCGATCTGATAGGCGCCGGCCCAGAGCGTCAGGCAGAGCACGCCCGACCAGAACAGCGAGAGCCTGAGCCCGATGCTCGGCAGGCCGTAGAAGATGAAGAAGAGCTGCGCGAGCAGCGGCGTGTTGCGGATGAACTCGACATAGCCGACCACGATCTTGTCGAGCACGGGCACGGCGAGGACGCGGATCGCCGCGCCGAGCAGGCCGACGACGATGGAGAGCAGGATCGACAGCGCGCTGACCTGGACGGTCAGCCACAGGCCGCGCATCAGCGCGGGCCATTGTTCCATCAGATAGGCGAGATCGAACTCCATCCGGCACTCCGCACGGCAGCATTCGGGAAGCACCGGGGCGGCGTTGTGGCCGCCCCGGGCAAGGCTTGCGTCAGCGTGCTGTCGGCTTCGGCTTCTGGAAGGCGTCGGTGTAGAAGGGGCGGATATCGGCCGGCACCCATTTCTCGACCCATTTGGCGTAGAGCCCCTCGGCCTTCATCCGGTCGAAGGCGGCGTCGACATAGGCGAGCCATTCGGGCTCGTTCTTGCGCACGCCGGCGGCAGCATCGGAGACGGCGAACGCCTCGCCGACGAGGCGCAGGCTCGGGTCTTTCGCCGCGACCACGATCAGGGTCGCCGCGTCATGGGTATAGGCGTCGCCGCGGCCCTGCTTCAGCGATTGCAGGGCATCCGAGGCGGTGTTCAGCCGCAGGCTCTCGAGCTTCGGCATGTTGTCCTCGAACCATTTCGCCTGGGTCGAGCCCTTGAGCATGATCACCGTCTTGCCGGCGACGTCGTCGAGCTTCTTGATCGGGCTGTCCTTGGGAACCAGCATGTCGCTGCCGCCCCAGCGATAGGGCTTGGAGAAATCGACGACGCGGGCCCGCTCCGGCGTGACGCCGAGCGTCGCGATCAGGAGATCGACCTTCTTGCCAGCGAGCTGCGGGATGCGGTTCTCGGCGGTGACACAGGTCAGCTCGACCTTGTCGGGCGAGCCGAAGGCCCAGGTGCCGATCTGCAGTGCCATCTCGGTCTCGACGCCGGCGAACTTGCCGGTCTCGTCCTTGAAGCCATAGGGCGGCTGGTCGCAGCGCACGCCGACCTTCAGCACGCCGGCGGCCTTGATCGCCTCCGGAAGCGGCGGCAGCTGCGTCTGCGCCTGAGACGAGGCCAGCCCGGCCGCGAAAAAGCTCAGCGCAAGAATGGAGATGGCCGACAGGCGCCGGCTCGCATGGCAGTTCGTGATCATCCGTTGTCCCTCTGTTGGAAGCCGTTCCGGCTTTGCTTGATTGATTCCGGCGCAGGCCGGTTCTTCGCCGCATCCGCAAAAAGGATGCCCGCGTCGTCGCCCGGCCGGTCGACCGGATGTCTGAAACCCGATCCCGTCAGGGCCAGCACTGCGTGCCGTCCGGCGAGGCTGCCAGTCGTGACCATCCCGCAGCGCAGACCGGAAACGCCGGTCAGACGCGGTTTGCGAACGGGGACGAATGGCGGGACCTGAGCCATGGCCAAAAGTATTGGTTCGCCAGGCCATGTGGTCAAATGCCAGTTTTTATGCCTTCTATTCACCAGTGGTATGGGGGCCGCGATGAATCTGAGGCAGATCGAGGCGTTTCGCGTGATCATGCTGCGCGGCTCGATGACAGCGGCGGCTCACGAGCTGCACACTTCGCAGCCGAGCATCAGCCGGCTGATCGCGGAGCTGGAGGCCTCGACCGAGCTGAAGCTCTTCGAACGCAAGGCCGGCCGGCTGACGCCGACCGACGAGGGGCTGACATTCTATCGCGAGGTCGAGCGCAGCTTCCTCGGGCTCGAGAGCCTGGCCCAGGCGGCGAAGGATATCCGCTGTTTCGGGACCGGGCGGCTGCGCATCGCGGCGATGCCGGCCATGGCGCTCGGCTTCGTGCCGAAGGTCATCAAGCTGTTCAGGGAGCAGTTCCCGAACGTGACGATCTCGCTGCAGATGCGCAGCGAGGCGACGGTGACGCGCTGGACCTCGTCGCATTACTGCGACATCGGCTTCGTCGCCAATATCGTCGGCTCGCCGAGCATCGAGGTGCACCATCTCTACACATTGCCGGGCATGTGCGCGCTGCCGCCCGGCCACAGGCTGGCCCAGCGGGAGGTGATCGTGCCCCAGGACCTGGAAGGCGAGCCCTTCATCTCGCTGGCGATCGAGGACGGAGCGCGCGCGCGCGTCGACCGCGTCTTCGAGCGGCTCGGGGTGAGGCGCCAGCTCGCCTTCGAATCGCCCTATGGCGCAACGATCTGCGCGCTGGTCGGCCAGGGTCTGGGGATCGGCATCGTCAACCCGATCGTCGCCGACGACTACCGACATGCCGGCATCGTCTTCCGGCCATTCAAGCCGGAGATCGTCTTTCACGGCAATGCGCTGTTCCCGACGCATCACCAGACCAATGTCCTCGTCGACGGCTTCCTGCGCATCGTTCGCGAGGAATTGCAGCGCTACGAGGCAGAGCCGTGAGGCCGGCATGGCGAAATCGATTGGGAAGTCAGAGGTTTTTTGTCTTGGACTGAGCCGGAGCGGCGCGCTCTAGTCGCGCGGGCCGAATAGCGCTTTGGGAGAACGCCATGCCGCTCTTGCGAATCGAGCCGGTCGAGGATCCGCAGACCGGGCGCTACGCGATCGAGATCTTCTATCCGGCCGATGCGGAGCGCCCGCTGGTGACGACCGCGCCGCGCTACAAGAGCGCCGCCGCAGCCGAGCAGGACACGCTCGCGATCCTGGCCGCTGCCGCCAACAACCCGCCGCCGGCCGAGCCGCCTAACCGGCGCTGACGCCGTCGCGCAGCGCGATCTCGCGGCCCGTCCGCGCCGATTCCAGGATGGCGAGGCAGGCCGCCAGCGTCGCCATGCCCCATTCGCCGGAATGCAGCGGCCGCTCCCCTCGCCTCACCGCGGCATAAAGCTCATCGACCACCTCGGCGCGCGGCACCTGCGGCGCCGCCAGCGGCTCGAACCGCCTCGTCTCGTCGGCATAGATCATGACGCCATTGGCCACGGGGCGGAGATCGGCCTTGTCGCAGGAGACGACGATCGGGCCGAAATGATTATGCGCGGCCAGCGCCGTCGCGGCTGCCGCCGTGCTCTTCGCGACGCCATAGGCACGGGTGTTCTTGAGGGCCGCCTCCTCCTCGGGCGACGCGACTGCGGCGAGGCCGCGGCGCGCGGCGCCGTAGCTCTCGGGATCGCGGCTCTGGCCGAGTTCGCCGATCCAGCCGAGCTGCTCGTCGCTGTCGTAGCGGCCATAGCCGCTATAGGTCAGGCTGGCGCTGGCGCCGTTCGCGAAGGTGAGGAAGGCCTGATAGGCGCCTTCGGTCGGGCGTGAGGGGTCCCACCGCCCGGTGATGGCGCGCAAGGTCGCGATCTCGCTGCCGGCAAGGAGCCTGACGACGTCGAGCTGATGCGCCGCCTGGCTGAAGACGACACCACCGCCCTGCGCGGTGTCGAGCTCCTCGGGCCGGCGCGGGCGATAGAGGAAGTCAGTGAAGTTGAGCGCCGTGATCATGCGGACAGCGCCGAAATCGCCGCTGCGAACGAGCTCGGCGGTCCGCAGATAGGGCGCGTCATAGGAATGACTGTGGCCGACCAGAAGATGGATGCCGGCCTCGCGCGCCGCAGCGATCATCGCGGCGCAATCGGCAAGCCGCAGCGCCATCGGCTTCTCGACCAGGATGTGCTTGCCGTGCCGTGCGGCGAGACGGACATGCTCGACATGGAACTGATGCGGCGAGGCGATATAGACCGCCTCCACCGACGAGTCGGCGCAAAGCGCTGCGACGTCGTTGAAGCCCTGCGCCGAGAACTCCGTCTCGAACCGCGCCCGCGCCTCCGGCCGCGGATCAGCCGCGGCGACCAGCCGGACGCGCGGATGCTGCGCCAGGGTCGGCAGCATCAGCATGAAGGCGCGGCCGAGGCCAATGACGCCGAGACGCAGCGGTTCGTCCATGACCTCGGCTCCTAAAGGTCCAGCACCAGCTCGGACGATTTCGCCCGCGAGACGCAGATCATGATGTTGCGGGCCTTCTCATGCTCGGACAAGGCAAGGTCGCGATGATCCGCCTCGCCCGAGACGAGCTTCGTCCTGCAGGTGCCGCAGGTGCCGCTCTCGCAGGAGCTCGGCAGCGCCTTGCCGGCCTCGCGCAGCACCTCGAGGATCGACTTGTCGACCGGCACGTCGAAGCTTTCGCCGCTCCTGGCCAGCTTCACCGTGAAGGGCGTGTTGTCCTCGGGCCGGGCCTTGGCCGCGCCGAAATCCTCGAAATGCACGGCGGAGGAGGACCAGTGCCCGGTCATGTCGCGCACCGCCTCCATCAGGCCGCGCGGACCGCAGCAATAGAGATGCGCGCCTTTCGGCTCCTCCAGCACGGGCCAGAGATCATAGGCCTTGTCCGGATCGCCGCCATCGTGATGGATCACCACCTTGCCGCGGAACTCCGGCCCTGAGAATTCCTCGCGGAAGGCCATCATCTCCGGCGTGCGGGTGAAATAATAGAGCTTGAACGGCTTCGCCCGCGTCGCCAGCAAATGCTGGATCATGGCGCGGATCGGCGTGATGCCGATGCCGCCGGCAATGAAGATGTAGCTTGCAGGGCCGGGCTTCAGCTCGAAATCGTTGCGCGGCGCGGTGATCGCGATCTCGTCGCCGATCTGCGCCTGCTCGATCAGGCTGACCGAGCCGCCGCGCCCGCCATGCTCCTTCTTGACCGCGATGACATAGCGCTCGGTCTCGGCCGGGTCGTTGCAGAGCGAGTATTTGCGCGTCTCGCCATTGGGGACACGAACGCCGAGATGCGCGCCGGGCGTGAAAGGCGGCAATTCGCCTCCCGCGAGCGGTTGCAGCTCGAACATGCAGATGTCTTCGGCGATCAGCCGCTTATCCGTGATCCTGACCTGAACGGTCTGCGCTTCGTCCGCCATTTACGTGCCTCCGCTCGCCTCTCTCGACAAGCGTTTCGAACCCGACTAACCTCAGACTTAGATAACTAAGTAATTTGGCGCTGGCTAGAGCCCGGGCGCCATCGGGACGGAGGCCGCCATGCTGAACCATGAAGAGAACGAGCTCCTCTGCCGCGTCGAGGGCGATGCGCCGATGGGGCAATTGATGCGCCGTCACTGGGTGCCGGCGCTGCTGTCGGAGCAGCTCATCGAGAGCGACGGTGCGCCGGTCCGCGTCCGGCTCTTCGGCGAGGATCTGGTGGCCTTCCGGGACACTGACGGGCGCATCGGCGTGCTTGGCGAATATTGCCCGCATCGCAAGGCCTCGCTGTTCTTCGGCCGGAACGAGGAATGCGGGTTGCGCTGCCTCTATCATGGCTGGAAGTTCGACGTGGACGGCAAGGTGCTGGAGATGGTCTCCGAACCGGCCGAGAGCGGTTTCGCCGACAAGGTGCAGCACAAGGCCTATCCGACGCAGGAGGCCGGCGGCTTCATCTGGGTCTATATGGGCCCGAAGGAGGCCATGCCGGAATTCGAGGCTCCGCCCTGGGCGCCGACGCCGGAGGCCAGGGTCTCGATCGTCAAGATCGACCTGCCCGTCAACTGGGCGCAGATCATGGAAGGGCAGATCGATTCCGCCCATTCCTCCAGCCTGCACTCCTCCGACATGAAGCCGGCGCGCGTCGCCACGGCCGGCGCGACAGCGACGCACTGGACGCGGCCCTCGACCGACAAGAACCCGCGCATCCAGGTGCAGCTCACGAATTACGGCTTCCGCTACGCCGCGATCCGCCGGCCGATCACCAATGCGCAAACGCATGACTACATCCGGCTGACCGTCTTCGTCGCCCCGTTCGCGGCGCTGATCCCGCCCAACGCCTCCTACAATGTCGCGACCGTGATCGTGCCCAAGGACGACGTCTCGAGCTATTTCCACTTCATCGCCTGGGGCAATGACGACTGCATCGACCAGGAGGCCTGGCGCAAGTTCTGCGTGGCGCAGGTCGGCATCGACCTCGACAAGACCTACAAGCCGATGCTGCGCCACAAGGCCAACAACTACCTGCAGGACCGCAAGGCGATGAAGCTCGGCGACTTCACCGGCGTGCCCGGCATCCCGAACCAGGACATCATGATGTGGGAATCGATGGGGCCGATCGCCGACCGCACCAGCGAGCGGCTGGGCGCCAGCGACATCGCGATCGTGCAGTTCCGCCGCGTGATGATCGATGCCGCCCGCAAGCATGCCGAGGGCGGTGAGGCGATCGGGCTGATCACGCCGCATCTGCCGCAGGCGCAGCTGCGCTCCTATCAGGGCATCGTCCCGAAGAGCGAGGACTGGCGAAAGCTCGGCGCCTCGAACGAGGAGATCGCCATGCTCGACGGCATGGAGCAGGACGAGACCGAGGCGGAGATGGCCGGCGCGGCCGGCGGCTGATCCCGCCGAAAGCTTTCGGCATCGGACTTCAAACGGGAAAGTCTTGGAGGCCGCCGCGATCATGCAGGATGGTGCGGCGGAACGCCCGAACAGGCTGAGGTGAGAACATGCTCGACAAGCCCGCTCCCGCAGGCCGCAGCCTCTATTTCGGCGGAACCTGGCATCATCCGGTCTCCGGGCTCTATGCCGCGACGCTGAATCCCGGCCTGAACCAGCCGATCTGCGAGGTCGCCGAGGCCGGCGCGGCCGATGTCGACGCCGCCGTCGCGGCCGCGCGAGCGGCCTTCAGGGATTGGCGCAAGGTGCTGCCGCTGGAGCGCGGTCGGCTGCTCAAGGCCATCGCCGAGATCGTCCGCAAGAACGCGCGCGAGCTCGCGGCGCTCGACGCCGCCAATTGCGGCAATCCGGTCAGGGAAATGGTGGGCGATGCCGCGATCGCGGCCGCCCAGCTCGATTTCTTCGGCGGCCTCGTCACCGAGATGAAGGGCGACACCATCCCGATGGGGCCGGACGCGCTGAACCTGACGCTGCGCCAGCCGCTCGGCGTCGTCGCGCGCATCCTCGCCTTCAATCATCCCTTCATGTTCTGCGCCGGCAAGATGGCGGCCCCGCTTGCCGCCGGCAACACGATCATCGTCAAGCCGCCCGAACAGGCGCCGCTCTCCTCCCTGCGGCTGGCCGAGCTGCTGGAGGGGCTGCTTCCTCCCGGTGTCTTCAACGTCCTGCCCGGCGGGCGCGAGGCGGGTGGCGCGCTGGCGAGCCATGCCGGCGTCGACAAGGTCGCGATCATCGGCAGCGTCAATGCCGGGCGCGCCGTGATGCGGGCGGCGAGCGAGACGACCAAGCCGGTGCTGCTCGAGCTCGGTGGCAAGAACGCGCTGATCGCCTTCGCCGACGCTGATCCCGACGCGATCGCCGACGCGATGGTCGGCGGCATGAACTTCACCTGGTGCGGCCAGTCCTGCGGCTCGACCAGCCGCGCCTTCGTGCATGAGGCGATCTACGACGCCGTCCTGGCGAAGCTGCCGGGGAAGGTCGCGCGCTTCGTGCCCGGCCTGCCGACCGACGACGCCACGACCATGGGCGCGATCATCAGCGGCGTGCAGCATGAGCGGATCATGGGCTTCATCGCCTCGGCGAAGAGCGAAGGCGCGAGGCTGATCAGTGGCGGCAAGACCCCCGACGATCCGAAGCTCGCCGGCGGCTTCTATGTCGAGCCGACGATCTTCGCCGACGTCACGCCCGCCATGCGGATCGCCCGCGAAGAGATCTTCGGCCCGGTTCTCGCCGTGGCCTCCTGGTCGGACGAGGTCGCCATGCTCGATCAGGTCAACAGCGTCGAATACGGCCTGACCTGCTCGATTTGGACCCATGATCTCGTCAAGGCGCACCGCACCGCGATGGAGGTCGAGGCCGGTTTCGTCTGGATCAACGAGGTCTCGAAGCATTTCCTCGGCGCACCCTTCGGCGGCTGGAAGCAATCGGGCATCGGGCGCGAGGAATGCCTCGGCGAGCTCATCTCCTTTACCCAGGAGAAGAACATCCATGTCAGCCTGAAACAGGCGAAGGCCTGACCGACGCCCAAAGAAATCGAGTTGGCTGCCAAACCCAATCTCGGCGTTCCGGCGGCGGCGCGGCTGTGGGATCAATGGAAGAACCGGCTCGCGCCCTGACGCAGCCAAGCGACAAGACGGGCCCGTGAGGACGCCATGACCGATTCCCCCCTGACCGGCATCGACGCGCCGGTTCCCGCCAGCGACAACGGCGTCTGGGGCAGCGATGTCGTCGCCCATATGCTGCGCGCCCTCGACATCCCCTATGTCGCGCTCAATCCCGGATCGAGCTTCCGTGGACTGCATGACAGCCTGGTCAACCATCTCGGCAACGAGCGGCCGCAGATGCTGCTCTGCCTGCACGAGGAGCATGCGGTCGCGATCGCCCATGGCTATGCCAAGGTGACCGAACGCGCCATGGGCGTGATCCTGCACAGCAATGTCGGGCTGATGCACGGCACGATGGCGATCTATAATGCCTGGTGCGACCGCGTGCCGATGCTGATCCTGGGCGCGACCGGCCCGGTCGACGCGGCCGAGCGCCGGCCCTGGATCGACTGGCTGCACACCGCCAAGGACCAGGGCGCGCTGATCCGGCCTTACGTGAAATGGGACGACCAGCCGGTCTCGGTCACGGCCGCGATGGATTCGCTGATCCGCGCGGCCAACCTCGCCCGCATTGCGCCGCGCGCGCCGACCTATGTCTGCCTCGACGTGTCGATGCAGGAGAAACGGCTCGACGAGATGCCGGCCTTGCCCGATCCGGCGCGCTTCGCCGTCGCGTCCGCGCCGGTGCCAGCAGAAAAAGACATCGAAGCCGCCGCCGCCCTGCTGCGCGAGGCCAAGAACCCGCTCATCCTGTTCGGCCGCGTCTCGCGCAGCCCACGCGACTGGGCGCGGCGCGTCGCGCTGATCGAGGCGCTGAAGGCGCGCGTGCTCACCGACATCAAGACCGGTGCGAGCTTCCCGACCGACCATGCGCTGCACGTCACCAAGCCCGGCTTCTTCCTCGACGAGGCGGCGGCCGACGCGATCCGGGCCGCGGACGCGATCCTGGCACTGGACTGGGTCGATCTCGGCGGCACCTTCCGCCAGGCCGGCGGCGTGCCGAAGGCGAAGGTCGTCAATGTCTCGCTCGACCATCATCTCCACAATGGCTGGAGCATGGACCATCAGGCGCTCGCCCCGGCCGATCTCCATCTCGCCTGCGAGCCCGATGTCGCGCTGCATCTGATCGCGGACGCACTCGAGGTCGGCCCGGGCACCGAACCGCAGGCCCTGCCGGCGCGGCCGGCTCTCGCTGTCGACGACGACCGCCCGCTCGATGTCGTCTCGCTGGCGGCGGCAATGGGCGTGGCGCTGCGCGAGGAGGTGATCTCGCTGGTGCGCCTGCCGCTCGGCTGGGCCGGCGATGCCTGGCATTTCCGCCACCCGCTCGATTATCTCGGCATCGATGGCGGCGGCGGCATCGCGGCCGGCCCCGGCATGCTGGTCGGCGCGGCGCTGGCGCTGAAGGGAACGGGCCGTCTGCCCGTCGCGGTGCTCGGCGACGGCGACACGCTGATGGGCATCTCGGCGCTGTGGACGGCCGCGCATTACAAGCTGCCCTTCGTCGCCATCGTCTCGAATAACCGCTCCTTCTTCAACGACGAGATCCACCAGGAGCGCGTCGCGAAGCAGCGCCAGCGGCCGGTCGAGAACAAATGGATCGGCCAGCGCATCGCCGAGCCCGATATCGACATCGCGGCAATGGCGCGCGCGCAGGGGCTCACCGGCATCGGGCCGGTGACGACGACGAAGGAACTCGCGGCGGCGGTGGCGGAGGCCGTCAGCGCGGCAAAGGCCGGCGCCTCGGTCCTGATTGATGCGCGTGTGAAGCCCGGCTACAATCCGGCGATGGCGGCGGGCATGACGCGCCATGGCGGCGAGCCCGCCAAGGGCTGATCAGCCATCCTCGTCGGCGGCCGGCTCGGGCTGGAGCTCGGCCAGATTGCGCTGCACCGCCGCGAGATAGCCGAGGAAGCGCACGCGATCCTCGGCGGAGAAGCCCGCCGTCGCCTGCTCGATCACCTCGGTCGCCAGAGGCAGCAGCACCGCCTTCAGCGCCCTGCCCTTCGGCGTCAGCAGGACATTGAGCTTGCGCCGGTCGCTTTCGTGGCGTGCGCGGGTGACGAGGCCGATCTTCTCCATGCTGGCGATCGCGGTCAGCGTCGTCGGCTCCATCGTGCCGATCCGCCGCGAGAGCTCGCGCTGGGTCAGCCCGTCCTCCTGCCAGAGCGCGCGCAGGAAATACCACATGCCCGGTGTGACGCCGTGGGGCTCGATCTTGGCCTGCAGGTAGCGCTGCGTCGCGCGATTGGCCATGCGGATCTGGTAGCCGACGCTGTTCTCGAAAGGCAGTTCATGCTGCTCCGCGGCCTGCTCGGTCGCGATGATGTCCTTCGTCCCGGCCATGGCGATCCCGCATCCGCGCCTCGTCGCGCGAACTCAGTATAGCGACGCCGCCCGGCCGCGTATCCCCGCACGTGAGCCGCCTGAAGATTCCGCCCATCTGTAAAAGTTTGACAAGGCCAAGCGAGATAATCTTGGACCTTCACGCGCCCGGCCCGCTACCTTCGGATCATACAGGCCGCCACATCAGAAGAGCGGCCGCTTTGGGGACGACAGAGATGCCGCCGCGTTCGACGGAGCTTGAGGCTCGCACAGGTTCGGGCCGCGCCTTGCGCTCAAGGCACGGAACGCGCCTGCGCCGGCAGGCCCGATGACCGGCGATCAGCCCGAGGACGACAGCTTCATGGCCGCTTCCACCGCCAAACTGCGCCTGGCCGCGCAACGCAGCGAGACCGATCTCGTCATCGACGACGTGACCATGCGCTTCGATACGCGCGAGGGCACCGTGACGGCGGTGGACGGGGTGTCTTTCACCGTCGAGCGCGGCGAGTTCGTCTCGATCATCGGCCCGTCCGGCTGCGGCAAGTCGACCCTGTTCAACATTCTCGGCGGACTTGTCGGCGGCTATCAGGGGACGGTCAGCGTCGCCGGGGAGACGATCTCGGGCCCGCATCCCTCGATCGGCATGGTCTTCCAGGAGGAATCGACCTTTCCCTGGCGCTCCGTCATCGACAATGTCGCCTTTCCGCTCGAGATCAAGGGCGTGGCGAAGACGGAGCGTCATGCGGTCGCGCGCAAATTCATCGACATGGTCGGGCTCGGCGGCTTCGAGCAGCGCTATCCGTCCGAGCTCTCGGGCGGCATGCGTCAGCGCGTCGCCATCGCCCGGACGCTGGTGTTCGAGCCCAAGATCCTGCTGATGGACGAGCCTTTCGCCGCGCTCGACGAGCAGACAAGGCTCCTGCTCGGTGACAAGGTGCTGACGATCCAGCAGGAGCTGAAGCAGACCACGCTGCTGATCACCCACAACATCACCGAGGCCGTCCAGCTCTCGGACCGGGTGGTGATCATGACCTTCCGCCCCGGCAAGGTGAAGCGCATTGTCGATATCCGCCTGCCGCGCCCGCGCCGCGGCGACGTTGTCGGCAGCGACGCCTTCGGGCGCTATGTCGCGGAAATCTGGAACGACCTGCGCGAGGAGGCTTCGCGCGGAATGGCCGAGTCGGAAAAGGGCGCGCTCGGGCGCGCCGGGCACTGAGCCATGCCGCGCTTCGGCTTTCCCCCGATCCTGGTCGGCCTGGCGAGTGTCGCGCTGTTCCTCGGCCTGGTCGAGGTCCTGCTGCTGCTCAAGGTCCTGAACCAGTTCGTGATCCCCTTCCCGTCGGCGGTACTCGGCAGCTTCGGCCGGCTCTTCGCCGAGGAGGAGCTGTTCCACCGGCTGATGCTGACCGGGGCCGAGGCGCTGGCGGCGAGCCTGCTCGTCAGCATCGTCGGCATCTCGCTCGGCGTGCTGCTCTACAAGCAGCGGATCCTGCGTCTCGCGACCGAGCCCTGGGTCGCGGCGGTGGCGGCGGCGCCGATCGTGCTGGCCTATCCGCTCTTCCTGGTGATCTTCGGGCGCAGCGCCGTGACCATCGTGGCGATGGGTTTCGTGGCCGGGCTCGGACCCGTCATCCTGAAGACGCTGGAAGGGCTGACCGGCGTGAAGAAGAGCCTCATCAATGTCGGGCGCAGCTACAACCTGACGCCCTCCCAGCAATTCTGGAAGATCCTGCTGCCGGCGGCGGTGCCGACCATCTTCGTCGGCGTCCGGCTCGGGCTGATCTTCGCGCTCATCAACCTGATCGGCGTCGAGTTCCTGATCAATTTCGGCGGCCTCGGCCAGCTCATCAACGATCTCGCCGAGCGCTACGACCTGCCCGGCATGTTCGCGACGATCATCTTCGTCATCCTGGTCAGCGTCGTGATCTTCGCCGCGCTGGAACGCATGGAACGCTGGTTCAGGCCCGTCCGGTAGAGCGCGCGCAGCCGCCTGCGACCGAAGCGCATGCCGGCGAGCCTTGTTGGCGGCCGGGACGCGTCCCATAGTGCCTGAAAGCAAGAGGCGCCCCGGGAGGCCGCGATCAATCTCAGACAGTTACGCTACTTCGTCAGGATCGCAGAAGTCGGCAACATCACCCGGGCGGCGGAACAGCTCAATGTGGCGCAGCCGGCGCTGGGCCTGCAGATCCGCCAGCTCGAACAGGACCTGCGGACAGAGCTCCTGCTGCGCCATTCGCGCGGCGTCGTCCTGACCGAGGCCGGAAAGCTCCTGCTCGAACGGGCGCGCCGCATCCTCCAGGAGGTCGAGGATGCCAGGCGCGACGTCCAGGCGCTGTCCGGCAGCGACCAGGAGATGCTGGCGCTCGGGCTCACGCCCAGCATCATGCTGCAGATCGGCCCCGACCTGCTGCTCGACGCCAAGGACGTCATTCCCTCGGTCTCGCTCAGCCTGGTCGAGGAGCTGAGCCACGGGCTCGTGCTCGCTCTCGAACGCGGCGAGATCAATGCCGCCTTCGCCTATGGCGTCGACGAACCGCGCGCCGGAATCGAACGCCGGGCGATCTTCGAGGAAGAGCTGCTCTTCGTCACCGCCGCGACCGGCGAGACGCTGCCGCCGACGATCACGCTGGCGGAGGCGCTGAACCACGACCTCGTCCAGGCCGGAGAACGCGACATGGTGCAGAGGCTGCTGAAGATCGCGGCCGAAAAATTCTCGATCCCGCTGCGCGTCCCCTACGAGGCCCAGTCGATCCCGGCGATGCGCACGCTGGTCGTCAGAGGAGCCGCCGCCAGCGTGATGCCCTACGGCACCGCGATCGAGGAATTGCGCGCCGGCAAGCTCGTGGGGCGGCGCATCTCCGACCTGCCGGTGAAGCGGACGCTCTATCTGATCAAGGCCAGCAACGCCCCGGCGCTGCGCCAGCAGGAGGCGATCGACCAGTTCCTCGAGACGATCACCGAGCATCTCCTGGAGTCGCTCGGGCCTTTGGCTAGGCGGGTGGGTACCTAGCCTTCTGGGAATTGGCCACCCGCCAGCCATACCGGCGGCGTCTCACTCTCATTTCGCGGAAGTCTTTGTCGCGGCGGCCGGGCGGCGGCATCCTCCCATCAAAATCGCATGGCGCATTGCGCGCCAGCCGGGAGGAAGGCTTGTCGAACCTGCGCCTGTCCGTCGCCATCGGCGACTATGACCGCAACCGTCCGCTGATCGACGGCACTGTCCAGATCGACGGCGTCGATCCGGTCTTCATGAAGCTCGCGCCGGAGGAGATCTTCTTCCGCGCCTTCCGCCATGCCGAGTTCGATGTCTGCGAGGCCTCGCTGTCGAGCTTCACGGTCAAGACCGCGCAGGGCAGCAACCCCTATGTCGGCGTGCCCGCCTTCCTGTCGCGCGCCTTCCGCCATACCGGCATCTTCATCCGCACCGATCGCGGCATCGCGCGGCCCGAAGACCTCAAGGGCAAGCGCATCGGCTGCCCGGAATACCAGCTCACCGCCTGCGTCTGGATCCGCGCCATGCTGGAGGAAGACTATGGCGTGAAGCCCTCCGACGTGATCTGGGTGCGCGGCGGCATCGAGCAGCCCGGCCGGGCCGAGAAGATCTCGGTGCAGCTTCCGCCGGAGATCCGGCTCGAGCAGGCGCCCGCAGACCGCTCGCTCAACCAGATGCTGGCGGCCGGCGAGATCGACGGCTTCATCGGCCCGCGCTCGCCCTCCTGTTTCGACGAGGGCCATCCGGATATCGGGCGGCTCTTTGCCGAGCCGACGGCGGCGGCCTCCGACTATTATCGCCGCACCGGGATCTTTCCGATCATGCATGTGCTTGGCGTGCGCCGGAGCATCGTCGAGCAGCAGCCCTGGCTGCCGGCGGCGCTGCTCAAGGCCTTCGAGCAGTCGAAGGCGGCGGCGCTCGTCAAGCTCGGCGACACCTCGGCGACCAAGGTGACGCTGCCCTTCATCGAGGAGCAGCTCCAGGCGGCGCGCGCGCTGATGGGGCCGGATTTCTGGTCCTACGGCGTCGCGCCGAACAAACATGTGCTCGATGCCTTCCTGAAGGCGCATCATCGCCAGGGGCTGTCGCCGCGGCAGCTCGGCATCGAGGAGCTGTTTCATCCGTCGACGCTGGAGGGGTTCAAGATCTAGCCTCAGGCTGGATCGGATCGACGCTGCAGGCCCGTCGACAGAAGCGGGACGCGGCGAAACGGGACAAAAGCCGGCCTGACCGGCGCGATCAACGGGAGGATCACATGAAACGCTTCGGACAATTCGGGCTGGCGCTGGTGGCGCTCGGTCTCGCGATGAGCCTGACGCAGGGCGCGCAGGCACAGGACAAGCTCAAGCTCGCCATCGGCCAGCGCGGCAACTGGGACACCTCGGTCGCCGAGATCGGCACCCGCCTCGGCATCTTCAAGAAACACAATATCGAGCTCGAGATGCTCTACACCCAGGGCGGCGGCGAGACCCAGCAAGCGGTGCTCTCCAACAGCGTCGATATCGGCGTCGCCGGCGGCATCATGGGCGCGCTCTCCGCCTTCTCGAAAGGCGCGCCGATCCGCATCATCGGCGCCGAGACCACAGGCGGCCAGGACCTGTTCTGGTATGTGAAGGCGGATTCGCCGATCAAGACGCTGCAGGACTTCAACGACAGGACAGTCGCCTACTCGACCAACGGCTCCTCGACCCATGGCGTCGTCAACGCCTTCGTCAAGGAGAATGGCCTGAAGACGCGGCCGACCGCGACGGGAGGCCCGGCGCCGACCCTGACGCAGGTCATGTCCGGCCAGATCGACGTCGGCTGGTCGGCGCCGCCCTTCGGTCTCGAGCAGCTCGACAAGAAGGAGATCCGCGTCATCGCCACCGGCAATGACACAAAAGCCTTCAAGAGCCAGACGGTGCGGCTGCTGATCACCAATACCAGCGTGCTGCAGAACAAGAAGCCCCTGGTCGAGCGCTTCATGCAGGCCTATCGCGAGACGATCGACGCGATGTATGCCAGCCCCGAGGCGATCAAGGCCTATGCCGCCTTCGTCGGCATTCCGGAGAAGATCGCCCTGCGCACCCGCGACGAATTCTTCCCCAAGGCGGCGCTCGATCCCGACCAGATCGTCGGGCTGGAGACGATCGTGCCGGACGCGGTCGCCTTGAAATACACGGCGCAGGCCATGACCAAGGAACAGCTCGCCGAGCTGATCCAGATTCCGCCGCGCAAGTGACGGGCCGGCGCTGGTGAAGGACATAAGGCGATGAGCATGACCGCGACCGCCAAAGGCACGGCAACGCGCCGGACAGGGGACGAGGCGCGCGCCGTGCTGCTGACCCGGCTCGGCATCGTCGCGGCCGTGCTCCTCTGCTGGGAGGCGATGGCCCGCTCGGGGCTGCTCTATCGCGACGTGGTGCCCTCGCTGGTCCGGATCGTCCGCGAATTCGCGCTGCTCTTCGTCGAGCGCGCCTTCTACGCCAATCTCGCGATCACCGCCGGCGAGGTGCTGCTTGCGATCGCGATTGGCGGCGGAGCCGGCATCGCGACCGGCATCCTGCTCGGGCGCAGCCGCTTCCTGCAGCGCGCCTACGAGCCCCTGCTGCATTATCTCGGGCCGACACCGAAGATCATCTTCTTCCCGATCATGATCATGTGGTTCGGGGTCGGGCCGGGCTCGAAGGTGGCGATGGGCGCGCTCTCCTGCTTCTTCCCCGTCGCGATCAGCGTGGCGAGCGCGATGCGCGAGATCGACCAGGTACTGATCCGCGTCGGCCTGAGCTTCCGGCTCAGCAGCGCCCAGATGGTCCGGCTGATCTATCTGCCGGCGATGCGCGCGCCCGTGATCAACGGCATCCGGATCGGCCTCGGCGTCGCCATCATCGGCACCTTGCTGGCCGAGACCAAGCTCGCCAATCAGGGCCTCGGCTATGCGGTGATCCAGACCTACGCCACCTTCAACATGCCGCGCATGTATGCGCTGCTCGCCGTCGTCTTCATCCTGGCCGTCGGCGTGAACACGGTGCTCGGGCGCTATACCGAGCTGCGCACGGTCCGGTCCGGAGCATGAGCACGGCCGGTCAGCCCCGATCCGCCCCACCCGCACAAGCCGGCACCGCGCCTGCCGCGCCGGCCTCCGCCTACCTGCTCGCCGTGCTGCCGCCGTTGTTCTGGTCGGGCAATTTTCTCTTCGCGCGGCTGATGCGCGACCAGATCCCGCCGATCCAGATGTCGTTCTGGCGCTGGACGCTGGCGCTCATCATCCTGCTGCCGTTCTGCCTCGCGCCGCTCCGGACCGACTGGCCGCGCATTCGCGGCAATCTGCCCTTCCTCGCCCTGCTCGGCGCGATCGGCGTCACCGCCTTCAACTGCTTCGTCTATGCCGCCCTGCATTACACCACCGTGGTCAACGCGGCGCTGGTGAACTCGCTGCTGCCGATCGTCACCTTCCTGCTCGCCTATCTGATCCTGAAGCAGCGATTGTCGGGCCTGCAGATCGGCGGAATCCTGGTCTCGCTCGCCGGAGCGGCCGTGGTCATCGCGCGCGGCGATCTCGGCACGCTGTTGCGCCTCTCGATCAATCACGGCGACCTGCTGGTCTTCGCCGGGATGAGCTTCTGGGCGCTCTATACGGTGCTGATCCGCTGGCGTCCCGCGGGCCTCAATCCCATGGCCTTCCTGGGCATCACCGTCGCCTTCGGCGCGGCGTTCCATCTGCCCTTCGTCGCCTGGGAATACGGCCTGCGGGGCGGCTTCGCGCTGACGCCGCAGACCGCTGGCGCGCTCGCCTATTTCGCGGTCTTCCCGTCGATCCTCGCCTATATCTTCTGGAACCGCTCGGTCGCCGTGCTCGGCCCCGGCAAGACCGGCATGTTCATGCATCTCCTGCCGATCTTCAGCGCCATTCTCGCGACGCTGTTCCTGGGCGAGCGGCTGGCGCTCTATCACGCGATCGGCTTTGCGCTCGTGGTCGGCGGCATCCTGCTGGTGACGCACCCGAAGCGGGCGGCATGACAGGCCGGATCAGACCGGCGCCTCACAGCACCGAGAGCATGCCGCCATCGACATAGATGATCTGGCCGTTGACATAGTCCGAAGCCGGTGAGGCCAGGAAGACCGCCGCGCCGACGAGCTCCTCCGGCCTGCCCCAGCGCCGGGCCGGCGTGCGGCCCTTGACCCAGGCGTCGAATGCCGGGTTCTCGATCAGCGCCTGGTTCATGTCGGTGATCATGTAGCCGGGGCCGATCGCATTGGCCTGGATGCCATGCTCCGCCCATTCCGCCGCCATGGCGCGGGTTAGCATCTTGATGCCGCCCTTAGCGACCGTGTAGGGCGCGACCGTGGCGCGGGCGAGCTCGCTGGTCAGCGAGCCGATATTGATGATCTTGCCGGATTTGCGCGCGATCATGCGCTTGGCCGCCTCGCGCCCGATGACGAAGGCGCTGGTGAGATTGGTGTCGATGACGCGCTGCCAATCGGCCGTGTCGAGCTCGACCATCGGCTTGCGGAACTGGATGCCGGCATTGTTGACCAGGATGTCGACCGCGATGCCGGCCGCGTCCAGTTCCGCGAAGGCGCGGACGACCTCTGGCTCGGAGGTCACGTTGAAGGCCGCGGCATCGGCCTGATGCCCGGCCGCCCTGAACTCCTCCACCGCAGCGGCGACGCGCGCCGGGTCGGTGCCGTTGATCAGCAGCCCGGCGCCGGCCTTCGCCAGCCCCTCGGCCATGGCGCGCCCGAGGCCACGCGACGAGCCGGTGACGAGGGCGGTGCGCCCGGCCAGGTCGAACAGGGGATTGGTCATATTGCTCCCCTCAAAGATTGCTGCGCCGGACGGTCAGGTCCGGGCGCTCATAGACGGCGGGTAGCAGTTCGAGGCCGAGGCCCGGCCCCTCCATCGGATAGACATAGCCGTCCTTCATCACCGGGATCTCGGTGACCAGCTCCTTGTACCAGCCGGTATAGAAGGCGCGCACCGATTCCTGGATCAGCGTGTTCGGCTGGCTGAAGGACGCATGCACCGCCGCCGCGAAGCCGACCGGGCCGATGCAGTCATGCGGGGCGAAGGGGCGATGATAGGTCTCGGCCATGGCGGCGATCTTGCGCCCTTCGGTCAGGCCGCCGGTCCAGCACAGATCGGCCATGACGATATGCATCGCATCGCGGTCGAGCATGTCCTTGTAGGGAAAGCGCGAGCCGAGCGTCTCGCTGGCGCAGACCGAGACGGTGGTCGAGCGCGCATATTCGGCGAGCGCCTGCGGCGAGTTCATCCGGATCGGGTCTTCGTACCAGGTCGGAGCATAGGGCTCGAGCGCCCTGGCGATCTTGATGGCGGTCGGCAGGTTCCAGAGCGAGTGGAACTCGACCATGATCTCCATCCTGTCGCCGACCGCCTTTCGGATCTTCTCGAAGGGTTCGATCGCCTTCCGCATCTGCTCGGCCGAGATGAACAGCCCCTGGTTTTCGATCGCGGGGGGATCGAACGGCCAGATCTTCATCGCCGTGATGCCGCTTTCCAGCAGGCTTTCGGCCACCGCGTCGGCCCGGTTCATGAAACCGTCCAGATCCTCATAGGGACCCGTCGCCTCGCCCAGATTCCAGGTCGAGACCGGCTTGATGTTGTGCGAACGGACATATTTGTAGCCGGCGCAGGTGTTGTAGATGCGCTGCTTGTCGCGGCACAGGCCGCCGAGCATCTGATGGACCGGCTGGCCGCAGACCTTACCGAAAATGTCCCAGAGGGCGATGTCGACGGCCGAGGTCGCGCGCGACTCCACCCCGGTCGAGGATTGCGCCATCGGCAGGTTGGTCATCTCCCGATGCAGCGCCTCGATATGCAGCGGGTTCTTGCCCAGGAGGCGCATCGCCAGCGTGTCGTGGAGATGGGCCTCGACGGCGCCGGCGCCATAGAAGGTCTCGCCCAGCCCGATCACCCCGGCATCGGTATGGACACGAACCCAGAGGACGTTCGCGAATTCCTCTGTCCGCAGGGTCTCGATCGCGGTTATCTTCAAGGCCTGCCTCCCTTTGGCGGCGCCGCGCCCATCGCCAGACTGCGCTGGCTGGACGCTTGTGTTTCTTGAGGTTCTGCTCGCTCCGGGCTGTATCGCCGCGCCCGCCACGGGACCATATGGAGTCTTGTAAAATATCACAACATGTTTATGGTGACCTCAAGATGGCACCGCTCAACGAGTTCCATCACGGGAGAATGCGCGAGATGGCCAGGTCGAAAAGCCAGCCAACACTTGTCGAGGTCACGGAAAACGACGTCCCGAGACGGCGCAACCGCATCAATTTCTTCGAGCTCGCCTATCAGCGGATCGAGGAGATGCTGGTCACCTGCGCGTTGCAGCCCGGGCGCTTCCTGACGATGCAGGACCTTCAGGATATGACCGGCTTCGGCCGCACGCCGGTCCACCACGCCGTCAACCGCCTGGCCGCCGATACGCTGATCGTCATCCGCCCCCGGCACGGCCTGCAGATCGCGCCGATCGACCTCGCCCGCGAGCGCGTCCTGCTCAGGCTGCGCCGCGACATCGAGCGCTTCGTCATCCGGCTCGCGGCCGAACGGTCCGGGCCGTCGCATCGCAACCAGATGCTGCATATGGAGCGGCTGCTGCGCGACAAGCGCGACAGCCTGACGCTCGCCGAGTTCAACACGCTCGACCGCCGGATCGACCAGATGATCCTCGCCGCCGCCGGCGAGCCCTTCCTCGAGCACACGCTGCGGCCGCTGCACACGCTGTTCCGGCGCATCGGCTTCATCCATCACAGCTATATGGCCGGCGATGCCAGGCTGGACGGCACCATCGACTGCCATATCGCGGTGCTCAACGCCGTCGCCAACCGGCATGTCGAGCGCGCGGTCGAGGCCTCCGATACCCTCATCGCCTTCGTCGATGGGATGTTCGACGTGATGGAGACCCGGATCGACCCTTCTCTTTTAGACTGCAGCGTCGAGCCCCTGCTCGGCGCCTGACCCGACGAAAGCCCGCCTAGACCATGCGCATCATCTTCCACGGCGAGAATGCCGCTTCCTTCAGCACAGGCTTCGCCGAGCTCATCGGGCCGAAGGCCGATATCCGCCTCCTGCCCGACGCGCTCGCGCCGGGCGCCGACCAGCGCAGCTATGCCGAGGCCGACGTCATCATCGGCACGAAGTTCAACGCAACCCTGCCCACCCCCTCCCGGCTGAAGCTCTTCCACGTGCCCGGCGCCGGCTATGACGCGGTCGATCTCGACCGGCTGCCGGCGGGCGCCGCCGTGTGCAACTGCTTCGGCCACGAGCAGGCCATCGCCGAATACGTGATGAGCGCGCTCTTGGCGCGCCATGTGCCGCTCGCGGATGCCGACCAGCGGCTGCGCAAGGGCGACTGGGCCTATTGGGCCGGCGCGCCGGAGCGCATCCATGACGAGATCGCCGGCAAGAGCATCGGCCTGCTCGGCTTCGGCCATATCGGCAAGGCGATCGCGGCGCGCGCCAAGGCCTTCGAGATGCAGGTGCATGTCGCCAACCGCAGCGCCGTGCCGAAGTCCGGCCTGGTCGACCGCTCCTTCACGCTCGACCAGCTCGGCGAATTCTGGGGCAGCGCCGATTTCATCGTCGTCTCGGTGCCGCTGACGCCCGACACGCAGGGCATCGTCGGCACGGAAGCCTTCGCCGCCATGCGCCCGGGCGCGGTCGTGGTCAATGTCGGGCGCGGGCCGACCATCAATGAGGCGGCGCTGTTCGAGGCGCTCAAGACCGGCAGGATCGGCGGCGCGATCATCGACACATGGTATCGCTACCCCAGCGCCGGCCAGCCGGATATCCTGCCCTCCGCACTGCCCTTTCACGAGCTGCCCAACGTGGTGATGACGCCGCATATGTCAGGCTGGACCAGCGGCACGATCCGGCGCCGGCAGCAGACCATCGCCGACAACATCAAGCGAAGCTTCGACGGCGCGATACTCGAGAACGTCGTGCGGGAAGGACGACCCACAGCCTGATCTTCAAGCAACCGGCCGCACGAAGCCGGGCCAACAACGACGCGCGCAGTCCGCGAAACAAGGAGACGACCCATGAACCTGTTCAAGCATCTGAGAATCGCGGCCGCCATCCTGGCGCTCGGTGCCGGCGCGCTCGCGGCCGGCCAGGCCGCCGCCCAGTCGGTCACGGACATCATCAAGCGCGGCTCGGTCCGCATCGGCGTGCTGATCGGCGCCCCGCCCTATGGCTCTGTCGACTCGCAGGGCAACGCGATCGGCTATGATGCCGACGTCATTGCGCTGATCGGCAAGTATCTCGGCGTCAAGGTCGAGCTGGTGCAGCTGACCCCGCCGGCCCGCATCCCGGCGCTGGAGGCCAACAAGGTCGATTTCCTCGTTGCGACGCTGGCCCCGACCCCCGAGCGCGCCAAGGCGGTGATGTTCTCCATCCCCTACAGCGCCTTCCAGACCGGCATCTACGCCAAGAAGAACGTCGCCATCAAAACCTGGGAGGACCTCAAGGGCCGCAAGGTCGGCGTCAATCGCGGCTCGAGCGTCGAGCGCGAATTCACCAACCGCGAGAAGGAGCTGAACCTCACCATCCTGCGCTTCGAGGATGACGCCACCACCATGCAGGCGCTGTTCTCCGGCCAGGTCGAGGCGATCGCCGGCCCCGACGCCCAGGCCAACGCCGCCATGAAGGCGCGCGGCGAAACCGAGACCGAGCTCAAGTTCGTCTTCGGCCTGCAGCCGAATTCGATGACGATGCGCAAGGACGCCTACGAACTGCGCCAGTGGCTGAACAACTTCATCTACTACGTCAAGCAGAACGGCGAGCTGAACGCGATCTCCGAGAAATGGGTCGGCGGCCCGCTGCCGGCGCTCCCGACCTTCTGATCCGACTGGAGGCCGTACGGAAACACAGCCCTCATCCTGAGGAGGCCGCGTAGCGGCCGTCTCGAAGGATGATCCAGCGCCCTCTGAAACATCCTTCGAGACGCGATCTGCGATCGCTCCTCAGGATGAGGGCTCCGGGGCTTTCGATCACCCAATCACCGGCGCGACATACGCGATGTCGCGCCGGTCATCCTCGACCTCGCAGGCCGAAGGAACGCGCCGTTGCTCTTCCAAGACGTCATTTCAAAATGGCCGATGATCCTGAACGGGGTCTGGCTCACCATCGCGCTCTCCTTCGTCGCGATCGTGCTCGGCCTCATTCTCGCGACGCTGATGAGCGCGCTGCGCAGCCTCGCGGGCAGCTGGGCCGGCACCATCGTCGACGCCTATGTCGAGCTGATGCGCAACACGCCCTTCCTCGTGCAGCTCTTCATGATCTTCTTCGGGCTGCCCCAGATCGGCATTCGCATGAACGGCCTCGAAGCCTCGCTGCTGGCGATGACGCTCAACCTCGCAGCCTATGCGACCGAGATCATCCGCGCCGGCGTCGACTCGATCCACAAATCGCAAATCGAAGCTGGGCTGTCCCTGGCGATGAGCCGGCGCCAGGTCTTCCAGTATGTCGTGCTGCAGCCGGCCTTCGCCCGCGTCTGGCCGGCCCTGTCGAGCCAGTTCGTGCTGATGATGCTCGCCTCCAGCATCTGCTCCTTCGTCTCGGTGCAGGAGCTCTCCGGCACCGCCGCGATCATCGAGCAGGACACGTTCCGCAGCTTCGAGACCTATATCATCGTCACCGCGATCTACCTCGTGCTGGCGCTCTCGCTGAAGCTCTTCCTGAACTGGCTCGGCCGCAGGATCTTCCCCCAGGTCTCCGGGCTCGCCGGCGTCACCGATGCGCATGGAGAGGCCGCCTGATGCAGACCTTCGGTTGGCCAGAGGCCTATTTCATCCTCCGAGCGGCGGGCTGGACGCTGGCGCTCACCGCCATCGCCTTCGGCATCGGCGGCGTCATCGGCGGCATTTTCGCGATCATGCGCCTGTCGCGGATCAGGGCGCTGCGCCGTTTCGCGGCGGGCTACATCCTGGTGATCCAGTCGATCCCGGTGCTCATGGTGCTGTTCATGAGCTATTACGGGCTCTCGGCCATCGGCATCGCGTTGCCGCCCTTCCTGGCGGCCTCGGCCTCGCTCGCGATCTATGTCTCGGCCTATCTCGCCGAAATCTGGCGCGGCTCGATCGAGTCGGTGCCGCGCCAGCAATGGGAGGCCTCGGCCTCGCTGGCGCTGACACGCGGCCAGCAATATCGCTACATCATCCTGCCGCAGGCCGCGCGCATCTCGCTGCCGCCGACGGTCGGCTTCCTCGTCCAGCTCGTGAAGAACACCTCGATCGTCCAGGTCGTCGGCTTCGTCGACCTGATGCGCGCCGGCATGCTGGTCAACAACGCGACCTATCAGGCCTTCCAGATCTTCACCCTGGTGGCGGCGATCTATTTCGCCATCTGCTTCCCGCTTTCCAGGCTCAGCCGACATCTCGAAAAGGTGATGAATGCCAGCCGTAGTCATTGAAGACGTCCACAAGAAGTTCGGCAATCTCGAAGTCCTGAAAGGGGTCTCGCTTTCGGTGGAGGCCGGCCAGGTCGTCGCGATCATCGGCCGCTCCGGCTCGGGCAAGAGCACGCTGCTGCGCTGCATCAACGGGCTCGAGGTCTTCCAGTCGGGGCGCATCGAGGTGGTCGGGCACAATCTCGACCAGGATCCGGACCATCTGCGCAGCCTGCGCAAGGATGTCGGCATCGTCTTCCAGAGCTACAACCTCTTCCCTCATTTGACCGTCGGCCAGAACATCATGCTGGCGCCGCGGATCACCAAGGGCGTCTCCAACGCCGAGGCGAAGAGCCTCGCCGACGAGGTGCTGGCCCAGGTCGGCCTGTCCGAGAAGATCGACAGCTATCCCGACAACCTTTCCGGCGGCCAGCAGCAGCGCGTCGCGATCGCGCGCTCGCTGGCGATGCGGCCGAAGGTCATGCTGTTCGACGAAGTGACCTCGGCGCTCGATCCCGAGCTGACCGGAGAGGTGCTGCTCGTCATGGAAAAGCTCGCCGAGGGCGGCATGACCATGCTGCTGGTCACGCATGAGATGAGCTTCGCGCGGACGGTGGCCGACACGACCGTCTTCATGCATCAGGGCAAGGTCTGGGAAGCAGGCCCGTCCAGCGAGCTCTTCGCCGCGCCGAAGACGCAGGAGCTGCGCAACTTCATCGGCGCCAGCAAGCACTGAGCCCAAGCCGGAATCCAAGCCGCGCTCAGCTATAGGCCAGCCGAAGCCCGGCCTCGTGGCAGCAGGCCTTCAAGGCCGTGAGGATCGCCTTCTCATCGGTGCTGACGCCGTGCCGCTGCAGGCAGGGCACCAGGATCGCCGCCTGGGCATGGCCCGCCGGCCCGATCACCGGGCAGGCGATGTCGGTGACCGCGAGAATGTCCCGGCTCGGGGCGATCTGATGGCCCTGCTCCCGTATCCTGGCGAGCGCCGCCATGGTCTCGAGACTATCGAGACCGGCCCGCTCGGCCGGCGCGGCGTCGTTCATCAGGACCCTGCGCCGCGTCTCGGACTGGAAGGCGAGGATGAGCAGGCCGGAATTGGCCTCGAGCGCCGGGCGGCCATAGCCCGGGCGCACGGTGACGGTCGCGTCGAGATGGCCTGACGTCGTCGCGAGCACCACGGTCTGCGCCCGGCTCAGCACGACGAGATGCGCCGCCTGCCCGCTCTCCTCGCTGAAGCGCTCCATCAGCGGCAGCACGACCGAGGTGAGCTGGCGGCCGCTCGGCGTCCTGATGCCGAGGTCGAAGAGCCGCCGCGACAGCGCCAGCCGGTCGGTACCCGCCTCGCGGGCGAGATAACCGCGCTGCTGCAGCACGAAGACCATGCGGAAGATCTCGCTCTTCGAGCGCTGCAGCCGCTCGGCGATAGTGCGCGTCGAGAGCGGCTCGCCGACCTCCGCCAGCAGCTCGAGGATGTCCAACCCCTTCTCCAGGGCCGGAGCGGAATAGGAGGCTTTTTCGCCGTCATCACTGTCGAGGGGATCGGACATGCCGCGTCGTTTCATATGTGAAGCTTGACATCAAATAAGAAGCCAACCTAGCCTCTTGTAAAGGGGAGGCTCAATGACAGCAGCGCTGACCGGTCCGTCGCATTGTTGCGCACCTGCCGTCACGGCGCGCGCCGGCATGACGGCCCGAGCGCGATGAAATACGGCCTCCAGTTTCGCGACGTCTTTGCGGCCTGGGAGTCGCTTCTCGACGGCGTCTGGATCACGCTCCTGCTTTCGGCCTGCACGATGCTTGGCGGGCTCGTCATCGGCGTCGCCTGCGCCGCGGCCCGCGTCTACGGGCCGGGCTGGCTGAAGCGGATCGTCGGCGGCTATGTCGAAGTCATCCGCAACACGCCGCTGCTCGTGCAGCTCTTCCTGATCTTCTTCGGCCTGCCGGGCTTCGGCGTCCGGCTCGACGGGCTGACGGCGGCGATCATCGCGCTCGTCATCAATCTCGGCGCCTATACCACCGAGATCGTCCGCGCCGGGCTGGAAGCCGTGCCGAAGGCGCAGACCGAGGCCGGCCATTCGCTCGGCCTCTCCGGCCTGCAGGTCTTCCGCTATATCGTGATGTTCCCGGCGCTGAAGGCGATGTTCCCCGCGCTCGCCAGCCAGTTCGTGCTCCTGATGCTGGCGACGAGCGTGGTCTCGCAGATCTCAGTCGAGGACCTGTTCCACGCCGCCTCGATCGTGCAGTCGCGCACCTTCCGCGATTTCGAGGTCTATACGGTGATCGGCGTGCTCTATCTCGCCCTCGCCCTCGCCTTCCGCGGCCTGTTCGCCGGCATCTATTACTGGGCCTTCGTCAGACGATGATCCGCTCCTTTGGCCTCATCGATGTGATGTATCTCGTCGCCGCGGCGCGCTGGACGCTGGCGCTGACCGCGACCGCCTTCACCGGCGCGGCGCTGATCGGCATCACGATCGCGATCGCCCGGATCCTGCCGGTCGCGCCGCTGCGCTGGCTCGCGGCGGCCTATATCCACATCGTCCAGGGCACGCCGCTCCTGGTCTGGCTGTTCCTGATCTTCTTCGGCCTGCCGCTGATCGGCATCTCGGTGAATCCGTGGCTGGCGGCCGCCGTCGCCTTCTCGATCTATGGCAGCGCCTTTCTCGGCGAGATCTGGCGCGGCGCGCTGGTCTCGATCGCCAAGACCCAATGGGAGGCCGGGGCCTCGCTCGGCCTGTCGCTCTGGGAGCAGCTGCGCCACGTCATCGTGCCGCAATCGATCCGGGTCGCGATCCCGCCGACGGTCGGCTTCCTCGTCCAGCTCATCAAGAACACCTCGCTCGCCGCGACGATCGGCCTGGTCGAGCTCACCCGCGAAGGCCAGCTCACGGCGGCGGGAACCTACAAGCCCTTCGCCGTCTACATCACGGTCGCCGCGATCTATTTCCTGATGTGCTTCCCTCTCACGCAATGGAGCCGCTCGCTCGAGCGGAAGCTCGATGTCGCTCGTTGAAATCAAAGGGATCAGCAAGAGCTACGGCTCCGTGCAGGTTCTCAAGAATGTCTCGCTCGACATCGCCAAGGGCGAGGTCGTCGCCGTGATCGGCCGCTCCGGCTCGGGCAAGAGCACGCTCCTGCGCTGCGTCAACGGGCTGGAGCCGATCCAGGCCGGCTCGATCAGCGTCGACGGCGTCCAGGTCAACGATCCCAAGACCAACCTGCGCAAGCTCAGGCAGGAGGTCGGTATCGTCTTCCAGAGCTTCAACCTGTTCCCGCATCTCTCGGTCAGCGACAACATCACGCTGGCGCCACGCGTGGTGAAGAAGCAGGCGCCCGACGCCGCGCGCGAGATCGCCCGCGACGTGCTGCGCCGCGTCGGGCTGGAGGAGAAGCTCGACGCCTATCCTTCTGAGCTCTCCGGCGGCCAGCAGCAGCGCGTCGCCATCGCCCGCTCGCTGGCGATGCAGCCGAAGCTGATGCTGTTCGACGAGGTCACCTCCGCGCTCGATCCCGAGCTGACCGGCGAGGTGCTGAAAGTGCTGGAATCGGTGGCGCAGGAGGGCATGACCATGATCCTCGTCACGCATGAGATGGGCTTCGCGCGCCGTTTCGGCTCGCGCGTCGTCTTCATGCATGAAGGGCGCATCCACGAAGAAGGCCAGGCCGCGGCGGTGCTCGCCGAGCCGAAGACGCCCGAACTGAAGACCTTCCTCAGCGCGGTCCTGCACTGAGGAAGCGTAGCCAGAAGTTTAGCCAGTCCAGTTGCTCAACGAGGGGAGACGGAACATGCGTTCACTGTTTGCAGGCCTGGCCGCCTTGGCCATCGCGGTCGTCGGCGCAGCGGAAGCCCGCGCCGACAAGCTCCAGGACATCCTGTCCAAGGGCGTGGTGCGCATCGGCGTGCCGCTCGACGCGCCGCCCTTCGGCGCGCAGGACGAGAACCG
This sequence comes from Allobosea sp., assembly GCF_051860145.1. Classification (GTDB taxonomy): domain Bacteria; phylum Pseudomonadota; class Alphaproteobacteria; order Rhizobiales; family Beijerinckiaceae; genus Allobosea. The sequence continues at coordinate 30,307 of NZ_JBHYEM010000012.1, read as the reverse complement.
CAAGCCCATCGGCTTCGACATCGAGATGGCCGAGATGGTCGCCAAGGGCCTCGGCGTGAAGCTGGAGATGCAGCAGATCACGGGAGCAAACCGCATCCCGTTCCTGCTCACCGACAAGGTCGACATCGTCATCTCGGTGATGGGCCTGACGCCGGAGCGCGCCAAGCAGATCATGTTCACCGCGCCCTATGCCAACACCTTCCTCGCCGTCTACGGCCCGAAATCCTCGACGGTGACGAGCCCCGAGACGATCGGCTCGGCCCGCGTCGCCGCCGCCAAGGGCACGACGCAGGAGCTGGCGATCTCGGCGAGCGCACCGAAGGCGAGCCTGATGCGGACCGAGGACGACGCCACGGCGGCGGCGGCCTATATCACCGGCCAGGCCGACCTGCTCGCGACCAACTCGATCGTCGCCCAGGCGCTCGCCAAGCAGAACCCGAGCAAGGAGTTCGAGCGCAAGTTCACCATCCGCCGCAGCCCGGCCCATATGGGCGTGCAGATGGACCAGCATAACCTGGTGCGCTGGCTCGACGGCTTCATCTTCTTCAACTCGATGAATGGCGAGCTCGACCGGCTGCATCGCAAATATCTCGACATGCCGATGGACCCGCTGCCGACGCTGTAAGCGGAACACCCGTCATTCTCGGGCGAAGCGAAGCGCAGACCCGAGAATCTCAGGACGAGAAGCGCCTTTGGAGCATCATTCGGCCTGAGATGCTCGGGTCAAGCCCGAGCATGACGGCCTGTCCTACCCCTCTCCTTACAGGAGAGGGGTTCCCCGCGACCTTTCCTGAAATCCTGAGCCCAACTCCACCGAGCCCCGCCATGACAAGCCCCCGCGAGAAGTCCCCGCCCCGTCCCTCCGCCGCCTTCCTCACCGTCGATCCGGACAAACACGGCAAGCAGGTCGGCTTCGTCATGATCCCGCATTCGCCGCATGACGATGCCTGGGGCGCGACGCGGATCCCGATCGCGATCATCAAGAACGGCTCCGGCCCGACGGCGATCCTCGAAGGCGGCAATCATGGCGACGAGTACGAGGGGCCGATCGCGATCTGCGACCTGATCCGCGACCTCGATCCGGCCCGTGTGCAGGGCCGGCTGATCCTGATGCCGGCCAACAACTCGCCGGCCGTGGTCGCGGGGCAACGCACCTCGCCGGTCGATGGGCTGAACTTCAACCGCACCTTCCCGGGCGATCCGCGCGGCACCATCACCCAGCAGATCTCGGCCTATGTCAGCGATCATATCCTGCCGCTCGGCGACGCCTTCCTCGACCTGCATTCCGGCGGCTCCTCGCTCGACATCATCCCGAGCGCGATCGTCGAGCCGACCGACGATCCCGGCCTGCATAAGCGCAATGTCGCGGCCGTGCAGGCCTTCGACGCGCCGATGACGGTGGTGATCAGCAATCTCGGCGAGCCCCGGACCGCAACGGCGACCGCCTGCCGGCAGGGTCTGGTCACGGTCGGCACCGAGATGGCCGGCGGTGGCACCGTCTCGCTGGAGGCGCTAAAAGTCTGCCGGCGCGGCGTCGCCAATGTGCTCGACCATCTCGGCATTGTCGCCCGCGACAAGCCCGAGCCGAAGCGCGGCGACGGCCAGATCCTCGAACTGCCCGGCACCTCGGCCTATGTCTATGCGACGGCCGATGGCATCTTCGAGCCCTTCCATGCCAATGGCGAAAAGGTCAGCGCCGGCCAGCCGGCTGGGCGCATCCACTGCACCTGGGACCCGGCACGTGCGCCCGAAACGCTGCATTATGCCGCCGACGGCATCCTCTACGGACGCCGCCAGCCCGGTCGCGTCAGGCCCGGCAATTGCTGCCTGATCGTAGCCGCGCCTTATCGCGGAACGCTGTCTTAGCCAGCTAGTAACCCGCGGCCCAGCGCGCCAAATCGCCGGCGCTCTCCTCGCCGGCGAACATGCCGAGGATGCGCTCGCCGAGCAGCGGCCCGAACTTGAACATCTGCCCGTCGCAATTGGTGACGACGAGGCCGCGCCCGGTCTGTTCGACCGTGAAGCGGCGCGCGGCGTCGAGCACGTAATAACCGACCTGGATGCGCGTCGGCCGGTAGGCGTCGAACTCGCGGAAATAGGGCCTGAAGGCGCCGAGGATCGCCTCGCTCTCGCTGGCGAGATCGGAGCCGAAGCCGTCGCACTCCGGCCGCGCCGCGCGGCGATGGGCGGAATAGCCGATCTTCAGCCCGGCGCCGCGCCTGTCGGGCAAGGTATAGCCGGTATGATCGCCGAGGCAGGCGATGGCCGGCGCCTCGCGCCAGGACTGCTCGTATTGCGCCGGCGGCTCGACATAGCAGAGCCCCTGGCGATAGACGCTCGCCTCGCCGAAGCGCTCCGGCATGAGCGCCGGCAGCCAGGCGCCAGCCGCGACCAGCAGCAAATCGCCCTCGACTTGCGAGCCGTCGGCGCGGGTGGCGACGCCCTGCTCCAGATCGACGCCGGCGACCCGGCAATCATGCTCGATCACGCCGCCATGGGCGCGCACCCAGTCGGCGAGCTCGGTGACGATCCGGCTCGCGAAAAGCGGGCCGCCGGGGAAGGAGACGACGCCCCAGGCGCCCTCCGGCAAGGTGAGATGCGGGCAGAGCCGCTCGACGCCCTCGCGCGTCAGAACCTCATGCGGCAGGCCGATCGCCTTGAAGGCGTTCAGCGTCTTCTCGGCATAGTCGCCGGGCGCGAGCGAGATCGCGATCGAGCCGGTATTCTCGAAATGCACGGTGCCAAGATCGTTCCAGAGCCGGTCCCAGGCGCCGAAGGCGTCGGTGACCATGCGCGTATAGCCCTCGGCCGAACCGTAAGGGTAGCGGATCATCCGGTGGAGATCGAAGGAGGCCGATTGCGGGTTGGGCGCGGGACCTTGCTCCAACACAGTCACCTGATGGCCGTGCTTCAGTGCGGCGCGCGCGACAGAGAGGCCGACGATGCCGGCTCCGATGATGACGATTCGGCTCATGCTCTCTTTCCTGAAGATTTCGGCTGTGCCTACGCGCCGCGATCCGCGAGCGTGACGGTGTCGCCCGCGCGAATCTCGGCGGGAGACAGCACGTCGCAATAGATCCCGAAATTGCGCTGGAAGCGCTTCACCACCGTCCGCAGCACCTCGACATCGAGCGGCAGCCCGTCCTGCTCGATGGTGACGAAGCCGCAGCGCCCGCAAGGCGCGCGGCCGCGCAGCACGAGATCGCCGATGCGGATCTCGCGGCCGAGCCAGAGATGTTCAGGGACCTCCTCCGCCTCGTCGGGCCAATCGACCAAGATGTTGGGACGAAAGCGGCGCGCGTCGATGGTGCTGCCCGGCATCAGCCGTTCGAGGCTGCGCAGCGCAGCGGTCGTCAGCAGATGGATCGGCGCGCGGTCGTAGCGCGGCTTGAAGCCCTGCTCCTCGTTTTCGCGAAAGGGCTGCAGCTTCGCCGGAAAGCCGAAGAGCACTGAGAGCTCGTCGAGGACAGACTCGTCGTCGGGATCGCGCCAGACGTGCCCGTCAGCCGAGACCTCGACACCGCCGGCTGCCAGCCAGCGCGCCTGGCCTCTCGGCACGCCGATGAAATGCTTCTCGCGGCCGGGGGAGGCGATGCGCTCGGTCGTTCGGTCGACGACGCCCCAGATGCGGTCGCCGACCACGCCGCTGGCGTCGATCGGCGCCGCCTGCAGCGGCTCGCCGGCCATCGAGCTGACGGGATAGCGCCAGAGCGCCGCGACGCGACCGGTCATGGCAGGTCCATCCTTGGATCGAGCGCGTCGCGCAGCCCGTCGCCGACGAAGTTGAAGCTGGTCACCGCAAGCGTGATGGCGGCGCCGGGCAGGATCGCGAGCCAGGGCGCGCTGGTGAGGTAGCTCTGAGCGTTCTCCAGCATGTTGCCCCAGCTCGGCGTCGGCGGCTGGATGCCGTAGCCGAGGAAGCTGATATAGCTCTCGGCCAGGATCGCATGGGCGACGTTCAGGGTCGCGGCGACGACGATCGGCGCGATCGCGTTCGGCAGGAGCTGGCGGACCATGATGCGCCGGTTGCTCGCCCCCATCGCGACCGCCGCGACCACGAAATCGCGCGTCCGCAGGGAGCGCATCTGCGCCTCGACGACGCGCGCCACTTCCATCCAGGAGGTCATCGCGATCAGCATCACGATCGAGGGAACCGAGGGCGAGATCAGCGCCGAGATCGCCAGCAGCAGGAAGATCGAGGGAAAGCACAGCATGGCGTCGACGAAGCGCATCAGCAGCGCGCCGACCGCCCCCTCGTAGAAGCCGGCGACCATGCCGACGCAGATCCCGATCGCCATGCTGATCAGCATCGCCGAGAAGCCGACCGCGAGCGAAATCCGTCCCGCCATCAGCAGGCGGGCAAGGACGTCACGCCCGAGCGGGTCGGTGCCGAGCACATGCGAACCCGAGAAGGGCGGCGCGAAACGCTGCCTGATGTCGATAAAGGTGTCGCTATAGGGCAGCAGCATCGGCCCGAAGATGCAGGCGAGCGTCATCGTGACGATCGCCGCCGCGCCGAAGACCGCGAGCCTGTGGCGGCGGAAGCGGCGGAAGCCCGGGCGGTTCCAGAACGAGGGTTGCGGCGCCAGCAAGGCCGCGGACGCGTTGGTGAGATCGCTCATCAGCCGCTCCTCGCGATGCGCGGGTCGGCGAGCCCGTAGAGCAGGTCGGCGATCAGGCTGCCGAGCAGCACCAGCACCGCCGTGAACATCAGGATGCCCATCACGACGGGGTAGTCGCGGTAGCTGATCGAATCGAGGAAGAGCCGGCCCATGCCGGGCCAAGTGAAGACGGTCTCGGTCACCAATGCGCCGCTGAGTAGGGTCGGGACATGCAGGCCGGTGATGGTGATCATCGGCAGCAGGGCGTTGCGGAAGGCGTGGCGCAGTATGATCTGCCGCTCCGGCACGCCCTTGGCGCGGGCAGTGCGGACATAGTCCTGGTTGATCACCTCCAGCATCGAGGAGCGCATGTAGCGGCTCCAGACGGCGGTCGAAACCAGCGCCAGCACGATGCAGGGCCCGATCAGGTGGTGGATGCGGTTGATGAGCGAGCCGTCGCCAATGGTGTAGCGGTTGCCGGAGGGCAGCCAGCCGAGCCCGACCGAGAAGACATAGATGACGACGAGCCCGAACCAGAAGGTCGGGATCGAGAGCGCGATCATGGCCCCGACCGTGGCGAGCGAGTCGAACAGCGAATAGCGCCTGACCGCACCCAGGATGCCGACCCAGGCGCCGATCAGCATGGCGAGCAGGGTCGAGGTCAGCATCAGCTCCAGCGTCGCCCCGATATGCGAGGCGATGACGTGGAGGACCGGCTGCTGGTCACGATAGGAGGCGCCCCAGTCGCCGCGCAGCATGCGCCAGAGCCAGTCGAGATACTGGATCGGCAGCGGCCGGTTGAGGCCGAGCTGCTCGCTCAGCCTGTCGAGATCGGCCTGGGTCATGTCGCCCCCGGCCGCGAATTGCGAGAGCGGCCCGCCCGGGGCCAGATGCAGGATGGCGAAGCCGATCATCGAGACGATGAGCAGCAGGCCGAGCGCCTGCAGGAACCGGCGTGCGAGGAAGCCGCTCATGGCGCGAGGCTCCGGGCGGACACGGGCATCGGCTCAGCGCGCCCAGTACCAGCTGCCCATGTTCCAGGTGTTCTGGCGCGCGTTGATGTTGGGCTCGTAGCCGACCAGACCCTCCTTGTATCCCTCCACCGGAGCGTATTGGTAGATCGGCAGGATCGGCAGCTCCTCGCGGACGATCTCCTGCAGCCTGAAATAGATCGCCTTGCGCTTCGCCTGGTCGAAGGTGGTCTGGCCGTCCTTCAGCAGCTGGTCGACCTCGGCATTCTGCCACTGCATGTAGTTGCCGCCGCTGCCGCCCTTGACCGGAATGGCGTCGCTGGCGAAGCGCGTCGCCGGATCGGGATCGATGCCGGTCCGGAAGGCCGTGCCGACCAACAGCGACTGGAACTTGGAGCGGACATAGAACTCGCCCCAGATCACCGCCGCCGGCATGTTGTTGATCTTCATCGAGACGCCGACCTGCTGCCAGTCCTGCATCATGAGCTGCTGGCACTGCTCGCGCAGCGAGGAGCCGGTAGTGGTCGAGACGGCGAATTCGAGCGGCACGTTGTTCTTCATGCGCACGCCGCTGCCGCTGCGCTTCCAGCCGGCCTCGTCGAGCAGCTTGTTGGCTTTGGCGAGGTCGTAGCTCTGCTGCGGCAGGTCGGGATTGTAGGCCCAGGATTCTCGCGGCGCGAAGGATTCGGTCGGCTTGTGCAGGCCGTAGAAGATCACGTCGATGATCGCCTGCTTGTTGATCGAGGCGTAGAGCGCCTGGCGCACCGCCTTTTCCGAGAGCGCCGGATGCTCGAGATTGGGCATCAGGATCTCGAGCGAGGCGTTGGGCACGGTCGCGACCTTGCGGCCCGGCAGCTTCACTGCCTCGGCATAATAGTTCGCCGGGATGCCGGTGCCGATCAGGATGTCGACCTGGCCGGTGCGGAACTGGGCGTAGAGCGCGACCTGGTCCGGCACGTATTTCAGCACGGCCTTTTCGAGATAGGGCCCCTTGCCGTGATAGCGCTCATTGGCGACGAGCACGATGTTGTCGCCCGGCGTGCGCTGGCCCCAGCGGAAGGGACCGGTGCCGACCGGACTGGAGTTGAAGGGCGCCGTGTTCGGGTCGCTCGCCTTCTCCAGCAGGTGCTTGGGGACGATATAGGTGTTGGCGAGGAGGGCGAGATAGGGCGCATAGGCCTTCTCCATCCGCCAGGAGATCTCATGCGTGCCGGTGACCTTGATGTCACGGACGAGGCTGTGGCCGACGCGGGTGCGGCTCTTGAAGCCCGGCGCGTTGATCAGCTCGAGCGAGTATTTCACGTCCTCGGCAGTGAAGGGCGTGCCGTCCTGCCAGACGACGCCTTCGCGCAGCTTGACCTTCCAGGCGAGACCGCCTTCGGAAATGCCGCCATTGGCCTCGCTCGGCACCTCGACCGCGAGATCGGGCATCAGATTGCCCTGCGGATCGGCGAGCCACATCGTGTTGAAGATCTGCATCCAGACCGTCTCGTCGACCTCGATGCCGGGCATCAGCGGGTTGAAGACGGTTGGCTCCTGAGAGAGACCGACGACGACCTGCCCGGTCGGCTTGGCCGGCGGTGGCGGGACCGGCTTGCCAGCGCTCTGGGCGCGAGCGCCCGAGGCGGCGAAGAGCGCGCCGGCGCCCAAAGCCAGCACGTCGCGCCGGCGCAGGGCGGGAGCGGGAAGGCGGAGGAACGAGTTCTGATCGGAATGGTCGGCCATGCGTGAAACCCCTCTGTTGTTGTGTTGATCACCACTTCAGCGCAGTCCTGACCCGCGACGGGCCTGAAAAATACGGTCTCCTTCCGCTCCTTTGGACAGCGCTCGGCAATGGCCGCGATGCGGAGCCGGCTCCCCCGCCAGCGTCCCAGCGATCATCCGCCTCGGGCTTCGATCCTACGAGCCGGCGTCAGCCGATGGACTGCCGATCCCCGCAGCGGCCGAAATAGAATCTGCCGATTAGAGCAGCCGGCCCGGCATAGGCTGCCGTGCCCACGTGTCGCGCCTCGACACGCCCGAACCACTGCCGGCACGCCGGCGAGGAAAGAAAATCCAATCCATCCGACGGCGTTTCGCGCTAGCCACGGCCGCTCCAGGCAACCGGCAGGACGGGTTCAGCATGTCTCCCAGACTCGAGCGGATCGCGAGCGACGACAGGCTGCCGGAGCGCGTCGACGTCGCCGTGATCGGCGGCGGCATCGTCGGCAGCGCCGCGGCTTATTTCCTCGCCAAGCGGGGCCTTTCGATCGCGCTCGTCGAGAAGGGCGTGATCGGCGGCGAGCAGTCGAGCCGCAACTGGGGCTGGTGCCGCCAGCAGAACCGCGACGCGCGCGAGCTGCCACTCGCCATGCGCGGGCTCGAGCTCTGGGACCGGCTCGGCGGCGAGATCGGCCGCGATCTCGGCTTCAGGCGCACGGGCCTGCTCTATGCCAGCAACGACGCGGCCCAGATCGCGCAATGGGAGCGCTGGCGCGAGACGGCAAAGCAGTTCGGCGTCGAGACGAAGATGCTGAGCGGGGCGGAAACCTCGGCCCTGACCTCCTCCTCCGGCCGGCAATGGCTCGGCGGCGTGCATTCGCTCAGCGACGGCAAGGCGGAGCCAGCCCTCACCGCGCCGGCGCTCGCCCATGGCGCGCGGCTGAACGGCGCGACCATCCTGCAGGGCTGCGCGGCGCGCGGTCTCGACATCAGCAATGGCGCGGTCAGCGGCGTGATCACCGAAAAGGGCCTGACCCGGGCCGGCGCCGTGCTGTGCTCGGGCGGCGCCTGGGCCTCGGCCTTCTGCCGCCGCCACGGCGTCCCGTTCCCGCAAGCGAGCGTGCGCTCGACCATCCTGCGCACGAAGCCGGCGCCCAACCTGACCGAGGCGCTCTACACGCCGGACTGCGCGCTGACCCGCCGGCTCGACGGCAGCTACACGCTGGCGATCAGCGGCAAGGCGACGCTGGAGGTGACGCCGCAAGGTCTGCGCTATGCGCGCCAGTTCCTGCCGATGTTCGTGAAGCGGCTGAAGGCCGTCGAGCTCGGCATCGGGCGGTCGTTCGTTTCGGGGCCGGAGGCCCTCGGGAGCTGGGGCATGGACGAGGTCTCGCCCTTCGAACGCATCCGGGTGCTTGACCCCGAGCCGAACGCCCGCGCCGTCGCGCTCACGCTGGCCCGCGCGCGGGCCCTGTTCCCGGCGCTGCAAAGCGTCGAGGTCGCCGAGAGCTGGGGCGCCTATATCGACAGCACGCCAGATGCGGTTCCGGTGATCTCACCGGTGGCGGCGCTGCCGGGCTTCTTCCTCGCAGCCGGCTTCAGCGGCCATGGCTTCGGCATCGGCCCGGCGGCGGGGCACCTCGCGGCCGACCTGATCTCCGGCGCTGAGCCGATCGTCGATCCACGCCCGTTCCGGCATGCGCGGCTCGTCGACGGCTCGAAGCCGGGTGAGATCGGCGAGTTCTAGGAACCCGCCTCGACCACCTGCCAGGCCGTCGCCCTATCGTAGAAGAAGCGTTCCTCGGCGACGCGGTCACCATCCCAGCGCTGGAAGGCGAGTTCCTCGAGGCGCCGGGTGACGCCCTGCTGGTCGGTGGCGTCGAAGATCCAGCGGATCACGACATGGTCGCCATCCACCAGCACCGCGCGCGGCGGATGGGTGTGCATGCGCTTGAGCCGGGCCAGCGCCCGCGCCTCATGCGCCATCAGCGCCTCGCGGCCGCGCCGCGGTTCGCCGGCGTTCTCCTGCATCGAGGCGTCCTCATGGTAGAAATCGCGGATCGCGGCGACATGGTCGCCGCCCTCCACCGCAGCAACGAAAGCCTCGACGCGGGCTCGATCGGGCATGCTTGCCTCCTTCAGACTTGGCCGGTCCCAGCTATGCCGGGTTTCGGCCGGCCGGCACAGGCCCGGCGCGACAGCGCCTGTCAGGATTGAGAGCTGCCGTCACGGCAATCCATGCCGAGCCGGGCGGCACGATCGGCAGATTCTGTGCCGCAGCGGGCGCGATTCCGGCTCCGCACGCGCGGAGGCACCTTAATCTGAGGCGATCGGCGGATCGTCTCCGCCCAACCTGGCGAGCGAAAACCATGACCGGCTTCCGTCCCAAATACGTGACCTTCGACTGCTACGGCACCTTGATCGATTTCGAGATGGCGCCGGCAGCGCGGCGGGTCTATGGCGCACGGCTCACTTCGGAGGTCATGGATGGGTTCTGCGAGAGCTTCCGGGGCTTCCGCCTCGACGAAGTGCTCGGCGCCTGGAAGCCGTTCGACGAAGTCGTCCACAATGCCGTCGAGCGCAGCTGCAAGGCCTGGAACATCGCCTTCGACCCGGCCGACGCGCAGGCGATCTATGACGAGATCCCCAGCTGGAGCCCGCATCCGGACGTGCCGGCCGGGCTCGCCAAGGTGGCGAAGGAAATTCCCCTCGTCATCCTCTCCAACTCGATGACCGACCTGATCCCGCATTCGGTCGCCAAGCTCGGCGCGCCCTTCCATGCCGCCTATACGGCGCAGGAAGCACAGGCCTACAAGCCACGCCTGCAGGCCTTCGAATACATGTTCGACATGCTGGGCTGCGGGCCGGAGGAGGTCATGCACTGCTCCTCCAGCCTGCGCTACGACCTGATGAGCGCCCATGACCTGAAGATCGGCCAGCGCGTCTTCGTCAACCGCGACCACGAGCCGGGCATCCCCGCCTATGGCTATCAGGAGATCAGGAGCATCGGCGAATTGCCGGGCCTGCTCGGGCTCTGAGGCCATGCGCGATTTCGATCCCGCCGAAATCCGTTTCGCCGCCGGCCACTATATCGCGGGGGCCACCGTCGAGGCGCCCGGCGAGCGGATCGCCGTCGCACGCCCGTCCGACGCGCAGGTCTATGCCGAACTGCCTGTCGCCTGCGCCGAGACGGTCGACCGCGCCGTCTGCGATGCGGCGGCCGCCGTCAGGCGCAGCGGCTGGGCGAGCCGGCCGCCGCGCGAGCGCGCCCGCGCCATGCGGCGCTGGGCCGAGCTGATCGAGGAACGGGCCGAGGAGCTCGGCCGGCTTGAGGCGCTCGGCTCGACGCGGCCGATCGCGCAGGCCATCGCCGGCGACGTCGCGGGCACGGCCGAAGGCATCCGCTTCTTCGCCGAATGGGCCGACAAGCTCGGCGGCGAGGTCGTGGCGACGCGCAGCGATCATTTCGGCATGATCGTCTCCGAGCCCTATGGCGTGGTCGGCGCGATCACGCCCTGGAATTTTCCGCTCAGCATGGCGTCCTGGAAGGTCGGGCCGGCGCTCGCCGCCGGCAATGCGATCGTGCTGAAGCCGTCCGAGCTGACGCCGTTCTCGACCGTCAGGCTGGCCGAGCTCGCGGTCGAGGCCGGCATCCCGGCCGGCATCTTCAACGTCGTGCAGGGGACGGGAGCCGTCACCGGCGACGCGCTCGCCCGCCATCCCGGCATCGGCAAGCTCTCCTTCACCGGCTCGACCCGGACCGGCGCTGCGATCATGACCGCGGCCGCGCAGTCGGGGATCAGGCCGGTCACGCTGGAGCTCGGCGGCAAGAGCCCGCAGCTCGTCTTCACTGATGCGGCCGATCTCGGGAAGGTCGCCGATTGCATCGCCGGCTCGCTGCTCGCCAATGCCGGCCAGGCCTGCGTCGCCGGCTCGCGCCTGATCGTGCAGCGGCCGGTCCGCGACGCGCTGCTCGACAAGCTCGCCGCGCGCCTCGCGCCGATCAGGCCGGGGCCGACCTGGCGGGAGGCGACGAATTTCGCGCCGATCATTTCCGAGCCGCAGGCTGCCCGTATCGACGCGATCCTTGCCCGCAGCCGGTCGCAAGGCGCCGAGATCCTGCTCGGCGGCGGCCGCATCGAAGGGCTCGGCGGGGCCTTCTACCAGCCGACGATCCTCGCCGGCCTCGCGGCCGACAACGCGGCAATCCGCGAGGAGATATTCGGGCCGGTGCTGACGGTGCAGGATTTCGAGAGCGAGGAGGAAGGCTTCGCGCTCGCCGATCATCCGGATTACGGGCTGGCGGCGGGCGTCTATACCGCCGATCTCGGCCGGGCGCTGCGGGCGGTGCGCGAGATCAAGGCGGGCACGGTCTGGATCAACCGCTACAGCCGCACGCTCGACTTCATCCTGCCGACGGGCGGCTACAAGAGCTCGGGCATCGGCAAGGATCTCGGCCGCCAGGCCGTCGAGGCCAATCTGCGCCACAAGAGCGTGCTGATCGACATTGCAGCGCCGGGCTGAGGCCGTCAGTGCCGCCAGTCCTGAAAACGGTAATAGGCGCCGACGAAGGGCAGGAACCAGGGCGGGCCGAGATGGCCCGGGACCGCCGGCCAGTCGAGGCCGGCCAGCGGATTGGCCGCCGGCTCGCCGGTCATGACCTTCGCCATGGCATGCCCCATCAGGACGGACATCTGCGTGCCATGGCCGCTATAGCCGAGCGCGTAGAACAGCCCGTCGCGCTCGCCGGCGCGCGGCAGCCTGTCGGCGGTCATGTCGACCAGCCCGCCCCAGCAATAATCGATCGGCGTCCCAGTGAGCTGCGGGAAGAGCTCGAGCATGCGCGCTTCCAGGATTGCGCCGCTCTTGGCGTCGGAGCGTGGGCTGGAGAGCGCGAAGCGGGCTCGCCCGCCGAAGATCAGCCGGTTGTCCGGTGTCAGCCGGAAATAGTTGCCAATATTCATCGTCGTCGTGGCGGTCCGCCGCTTCGGCAGGACCGAGGCGGCAAGCTCGGCCGAGAGCGGCGCGGTGGCGATGATGAAGCTGCCGACCGGGACGATGCGGCGACGAAGCCAGCCGAAAGGGCCATGCTGCGAGGCGCCGGTGGCGAGCAGGACCTGACCGGCCTCGATCATGCCGCACCCGGTCGTGACCAGATGACGATGGCCGCCGAGCCGTTTCAACGTCGTGACCGGCGCCTGCTCGAAGATGCCGGCGCCATGGCGCGCCGCGGCCTCGGCGAGGCCGACACCGAAGCGGCCCATATGCATATGCGCGCTGCGCGGGAAGACGAGGCCGCCATAGAGTTTGTCAGAGCCGATCTCCCGGCGCATCTCCTCCGGCGGCACGAGTTCGAGATCGGGCTCGACCTCGCGCGCCAGGATCTCGGCGCTCTTGGCGAGCTTGGCATAATGCGCGGGCTTGGCGGCGAGCTTGATCTTGCCGGTGCGGCTGAAATCGCAGTCGATCCCCTCCTCGCGCACCAGCGCCTCGACGCGGTCGACGCCGGCATCGAAGGCGCGATAGAGCGCGACGGCCCGCTCCAGCCCGATCGTCGCGGCGAGCCCGCCGAGATCATGCGCCAGCCCGTTATTGCAATGCCCGCCATTGCGGCCGGATGCTTCGCCGGTCACGCGGCCTGCTTCCAGCACGACGACGTCCGCGCCCTGCCGGCTGAGCGCGAGCGCCGCGGACAAGCCGGTGAAGCCGCCGCCGACGATGACGATATCGGCCTTGCCGGCGACCGGGCCGGCCTGCCCTGTCTGCAGTCGCGGCGCAGTATCGAGCCAGTATGAATCCATCTTCATCGAGCGCTTCACTTCACGATTCGTGCGAGCTTGTCGGATTTGCGCATTGCAACATGAACTCGACGCGGAACTTCCGGCCCATGAGCGGGTACAGGACAGCGAACATAAGCAACTCTCGTCCAGAAGAGCCCTGAAAGACACGGCTGGAGCGGCAACCTTCAGCATGTCATCTTTTTCGACTGTCGTATTGTATGAATTTAGCCGTTCTCAAACTATCTCGGCGCGGCTATAGCTTTCCTGCGAAAGGACGTTATCCGTGCGGCACAGGGCGCTCAGGCGACAGCTCGACCACCAGGGCTTCACGATCAGGCCGATGACCGAGGCGGACCTGCCGCAGGCGCATCAGCTCTCGGTCGAGGTCGGCTGGCCGCACCGCCCCGACGACTGGCGCCTGATCTTCGGGCTCGGCGAAGGCTTCGTCGCCTGCGACGAGATCGGCCGCGCGCTCGGCTCGGCGATGTGGTGGCCGTTTGGCGATCGCTTCGCCACCGTCGGCATGGTGATCATCTCGCCGCGGCTCCAGGCGCAGGGCGCCGGACGGCGGCTGATGGATACGATCTTCGCGCGCGTCGGCAGTCGCGACCTGCGGCTGAACTCGACGGCGGCGGGCTACCGGCTCTACCGCTCGCTCGATTTCGAGCCGATAGGCCGCATCTTCCAGCATCAGGGCCGGGCGATCGTGCCGATCGACGAAGTCGCCGGCCGCGCCCATGTCAGGCCGCTGATCGAGGGCGATCACGGACGGATCACGGAGCTCGACCGCGCCGCCTATGGCGCCGATCGCAGCCGGGTGATCGCGGCGCTGCTCGCGCGCTCCTCCGGCGTCGTCTACGAACGCGCGGACAAGATTGTCGGCTTCGCGCTGGCGCGGCCTTTCGGCCGCGGCACGGTGGTCGGCCCGATCGTCGCCGAGGATGACGAGATGGCGATCGCACTCGTGGCGCCGCATGTCGAGGAGCATGCCGGAACCTTCCTGCGGGTCGACACCGCCTTCGAGGAAGGGGCGTTCGGGCAGTACCTCGAGAATGCCGGCATGCCGGCCTTCGACACCGTCGAGACCATGGTGAAGGGCAAGCATCATCGGCCGAAGGGTCCGGCCCGCATCTTCGGGCTGGTCACCCAGGCGCTCGGCTGAAGCGCTTCTCAGACGTCGAACAGCGTGCGCAGCGGATATTCCGATTTCTGGATCGGCGACTTGATTACGATGTAGCTGAAATATTTCGAGATCCCGATATTGCGGTCGAGCATGTCCTCGATCAGCGACTGGTAATGGGTGAGGCCGCGCGTCACGAACTTGACGAGATAGTCGTAGCCGCCGCTGACCAGATGGCACTCCACCACCTCCTCGACGCGCTTCAGCGCCGTCTCGAAGCGGATGAAATATTCCTTGGTGTGGTCGGTCAGGGTGATCTCCGTGAAGACGGTGATCGTCTCGCCGAGCTTGGGCAGGCTGATCGTCGCGCCATAACCGGCAATGTAGCCGGCCTGCTCCAGCCGCTTGACGCGCAGCAGGCAGGGGCTCGGCGACAGGCCGACGGCGTCGGCCAGGTTCACATTGGTGATCCTGCCGTTCTTCTGCAGCTCGACCAGGATCTTCATGTCGATGCGGTCGAGACGCGGGCCCGGGGTCACGGCGAAACCTCTGAAAAGAGACGATGACGGCCGAGCCCGGGAGCCCGCGAATGAAGCTTAGCCGATCACGACCGCATCGCCCAAGCGAGGATCATGCCGAACCGGGGGCGGTCAACGCAGGCCCGCCCTGACCTCGGGCAAAGCCAGCACGTCGTCGAGCGTCTTCTCGAGGCGCTCGACGACGAGGTCGATCTCGCTTTCGCTGCAGCAAAGCGGCGGCGCGAGCCCGATGATATCATCGGCAAAGGCGCGGAAGATCACGCCATTGGCGTAGCCGCGCGCGAAGAGATGATCGGCGAGCTTCGCCTCGCGCGGGAATTTATCCTTGCTGGCCTTGTCGGCGACCAGCTCGACACCCGCCAACAGGCCGCGCGCCCGAACCTCACCGACCAGCGGGTGGCTAGAGAGTTCCGCGAGCCGCTCCTCGAAATGCGCACCGGCGCGCTGGCCGTTGGCGAGGATGCCTCCTTCCGTATAGAGGCGCAGCACCTCGAGCCCGACGGCGGCGCTGACCGGATGCCCGGAATAGGTGTAGCCATGACCGATCGGCGCGCCGGGCGGGGCGTTGTCGGCGATGGCGCGATAGATGCGCTCGCTGATCGCAAGCGCGCCGAGCGGCGCATAGCCGGAGGTCAGGCCCTTGGCCATGCTCATCATGTCCGGCACGACCTCTTCGGCCTCGCAGGCGAACATCGGCCCGGTCCGCCCGAAGCCGGTGATGACCTCGTCGGCGACGAAGAGGATGTCGAGCTCGCGCGCCGTCTCGCGCATCGCCCTGAGCCAGCCGCGCGGCGGCACCACGACGCCGCCAGAGCCCTGCACCGGCTCGCAGAAGAAGGCCGCGACGGTGTCGGCGCCGAGTTCGGCGACCTTGGCGCGCAAGGCGGCGACGCTGGCGGCGATGACGGCGTCGGCATCGGAACCGGCCGGGTTGCGATAGGGATAGGGCGAGGGGATGTAGTGCTGGCCCTCGGCCGGCAGATCGAAATGGAGATGGAAGGCCGGCAGCGCGGTGACGCCCGCGCCGGTCGAGCTCGAGCCGTGATAGCCGCGCTCCAGCGAGATGATCTGCTTCTTCGCCGGCCGCCCGGTGACGTTGTAATAGTAGCGGATCAGCCTGAGCGCGCTGTCGACCGCGTCCGAGCCGCCGAGCGAGAAATAGATGTGGTTGAGGTCTCCGGGCGTGAGTTCGCCGAGCCGCGCCGCGAGCCGGATCGCCGGCTCGCTGCCGAAACTGAAATAGCCGGTGGCGTAAGGTAGCTCGCGCATCTGGGCGGCTGCGGCCTCGACGATGCTGTCATGGCCATAGCCGACATTGACGCACCAGAGCCCGGCGAAACCGTCGATCAGCTCGTGCCCGCTCGCGTCGGTGACGAAGGCGCCGCGCGCCGATTTAAGCACGGTGACGCCGCACTTCTCGTGCCCGGCCCAGGAGGCGACAGGGTGCACCCAGTGCCGGCGGTCCAGCGCTTCGAGGGAGTTCACGGTCATGGCAGGCTCTTGGCTGGCGTGGAAGGCGAAGGATCAGGCGATGATGGCGGAGGCATAGCCGCGCCTGCCGGGATCTCCCGGCGACTGGTGGCGCAGCTCATGGAGATAACGGCCGGGCGTGATGCCGCACAGGTTCTTGAAGTGGCGGGAGAGGTGGCTCTGATCGAAGAAGCCGGCCTCCATCGCCACCATGGCGAGCGGCGTGCCCTCGCGCAGCAGCGCCTTGGCGTAGCGGATGCGGCGGTGGCAAATGAAGCGATGCGGCGTCAGCCCGACCTGGCGGCGAAAGACCGTAACGAAGCGGCAGACGCTGAGCCCGGCGAGAGCGGCGAGATCGTCGAGATAGATGCTCTCGGTGAAATTGCGCTCGATATGGTCGAGGGCCAGCCTGATGCCGGGGCTCGCGCGGCCGGGAGCAGCCTCGTCGCCGCCGGGAGATCGCTGCATGTCCATGGGCCGGCCCTCCAGCGCCGAAGGCGCGGAAACGCGCCTGCCGGTCTCAGGCTAGAGAGAGGTGGGCGATCTGTTGGCGCGGACGCAGGGCGTGCGCCGGTATCCCATGCGCAATTCGACCGCTTCGGCGGCAGATCATGCTTGGAGCGGCGAGCCGCCTGCCTTCAATAGCCCCGGCCGCGATCGACCAGCCCGACCAGCGGCTCGCCGGCGCGATGACGCTTCAGGTTGTCGAGCACGACGTCGACCGCGGTCTCGGGCTGGGTCATGCTGGCGATATGCGGCGTGACCAGGATCTGGGGATGGTTCCAGAGCGGGTGTCCGGCCGGCAGCGGCTCGGGATCGGTCACGTCGAGCACCGCCGCCGAGATCCGCCCGCTGTCGAGCGCGGACAGGAGCGCATCCTGGTCGAGATGGCCGCCGCGGCCGCAATTCGCCAGGCGGGCGCCCTCGGGCAGCATGGCGAACAGATCGGCGCCGAGAATGCCGCGCGTCTCGGCGGTCAGGGGCAAGAGGCAAACGAGGATGTCGCTGCGCGCGAGAAAAGCCTTCATCTCGTCGGCCCCGGCATAGCAGGTGACGCCCTCGATGGCGCGGCGCGAGCGGCTCCAGCCCGCGACCGGAAAGCCGAAGCCGGCGAGCTTGCGGCTCACCGCCTCGCCGAGCGTGCCGAGCCCGAGGATGCCGACGCGCCGCTGCGCGGCCGGCCGGACCCTGATCTGCCGCCAGACCTGCTCGCGCTGCTGCGCGGCATAGGTGACGAGATCACGATGCAGCGCCAGCACGGCGAGCGTGGCATATTCCACCATGCTGTCGATGATGCCGGGCTCGACCATGCGGACCACCGGCAATTCCTGCGGCAAGGCCGAGAAATCAAACTGGTCGACACCGGCGCCGACCGAAAAGAGCAGCTCGAGATTGGGAAATGTCGCCATGATCTCGGCCGGCGGCATCCAGGCGGCCAGGAAGCGGACCTCGCCGGGATCGCCGACATCCGGCCAGATTCGGAACGGCAGCTCGGGCGCCTTCTGCGCGAAAAGGCGGGCCCATTCGAGCCCGCGGGTGGGATCGGACTTGTAGAGGAACGTCATGCAGCCTCTCTCCGGCCTACAGCATCGGCTTTTTTTTTCGAAAACCGCATGCCACTTTTCGGGCCGATGCTCTAGCCGAGCGCCTGATTGACCAGCGCGAAGAGGCGCGTCGGGCCCATGGGAGCCGGCGGCACGCCGCGCGTCATGGAGGAGACCACGCCGACACGCGGCAGGCCGCGTTCGCCGAGCCAGTCACCGAGGCCGGAGCCACCAGTTACATCGATCCGGACGAACTGGCCACGCTGCTCGTGCAGCCAGTGAGAGACGAGCAGCCGGGCCGCGTCTTCATCCGCCGCGACCACGGGACCAATCGTGAGGCCGCGGCCGAAGGGGCGCAACACGGCAAAGCCGGCCGGCTCGCCGTTCCGCTCCAGCACGATCGCCTCGCCGACCTGCAGCAGCCGCTCGAGCACGTGCCGGCGCTCTAGCCCGGTCGCATCGGCGTCGAGGCGTGCGAGGACCGGCAGGTCCGGCATCGCGGCGAAGCGGATGGCCTCATGCGCGGCGAGCGCCGGCGGCGGCGATGCCGGGAGCACGCCCTGATGCTGGTGGATTTCGCCGCCGGGGCGAAAGCCGTTCTTCTCATAGAGCGGCACGCCTTGCGGAGTGGCATTGAGCATCAGCGTCCGGGTTCCGGCCTGATCGAGCAGGGCCTGCATCATTACCTTGCCGATGCCGGCACCCTGATGCTGCGGCGAGACGATGATCAGGCCCAGCGTCGCGTAACCCTCGCCATAGGGCCACCAGAACGCGGTGCCGCGGATCTCTCCGTCAGCCACCGCAGCAATGCCATGGCCGAGCCCGAGCGCGAAATCCCAGTCCTCGGCCCGATGCAGCCAGCCGACCGCCTGGGACAGGCGATGCGCAGCCGGAATGTCGGCGGACACGAGCGGGCGCAATGTCAGCCCCGCAACGGGTTTCGTCGCGCCTTGGGCCGGTTCCGGAGGGGGCATTCTGTCAGGACGTGGCACGCGCGGATTCCTCAATCGCCGCTCTGAACGGCATAGAATTTGACGACATGCTCCCGGCTCAGCCAGGCGCCAGCCGCGCCGCGCGCGACGAAGGCGGTGTCGCCCGCCGCGACATGCACGACCTCGCCGTCCGCCGCCGTCAGGTCCACGCTGCCCGCGAGCAGATGCATCAGCTCGTGGACCGGATGCGGCCGCGCGATCCGGTGATAGGGCGTCGAATCCCAGAGTCCAGCCCGGAATCCCGCCGCGGCATCGGTGAAACCATTGTGGCTGCGGCAGCGCGGCACCTCGCCGATCAACATCTCGGTCGGTGGTGCCGCCGACGGGGTGAGCGCCGAATCCGCCGAAAGCGCGTGCAGCCCGGCGGCCGCCTGATCATGCGCCGGCGCTGCGCAGAACGCCCAGCGCGTGCCACTATCCGCCTCGGCGTCGAAAACCGTTCCGGATCCGATCACGGCGCCCTGCCCCGGCTGGAGCACGAGCGACGATCCCTGCGACGCGAGCCGCAGCCGGCCGGCATGGAGCACGATCATCTCGGTCCGGGTCGCGCGCGCTGCCGACTGGCGCCCGCTCCAGGTCACGCGGCCCGCTACGACGCCATCGGCGCCGCTCCAGGCGATCTCGCGGCCGGCGGCAAAGGGATCGGCCTCGTCGAGCCCGCCCGGCGTGAACCGGGTCGTCACGGGCGCATCGTCGGCGCGGGCTAGAAGCATTGTCGCAGGCGTCATGGCTGTTCCAGTCGAAAGACGGGTGCAGCTAGCGGGAAAGCGCCCGGCTTGGATTGGACAGTCTTTTCGGGACCTGCCTCGGTTCGCCGCCTCAGCCGCCCAGGCAGGCGCGCATCGTGGCGTTGACCGTCCCAACGATCGCTGCCGGCGCCGCGCGCTCGCGCAGTGCGGCGGCGATCGCGAGCGCCGATTCGTGCTGGAAGCGCATATAGCCGTCATGGCGGGGCCGCAGCAGCGCGCCTTCGAGCGTGGCGCGCGTCTGCGAGTAGAAGCCGTTGGCGGCGCGATCGACGGTCTCGTCCAGCCAGGCCGCGCCATGGCCCGGCTGACCGCCGGCGGCGCTGTAGGGCCCGGCCTGGATCTCGGCGCTGGTGATCCAGTAGGTGAAATCGACAGCCTCTTTGGGGAAAGCTGTGCGGGCCGAGACGGCAAGCCCCGTGCCGCCCAGAACCGAGCCGAGCGGGCCGGTCGAGCCGAGGCAAGGTATGTCGGCGAAGGCGAGGCGACGGGGCCGGAAACCGGCATGGGCATAGCTGGCATAGCCGTAGACCAGCGGGCAGCAGGCCAGTTCGTCATTCGTCGCCAGCGCATCGAGCGCTGCGATGGGGTCGAGCTCGAAGCAGCGCGGATCGAGATTGGCGACCAGCTCGCCGAGCTGCGCCATCGCCTCCTCGCCGATCGACGCCGGCAGGAAATCCTCGCTCGGGCCGCCGGGCTCCCAGCCGAGATTGGCGGCGAGCGTCATCAGGCACATCAGCGAATGCGGCGCGCGCAGCGGCAGGACCACCGCCCCCTTGCAGCCCTGCTCCCGCACTTCGGCCCAGGTTTCGGGCGCCCTCTCCAGCCTGTCCTGCCGCCAGGCCTGGACCTGCGTCGCGGCATCGAGCGGCAGCGCCCAGAGCCGACTGCGATAGAGATAGCTGTGATAGGAAAGACCGACGGAATCCGCCAGCAGCGCCCGCCTTTGCGCCTCGAACCCCGGCTGGTCGAGCGGCAGCAGGCAGTTCTCGCGCACGATCTGGCCGACATGGGGATGGTCGATCACGATCAGGTCGTAGCGCCGCGCCAGATCCTCGACCGGGTAGGATTCGAAATCCTGCAGCGAACGCTTGTCCCAGTCGATCTCGATGCCGATCTGCTCCCGATAGAGCGCCGAACAGGCGATCAGCGGGTCATAACCGCGCGGGTGATCCCATGTCATGCCGCGCAGGCGGATGGCCGTCATCGTCCGATGTCCTTGTTTTCAGTTTGCGCGCAGCGCCGCCGCATAGGCGTCGTTCAGCCAGTCGACGAGCGCACCGGCACTACTTTCCCCGCGCAGGAAGGCATTGGTGCGCAGGCCCCCCTCCTCGAAGAAGGGAACATAGCCGGCAAAACGTGGCCGCAGATATGCCGAACTAAGGGTCCGCAGCGTTCCCGAGAAGAAGCCGTCGCTTTGCGCATCCAGCGCCGGATCGGTCCAGGCCTGGAGCATGCCGGGCTGGCCGCCATCGTCGAAGTAATGCGTGCGCTGGTAGTCCGGAGCGCAGAGCCAGAGCCCGTAGCGCACCGCCTCCGCCACGTTGCGGCAGCGCGTGGTGACGCCGAAGCCGGCGCCGCCGAGCAAGGTGCCACAGCTGGCAACGTTGCCCGCGGCGACGATGTCGGCGAAGCGCAGCGGCTTGTCGACGCCGGGGCGGCAGTAATTCGTGTAGCCGAAAGTGTAGGGGATATAGGCGACCTCGTCGCTCGTCGCCGCCAGATCGAGCATCTGGATCGGGTTGAGGCGGGTCGAGGCGGGATGGCTCAGCGAGACCAGCTCCCTGACGCGCTCGATCACCTCGAGGCCGAACTCGCGCTCCAGGAACGGGGCTCTATCGGTCGGCACCGGCCGACCCAGATTGGCGGCCAGCGTGATCACCATGCACATCGCATCGATCGGCACGGCCGGAACGCCGACCCAGAGCCCGTCCGAACGCAGGTCGCGGGCGAGCTGAAGCAGCTGGTCGAAGGTCGCGGGCGGCTGGCGCTGCGCCCTCGCCATCAGGTCCGGACGATAGGCCGCGACCTGCGCCGCCGCATCGATCGGCAGCCCGTAGATGCCGCCCTGCCAGTGATAGGAGCGCCAGGACGGGCCGACCGCGCCGGCATCGAGCCAGGCCATGGCGTCGGCGGGGATATGCGGCGTGAGATCGGCCAGGAGCCCGCGCTTCGCCGCCTGCCCGACGAAGGGGTGGTCGAAGACGATCAGGTCGAAACGCTCGGCCAGCGCCTCCAGGGGCAACTCGCCGAAATCCTTGAGGCTGCGCGCCGTCCAGCTGATCGCGACATCGGGGCGCTCGCGGCGATAGCGTTCGATGCTCCGCTCCAGCGGCGCGCGGCCGCGTGGATGATCCCAGGTCATCCCGTCCAGGGTGATCGTCACGCCTTGGTCCCTTCAGCCTTCTTGCGCTCCGAGCGCGCCACGAAATCGCGGATGCGCTGCATGCCGTCCCCCGTGAGGAAAAGGGCGCAGACGGCGTCGCGCTCCTCGGCGAGCCCCGCATCGAGGCTGGTTTGCCAGGCGGTCTGGTTGAGCCGCTTCAGGTCGGCGAGCGCGCCGGCCGGATAGCGGGCCATCTGCTCGGCGAGCGCGAGCGCTTCGTCGAGCGCAGCCTCCGCGACGCGGTTGACCACGCCCCAGGCCTGCATCTCCCCGGCCTCGGCGAAGCGGCCGGTCATCAGCAATTCGGCGGCCCGGTTGGGGCCGAGCTTGCGGGCGAGGCGCTGCGTGCCGCCGCCGCCCGGCACGAGACCGAGCTTGACCTCGGGCAGGCCGAGCCTGGCCTGCGGATGGGCGACGATCATGTCGGCCGCGAGCGCGATCTCAAAACCACCGCCGAGCGCATAGCCCTCGATAGCGGCGACAACCGGCTTCGGCAGGGCCTCCAGCGCGGCATAGACGCGCGCCGCGCTCTCCTGGAAATCGCGAAAAGCCTCGGCGTTCTGCTCGGCATAGGCCTTGACGTCGGCGCCGGCCATGAAGTTGCCGCCAGCCCCGTGCAGGACAAGCGCCCGGACGGCCTCGTCGCGGGCGGCCTCGGCAATGCCCGCGACGATCTCCTCGACCATCGCGCCGTTCATGGCGTTGAGCTGGTCGGGACGCGCGAAGGTCAGGATCGCAACGGCGCCGCGCCGCTCGAACCGGGTCAGAGCCGCGCTCATGCCGCCTCCGCCCGGGGATGGACCCAGACCGCGCCGGAGGCGCGCAGCGCCTCGATCCGCTCCGCGTCGAAGCCGAGCTCGCCCAGCACCTCCAGCGTGTGCTCGCCGACCATCGGCGCGTGGCGCTCGATCTTGCCGGGCGTCTCGGACAGGGTGATCGGGATGTTGACCGTCTTCACCTCGCCGATCACCGGATGCTGGTAGGAGGTGAAGGCGTTCATGTGCCTGACCTGCGGGTCGTCCGGCACCTCCTCCTGGCGCAGGACCTCGCTGCACCAGAGGTCGAAGGAGAGCAGGCGCTCCATCCAGGCCGCGGTCGTGCGC
Source organism: Allobosea sp. (assembly GCF_051860145.1). Classification (GTDB taxonomy): domain Bacteria; phylum Pseudomonadota; class Alphaproteobacteria; order Rhizobiales; family Beijerinckiaceae; genus Allobosea. The sequence goes on along the minus strand of NZ_JBHYEM010000012.1, from coordinate 7,354 downwards.
GTTTCGGTCACGGCCTCGATCGCGGCATGGACCTCGTCGCGCCGGTCGAACAGCGCCTCGGGATCGTCGAAGCGCATGAGGTCCGGCGCTTCGAGCGCCTCGACCAGCCGCGCGAAGGGGTTCATCGCGATGTTGAGGAAGCCGTCCCTGGTCCGGTAGACGCCGAAGGGCGCCGGCATGCCGGGATGGGCGATGCCGGAATTCGGGCGCTCGAAGACGCGGCCGGTATTCAGCGTCGTGACGAATTCCTGGGTCTGGTGGGCGATCAGGGCGCGGAAGAGATCGACCTCGATCTTCTGGCCGCGCCCGGTCTTCTCGCGGTGATAGAGCGCCGCCAGGATGCCGTAGACCATGTGATAGGAGCCGAGCTGGTCGGCGATGGCGACGCCGAGCGGCGTCGGCGAGACGCCGGCGCGGCCGGTGACGGACATGATGCCGGAGAGGCCCTGCAGCAGCAGGTCCTGGCCCGGCCGCTCGAGATAGGGGCCGCTCTCGCCATAGCCGGAGCCGGAGCAGTAGATCAGGCGCGGATTGAGCTTCGAGAGCTCCTCATAGCCGAAGCCGAGCCGGTCGAGCACGCCCGGACGGAAGTTCTGGACGAAGATGTCGGAGGTCGCGGCGAGCTCCTGCAACAGCTTCTTGCCGTCGGGGTTCTTCAGATCGACCGCGAGCGAGCGCTTGTTGCGGTTCCAGGCGAGAAAGCTCGGGTTCTCGAAATCGCCGACCTTGCGATTGAAGAAGGGCGGCAGGTCCCGATAGAGGTCGCCGCTGACCGGCCGCTCCACCTTGATGACGTCGGCGCCGAGATCGCCGAGCATCTGCGTGGCGAAGGGCCCGAACAACAGGTGGCTGAAATCGAGGACGCGCAGTCCTGCGAGCGCTCCGCTCATGCGGCTTCTCCTTGGGGATCGGTGGCCTGGCGCGGGTCGCGCCAGCCGAGCGCGGCCGAGATTCCGACCGCTGTGGTGGCGACGTCGCGCTCCGCCTGATCGGCGTCGACCGAGAGGCCGGTCTGGGCGAGGAAGGGAATGGTCAGCGCGGCAACGATGCTGCCGCGATGGTCGAAGACCGGGCGGGTCAGGTTGGTCACGCCGGTGACGACGAGGCTGGCGCGGCGCTCGCCGCCGGTGGCCAGCACGGCCTCGACCCGCTCGGGCAGGCCGTCGGCGAGGTCCGGCGTCGAGGCGATCGCGGCCTCCAGCAAAGCCTGTCGGTGATGCTCCGGCTGATAGGCCAGCAGCACGGCGCCGGAGCTGGTCTCGGCGAGCGGGAACTGCGCGCCAAGACGGACCGCGTAATGCATCGGGCGCGGCGCATCGACCTGCGCGACGATCAGGACGCGCGCGCCGCTCAGCACCGCGAGGTGGCAGGATTGCTGCGCACTGGCCGCGAGCTTCTCCATCAGCGGCAGCGCGACCGAGAGCAGGCGATTGGTCGGCGGATTCTCGTGCGAGAGCTCGAACAGCTTGAGCGTCAGCGCATATTGGTCGGAGTCCTGGTCGCGGCGGATATAGCCGCGCGCCTCGAGCGCCAGCGCGATCCGGTAGATCTCGCCCATCGAGCGGCCGAGCGTGCTGGCGATGACGGTCAGTGACATGCTGCTCGACGAACTCGCCAGCAGCTCGATGATGTCGAGCCCCTTTTCGAGCGCCGGCGCACGATAACGGCTGGCGGCGTCACCCTCTTCGCTCACGATCAGGCTCCGGTGCTTGTGGAGCGCGCCCATGGCGGCGCGCTCCCACGGTGGGGTTAGGGGATCAGCGCCCGAGCTGCTTGCGGATGTCGGCGACCAGGTTCGGCGACCAGGTCGGGAACGCCTTCTGGATCGAGTCGGCCGCCTTGGCGAAGGCATCGCGATCGACATCGTTGACGATGGTCATGCCGCGCTTCTCGAGCTCGGCGACCGAGCTGTCATAGACCTTCTCGGATTCGGCCGACATCCAGTCGCAGGCGGCGTTGGCCTCGGTCTCGAGCGTCTTCTTCTGCTCGGCATTCAGCGCGTTGAAGGCGCGCAGGCTCATCACGACCATGGCCGCGTCGAGGATGTGGTTGGTCTTCATGTAGAACTTGGCAGTCTCGAAATGCTTCTGGTCGATGATCGCGTTGGGCGGCGCCTCGGCCGAGTCGATCACGCCCTGCGAGAGCGCGCTGTAGACCTCCGGCCAGGGCATCGGCGTCGGCTGCCCGCCCATCGACTTCACCATCTCGGTATAGATCGCGACCGGCTGGACGCGGATCTTCAGGCCGGCGGAATCGGCCGGCGTCTTGACCGGCTTGTTGCGGGTGTAGAGGTCGCGCGTGCCGAAATTGAAGAAGCAGAGCGGCTTGATGTTGTGCTTGACGAGATCCTTCTCCCAGCCCTTCACCAGCGGGGAATCCGCGACCTTCTTCACCTCGGCCCAGTCCTTGAACAGGAAGGGGTGCACCATCACCGAATAGTTCGGGACATATTGCGCGATGGTGCCCGGACCGACCTGGGTGATGATGTTGGAGCCGAGCGTCAGCTGCTCCAGCACGGCCGAATTCTCGCCGAGCTGCGCGCTCGGGAACAGGTCGATCTGGACCGGCCCGCCCTGCGCTTTCTCCATCGCCGCCTTGAGACGCTGCCCGCCAAGGTTCACGATATGGGTCGGCGAGTTCATGTGGCCGAAGCGCAGCACCGTCGGCTTCTGCTGGGCCTCAGCGGGTGCGCCTGCGAGCAGCAGCCCGGTCAATGCGGCCGAGGCCGCAATCGTCTTGAACATCATCGGTAGTCCTCCCGTTTTGTCGTTGTTGGTCTTCTGGTCTTCTCTCAGAGATAGCCGAGCCAGGTCGCGGTGCCGGGTACGGCCGCGATCAGCGCCGCGATGGCGAGCAGCATCACGAGCCAGGGCAGCGATTCCTTGACGAAGTCCTGGAGCGGCACGCGCGTGATCGCGCAGGTCGTGAACATGATCGTCCCGACCGGCGGGGTGATGCCGCCGAGATGGATCATGTAGACGAAGAAGATGCCGAAATGGACCGGATCGACGTTCAGCTTCGCCGCCGCCGGCGCGAACATCGGCGCCAGGATCAGGATCAGCGCCGTGCCCTCGACGAACATGCCGGCGATCAGCAGCAGCACCGCGACGATCATGAACAGCGAGAACTGGTTCGACGAGGAATCGACCAGCATCTCGGCAACCTTCTGCGGCAGTTGCTCGAAGGACAAGGTCCAGCTCAGCGCCGCCGAGGCCGCGAGCACGATCATGATCACGCTGGTCGTGCTGGCGGTCGAGGCGAGCGCGTTGGCCAGGTCCTTCCAGGAGCATTCGCGGTAGACGACGCAGAAGATCAGCGAATAGACGACCGCGACCGCGCCGGCCTCCGACGCCGTGAAGATGCCGCCGCGAATGCCGAGCACGATGATCACCGGCATCAGCAGCGCCGGCAGCGAGCCGAAGAACGTGCCCCACATCTCGCGGCGCGAGACCGGCGCGCTGTCGCGGCCATAGCCGCGCCGCTTGGCGACCCAGTGCGCCATGATCATCATGGCGGCGGTCATGATGAAGCCAGGCAGGATGCCCGCCATGAAGAGCTGGCCGATCGAGGTGTCGGTGACGAAGCCGTAGAGGATGAGGCCGATGCCGGGCGGGATCATCGGCGCGATCAGCGCCGAGGCGGCGGTCACGACCGAGGCATAGGCCGCGCTGTAGCCGCGATTGACCATCTCGGGCACCAGCGTCTTGGCGTCCATCGCGGCATCGGCATTGGCCGAGCCCATCATGCCGGCCTTGAGCGTCGAGAGCACGATATTGACCTGGGCCAGGCCGCCGATCATGTGCGCGGTCAGGGCCGAGGCGAAATCCATCAGGCGGCGCGTGATGCCCGAGGCGTTCATCAGCTCGCCGGCGAGGATGAAGAGCGGGATCGCGATCAGCGGGAAGGACTGCGTCCCGACGATGACGTTCTGGATATAGGCGACCTCGAGGATGTCGGGGTCGGCCATGGTCATGGCGATGCCGGTGCCGAGCAGCACGAAGGCGATCGGCAGGCCGATGACGGTCAGCGACAGGAAGACGCCGAGAAGCGCGGTCGGGCTCATGCGCCCTGCCTTTCGATCGGGCGGCCGAGCGCGCTCATCGCGAGCGACCAGGCCTCGTAGGCGGCGAAGACGGCAAAGCCGACCGGCATGGCGAGATAGACCCAGATCATCGAGATCCGCATCGAGGCGATCTCCATGCGGGTGCGCATGGCGAGATCCCAGGAATAGACGATCAGGAAGAGCGCGATCGCGAGCATCAGCAGGCGCACGACGATGGCGAGCGGCCTGGCGACGCCTTCCGGCAACATCGCGGTGAACAGGTCCACTGCCATATGCGAGCCCTCATGCGCCGCCTGGGCGAGGCCGAGGAAGACGAGCCAGACGAAGAGGACCGTCGCCAGGTCGAAGCTGAAGATCAGCGGCGAGTTGAGGACGTAGCGAAAGAACACCGCGATCGAGACGATCACGACGATCGCCGCCACGAGCCCGATCAACAGGGCCCGGTAGGCGGAAAGGACGATTTGCAAATGGCGTCTCCTGACGAGGCGCCATTCTGTTGCAGCGCTCTTCCCATCCATGAAATCAATTTTCATAGACGAAAGCAAGAGCGAACTCGGCCGCCAATGAAAAAGGCCGCACCTCGCGGCGCGGCCTTTCCATCATGGCCCTGGGGAGCGCCGTCACATGGCGGGGCTCATTTCTTCTCGACGTTCCAGAACAGCATCACCGGCGCGGGCAGGACGCCCGAGACATTGGTGCGCCGGGCATAGGGCTGGTCGAACTGGCCGAGCACCCGATAAGGCTGCATCTCGGCGAGCCGGCGATGCAGCGCCTCGACGGCGAGCTTGCGGCTCGGCTCGTCCGGCGCGTCGACGACCGCGCCGCGCAGCTTCTCGGCCTCGGCGTCGCAGGGCCAGCCGGCCCAGGCCTTCTCGCAGGCCATATTGGTGCCGATATTCGTCATCGGCGACTGCATGGTCGCGCCCGAGGCATAGGTGACGAAGAGGTTCCAGCCGCCCTGCTCCACTGTGCCACGGTTCTGCTGGCGGGTGGTGACCGTGCCCCAGTCGGCGAACTGCACCTCGACATTGAAGCCGGCGGCCTTCAGCGACTGCGCCGCAACCTCGGCCATGCGGCCGATCGGGGCGATGTCGTTGGACGAGCTCAGCACCAGCTTCTCGCCCTTGTAGCCGCTCTCGGCGAGGAGCTTCTTCGCCATATCGAGATTGGGCTTGGCATAACCTTCGGTGCCGATTTCGGTGCCGTTGGGCCCGCCGCAGACGAAATAGGCGTTGCAGCGCTTCCACCATTCCTCGTCACCGAAGCCGGCGGCGAGGAAATCCGCCTGGTCCGTGGCATAGGCCATGGCGAGGCGGGCCTTGGGATTGTCGAAGGGCGAGTAGAGGCTGTTCGGCCGCAGCATCACCTGGTTGGCGAGATTGGAATAGCGCTCGACCTTGATCTCGCGATTGGCGGCGACGATCGGGATCAGGTCCTGGCTCGGCTGCTCCCAGATGTCGATCTCGCCGGTCTGCAGCGCGGCGGCCGCCGTCGCCGGATCGGGCATGATCACCCATTCGACGCGGTCGACCTTGACGACGCGGCCGCCCGCCAGCCCGTCGGCGGGCTCGCTGCGCGGGACATAATCGGGATTGCGGTCATAGACGACCTTGGCGCCGCTGCGCCATTCGGCGCGGTTGAACTTGAACGGGCCGGAGCCGATCGCCTCGGTGACCGGCTTCATCGGGTCGCTCGCCGCGTCGCTCTCGCGCATGATCACCGGGATCTGGCCGACCGCCGAGCCGAGTGCGAAGGGCACCAGCGCCATCGGCCGTTTCAGCTTGAGCGTGAAGGTGCGGTCGTCGACCACCTCCATGCCTTCCGTGTATTCGCCGAGCTTGCCGCCGATCGTATCGCGCACCATCCAGCGCTTCAGCGAGGCGATGACGTCCTTGGTCGTCACCGGCTGACCGTCATGGAACTTCAGGCCCGGCCGCAAGGTGAAGCTCCAGGACAGCTTGTCCGGGGCGGTCGAGAAGCGCTCGACCATTTGCGGATGCGGCTGGAGCTTCGAATCCCAGGCGAACAGCGTCTCGTAGATCATCAGCCCGTGCATGCGGGTGATGACGATCGAGGCGGCGACCGGATCGAGCGTCTTGAGATCGGCATGCGGCGCGACGCGCAGGACACGATTGGGGGCCGGTTGCGCCTGCGCGCCCAAAGGCAGGGCAAAAGCAGCCGCGCAGAGCAGCAAGCCGGCAAGACGGGATCGGATCATCGGAGGTCTCCAGCGTCGTCGATACGGTTGAAATGCAGGACGCGCGCCCTGTGGCTGGCGAGGCGCAGCGAGCCGTCCGGCTGCAGCCACAAGCAAGGCCGGTGCCGCCAGGGGCCGTGGCTCAGATCGGCCAGAGCACGCCCGCCGGGCAGCGGAGTCAAGCGCGTCGTCGTGCCGATCGGCGCAGCCCAGGGCCATTGGGCGATACCATCGGCCGCCACTGCGAGATCGATCCCGAAGGTCCGCTCGCGCCAGCGCCCGACCAGGCGCGGATCGAGCGGGGTCGCGGACGGCACGCGGACCAGGCGGCGCGCGACGCCGCCGATCCGGCCATGGATCTCGTTCTCGGCGACGTGGTCGAGCGTGATGTCGAGATAGGAGGGCAGGCTGCGCAGTTTTCCGCCCTCGCCCGTGACGAGACGCTCATAACCACCCATCACGCTGATCGAATCGCCGGCGAGCTCGGCCCAGAACGGCCCGTCCTCGCTAACGAACAGGCCGCGCGGCCCGTCCTTCGGAGGGACCGGGAGGTCCTCTCCGAGCAGGGCGGCGAGCACGCGCAAGGCCGGCCAGAGCGCCTCCTCCTCGCGATTGGTGAGCACCACGGCGCCGACGCCATGCTCCGGCGCGAGGAGAAAGTGGTTGCGGTAGCCGGTGAGCGAGCCGCCATGGCCGACCAGCCGTGTGCCCAGAAGCTGCGTGCTGACGAGGCCGAGCCGGTAGCCGCTCTCGCGCCCGTCGCTGAACTGGCGCGGTGCGGCGAGCTGGTCGAACAGACCCGCCAGGTGCCCGCGCCCGGCCATCAGCACCGCCAGCCAGCGCGCCAAAGCCGAGGCGCTGGCGACGAGGCCGCCGGAGGCCGAGAACTGGAAACCGTAGCGCCCGCGCCGCCAGTCGGGGCCGTCGCGCCAATAGCCGGTGGCGAGGCCGGGCACGATCTCGCTCTCGTCCTCGGGGAAGACGAAGGGCAGGCCGAGCGGGGCGAAGAGCCGCCGCAGCGCCTCGCGATAGGTGATGCCGCGATGGGCCGGCAGGACCGACTGCGCCAGCCGCCAGCCGGTATTGGAATAGGC
>NZ_JBHYEM010000011.1:0-160745 GCF_051860145.1 Allobosea sp. | reverse complement strand
CCTCCGTCAGCGTCGTCGCGTCGGCCATGGTGAAGGGCACGTCGAGGATGCGGGCGAGCGTCTGCGCGAGCAGCGTCTTGCCCGAACCGGTCGGCCCGATCAGCAGGATGTTCGACTTGGCGAGCTCGACGTCGTTGTGCTTCGTCGCATGCGACAACCGCTTGTAGTGGTTGTGCACCGCGACCGAGAGCACCTTCTTGGCGTGGTCCTGGCCGATGACATAGTCGTCGAGCACCTTGCGGATCTCGCGCGGTGTCGGCACCCCGTCCTTCGACTTCACCAGCGCGGATTTCGACTCCTCGCGGATGATGTCCATGCAGAGCTCGACGCATTCGTCGCAGATGAACACGGTCGGTCCCGCAATCAGCTTGCGGACCTCGTGCTGGCTCTTGCCGCAGAAGGAGCAGTAGAGCGTGCTCTTTGAATCGCCGCCGCTGACCTTACTCATCGTCCATCTCCATTCCCGGAGCCGGTGCCTTCATCAGCCGAGGCGGATGCTGGCGTCGTCTCTCCGTCATAATAGGGCGCTCAGTTCACGATTATTAGGTTAACGTCGCGGATCGATACACCCGACCCCGAAGGCTGACCCAAAACCGGACCGTCAGCAGCGCCTGTCCGCTCACCCGATTCCCTCATGCAAACATGGGGCCGGTCCCCATGCAATATGGGGCGTCCGGCAAGCCAAGCCAACCCACAGGGAACGGGGCCGGTGGTCGCAGCCTCAGGCAGCCTCTTCCGTACGCTTGTCGATGACCTTGTCGATCAGGCCGAACTCGCGCGCGGCCTCGGCGGTCATGAAGTTGTCGCGCTCCAGCGCGGCTTCGATCTCGTCATAGCTGCGGCCGGTATGGTTGACGTAGATCTCGTTCAGCCGGCGCTTGAGGTTCTCGACCTCGCGGGCGTGAATCAGGATGTCGGTGACCTGGCCCTGATAGCCGCCGGAGGGCTGGTGCACCATGATCCGGGCGTTCGGCAGGGCGAAGCGCATGTCCTTGGCGCCGGCTGTCAGCAGGAGCGAGCCCATCGAAGCGGCCTGGCCGACACACAAGGTCGTGACCGGGCAGCGGATGAACTGCATGGTGTCGTAGATCGAAAGGCCCGAGGTCACCACGCCGCCGGGCGAGTTGATGTAGAAGGAGATCTCCTTCTTGGGGTTCTCGGCCTCGAGGAACAGGAGCTGCGCCACGATCAGCGAGGCGGAATAATCCTCGACCGGGCCGGTCAGGAAGATGATGCGCTCGCGCAACAGGCGCGAATAGATGTCGAAGGCGCGTTCGCCGCGGCTCGACTGCTCGACCACCATCGGGACGAGATTGTTGTAGGTCTCGATCGGATCGCGCAGCATGGGACTATCCTTGAGGTCGCGGGCGCCGGGAATCAGCGGATTTCGTGAGAGCCATCCACATAAGCACGCGGATCGCGGCTGAAAAGAGAAACGCCGCCCAGGTCTTTGCCGGGCGGCGCCGAATTTCGGATCAGGGTGTCCGGAGACCTCAGTCCGCCTTGGCTTCGTCGCTCTTGGCCTCGTCGCTCTTGGCGTCGGCCTTCTTGGCCTTCTTGGCAGTCTTCTTCGGCTTTGCCTCGCCGGCCTCCTCGGCATCGTCGTCGGCGTAGAGGGCCTCGCGGCTGACGCTCTGGTCCTCGACCTTCACCTGGCCGAGCAGATGGTCGACGACCTTCTCCTCGAAGATCGGGGCGCGGATCTCGGCCAGGGCCTGCGGGTTCTTCTGGTAGAATTCCCAGACCTGCTTCTCCTGCCCGGGGAACTGGCGAGCGCGCTCGACCAGGGCCTGGGTGACCTCCTCGTCCGAGATCTGGACCTTGGCCTGCTCGCCGATCTCGGCCAGCACGAGGCCGAGGCGGACCCGGCGCTCGGCGATCTTGCGGTACTCCGCACGCGCCTCGTCCTCGGTCGTGCCCTCGTCGGCGAAGCTCTTCTTCGCCTCCTTCATATCGGCCTCGACCTGGCTCCAGACGCTGCCGAATTCCTGCTCGACCAGCGTCGGCGGCAGCTCGAAGGTGTATTTGCCGTCGAGCGCGTCGAGCAGGCTCTTCTTGATCTTGCGGCGCGACTGGGCGCCGAAATCGCGGCCGATCTGCTCGCGGATCGCAGCCTTGAGCGCATCGAGCGTTTCCATGCCGAAGGCCTTGGCGAGCTCGTCGTCGATCTTGACCGGCTCAGGGGCCTGCACGTCGTCGACCGTGACCTCGAATTCGGCCGGCTTGCCGGCGAGCTCAGCGGCGGCATAGTTCTCGGGGAACGTGACCTTGACGGTGCGCTTCTCGCCCGTCTTGGCGCCCTCGAGCTGGTCCTCGAAGCCCGGGATGAACTGGCCGGCGCCGAGGTCGAGCGGGATGCCCTCGCCGGTGCCGCCATCGAACTTCTTGCCCTCGAGCGTGCCGACGAAGGAGATCATCAGCCGGTCGCCCTTGGCGGCCTTGGCCTTCTCGCCCTTCGAGGCGAAGCTGCGGTTCTGCGAGGCCATGCGCTCCAGCGCGGCATCGACGTCGGAGTCCGGCACCTCGGCGACGGGCTTGGTCAGGGAGACGTCCGACAGGTCGGCGATCTCGATCTTCGGCAGGACCTCGAGCGCCACCGTGAAGGCGAGATCGCCCTTGGCCTCCATTGCGGCCTCGATCTCGTCCTTGTTCTCGGGGAAGCGGATCTGCGGCTCGAAGGCGAGCTTGAGACCGTTATCGGTCACGATCTTCTGATTGGCCTCGTTGACGGCGTTCTGCAGCACGTCGGCCATGACGGAGCGGCCATAGAGGCGGCGCAGATGCGCGACCGGCACCTTGCCGGGGCGGAAGCCGTTGATGCGCGCCTTGCCCTGCAAGCCCTGGAGGCCGTCATCGAGCCTTGCCTTGAGGTCGGTGGCGTTCAGCACCACCTGAAATTCGCGCTTGAGGCCCTGGGACAGGGTTTCGGTCACGTTCATCGTTTCGATCCGCCAACAGCTCGTTACTTCAAAAATCCAGTGCGCATCGCCGGGTTTCCCGCCGCCGCGCTTGCGAAATCAGGCCAAGTCTGGTGCGGGCGGAGGGACTCGAACCCCCACGACTTTCGCCGCTGGAACCTAAATCCAGTGCGTCTACCAGTTCCGCCACGCCCGCCGACCCGATGCGCTGCGTGCGAGCAAGCGCAGCGCCGCCATCGTTTGGGCCGCGGTGCTATACGCATTTCAAGCGCGCCATGCAGCAAAAAAATGCGACGTTTCTGCGAAGGTCGGCAATCGCACCGTCTGCAGGCAGGTCTAAGACGCCTCCCGGCCGCGCCCTCTCGCCAGATCGCGCCGCTCGGATTATGCCCCTGGCCATGACAGACAGAAGCGACCGCCTCCCGCCTTCCCCATCGCGCCACGCTGCGCCGCCCCGATTGACGCGCCGCGCTGCCGTGCTGGGCCTGGGCGCCGCCGCGACGCTGGCGCTGCTGGACGAAGCCGGGGCGCAGCAGTCAGGGAACGGCAAGCCCGGGACCACACCGGAGGTGAAGCCTGGCGTGATGGGGCCGCCGGCGCGCCCGCTCGTCGCAAGCTCCGCAAAAGTCCGGCTGCGGCCCGCGCCAGCACCTGAGACCGAGATCTGGACCTTCGACGGGACCGCGCCGGGACCGGTCCTGCGCGTGAAGCCAGGCGAGACCCTGAGGCTGAAGCTGGAGAATCGCACCGCAAGCCCGCTTTCGCTGCATTGGCACGGCCTGCGCGGCCAGACCGAGATGGACGGCGTCGGCGGCTTCAGCCAGGCGCCCGTCGCGCCAGGCGCCAGCTTCGAATACCGGCTGACGCCCCCTGATTCGGGCACGTTCCTCTATCGCCCGCTCGTCGTCGGCGGCGCGGCCGAACCGGCCGATCGCGGGCTGAGCGGGCTTCTGGTGGTCGAGGAGGCCGATCCGCCGCGCGTCGATCTCGACCTGCCGGTAGTGGTCGACGACTGGCTGCTGGGCGACGACCAGACGATTCGCCCCTTCGACGCCAAAGGACCCGAGGCCGCGGCTGCAGGCCGGCTCGGAAACTGGGTCACGGTCAATGGCATGGCGCCGCCGCAGCGGATCGCGATCGCGCCGGGAGCCCGCGTCCGGCTCCGGCTCGCCAATGCCTGCAACGCGCGGATCACCCGGCTGCGTTTCGACGGCATAAAACCCTTCGTCATCGCGGTCGACAGCCAGCCGACCGACAATTTCGAGCCGGTGCGGGCGCAGCTCCCCTTCGCGCCGGGCACGCGCTACGACCTGATCTTCGACATGCCGGAGGAGGTTGGCGCAACCGCGATGGTGACGGCGCTGATCGGCCCCGGCCTGCCCCTCGTGCGGCTTGTGGCGGAAGGCGCGAAGAAGCCTTCGACCGGCCCGATGGCGGCCTTGAAGCCGAACCCGGCTTTGCCCGCTGCCGTGCGCCTGCAGGATGCGCGCCGCAGCGAGATGGTCGTGACGGGCGGCGCGAAGGTCACGGCCGATGCGCGGCTCGACCTCACCGGGCTCGACATGGCCCGGCCCTGGTCGATCAATGGCGCAACCGGAAGCGCGGAGGCGAAACCGCTCTTCAGCGTCAAGCGCGGCGCGCCGGTGGTGGTCGCGATCGACAACCGCACCGCCTTCATCCAGCCCTTCCATGTCCATGGCCACAGCTTCCGGCTGCTGCACCCGCTCGACGACGGCTGGGAGCCCTATTTCCTCGACACCGTGCAGATCCCGGAAGGTCGCAAGCTGCATATCGCCTTCATCGCCGACAATCCGGGCCGCTGGCTGATTTCGTCCACGGTGCTCGAGCGCTTCGACCTCGGGCTCTGGACCTGGTTCGAGGTGACGTGAGCCCCACGCGGCTTGACCGCGGATATCGGCGCGACCTAAGCCCGGCCGCAGTTCATCAGTGCTGGAACCCGCCATGACCGCAAACGCCATCGTCACGATCGGCGCCGACCTCGCCAGGCCGGTCCGCTTCGGCAACGCCCTGCCGCTCGCGCTGATCGCCGGGCCGTGCCAGATGGAGAGCCGCGACCACGCGCTGGAGATCGCGCTTGCTCTCAAGGACATGGCCGAACGCCTTGATATCGGGCTCGTTTTCAAGACGTCGTTCGACAAGGCCAACCGCACCAGCGTCAAGGGCCAGCGCGGCATGGGGCTTGAGGCCGCCCTGCCCGTCTTCGCCGAGATCCGGGCGCGTACCGGCCTGCCGGTGCTGACGGACGTGCATGAGGCCGGCCAATGCGCCGCCGTCGCCGAGGTCGTCGACGTGCTGCAGATCCCCGCTTTCCTCTGCCGGCAGACCGACCTGCTCGTCGCCGCGGCGAAGACCGGCCGCGCCGTCAACGTCAAGAAGGGCCAGTTCCTGGCGCCCTGGGACATGGTCAATGTCGCGGCCAAGATCACCGAGAGCGGCAATCCCGATGTGATGGTGACCGAGCGCGGCGCCTCCTTCGGCTACAACACGCTCGTCACCGACATGCGGGCGCTGCCGATCATGGCGCAGAGCATCGGGGCGCCGGTGATCTTCGACGCCACCCATTCCGTGCAGCAGCCGGGCGGCAAGGGGTCCTCCTCCGGCGGCCAGCGCGAATTCGTGCCGGTACTGGCGCGGGCCGCGGTCGCGGTCGGCGTCGCCGGCGTCTTCATCGAGACCCATCCCGACCCGGACAACGCTCCGTCGGACGGCCCGAACATGGTGCCGCTGCAGGACTTCCCTGCGCTGATCGCAGAGCTGCAAGGCTTCGATCGCCTTGCCAAGGCACGGGCCTTGCCTACGCTGGCGCATGACTGAACCTTCATCCGGCGGCGCCGATCGCGCATCGCTGCGTCCGCTGATCCTGGTCCTTGGAGCCTGCGGTTTCGCCTCGACCTTCACCATGCGCATCCTCGATCCGCTGGTGCCGACGCTTGCGGCCGAGTTCGGCCGCAGCATCGCGCAGGTCGCCGCCGTGGCGACTGCATTCTCCTTTGCCTATGCGATCGGCCAGCCATTCCTCGGCCCCGTCGCCGATTCGATCGGCAAGCTGAGGACGATCGTCACCTGCCTCGTCCTGCTCGCCGTGCTCTCTGTCGCAGCCGCCTTCGCCTTCTCCTTCGACATGCTGACGGTGATCCGGGCCTCGACCGGGATCGTCGCCGGCGGCGTCATCCCGATCGCCATGGCGGCGATCGGCGACCGGGCGCCGATGGCGGAGCGCCAGATCATGCTCGGCCGCTTCCTCGTCCTGATGATCGTCGGCCAGATGGCCGGGGCGGCCTGTTCCGGCGTCATTGCCGAGCATTTCGGCTGGCGCGGGGTTTTTGTGATGGCGGCGGCGCTCGCAATCTGTGCCGCGCTGCTGGTCACGCTCGTGCTGAAGCCGCGCCCGGACGCGGCACGCCCGGCGCTCAGCTTCAAGGGCGCGCTCGCGAATTACGCGGCAGTGTTCGCCAACCCGCGCACCAAGCTGCTCTATGCGCTGGTCATCACCGAAGGCAGCCTGATCTTCGGCATGCCGCCCTATGTCGCCGCGATCCTGCAGGAGCGCAACGGGCTCGGGCCCTCGCTGGCCGGGCTGGTGATCGCCGGAACCGGCCTCGGCGGCATCATCTACGGCATCCTGACGCGCATCCTGGTCGAACGGCTCGGGCCGGCACGGATGACGACCGTCGGCGGCCTGCTGATGGCGACGGGTTACGCCCTGTTTGCCCTGCCCTTCCTGCCGTGGTGGAGCGCGATCGCCTTCTTCATCGTCAACGGCTTCGGCTTCTTCCTGATGCACGGCACCTTCCAGGCGCAGGCGACGGAGCTCGCACCGACCGCGCGCGGCTCGGCCGTCGCGCTCTTCGCCTGCGCGCTGTTCTTCGGCCATGCGATCGGGCCGGTCGCGATGGGGATCGCCTTGCACCTGCTCGGCACGACCGGCGCGATCCTGCTCTTCGCCGCCGGGATCGGCCTGCTCGGCATCCTGACGCCGCGGATCCTGCCGCTGGCCGGCTCGCGGACCTGATCAGCGCCCGCGATAGGGCGCGACGCCCTGGTCGGGCAGCCAGAGCCCCTTCGGCGGCTCGCCGGTCTGCCAGAACACGTCGATCGGGATGCCGCCGCGCGGGTACCAGTAGCCGCCGATCCGGAACCATTCCGGCTCGAGCAGCGCGACCAGCGTCTTGCCGATGCCCACGGTGCAATCCTCATGGAAGGCGCCATGGTTGCGGAAGGCGCCGAGATAGAGCTTGAGCGATTTCGACTCGACCAGCCATTTCCCAGGCAAATAGTCGATCACCAGGATGCCGAAATCGGGCTGGCCGGTGACCGGGCAGATCGAGGTGAATTCCGGGCAGGTGAAGCGCGCGAGATAATGCGTGCCGGCATGCGGATTGGGCACGCGGTCGAGGCGGGCTTCCTCCGGCGAGGCCGGCAGTGCCGTTGCGTGGCCGAGCTGCAGCGTCGAGGCGTCGATGGTCATGGCGAATGGCTCCGTGAAGGCGGCCTTCTAGAGCTTTGGCTCCGCCTGCGCCACCCGCCACTCGCGCCTCCCCCTTCCCGACAGGCCTCCCCTTGGCTAGAAGCGCGGCATCCTTCCGTCTCGCTTTATCCCGGAGCTCTCCATGACCGCGATCATCGACATCATCGGCCGCCAGATCCTCGACAGCCGCGGCAACCCGACCGTCGAGGTCGATGTCGTGCTCGAAGACGGCTCGATGGGCCGCGCCGCCGTGCCCTCCGGCGCCTCGACCGGTGCGCACGAGGCCGTCGAGTTGCGCGACGGCGACAAGAGCCGCTATCTCGGCAAGAGCGTGCTGAAGGCCGTCGAGGCGGTCAATGTCACCATCGCCGAGGCGCTCGTCGCCATGGATGCCGAGGACCAGGCCGCGATCGACCAGACGATGATCGATCTCGACGGCACCCCCAACAAGAAGAAGCTCGGCGCCAACGCCATCCTCGGCGTCTCGCTCGCCGTCGCCAAGGCCGCGGCGGAAGCCTCCGGCCTGCCGCTCTATCGCTATGTCGGCGGCACCTCCGCCCGTGTCCTGCCCGTGCCGATGATGAACATCGTCAATGGCGGCGCCCATGCCGACAACCCGATCGACTTCCAGGAATTCATGATCATGCCGGTCGGCGCGCCGACCTTCGCCGAAGGCCTGCGCATGGGCTCGGAGGTCTTCCACACGCTGAAGAAGGCTCTGCACGACGCCGGCCACAACACCAATGTCGGCGACGAAGGCGGCTTCGCGCCGAACCTGAAATCGGCCGAGGCCGCGCTCGATTTCGTCATGCAGGCCATCGAGAAGGCTGGCTACCGGCCGGGCGAGGACCTCGCTCTGGCGCTCGATTGCGCCGCGACCGAATTCTTCAAGGACGGCGCCTATGTCTATGAAGGCGAACGCAAAACCCGCGATCCGAAGGCGCAGGCCAAATATCTCGCCAAGCTCGTGGCGAACTACCCGATCGTCTCGATCGAGGATGGCATGTCGGAAGACGACTGGGACGGCTGGAAGGCTCTGACCGATGCCGTCGGCTCGAAGTGCCAGCTCGTCGGCGACGATCTCTTCGTCACCAATGTCACGCGCCTGTCGCGGGGCATCAAGGCGAAGACGGCGAACTCGATCCTGGTCAAGGTCAACCAGATCGGCACGCTGACCGAGACGCTCGCCGCCGTCGAGATGGCGCAGCGCGCCGGCTATACCGCGGTGATGTCGCATCGCTCGGGCGAGACCGAGGACGCGACCATTGCCGACCTCGCTGTCGCGACCAATTGCGGGCAGATCAAGACCGGCTCGCTCGCCCGCTCCGACCGGACGGCGAAATACAACCAGCTTCTGCGCATCGAGGAAGAGCTCGGCGCGCAGGCGATCTATGCTGGCCGGAACGCGCTGAAGGCCCTCGCCTGAGCCGCGACCGCCGGGCTGCTCACCAGCTCGGCACCAGCGCCGTCGCGGCCGAGACCGTCCAGGTTCCGGCCGCGCCGACGCGATTGGCGATGCCGCCGAGCGTGTCGCCCGCCAGCGTGACGCCCTGCGAAACTGCACGCCCGACAGCGCCGGGCAGCGGGCCCGGGGAGGTCTGCTCCTGGCTCGCCGCAGCCACCTGAACCGGCGGCGAGATTAGCAGCGGACGCAATGGCGCGTTCACCCGGGCCGGTTCGCGCGCAACGGCTTTGGCGACGACCACAGGCGGGGAAGACCGCTGGTCCGCCACCGGCACGACCGGCGCGGCTTGTACCGGTGCGGTCCACGCGATCGACAGCGGCATCATCAAAGCCGCCGGCAGCGCGAGCGCCGGCCGGCTCGACGCCGCATCCTCGCCCTCCGCGTTCAGCTGGCTGAGATGTCGCTCCAGGAACTTGCTGGCTGCCGAGGCCGGCAGCTCGGACGAAGCCTCGCCGGCGACGATATCCGGTGCCGGAACGCGATCCTGCCTGCCCAGCAACAGATCAGGAAAGGCCAGCAAGCCGGCGGTGGCCGCCGACACTGCGAGCGACATGGCGACCTGGCCGCCGAAATTGCGCAGAAACCGTCCGATGCCAGCGGGCGTCATGTCGTCATCCATTGAACGAGCCTTCACTCGCGCCGATCAGAGCCCGGCAGAGACGGCGACAAAATGGCGCAGCCGGGGAGCAATTGCGGCTCCATGCGAAATTTTCCGCCTCCCCGCGACCGGCGCGGGCGGGTCATGCAGGATCGGGTGTATCGCCATTGTGCGATGCGGGATTAATCGAGCGATGGAACAACGGCTCGGCCACCCTCCGCTCGACGACCGCAGGACCCGGATACGCTGGCGGCTCGCCGTCGTCGGGATGCTGTTCAGCGTCTTGATGTTCGGCTCGAATTTCGTGATCAGCCGCCACGCCGTCCTCCACGGGTTGAGCCAGCACGACCTGCTGGCGCTGCGTTTCGCGACAGCGGGGCCGCTGCTGCTGCCGATCTTCCTGAAAGGCGGCCTCACCTCCTGTGGCGGGGTCGGCTGGACGCGCGGGTTCTGGCTCGCGGTCACGAGCGGCTTTCCGATGACCTATCTGATGCTGACCGGGCTGACGCTGGCTCCAGCCGCCCATGGCGCGACGATCGGGCCGGGAACCGTGACGCTGATCGGCATCGGCGGCAGCGTCGCGCTGTTCGGCGCGGTGCTCTCGCGCAATCTCGTCGTCGGCGTCGCCGGTGTGCTGGCCGGCCTCGCCTGCCTCGGGATCGCCGGCAGCACCGGCGCGACGGCCGGCACATTGCGCGGCGATCTCTGCTTTCTCGGCGTCGGCCTGCTCTGGGGCTTTTATCCGCTGCTGGTCCAGCTCTGGAAGGTCGATGGGCTGAAGGCTGCCGCGATCGTGTCCGTGCTGTCGATGGTCTACCTGCCGTTCTATTTCCTGTTCTTCTTTCGCGGTTTCGATGTCGCGCCCTGGGGGGTGCTACTGTTTCACGCGATCAACCAGGGCGTGCTCAACGTCATCCTTGCCCTGTGGATCTGGGGCTGGGCGGCGCATGTGCTCGGCGCCTCCGTGGTCGGACGCTTTCCGCCCCTGATCCCCGTCATCGGCACGCTGCTCGCCATTCCAATCCTGGGGGAGATTCCGGGGCCGCTTCAGGTCGCCGGGTTCGTGCTGATTATTGCCGGTCTGTTCGTGGCGTCATGGCGCCGGCCGACGCGGGCGACGGGACAGGCGCATCAGGACGAGGTTCCAGCTCACGCAAAAAGCGAGGCCGAGACCAAGCGCCGGCCATGAGCCGAGCGGCACCGCCGTCAGGTGCACGAGGCCGAGCGCAAGGCCGAAGCCGAGCAGGCCGAGCGCGCTGTTGGCGATGACGGCGGCGGTGGCGGGGCCGCCGATGCGCGGCTGCAGCATCGCGATCAGGCTGGAGAGCACGATCGGGAAAGCCGCCAGCACGCCGGACCAGCCGGCGCCGACCCTGGAGCTGAGCGTGGTCACGGTTCCCGCCAGCAGGGCGACGCAGGCCGCGCGAAGCGGGATGAGGTACCAGGGCCGCCCCGGAGGCGCGGCGGGCCTCACCCCGAGATAGGGCCGGAACAGGACGTGCAGTCCCGCAAAGACGACGACAGTCAGCCCGGCCATCACCAGCGCCGGCGGCATGAATCGCGTCACCGTGAATGCGATCGCGAA
Source organism: Allobosea sp. (assembly GCF_051860145.1). Lineage (GTDB taxonomy): Bacteria > Pseudomonadota > Alphaproteobacteria > Rhizobiales > Beijerinckiaceae > Allobosea. The sequence continues at coordinate 149,690 of NZ_JBHYEM010000011.1, read as the reverse complement.
CCAGGCTGCGAGGCCGCAGGCGAGGCTCACGGCGGTGCCCAGCCGCTGCGCCATCAGGACATAGACCAGCGACAGCCCCGAATTCGAGAAATTGGCCGCCATGCTGCCGAGCGCGCCTGCGGCGATGAAAGCCGGATCATGCTCGAGCGCGAGGAAGACATAGACCGGCCCGGCCGAGATCGGCAGCGTCGCGATCAGCGCCGCGACGAGCGGGCCGGCTCGCTCCGCCAGCAGCGAGCAGCCGACGACGATCGCCGCAGCAATCGCCATCTTGAGCAGCAACATGCCGAGCCAGGGATCGATCATGGCCGGAGATCGATCATTGTCGCTTGGCGATCCCGGCCGGAATCATGCCGCTTCGCCCCGCTCCCAGCCCTGCTTGGTCTCGGCAATGAAATCGGCGAGACCGCCGGCCGCGATCGCGGCGCGCAGTCCGGCCATCAGGTCCTGATAATAGGCGAGGTTGACCCAGGTCAGCAGCATCTTGCCGAGCATCTCGTCGGCCTTGACGAGATGGTGGAGATAGGCGCGCGCATAGGAATTGGCGGCGGCGCAGCCCGATTGCAGGTCGATCGGGCGCGGATCATCGGCATGCTTGGCGTTGCGCAGGTTCATCCGGCCGAAGCGGGTGAATATCTGGCCGTGCCGGCCGGCGCGGGTCGGCATCACGCAATCGAACATGTCGATGCCGCGGCTCACCGCCTCGACGAGGTCGTCCGGCGTGCCGACCCCCATCAGGTAGCGCGGCCGCTCCTTCGGCAGATGCGGCTCGACCGTCTCGAGCATCGCCAGCATCACATCCTGCGGCTCGCCGACCGCGAGCCCGCCAATGGCGTAGCCCTTGAAATCCATCTCGACGAGCGACTTCGCGCTCTCGACGCGCAAGCGCGGCACGGCGCCACCCTGGACGATCCCGAACAGCGCCCTGCCCTCGGGATTGCCGAAAGCCGTCTTGCAGCGCTCGGCCCAGCGCAGCGACAGCCGCATCGCCTTCTCGGCGACCTTGTCCTCGCAGGGCAGCGAGACGCATTCGTCGAGCTGCATGACGATGTCGGAGCCGAGCAGGTTCTGGATCTCGACCGAGCGCTCGGGCGTCAGCATGTGGCGCGAGCCGTCGATATGCGACTGGAAGGCGACGCCCTCCTCGCTCAGCTTGCGCAGCTGCGCCAGCGACATCACCTGGAAACCGCCGGAATCGGTCAGGATCGGGTGCGGCCAGTTCATGAATTTGTGCAGGCCGCCGAGGCCGGCGATGCGTTCCGCCCCGGGACGCAGCATCAGGTGATAGGTGTTGCCGAGCACGACATCGGCGCCGAGCGCCTTGACCTGCTCGGGATACATGCCCTTCACCGTCGCCGCGGTTCCCACCGGCATGAAGGCCGGGGTGCGGATCACGCCGCGCGGCATGCGGATCTCGCCGGTGCGGGCAGCGCCGTCCTGGCCATTGAGATGGAAGCTGAAATCGGTCGTCATGGGGCAGGCGCTTAGCCTAGCGCGCGGGCCTAAGGAAGTGCGGCCGACGCCGACCGGCCGTGCCGGGATGGCTGGGCGAGTGCCGAAACGAGATGATCGGCCAGCAGCGCGGCCGCTTGCGACAGGCCGGGCGCCTTGTGAAGGCGGATGTCGGCTCGAGGCAATGGCGGCAGGCCGTCGGCCTCGGTCAGCATGCGCAGGCTCGGTGGGCAGGTGCCGGACTTGACCACGGTGACGGCGAGCCCCTGTGCGGCCACGGCCTCGACCGCGGCGAGCGAATGGCTGACGAAGGCGAGCCGCCAGGACTTGCCGGCCTCGTCCAACGCCGCCACGGCCCATTCCCGGAACAGACAGCCCCGCGGATAGAGTGCGATCGGCAGGGGCTCCTGCGCCAGCGCCGAGCGCTCCGTGCCCACTGCCCAGAGCGCCTGCTCGCGCCTGAGCAGGATACCGCCGCCCTGCCCCACGGGATGCATGGCGATGACGAGGTCATAGGCCTCGCCGAGCCTGTCCGTCATGGCAGCGGTCAGGCCGGTCTGCATCTCGATCTGGATGCGCGGATAGAGCGCGGCGAAGCTCGCGAGCAGCGGCGGCACCAGCAAGATGCCGTAATCGTCCATGACGCCGAGCTTGGCATGGCCTTGCGTCTCGCGCTCGCGCAGCCGCGAGACCGCCTCATCGTTCAGCAGGAGGATACGGCGGGCATAGCCGACCAGCGCCTCGCCCGATGCGCTGAGCTCGACATGGACGGTGCTGCGATGGAAAAGCTCGGCGCCGAGCCGCTCCTCCAGCCTTCTCACCTGCATGCTCACCGCCGATTGGGTGCGGTTGAGCTTGCCGGCGGCGCGCGTGAAGGAGCGCAGATCCGCCACGGCGAGGAAGGCCTGGAGCAGGTCGGGGTCGAGTGCAGCGACGCTCATCACGTTTCCTGATCAAGCTTATCCAAGAAATTCCATTCTCTGATTTGTATCCCCTCCCGCACAAGCGGCGCAATGCGTGCGATGGAGGCTTGGATGAACGAGGTCCTGGGCGTGCTGGCGGCGATGCTGTCGAGTGCGATCGGCGGCAGCTCGGTGGCGGCGACGCGCTATGTCGTCGGCATGACCGACCCGATGACGCTCGGCGCGCTGCGCTTCGGCATCGGCTTCCTCGGCCTGCTGCCGATCGCACTCTGGCAGAGGCAGCCCTGGCCGCCGCGCGCCGACTGGCCGGCCGTGGCTGGCCTGGGCGCGCTGTTCTTCGGCCTGTTCCCGATCCTGTTCAACGCTTCGCTGATCTTCACCACCGCGGCACGCGGCGCGCTTGCGCTCTCGACCCTGCCCTTGCTCACCATGCTGGTCGCGGCTTTGCTGAAGGTCGAAGCCCTGACGCCGCGCAAATCGCTCGGCGTCGTCATCGCCATGGCAGGCGTTGCGCTCGCGCTGCTGACCGGGCTTGCTGCTGCACCGGCCGGCGCCTGGCGCGGCGACCTGCTGATGGTCGGCGCGGCGTTGTGCATGGCGCTCTACAGCGTCTGGTCGCGCCCCTTCATCAAGCGCTCCGGGCCGGTGACCTTCACGACCATGGGCATGGCAGTCGGCGCCACGGCGCTGATCGCGATCTCGGCCGCGAGCGGCGGATTACGACTGCTGGCCAGCGCCGGCACCGAGCAATGGCTCGCCTTCCTCTATGTCGGGCTCGCCGGCAGCACGCTCGCCTTCTTCCTCTGGTCCTTCGCGCTCGGACGCACCACGCCGACCCGGGTCGCAATCTCGGTCACCGTCAACCCGGTCGTTGCCGCGATCGTCGGGGCGCTGCTGCTGGGCGAGCCGGTCGGCTGGAACGTGATCGTTGGGCTCGCAGCCGTGCTCGTCGGCATCGGGATCGCGACGACGGGAAAGCGCTGAAGCCACAGCCTGTTGGCCCCCCGGTTGTGACAACCGTCATCGCAACGTCACCCCGCTTCCATAGCAATGAGCCCGTCGACTGGCGGTGCCGGGTGTCCGGCCTTGTTGTGGGAGAGAGTGATGAAGCCCTTGGCCATCCTGGCTGTCGCCGGCGCCCTTCTGGCCTCGACCGTCGCTCCCGGCCATGCCGAGCCGATCAGCGGCGCCGGCTCGAGCTTCGCCTTTCCCGTGATCGGCAAATGGGCCCAGAATTACCGCGTCGCCAAGTCCGACGGCGCCGAGATGACGCCGCTCGATATCGGCATCGACTACGAGCCGGTCGGTTCGCTCGGCGGCGAGGTCCGGGTTACCCAGCGCGCCACGGATTTCGGCGCATCGGACCGGCCGCTCTCCTCGCAGGAGCTCGAGCGCTCGGCGCTGATCCAGTTCCCGATCGTGATGGGCGGGATCGTGCCGGTGGTGAATATCGAGGGCATCGGTCCCGGCCAGATCAGGTTCACCGGAGCGCTGCTGGCGGGGATCTATCTCGGCAAGATCAAGACCTGGTCCGACCCGGCGATCAAGGCGTTGAACCCCGACCTCAAGCTGCCCGACGCGGCGATCAATGTCGTCTATCGCTCCGATGGCTCGGGCACGACCTTCAACTGGACGGACTATCTCGCCAAGGCGAGCCCGGAATGGCGCGAGACGATTGGCGTGAACACGCAGGTCGCCTGGCCGACCGGCGCGGGGGCGGAGCGCACACAGGGCGTCGCCAGCGCGGTCGCCCGCATCAAGAACGCCATCGGCTATCTCGAATACGGCCAGGTGCTGCGCGCCTCGCTCTCCTACGGGCTGGTGCAGAACAAGGCCGGCAATTTCATCAAGCCCGAGCCGGCAAGCTTCGCGGCCGCCGCCACCAGCGCGGAATGGGCCACCACAAAGGACTTCTCCCTGCTGCTGACCGATGCTCCGGGCGCGCAGGCCTATCCGATCGTCGCAACCACCTTCGCGCTGGTGCCGAAACCCCTCTCCAGGCGCACGCAGGAGGTTCTGGACTTCTTCCGCCTGTCCTTCGAGACCGGAGCGGCAGACGCTGCCGCGCTCGGCTACGTGCCGCTGCCTGGCCCGCTCGTGAAGCAGGTCAGGGATTACTGGGTGACCAGCATGAAGAGCGGGAGCTGAAGGCCCCTTGCGCGACGCCTGCCCTGTCATTGCGAGCGTAGCGAAGCAATCCAGGCGACCGCGCTGGTCGCCCGCTGGATTGCTTCGTCGCTTTGCTCCTCGCAATGACGGTTCAGGTCACGCCGCGGCCTTGAACGCCGCCGCATAGACCTCCGGCTTGAATCCGACGAGGCGACGATCGCCGAGATCGAGCACCGGGCGCTTGATCAGCGACGTATGCTCCTGCATCAGCGCCACCGCCTTGCGGGCGTCGAGGCCCTGCTTGTCGGCCTCGGCCAAGGCGCGGAAGGTCGTGCCGGCGCGGTTGAGGACCACCTCCCAGCCATGCTCTTTGCACCAGCTTTCGAGCAGCGCCTTCGTCACGCCCTCGGTCTTGTAGTCGTGGAACCGGTAGGCGACGCCGTGCTGGTCGAGCCAACTGCGCGCCTTCTTCATCGTGTCGCAGGTCTTGATGCCGTAGATCGTGATCGCCATGACGCCCTCTGCCTTGCTCTCTGGTTCTAGGCAGACGGAGGCAGAGGCTCAACCGACGCGGGCCTTCTCCCCCAGGAAATCGAGCAGCGCCCGGACCCGCGCCGGCAAGGGGCCGCCCTGACCGAGATAGACCGCGTGGACCTCCTCGAGATCGCCGGGATTGCAATCCTCGAGCACGGGCCTGAGCCGTCCGGCGCGGATGTCCTCGCGCACCGTGAAGGTGGCGAGCCGGGCGAGGCCGGCCCCGGCGATGGCGAGATGCCGCAAGGCCTCGCCGTCGCTGGTCTGAGTGCTGCCGACGATCGGGACCGTGACGGGCTCGCCGTCGCGCAGCAACGGCCAGCCTTCGATCGTGCGGGTGTAGCAGAGGCCGATCCGGTTATGGGCATCGAGCTCGGCGACGCTCCTTGGCTCGCCGAAGCGCTCCAGATAGGCCGGCGCCGCCACGATCATCATCCGCGTCGCGCCGAGCTTGCGCGCGATCAGGTTCGAGCTCTTCAGCGGCCCCGCCCTGACCGCGACGTCGGTGCGCTCCTCCATCAGGTCGACGATGGCGTCGGTCTGGACGATGTTCAGAGAGATGCCGGGATAGCGCGCCAGGAACTCGGGCACGACGGGCGCCAGGATGTGGGTGCCATAGGAGGCATTGGTGTTGAGGCGGATGCGGCCCGCCGGGTTCTCGCTGGTCGAGGCACTGCGTTCCGCCTCGTCGAGATCCGACAGGATACGGATGCTGCGCTCGTAGAAGGCCATGCCTTCCAGCGTGAGCTGGAGCTTGCGCGTGGAGCGGTTGACGAGCCGGGTGCCGAGCCGGGTCTCCAGGCGCGCGACCAGCTTGCTGACCGCCGAGGGGGTCATCCGGAAGGCGCGCGCCGCGGCCGAGAAGCCGCCGAGCTCGACGACGCGGGAAAAGACTTCCATCTCGCCGGAGCGGTTGACGTCGAGGCGGCCCATGGTGAATTCAACTCACAGATGATTTGACCGCCGGCAGTCTAACGCAAGATGCTGCTTTGCACCATCTTGCCGGGGACATCATCTTCGCCCCGGACATCGCATCATGCCCATCGCACTTTACGCCCTCACCGCCGGCGCCTTCGGCATTGGCGTCACTGAATTCGTCATCATGGGCCTGCTGATCGAGGTCAGCGCCGATCTCGGCGTCTCGATCGCCGCCGCTGGCCTGCTGATCTCCGGCTACGCGCTCGGCGTCGTCGTCGGCGCGCCGCTGATGACCGCCTTCACCGCGCGCTGGCCGCGCAAGACCGTGCTGCTCGGGCTCATGGTCATCTTCACGCTCGGCAACGCCGCCTGTGCGCTGGCGCCGGACTACGGCTCGCTGATGGCGGCCCGGGTGCTGACGGCCTTCGCGCATGGCACCTTCTTCGGCGTCGGCTCGGTCGTCGCCACCGGCCTCGTGCCGCAGGACCGCAAGGCCTCGGCGATCGCGATCATGTTCACCGGGCTGACCATCGCCAATATCCTGGGCGTGCCCTTCGGCACCTGGCTCGGCCAGCAGTTGGGCTGGCGCGCGACGTTCTGGGCCGTGACCCTCGTCGGGCTCGCCGCCCTCGCCATCATCGCAGCCTTCGTCCCGAAGGACGAGGCCGCGCCGGAAGCCAGCGACTGGCGCGCCGACCTGAAGGCGATGGCGCAGCGGCCCGTGCTGCTCGGCCTGGCGACCACCGTGCTCGGCTTTGCCGGCGTCTTCGCGATCTTCACCTATATCGCTCCGATCCTGACCAAGGTCACCGGCCTCGGCGACAGCCTGGTCTCGCCGGTCATGCTCGTCTTCGGCGGCGGGCTGATCGTCGGCAACCTGGTCGGCGGCCGCCTTGCCGACAAATACCTGGTGCCGACGATGATCGGCAGCCTGCTGGTGCTGGCGCTGGTGCTCGGGTTGATGACCTTCGCCATCCATGACGGCATCGCGGTCACGATCTTCGTCGGGCTGCTCGGCGCTGCCGGCTTCGCCACCGTGCCGCCTTTGCAGATGTGGGTGCTGGAGAAGGCCTCTGGCGCTGGGCAGAGCCTCGCCTCCAGCCTCAACATCGCCGCCTTCAACCTCGGCAATGCGCTCGGCGCCTGGGCCGGCGGTGCGACCATCGATTACGGGCCGGGCCTGACCGCCATCCCCCTCGTCGCCGCGCTGATGCCGATCGGCGGCCTGTTGATCGCGCTCTGGAGCCTTCGCCTCGAGCGCCGGACCGCCCTCGCCTCGCCGGCGCTCTGCAACTGACAAAACCTCTCGCGAGGCTCATCCTCGCGCCACTCCCTTCGATCACGGAGACATCACCATGGATTATCGTCATCTCGGCAAATCCGGCCTCAAGGTCCCGGCGCTCAGCTTCGGTGCGGGCACCTTCGGCGGCTCGGGTCCGCTCTTCGGCGCCTGGGGCACGACCGACGCCAAGGAGGCGCGTCGCCTCGTCGATATCTGCCTGGAGGCCGGCGTCACCCTGTTCGACACCGCCGATGTCTATTCCAACGGCGCCTCCGAGGAGGTGCTCGGCGAGGCGATCAAGGGCCGGCGCAACGAGGTGCTGATCTCGACCAAGACCAGCCTGCCGATGGGCGACGGGCCGAACGATGCCGGCTCCTCGCGCTCGCGCCTGATCAAGGCGGTCGAGGATGCGCTGCGCCGGCTTGGCACCGACCATATCGACCTGCTGCAGCTCCACGCCTTCGATGCGCAGACGCCGATCGAGGAGGTGCTGGCGACGCTGGGCGACCTCGTGCGCGCCGGCAAGCTGCGCTATGTCGGCGTCTCCAATTTCGCCGGCTGGGAATTGATGAAGTCGCTGGCGCTGGCCGAGAAGCACGGTCATCCGCGCTATGTCGCGCATCAGGTCTATTACTCGCTGGTCGGCCGCGACTATGAATGGGAGCTGATGCCGCTCGGCCGCGACCAGGGCGTCGGCGCACTGGTCTGGAGCCCGCTCGGCTGGGGCCGTCTCACCGGCAAGCTGCGCCGCGGGCAAAAACTGCCCGAAGGCAGCCGCCTGCACCAGACCGCCGAATTCGGGCCGCCGGTCGATGATGAGCACCTCTACAAGGTGGTCGACGCGCTCGACGAGATCGCCAAGGAGACCGGCAAGTCGGTGCCGCAGATCGCGATCAACTGGCTGCTACAGCGCCCGACCGTGTCGAGCGTCATCATTGGCGCCCGCAACGAGGAGCAGCTCAGGCAGAATCTCGGCGCCGTCGGCTGGTCGCTGACGGAAGAGCAGATGGCACGGCTCGACGCGGCGAGCAGCGTCACGGCGCCCTATCCCTATTTCCCCTATCGGCGGCAGGAAGGGTTTGCGCGGCTCAATCCGCCCCTGGTGTGAGGCACGCCGATCTGGGGCCACCGTCGAGGTCGCCCTTGCCTGCCGGCGCGCCTCATGCGGCTCTGCGCAAGGGCCAGCGCCCCTGAATGACGTAGTGGCTCTTCCCGACGAAGCTCTGCACCAGAACGAAGTCCCGCGCCGTCCAGCGGATCGGCTGATCGAGTCCGATGCGGGGCACGGGCTCTCCTCCGTAAAGTGTCGTGACATGCGGCGTTGCGCCGGCAGGCCGGCCCGGCGTCAATCCGGCCATCTTCAGCGACAGGTCGATCTTCCGATGCAGCGCTGCGATTTTCGGGAGATCCTCCCCGCAGGCCAGCACAAGGACATGTTGCCCCCGAACGACGAAGCTCATGACCGAGTCGAGGCTCACGGGGAACGAAACGCTGTCGACCATGTCGCCGGCTCGCCTCGCGGCCGCGATCAGGGCGCCCAGCGGCCGCTCGTTCGCCTCGATGCCGCTTAGCGAGACGTGAAACAGCTCGATCGGCCGTGGCGACCCGGGCAAATGCATCTCGGCGCGCAACCGGTCGGTAATCTGCCGAATGCCGTACGCCGCTGCCTGATGCGGCATCAGCGCGAAGAAGAAGTTCAACGGTTGCGTTTGACCGCTCGGCATCATCGGCCCTGACGGGCCCAGCGGCGATCCGAAGTCGAACGACATCTGGCCGGGCAATCCGAAGCGGGACATCGCGCACCTCCTGTGCTTCCCCAGCCCTCACGGTCGGCCAGCACGCCTCGGCGGTCGCTGGCGCGACGGAACAATCTGTTCCCTATTTGTTCTAGTCAAGCGTTGGATCGTGGAGCTTTTGTGGCGAGGCGCTTCGGTCAGCCGAGAGCCTCGGCCTGCTCGGCAAGGCTGCGGGCGAGATCGGGCGAAAGCAGCTTCGCCATCTTCTCCTGCGCGTCGCGCCAGACCGGCAGCACCTCTTCCAGCCGGCGGACACCGGCCTCGTTGAGCCAGACGGCGCGGCGGCGCAGGTCGCTTTCGACGACTGCGATCTCGATCAGCCCCTCGCGCTCCAGCGTGCGCAGGTTGCGCGACAGTGTCGATTGCTCGAGGCCGGCGCGCTGGGCGAGCGCGCCGAGCGTGTCGTCGACGATGACGGCGATCTGGGCGAGCAGGCCGATTTGCGCCGCGCTCAGGCCGAGCTTGGCCAGGTCGCGATCGAGGGCGGCCGAGATCCGGCGCGCGGCCAGTCGGCTGTTCCAGCCCGGACAGGCATCGACGAGGATGCGAGCCTCGTCGCGGAGTGTCTTGCGCGGTTGCGTCGAGCTTGCCATGGGTCTATGTATCTACATTAGATGTATATGCATGGAAAGCGGTTTCGAGACGGGCGGCTTTCCCGTGCAGAGGCAATGGAGCGCGCCGGTGCATCAATTCAGGCTGAAACGCGTCTACGATCCATTCTCCACTGAGGACGGAACCCGCATCCTGGTCGACCGCCTGTGGCCGCGCGGCCTGTCCAAGGACAAGGCCCGCATCGACCACTGGCTCAAGCAGATCGCGCCGAGCGACGCGCTGCGGAAGCGTTTCCACGGCAAGCCCGACGATTGGGAGGCCTTTCGCGCAGCCTATGCCGCCGAACTGCAAGGCGACGCGGCTCTGGCGGCCGTGAACGAGCTGATCGAACTGCTGCGCGAGGGCCCGGCGACGCTGCTCTATGCGGCGCGCGACGAGCAGCGAAACAACGCCGTCGCGCTCAAGCTATGGCTGGAAGGACGGGGCACTCGATGAATGCGCCCCAGCGGACGATCCTGGACCTCATTGGCGGCACCTCTTTGCTGCCGCTGCGCAGGATCGCGCCGGCCACCAGCGGCCGTATCCTGCTGAAGCTCGAAAGCGAGAACCCGACCGGCAGCATGAAGGACCGGATGGCGCTCGCCATGGTCGCGGCGGCCGAGGCGGATGGCCGGCTCAAGCCCGGCGGTTCGGTGGTCGAATATACCGGCGGCAGCACCGGCGTCTCGCTGGCGCTGGTCTGCGCGGTGAAGGGCTATCCCCTGCATGTCGTCACCTCGGACGCCTTCGCCCGCGAGAAGCTCGAGCATATGAGGGCGTTGGGTGCGCAGCTGCAGGTCGTGCCGAGCGAGGACGGGCGCATGACCGAGAAGTTGACCCGCGACATGATCGCCGCCGCCGGCGTGATCGCGCGCGAGACCGGCAGCTTCTGGACCGACCAGATGAACAACCAGGACCAGCTCGCGGCCTATCGCGACATGGCCGAGGAAATCTGGCACCAGACCGAAGGACGGATCGACGGCTTCGTGCAGAGCGTCGGGACGGCAGCGTCGCTGCGCGGCATCGGCGAGGCGCTGCGCCAGCGCAACGGGCGGATCAGGATCGTCGCCGTCGAGCCGGCGGAATCGCCCGTCCTGTCGGGTGGCAAGACCGGCGCCCACAAGATCGACGGCATCGGCGCGGGCTATGTCGTGCCGCTCTGGCGCGCCGAGGCTGCCGATCGCATCGAGCGGGTCTCGACCGAGGAAGCCGCTGCCATGGCGCAGCGGCTCGCCCGCGAGGAGGGCCTGTTCGGCGGAACCTCGACCGGCGCCAACGTCGTCGCGGCGCTCCGGCTGGCGGAGCAGCTCGGACCGGAAACAACCGTGGTCACCGTCATGTGCGACACCGGCATGAAGTATCTGAGCAGGCGGTGAGGCACTGAGCCGTCCAAAGCCGTCATCGCGAGCGAAGCGAAGCGATCCAGGAGGGGAGCTCAGCTGCCCTGGATTGCCTCGTCGGCTGCGCCTCCTCGCAATGACGATCCGAACCGGCCAGCCATGCTCAGCGGGATTTGGGGTCGGCCGCGTCGCGCAATGCGTCGCCAAGCAGGTTCAACGCCAGCACCGTCAGCAGGATCGCGATGCTCGGGAATACCGCGAGCCACCAGGCGTCGAGGATGTTGTCAAAACCCTCGCGGATCATGCTGCCCCAGGTCGGCGTCGGTGGCGGCACGCCCAGCCCGATGAAGCTGAGCGAAGCCTCGGTGCGGATGGCCGAGGCCATCCAGAGCGAGCTCATCACCAGAACGTCCGAAATCATGTTCGGCACGATATGGACGGCCATGATCCGGGTCCGGCTGCAGCCATAGGAGCGGCCGGCCTCGACGAAGTCGCGCTGCTTCAATGTGATGGTCGGCGCTCGCGCCACCCGGGCGAAGGGCGCGATCTCGGTGACCGCGATGGCGATGATCAGGTTCTCGAAACTCGCCCCCAGCATCGCCGCGATCATCAGCCCGAGCAGCAGGGTCGGGAAGGACAGCATCACGTCGAGCAGGCCCATCACGAACTGGTCGAAGACGCCGCCGATATAGCCCGAGACGATGCCAAGCGCGGAGCCGATCAGCATCGCGATCAGGATGGCGATGAAGCCGACGCTGAGCGAGATCCGCGCTCCGTAGAGCAGGCGGGACAGCACGTCGCGGCCATAGCTGTCGGTGCCGAGCCAGAACTCGGCCGAAGGCGGCTCGAGCCTGGCGACGAGGTTCTGCTCCAGCGGGTCGTAAGGCGCGAGCAGCGGCGCAAAGAGCGCGATCAGCACGATCAGCGCCAGCAGGCCGAGCCCGATCCAGGACAGCCGGTTGCGGGTGAAGGCGAGCCAGAGCCCTCCTGGGCGCGCAAGCTCGGTGGTGATGGTGTCCGTGCTCATTCGTATTTCACCCGCGGGTCGACGAGGCCATAGGCAAGATCGGTCAGCGTGTTCACGGCGATGACGCAGACGGCGAAAATGATCATCAACCCCTGGAGCAGGGTGTAGTCGCGGGCATTGAGCGCGCCGAGGATCAGCTTGCCGAGGCCGGGCCGGTTGAAGATGATCTCGGTCAGCACCGAATTGCCGATCAGCGTGCCGAAATAGAGCCCGACCACGGTGATGATCGGGATCAGGCCGTTACGCAGTGCATGGGTGACGACGAGCTTCATCGGTCCCACGCCCTTGGCCCGTGCCGTCCGGATATAGTCCTCTGTCAGCACGTTCAGCATCGCCGAGCGCGTCACGCGCATCACATAGGCCGTCATGATGATGCCGAGGTTCAGCGCCGGCAGGGCGAGGCTGCGCAGGCGCTCAGCCAGGCCGCCGCCGCTCCCCGTGCTGCCCAGGACGGGAAACCAGCCGAGCTGGATCGCGAAGACGATCAGCATCAGGATGCCGGAGACGAAGGCCGGGAAGGACAGGCCGACCAGCGAGACGACGCGCGAGACATAATCGATCCAGCTATTGCGCCGCACCGCGGCGGCGAGACCGAGCGGCAGGCCGAAGACGAGGCCGATCACGATCGCGGCGAAGGCGAGTTCGACCGTCGAGGGCAGGACCTGCGCCACTTCCTGCAGCACGGTGCGCCCGCTCGACAGCGAGCGCCCGAGATCGCCGATCAGGATATTGCCGATGAAGCTGAGATACTGGACATGCACCGGCTGATCGAGCCCGAGCCGGGCCCGCAGCGCCTGCAGCGACGCGGCATTGGCCTGGTCGCCGAGGATGACCGAGGCTGCATCGCCCGGCACCAGCCGGACCAGCACGAAGATCGCCGTCAGCATGACGAACAGGGTCGGGATGGCGAGCAGCAGTCGCCTCATCGCATAGCCGGTCATGCAGCCTCCCTTGCTGGCATCAGCCGCTCCGGCCTGAAGGCGGCGATCGCGCGGCGGGTGCCGCCTTCGACCACGAGGTCGCGGATGATCGCGCCCGCCACCGGCACGAGCTGAAAGCCGTGTCCCGAATAGCCGAAGCTGTGAAACAGACCCGGCGCGGTCGGCGAGGGGCCGAGCACTGGCAGCAGGTCGCGCGTCTTCGCCTCCATCCCGGCCCAGCTGCGCGCGATGCGCACGTCCCTGACCATCGGGAAGAGGTCGGTCGCCGCATGCGCGCCCTTGGCGAGCTCGACGAAATTCACGCTGGAGCGCTGCGCCGCGATATCGGCCGAGCCCTGCAGCCCGCCGCCAATGACCAGCGTGCCCTGCCCCGACTGCTTGAAGGACAACGAGCGGCCAACGACGCTGACCACCGGATCGAGCAGCTTCTGCAGCCGCTCCGTCACGATCATCATCGAGGCCTTGTAGCCGAGCTCGATCTCCTCGCCGGCCATGGCCGCCAATCGCGCGGCCCAGGCGCCGGCGGCATTGACCAGCACCGGCGCGAGAAAACTCCGCTCGCCGCAGCGCACCAGCCAATCGGCGCCCCGGCGCTCGAGCGCCTCGACGCCGCAGCCCTCGTGAATGGTAACGCCCTCGGCCTCGCAGCTCTGGCGATAGGCGGCGAGCGTCCTGTGCGGGTCGGCGGCGCCGTCGTCGCGCGCGATCAGTGCGCCGAAGCAGTGCCGGCTCAGCGCCGGCACGAGCCGGCGGAGTTCCGCCTGGTCGATGATCTCCTCATGGCGATAACCGAGCGCGGCGGTCTTGGCAGCCCGCTGCTCGAGCACCGGCATCTGGCTGGCGAATTCCGCCACCCTGATCTGGCCATGGGCGTGGAAGCCGCAATCGCCGTCGACGATGCTGCCGATCCGGCGCCACATCTCCATCGATTCGAGCGAGATCGGCAGCTCGGCGAGATCGCGCCCGAGCGTGCGCACGCCGGCGGCCGTGGCGCCCGAGGCGTGCCGGCCGACCCAGGCGCGTTCCAGGATCGCCACCTTGCGCTTTGCTTGCGCCAGGTTCAGCGCTGCGGAGAGCCCGTGCAGCCCGCCACCGATGACGATGACATCGAAACCCGTCTCGCTCATGCCGCATCGTCCCTGCGGTCGAGCGAGGCGAGTTCACCGAGCGTGACGGGCTTCAGCGGCGGCCTGACGCGATAGAAGCCGACCTCGTCCACCGGGCGCTTCTCGGCGGCGGCCAGGATGTGGCTGACGGTGTAGCCGCATTGCCGGCCCTGGCATGGACCCATGCCGGCGCGGGTGAAAGCCTTGACCTGGTTCGGACCGGGCCGCCCGACCTGCGCCAGCGCCCTGATCTCGCCGGCGGTAACCTCCTCGCAGCGGCAGACCAGCGTCTCGTCTGCCGGCGCGAAAACCTGTGGGCGCGGCGCGTAGAGCGCATCGAGGAATGGCCTGAGCGCCAGCTCGCTCGCCAGCTTCCGGCGCAGCGGGCCGGCTTGCTCCTCGGCGGCAGCCGCATCGAGCCTGCCGGCGGAGAGCGCGACCTTGATTCCGGCCAGCGCGCCGCGCAATTCGGCCGCTTTGGCACCCGCGACGCCGGCCCCGTCGCCAGCGATAAAGACGCCCGGCACCGAGCTTTCGCCCCAGCTGTCGAGCTTCGGCACGTAGCAGGCCTGCGCGGTCGACCATTCCACCGCGCAGCCGAGCGCGAGCGGCGGGTGGATGCTCGGGATCACACCCTCATGAACCAGGAGCAGTTCCGCCGGAACGCGCGCCTCGACGCCCGACGCGGTGCGGTAGCGGATCGCCTCGATGCGCTCGCTGCCTTCGGCGGCGAGATCGGCGACATGCCGGACCACTTTCACGCCGGCCCGCCGCAGCGCCAGGCTCCAGCTAGCGCCCTTGATGAGATCGCCTGCCTTGCCGAGCGCGCGCGGCAGATGCGGCAGAGCCATCATCAGCCGGCCGGGCGGCGTGGTGTCGAGGAAGCCGGCGATCTGTCCACCGGCGTCGAGAAGCTGCTTCATGTAGAGCAGCACGAGCGGCCCGCTGCCGGCGATCCAGGCCGGCTTGGCAGGAATCTGGCCGGAGGTCTTGAGCAGGATCTGCGCGGCGCCCACCGTCAATACGCCGGGCAGCGTCCAGCCCGGAAATGGAACCGGCCGCTCCTGCGCCCCGGTCGCCAGCACGATCGCCTTGGCCTCGATCGTCCGGGCTTGACGGTCCTGCGTGACGAAGGCGCGGAAACCGGGCTCGATCTGCCAGAGCTGCGCGCCGGGCTCATAGTGCGCGCCGCAGGCACGGAAGGCGGCGGCGCTCGCCGCGCCGGCCTTGAAGGCCTCGCCAAGCACCGCGGCCCGCGGGCTCACTGCGACCGTCTCGACCGCGCGCCAGATCTGGCCGCCGGGCGCGGGCTGATCGTCGACGACCGTGACCGAGAGACCCGCCTGGCGCGCCGCGACCGCAGCGGCCATGCCGGCGGGGCCGGCGCCGACGACGAGAAGATCGATCGGGCTCATAGTGCCAGGCTCCGCTTGCCGCGCTGGCGCTCGACGCGCATGCCGGCCTTCACCGGGGTCAGGCAGGTCTGCACCGAGGCGACGCCGTCGACCTCGGCCAGGCATTCGAAGCAGACGCCCATCATGCAATAGGGCGCGCGCTTGGCTCCGGAGACCGGCGTGGTACGGGCCCAGATCTCGCTCTGGCGCAGCAGCACGGCTGCCAGCGTCTCGCCGGCCTCGGCCGCCGCGGGCACGCCATCGATATAGACCGTCACGGCTTCGGGGCCGGGATCATGCAGCTTTCGGAACATCAAAACGTCTCTGGTGGAAGGGAGCGAGATCGGCCGGCAGGCGGCCGGCCATGACGGCCTCCGCAAGCGCCTCGGCATGCAGCGCCGCCAGCGTCACGCCGGAATGGCAGAGCGCGACGAAGGCGCCGGGATGGCTCTGCGACTGGGCATAGACCGGGTAGCTGTCGGGCGTCAGGACCCTGAGGCCGGCCCATTGCCGGACGAGGCGGACATTGGCGAGCGCGGGCACGAGGTCGACGGTCTTGCGGCTGAGCTTCGCGGCGGCTTCGCCAGTGGTCGAGACGTCGAAACCGGCTTCCTCCTGCGTCGCGCCGATCATCACCGTGCCCTCGCCGGTCTGGCGCAGCCCACTCGCCGGCAGCGGCAGGAAGGGCGCGAGCCGCTCGGTCACCAGCACCTGCCCGCGCTGCGGCCGGATCGGCACGTCGAGCCCGACCTGCCGGGCGAGCGCCTGCGAACCGAGGCCGGCAGCGATGACCACGCGCGGCGCCGTAACCACCTCCTCGTGGAAGCTGACGCGCAGGCCTTCGCCGTCGCGGGCGATCTCGCGCACGTTCGCCTGGCTGCGCACCGTGCCGCCAAGCGCGACCACCGCCTTGTGCAGGGCCGCGAGCAGGCAGAGCGGATTGGCATGGCCATCGTGCTTGCCGAAGCTCGCGCCGCTGACTTTTGGCCCGAGCGCGACCTTGGGCAGGAGCCGCGCGAGTTCCGCGCGGTCGAGCATCTCCCAATCGGCGTCATCGTGGCCGAGCTGGTTGTGCAGCCGCTGCAATTGCAGCCGCCTCGCCTCGAACCCCTCCTCGCCGAAGCAGAAGGCCAGCCCGCCATTATGTTCATACTGAAGATCGATGCCGCTGGTCTCGGTCAGCGCCACCTCGAAATCCTGCCAGAGCGCGATGCTCCGGCGCGTCAGGCGCTGGTATTCCGGCATGTTGAGGCCTTTGCCCTGCAGCCAGACCAGACCGAAATTCGCGCGGGCGGCACGGAAGTCGCCGTCGTCGCCATCGAGCAGCAGCACGCCGAGCTTCCTCCGCGCCAGCCCATAGGCAATGGCGGCGCCTACCGTTCCTCCGCCAATGACGATGACCTCTGGCCGCATCGCTTTCCCTCTTGCCGGCTAGGACGTTAGAGACCCATTCTCCATTTCGTCAAAGTCGCATTTTTCTTGAGTCTATTCTCAGAGGTTATGGAATGGCGAGACATCTGAACCTGCGTCAGATCGAGGCCTTCAAGGCGGTGATCGAGCACGGCACGATCAGCCGCGCCGCCGAAATGCTGCACATCTCGCAGCCGGCGATGAGCAAGCTGATCGCCCATCTCGAGGACGACACGCGGCTGAGCCTGTTCGACCGGGTGAAGGGCCGTCTCGCGCCGACCAGCCAGGGCATGCGGCTCTATGAGGAGATCGACAAGATCTTCACCGGGGTCCGGCAAATCGAGAATGCGGTCGACGCCATTCGGCGCGACGAGCAGGGCCGGCTCATGGTCGGCGTCATGCCGGCCCTCTCCGGCCCCTTCATCCAGCAAGTGACCAGCGCCTTCCTGACCGGCAATCCCAATGTCTTCTGCTCGGTTCTGGCGCGCAGCTCGCAGCTCATCGCCGACTGGCTGGTCGCGCGGAAGCTCGATGTCGGGATGGTCTCGTCCCGGATCGGCAATCCCTATATCGCGACCGAGCCGCTGATGGAGCATCCGCTCGTCTGCATCATGCCGCCGGACCATCCGCTGGCCGAGAAGAGCGTGATCGAGCCGCCGGATCTCGCGGGCGTGCCCTTCGTCTCCTTCGACCCCGAAAGCCATACCGGCCAGCGCGTGGCCACGATGTTCGAGACCTACGGGATCCAGCCGCACACGGTTCTGGTCGCCAATATCTCGCCGACGCTGTGCGAGTTCGTCGCCTCCGGTCTCGGCGTCTCCCTGGTCCATCCGCTGCTCGCCAGCGGCCTGCAAAACCGCCTGGCGATCAGGCGTTTCGAGCCGGACGTCATGTTCGACTTCCAGCTCTGCCGCTTGCGCGAGAGCCGCAATGCCCGCCTGGTCGACGCCTATCTCCACGAGACCCGCGAGACCGCCCGGCGCATCTCGCGCACGATCCTGCGCGAGGATTGAGGCGCGCCGCCTCGGCGCCGGACGAAGTCTGGCAGGCTCAGGCGGCCTTTGCATGCCGGCCGAGCGCGAGCGTCGCCAGTGCATGTTTCAACGGGGCCATGTCGCCCGCTCTGAGCTTCGAAACGGCAGCGAGGATGTTCCGCTGCTGATCCGGCGTGGCGACAAAGCGGCTCGCGACCACGAGCTTCTCCTCCAGCTCCTGCCAGGAGGCAGGCGCGCTCGCCTCGCCATGCGGCGCGGTCGCCGGCGATTCATGGCGCTCGCCGGCATGCGTCACCACGAGCCGCGCCAGGGTCTCGGCCGGGAAGCGCCGGTCCAGCGCCGGATCGAGATGCAGGCTGACCTTGCGGGCTAAAGCGACGACGTCGGCGCACCCGAAGGCATCCGGCGTCAGCGGCAGGAGCGTCTCCGGTCCATGCAGCGCGACGAGGCCGAGGCAATAGGGAATGCTGAACTGGACATCGACGAAATTGGCCGGCTCGGGCGGATTGGCGAGCCGCAGCGCGCCGCTATAGCTGTGCACCTCGATCGCCTCGACCCGCGCCGCGTCCAGGTGATGGCGCGCGATCAGCCCGCGCAGGGCATCGACCGGCGGATGGATGTGGCGGCAGCAGGAATAGAACTTGAAATAGCTCCGGCCGATATGCAGCCGTTGGCCCAGCCCCGCCAGCATGTCCGCGACGGCGAAATGCGCCTCCGAGTCGAGCAGGTTCTCGGGGCCGGTATGCCCGGCTTCCGCCAGGGACACCGCCTGCAGCGCCGTGACAGTCGACCAGGGAATGCCCTCCTTGACGTCGCTGCCGATCGGGAAGAGCTGCGCCGGTCCGCCGCCGGCATGGAGCTGGTTCGGCGCGCTCATCCCGGCGATGGCGAAGGCATGCGCCAGCTGCGCCGGCGGCAGGCGGCGCAGCGCACCGGCCGCAGCGACGACGCCGTAGCAGGTCCACATCCCGCTATTGGCGTAGAAGCGCCGCGCCGCGCCGACGGCGACGCCGACCTCATAGCCGATGGCGATCGCGCTCAGGAGCTGGTCGAGCGTGGCGCCCCGCTCCTGCGCCACCGCGAAGGCGGCGGGAATGATCGCGGCGCCGGGATGGCCGCGGGCGAGCCGGTTGCCGTCGTCGAGATCGAGCGCTGCCGCAGCGGCGGAATTGGCCCAGATGGAGCCGATCAGGCTGCCGTTCTCGCCAGTGAACCAGAGCGGGAACCCGCCCGCACTATAGGCTGCCCTCGCCACCTGCCGGACCGCCGCAACGCCGGGCGCGCCGACGCCGACGGCGGTCGCCGCGAGAAGGTCGAGGATGCAGCGCAGCGCCGCCTCGCGTGCCTCGGCCGAAAGCGGCTGCTCCCGTGCCGATGCGACGTAATCGGCAAGCTGCCTGACCGCCAGCATCGCTTGCTCCCCTCTCCTCGCCTCAGCGCGGCTTGACCGTGGTCGCCTCGGTGATCGGCGGGGCGAGGTTCATCGCGCCCTTGAGGTCGTAGCCATAATCGACCCGGTCGCTATGGACCCAGACCTGGCGCAGATCGAAGAGCGGGAGCGCGCAGACATCCTCGAAGATCTTGCGCTGGGCCTCCTTCCACAGCGCCTTCTGCCTGGCGGCGTCGGGCTCGCGCCGCGCGCCTTCGATCTCGGCATCGGCAACGTCGCAATGCGAGAAATTCGTCGCGGCGGTGGGCTTTCCGACGATCGCGTTGGAATGGAAGAACTCGCTCAGATAGGTGTCGGCGATCGGGAAGCGCGCCGCGCCGTAGAAGACGAGGCCGCTGACATCCTTGCGGATCTGGCTCTGGTAGGTCGGGTGGTCGACCACCGACATCTCCAGCTTGATCCCGGCCTTGGCGAGCTGGGCCTGGATGATCTCCATGAAGGGTTGCTGGGCGGAGATGTTGGAGACGGTCGCCTTGATGCTGATGCCGTTGGGATGGCCCGCCTCGGTCAGCAGCGCCTTGGCGCTGGCGAGGTCGAACTGATAGCTGCCGACCGTGCAGTCCTCGCCGAGATAGCCGGACGGCACCACCGAGCAGCCCTTGGGGCCGACATCCTTGCCGACATAGCGCACGAGGTCGTCGACATTGACCGCGGCCGCGATCGCGCGGCGGACACGGATGTCGTCGAGCGGCGGAATGCTGCGGTTGATGTGCAGGATGCGGAACTCGCCGGGCTGGAAGATGTCGATATTGAAGCCCCGTCGCTTGCGGGCCGCGTCGACCCAGCGCTGCTCGCGCTTGCCATACATCACGTCGAGCTCGCCCGAGGTGAAGGCCAGCTCGCGCGCGCTGTCCGAGGGGATCATCCGCGACATCACCGTGTCGATCTTCGGCTTGCCGCGGAAATAGCCCTGATGCGCCGCGAGCTTCACATATTGCTGCGTGACATGCTCGACGAAGGCAAAAGGTCCGGTCCCGACCGGGTTGGAGCCGAACCTGTCGCCCAGCTCCTCGGCCGCCTTTTTGCTGACGATGTTGCCGCCATGGTAATTCGTGACGCGACCGAGGAAATTCGCATCCGGGTATTTCAGCGAGACGCGGACGGTGTAGTCGTCGACCTTCTCGAGCTTGTCGATGCCGGCGAAGTCCGAGGAGAAGGTCGAGCGCTTCGGATCGGCCGAGCGGGTCAGCGAATAGACCACGTCATCGGCGGAAAACTCGCCCCATGTGCCGTGGAACTTCACGCCCTTGCGCAAATGGAAGGTCCAGACCTTGCCGTCCGGCGAGGTTTCCCAGCTTTCCGCCAGATCCGGCTCGATATCCTTCGGATCGGCGCTGCCCGGCTTGAAACGCACGAGCCCGTTATAGATCCAGCCGACCAGCGCCTTGTCGTTGGTCGCGCTGGCGCGATGCGCATCGAGCGTCGAAATATCGGCGCTGCCGGCGCTGATCTGCAGGACGCTCTCCTGCGCCTTGAGCGAAAGCGGCATCGCCACAGCGGCAAGGAGCCCGAGCGCGAGCGCGCGAGAGACTGACGGCATCGTTCCCACCTGTTTTTGTTTCAGTGACTTATCGCAGCGTGGGCGCGCAGAACTTAATCTGTCAAAGTCAAAATCGGCGGCACCTTATTCACACAGGTTATGCCTGCAGGCATCGGCACACCCCCGCTTGCGAGCCTGCCGCGGTCGCGCTGGCGCTCTGCCGGCAGCGTCGCCTCGAGCCTCACATCTCCTTCGTCTGGCGGACGACGTCCAGGAAAGCCCGGACCACCCGGCTCGCCTCGCGCTTCCTCAGCACGACGACATGGGCATAGGTGTAGATCTCGGCGTCCGAGATCGGTATCAGGCGCAGGTCCGGGTCCGGCACGAATTCCGCCACCGAGACATAGCTGATGCCGAGCCCGCGGATCACCGCCTCGCGGATCGCTTCGCGGCTGCCGATCTCCATGACGGTGCGCGGCCTGGCCTTGGCCGCAGCCAGCGCCTGCTCGAACGCGCGGCGCGTCGTCGAGCCATGTTCGCGGATGATCACCGGTTCGCCGTCCAGCTCCGCGATCTCGACGCTCTTGCGCCGTGCGAAACGGTGGTCCTTGCGCACGAACACCGCGACCGGATGGCGGCGATAGGGGATGGTGAGCAGCCGGTCGTCCTCGTCGATATAGGCGAGGACGGCGACGTCGCATTTGTAGTCGAACAGATCGTCCAGCACCTCGGTCGAGTTGCCGAGCTTCACCGCGAGCTCGATGCCGGGATAGGCGCGGTTGAAGGCGGCGAGCATCTCGGTCACGTGGAAGGGACCGACGGCGCTGATCGACAGCTTGCCGGTCTTGAACTCGCGCGATTGCTCGAGAAAGGCCAGCGCCTCGCCCTCCTCCGCGAACAGGCGCGTGGTGATCGCCAGCAATTGCCGCCCGGCGTCGCTGAGCTCGCGGCGGCGCCCCTTCCGGACGAAGAGCTCGACCCCGTACTCGCCTTCGAGCGCGCCGACCTGCGCGGTCAGGGTCGGCTGGCTGATGTTGAACATCGCGGCAGCCGCATTGAAGCCGCCCGCGCTGGCCACCGCATGGAACGATCGAAGCCGCGTATAACGCATAGCGAATTTCTATCTATCCGCGCTGAAAAATCAATTTGTTTCCGGTTTCATCCTCTGTGAGCATCCTCCCAACAGCGCAGTCAAAAGCGCAGACATAAAGCAACAAGGGTGGAGCGCATGCACTGGGCCTATTGGAATCCCGTCAGGATTCGCTTCGGCGCCGGCCTGTTCGACGAGGTCGCGGGCCTGATCGGCAATCGGCGCTGGGCGCTCGTCACCTATGACCAGCCGATCTTCAGGGAACTCTCGGCGCGCCTGGCCAGGACGGCCGGCGAGCCGGTCGCGACCATCACCAATATCGAGACCAACCCCGATTGCGCCGACCTGGTCACATCCTGCCGCCTGTTCGGGGCAGCGGCGCAGCGGGCCGAGGTCATCGTCGCGCTGGGCGGCGGCTCGATGATCGACGCGGCCAAGGTGCTCGCGGCGAGCGGTGGCGATTTCGAGACCGTGCGCCGCCATCTCGTCGAGAAAACACCCCTCGCCGCCAACGCCATCGTTCCGATCATCGCGGTGCCGACGACGGCGGGCACGGGCAGCGAGGTCACCTCCTGGGCGACGGTCTGGGATTCGGCCAATGGCAGCAAATACTCGCTCGCCCATCCCGGGCTCTACCCCGAAACGGCGGTGCTCGATCCGGCCCTGACGGTCGGAGCGCCGCGCGGCCTCACCTTGGCGACGGGGCTCGATGCGCTGTCCCATGCGCTGGAGAGCATCTGGAACGTCAACGGCAACCCGGTTTCGGCCAACTACGCGGTCGAAGCCGCGCGCGAGATCATCGAGACCTTGCCAAGGCTGCTCGACCGGCTCGACGATGTCGAGCTACGGGCTCGCCAGGCGCGCGCCAGCCTGCTCGCGGGGCTGGCCTTCTCGAACACCAAGACGGCGCTGGCCCACAACATCTCCTATGACATCACCCTGAAGACCGGCACCGTCCACGGCATCGCCTGCTCGTTCTCGCTGCCGATCGTGATGGGCTGGGCGATGGGCGCCCAATCGCAATGCGACGCGGCGCTGCGCCGGATCTTCGGCAGCGATCTCCATGCCGGCGCCGAACGGCTGACCGCGTTCCTGCAGGATCTGGGCGTGGATACCGACCCTTCGGCCTATGGCGTCTCGCCCGGCGAATGGGATCGCCTGGTCGAGAAGGCTCTCGAAGGAGAGCGCGGACGCAACTTCATCGGGAGGCAGGCCGCCAAAGCTGCCTGACGTTCTCACAACAGGGCTGCGACGCCCGCACTGGTTCACCGGCAAGGTCAAAGACCACCGGATCATCTTGGGAGGATGACATGACCATATCGCGTCGGAAGATGATTGCAGGCTCGATCGCAGGCGGAGCCATGCTGGCGATGCCGAACCTGGTCCGGGCCCAGACCAAGCTGATCCGGGTCGGGCTGATCCCCTCGGAGGATTCGCGGGCCATGCTGGAGTCGAGCCAGCAACTGCTCGACGCGCTGGAGAAGAACCTCGGGATCAAGGTCCAGGGCTTCGTCGCCTCCGACTATAACGGCGTGATCGAGGCGATGCGCTCGGGCCATGTCGAGGTCGCCTATCTCGGCCCCTTCTCCTATGTGCTCGGCACGACGGTGGCACCGATCGAGGCCTTCGCGACGGCCGAGACGGCGAAATCGGGCCGGACCTACTATCACAGCCAGATCATCACGCGGAAAGACAGCGGCATCAAGGAGGTGAAGGACCTGAAGGGCCGCACCTTCGCCTTTGTCGACCCGTCCTCGACCTCGGGCCATCTCTTCCCCAAGGCCGGGCTGATGCGGCTGGGCTTCGATCCGGAGAAGGATTTCGGCCGCGTGCTGTTCACCGGCTCGCATGATGCGAACGCGCTGGCCGTCGCGAACAAGCGCGTCGACGCGGCGACGATCGCCGATCGCATCCTCGATGCAGCGGTGCAGAAGAAGCTCGTCGATCCGGCGGATATCCAGGTCGTCTGGCGTTCCGACCCGATCCCGGAATCACCGACCTGCTGGCGCAAGAACCTGCCCGACGACCTGAAGAAGCAGATCAAGACCGCCTTCCTGAACATCAGGGACATCACCTGGGCGGATCAGGGCAAGCTCAACCGCTTCGTCGAGACCAACGACCAAGCCTACGACATCATCCGGGAGACGGCGAAGGTGCTGCATCTCGATCTGGCAAAGATGAAGTAGTCGCGCCCAGCGCGACCGGCGGAGGATCCGGGATGATCAAGATCGAAGGGCTGAAGAAGTCCTATGCGGGCCGGCCGGTGCTCCACGGCATCGACCTGAGCGTCAAGGCAGGAGAATTCCTGATCGTGCTCGGGCCGAGCGGCGCCGGCAAATCGACGCTGCTTCGCTGCATCAACGGGCTCGCCCAGCCCGACGCGGGCCGAACCGTGATCGACGGCGCCGTGTTCGATGCCAAGCGCAACGCGCGCGGCAAGCGGCCGGTGGCGATGATCTTCCAGCACCACAACCTGGTGAAGCGCCTCTCCGTCCTCAAGAACGTGCTGGTCGGGCGCATGGCCGGGCTGTCGTCCTTCCTGTCGATGCTACAGCTCTTCCCGAAGCAGGATGTCGACATCGCGCTGGAATGCCTGGCGCGGGTCGAGCTCTCGCACAAGGCGAACTCGCGCGGCGACCAGCTTTCGGGCGGCGAGCAGCAGCGCGTCGGCATCGCCCGGGCGCTGGCCCAGCAACCGGCCGTCATCCTGTGCGACGAGCCCGTCGCCAGCCTCGATCCCAAGACCTCGCGCGTCGTGCTCGGCTATCTGAAGGCGATCTGCAAGGAAGAAGGTATCGCAGTGATCTGCAACCTTCACCAGGTCGATTACGCGGTCGAGTTTGGCGAGCGGATCGTGGGCTTGAGCGGCGGCAGGGTGGTCTTCGACGATACGCCGGACCAGCTCACCTCCGAGATCGTCCACCAGATCTATCCCGGCCTGGAAGACCCCGGCATCAGCCGCGTGCTGAAGCCCCGCATCGGCAGCCAGCCCGTTCTGGCCCCGATGATCGCCACCGCAACCGCCTGAACCCGACGAGGAGCACGGTCATGTCACTCGGCACTTTGCAGCTCGTCCTGCGCCCGCCCCAAGGCCGTTTCGGCTGGTGGGGCGTCGGCGCCCTCGCGCTGGCGATCGTCACCTTCCTGTGGTGGGCCGCCATCGGCTCGCAGATCAACGCCAACAATCTGTGGAACGGCATTCCCTACATGTGGGACTTCTTCGTCCGCATGATGCCACCCAATCCCGAATTCCTCGACCGGCTCTGGAAGCCGGCGCTGGAGAGCCTGCAGGTCGCGGTCTGGGGAACCTTGCTCGGCGTCGTCATCGCGCTGCCGGTCTGTGTCTTCGCGGCGCGCAACCTCAGCCCGAGCCCGGTCATCTACCACGCGACGCGTCAGGTGCTGAACTGCATGCGCGGCATCAACGAGATCATCCTGGCGCTGATCTTCGTCGCGGCGATCGGACTCGGCCCCTTCGCCGGCGTCCTGGCGCTCGCGATCCACGGCGCCGGAATGCTGGGGAAATTCTTCGCCGAGGCGATGGAGGATATCGACGAGGGCCCGCTGGAAGCGTTCCGCTCGGCCGGCGTCGGTCCCTTCAAGACCTTCTTCTTCGGCGTCCTGCCGCAGGTGCTGCCGACCTGGCTGGGCACGGTCTTCTACCGGCTCGAGACCAATGTCCGCCAGTCGACCGTGCTCGGCATGGTGGGCGCCGGTGGCATCGGCTTCGAGCTCGTCTCCTCGATGAAGCTCTTCAAGTACCAGGACACCGCGACCTGCATCCTGGTGATCCTGGCGATGGTGCTCGCCGCGGATCTGATCTCGTCGCGGGTCCGCGCCATGATCCGCTGACGCCCGGAGCCGCGGCTTCGGTCGCGGCCCGCCAGGACGTCATACATCTCGCTCAACCTCGCTGAAGCACTGCCCAGCTTCTCGAAAGGAACGCCCATGCTCACCCGCGCTCCCAACACCGTCACCGCCAATGGACGCAGCTATCGCATGCCGAGCGCTCCGACCGTGGCGGTCTGCATCGACGGCTCCGAACCGGGCTATATCGAGGCCGCGATAGCCAGGGGCCTCGCCCCCAACATGGACCGGCTGCTGCGCGCAGGCTCCTACCGGCTGGCGCGCTCGGTCATCCCGAGCTTCACCAATCCGAACAATATCTCGATCATCACCGGCCGCCCGCCGGCGGTCCACGGCATCGCCGGGAACTATTTCTACGATCGCGCGGCCGGCGAGGAAGTGATGATGAACGACGTGCGCTTCATGCGCACCGGAACGATCATGCAGGCTCTCGAGGAAGGCGGCGCCAAGGTCGCGGTGATCACCGCCAAGGACAAGCTGCGCACCCTGCTCGGCAAGGGCCTGGACCCGAAGAGCGGCCGCTCGATCGCCTTCTCCTCCGAGAAGGCCGATAAGGCGACAAGAGCGGAAAACGGCATCGAGAACGTGCTGGACTTCGTCGGCAAGCCACTGCCGGAAGTCTACTCGGCCGATCTGTCCGAGTTCGTCTTCGCGGCCGGCGTCAAGCTCGTCCAGACGTTCCGGCCGGACGTCATGTATCTCTCGACCACTGACTACATCCAGCACAAGGCCGGGCCGGACAGCGACGTCGCCAACGCCTTCTATGCGATGATGGACCGCTATATCGGCGAGCTCGACGCGCTCGGCTGCGTGCTGGCGCTCACCGCCGACCACGGCATGAACGACAAGCACCTCCCGTCGGGCGAACCCGACGTGCTCTATCTCCAGGACTGGATGGACGAGCGTTTCGGCGCCGGCAAGGCGCGCGTGATCCTGCCGATCACCGACCCCTATGTCGCCCATCACGGCGCGCTGGGCTCCTTTGCCACGATCTATCTGCCCGGCGAGGTGGACGGCAAAGCGCTCCTGACCGAGCTCGCGTCCGTCGAAGGCGTCGAAGTCGTTCTGGACAGCGCGGCCGCTTGCGCCCGCTTCGAGCTGCCGGCCGACCGGATCGGCGACATCGTCGTGATCTCGACGCGCCACAAGGTCCTCGGGACGAGCGCGGCACGGCACGACCTGACGGGCCTGACCGAGCCGCTGCGCTCCCATGGCGGACTGACCGAGCAGCTCGTGCCGATGCTGGTCAACCGGGTCGTCGACTGGCCGGAGGGGCAGCTGCGCAATTTCGACGTCTTCGATGTCGCGCTGAACTGCGTCGCAGCCTGAGGAAGATCGCGATGAACGCTCCCTTCACCCAGCCCCCGCGCCGCGAGGCGATGCGCATCGCCGGCAAGCTCGTGACCACCGACGACATGGTCGAGGTCCGCAACCCTTACGACGACGCCGTCGTCGGCCTGATCCCGGCGGCGCGGGCCGAGCATGTCCGCGAGGCCTTCGCCAAAGCCAGGGCGTTCAAGCCGAAGCTCACCCGCTACGAGCGCCAGCAGATCCTGCAGAAGACGGCCGAGCTCTTGCGCGACCGCAAGGAGGAGTTCGCCCGGCTGATCACGGCAGAGGCCGGCCTGTGCTGGAAGGATTCGCTCTACGAGGCGAGCCGCGCCTACGACGTCTGGTCCTTCGCGGCCCAGCTCACCATCAAGGACGATGGCGAGATGTTCTCCTGCGACATCTCGCCGAACGGCAAGGCCCGCAAGATCTTCACCACGCGCCAACCGCTGCTCGGCGTGATCTCGGCGATCACCCCGTTCAACCACCCGCTCAACATGGTCAGCCACAAGCTGGCGCCGGCGATCGCGACCAATAACCGCCTGGTGCTGAAGCCGACCGAGCTGACGCCGCTGACCGCGCTCGCGCTCGCCGACGTGCTCTACGAGGCCGGCCTGCCGCCCGAGATGCTCTCGGTCGTCACTGGCAATCCCTCGACCATGGGGGATGCAATGATCACCGATCCGGATGCCGATCTCGTGACCTTCACCGGCTCGGTCAGGGTCGGCAAGCACATCGCCGCGACCGCCGGCTACAAGCGCATCGTGCTCGAGCTCGGCGGCAACGATCCACTGATCGTCATGGAGGACGCCGACCTCGACAAGGCTGCCGAGCTCGCCGTCACCGGTGCCACCAAGAACTCCGGCCAGCGCTGCACCGCCGTGAAGCGCATCCTGGTGGTCGAGAGCGTCGCCGACGCATTCGCCAAGCTGGTAGTCGAGAAGGCCAGGAAGCTGAAGTGCGGCGATCCGATGGATCCGGCGACCGATGTCGGCTGCGTCATCAACGCGCGCTCGGCCGCGCTCTTCCAGGCCCGCGTCGACGATGCGGTGAGCAAGGGCGCGCAGGTGCTCCACGGCGAGCGTGCGCAAGGGGCGCTGTTCCATCCGACCGTGGTCGACCACGTGCCCTATGACTGCGAACTCGTGCATGAGGAGACCTTCGGCCCGGTCATCCCCATCGTGCGCTGCCCGGATGACATCGCCGAGGTCATCCGCATCTCGAACTCGACGGCCTATGGCCTGTCCTCCGGCATCTGCACGAACCGCCTCGACTATGTCGGCCGCTTCATCGCCGAACTCGAAGTCGGCACCGTCAATATCTGGGAAGTACCCGGCTACCGCATCGAGATGTCGCCCTTCGGCGGCATCAAGGATTCCGGCCTCGGCTACAAGGAAGGCGTCGTCGAGGCCATGAAGAGCTTCACCAACGTCAAGACCTGGTCGCAGCCCTGGACCGCCTGAGAGGGCTGCGCTCGCTCACCCTGCGAGAGGCGGCCATCGCGTTCATGGCCGCTTCATCCGCGACCGCAGGCTGACGCTTGCCGAGTTGACATGCAGTAATATGACTGCATAATTCGAGGCGTGCAGGACGACCAGATCGACCTCGTTTTCAAGGCAATGGCTCATCCCGAGCGCCGCCGCATCCTGGCCTCCCTGCACCGGCGGCCCGGCCAGTCGCTGTTCGAGATTTGCGCCTCGTCGCTAGCCGAGAACGGACAACCGCTTTCCCGGCAAACGATCTCCCAGCATCTGGACGTGCTGGAACAAGCCGGCCTGATCGAAACCTCCTGGAAAGGTCGAACCAAGGCTCATTCGATCAACCTCGAGCCGCTGCGGGCAGCAGTAGCGCTCTCGATCAATCGCTTCCTCTAGAAGGGAAACGCGCATGCGAATCTATGTCACGAGCGTCCTTGTCGACGACCAGGCCAAGGCCCTGGATTTCTATACCGACAAGCTCGGTTTCCAGGTGAAGCACGATATC
Organism: Allobosea sp.; assembly: GCF_051860145.1. Classification (GTDB taxonomy): domain Bacteria; phylum Pseudomonadota; class Alphaproteobacteria; order Rhizobiales; family Beijerinckiaceae; genus Allobosea. The sequence goes on along the minus strand of NZ_JBHYEM010000011.1, from coordinate 120,673 downwards.
CCCCTGGGCGAGCACCGCTGGCTGACCGTCGTGTCGAAGGAGCAGCCTGACGGTACAGAACTGCTGCTCGAGCCGAGCAGTCACCCAGCGGTCGCGCCCTTCAAGGCTGCGCTGGTCGCGGACGGGATTCCTGCGACCTCCTTCCAGGTCGACGATGTCGACGCCGAGTTCGAGCGACTTAAGGGCCTTGGCGTCAAATTCACCCTGGAACCCATGGATGCCGGGAACGTCCGGATGGCGGTCTTCGACGATACCTGCGGAAACCTCATTCAGATCATGCAGATAACCCGCCAGCAGCCGTGACATCCGTGCCGGGCCACTCGATCCTGCCCCGGGCAGGCGAGCCACGGACGGCCGGCGCCTAGCCGGCGACCGCCGCCCGCGCGTCGGGCCGGGCCTTTGCGAAGGGCCTGAAGGTCAGCGCGATCAGGAAGGCGCCGATCCCGATGCCCCAAGCCCCGATATAGAGCCAGCCATAGCTCGCGAAGCTGTCATAGATCAGACCGCCCGCCAGCGGGCCGGTCGCCATCCCGAGGCTGCCGGCCATGGCCGTTCCGCCAATGATCGTGCCCATCATCGGTAGCGGGAAATTCTCGCGGGCGAGCACCGCATAAAGCGGCATCACCCCGGCATAGATGAAGCCGAACAGCGCCGCCACCGCATAGAACGCGCCGAGCTCCCGCACGAAGAAATAAGCCAGCGCGACGAAGGCCTGAACCAGCAATCCCAGGACCAGGACGCGCTTGGCGCCGAACCGGTCTCCGAGGAGGCCGAAGGCGAGACGGCCGCCCAGGCCAGCAAGCCCTTCCACGCTGTAGATCGACACGGCGGCGATCAGCGGTATCCCGCAGCTGACGGCGTAACCGATCGTATGGAAGATCGGGCCCGAATGCGTTGCGCAGCAAAAGAAATTCGTCAGCAGAAGGATGATGAACTGAGGGGTTCTGATCGCCTGGCTGACGGACATGGCCGTTTGCGCTGCGTCCTCCACCCCGTGGGCTGCCTGTTCGCGTGCCAGCGCCGGCGGGCGACGGACCAGGAGCGCGGCTGGGATCATCACGACCGCGGCGAGAGCGGCGATGATCTGGAGCGAGGTTCGCCAGTCGTAGCTGGAGACGAGCCACGCGGCCAAGGGAGACACCGTCATCGGCGCCATCCCCATGCCGGCGGAGACGAGGGAGACGGCAAGGCCGCGGCGGGTTTCGAACCAGCCCGTGACGCAAGCCATCATCGGCGCGAAGGTCGCGGCCGCCGCAGCCCCGACCAGGACGCCGAAGACGAGCTGGAACTGGACGAGGGATGTCGCCACGCTCGCCAGCGCCAGGCTCGTGGCCAGCAGTGCCGATCCGAGCAGCACAACCGGACGGGTGCCGATTCGGTCTGACAGGGAGCCCCAGGCCATGCTGGCAAGAGCCATCGCCAGGAAAGCGAGGGTCATGGCGCTGGAGATGCCGGTGACGGACCAGCCGGTGTCCCGCGACATGGGGAGGATAAAGACCGGCAGCGAGAACATGGCACCGATCGCCATGCAGCCGAGCAGCCCCCCAGCCGCGACGATGATCCAGCGATAGTGGGAATTGATCATGGTTCCTCTCGCCCTATGGGAGCTCTCTTCGATATGTCGCATTGGGTGGCATCGGCACGAAGCGCGCAGCCTTGCGCGCCGTTTCAGGCCGGGTCTTCGCTTGGCGGCATTCCCTCGAAGTTCGGCAGGGCCGGATCGATGCGATCCCAAGCATGGCCGCTCGCCGTGAAGACCACCGCCTGCGGCTTGTATCGGCCCGGATCATCGAGGCTGGCGGCGTGGATCGCGAACCGGTCCGGCGCCGCCGAGAAGGTCAGATGGACCGGTGTCCCGCAGTTCGGGCAGAAGCCATGCGTCTTCACATTGCCGTTGTCGGCGGCGATGTCCCAATGCCGCGCCTCGCCCCGGAGCTTCACGGCCTGCCGGCTCGGAAAGGTGATGTAGGATCCGTGCCCCGTGCCGCTGCGTTGCTGGCAATGACGGCATTGGCAATCGGTCATCGCCAGCGGTTCGGCAGAGATCTCGTAGCGGATCGCGCCGCAGGCGCATCCGCCGATGAAGGCACCACTCATGTCTTTCCTCCTGTCGAAAAAGATACCGGGGCTGGCGGCGTCGCGGCGGGCCAAGACCCGCCACGAGCCCGCATCAGGATCGGCCGCGCCGATCGGCGATCAGCCTGAGCCAGGGCGCTGCGTGAAAGCCGCTCATCAGCGCGTACATCAGGGCCATGCCGGTCATCGGCGACGCGCCCGGCATGGGCGCGCAGAGAGCACCGGTTGCGCCACCGTCGAGGACGGCCGTGAGCAGTGCCATCGCCGCGAAGGTCGGCGCGGCGATGAAGCCCAGCAAGTCGGCCGCACCGAGCCCGGCCGCGCGCCCGCTGTCATGACGGCTCGCCATGACCTCAGCCCTTGCCGTATTCGTCATGGCGCCGCCACCACGGGCCGCTGGACTCGTTGCGTCCCTTCGGCGCGCGGTCGAGCCAGGGATACATGCTCCAGATCGCGTCCATGCCGCGGCCATAGCTGGAATAGGTGTGGTAAATGGCGCCATCCTCCTGGACGAAGGCGCTCATCCCCGGCTGTTCGCGTTGATAGGTGGGCACATCGGTACCGGTCATCGCGGCGAATTTCGCCTCGGCGCTGTCGCCGCTGCCCTCCTGGCCGCTCCGCTCCCGCCATCCGCGCACCGGCTCGCGCCGGTAATTGTAGTCGATGCCCTCGTCGCGCTGCTGCTCCTCGGTGAAGGAGACGTGGAAATCGAAATTGAACTCGCTGCCGGCAGCGGAGGCCCAGGGGAAGCTCCAGCCCATGCGTGTCCTGTATTCCAGCAGTTTGGCGAGCGGCGCCCGCGAGACGGCCGTAAACGCAACGTCATGGTTCGCCAGATGGACGATGATGCCATTGAACCCGTCGGCGATCGCCGAGCAGGACGGGCATCCCGCCTTGTAGTCGGGGCCGAACATGAAGTGATAGACGAGGAGCTGCGAGCGCCCGCGGAACAGGTCCGCCAGCGATGCGTCGCCCTCCTCGGTCTCGAAGCGGAACTCCTTGTCGATGCGGACCCATGGCAATTGCTGACGCCGCTGGGCCAGCTTGTCACCGAGGCGCGTGAACTCCTTCTCGGCCTTGAGCAGGTCGATCCGCGCTGCGAGCCATTCGTCGCGGGAGCCGGTGAGATGTGTCGTCATCGCTTTCACTCCTGTCGTCTGATGTCCGTCGCCGCTCTCACTCGCGATGCGGCGTCCCGGTTGTTGGTACTCGCCGGCCGTGAGACGGTGGGAGTGACAAGTTTGGCGGGATTTGAATGGACTCGATGATCACGGCCGCGGCGCGGGCGCTGGCGGCGGGCGATCTCCTTGGTGTGCTGAACCGCGTCGCGCTGCGCGAGGACCCGCCCGCGCTCGCCCTGCGCGGCATCGCGATGGCGCGGCTGGGCGATCTCGCCCGGGCGAAGACGCTGCTGCAGAGGGCGGCGCGTGCCTTCGGCCCCAAGGAGGCTGCGGCTCGCGCGCGCTGCGTCGTCGCCGAGGCCGAGATCGCCCTGGTCTCGCGCGATCTCGGCTGGCCCGCCAAGGCGCTCGACGCTGCGCGCACGACGCTCGAACGGCGCGGAGACCGGCTCAATGCCGCCCATGCTCGGCATCTCGAGGTGCGGCGCCTCGTCCTGATCGGGCGCCTCGACGACGCCGAGCGCGCGCTCGCCGAGGTCGATCCCACGCCCTTCCCGCCTGCCCTGCTGGCCGCTCACGAGCTCGTCGTCGCCGGTATCGCGATAAGGCGGCTGCGGACCAAGGTGGCGCGCGCGGCACTGGCTCGGGCAGAGACCGCCGCGCGCCAGGCCGGAATTCCAGCCTTGCAGGCGGAGATCGAAAGCGCCGCTCTGCTGCTGAGCACGCCGGCGGCGCGGCTGATCGAACGCGGCGGCGAGCGGCTGCTCCTGCTCGGCGAGGTCGAGGCCTTGCCGCAATCGGGCGCGCTCATCATCGACGCCTGCCGGAATGCCGTGCGGGACGCGAATGCCGCGGTCTCGCTCGCGACGCGACCGGTGCTGTTCGCACTCGCGCGCACGCTGGCCGAAGCCTGGCCCGCAGACGTACCGAGAGCTGCGCTCCTCGCGCGCGCCTTCCGAGCGAAGCATGCCGATGAATCGCATCGCGCCAGGCTGCGCGTCGAGATCGGACGGTTGCGCGCCGAGCTTAGGGGGCTCGCCGATATCGGCGCCACCGCGGACGGGTTCGCGCTGGCACCGTGCCGGGCGACCGGGATCGTGGTGCTCGCTCCACCGGTCGAGGAGCGGCACGCGGCGATGCTCGCCCTCCTCGCCGACGGCGAGTCATGGTCGAGTTCGGCGCTCGCGCTGGCGCTCGGGGCGAGCGCGCGGACCGTGCAACGCGCGCTCGATTCGCTTGCTTCGGGAGGCCGGGTGCAATCCTTCGGGCGCGGCCGGGCCTGCCGCTGGATGACCCCGCCCGTGCCGGGGTTCCCGACAACCTTGTTACTCCCGGCTCCTTTGCCAGGCGGCTAGCCTGCTACTGCCGGCGCCATTGCCGGAGGACAGGAGCAACGACATGAAACGATCAGCAGCCGAGATCATCCACGAATACGGCCCCTTTCCGGACGTCGAAGGCGTGCATGGGGTCACTTATGACGGCCGGCATGTCTGGTTCGCGACCGGCGACAAGCTGAACGCCCTCGATCCGGCGAGCGGCAAGACGGTGCGCTCGCTCGACGTCGCCGCCGACGCGGGAACGGCCTTCGACGGCCGGCACCTGTTCCAGATCGCCGAAGACCGCATCCAGAAGATCGACCCGGAGACCGGCCGCGTGCTCGCGACGATCCCGGCCCCCGGCGGCGGCGATTCCGGGCTCGCCTGGGCGGAAGGGACGCTCTGGGTCGGACAGTATCGCGACCGCAAGATCCACCAGATCGATCCGGAGACGGGGGCGATCCTGCGCACCATCGAGTCCAACCGCTTTGTCACCGGCGTCACCTGGAGCAATGACGAGCTCTGGCACGGCACCTGGGAGAACGACGAAAGCGAGTTGAGGCGGATCGACCCCAAGACCGGCGCGGTGCTGGAGCGGATCGAGATGCCGGCCGGCACCGGCGTCTCCGGCCTCGAATCCGATGGCGGCGACAGGTTCTTCTGCGGCGGCGGGCGCAGCGGAACGGTGAGAGCGGTGCGCCGGCCGAGCCATGGTCGCAACTAGCCGTCACGCTTACGACACCGGCCGGAGGCGTAGTCCTCGGCCAAAACCGATCGCAGCCGGAGGCAACGCGCGGCGCGCCTCGCCTCCGGCCGAAAGCGCGGACCGGCCTCGATCGGGCCTCAAACGCCGCGCATTCGGAACTGGCGCCAGAGCGCGAACAGGCCGAACGCGGCCAGCTGGCCGGCGACCAGCACGAACGGCCACTCGAAACTCCCGGTCCGGCTGACGATAATGGCGAAGGCCAGAGGCCCGCAGATCGAGCCGACGAAGCCGAACAGGCTGGCGCCGGACGTCACGTCGCCGATCAGCGCAGGCGGCGATACCCGGGCAAGCTCGGCCATGTGTACCCCGTTCCACCCCATCGAGGTGGCGCCTACCAGCGCCATGCAGCCATAGACCAGCCAGGGGCTCGCGCTCGTGGAGCTGACGAGCAGGACGATTGCGGTCGCGGCTCCAAGCGCCAGCAGCGAAAGCAGCAGGAGCCCGCCCCCCATGCGGTCCGCAAGCCACCCGAAAAAGATGCGCGCGATCGTGCTCGCCGCCAGCAGCACGGCAATGTAGTGCCCGGCCTGCGCCAGGGTCTGGCCATGCTGGGTCACCATATAGGTCGCCGTGAAGGCCGTGATGCTGGCCTGCGATATCGAGAACGCGACGCCCATCGCCGTGAGCATCGGCAAGGACGGATGCGCGCTGAGAACGCGGGCCGACCGGGCAAGCGAGGACGGCGACAGGAACAGCCGGGCCCAGGCCCGGTTCTGCGGACCTTTCTCCGCATCGAGCTCCCTCTGGAAGGGCTGGACCAGCAAGGCGCTCAGCAGGATGACGGCGACGAGTGCCCAGATCGCGCCGGTGAAGCCGAAACCCAGGACCAGCGGGGCGATCACGAGGCCGGCGATGGCGCCGCCCAGAGGCACGCCCGCCTGCTTGATGGAAAACACCAGCGTGCGATGCCTGGCCGGCGCCGTACGCATCAGCACCTGGCTGCCGGCGGGCGTGTTCGGGGCCAGGCCCAGGCCGACCAGGAGCGCGCCGAAGAGCCCGATCAGCCCGACCGGCTGTGACAGGAGCACGAGACCCGCTGCGACGAAGACCAGGCCGAACTGCAGGGCCCGAATCGGGCCGTGATGGTCGAGCATCGGCCCGCCGCAGGCCAGGAACCAGCATATGCCGGCGGACACGACCGCCGAGACATAGCCGATGCTTTCGGGCATGAGGCCCCAGCGTTGCGTCAGGATCGGGCCCAGGAGAGGGATCGCTGCGGCGGCGAACGAACTCACGACTTGCACAAGGAGAGTAGCGCTCAAGGCGCTTCCCCACACTGGCAGCTTCAAGGCAGCCCCCCGGTCACATCGCCGCGAGCGTTTCTCCTTCACTCTCCAAGCGTTGAAGGAACCGCGGCGTTGAACTGGTCTTCCGGCAATATCCGCGAACGGTCGAGGCCGTTTATGGGCTGAGAGGGCTGCATCAGAAGCATGCAAGCGATCCGGCCGCCCCTGACAAGCGAGGTGCGTCCGAAGGGCAACACGCCGTAGCCGGCCGGCAAGGAGGCGCTGGTGGGGTGAGAGCGTCGAGCGAAAAGCCCCCAACCCTTCTTGACGGATATCAAGAGGGCCACGCGGCCGACATGGGACCCCTTGGCGCGTGTGCCAACGACCAATAGCCCGCGAGCCTTCGCTTGAGCCAGAAGGCAGAACGCCGAAGAAAGATGCGCCATGGATCGGGGATCGGTGGGATTGAGCCGCGGCGATGCGGATGATCTTACATTTATTCAAGAACTCATGAGTTACCTTAGGCATAAGATAAGGTATGCGATTTCTGTCATTTCTAAGCCTAAGATGTACATGTATGAAAATATTCGCATTCCACTTGGATCATCGCCTGCTCTTCAAGCTCGTCGACGCGATTTCTACCGAGGGCTGCACGAGCGCGGCGAGATGGAAACGATCAGACACTTGATCCGGCCCGACGATATCGTCCTGGAGCTCGGGTCGGGTCTCGGGATCGTGTCGACGTTCATCGCGCAGCGACTTTCCGACAGCAGGAATCTCCATACCTTCGAGGCAAATCCCGAGCTCTTGGGGCCAATTAGATCCGTCTTTGAGGCTAATGACGTCAGGCCAAACCTTCACAATACTGCGGTTGGGCAGGAGGATGGCTACCGAGAGTTCTTCTTCAACGTGAATATTATGTCTTCGTCCGTTCATCGTCGAGAAGGCGCCGCGAAGCCTGAGCAGGTCGCCATGGCTTCCATGTCACGTTTGCTTCGGGAGATCCGTCCCACCTTTGTGGTCTTCGATGTCGAAGGTGCGGAAGCCGAGATTTTCAAGGTCAAGATTCCGCCAGAGGTCCGGGTGCTGTGCGGAGAGCTGCATCCGAATATCATTGGCGATGACGGCGTGTCGACGGTGATCCGCGCGATCCTGGATTCAGGATTTGATTTCATTGCTGACAGGTCATGCGGACGGATGGTCGCCTTTGCGAGGCCTAACACCTGACCGGTCTCGCAATGCGCCAGCTCTGACTCCCGGCTCCCCTGCTTCATTGAAATTTCGCGCTCAAGGCGCGGCCTTGAAAGGCGTGCTCGACGTCTTGGGAACGGAGGTGCTGGAAAAGCAGGGAAAGCCACGTGAGTGGCTGGGGGACTAGGACCCCGTGAAAATGCCACAAACGCCCTGATTTCCGGGCAAAACACAGGGTTTCGATGGGAATCGACCCCGATGAACCGCAATGTGCACCACGATTGTGCCCACGGCAATGCCCGCCTTGTTGGGCTGATAGGCCGTTCGCGTGCCAGGACTAAAAAAGAGGGCTCGAAACGGAAACAGGCTTGAAAAAGGTGGCCTGCTGCCGGTTTCGTGGACGCTCAGTTAAGCTAATCCCACCTTCTTTTCGAACTCGACGGGGCTGAGATAGCCGATGGTCGAGTGCCTGCGGATGGTGTTGTAGAAGCGCTCGATGTAGTCGAACACATCGGCCCTGGCGGCGTCGCGCGTCCGAAAGATTGTGCCCCTGATCCGCTCGGTTTTCAGGGATGAGAAGAAGCTCCCCATGGCAGCATTGTCCCAGACGTTGCCGGATCGGCTCATCGAGCAGGTGACGCCGTTCTCGGCCAGCAATTCCTGGAAGTGCTGGCTGGCATATTGGCTTCCCTGATCCGAATGTTGCAGCAGGGCGGCCGGCTTGCCCCGCCGCCAGATCGCCATGACGAGCGCGTCGGTGACGAGTGCCGCCGTCATCTCGGCCTTCATCGACCAGCCGACGACCCGCCGCGAGAACAGGTCGATCACGGCGGCCACATATAGCCAGCCCTCGCCCGTCCAGACATAGGGGAAGTCGGCGATCCAGCCCTGGTTCGGCGGCGTCGCCGTGAACTGACGATCGAGCACATTTGGCGCGATGACAGTCTGAACCCGCTAGACGCTGGTAGGGGAATACCAAAACGATTCAACCAGATCCCAACCCGCTTTAGGCCGCGACTGCTGCGTGACCCTCCGGTTTGGCGATCAGCTCCCCTAACCCAAGCTCATAGAGTTTTGACCTGGCGGCGAGCGAATACGTACTGCCGGGGAGAGTAAGGTTTGTGATCGCATTCCTCTGTTCGGGAATAGGAAGATGGTCCGCTGCAGGCTCGAACTTGTTTGCCGCTTCGATGCATTTTAGCAAGGCGTCGATCCGCTCGGACACGTCGCGCATGACGCGCAAGCGCTCCTCCTTCAAGTTGGGAAGGTCTAACCCGTAGCGCCTAACGGACGCAGCCACCCGCAGCCGATTGGTGCCGACGCAATACTTGTTCGGGCTGACTCGGCCGTCCGGCGCAATCTCTAGGAGCTTTACGTCGTCCTCGTTCGTGGGATCGAGCAACATAGGATGTTCATTGTGGACGCGACGGTCCTCCCAGGACGCAGTCACACTTCCCTCGATCAGCGGAAACCAACTTGACTTCCCAACAACCTCGTCAGTGTCCTCATCCGTAGTGAGTTTATTGGTCCGCCCGGCAGCGTATCGAAAGTTGTCCCAACTGAAGGCGAGCCACGGATATCCGTCGTCGAATTCAGTATCTGAGCGGCGCGCCTCAGATTTAGGCCGGAAATGATCAACATCGAAAATAGATTGGGGATCGTTAGCCTCGGAATACCAGCATTTCCCGTACGACATTTGCCGCAGGTACTTTTTGAACGACCTCCAAATATGCGATTTCTTTTTGATGTAGGCAGCACGCTCTGATTGAGGCAGCAGATCAAGCACGGCTTGCGCCCGCTCGGCCACCTTGAGAACGCCCTCCGGTATCAAAGCGGGATCACGGCGCACGTAGATCAATGTGAAAACCCTGGTTCTTGAGTCAGCGATTTGATCAGTATTTGCATCGCTGTGCGCCGTGCCTCGACCTGCGCAGGGCTTAGTGGCGGGCGATCTGCATATCGAACGTCTTGCCAAGCCTGAAGAAATTCTTGATAAAGCGGTTCGCGGCTTTCATTTAAAAAACCTAAACGATTGAGCTTATCGTTCAGTTCGATGAGGATTTTCTCTTGAGCCTCACTTCGATGTTCAAGTCGAGCGAGCGCATTCCTGTCGTCTATCTGACGCTGCGTTTCCAGATCTAGCGTTGTGGGTAGGCCAAATATCTCTGTCAGCGTTGCTGTGAAGCCAAGGCCTCGTGGATCCACCACTGGCGCGGCGACTGTCACGGCGTCATCGTTGCCTACTGCCATGACCCGGACCTGCTTGGCCTCCAGCGCAGCAATCGTAAGCGGATTGTGTGAGGTGAGGATAATCTGGCATTTATCCCGGTCAGCTGCGACGCCGGTCCAGTCGGCGATCAAGTCTAGGTAGTTGAGCTGCCAAGCTGGGTTCAAATGGGTGTCGGGCTCGTCGAGCAGAAACAACGCTTCCTTTCCACGTGAGACGCGGATCAGGCCAAGCACCATCAGCAGCTGGCGCTCGCCGTCTGAAAGGTCGCTGAAACTTACGTCGCCGGTCGCGTCATTAGTGCGGGTGACCCAAACGATCATCTCCCGAAAGAGATCCGAGATGTCCGCGGCTTCGAGAGCGGCGAACACTTCCTGATCGTTTGCGTACATAGCGGCAAACTGCTTGAGCGCCGCGCCGTCCCGGAGGAAGCATGCAAGCTGAGCTTCAGTCCTCGGCTTGTCCCGATAGTCGTCCACCACCTTTCCAGTGAGCGCCAAAGGACGAAACGCGGCATTCAGGAGCGCCCGCGCACAAGCGCCGGCCGGACCTCGGGCGCCCCAGAGATCCCGGGCCTGATCAGCAAGCTCGGTGTAGGCGCGCCGACCACGGCCTGGCGCCGCCGGTTCCACTGATTGGGCTTTTTTCCAGTTGGCGTGATTGAACCACGACGGCTCCTTGAAGTGGGCGAGCGCGGAGTGAAAGTTGGTGATTCCCAGCTTCTCACAAAGAAGGGCGTCGAGGCCCTCCGTGTCGTCCTGACGTGCGAAATGCGCCAGAAGAGCGAAGACGCCATGAATCGGTCGGCAATAGAACATGCGCCGAGCCTGCTGCGCGGCCTCATACTCCGGCTCGGGACGATCCTTGTTTATAACCGAGTAATAACGCGCCTGATGGGCATCGAACAATTTCTCAAGCCTCCGTCCGCTGCCGGAGTAGTACCCAAAAATGAGTTGTGGAAAGTAAGCGGACCGCGTGCCATCAAAGGCAGATCGGGAGAGTACCGCTCCATCTACCGAAATAGTCGATTTACCCGTGCGGTTCGAGAGGGCTATGGACTGACCTCGGATTTGATAGTCAACCTCATAGGTGAAGCGTAGGTTGCGTTCATTGAGGTCAACGGCGCGGAATATCTCAGTAACCGCCTCGATCAAATTGGACTTACCGGCCCCATTCTGACCGATGACGACCGTCGTCAGACACTCCGCATCGAACCTAACTTCAACGTCCTTTAAGTTCTTGAAGCCGTCGATGTAGACACGATCAAGACGCATCAGGCCGCCTCCAGCCCGTCTTGCTTGTCCAGGATGTGCTGGTTTTCGATCTCCCACGCGAGTTGCTTATAGAAATCCGCAACGGGTAGGTCAGCCGCCTTGAACAATGTGTCCACGGTTCCGGCGCCAGGTTGCTTGCGAAGGATTTTTGACAAATATGGCTGGCCCATGACATCGGGGTCCTGGCGGGTCTTGCTCATTGAAGAATCCTTTTGCTGCGCAGTCATGGCGTCAGCGACCTTGGTCAAGGGGGAAGCAGTGGCGGTCATCCCGCCCCCCCTTCGGACGGCACGTTCAACGTTTTTCGCCGGGCGACCTTGCCCCCTTTCGATGACGCCGGTCGGCCATGCGCCGACGCGCTCGATCAATGCGCTTGCCGGCTCATCATTCGGGTCTTGAGGCACCAACTCGCCGTGGAAGGCTTTTGCCAGGATTGCCTCGTCCAGTCTGCCCACCAAGACCAGTGCGCGCTTTGCCTCTGCTACCAGTCCCTCAATTCGAGCGAAGGTGGTCTCAATGCGACGGACGATTGCGTGTTGTTCGTCAAGGGGCGGAACCACGAGCGGGTAGTGCTTCAGTTGGGACAGGTTAATCCGAGGCCGCGTCGCGCCGTGCACTTGCTGGACGAAATACCTGTATGTCGCTTCCGTTGTTAATTGAAGCAATGCAAATTTGGGATCGATCTTAGCCTTATCCAAACGGATACAAAAACAATCTGCCTTGTTTACTGCCCGAAAACCAGCGTTCGAAGGGAATAAACATGCCCGGATCTCCTCGCTAACGAACGAGGAGAAGAGTAGATCGTTAGCCTGAAGCGTATGCCTTGCCAGAGAGCGAAATTTCTCTTCGGAGATATGCGTACGCTTTTCTTCGATAAACTCGCGTGTCCCAATGTTCTCAAGGCGAACAACCCGAGGCCCATCGGGTGTATAATCAGCGGATTTCAGATTGGAACCGAACGGTCCGTCGAAAACCGTCTCGGACAGCAGATCGAGCGATACCACCTGCCAATCTTGCGTCAACTCCTCGCTGAACGCCTTGCTGAGCACGGCCTGCTTGTAGCGGGAGACGAGCGTTGCGATGCGGGCAAGTTCGGTGCGGGCACGAGCGGATTTTGCGTTCAGCGCATCCAGCTTGGCTACAATGCGCTTTTGCTCGGCCAGGGGCGGGAGGGGAAGTGGCAGCCGCTTTAGATTTCCGCCTGATATACGCTGCCTTGTTGTCCCACTTGCTTGTGCAATGATCTTTTGGCGTGTCTCAGGCGCATTAATGGCCGCCATTATCCAGTGAGGCGACACGAGGTCGGTTCCACTGCGATAGACAAGTACGTCCACGACGGTGACCGCAGGCTGAGGCAAACCAGGGAATACGCAAGCGCGACCTAGAGGATCAGGCATACGGGCAATGAGCACGTCTCCTGCTTCAAGGAAAGTACAGCCCAGTCGTTCTGCGCTTTCTAGATTCAGATACCGATCAGATCTGTTTCGGAATTCCCCATCACCGATATCGGCCAGTTGCGTTAGCCGAACCTCGCCATTTGGGTCCTGATCTTTGCTTTCAACCCAATCGCCGTCGGTCACCACACCATTGGAGGCAACCAACTCGCCCAGGGTTGCCTCAGCCCACCCGCTCGGCAGCCCACTCATTCCGCCGCCTCTGGAAGCCCGTCGCCCAGTTCCGCCATCAGCGCTTCGATTTCCAGCGTGGCGGCCTGCAGATGGCCGAGGATGGCGGCGGCGATGTCGTCGGGTTCGATCAGGCCTTCTTCCGCCTCTTCCTCAGCGTCGCGCAGCCAGCCAATATCGAGATTGTCGCTGCGCTTGGCGATGTCCCCGCGGCTAAACTTGCGCCAGCGGCCGGCCTCGCCCTCGTCCTTTCCCCGCTCGGCGCCATAAGGGTCCGTGCCGAAGGCCAGTTCGAAACCTTCGAAATGGGCCTCCATCAGCGGCGTGGTCTTGCCGAATTTCGGCATTTGGGCGCGCAGGTCGTAGATCCACACCGATTTGGTATTGCCGGTTTCGGTCTTCCCGCGTGTCAGGAAGATGACATTCGTCTTGACGCCCTGCGCATAGAAAATTCCGGTCGGCAGGCGCAGGATGGTGTGCAAATCACACCAGTCCATCATCATCTGGCGAAGCTGCCGGCCGCGCCCTTCTTCGAAAAGCACATTGTCCGGCACAACGATGGCGGCGCGGCCACCGGGCTGGAGCGCGCGGATGCAGTGTTCGACAAAGGGAAGCTGGTAGGAGGAGACCGAGGCGGTGACGGAAAGGTCGTCGCGCGTCGGTACGCCGCCCGATGGGCCGAAGGGCGGATTGGTGAGGATGAGATGGGCGCTGCCCAGTCCCTTACCTTTGTCAGAGAGCGTGTCGCCGAGATCGACATGGTCGCTGTCGATGTCGTGCAGATAGAGGTTCATCAACAGCAGGCGCAGCGTGCCCGGCACATTTTCCATGCCGTGGATGGCCTGGCGCTTCTGGAAGTCCTGCTGTTTCTCCCCGAGAGCGAGATAGTCGTCGCTGCGTGCGCGCATATAGCTGTTTGCTGCAATCAGGAACCCGCCGGTTCCAGCAGCAGGGTCCTGGATCACTTCTCCGGGCTTGGGCTGCATCAGCCGGACCAGAAGCTCGATCAGCACGCGCGGCGTGAAATACTGCCCAGCGCCACGCTTGGTCTCTTCGGCATTTTTTTGCAGCAAGCCTTCGTAGAGATCGCCGAACTGATCGCGTTCGGAGGAGAACCAATCGAGATCGTCGATGGCAGTGACCAGCGTGGTGAGGTTCTGCGGCTCGCGAAGAAAGGTGGAGGCGCTGTCGAAGATCTTTTGGACCATATCCGGCAGCGGCCTTGCATCGGCATAACGCTTCCGCTCGTCCGGTGTGGCGTTATCGACCGGAGGAAGGATGAGCGCGTCGTCCTTGCCGAGACGCGTGCTGGCGGCGCCGAGGGTGACGAGGGCCTTGCGGTAATGTTCGAGCTTGGTCAGGCCGTTCGCGGCGACCAGATCTGCCCAGCGCATACCCCTTGGCAGGCTGTCCGCTTCACGGCTGCGCTCGGCCATCATTTTGAGGAACAACAGATAAGTCAGCTCGGTGACATACTGCTGGTAGGTGATGCCATCCTTGCGCAACACCGTGCAGAGGCGCCAGAGCTTCTGGACGATAGCGTTGGCGTTCATGGCATCAGACTCATGGGATCAGGGATCTTGATTGCGCTTGTAGCGAGCGGAAGTCCTCGGTCAATGTGAGTGGGAATGTCACGCGGCGCTCGGCGCCCAGATTGCCTCGTTGAAGGCGTGTAGAACCTGATCGAGCTCACCGTCGAATTCCTGCGAGATGCGCTGGAAGCCGCCTTTGTCGGCGAAGGCACCCTGGTCGAGCAAGGTGGGATCAGCCACCGGCTTGTCCTTCAGCGCCCGGCCAATGCGGCGCAGCCACTCCTTTTGCTTCCGCGTCCAGGGACGGGACGCCTCGATTTTGACGATCGCGTTGTCGACGCGGGTGGCATAGGGGATCAGCGGATCGCCCAGCGCCGCCTGGCGCACGAAGCCGATGATGTGGGCAGCGATATTGGCGTTGCGGGCGCGGCCATAAGCGGCGCGCAACATGGCTTCGGAATAGTTCTTCTCGTCGAGCAGGCCCGCCAGGTCAGATAGCTCCTTGCGGGTCAAATCGCGCGGACGCTGGGTGACGGCGATCAGCGCCGGAACCTGGTTCATGTTCTCACGCACAAAGCGTTCGAAGCCGGTGATGTAATCCTCAGGCGTCGTATTCTTGCCGAAGATTTCCTCGATTCGGAGGAGCTCGTCCTCATGGCTTGAGATAACGACGCCATCATTCCTGTCCGTACGCAGCGGGCGGCGTTCCAGCAGTTCCGCAGCGCGCGGATAGGCGGCGAGCCAGCCCTGAAGTTCAGCACCGGACCGGGTTGCAAGCCGCTGCAGAGCATTGTCAGGGTTTTCGCCTGTGTGGCGCTCGAAGCTATCGCGGGTCTCGGCATCCATGCGCTTCACCATGGCGCGCATGCGCACGATTACCTGGCCGGCGACCCAGTTTTTGTCCTCTTCCGTTTCCGCCTTCTGGAGGTCGGTGACCAATTGGCCGAGCGAGATATCCGGCTTGACGACCACCGGGCGCATATCCGTCATTTCCTGCAGCTCGGCATAGAGATCGACGGCATCGAAGATTCGGAAATGCTCCTTGCCGATTTCCGGGCAGAGCCGCGTGGCGCGACCGATCATCTGGTCGTAGAGGATGCGGCTCTTAACCCGGCGGACGAAGACCAGGTTGCAGATGGAGGGCACATCGATGCCGGTGGTCAGGAGATCCACGGTCACGGTGTATTTCGGATAGGGGTCGTTCTTGAACTTGAGGATCAAGTCTTCAGCCTTCTCCACAGTGCCGGTTATCTTCAAGACCATGCCATGTGGTACGGACTCCTTGCCGTATTCCTCCTGCAACTCCTCGATCAGCAGGCGCACAATGTCATCGGCATGCGCATCGCGGGCGGCGAAAATCAACGTCTTGCCGGGCTTTGACGGCGGTATCTCGGTGGCGATCGCCCGGCAGACGATGCGGTTGAAGGCTTCCGAATAGACGCGCCTATTGAAATCTGCGAGATCGTAATCCAGCGAGACGTCGTCCGGCAGCTCGAAGAGATCGATCTGGCCCGTTCTGCGATCGATGATCTCGACTTCCTCGCCACCATCGAAATGAATGCCGGCTTCCGACAGCGCCGTGGTGATGCGCTTCGGCGGCAGGTGGTCGTTGAGATAGCCTTCAACGACGGCCTGGCGATAGCCGTAGTGGAAGACCGGGTGGCCGAAGATCTCGCGGGTGTGAAGCGCGGGGGTCGCCGTCAGCGCCACCTTCACCGCATCGAAGTAATCGAGGATTTGGCGGTAGGCCGACTGGTAGTCGTCGATATTGCGGAAGCCGATGTCATTTTCGCGGAGCTCCGCATCCAGCGTATAACCGCGATGGGCCTCGTCCACGATGATGCAGTCGAAGGTTCCGGGCGTCGGGCGCTTGGCAGCGTCCGGCTCGTTCAGAATACGGGCGATCAGCGACTGGACGGTCGCAACTTGTACCTGGTCCTCGCCCTCCGGCAGCTTCTGTTCCAGCCCCGCCACCTTGTAGATCTGGGCGAAATTTAGCATGCCCTCGATCTCGGTTGTCTCCAGGGCGTCGCTCGTCTGCCTGCCGAGCGCCTTGCGGTCGACAAGAAAGAGAATGCGGCGGAAGCGCTTGTATTTGAGCAGGCGATACATCAGCGCGATCGCCGTGCGCGTCTTGCCAGAGCCGGTCGCCATCGAAACAAGGATGTCTCGCTGGCCGGCGACCACGGCATTCTCAATCGCCGCGATCGCCTCCTCCTGGTAGGGGCGCATCTTGCCTTTGCCGAAGCCTTCCTCGGCCAGGCCCTGCGCCGCGGTGTCGACATCCGTGGCGAGTTTGTTCAGCAGGTCTCTCGGTGAGAACCAGCTCGTCATGGCAATAGCGTGGTTCGTCTCCCGACGTACATCGCGATACCAGATGCCGGATTTCGTCATCCATTGGCGTACATAGGGCCGACTGTTGGTGGCGAAAACGAAAGGGGCGCGAAATGGCTCGTTCAGGCCGTGTCTCCAGGGTCCGTGCGGATGGGTCTGCTCCGTCGGTAGAAAAATGGTTCGGGCGTAGCGCTCGGCCTGACGGAGCGTGGACGGCACATCGACGCTCTCGCGCTTCGCCTCGATGACGCCAACGCAGGTGAGGCCGACAAAGAGGGCATAGTCAGCGCGGCCGCCCTCGGAGGGCCATTCAGCGATGGCAAGGCTGCGGCCTTCTTCCGGTCGTGCGCCCTTCTGATAAGATAAGCGGTCGCTGTCGGCCTCCCAGCCGGCATCAACAAGCTGGACGTCGATCAGACGGCGAGTCTGACGCTCGTCGAGCTCGAGGCGGCTCGCAGCCTGGAGGCCGGCCTGCTTGAACTGGATTTGCAATTGCTCAGGCTGGGCTTCGGCCGCCTTCTGCAGTTCAGCGAGCTTACGGGAGAGCGCTGCCTGGTTGGCCTCCATCTCGACGGCAGTCTGTTCCCAAACGGCACTGTCGGCAGTGGCCTGCCGGATGAGCTCTTCGGCAGCGGCCCGGGCCTTAGCGAGCTCATCGGCCGAGGCATGGGCCGCTGCCAGCTGTTCCTCTGCTTCACGGACTTGGGCGCGGAGCGCCACGAGCTCAGCCTGCGTAGCTTGGTCTATATCGTCAGAGGCTCTAGGAGGAACGAATGGGCCCGGCCTGAAATTGGGATCGCGCCCATAGGTGCGACGATACCAGACACCGAGCGCACGACAGAACTTGAGCGCAGCGAGCGCTTCTGCGGGGGAATCTGCGAGGCTATGGGTTGCTTCGTTGCCCCTCCTGCGCACCGCGTGGAAGACGTCTGCGACCTCGCGAGGCAAGACCTGCTGCGTCGCTAGCCGCCGCAGGAGATCATGGGTTGTCTCGCGCGCGGCGGGATCATAGACGCCGGAAAGCGCGGCGATCTCCTTGACCATGTATTCGCCGAACTGGCGACTCTTGATAAGCGACGTATTAGCGTCTTCGGCAAAGAACCGCTCGGCAAGAGTGCCGAGGCGATGCAGCTCCGGGCTGATCTCCTGCAGATGCGCAAAATTCACCGACAACGGCATATCCGAAAAAGTTTCTCGCGGGCGAGACTAGATTATTGCAGGACTGATGTGAACATGTTGATCCTGGAGTTCGGCGATGCATACCTTAGCAGGTTAAAAGGTCGATGGGCTATTGCTGAGATGCCTGGTCCATGGTCTATCAGGCGCCCTTAATCTCCATGCGGCAACTCGACACCAGCGCAACGATGGGCGAGTGATGGTCATCGAATACAAGGGCGCGTTGCTCGCTGGTAGCGGTGTCGATGATACCAATGAGAAGCGCGCGATTGGCCGGCTCTGGGAAGAGAACAGCGCCGGCAAGGGGCTGTTCATTGTCGTTGAGAAGCAACTTCGCGATCTCGATATGCGCGGGAAACTTATGGACAAGCTTGGGGCTGTCCATGTGCGATAAGCTCACAACGGAGGTGGCAGCTTAGCGGCTTTTGTTGCTCAGATCGGCTTACGGCGCAGCCTCTGAACCTCCGTGATATTCAAGTTTATGGCACCCAGAGCGAGGCGCTTTCGCTTAAATGTATTACGTCATTCGCTGCTTAAATGAATTCTGGCCCACTCAAATGTATTCAAAAGAGCATAAAATCCGGACTTTGTCATTTTTCGATCGGGATTTGGTACATTTCCATTCAGTATCGATTTTGCAATTGTAGTTATTATTGCAAAATGACCGTTACGATATGCGCGGTCAATGAATAATGACTTTCTATAGTATCCAAATATTTTGTTGCTATAAATCAAATATACGTTATTATCTTTGTCCTTTCCTATGTTTATATCTGTTATAGGGGCTCCATTGGATGAAAAAAATCGAGGCGCGCAATATCGATCTCACTAATCTTCGGAAGGAAGTAATCGTTCTCGCGATCAACGCGCATCGGATAGTCGGCCAATTTCGATTTGGCTAGAAAATCCTCAATGGTAATTTTTGAAATAGTATCTATATTTACACCAAATAGAGATACGTTTCTCGTATTAATTGTGAGCGTTCCTATGAAGGGCTTAGGGGAGTATGTGAATCGTTTTTCTGTATTAGACTCATGATTCTTATCAGTGCTTTTTATGAATTGTGAAAGATAATACCTAATATACTTTAGTGAAATCATATTCGTATCCTTTATAATTTAATCTCATTGCACGCGACGTGCTTTCTGTAGATTTCGTCCGGGAACCGTGCGCCCCAAGGACACGCGCGCCCGTAAGAATGCACAGTACGACGACAGTCCAGGACCGAGATTACCACGACGGGCGGCGGGATTTGAGCTTGAGATAGTTGTCGCGGGCCTCCGGCCGGCGGCTCTTGTTAATGTAGATCGCCTCTCCGATTTCTAGATTCCTGACAGCGTCCGGGTGAATCCTAAAAGTGCGAGTGTGCCGCGCCGATGCCGCGCCTGTTCCGACGCCCTCGACCGTCTGTACGGTGAACTCGACACCTTCAAGAGTGCCAGATATGCCGGCGATGATTTCGCAGTCGCTTGGTGCGTTGAGTCGATAGGTCATGAAAGTGTTGATTGAGCCGATGACCTGATCAAGGAATTTGTCGCCGTTTCTTTCCGCGCCTTGGGCGATATCCGCAAAGGACTGCGTTGCTAAAATCGCCGAAATGCCGTGGCTGCGTCCCATGTTGATCAAATTCAGGACTTGCGGGCCGGAAAAGACCGAGAATTCGTCCAAGATGATGCGCCAAGGGGTCGTTGCTGTAGATGCCGTTGCTTTGATGTCATTGATAATCAATTTGCCAAGGAAGTTGGCGAACTGCGGGTATGCGAGAGCCGGCAGGCAGAAATAGACGATGGCGTTTTCTTTCCGCGCGCGCGCCAAAGTGATGACTGGGATGCGCTCCTTTGCGGCGCGATCCGTGTCAAAGAGCGGCCCTAGTGCCGACCCCGCGAAAATACGCAGTTCCGCGCGAAGGCCCTCGATCTGGTCTTCTGCGTTGCGGTGAGAAGTGATTTCGTTAGCAAGCTCCTGATAGTCTGCGCCCTTTTTCCGGGATTTTCGAACAAGCCCAAGTAGATAGCTTGTGCTGAGCCGGCTTTACAACGTTACAAGATCGACGCGCTGGCCGCAGGCGGCCAGGACCTTGAAAGCCGTCTGAGCAAAACCCTTCGCCAATGCCAGATAGTACGGCTCTGTCCATTCGCGCAAAGTGACGATTCGGTCCGCTAGGCTTGTGAAGTCGTTTCCGTTCAGCGGATTGTATACTGCGCTTTCGTTCTGGTCTGGCCCGCCAATTAGGAAGGCTTTTTGGCCGCGGGATTTGGCTAGCGCCATGACGCGGCGCGCCAACTCAATGTCGCCTTTCCCGTCGACGATGATGGTGCCGATACCGGGAGAGCCCTCTATCAAGTTGATGAGTCCGACGGTCTTGCCCGCGCCCGTCGTGCCCGCGAGAAGCAGGTGCCGGTTCAAATCGGCGTCAGGGATTTCGATGGCTTGGCCCGTTCTCCAATCTCCACCGAGAACGATGTTGGCACCGCGCCGCGCCGGCTTGGCATCGATGCGTCGCTGAAACCAGCTCGCCAGCAGTGCTCTTTTCAACGGCGCGACGACCTCGCCTCGGGTAAGGGCGGCGAGCTGCGATTGCTCGCGGTCATCTTCGACCAATGAGAAGACCGTTCCAATCACGCCGCCAAATGGCAGGAGTGCGAACCAGACGGCCGGAAACTCCGCCAAGCGCAGCCAGCGGTCGAATAGCACAGCAGGGTCAAAATGCGGCGAAGCGAGCGCGTTCAACACGGAACTGTACGGTTCCCGCAATGCTGGAATGCTGCCCAGCAGCACGCCGACAACGAACAGGGCTGCGCACAGCGCAATATAGATAAAAAGCCAGTTCACTCGCCGGGAGAGCTTGTAGAGAATCATGGGAACTGCGATTCCCACTAACCCCACGGGAGAGAGGGCAGTTCCGGCCAAAATCGGTAGAATGAAATAGATTATAGCGGTCCGGACATCGTCGAAGGCGGAGGCGCTTGCGTTGGTCTCAGCCATTGCTTGCCTCCTGCGCTCCAGGCGCGGTTCGCCATTTCCTGACTTTGATATGCTCGTGACCGCTAGCGAGGCGACGCAGGTAACGGTCGATTACGTCGTCGATAACGACGTACCAAACCTCCTCAATGTCGAGGGTTGCGGCGTACGCGTCCATGATGGCTGTGACGCGAGCCGGGGACTTCTGTGACAGTTCAAGTTCAACAGCTACCGGCCGGCCCGACGGTCGGTGCAGCAGCCCATCCGGCGTGTGGCCGGTGGCGCCGAAGCCCCGTGCACGAAGCCGCCGTTCCGGCTCAAAACGGAAGTCGAACCGCTTCTCCAAAGCCATGGCACAATCGACCAGCAGGAGGTCATGTCTGGATGTTGCAACCCGAACGCCTTTGAGCGGTGGCAAATTGTCTCCAGCGAGCGCACAGCCGTCCGCCGTCGGTATCAGGACCGTCGCGGTCGAAGCCGGGAATTCCCGTCTCTCCAGAAGGCCCGCTTCACACAGAGCTCGCACCCGCCGAGCCCCGGTTGAGAATTCGACACCCATCCATTCGGACACCTGCTTCACCGATACAAATCCAGATCCATTGTTCCATTTCACCAGGTCCTGGTCTCTGCTGGTCATCCTCATTGCCATTCAATCGAATCCTTCGCCCGCCCCGCCTTCCTGACCACCCATGACTGTCGTAGGTCGTGGGTGGTCAGGAAGGCGGGGCGGGCGAAATCCACCAAAACTACAATGGCTTATAGTTAATGAGGTGCTGACTGCATGTGGGCAGTTTGATGAGCACGAAACTGAGCGGGCTGTTGGGCAGGGGCTAGGCATACCGTTGGCGTGATCGCCCGCCGCGATCTGGCCAATCACAGCGGGACCAGAGCAGTCTCGCGCGGAGATGGTGAAACACTCATGGCGCCCGGCAGGCAGATCAGGACGGCGGCCTAGCGCCAGCGCTATGTATCAAAGCCGAGAGATGACTTCATTCTCTCCGCCGGCTTCCTCTCCCACCGCCGTCGCTTCGCCCTTCCTGACCTGAACGCGGCGTTTGGACCGGGCAAGGGGGCCGTGGCTCGCTGCGCTGCGCCCGCACCAACCCCTTGCCCGGCCCAAACGCCGTGTTCTTGACGGTCACGGGCGAAGCGACGGCGACGGAAGAGGAACAGAACCGGGGGAGCCCGTTCCCCGTGCCCTGGCGGGCCTGGAGACAAAGGAAAGGGGGGCTCGCTCGGGCTCTGGAAGAGTGTGGGCGCTACGCGCTCAGGATTTCCTAAGCTGCTCTGGAAAGCGCCCTACGGTCGGGAATCGTGCAGCGCTCGACTGCTGCCAGCAGCACGTCGATATCGATAGGCAATTCCAGGCAATCAATCGTTTTCTTCAAATTCTGGACGTAGATTTCCTTGGTGTAACGCGCTCGCTCAGATTGGCGGTCCTTGCTTTCGTGGCCGGTCAACTCCTCGATGAACGAGGTCTTTGCGTCGGTGTTCTCCAGCCGGGTGATGAATGTGTGTCGGAACCGATGAAACCCGCCCTCGGCGTCGGGAAACAACTCCAAGCTCCTCTGATAATTTCCGAATCGCTTGCCAAGGGCTGCCCCGAACGATTCGCTTGCGTTGTTGTTGTTCAACTCCGGGAACAGCTGCTCATTGCCATCGCGGCCGAGCACGCGAGCTTCAAGGAAGCCCAATTTCAGGATGTCGCGATGCAGCGGCAGCAATCGCCGGCTGCCCTCGTTTTCATAACCGTCGTCTGTTTTTAGGTTTAGGTCTGCAGCATTCAGGTTGATCAGCCAAATGCCTGCGACTTGCGTGAAATGGCGAACCCTGAGCTGCGCCAGCTCCTCCCGGCGCGCTCCCTGGAATGCAGCCAGCAGCGGCCCCCAATACAAGCTGTCGCGGTTGAGGTAGTCGCCGGGAGCCGTCAGTCGGCGCTCCGAATGGCGACCCGTCCAAACCGGAGTGGAAAAAATTCGTTTCAGATCATCATCTGAATATTGGTTGCGTTCGCCGCGCCCGGCGCGACCCTTCCGCTTTGGCTTCACGTGTAGCCCGCCGAACATTTGCTCGACATCGACGGCCAAATGACCGTGAGTTTTCAGCCAGGCGACATACCCTTTCAAGGTCGACAAGTGCTTGTTGAATGTCTTCGGGGAGACGCGTTCGTATTTTCGATCAACAGCTTCGGCTGCAATGATGACAGCCTCGGCAGGCGTTTCCGCATAGTCCGGCTTTCGGCTGTAGTTCGCAGGCAACCGCAGAAACACAGAACGAAATCGCGCGATGTCGGTCTTCGTTATGGTCGATGGCGACTTTCCGATGATCCAGGACCAGAGACGGCTGGTGCCGGCCAATTCGGGGCGGCGAGACGGCTTCCACTCCCGCGTCACGTCGATCTTGTCTTCGACGAAGCTCTTCCACGTCTGTTCAAATGAGAGCGTCGTCGAGTTGGGCCTATCTTCCGGACTTGTGTTGGTCGCGTTGGCGGGCTGCGATGCTGAAGGGCGCGCCTCGGCGGCCTTTTCTGGCTCGTCGGGCTCCCCACCGGCAGCATATTGCAAGGCGGTCGTTGTGGCTTCCATGTTGCCCCGCCCAATTGCATCCAGCTCCCGCTCGATTTCGCTGTAGGCCGTGAGCGCGGCGGTGGTCAGCAATGCGCGATGCGCCGGCGATGTCTCATCCGTGACACCGGCTGCCGCTAGCCCGGCTTGAAGAACTGGTTCGAACTCCGCCCGTTCTCCGGCAAAGCCAGCGAGCGCGCGTCCAATTCGTTCGCTCTGTGTCACCACGTCGTAGTGGTGAAATGCGCGCCTCAGCATGTCGATGCTGTGTCCGATCCCATCAGGGTCATCCACCTCGGCCTTCGATACAAAAACGCGCCCTTCATCGACGAGGCGGATTGCGAAATGCGCGAGCCAGCCGCGCTTCCAATCCTCGATCTTCTTCCGCGCTGTCTCGACGTCCATGGATTTGCCCAACGCTACAAACAATGTGTCGGCGTCGACGCGCAGAAGCCGTGCGCATCGCAACGCCTCTCGTCGATCGATTCGGCCGAGCCTCAATCGAAGCTCGCCCCGATTCACAAATCTCGCAAGTTGGGTCGGAAAACGGACTCGGAAGCGCCAGCCGTCGCCGTGCCGTTCAATGAAGCTGTGCCCACGCATGTGCCCACCGTTGTGGCAAACTGGGGGCATGGATTCCCGTCGACTGCGCTAAGTGACTGGAAATACAGGGAAAGCCACGCGAGTGGCTGGGGGACTAGGATTCGAACCTAGACAACCAGAGTCAGAGTCTGGGGTCCTACCGTTAGACGATCCCCCAACGGCGCGAACGCTCGCGTTGGTGAGGCGCGGTCTAACCAACCCGCGCCCGCAAGGCAAGTGCAGAATGCATCCTCGGCGTCGGGCCCGCCCTCAGGATCGGCTCAGCGTCCTTCGCACACTGTCGCGCCAGCCCGCCACCAATCCCTCGCGCTGGCTCGCCGCCATGCGCGGCGCGAAACGCCGCTCCAGCCGCCAGAGATCGGCGAAGCGGTCCGGCTCCGGCAGCAGCCCCGCATCGAGCCCGGCGAGATAGGCCGCGCCGAGCGCGGTGGTCTCCAGGACTTCCGGCCGGTCGACCGGCAGCCCGAGAATGTCGGCGAGCCGCTGCATCGTCCAGTCGGAGGCGACCATGCCGCCATCGACGCGCAGGACGGAGCCACCCCGCCCCGCCTCCGGCCAGTCCGCCCGCATCGCCTCGAGCAGGTCGAGCGTCTGGTAGCAGACGCTCTCCAGCGCGGCGCGGGCGAATTCGCGCGGGCCGCTGTTGCGGGTCAGGCCGAAGATCGCGCCGCGCACCTCCGCGTCCCAGTGCGGCGCGCCGAGGCCGACGAAGGCCGGCACCAGATAGACCGACTGGGCCGGGTCGGCCGCCTCGGCCAGCGGGCCGGTCTCGCTCGCCGTCGCGATGATGCCGAGCCCGTCGCGCAGCCATTGCACCGCCGCGCCGGCGACAAAGATCGAGCCCTCCAGCGCATAGCTGCGCACGCCGCCAAACTGATAGGCGATCGTGCTGAGCAGGCGATTCTGTGAGGAGACGGGCTCTGATCCCGTGTTGAGCAGCGCGAAGCAGCCGGTGCCATAGGTCGATTTCACCATGCCGGGCGAAAAGCAGGCCTGGCCGATCGTCGCCGCCTGCTGGTCGCCGGCAATGCCGCGCACCGGAATGGCCGCGCCGAAATGCCCCAGTGCCGTCTCGCCGAAGAGCCCCGCGCAGTCCCTGACCTCCGGCAGCAGCGAGGCCGGGATGCGAAACAGCGCCAGCAGTTCCTCGTCCCAGGCGCCGCGCCTGATGTCGAACAGCATCGTGCGCGCCGCATTGGTCGCGTCGGTGGCGTGGACAGCGCCATTCGTCAGCCGCCAGAGCAGGAACGAATCGACCGTCCCGAAGGCGAGCTCGCCGGCTTCCGCCCGGCGCCGTGCGCCCGGAACGTTGTCGAGCAGCCAGGCGATCTTGGTGGCGGAGAAATACGGGTCGATTCTCAGTCCCGTACGCTGCGAGACCAGCGAATCATGCCCAGCCTCGCTGAGCTTGGCGCAGGCGGCGGCGGTGCGCCGGTCCTGCCAGACGATGGCGCGATGGATCGCCCGCCCCGTGCTGCGATCCCAGACCAGGGTCGTCTCGCGCTGGTTCGTGATGCCGATCGCGGCGATGTCGCCGGCATTAAGCCCCGCCTTGGCGATCGCCTCGCGGCAGGTCGCGAGCACGCTGTCCCAGAGATCCTCCGGCTCGTGCTCGACCCAGCCGGATGCCGGAAAATGCTGCTGGAACTCGCGCTGCGCCGTCGCGACGACCCTGAGCGTGCTGTCGAACAGCAAGGCCCGCGACGAGGTCGTCCCCTGATCGATCGCGAGGATATGGCGTCCTCCGGCCATGGCTGGCGTGTCCCTTCCCTGCAGTCGCGCCGTTCGCCGGCGGCTGGCGCGAGCTTGGCCGAACCGCGCAGCGACAGGCAAGCGCGGAACGAAGAGGGATCGCGGTGCAGGTTCCGCTTGGCATCTTTGCCGGGGTCTTGTTACGCTTCGCCCGAAGCAAGCGGCCGGGCGTTCCCACGACGGCCGACGAGGGGTCAAGAAGACGGTGACGGTCGAGGACCGCCAGGACCGGGATGTCGCTGCGGTAGCGTCCCATGAAAGCAATGGCGCCGATTTGCGCGCGATCGGCTCGTCCTCCCTCGCCTCGGCGGCAGCCATGCACGCCCCGCTGCGCGACACGCGGCCACCGGCCGCGACCTATGCCGCGCTCGATCTCGGCACCAATAACTGCCGGTTGCTGATCGCCCGTCCGGCCCAGCATGGCTTTCGCGTCGTCGATGCCTTTTCCCGCATCGTGCGGCTCGGCGAGGGGCTGACGGCCAGCGGACGGCTGGCCGACGCGGCGATGGACCGCGCCGTCGAGGCGCTGAAGATCTGCAAGAGCAAGATGACCCATCGCGGCGTCAGCCGCGCCCGGCTGGTCACCACCGAGGCCTGCCGCGCCGCGACCAACGGGCTCGACTTCGTCCGCCGGGTCGAGGCCGAGGCCGATCTCGAGCTGGAGATCGTTGACCAGCGCACCGAGGCCTCGCTCGCGGTCACCGGCTGCGCTGCGCTGGCCCATCCGACGGCCGAGGGCGTCATCGTCTTCGACATTGGCGGCGGCTCGACCGAGATCGTCTGGATGGGCGGGCGCTCGCAGGCGCGCGATCCCGCCGGGCGCATTCGCGAATGGGCCTCGCTGCCGATCGGCGTGGTCTCCGTGGCCGAGCGCTATGGCGGCGTCGATGTCGGACGCGAATTGTTCGAGCGCATGGTCGCCGATTGCAGCGAGGCGCTGGAGCCCTTCGCCAAACGTGCCGCAGCAGCCAAGGATGCAGCCGGGTTCCACCTGCTCGGCACCTCGGGGACGGTGACGACGGTCGCCGGCATCCATCTCGGCTTGCCGCGCTACGACCGGCGCCTGGTCGACGGGCTGTGGATGGACGAGACCGACATCCTCACGGTGATCGACCGGCTCGTCGAGATGGACTATGCCGCCCGTTCGGCCAATGCCTGCATCGGGCGTGAGCGGGCCGACCTGGTGCTGGCGGGCTGCGCGATCTTCGAGGCGATCAGGCGGGCCTTTCCGAGCAAGAAGGTGCGCATCGCCGATCGCGGACTGCGCGAGGGCATCCTGCTCAGGATGATGCATGAGGATCGCGCCTGGTGGCGGCGACGGCAGGCGTGACGAGACCAAGCGGAAAGAAGCTTCAGCCATGAACCCTGCCAAGATAATGAGCATTACCGCCCCATGAGCGCCACCAAGGGCGGCTCCGGCGCCCGCGACATGCGGGTCAAGGTCAAGAAGGCCGGCAAGCTCAAGCATTCCTCGCAGCTCTGGCTCGAGCGCCAGCTCAACGACCCCTACGTCAAGCGGGCGAAGGAGCGCGGCTTCCGCTCGCGCGCCGCCTTCAAGCTCGAGGAGATGGACGACCGCTACAAGTTCCTGAAGACCGGCCAGAAGCTGATCGATCTCGGCTGCGCGCCGGGCGGCTGGTGCCAGGTCGCGGGCCAGCGCATCGGGCTTGAGCGCGGCAAGGGAGCGATCGTCGGCATCGACCTGCTCCATGTCGATCCGATTCCCGGCGTCGAGCTGCTGGAGATGGATTTCATGGCCGACGAGGCCCCTGCCCTGTTGACCGAGCGGCTCGGCGGCAAGGCGGACGGCGTGATGTCCGACATGGCGGCCAACACCACCGGCCACAAGAAGACCGACCATCTCAAGATCATCGCGCTGGCCGAGGCCGCGCTCGACTTCACCAACGGCATCCTGGCGCCGGGCGGCTTCTTCCTCGCAAAACTGTTCCAGGGCGGCGAGAGCGCCGAGCTGCTCGGCCAGCTCAAGCGCGACTTCACGACCGTGCGCAACGTCAAGCCGGCGGCGAGCCGGGCGGATTCGTCGGAACTCTACGTGCTGGCGACGGGGTTCAGGCGCAAGGAAGACGCCACCGACGGCGCTGCCGGCTGAGCAGCGGCCGCGGACCGGCAGCTTTCGCGAACATCAGAGCGCCGGCTCTCCCTGATCGCCGCCGCGATGTTGATCGCGAGCGGCACGCAGATCAGCCCGCAGAGACAAGCGACGACAAGGGCGCGCCGGCGGGGAAACCGGCGCGCATTGATGATCGCGCCGGTGCCGTAGATCAGGATGGCCGGAACCGCGAAGATCAGGACGCCGAGCGGCCCGTCGCAGTCGAGCGCGTCGACGCCCATCGCCCGGTATTCGTTCACCTCCGACACCGCACCGAGCAGCGCCAGCGGCAATGCCGCGATCAGGACGGCGTAACCGAGCCAGGCAAGCCAAGCTTTCCGCATCTTTTCCTCGTCGTGGCCTGCCCAGCCAATGGGCTGGGTCGGCCCTGGCCG
Source organism: Allobosea sp. (assembly GCF_051860145.1). GTDB lineage: Bacteria > Pseudomonadota > Alphaproteobacteria > Rhizobiales > Beijerinckiaceae > Allobosea. Next base: position 92,424 of record NZ_JBHYEM010000011.1, on the reverse strand, counting down.
CTTGAGCAAAAGCTCACTCCAGCGGCTTCTGGTCCTCGATCGCCTGCGCCGTCGCCTTGCGCGCGCTGAGCGGCGCATGGCCCGAGACCTCGGCGCCGGCATCGGGCGCCAGCCGCAGCATCCAGACAATCGACGAGGCCGAGATCAGCCCGACCAGGACGAAGGCCGGCCAGAAATCCTGGGCGCCGAGCGCCTTGCCGCCGTTCAGCAGGTTGGCCGCCTCGAGCGCGAAGGCGCCGATGGTGATGCCAAGGCTGAGCGACAATTGCTGCGCGACGCTCGACAGGCTGGTCGCGCTCGACATGTCGCGGTTCGTGACATCGGCATAGCTCAGCGCATTGATGCCGGTGAATTGCAGCGAGCGGAAGCAGCCGCCGATCAGGAGCACGATCAGCATCAGCCATTGCGGCGTCGTCGGCGTGAACAGCCCAGAGGCGGCCAGGAAGGCTGAGCCGATCAGGGCGTTGAACGCCAGCACGCTGCGGAAGCCGAAGCGCGCCAGGATGGTCTTGGCGAGCGTCTTCATGAGCAGCGCGCCGGCGGCGGAGGCGAAGGTGATCAGGCCGGAATGCAGCGCGTCGTAGCCGAAGCCGAGCTGCAGCATCAGCGGCAGCAGGAACGGAATGGCGCCGATGCCGATGCGGAAGACCGAACCGCCGAGCACGCCGATGCGATAGGTCGGGACCTTGAACAGCGACAGGTTCAACACCGGATGGGGCGTCCGGCGCGCATGCCAGATATAGGCGACGAGCGAGGCCAGCCCCGCGACCGTGCAGGCGATCGAGGCCTCGACCGGGACGAGATGGCGCCCGCCCGTGGCCAGGCCGAGCATCAGCGCCGCGAAACCGAAGGAGGACAGGATGAAGCCGCGGATGTCGAGCGGCGGCACGTCCTCCTCGCGCACATCCTCGAAGAAGCGGCTCGCCAACACGATCCCGATCAGGCCGATCGGAATGTTGATGAAGAAGATCCAGCGCCAGTCGAAATAGGTGGTGATGAAACCGCCGAGCGGCGGGCCGACCACGGGCCCGACCAGCGCCGGCACCGTCAGATAGGCCAGCGCGCTGACGAGCTGCGATTTCTCGACGCTGCGCAGGATGACGAGCCGCCCGACCGGCACCATCATCGCCCCGCCCATGCCCTGGACGAAGCGTGCGCCGACGAAGGCCCCGAGCGAGTTCGACAGCGCGCACAGGATCGAGCCCAGCATGAAGACGCCGAGCGCGGCGCGGAAGATCGTGCGCGCCCCGAACCGGTCCGCCATCCAGCCCGAGATCGGGATGAAGACGGCGAGGCTGACCAGATAGGAGGTCAGCGCCAGCTTCAAGGCGATCGGATCCTCCCCCAGGGATTGGGCGATCACCGGCAGCGAGGTCGCGATCACCGTGGAATCGGTGTTCTCCATGAACAGCGCGCAGGCGACAATCAGGGGCAGGAGCTTGGCGCGTTGCACGGGAAAGAACCTTGCGGCCCGGAGCGGGTCTCGGAAAGATTCGTTCTTTGCCATGCGGGATGTGGCGTGAACACGGCTGTTTCGGCCGGAGAGCGAAGGGACGATCTGCGCCAGCTGCATGGGGAGTTTCACTGCGGCGCAGCATTGACCCGCGATATTTCCGCCCCAGCCCCTAGCGGCGGCGCGATGCGCATGATAACGGGCCTCGTCAACTCGGTTGCGGGCGCCCCTTCCCGCCCGCCTTGGAATGCCCGCGAACGGGCCTGGAGTTGGCGATGGCAAGCATCAGTGACACCCTCATCCGCGACGGCCTGACCTTCGACGACGTCCTGCTCGAACCAGGCCCGTCCGAAGTGATGCCGTCCGACGTCGACATCGCCACCAGGCTGACCAAGACGATCTCGCTCAAGCTGCCGATCATCGCCTCCGCCATGGACACGGTGACCGAGGCCAAGATGGCGATCGCCATGGCGCAGGCCGGCGGGCTCGGCGTCGTCCACCGCAACCTCGAGGCCGATCAGCAGGCGGCGCAGGTCCGGCTCGTCAAGAAGTTCGAATCGGGCATGATCGCCAACCCGATCACGATTCATCCCGACGAGACGCTGGCCGATGCGCTGGCGCTGATGAAGAACAACGGCATCTCGGGCATTCCGGTCGTCGAGCGCGGCCCGCAGGGCCACAACGGCAAGCTCGTCGGCATCGTCACCAACCGCGACGTCCGCTTCGCCCAGAACCCACAGCAGCCGGTCGCCGAGCTGATGACCAAGGACCGGTTGATCACGGTGCGCGAGGGCGTCGCGCCCGACGAGGCGCGCCGGCTGCTCCACCAGTTCCGCATCGAAAAACTGCTCGTGGTCGACGACCATTATCGCTGCATCGGGCTGATCACCGTCAAGGACATGGAAAAGCAGGTCGCCCATCCGAGCGCCGCCAAGGACGCGCAGGGCCGCCTGCTCGTCGCCGCGGCAACGACGACGGGCGATCTCGGCTTCGAGCGTTCCGAGCTGCTGATCGATGCCGGCGTCGACATCATCGTGGTCGACACCGCCCATGGCCATTCGGCCAAGGTGCTGGAAGCGGTCACCCGGGTGAAGAAACTCTCCAACACCGTTCAGATCATTGCCGGAAACGTCGCGACCGCGGGCGGTGCCCAGGCCCTGATCGACGCCGGTGCCGATGCGATCAAGGTCGGCATCGGCCCGGGCTCGATCTGCACCACCCGGATCGTCGCGGGTGTCGGCGTGCCACAGCTCACCGCGGTGATGGATGCCGCTTCCGCCGCGAGCAAGGCCGGCATCCCGATTATCGCCGATGGCGGCATCAAATATTCCGGCGACCTCGCCAAGGCGCTTGCCGCCGGCGCCTCCTGCGCCATGGTCGGCTCGCTGCTGGCGGGCACGGACGAGACGCCGGGCGAGACCTTCCTGTACCAGGGCCGCTCCTACAAATCCTATCGCGGCATGGGCTCGGTCGGCGCAATGGCGCGCGGCTCTGCCGACCGCTATTTCCAGCAGGACATCAAGGACGCGCTGAAGCTCGTGCCGGAGGGCATTGAGGGCCAGGTCGCCTATAAGGGACCGGTCTCGGGCGTGCTTCACCAACTCGCCGGCGGTCTGCGCGCCGCGATGGGCTATGTCGGCGGGCGCGATCTCGCGGATTACCAGGCCAAGGCCCGCTTCATCCGCATCACCAGCGCCGGCCTGCGCGAGAGCCATGTCCACGATGTCACCATCGTGCGCGAGAGCCCGAACTATCCGACGCGGTCTTGAAAGGATCGTCATTGCGAGCGCAGCGAAGCAATCCAGAGGGATTGCGTGAGGCCCCTGGATTGCGTCGTCGCTACGCTCCTCGCAATGACGTCTGGCGCAGAAGCGCCTTCGAGACGAGCTCCTGGGACTGATGCCTTAACTGGAGACGATGTCTCATGACGATCAAGCTGATCTACCCCGCGCTGGCCCAGATCCTGTGGACCTTCGTCGTGCTGTGCATCATGTTCCAGCGCCGCCGCGTGGCCTTTGCCAGCAAGGCGGTGCGCGTCGCCGACGTCGCGGTCTCGACCGAGCGCTATCCGGAACCGGCCCGCCTCGCCGCGGCGAACTACGCCAACCAGTTCGAGACGCCGGTCATCTTCTTCGCGCTGATCATGCTGGCGATGGAGGTCGGCGCCACCGGCACCGTCATGGCCGTGCTCGCCTGGGCCTTCGTGCTGACCCGGATCGTCCACACCTTCATCCATGTCGGATCGAACCGCCTGCTGAAGCGCGCGGTCGTATTCGGGCTCGGCGTCGCCTGTCTCTTCTGCATGTGGGTCGGGATTGTCGTCACGGTGCTTTGACACGCGCTCAGCGTGCAGTCTTCACTCCGTGATGCCGTAAAGTATACTCAGTCACATCCGCGCTACATCGCGGGTTTAACCCCGTTTCGCCCTTGCGCCTACGCCCGCGCCCCGGCATGATAAATGCTTGCGGCTAGAACGGTTTGGGGGACGACCGTTCCAAATGGTACCAGGGGCTGTCCCCCTCTGGCGCAAGGTTTCGCATGGCGGGTCTGACTCTTGGGCGCGTTGCTGTCCTGGCCGCTTTCGGCGTGGTCGCCGTCGGCGCAGGTCTGCATTATTCCGGCCGCACGGTTCCGTGGCCGCTCGACCGCATTCCTTACGGCAAGGTCATTCCGCCTTATGCCGCACAGGCGCAACAGGCTGCGGGCCCGCAGATGCGCGCCGGACCAGCGCAGCGGCCACCGGTCACGATCGTGACGGCCCGGGCGGACAGGCGCGCCATGCCGGTCCGGCTCGACGCGATCGGCACGGTCCAGACGCTCTCGACCGTGACGGTGCGCTCCCGCGTCGATACGCAGATCATCGAGGTCGGCTTCCCCGATGGCGGCTATGTGAAGAAGGGCGATGTCCTCTTCCGCCTGGATTCGCGCCTGGCCGAAGCGCTGCTGAAGCAGGCCGAGGCCGCTGTCGCCCGCGACAAGGCCTCGCTCGGCTCCGCCGAAGCGGACCTGCGGCGGGCGGAGGAACTGGCCAAGCGCGACTTCGCCACCGACCAGCGCCTCGACACCGCGCGGACCCAGGTCGCTACGCTCAGGGCCAGCATCCGCGGCGGCGAGGCCGCGGTCGACGCGCTCAAGGTGCAGCTCACCTATTATACGATCACCGCCCCGGTCTCCGGCCGCATCGGCGTCGCCGGCCTGAAGGAAGGCAACATCGCCAAGACCGGCGACAACTCGGCCACGCTGGTGACGATCAACCAGGTCGATCCGATCTATGTCAGCTTCGCCCTGCCCCAGCGCCACCTGCCCGACATCCGCGCGGCGATGAATGCGGGCACCGCCATGGCGCTCGCCACGCCGCAAGGCGCCAGCCGCGGCGTCGCGGGCAAGATCGCGGTGGTCGACAACCTCGTCGACGCGACGACCGGCACCATCCAGATGCGCGCGATCTTCGACAATGCGGACGAGTCGCTCTGGCCCGGCGCCCTGTGTCAGGTCCGGCTGACCCTGCGCGTCGAGCCCGACGCCCTGACCGTGCCGCGCGAGGCGGTCCAGAACGGCCAGAACGGCACCTTCGTCTTCGTCGTCGAGGACGGCGTGGCACGGGCGCGCCCTGTGACGGTGGACCGCACGATCGACGACCGCGTCGTGCTCGCCTCCGGGCTGAATGGCGACGAGACCGTCGTCATCGACGGCCAGCTCCTGTTGACGGAGGGCGCCCGCACGATCGAGCGCACCCGCAGCCAGAGCCCGCCGCCGAACCTCACGTCGCAGCGTGGGAGCGCCAGCTGATGAACCTGCCGGAGGCCTGTATCCGTCGTCCGGTGATGACGACGCTGCTGATGGCGACCTTCCTGATCTTCGGGCTGTTCGCCTTCAAGCAGCTTCCGGTCGCGGCGCTGCCGCGGGTCGATTTCCCGACCATCAATGTCAGCGCCCGCATGCCGGGCGCCAGCCCGGAGACGATGGCCTCCTCCATCGCCGCGCCGCTCGAGCGCGAATTCGCGTCGATCTCAGGCATCACCGCGATGTCCTCGGTCTCGCAGCTCGGCTCGACCTCGATCACCCTGCAATTCGACTTGAACCGCAATATCGACGGCGCCGCGCTCGACGTGCAGGCGGCGCTGAGCGCCACGACCCGGCGCCTGCCGCCCGAGCTCCCTGCCCCGCCGAGCTTCAGGAAGGTGAACCCGGCCGACCAGCCGGTGCTGTTCATGGTGCTGACCTCGGCGACGAAGCCGCTCTACGAGGTGCACGAATTCGGCGAGAACATCCTGCAGCAGCAGATCTCGCAGCTTCCCGGCGTGGCCCAGGTCAACATCTTCGGCGCGCAGAAATACGCGGTGCGCGTGCTGGTCAATCCGGACGAGGTCTCGGCCCGTGGCCTGGCGCTCAGCGACGTCCGGACCGCGATCGCGGCCGCCAACTCGAACTCGCCTGTCGGCACCCTGAACGGCACGAACCAGCGGCTGACGCTGGGCGCGACCGGCCAGATGGAGCGCGCCGCCGAATACGGCAGCCTGATCATCTCGCAGAAGAACGGCGTGCCGATCCGCCTGGAGGACGTGGCGCAGGTCTATGATTCCGTCGAGAACAACCAGACCGGCAGCTGGTATAACGGCCAGCGCTCGATCATGCTCGCGGTCTACCGCCAGTCCGACGCCAACACCGTCCAGGTGGTCGACAGCATCAAGGCCCGGCTCGACGCCTATCGCGCGCAGCTCCCGGCGGCGATGGAGCTGCACGTCCTCAACGACCGCTCGATACCGATCCGCGAGGCGGTCGAGGATGTCGAGGTCTCGCTGATGATCGCGATCGCGCTCGTGGTCCTGGTGATCTTCCTGTTCCTGAAGAGCCTGGCCGCGACGCTGATCCCGACGCTCGCTTTGCCGATCTCGCTGGTCGGCACCTTTGCGATCATGCACGCGCTCGGCTATTCGCTCGACAATATCTCGCTGCTCGCGCTGACGCTGGCTGTCGGCTTCGTCGTCGACGACGCGATCGTCATGCTGGAGAACATCATCCGGCATATCGAGATGGGCAAGAAGCCGTTCCAGGCGGCGCTCGACGGCTCGCGCGAGATCGGCTTCACCATCCTCTCGATCACCATCTCGCTGGTCGCCGTCTTCATCCCCGTCTTCTTCATGGGCGGCGTGGTCGGCAAGGTCTTCGTCGAGTTCGCCGGCACGATCGCCGCCGCGATCATCGTCTCGGGCTTCGTCTCGCTGACGCTGACGCCGATGCTCTGCGCCCGCTTCCTCAAGGCCCATGACCACCACAAGCGGCCCGGCCTGATCGAGCGCATCTTCGAGGCCGGCTTCCAGGGCATGCTCAGTGCCTATCGCTGGACGCTGGACGCGGTGCTGAAGGCGCGTTTCCTGATGCTGCTCTTCACGCTGGCGACGGTCTACGTCTCGGCGCAGATGTATGTCAGCATCCCGAAGGGCTTCTTCCCGATCGAGGATACCGGCTTGCTGCGCGGCGCGACCGAAGGGCCGCCCGACACCTCCTTCGAGGCCATGGCGGAGCGCCAGATCCGCATCGCGGCGATCGTCAAGGCCGATCCCGCCGTCGATTACCTGACCTCGAATATCGGCGGCTTCAACGCCACCAATAACGGCTTCTTGTTCATTGCGCTGAAGCCCAAGGAAGAGCGCGACAAGGCCGAGGTGGTCATCGCCCGGCTCCGGCGTGCCGCATCGGAAGTGCCCGGCATCACGGCCGTGTTCCAGCAGGTCCAGAACATCAACCTCAATGCCGGCCGCTCGTCACGCGCCCAGTATCTCTATTCGCTGCAGGGGCCGGATCTGAACGCCCTCTTCAGCTACGCCCCGCTGATGCAGCAGCGGCTCGCCCAGATCCCGCAGCTGCGCGACGCCAATATCGACCTGCAATTGCGCAACCCGCAGCTCTCGATCGAGATCGACCGCGAGCGGGCGGCGAGCCTCGGCATCTCCAGCGACCAGATCCGGCAGGCGCTCGGCAATGCCTTCGGCTCGCGCCAGATCGCCACGATCTTCACGCCCTCGACCGACTACCAGGTCATCATGGAGGCCAATCGCGCCTACCAGCAGGACCCGGCCGTCCTGTCGCGCCTGCTGCTCAAGGCGGCGAACGGGCTCAACGTGCCGCTCGAGACGGTGGCGACGATCAAGCCGAGCGTCGGCCCGCTCGCGGTCAACCGCATCTCGCAGCAGCCGGCGGTGACGATCTCGTTCAACACCGCGCCGGGCATCTCGCTCGGCGACGCGGTCAACGCCATCCGGGCGGCCGAGCGCGACGTCAATCTGCCGGCCTCGATCGTCACCAGCTTCGCCGGCTCGGCCCAGCTCTTCCAGGATGCGCTGAAGGGCCAGGGCCTGCTGATCTTCGCGGCGATCCTGGTGATCTACATCATCCTCGGGATTCTCTACGAGAGCTTCATCCACCCGATCACGATCCTGTCCGGCCTGCCCTCGGCCGGCCTCGGCGCGCTGCTGGCGCTCGAATATTTCAGCATGGACCTGTCGGTGATCGCGATCATCGGCATCCTCATGCTCGTCGGCATCGTCAAGAAGAACGCCATCATGATGGTCGATTTCGCGATCGAACGCCGCAAGCAGGGCGACGATGCGTTGACCGCGATCCGCGAGGCAGCGCTGGTCCGCTTCCGCCCGATCATGATGACGAGCTTCGCCGCGATCTTCGGCGTGCTGCCGATCGCGCTCGGCGCCGGCGCCGGCGCGGAGCTGCGCCAGCCTCTCGGCATCGCCGTGGTCGGCGGCCTGATCGTCTCGCAGTTGCTGACGCTCTACATCACGCCCGTGGTCTATTTCTACCTCGACAAGGTCGACACCTGGTTGTCTGGACGCAACCGTGGCGAGCAGACCCCGGTCCCGGCAACGGCCATCCCCGTAGCCGTTCCTCAGGCCGCGCATCGCCAGGACGTCTGAAATCCGGCTAAAAGCCGGCATAGTTTCATAAAACTGTCGCTAATCCGGCCGATTTTTGGTCATTCTCCTCGGGTTTTCCCGGAGATTGCATCAAGGGCGGGATTGTGTCCTAAAGTAGAAAGAACTAAGGATAGCGTAACAATAGGCGAGTGACCGAACCCATAGGGAGTCGCCCATGTTGCGCATCCGTGACGTTCCGCCGCTGCCGGACCATGATGTTCCGGCCCCGCAACCGACCAAAACCAAAACTCTCAAACGCGTCCGGCTTGGCGTGTTCGGCGCTGTTGGCGCCGTGCTCGGTGTCGGCGGCATGATGCTGACGGTCTCGCTGGTCAAGGCCGGCGACGATGCCGGCGTCCGCGCCTTCATCCTCGAGGAGGCAGCCAAGCGCGCGGTGCTCGCTCCGCGAGCCTCGGCCTATGCCCCGGCCGGCATCCCCATGAGGCTGCCGCTGGTCCAGACCAATCCCGACGGCCGCATCGCGCATCCGCCGGTGAATCTCCAGGTGAAGAAGCGCAGCAGCGGCAAGAAGAGCGCGGACGCCAACGCCCATTACGACACCGTCTCGGGCGCCGCCAATGTCGCCCGCACGATCTGCGTGCGCCTCTGCGACGGCTATCACATGCCGATCGGCCATTTGCGCTCGCAATCGGACATGCCGGCCCATGAGGCGCTGTGCACGGCGCTGAATCCCGGCATCCCGGTCAAGGTCTTCCGGGTTGCGGCCGGCGCCGAGAGCATCGACGGCGCCACGGCGTCGGATGGCAAGACCTATGGCTCGCTGCCCGTCGCCTACAGCCACGAGACCTCGGCCGACACCGCTTGCCGCCCCGCCATCGCCACCGCTGAAGACCGCCGCGTCTCGCTGCTGCGCGATTTCACCCTGCGTCCGGGCGACGCCATCGTGCTCGACGGCAAGGTCACGACCTTCGAGGGCTCCTCGAGCTGGCCTTACACCGCGCGCAACTTCCGCGACTTCCGCAACTCGCGCGAGCTCAGCGCCAGGGAGCGGCGCACGATCGACGCCGCCGTCGGCGTTTCCCGCCGCGAGGGGCAGATCCGCTCCTTCCGCAAGCAGATGCGTGTCGACGAGGCGAAGGCGAACGCCGCGACCGTAGCCTTGCGAGGCCAGTCCGATACCGCCCCGGCGGGAACCAACACCACTGTCGTGCGCCACATCACGATCGACCCCGAGACCTGACCGTCCTCCCCTCATGGCCAGGCCACTGGGCGCGTTGCGTTAAGCAACGCGCCCATTTTTCGTGGCCGGACAGGGCCGCGCCGTTGAAGCTTAACGAAAAGTAAACTACACCTTCCTCGCGGCGGATGATGAACAGGCGCGAGTGGAGTTGACGCGATGTTTCGTGTCCGTGAGACCTCTGGACAGGGCAACCTGCCTCCTGAACCCGCCCGCGCGGTTGCGCCTGTGGTCAATGCGGGGCGCCCCATCCGGCTAGCGGCCCTCACGGCCCTTGGCCTGTCACTGGGCGCTGGCGGCGCGATCCTCACCGTATCCCTCGTCCAGGCCGGCGACGATGCCGGCGTGCGCGCCTTCCAGCTCGAGGAAGCGGCCAGCCGCCGCCTCGCCCGGGCCCCGCGCGACGGCGTCTACAGCGCCAGCGCTTATGCCCCTGCCCGCAACACCTGGACGCTGCCGCTGTTCCGCACGATCCCGGACGGGCGCATCGCGCATCCGCCGGTGGTGCTGAACCCGTTCAAGCCGACCGAAGCCGCGCCGCGGCGGCACCAGGCTGCGCGTCACGCGGGCTCCCGGGTACCGACCAGAACCGTCGCGACCAAGACCGCGGCGACCAGGATGGCTCGCACCATTTGCGTCAGGCTCTGCGACGGCTTCCACGCCCCGCTCGGCGACCTGCACGCGCAATCCGATCTGAAAGCGCATGACGCTCTCTGCCGCGCCATGAACCCGGGCATCCCGGTCAAGGTTTTTCGCGTTTCGGCCGGCGCCGACACGATCGACGGCGCCGTCGCGCAGGACGGCAAGACCTATGGCTCCCTGCCGGTCGCCTATGGCCACGAGAAATCGGCCGACCCGGCTTGCCGGCCACCGATCGTTGCGGAGGGCGAACGCCGCGTCTCGCTGCTGCGCGACATCACGCTGCGCCCCGGCGACAGCGTCGTGCTCGACGGCAAGGTCAAGACCTTCACCGGCTCGTCACGCTGGCCCTACAGCCCGCGCGATTTCGTCGATTTCCGCGCCGCGGGTGAGCTCAGCGCCAGCCAGCGCCGCAGCATCGACCAGCGCGTCGGCGTCTCGCGCGACGAGGCGCAGCTGCAGGCGCTGCGCCGCCGGATGCGGACGCGCGAAGCCGCCCTGCACGACGACAACCTGATGAGCGACGCCGTCGTCCTGCGCGGCTCGATCGACCCGCAAGCGCGCGGCCCTGTCCGCGTCGTCGCTCAATCGCCGTTCGCCGCACAGCCGTAGAGCACACGGTTTTCATATCGAAACACGGCGTCTTTCAGGGGCGCTGCGCAGTGGCGAGCCCGGAACCCAGAACCGCTGTAGATCATCATGTTCGATGCAACAGGCGGCGCATCGTCATGAGAACTCGGCGGCTCTGGGTCCGGGCCCGGAATGACGGTACGGCATTGCCCGGCGCGCAACGATACCTTCTTTTGAATCCATCTAAACAAATTGCTCTTTAGAATTCATACAAGCAATTGATCTATAACGCCTTTTTGTGTTGACCGCGCGCATCCCCCTGCACTACCGCTCCCCTATTGCGACCCCGTAGCGGGCCATAGAACCCGATGGAGCGAACCATGATCGAGAAGACACGTCTGCCTCTGCTTGCCTTGGCGTCGTGCCTGCTGGCCACTCCCGTCCTGGCGCAGAGCGTCAATCTCTACACCACGCGCGAGCCCGGCCTGCTCAACCCGGTCGTCGAGGCCTTCACCAAGGACACCGGCATCAAGGTCAACACCGTCTTCCTGAAGGATGGCCTCGAGGAGCGCGTCAAGGCCGAGGGCGCCAACAGCCCCGCCGACGTCATCATCATGGTCGACGCCGCCCAGATGATTTCCGCCGCCAATGCCGGCGTCACCCAGCCGATCAAGTCGGCCGCGGTCGACAAGATCGTGCCCGCGCAGCTGCGCGACCCGGACGGCAACTGGGTGACCCTGACCAAGCGGGCCCGCATCGTCATCGTCTCGAAGGACCGGGTGCAGCAGGACGCGATCACCTACGAGGATCTCGCCGACCCGAAATGGAAGGGCAAGTTCTGCATCCGCGCCGGCCAGCATCCCTATAATAACGCGCTGTTCGGCGCCTATCTCGCGCGCCACGGCGCCGAGAAGACCGAGGCCTGGCTCAAGGCCGTGAAGGCGAACGTCGCCCGCAAGCCCGGCGGCGGCGACCGCGAGGTCGCCCGCGACATCCAGTCGGGCCTTTGCGACATCGCGGTGATCAACACCTACTATATCGGGCTGATGAGCAACGCCAAGAACGAGCAGAAGGGCTGGTACGACGCGATCAAGCCGCTGAAGACCACCTTCGCCGGCGCCGGCACCCATGTGAACATCTCGGGCGCGGCGATCGCCAAGAACGCGCCCAATCGCGAGAACGCCGTCAAGCTGATCGAGTACATGCTCAGTGAGAAGGCGCAGGAGCTCTATGCCGACGGCAATTTCGAGTTCCCGGTCAACCCGGACGTCAAGGAAAGCGCCGCGGTGAAGCTGCTCGGCAAGGTCAATGTCGACACCACCCCGCTGACCGAGATCGGCAAGAACCGCAAGGCCGCCGCCGACCTCGTCGACAAGGTCGGCTTCGACAATTGAGCCTGAACGCCACTGCCGGAACGATGCGACAGCCGTCACGCTTGTGGCGGCCGTCGAGCCGTTTCGCCTTCGCCTCGCTGTTCGGCGCCGGCCTCGTCGCGCTGCCGGTGCTGGCGCTCGGGCTGACCGCGCTGTCCCCTGACGCCGCGTCGATCTGGCCGCATCTGGCCGCCAACGTCATCCCGGGCGCGCTCGCGAACACCGCGCTGCTGATGCTGGGCGTCGGCCTGTTCTGCGCGCTGACCGGCGTCGGCACGGCCTGGCTGGTCACGCAATACGAGTTTCCGGGCAGGCGGGCCTTCGAATGGCTGCTGGTCCTGCCTTTGGCGATCCCGACCTATCTGACCGCCTATATCTATGTCGAGATCATGGGCTTCCAGGGCCCGCTGCAGACCGCATTGCGGGCGGTGACCGGCTATCGCAGCCTGCGTGACTACTGGTTCCCCGATCCGCGCAACTTGGTGGGCGCGGTCTTCGTCATGGGGATCGTGCTCTACCCTTATGTCTATCTCAGCGTCCGGGCACTGTTCGGCCTGCAAAGCGCGGCGATCGTGGAATCGGCGCGCACGCTGGGCGCCTCGCGCGGCACCCTGTTCTGGAAAATCGGCCTGCCGATGGCGCGGCCGGCTCTGGCGGCCGGGCTGACCCTGGCCTTGCTCGAGACCCTCAACGACATCGGCGCGACTGAATATCTCGGCATCAACTCGCTGACCCTGTCGATCTACACGACCTGGCTCAACCGCGGCTCGCTGCCGGGAGCGGCGCAGATCGCCTGCGTCATGCTGATCCTCGTCGTGCTCCTGATCGCCAGCGAGGCACGCCTGCGCGGCGCCCGCCGCTTCTCGCTGTCGGTGCGCCAGCCGCGTGCGGTCGGCCGCAGCCCGCTCTCGCGTCGCGCCGCGCTCGGAGCGGGCCTCGCCTGCGCCCTGCCCGTGCTGCTCGGCGCATTGCTGCCGATCGGCTTCCTGGTGCAGCAGGTGCTCGCGCGCGGCCTGCTCCAGCAATTCGACGGCGCCCTGCTCGGCAATCTCGCCAATGCCCTGCTGCTCGCGGGCAGCGCCACCGCGCTCGTCGTCGCGCTCGGGCTCGGCATCGTCGCCGCCGGCCGCATCGGGCGCGAGCCCTGGCTGCCGGCGCTGGCCCGCATCGCCTCGCTTGGCTATGCCCTGCCCGGCACCGTCCTGGCGCTCGGCCTGCTGGTCCCGCTCGCCGCCTTCGACAACGCGTTCGCCAATGCCGTCACGGCCTGGTTCGGCGCCAGCCCCGGCCTCGTCCTGATCGGATCGGGAGCGGCTCTGGTCATCGCCTATCTGGTGCGCTTCCTGTCGATCGCGATCTCCGGCATCCAGAGCGGCCTCTCCCGGATATCGCCGCGCATCGACGATGCGGCGCGTGCGCTCGGCTCGAATGCGGGGGACGTCCTGCGCCAGGTCCATTGGCCACTCGCCCGCCCCGCCATCGCCGCGGCCGCGCTGCTCGTTTTCGTCGACTGCCTGAAGGAGCTACCGGCGACCCTGCTGCTGCGCCCTCTCAATGTCGATACGCTCGCCACCATCGTCTACGGACACGCCTCGCGCGGCGTCTTCGAGGATGGGGCGCTCGCGGCGCTGCTGATCGTGCTCGCCGGGCTCTATCCCGCCATCATTCTGGCGCGAGCGGGTGCCACGAAGGCGTGATTCGCCCTTGGCGTCCCGGTTTCCGAAGCCGATCCACAGCCGGCGAGCCGGGATGCCGGGCACAAACTCGACAAGCCTCCGGCATCGTCATAAACCGATCCACGCTTGACCTCCGGTTCGATTCCGGTCGCAGCTCCGGCCCAGGGCCCATGACACGACGCGTTTCCATCCTCGCCTATTGCCTCGCCATCGGCCTCGTGCTGCTCGGCCTGCAGTCATGGGGCATCGCGGTCGGGCGGATCGAGCGCCATGTCATCGCCGGCATCGAAGACCGCACGGGCCTGAAGATCACCAGCCTGGAGCGGGCGGAGATCGCCCTCCTGCCGCTGCCGCGCGTCGAGCTCTCGCAGGTCGCCTTTGCCCAGCATGACGGCATGCTGGCCGGCAAGGCGGTGCAGCTCAAGGCACGGGCGCGCCTGCTGCCGCTCCTGGTCGGCCGGCTCTCCTTCGATCGGATCGACCTGATCTCACCGGAAATCGACATCGCCGTCGCCGGAACCGAAGACGATCTCACCGAGTGGCTGGCAACCCCGCTCGCCTATCTCACCGGGCTCCAGAACCAGAGCCGCATCGTCATCATCGGCGGTTCGGTCTTCGCGCGTGCCCGTGGCGAGATTCGCACCATCCTGCGCGACATCAATCTGATCGTCGACGAACGCGAGCCGCAGGAACCGATAGCCGCGGGGGGGACGGTGAATTGGCGCGGCGTCGCCACCGACGTCAATCTGCTCTGGCCGACGGCCGGCGAGCAGGCCAGGCTCTCGTTCTCCGCGACATCCGCCTTGATGAACCTGCGCTTCGACGGCACGCGCTCGGGGCTGAGCTGGCCGGTCTATAACGGCCAGCTCAGCCTTTCCACCCGATCGCTGCCCGAGCTGTTCGGCTGGTTCGGCGAGACGCCCCGGCTCGCCGCCACCATCGGCCAGCTCAATCTCACCGCCGAGGCCCAGGTCAAGGGCAGCGAGATCTCGTTGAGCAACGCCAGCGCCATCCTCGATGGCGACCGGCTCGACGGTGCGATCACCCTCGGCAAGGCCGGGCCGCGCTGGTCGCTGTCGGGCACGCTCGCCGGCGCCGCGCTCGACCTCGGCCGGCTCTATGGCCGGCTCGACCTGCCGAAACCGGCACGGAGCGAGGCCGGCCCGACGCCGCTCGAATTCGAGGCCTGGACCGCCCATGACATCGACCTGCGCGTCTCGGTCGACGCCGCCCGCCTGGGCGGCGGCGCGCGCGTCACCGAGGTCGCGACGCAGTTGCTGGTCAAGAAGGGGCGCTTCGAGGCGGGCCTGCTGCGGGCTGCCGCTTATGGCGGCAGCGCCAAGGGACGGCTTTTGGCCAGCACCGCCCCTACCGGCGTCGAGGTCCGGCTGCAGGCCAATCTCGACAGGATCAACCTCGCCCAGGGCGTCGCCGACCTGCCCGGCCTGCCGCGCCTGAGCGGCAGCGGCAATCTGCAGCTGGCGCTGGACGGGACCGGCACCACGGCCGAGGAGGTCGTCGCCTCGCTCACTGGCAAGGCGAGCATCGCCTTGCGGCAGGGCGAGCTTGGCGGCTTCGCCTTCCTCGACCTGCTGCGCCGGGCCGAGCGCAGCCCGATGGCGGCTTTGCGCGAATGGCGCCAGGGCAAGACGGCTTTCGACAGCGCCGGCGCGACCGCCACGATCGCCAACGGCACCGCCACCATCACGGACGCGCAGATGGCCGGCCCGACCTATCGGCTGACGCTCGCGGGTCAGGCCTCGCTGCCCGAGAGCTGGATCGAGATGAGCGGCCAGCTCAATCAGGCCAATGGCTCCCTGACCGTCCCTCTCGTGCTGAGTGGCCCGCTTGATGCGCCCTCGCTCGCGCCCGATGTCGACGCCCTGCTGCGTCCCGCCGGCAGCACCCAACCGACCCTGCTGACCCGCTGACCCGCTGACGCGCCTGCATGGCGGGGTCCATTGACCCGTGCCAAACGCTATAGTTTCATTGTGGAAACGGGCGGAAGGCCAAGTGCATGCGCGCGCCAACCGGTTCGATCGTCGGGCTATGCTCGGCCTCCGCGACCATGTTCGCCGTGGGCATGGCCTTTCTCGGCTATTGGGGCGTGCATGAGCCCTCGCCCTGGGCGCCGCGCGATGTCGCGGTCGTGACACTCGCTTTCATCGGCTTCGCCGCGCTCGGCTCCGTCACCTGGATCGCCACCACGCCCGTTGCCGAGGAAGAGGCCGAGAAGGTCGTCCCCGCGCGGCGCGCCTTCGTCTCGGGCGTGCTCCTGATCTGGCTGTCGGTCCTGGTCTCGGTCGTGGGCTGAGGCGGCCGCCTGCCGGAACGTCGAACCATGGCGGGCACGCGCCCGCCACGGGTTGAGCCAGGCTCAGCTCTCCTGCTCGGGCCCATCCTCGGCGGCCGGTGCCTCGCCCTCCGTCTCGTCCTCTTCGCCATCGTCGCCGATGCACTCGACCGAGACGACCTTCTCGCCATCGGCGGTGTTGAACACGGTCACGCCCTGCGTCGAGCGCCCGGCGATGCGGATGCGGTTGTCCGGTCCCTTGTCGACCGGGACGCGGATGACCTGCCCGCCATCGGTGACGAGCATGATCTGGTCGCTGTCGATGACCGGGAAGGAGGCGATCAGCTTGCCGTTGCGCTCGTTGACGACCATGGCGACGATGCCCTTGCCGCCGCGCCCGGTCACCCGGTACTCGAAGGACGAGCTGCGCTTGCCGTAGCCCTTTTCGGAAACGGTGAGGATGAACTGCTCGGCGAGCTGCATTTCGAGCCGCTTGGCGCCGAGCTCGACCTCCCCCGTGGTCTCCTCGCCCTCGCCTGCCGGTGCTGCCGCCTCGACGTCCTCAGCCTCGCCGCTGATGGCCCGGCGGGCTGCGGCGGCGTCCTTCAGATAGGTTGCGCGCTCGTCCGGCGTCGCATCGAGATGCTTGAGGATCGCGAGCGAGATCACCTCGTCGCCCTTGCCCAGGTTGATGCCGCGCACGCCGGTCGAATCGCGGCCCTTGAAGACGCGCACCTCCGGCACGGCGAAGCGGATGCACTGGCCGCCGGCCGTCGTCAGCAGCACGTCGTCATGCTCGGAGCAGATCTGCACGTCGACGATGGAATCGCCCTCGTCGAGCTTCATCGCGATCTTGCCGTTGCGGTTGACCTGGACGAAGTCGGAAAGCTTGTTGCGGCGGACATTGCCGGTCCGGGTCGCGAACATCACGTCGAGCCGGTCCCAGCTCTCCTCGTCCTCCGGCAGCGGCATTACCGTGGTGATGCGCTCGTCCTTGTCCAGCGGCAGCATGTTGTTGAGGAATTTTCCGCGCGCATTGGGCGCCGAAAGCGGCAGCCGCCAGACCTTCTCCTTGTAGGCCTGGCCCAGCGAGGAGAAGAAGATGATCGGCGTATGCGTGTCGGCGACGAAGAGCCGGGTGACGAAATCCTCCTCGCGGGTCGACATGCCCGAGCGGCCCTTGCCGCCGCGGCGCTGCGCCCGATAGGTCGAGAGCGGCACGCGCTTGATATAGCCGGCATGGGACACGGTCACGACCATGTCCTCGCGCGCGATCAGGTCCTCGTCGTCGAGATCGGAGCCCCATTCATGGATCACGGTCCGGCGCGGCGTGGCGA
Organism: Allobosea sp.; assembly: GCF_051860145.1. Classification (GTDB taxonomy): domain Bacteria; phylum Pseudomonadota; class Alphaproteobacteria; order Rhizobiales; family Beijerinckiaceae; genus Allobosea. The sequence goes on along the minus strand of NZ_JBHYEM010000011.1, from coordinate 74,956 downwards.
AGGCGTCCTTCACCTCGGTGAGCTCGGTCTTGATGATCGACTGGATGCGGGCGCGCGAGCGCAGGATGTCGAGATAGTCGGCGATCTCGGTCGCGAGCTTGGACAGTTCCTCGCCGATCTCGTCGCGGCCGAGAGCCGTCAGGCGGGCCAGGCGCAGTTCCAGGATCGCCTTGGCCTGCGCATCCGACAGCCGATAGGTGCCGTCGGCGTTCATCGGGTGGCGCGGATCGTCGACCAGCGCGATCAGCGGCGCGATGTCCTCGGCCGGCCAGTCGCGCGCCATCAGTGATTCATGCGCCGCCGCCGGCGTCGGCGCCGTGCGGATCAGGCGAATGACCTCGTCGATATTGGCGACGGCGGTGACAAGGCCGCAGAGCACATGGGCCCGCTCGCGCGCCTTGTTCAGGAGGTAGCGCGTGCGCCTGGAGACGACCTCCTCGCGGAACTCGACGAAGGCCGAGATGAAGTCCTTGAGGTTCAGCACCTCCGGCCGGCCGCCGTTCAGCGCCACCATATTGGCGCCGAACGAGGTCTGCAGCGGCGTGTAGCGGTAGAGCTGGTTGAGCACCACGTCGGCCATGGCGTCGCGCTTGACCTCGATGACGACGCGCACGCCCTCGCGGCTGGATTCGTCGCGCAGGTCGGCGATGCCCTCGATCCGCTTCTCGCGGACGAGATCGGCGATCTTCTCGACCATCGAGGCCTTGTTCACCTGATAGGGAACCTCGGTGACGATGATCGCCTCACGCTCCTTGCGCAGCTCCTCGATATGGGTCTTAGAGCGCATCACGATCGAGCCGCGCCCGGTATGATAAGCCGAATGGATGCCGCTCTTGCCCATGATCGAGGCGCCGGTCGGGAAATCCGGGCCGGGCACGATCTCGATCAGGTCGTCGATCGAGAGCTCGGGATCGTCGATCAGCGCGACGCAGGCGTCGATCACCTCGCCGAGATTATGCGGCGGGATATTGGTCGCCATGCCGACGGCGATGCCGCCGGCGCCGTTGACGAGCAGGTTCGGGTAGCGCGCCGGCAGGACGGTCGGCTCGTGCTCCTTGCCGTCATAGTTCGGCTGGAAATTGACGGTGTCGAGGTCCAGGTCCTCGAGCAGCGGCATCGCCGCCTTGTCGAGCCGCGCCTCGGTGTAACGATCGGCCGCGGCGGAATCGCCGTCCATCGAGCCAAAGTTGCCTTGGCCGTCGATCAGCGGCAGGCGCAGCGAGAAGTCCTGCGCCATGCGCACCAGCGCGTCATAGACCGCGAGATTGCCGTGCGGATGGTATTTACCCATCGTGTCGCCGACGATGCGGGCGCATTTGGTATAGGGCCGGTCGGGCAGGTTCTTGTTCTCGTGCATCGAGAACAGGATGCGCCGGTGCACCGGCTTCAATCCGTCGCGCACGTCGGGAAGAGCGCGGCTCACGATCACGCTCATGGCGTAATCGAGATAGCTCTTCTTCATCTCGTCGGTGATCGCGATTGGCTTGATGTCGCCGCCGAAATGCGGCTCGTCCGGCTGTCCGTCGCGGGGGTCGTTGCTGTCGTCTTCGCTCAAGGGATGGGGTCCCGATTCCTACGATTTTTCAGGCTTCTGGCTACCCGATTCCGCGCTGCGAAGCCAGCAAAAGAGGGCGCCATCCAGAGAAAATAAAACCCGTTTATATCAATGCTTTAAGGGAGGTTTCTGACTCTCTTTCGCAGCCCCTCCACAATCCCGCCATCTTTGGCGCGTGACGCGGGGCCCGCGGCATGGCTAAGCTCGCCTTATGTTCCTGGAATATCTCACTTCCGCGCTGGTCACGCTCCTGGTCACGCTCGACCCGCCGGGGCTTGCGCCGATCTTCCTGTCGCTGACCCGCGGCATGTCGAGCGACGAACGGAGACAGGTCGCGCTGCGCGCCTGCATCATTGCCTTCTGCATCATGGCTTTCTTCGGCCTGGCCGGCGACGTCGTGCTGAAGGCGCTCGGCGTCTCGCTGCCGGCCTTCCGCATCGCCGGCGGGCTCCTGCTGTTCTGGATCTCGTTCGAGATGGTCTTCGAGCGCCGCAACGAGCGCAAACAGGCGACCGCCGAGATCGCGATCACCCAGGATCACATCCGCAACGTCGCCGCCTTCCCGCTCGCCATCCCGCTGATGGCGGGCCCGGGCGCGCTGACCGCGATGATGCTGCTCGCCGGCCGCGCCGACGGCAACCTCGCCATGCTCGGCTCGCTGGCGCTGATCTGCGGCCTGGTGATCCTGTCCTGTCTCGTGACTTTCTTCCTGGCGACGCCGATCGCGCGCCTTCTCGGCGTCACCGGCAATGTGGTGCTGACCCGTCTGCTCGGCGTGATCCTCGCCGCGCTCGCCGTGCAGTTCGTGATCGACGGCGTGAGCGCGGTGGTCAGGGGCGGATGATGAGCGATCTGTCGGGGACGACGCGGGCCATGGCGGGCGTGGTCGCGCTGATCATAGGCTGGGGGCTGGTCGTCCAGTTCAATGCCAGCCTTTCGCGGGTCGGAACCTGGCCGGAAACGCTCTGGATCATGCTGCGCTACTTCACCGTCATCGCCAATCTTCTGACGGCGATCGTGCTGGCAGGCGCAGCGCTCGGCCGATCGGACTTCGCCTCCCCCGCGAGGCTCGGCGGGGTGACGGTCGCGATGATGCTCGTCGGGATCGTCTATGCGCTTCTGCTGCGCGGCATGCTCGAGCTCAGCGGCGGCGACAAGCTCGCCGATCAGCTTCTGCATGTCGTGGCGCCAATCCTCGTCCCGCTGTTCTGGCTGCTCTTCGCCCCGAAAGGTGGGCTTCGCCGTGCCGATCCTCTGTGGTGGACGCTCCTGCCGGCGGTCTATTTCGCCTATGCGTTCGCGCGCGCCGCATGGGAAGGGGTTTACGCCTATCCCTTCATGAACATCGGCCGGCTCGGCTGGCACCCCGTGGTGGTCACCGCTCTCGTCATGGCCGCCGGCTTCATCGCCGCCGGCTTCGCCCTGCTCTGGCTGGACCGCCGCTTGTCCCGGCGGCCGGCAGAGGCGTAGCGCCGAGCTTCGTCAGCCGGGGTCCGTTATCGTCAAGGACGCTAGATCGCGAGCTCCATCAGCCATTCGCCATTCGGCAGTTGCGCACCCGTATCCTTGAAGCCCTGGGCGAGATAGAAGCCGTGCGGCCCCGCATCGCCGGCGACATAGCTCGTCCGCACCGTCTTGATCCCCTGCGACCGCAGCCTCTCGAACCAGAGCTGCAGGGCCGCCCGGCCATGGCCTTTGCCCTGCCCGCCCTTGTCGATCATGAAGCGCCAAAGAACGCAGGCATCGTCCGCTTCGCCCGGGCGCCACATGATGAAGCCGACGGCCGTCTCGCCGGCATAGACGGCCCGGAATTCTGCAGCGCGATTGAAATAGGCCTGGGCGATCGAGAGCGCGTTCGGCGCAACGAAGCCCCTTTGGCCGTCATGGGGCTCCAGCGCGCAGATGGAGCGCACGGTCTCGGCTGTGATCTCCCGCAGCGAGACGCGATGCGCGCTCAAGGCTTAGCCTCACTTCTCCAGGAAGGTCCGGATCGCGCCTTCCGCCTGCTTCATCGAGATCACGCCGTCGAGATGGCCGCGCGTGCCCTGGATCGTGATATGGGTCAGATCGACTCCGGCCTGCTTCATCGCCTCGGCGGTCTTGCCGATCGTATCGGTGGTGAAGACCAGATCCTTCGGCTGGGTGATCATCAGCACCGGCGCCTTGATTTTTGCCGCGCCCTCAGTGAGCGACTTGCCGCCGGCCGCGAAGGTCTGGTTGGCCTTGACCAGATAGAGGAAATGGTTGGCGTCGGAGACTTTTGCGCGCGCCTCGCCGGCATTGTCCAGGATGCTCTGGACCTGGAAGCGGTTGCTAAGAGCCTTGCCCGGCTCCTCGCCTTCCTTGGCGGCGCGCCGGCCGAAAGTACCGTTGGTCCAGTCACCGTGATTGGCCTGCAACGTCACCACTGCCAGCGCCTTGGCGAGGCCGGCATTCGGCGGCGTCTTGCCGTAATAGTCGCCCTTGTTCCAGTTCGGATCGACCAGGATCGGCGCCGCCCAGACGTCGAGCCAGGCGATGAGCTGCGCATCGGCCTCGGCCGCGCCGATCACCGGCATCGCCTTGGCGACCATCTCGGGATGGCTCGCAGCCCATTCCCAGGTCTGCAGCGCGCCCATCGAGGGACCAGTGACCAGCGCCAGCTTCTTGATGCCAAGACTCTCGACCAACGCCTTCTGGACATTGACGAAATCGCCGACGGTGACGATCGGAAAATCGAGCGCATAGGGCTTGCCGGTATCGGGATCGAGCGAGGCCGGGCCGGTGGTCGTGGTCTTGGGATCGCCGGTGTTGAGATTGACCAGCGTATCGGAGGACAGGACGAAATACCTGTTGGTGTCGATCGCCTTGCCGGGGCCGACGATCGCGTCCCAATAGCCGGGCGCCGCGTCCGCGGCCGCATATTTCCCGGCGGCGTGTGAATTACCCGAGAAGAAATGGCAGATCAGGATCGCGTTGGACTTGTCGGCGTTGAGCGTGCCGTAGCTCTCCCAGCCGACCTTGACGTTCTTCAGCGTGCGGCCGGACTGCGTTGTGAAGCTCGGCAGCTCGAAGACCTTCTTCTCGACCATCAGGTCCTGCGCCGACGCCATTCCCGCCACCATCATGCAAGCAGCGCCAAGGGCGCCCGCGATCCAGTTCTTCATGCCCGTTTCCCTTCCCGAGAACGGCCGTCAGGCGGCCTTGGAAGGATCAGAGCGGATTTGGCCGGCTAACGGAAGAGGCTCTCTTTCCTTCTCCCCTCGGGGGAGAAGGTGGCAGCGCGAAGCGCTGACGGATGAGGGAAGGACGGTTCGACGACGATACCACTCCACTCATCCGGCCGCGCTGCCCTCATCCGTCTGCTTCGCAGACACCTTCTCCCCCGAGGGGAGAAGGAGGGAGCCGGCTCACACCGCCTCGAGCAATCCCTTGATCAGGGCCCGGCGCGGCGCGATCGAGGAGATCAGCGCATATTCCTGCAGCGTATGGGCACCGTTCCCGTCGATGCCGAGGCCGTCCAGCGTCGGCACGCCGAGCGCGGCGGTAAAATTGCCGTCGGAACCACCGCCCGTCATCGGGCAGTCCTGCAGGTCGAGCCCGATCCCGGCCGCGACGCCGCGCGCCGTCTCGAACAGGGCGGCAACCGACTCCGACTTCTCATAGGGCGGGCGGTTCATGCCGCCGGTGATGGTCAGCCTGACATCGGGATCGCGCGGAGCGAGGCCTAAAATGCGGTTCTCCATCATCTTGCCGTCGGCGACGGTGGTGACGCGCATGTCGACGCTGAACCAGGCATGCTGGGGAATGACGTTGGCCGCCGTGCCGCCGCCGATCAGCGCGACCGATGTGGTGATGCCCCGTGCATAATCGGTCATGCCCTCGATCGCCAGGATCTGGTGCGCCGCCTCGCGGATGGCGCTGCGCCCATCGGCATGGCGCGAGCCGGAATGCGCCGGCCGGCCTTCGAGCTTGACCTCGAAGCGCCCGACGCCCTTGCGGGCCGTGACGATCCTGCCGCCCTCGCGCGCCGGCTCGGTGACCAGCACTGCGGTCGATTGCCGGCCGATATCCTCGATCACGCCGCGCGTCGTCGGCGAGCCGATCTCCTCGTCCGGCGTGAACAGGAAGACGAGCGGTCGCTTGGCCGAACCCGCCTTGGCGACCTCCTTGAAGGCCTGCAGCGCCAGCCAGGCGCCGCCCTTCATGTCGTAGACGCCCGGCCCGTAGAGCCTGTCGCCCTCGATCCTGACCGGCAGTTCCTTGGCGCTGGTCCCGACCGGGTGGACCGTGTCGAGATGCGACATCAGGCTGACGGCCTTCTCGCCATTGTCGAGCCCGGCCCGCAGGATCAGCGCATCGCCGAGGCCGTCCCGCCCCGGCAGGCGCTCCACCGCGATCGGCAGGCCTTCGACCTCCTTCGCGACGAGGTCCATCATGCCGTTGACGCCGGGAAGGTGGCGGGTGGGACTTTCGAGCGCGATCCAGACGGAGAGCGCTGCGGCGGCGGAGTCGGTGGTGCTCATGGCGCCGCTCTTAACCCCGAAGCCGCCTGACGCACAAGGATCGCGCCGCCTTGGGCGGAATGCTCCACCCGCATGGCACCGCTTGACAGGCGTGGCTCTCCCATTGCATAACCTGATTGTTATATAACCAATAGGGTATTTAATGTCCCCTTCCGGACGTCTCGACGCCACCTTCGCCGCGCTCGCCGATCCGACGCGCCGGGCCATCCTCGCCCGGCTGGCTTTGGGCGAGGCTTCGGTGACCGAGCTCACGCAGCCCTTCGCGATGAGCCAGCCGGCGATCTCCAAACATCTCAAGATGCTGGAGCGCGCCGGGCTGATCTCGCGCGGGCGGGACGCCCAGCGCCGCCCCTGTCGGCTGGAGCCCCAGGCGCTCGCCGAGGCCAATCGCTGGCTCGAGAGCTATCGCCAGTTCTGGGAAGGAACCTTTCAGCGCCTCGACGCCTTGCTCGACGAGATGAAGGCGGACGCAGCCAAGACCGCCGCAAGCAGACAGGGAGAGACAGAATGACGACCACACCCGCCCTGAGCGTGACGACGCCGAGCGAGCGCGAGATCCGGATGACCCGCATCTTCGACGCGCCGCGCGCGCTGGTCTTCGAGGCGATGCACCGGCCCGAGCTGCTGAAGCGCTGGCTCAGCGGCCCTCCGGGCTGGTCGCTCGCCGAGTGCGAGGCCGATTTCAGGGTCGGCGGCGCCTTCCGCCATCTCTGGCACGGCCCGGACGGCGCCGAGATGGGCATGGGCGGCGTCTTCCGCGAGATCGCAGCGCCCGAGCGCATCGTCCGCACCGAGATCTTCGACCAGGACTGGACCGGCGGCGAGGCGCTGGCGACCCTCGTGCTCAGCGAGCGTGCCGGCAAGACCGAGCTCGCGGTGACGGTGCTCTATTCCTCCCGCGAGGCCCGCGACGGGGCGCTCGCCAGCGGCATGAAGGACGGCGTCGCCGCCAGCTACGCCAATCTCGACACCCTGCTCGCCGGGACGAAGCGAGCCGCCTGAACCACGTCATCGACGCGAACGATATCAAGCCACGACCATCAGGCTCAGCCCGTCGGCTCGGCCGCATCCCAACCGGAGGACGTCATGCAGAAGATCACCCCATTCCTGTGGTTCGACAACCAGGCCGAAGAGGCCGTCGCCTTCTATGTCTCGGTCTTCAAGAAGGCGAAGGCCGGCAAGGTCATGCGTTGCGGCGATGCCGGGCCGGCGCCGCAGGGCAGCGTGCTCACCGCCTCCTTCGAGCTCGACGGCGTGGAGTTCATCGCGATGAATGGCGGGCCGCATTTCAGGTTCAACGAAGCGGTCTCCTTCCTGATCGAATGCGGCGATCAGGCCGAGGTCGACTACTACTGGGAGAAGCTGGTCGAGGGCGGCGGCAAGCACAGCCAGTGCGGCTGGCTCAAGGACCGCTTCGGCGTCTCCTGGCAGGTCACGCCGCGGATCCTGCTGGAACTGAACTCCGACCCGGATCCGGTGAAGGCCGGCCGGGTGATGCAGGCGATGATGAAGATGAGCAAGATCGACATCGCCAAGATCGAAGCCGCTCATCGCGGTTGACGGCGAGGTCAAACTGTCATTCCGGGGCGCTGCGCAGCAGCGAGCCCGGAACCCAGAAACACTGGCCTCACCGGACAGGCACAGCGGCCTCCGATCAGCGTCAGCGGTTCTGGGTTCCGGGCTCAGGCCTGCGGCCTGCCCCGGAATGACGGTTTGGCTAGTCTGTCCGTCCACCCGTCATTGCGAGCGCAGCGAAGCAATCCAGGAGGTCTCGCTCCACGCCCTGGATCGCGTCGTCGCTGACGCTCCTCGCGATGACGGAAACGTCTCGCCCTAGAACGGAATATCGTCGTCGAGGTTGGTGCTCGACGAGCGTCCGCCACCCGATGTCGCCGGCTGGGGCTGGCGCGAACCGCCGCCACCGCCCATCGGGCTCGAGCGCCCGAAGGAGCCGCCGCCGGAGCGATCCTCGACCGCGCCGCCGCCCTCGCCATATTCGTCCGAGCCGCCCTGGCCGCGGCTGTCGAGAATGGTCAACTCGCCGCGGAAGCGCTGCAGCACGATCTCGGTCGTGTATTTCTCGACGCCGGACTGGTCCTGCCATTTGCGGGTCTGGAGCTGGCCCTCGACATAGATCTTCGAGCCCTTCTTCAGATACTGCTCGGCGATCTTCGCGAGATTCTCGTTGAAGATCACGACCGAGTGCCACTCGGTCTTCTCCTTGCGCTCGCCGGTCTGCTTGTCGCGCCAGCTCTCGGAGGTGGCGATCCGCAGATTAACGACCGGCTCGCCGCTGCCGAGGCGACGCACCTCGGGATCGCGCCCGAGATTGCCGACCAGAATGACCTTGTTGACGCTACCAGCCATGAGAGGCTCCATTTCCTGCGCACATCTGCAAATCCGATCGGCGACCGGAGCCGGACCCTAGCGCCCGACGGCGGCACTATCAACGATGTTCCTGTTTTGTTCAAGCGCAAAAGCGGGAGTTGTCCCCGTGATAATGTGGGCTCAGTCGGCTCCCGTCATTGCGAGCGCAGCGAAGCAATCCAGGAGGTTCGCGCACTCCCCCTGGATTGCTTCGGAGCTTACGCTCCTCGCAATGACGGCAGTGCCCGGTGTCTCACGGCAGCTCGCCCTCGAACCTCACCCCGAGCGATCCCAGCGCGCGCCAGTAGTCCGGATAGGTCTTGGCCACGCAGCCGGGATCGAGAATGGTGATCCCGCCGATCTTCAGGCCCGCCAGCGCAAAGCTCATCGCGATGCGGTGGTCGGCGAAGCTGTCGATCTCGGCCGGCAGGGTCCGGCCGGCGAGCGAAGGGTCGGAGGCGACGAGGAGGTCGTCGCCTTCCTCGGTCCCGAGCCCCGGCCTGATCCGCGCCAGGCCCTGGGCCAGCGCCGCCACCCGGTCGCATTCCTTGACGCGCAAATTGGCGATGCCGGTGAAGCGCACTGGCGTCTCGTTGAAGGCAGCGAGCACGGCGAGCGTCGGCACGGCGTCCTGCATCTGTGAGCCGTCGATCTCGGCCGGCAGATGCGGGAAGGCGGCGATCAGCGCATGCGCCCTCGCGTCGGGCTGGGTGAAGGCCCCCGCCGGCACGCCGAGGTCGATCGCGCCGCCGGTCAACACCTCCGCCGCCCAGAGATAGGTCGCGGCCGAGGCGTCAGGCTCGATCAGGTAGTCGGCGGCGCGATATCCGGTCGGCTCGATCCGCCAGGTCGCCGCATCCGGCTGCGAGACCTCGGCGCCGAAGGCGGCCATCGTCGCCAGCGTCAGGTCGACATAGCCGCGCGCGCCGATCTCGCCGCTGCCCTGGCCGGTGAGCGCGACCTCGACCCGCCTGCGCCCGCAGGCGCCCGCCATCAGCAGGGCCGAGACATATTGGCTGGAGAGGCCGGCATCGACCTCGACCCGGCCGCCATTGAGCCCGCCCTGCCCCGCGATCGTCACCGGCGGGCAGCCGGTCAGTGCCTCCGCCGCGACACCGAGCGCACGCAGCGCCACGACCAGCGGCGCGATCGGCCGCTTGCGCATGTGCTCGTCGCCATCGACGACGACGCGGCCCTCGACCAGCGCCGCCGCGGCGGTGAGGAAGCGCGTCGCGGTGCCGGCATTGCCGAGGAAGAGCGGCCCGGCCGGCGCGCGCAGGCGCCCTTCGCCGGTGACGACGAAGCTGGTTGCATCCGGCTCCTCGACGGCGACGCCCATCGCCCTGAGCGCTTGCGCCATGTAGCGGGTGTCGTCGCTCTTCAGCGCGCCGGAGAGCCGGCTCGTGCCCTTGGCCAGCGCCGCCACCAGCAGGGCCCGGTTGGTGATCGATTTCGAGCCGGGTGGCGTCACCCGCCCGCGCAGCGGCCCCGCCGGCGGCAGGATGGTGAGTTTGCGGAGTTCCGCTTCGATCATGACAGGCTCGCCCTCGCCATTCGGCTTCGTCGCGAGGCTCTTAGACCCTGCGGCTGGCAAGCGGAAGCCGAGCCGTCACTCTTCAGCGCAGCGCCAGCCTGATCGCCTGCTCGACCGGCGAATGGGCGCCATCCGCCCGCTCCAACACCAGTGGTTCGGCCGGCAGCAGCGGCGGCTGGGCCATGAAGCGCGGCCGCGTCCCGCGATGCGACTGCGCCGAATGCACCAGGAATGGGTGGCAGAGATAGACGGTGCCGGCCTCGCCCACCGCCGCGACCTCCGGGCAATCCGCCGTCTCGTCGAAGCCGTTCGCCGCCAGCTCCCGCAGCGACAGCCCCTCCTCGCCCGCCGGCGCGAGCTGCCGCGCGATCTCGCGATGAGAGCCGATGCGGATGCGCGTCGGAGCGTCGCGTTCCCCGACATCGGAGAACAGGAATAGCATCAGGAGCGCCCTGCCCTTCGAGCGGACATTGGCCCGCCAGGACAGGAAGTCGAGATTCTCCAGCCCGAAGCTGACATCGACATGCCAGCCGGCATCGCCCGGGTCGTCCGGCGACGGGAAGCGGACCGGGAAGGTGCCGAGCGCGCCGGGCTTGCGCCAGCGCCCCGGCCCGACGAGCCGGTCATAGGCCGCGTGCAGGATTGGCGTATTGCCGGCCGCGCGGAACGGCGCATCGGCATAATGTCCGAGTCGGATCACCGGCTTCGCCCAGCTCGCCGGATCGTCCGGGTCGCAGCCGCTGTCGCGCCAGAGGATCGCGCGGCCCTGCTCCGCAAGTTCGCGCGGAAAGGCGGCGTCGATCTTAACGAAGCCGTTTTCGATGAAATGCTGGATCTGCGCGTCGCTGAGCGCGCGCGCGGCATCGATATGAGGCATGGTGGATTCACCTGAGCACAGGCTCCCGCTCTGCCAGAAAGGCAGGCGAAGCCGGGAAATCGGAAGAAGCTGGAGGCGCGTGAGCGCCGGGGCCGTCGGCCCCGCCTCAGCGATTTCGGAACAGCGTCGAGGCGACGATGCGCGTGAACATGCTCATCCTGCCGAGGATAAGCGGCGATGCGGCCGATTTGTGGCGGCTACGCTTCAGTCCACAACCTCCGCCAAGCGACCGGCATCAGCCAGCGCCTTCAGCGCCTTGACGGTCTCCCGCAGGCCGCGATGCAGCGGCTTGTCGCGGCGAATGACGACGGCGAGCTTGCGGTGAAGCCGCGGCGAGAGCGGACGGACCGCGAGCGCGCCCCGGTCCTTCGCCGTCCGCACCGCCATGCCCGGCAGCACGGCGCAACCGAGGCCCGCGCCGACCAGCTCCTTGATCGCCTCGACGCTGCCGAGCGACATGACCGGCTTCAGGCTGACGCCGCTGCGCGCGAACCATTCATCGGCGATCCGGCGCGTATTGCCGCCGGGCTCGAACAGCAGCACCGGCAGGCTCGCCAGCGCCGCCGCCGTGACGCGGGCCGGCAGCGCCATTTCCGGCGGTGCGATCACCACGAATTCGTCGTCGAGGACCGGCGTGATCTCGAGGATACGGCCCGAGGCGGGCAGCGAGACCAACCCGACATCGATCAGGTTCTCGTCGACCGCCTTGACGATATCGCTGGTGTTTCCGGTGCTGACGGTGATCTCGAGCGTCGGGAAGCGCTGGCGCAGGTCGCGCAGGATCGGCGGCAGCAGGAAGATGCAGGCCGTCGCGCCCGTGCCGAGCCGCACCCGCCCCATGGCACCCGTCGCATGCCGCGCCACCCCGTCGAGGGCAGCCGAGACCGCCGCCTCGATTTGCCCGGCATGGCCGAGAAGCTCGGCGCCTGCGGCCGTTGGCTTTGCCCGGCGCCCGACGCGCTCGATCAGGGTCACGCCAAGTCGACGTTCGAGCTGGCGGATCTGCAGGCTCACCGCCGGCTGGCTCAGGCCCAGCTTCTCGGCCGCGGCCGAGAAGCTGCCGAGCGCGATGACGTCGCAGAAGCTGCGGAGATGGTCGAGATTGAGGTCGCGCATACCAAAGAATTTCTCATGCTGCGCATAAAATTCAAAAGCTTCTTTTATCGCCGGAAACGGAGCACCATCATTCGTCCGCTGGCGCGGTCCGAGTCTCCGGCTCGCCCTGCCCCATCCAAGGCCTTGCCGTGATTCCGCCTCGTACGATCGTCTGTCTCGGCCTGTCGCAGCTGATTTCCTGGGGCATCACCTATTATCTGATCGGCAGCTTCGGACCTCTCATCATCGGGGAGCTCGGCTGGTCGCGCGCCATCGTCTATGGCGGCCTCTCGGCCGCGCTGATCGTCATGGGCCTGACCTCGCCGCTCGCCGGCCGCCTGATCGATCGCCATGGCGGCGTTCGCGTGATGACGGCGGGCGCGCTGCTGAATGCGGTCGGCTGCGTCGGCCTCGCCCTGTCCCATTCCGTTCCAGCCTATTATGCCGCCTGGCTCTGCCTCGGCCTCTCGATGCGGCTGTCGCTCTATGACGCCGCCTTCGCGGCGCTCGCGCGCATCGGCGGCCCCGGAGCGCGGCGGCCGATCGCCCAGATCACATTGCTCGGCGGACTGGCCTCCACCGTGTTCTGGCCACTCGGCCATCTGCTCGCGGAGTTTCTCGGCTGGCGCGGCGCGCTCATTGCCTATGCCGGCTTCGCGCTGCTCACCATCCCGCTGCACCGGGCGCTGCCGAGCAGCCGCTATGTCCGGCCAGAGCCCTCGGCCTCGGTGCCGGAACTGCGTCCGCTCGCCGTCAGCCGCAGCGATGTCGTGACCGGCGGCATCCTCTACGCGACGCTCACCACGCTGGCGAACTTCCTGAATGCCGGGATGTCGGCCCATATGATCGGCATTCTCGCGGGCCTGGGGATCGCCGCTTCCGTTTCGGTCTGGATCGCCACGGCGCAGGGCATCGGGCAATCACTGGCGCGGCTCTGCGAGGTCCTGTTCGGCCGGCGCCTGCCGCCGCTGACCCTCAATGTCCTCGCCTGCCTGCTGCTGCCGGTCTGCTTTCTCGGCAGCCTGTTCGCCGGGCTGTCGCCATGGATCGCGCTGGCCTTCGTCTTCGGCTATGGCGCCGGCAACGGCCTCTTGACCATCACCCGCGGGACGCTGCCGCTGGTCCTGTTCGACCATGCCAGCTACGGCGCCTTCGTCGGCAAGCTGCTGGCGCCGAGCTTCATCCTCTCCGCCACCGCCCCCATCGTCTATGCGCTCGTCATCCGCCGCTATGGCGAGATCGGGGCGCTCAGCCTCTCGGTCGCGCTCGCCTGCGCGATGCTGGCAGCGGCGCTCATGCTGAAGCTGCGCTTCGCGCGGCCCGCGCCTCTGGACACCGCAGCCGAAGAATAGCGCCGCGTCCCCGGCGTCATCTTTGCGGCTCCCTGCCGCGCTACTCCTGACGCTGATTGTCAGGAGAAAGACAGCAGCTTGGTCCGGCTGCGTGGTAATCATGTCCGCCAGACCGCCGCGAGGCTGGCATGGCCCGGCATTTGCCCTATCTCTACGCCTTCATCCGAACGGACGCCCCATGGCCCGCAAGACGACCCTTGCTGAACAAGCCGCCTCGCTCGAGGACATGTTCGACCGCAACCGCGCGGCCGACCCGAACGCGCGCGTCATCTCCGTGCGCGGCGCGCGCGAGCACAATCTGAAGAACATCGACCTCGCGATTCCGCGCGACAAGCTCGTGGTCTTCACCGGCCTGTCGGGCTCCGGCAAGTCGTCGCTCGCCTTCGACACGATCTATGCGGAAGGTCAGCGTCGCTATGTCGAGAGCCTCTCGGCCTATGCCCGCCAGTTCCTCGAGATGATGCAGAAGCCCGATGTCGACCAGATCGACGGGCTCTCTCCGGCGATCTCGATCGAGCAGAAGACGACCTCGAAGAACCCGCGCTCGACCGTCGGCACCGTCACCGAGATCCACGACTATATGCGCCTGCTCTGGGCGCGGGCCGGCGTGCCCTATTCCCCAGTGACCGGCCTGCCGATCGAGAGCCAGACCGTGCAGCAGATGGTCGACCGGCTGATCGAGCTGCCGGAGAAGACTCGCGGCTATTTGCTGGCGCCGGTCGTGCGCGGCCGCAAGGGCGAGTTCCGCAAGGAGCTGGCCGATTGGCTGAAGCGCGGCTTCCAGCGCGTCAAGGTCAATGGCGAGTTCTACGAGATCCCGGATGCGCCGGCGCTCGACAAGAAGTTCAAGCACGACATCGACGTGGTGGTCGACCGCATCGTCATCCGCCCCGATCTCGGCGCCCGCCTCGCCGACTCGCTCGAGCAGGCGCTCGACCTCGCCGACGGCATCGCCGTCTTCGAATATGCCGACGAGAAAGAGGAGAACGGCGAGGCCAAGCGCGTCACCTTCTCCTCGAAATTCGCCTGCCCGGTCTCCGGCTTCACCATTCCCGAGATCGAGCCCCGGCTCTTTTCATTCAACAATCCCTTCGGCGCCTGCCCGACCTGTGACGGTCTTGGCCACGAGATGCGCATCGACCCGAACATGATCGTGCCGGACGATTCGCTCAGCCTGAAGAAGGGCGCGATCGCGCCCTGGGCCAAGTCGACCTCGCCCTATTACGGCCAGACGCTGGAGGCGCTCGCCCGGCATTTCGGCTTCTCGATGACCAAACCCTGGTCCGAGCTGCCGCAGAGCGCCCGCGACGCCATCCTGTTCGGCACAGGCCAGGAACCCGTGCGCATGGCCTACAACGACGGACTGCGCGCCTATGAGGTGAAAAAACCCTTCGAGGGCGTCATCACCAATATGGAGCGGCGCTGGAAGGAGACCGAGAGCGACTGGGCCCGCGAGGAGATCGGCCGCTTCATGTCCGAGACCCCCTGCGCCGCCTGCGATGGCTTCCGGCTGAAGCCCGAGGCGCTGGCGGTGAAGATCGCCGCCCGGCATATCGGCGAGGTCTCGCGGCTTTCGGTGAAGGACGCGCTCGCCTGGGTCTCCGAGCTGCCGCGCCATCTCAACGCCAAGCAGAACGAGATCGCGGTCCGCATCCTCAAGGAGATCCGCGACCGGCTGACCTTCCTGCTCGATGTCGGGCTGGAATACCTAACGCTGGCGCGCGGCTCGCGCACGCTCTCGGGCGGCGAGAGCCAGCGCATCCGCCTCGCCTCGCAGATCGGCTCGGGCCTGACCGGCGTGCTCTATGTGCTGGACGAGCCCTCGATCGGCCTGCACCAGCGCGACAACGAGCGCCTGCTCGGCACGCTCCGGCGCCTGCGCGACCTCGGCAACACCGTCATCGTCGTGGAGCATGACGAGGACGCGATCATGACCGCCGACTATGTCGTCGATGTCGGCCCCGGCGCCGGCATCCATGGCGGCGAGATCGTCGCCAAGGGCACGCCGCAGGACATTCTGGACGACCCGAACTCGCTCACCGGCAAATACCTCACCGGCGAGATGAGCGTCGCGATCCCGGCCAAGCGCCGCAAGCCCACCAGGGGCCGCGCGCTGAAAATCGTCGGCGCCCGCGGCAACAACCTCAAGGACGTCTCGGTCGAGATCCCGCTCGGGCTCTTCACCTGCATCACCGGCGTCTCAGGCGGCGGCAAGTCGACGCTGGTGATCGACACGCTCTACAAGGCGGTGGCGCGCAAGCTCAACGGCTCGATCGAGCACCCTGCCCCGCATGAGCGCATCGAGGGCATGGAGCATCTCGACAAGGTCATCGACATCGACCAGTCGCCGATCGGCCGCACGCCGCGCTCGAACCCCGCGACCTATACCGGCGCCTTCACGCCGATCCGCGAATGGTTCGCCGGCCTGCCGGAAGCCAAGGCGCGCGGATACCAGCCCGGCCGCTTTTCGTTCAACGTCAAGGGTGGCCGCTGCGAAGCCTGCCAGGGCGACGGCGTCATCAAGATCGAGATGCACTTCCTGCCCGACGTCTACGTCACCTGCGACGTCTGCAAGGGCAAGCG
The DNA here is from genome assembly GCF_051860145.1 of Allobosea sp. Lineage (GTDB taxonomy): Bacteria > Pseudomonadota > Alphaproteobacteria > Rhizobiales > Beijerinckiaceae > Allobosea. The sequence continues at coordinate 59,088 of NZ_JBHYEM010000011.1, read as the reverse complement.
CTACGACCGCGAGACGCTCGAGGTGAAATACCGCGACAAGTCGATCGCCGATGTGCTCGACATGTCGGTCGAGGAGGCCCGCACCCTGTTCAAGGCCGTGCCCTCGATCCGCGACAAGATGGAGACGCTGGCCCGCGTCGGGCTCGGCTATGTCCATGTCGGCCAGCAGGCGACGACCCTGTCAGGCGGCGAGGCGCAGCGCGTCAAGCTCTCCAAGGAGCTCTCCAAGCGCGCCACCGGCCGCACGCTCTACATCCTGGACGAGCCGACCACCGGCCTGCATTTCCACGACGTCGCCAAGCTGATGGAGGTGCTGCACGAGCTGGTCGAGCAGGGCAACACGGTGGTGGTGATCGAGCACAACCTCGAGGTCATCAAGACCGCCGACTGGATCCTCGACCTGGGGCCGGAAGGCGGCGACGGCGGCGGCGAAGTGGTGGCGCAAGGCACGCCGGAGGATATCGTGCGGATCGGCAAGGGCCACACCGCAAGGTTCCTCAAGGAGGTGCTGGAGAGAAGGCCATTGAAGGGGAAAGGGGCGCGGCAGGCGGCGGAGTAGGCGTTAGGAAAGCACCAGTAGCAGACATTCGAATACTGGGAAGCGCGGACACTTATCTGATCCAGAGTGAGATTCGGCAATTGCAACGACGGCGGGCATTTGCGTAATGCGCAATGCGTGCAATGTCTGGATACTGCACGCCGAGAATCTCCAGCGATCGAGCCGCATCATCATGTATCTCAAAGCGCGAACTCTAGACGACCTACTGGCAAAGACATTCTCGGCCGTTCTCAAGAGCAAGACCCATGTCAATGCAACGAAGGGGCCGAATATCGAGCTAGCGGGCGTCGTTTTGGAGCTGTCGCAGCCTAGGACGAGGCTTAGTCGAACGGACGCGAAGGGAAACGCATTTAGCGGCCTTGGGGAGCTAATTTGGTACCTGTCTGGATCAGACAGAGTCGAGAGCATCGAGTACTATATTCCAATGTATAGGGAATTCGCCGAAAGAGATGGTTCGGTGCGCGGCGCATATGGCCCGCGAATATTTGGTGGCGCGCGAACACAATACGACTTAATAAGATCAACACTAAGATCAAAGCCATGGTCCAGGCAGGCTGTAATACAAATATTTGACCAACGTGACATTCGGAGAAATTATAAAGATGTGCCATGTACTTGTAATATGCAGTTTATAATAAGAGACGGCCTGTTAAATTTGATCGTTTCAATGAGATCAAACGATGCGTTTATGGGCCTTTCCCATGATATTTTTGCATTCACAATGATTCAGGAAATTCTTTCGCGCGACCTAGGGCTTGGTCTTGGGGTTTATAAACACATGGTCGGAAGCCTTCATGTATACAATAATGATCTAACTAAAGTAAGAAAGTATTTGAACGAAGGCGTTCAAGCGACAAAAGAAATGCCTGCTATGCCCGATTCTGATCCCTGGCCTTCTATTCTAAAGATTATACAGATCGAGTCCGATCTGCGGGTAAACAGAAGGAATGCAGTTGAAGACGCTCTTCAAAAAGCGTCCGATCTTGATCCATATTGGCTCGATTTGGTCCGTTTGTTGGCGATCTTCGCCATCACAAAAGGCATGCCTTCTCGGGATGAGGCTGGGCTACGGCAAGTGGCTGATATTCGAAGAGCAATGTCATCACCTTTCTACTCAACCTACATCCGCCGCCGTATCGCGCCCCCTAAAGCAGGTCCTGCGCAATTGGTTCTGTTGACAGAGAGCGGTGACGTGGAGAGGGCAGCCCAGTGAGGCAAAAAGACATTGAACGAGCAAAGCGCATCTCGGAAGGTTTGCAGGCTTTCTCGGCGAACGTGGACCGTCTTCCCGGAATCGCTCATCCAGATGCGCTATCGAGCCTCGTGCGGCAGATGATCGATAGTCTTCATCGAATCGAGTTCGTTCGGCGGCTTGGCGAGCGCCCCATCGACCAACGCCGCCTAGACCCCGCGCACGATCTTTTTGACCCTATCAGAGCTGCATTTCTGTACAGAGAGGCAGGAGATCTCGATGAGGCTGGATGGCTGGTCTTTCTTGCCACTCACTTCGGCTATCACGTTCGCCATCGGTGGGAGCTTACCCGTCGTGTCTATGGGGCTCTGGGCGAGGGGCCGAAGTGGACGTGGCTTAGGACAAGCACAAATCAAAACGAATTTCGGCGATGGTTTCAAGAGAATTCAGAACGTATTGGAGGAATTCCATTTGGAAACCACAGAAAATATGAGAGCTTGAGGCCAGATTCTCAAAATAACTTGGCTGATACTATCGATAGTTACATATTTTGGATTGGCGCAAACCGAGGATTCGCACAATTCATCGCCGATAAAACGGGTGATACGAATGGCGATAGATTCCAGCTATTCGACGCCCTGTATCGATCTTCTACGATAGTCCAGTTTGGACGAACTGCGAAATTCGACTTGCTCACGATGCTCGGCAAACTAGGCATTGCCGACATTGAACCACCTTGCCCCTATCTCAACGGAGCAAGCGGGCCGCTTTTCGGTGCGAAATTGCTATTTCAAGGAGATCCGAGCGCCAAAATTCCAGCCCGCGTTCTTTCAGACAAAGTCGTCACATTGGGGCAGGCGCTGGATTTGGGGATGCAGGTTATGGAGGACTCCCTATGCAACTGGCAAAAATCACCCCAGAGATATCTACCGTTTAGAGGATAGTTCCTCGAACTGGTGCCAGTTGTATCTAATCTTGAGGAAATTCATTTGATCATGCCTGAGTATGCCAGCTTTTTGCATTTGACCAACGACGATACCGGGGGACACCCCCACTCTTTTAGCGAACCGCATTACAAGGCTAAACTTCTGCCTAATATGAATGAACTCGTTCCTAGCGTCGGGAGGAACTAGTGTATTCGCGGCAAACTCGTTGGCTTCGGCTTCGTCATGGGACGCAATTTGCGATGCGCCTTCGAGGAAGAGATGGCTTTCACCATGTAGTATCAAATGCCCAATCTCATGGAAGAGCGTGAACCAAAAGTGATCGTCTGAGCGGTATCGGAAACTCAGTTGAACAACCGCCTTTGTTTTGGACACAAAATGGGTCGCGCCGCTCGCAGAGCATCCTTTTGGGGTCCTCGCGAACACAAACGCCACGCCACACTGACGTCCAATCTGGACGAGACACGCGAAAAATTTCTGGGGGTCTTTAAGCCGCGTTAGCGTGCGGATATTTGGAATTGCAGCGAGAAGAGCGTCTCTATCCCACGGGGCGCACGGGACTCCGTCAGACTCGATTACGCCCTGCCGCAGCCAAGCGGCCACGGCAGCTGGATTTGTCTCATGCGCTGTCGACATTCTGAACGCAACGGCGTTCGCCATGCCCAGCCCGTTGGATTGCCAATCGCCGCCGCTATCGCGAAAGAAGGCAAGGATCGCATTTTCGCGTGACATACCGGCGTATGGATCAAGCCAGCCAAAAGCTTTCATATCGCGCAACGGAAGCTGCTTGAAAAAGTTCGTCTGGGCGCTTTCGTTCTGGTCCGCGCGGATTTGGGACAGGCGAAACCGGTATAAAGATTCCCGCTTGAGCCAGAACTGCCGACTCCCGCCCACGGCCTCAGCAAGCATTTCCGCTAGCGGCTCACTGATTGGCAGCTTCCCTGAAAGCAGGTTGTCTGCCTGGTCAATGGACAGATCGGTTGCAGCACACAGGTCGTCACTGGTGAGACGCCGGGCAGAGAGCATGTCGCGTATCGTCGCGCCGGGCGCTACCGCCCAATCAGGCTGAAAGTGAGCAGCAACGGTCATGGGCGCTCAATGTCCGTGATCTTTATGCGTTCAACGGCGTCCCACCTTATGATGCCACCGTCGTCTTGCGGATTATTGTTGTGGTTTGCAACGACCGTGAGGCCGCAACCTCGATAGAACTCGATGATAGCCGTTCCGCTAGGCTGCAATTTGACAGGGACCCAAACGAGTTCAGTCAATGAATCCGCCGCCTCGATGTCGGCTAGGCGTGTCATCAAAGCATCAGCAACGGCATCCCCGAGCAGGGCGGCCGCTTTTGATCGGCTTTCGCATATCTGGCGGAGCGCCGTGCTTGCGAAGGCCAGTTCCAATTGCGAGCGCACCGATTAGAGCTCCGCTGCCAACGGAATCAGACAAGGCTCCTGAATTGTTATGATTATTACTCGCGTTTGCAACCGAAGGGTTAATGAGAGATACCTCACTCGCGCTCAGATTTACGTATGCCTTCGCTGCGCGTTGACCATATCAAACCGCCGCAAAGCAGAGTCCCCTAGGGCAAGTACCAAACGTCAGGCAAAGCAACTTATCCCCGCCCCTCCGACCCTGCGCTACAATCCCCTCGCCCATCACCCAAACGGGGCGGCCGTCCGGAGGTATGCCAGAGGCTGGGTGAGGGTCGGCGCCTGCGGGCGGGAGTTACGCCCCGCTCCCGGGAGGCTTCGGGGCACCGCCCTGGGGACACTACGATCCCTGTGCGAGGAGCTCGCTAGGAAAGAGGCCGGCGGAACCGGCTTGCGGCCGAGGGCGCGACAAGGCGATGAGCCGCACTGGCGCTTAAGGCCGAGAGCCCGCGAACCCGGCTTCCGAGAAGCGCGGCCCGGAGTCTTGAAGAACGCCGAAGGCGGAGCGCCACGGGGCGTGCGGATGGTGGCTCAATTCATCCGCGCCGCATCCTGGCTCAATGGACGCGGATCGATACCACGCGCCTCGCGGCGCTCCGCCAGCCCCGTATTCTTTTGATCGCCCGCAGGCAGGCCTGCGGGCGGGGATTTGGCGTGCGCCCTTCCTTCTCCCCTCCGGGGGAGAAGGTGGCCCGGCGAAGCCGGGTCGGATGAGGGAAGGATGGCGCACCCGGTCGCACCGCCCTCATCCCCCTGCCGGGACCTTCTCCCCCGAGGGGAGAAGGGGGTTGATCACTCCCCCGCGCCCTTCCGTCGCACGGCATTCTCCGGGCCTTGTTTACGCCTCGTTAAGTCTCGAGCTTTCATCCCTAGCAATGCTAACAGGAGATGAACCGATGATCAGACTGGCGCTGTCCGCGGCCTGCACACTTCTCGTTGCCACCGGCATGGCTGAGGCCAGCCCGGCCAAGCCGCTGGGCCAGTTCAACCACTGGAACGCCGCCTCCTATGGCGAGGGCAATAGCCAGCGTTGCTATATCGCCTCGGTGCCGACGGCGGAGAAACCTGGGACCTTGCGCCATGGCGACGTGTTCTTCTTCGTCCAGACCAGCGAGGGTACGCAGCATCGCACCGAGTCGAGCTTCCAGACCGGCTATGATTTCGCCAAGGATTCGACCGTCGAGGTCACCATCGGCGACGAGACCTTTCGCATGCTGACCTCGGGCCATAATGCCTGGCTGCAGCGGCTGGAGCGCGAGGGCGAGCTGCTCGCGGCGATGAAGGCCGGCGACGAGATGGTGCTGGCGGCGCGCTCGGCCCGCGGCAACGAGACCAGCTACAGCTTCTCGCTCGCCGGCGTGACAGCCGCCTCGCGCTTGCTGGAGAGCTGCAGCTGACGCCTGCCGTCATTCCCGGGCGGAGCCCCGGGAATCTCAGGACGAGAGAGGCGCTGGTTGGAGCATCGGACCGAAAAGTGGAATCCACTTTTCGGAAAAATCCGATGCTGAAACAAAGAGTAGATCGCCACCTTGCGTCCGATAGGACGCACGGCGATCTAGAGTCTCGTCCTGCCTGAGATGCTCGGGTCAAGCCCGAGCATGACGCGCATTGGACGGCGCCCCGCCCCTTTACAATCCGGCCCGCAGGCGCGAGGAAACCGCTCGGCAGCATCGACCACGCGAGGCCAGCGTGCCCCTTTCCTCCTCCGACCTCTCCGCCTATCTCGCCCGCATCGGCTATGACGGCCCGGTCGCGCCGACGCGGGCGGCGCTGAACGCGCTGCAGCTCCTGCATCCGCAGGCGATCCCCTTCGAGAACCTCGATCCCCTCGCCGGGCTGACGCCGAAGCTCGACCTGGCCTCGCTGGTGGAAAAACTCGTCCGCTCGCCGCGCGGCGGCTATTGCTTCGAGCACAACACGCTGTTCCAGGCGGCGCTGACCGCCTTCGGCTTCGCGGTGACGCCGCTCTCCGGCCGCGTCCTCTTCAACCAGCCCGAGGATGCGCAAGTCGCGCGCACCCACAAGATCCTGCGCCTGACCTGCGAGGGGCAGGACCTGATCGTCGATGTCGGCTTCGGCGGCCAGGTCCTGACCGGGCCGATGCGGCTCGTGCCCGATCTCGTGCAGCCGACGCCGCACGAGCCCTATCGGCTCGACCACCGCGACGAGGCCTGGTGGCTGCGCGCAAACGTCGCCGGCGAATGGCGCCTGCTCTACCGCTTCACGCTCGACGCGACCTGGCCGATCGACGACACGCTCGCCAACCACTATGTCGCGACCCATCCGGCCTCGCATTTCACCAAGGCGCTCGGCGTCGCCCGCGTGTTGCCGCAGGGCCGGACGACCCTGCGCGAGCGGCGGCTGTCGGTGCATGCGCTCGACGGTCCCTCGCAGCAGGAGGAGATCGAAAGCGACGACGCGCTGCGCGCCGTGCTGGCCGAGCGCTTCGGCATCATGGTCGGTGACGCGCAATGGCGCGCGGTGCTGGAGCGCATCGGACCAGCCAGCGAGGAGCCGCGCTGATGCCGGACGGGCTCGATTTCGCGCCGCCACACGACGCGCCGATCCCGTACATGCAGCGCATCCGCGAGTACTATGCCGCGCTCGGCTACGGCGCGCCCTATGAATGGGCGCATTATGCTGAGGTGCCGTTCCAGCCCTTGCTGAAGCCGCTGGCGCAGTGCCGCGTCGCGCTCGTCACCACCGCCGCGCCCTATCAGCCGGACAAGGGCGATCAGGGTCCGGGCGCGCCCTACAACGCCGCGGCCAAGTTCTACGCGGTCTATTCGGGCGATGCCGCGCAGGACCACGACCTGCGCATCGCCCATGTCGCGATCGACCGCCAGCACACCACGGCCGAGGATCCGGGCAGCTATTTCCCCCTGCCCGCATTGCGCCGCGCGGCGGCTCGCGGCCGGATCGGCTCGCTCGCGCCACGCTTCCACGGCCTGCCGACCAATCGCAGCCAGCGCACGACGCTCGAGATCGATTGTCCCGAGCTGCTGGCGCGCTGCCGAGAGGACAAGATCGACGCCGCGATCCTCGTGCCCAATTGCCCGGTCTGCCACCAGAGCGTCAGCCTCGCCGCACGCCACCTCGAGGCGAACGGGATCGCGACCGTTGTGATGGGCTGCGCCAGGGACATCGTCGAATATGTCGGCGTGCCGCGCCTGCTCTTCTCGGACTTCCCGCTCGGCAACGCCGCCGGCCGGCCGAAGGACGCCACCTCGCAAGCGGCGACACTGGAGCTGGCCTTGGCCGTCCTGGAAACGGCGCCGGCGGGACGCACCACCGTGCAGTCGCCGCTGGTCTGGAGCGCCAATCCCGACTGGAAGCTCGACTACAACAATCTCGAACGCATCCCCGCTGAGGAGATCGCGCGCCGGCGGGCCGAGTTCGACCGGCAGAAGGCCGTCGCCAGGACGCTGCGCGAAGGCGATTGATCGACGGATGTCAGATCGCGAGCGCGATCGCAGCCGCCAAAAAACTGCCCATCGCCAGCACGGCCCGGGCGACATGGGAATATTCCCAAATGTCGCGCAGGCGGGTCCAGCTGCGGGCATCGTCGCCCGATGGCAGCGAGAAGAAGGTGCTGCCGAACTGGCCGAGCTCGGTATCCTTGAGCCAGAAGCCGTTCACCGGATGGGTGAACAGCCAATAGACCAGATGCGCCGCTGCGAGCAGCACCAGCGCCGCGACGATCCACCAGAGGGCCGGGCCGCTGGAGCGCATCAGCCAGGCGAGGATGATGAGCGCGATGATGCCGAGGGGCTCGGCCGCGCCGCCGAAGGTGAAGCCGGGATAATAGATCGCCTGCACGCCGATATAGGCCTCGCGCGAGAGGCGCAGCTTGCCGGGCAGTTCGAGCGCATGGGCGAGCGACAGCGCCATCGCGACCGCAACCAGCAGAAGCGTGAAGACATGGAAGGCCTTGACCATGGTCAGCTCCTGGAGAGACTCCGCTTTCGGAACGAACGTTGCTTGCCGGGAGAGGGTTCCTGCCATTGCGGCAGATCGGCGGTGGCGCCGGCGAGAATCGGGCGCTAATTTGAGGCCGCGCCACCTGCAGCTCGGGCTGGTCAGGCCGATGGCGCGAGGCGATGCGACCCGGAGAGAGGTCCCTCATGACGGTGACGACGAACGACGCGGTGCTCATCGACGATGCGGCCGAGCTGCGCAGCCATATCGGCCCGGTCAATCCGATTGCCGAGCGCAAGCTGCTGACGCGCCTCGACCAGTTCTGCCGCGATTTCATCGCGCTCTCGCCCTTCGTCGTCGTCGCCAGCAGCGATGCCGACGGCCGGGCCGATGCCAGCCCGCGCGGCGATGCGCCGGGTTTCGTCCGCATCCTCGACGACAGCACGCTGCTCATCCCCGACCGGCGCGGCAATAACCGGGTCGACACCTTCGGCAATCTCCTGGCCTCGCCGGGCGTCGGCCTGCTCTTCATGGTGCCGGGCATCGCCGAGACCTTGCGGGTCAACGGCAGGGCGCAGGTCACGCGCGATCCCGCCCTGCTCGAACCCTCGACCGTGCAGGAGCGCACGCCGGTCACCGGCCTCGTCGTCGCGATCGATGAGGTCTTCTTCCATTGCGGCAAGGCGCTGATCCGCTCGAAGATCTGGGACCCGGCCGTGCAGGTCGAGCGCCACAGCTTCCCCTCGCTCGGCCGCATCGTCGCCGAACAGACCAAGGCGATCGGCGTGGCCGAAGCCGAGGCCAATCTCGAAGAGGCCTACCGGTTGCGGCTGTACTGAGCGGCCGGGCGCCGGCTAGAGCTGCGAGTGGATCGGCAGCAGGCCGACCACGAAGGCAAGCGCCCGGCGCGGAAAGCTGGCATCCGGCTCGCGCGCGGCCTGCTGCAGCTTGCCGTCGCGCACTCCCGTCCAGCGCAGCCCGCCGGCCTGGAGCGACAATTCATAGCTGGCCTGCGGTTCCGTATCGGATCTGAACAGGCGATGCATCGCCGAAACCAGCTCCGCCTGCTCGAACAGGACGCCCATCTCGGTATTGAGCGATGCCGAGCGCGGGTCGAAATTGAACGAGCCGACGAAGCCGGTCTTCCGGTCGACGCTGAAGGCCTTGGTATGGAGGCTCGCGCCGCTCGAACCGAACACCGAGATCTCCTGCCGCCTCGCATAAGGCTGCAGCTCGTAAAGCCGCACGCCCGCCTTCAGCAGGCGCTCGCGGTAGCCGGCATAGGCACCGTGAACGGCGGCCACATCTGTTGCCGCCAGCGAATTGGTGAGGATCGCGACGTCGACCCCCTTCTCGACCAGGGCGGCAAGGCGGGTGACGCCCTCGTCGCCTGGAATGAAATAGGGCGAGGTGATCTCCAGCACCGCCTCGCTCGCAGCGATGGCCGGCATCAATTGGCGCAGGAGCCAGTTCTCGCGATTGCCGCCAGCGGCCTTCTCGGGCGGGTCCGAGATGATCCTCGTCTCATCGGCCCAGTGGATCCTGCTGGCGAGAGCAAGGATGTCCGACACGGACATGCGCTTTCGCACCCGCTCCAGATAGGGCTTAGCGAGGGCGCTGTCCGCGAGCTCCGACAGGGTGTGCCGCAAGCGCGGCAGGTTCGGTTTGCGCCAGGTGACCAGGGCGCCGATCGGGATCACCACGTCGCTGTTCCAGAACGCGTCGAAGATCGCCTCCGTCTCGCCAAGCGCCGCCCCGAGCAGCAGCACGTCGAGATCGCGGAAATTGGCGGTCCTGGCGGCGGCGAAATACTCGTTGCCGATATTGCGGCCGCCGACGATCGCCACGCGGCCGTCGGTGATCCACGCCTTGTTGTGCATCCGGCGCGTGACCGAGAACGCGCGCAGGGCCATCTCGATGCCGCGCCGCAGCCCGCCTTGCCGGGCGCGGCTCGGGTTGAACAGCCTCACCTGGATGTTGGGATGGCTGTCGAGGGCGAGATAGGTCGCGTCCTTGCCGCGCGTGTTGATATCGTCCAGCAGGAGCCGCACCCGCACGCCCCTGTCGGCCGCCGCGATCACCTCGCGGACGAGGAGCTTGCCGGTGAGATCGGTCTTCCAGAAATAATACATCAGATCGAGGCTGCGGCCGGCGCTGCGGGCGGCCAGCGCCCTTGCCGCAAAGGCGTCGAGATTGTTGGGCAGAAGGACGAGCCCGGTTTGCCCGCCCCTGTCGGCGACAAGCTGAGACACCGCACGGTCGAGGGGCATATCGCCATCGGCGATGGGCAAGGCACTGGACGGCTTGCCTTTCGCGCGCCTGGCGAAATGCCCGTAGGAATAGGCGGCCATGACCGAGGCCAGGGTGAACAGGCCGCCAAGCGCAATGATGATCAGAAGCAGTCGCATCATGGTGGTCGTGAAGCCCGATCGCCGTCCTGGAAAAGGCCTGCGATTCCGGCGGAACGCAATCCAGCCCGCTAGATGGACCCGGCCGCAGGCCGGTTCAACGCCTCACGAAGCACCCGTCGGGAAGAGCGGGACAGGGCGGGCAGACTGCATTACAAACCCGTCTCGTACAAATCGGCCGCGACGCGGCCCTTCGCTCCGCGCTGCAGGAAATCCCGTTTGATGGTTCGAAATCGTCGTGTGCCGCCGGGGCTCAAGACCCTGGGCCCGCTCGTGGCCTCGACATTGCGGCAGCAGCGCAAGGCCTATTCCAACGGCGATGGCGGCGAGGACCTCGGCGACACGCTCGTCGCGTCCTACAACATCCACAAATGCGTGGGGCGCGACCGGCGCTTCAATCCCTGGCGGACGCTTTCGGTCCTCAAGGAGATCGACGCGGATGTCGTCGCCCTGCAGGAGGTCGACCAGCGCTTCGGCGAACGCACGGGCCTGCTCGATCTGCATGCTCTTGAAAAGGAATGCGGTCTCAAGGCCGTGCCGCTGAAGGGCGTGCGCGCCAGCCATGGCTGGCGCGGCAACCTCGTACTCTTTCGCAATGGCACGGTCGATGGCGTCCAGCAGCTCGTGCTGCCCGGAGCGGAGCCACGCGGCGCGGTCATCGTCGACCTGACCCTGGCCGCCGGCCCGCTGCGCGTCATCGCCGTGCATCTCGGCCTGCTGCATCGCTCGCGCATGCGTCAGGTCCGCGCCATCCTGACGGCCGCCGAGGCCGGGGATGCGCGCCCGGCCGTGCTGATGGGCGACTTCAACGAATGGCGGCTCGGCAGGCGCTCGTCGTTGCAGGCGCTCGACCCGAGTTTTGGGCCGCTCGAAGGTGCGGTCGCGAGCTTTCCGACGCGCTTTCCGGTCTGGTCCCTCGACCGCATCATGGCGAACCCGCAGAATCTGGTCTCCCATATCGAGGTGCACGACACGCCTCTAGCGCAGTTCGCCTCAGACCACTTGCCGGTCAAGGCGGCCATCAGGCTGGCGCAGGCCGGCCGGCCCGAGCCGCGCTCTTCGTCGACCAGCGAGCGCGTCGACCATCGCTTCAAGCATGTCGCGCAAAGGAAAACTGCGTCCGGCTGACATGTCCGGACGCGTTCCCGTGAGCCACCTCGATCGGCGGAACCGGCGAGCGTGATCGCCCTCAGGCCGCGACCGCCCTTAGATCCGCCCCGAGCTCCTCGTTCACGACATTCACCCAGTAGCGCACGCCGTCGGGAATGATCGCGTCGTTGAAGTTGAAGAGCGGGGTGTGCAGCCCCTTGAAGGAGCCGTCGGCCTCGACGCCATTGCCGATCCGCATGAAGGCGCCGGGCTTGATCTGCATCATCTCGGCAAAATCCTCGCCACCGGTCCCCGGGCGGATCGCGCCATTGACCTGCGCGGCGCCGACCGAGGCCGTGGCGGCGGCGATCCCGACCGAGACCTGCTCCGGGCGATTGAGCAAGGCGCTCGGCCCGCGCCGGTAGGACGGCTCGGCCGAGCAGCCCCAGGCCTGCGCCGTCGCCCGCGCCAGTTCGGCGATACGCCGCTCGACCAGCTCGCGCACCTCGCTGGAATAGGTCCGGGCCGTGCCGCCGATCACCAGTTCCGACGGGACGACGTTCGAGGCCTCCTGCGAGCCGGCATGGACATAGCCGACGCTGATGACGCAGGTGTCCAGCGGCGCGACATTGCGCCCGACGATGCCCTGCAGGCCGAGGACGAAATGGGCCTGGGCATAGGTGATGTCGGTCGAGAGATGCGGCTGCGAGCCGCCATGCCCGCCGACGCCGCGGAAGATCACCTGCCAACTGTCGGCCGCCGCCAGCATCGGCCCGTTGCAGGTCCCGAAGGACGAGGCCGCCATGCCGGGTGAATTGTGCAGGCCGTAGATCGCGTCGCAGGGAAAGCGCTCGAACAGCTTGTCCTGCAGCATCGCCACGGCGCCGCCGCGGCCCTCCTCCGCCGGCTGGAAGATCAGGACGACGCTGCCGGCGAAATCCGGGTTCGCCGCGAGGTACTTCGCAGCGCCGAGCAGCATGGTGGTGTGGCCGTCATGGCCGCAGGCATGCATGCGGCCGGGATTCTGCGAGGCGTAGGGCAGCCCGGTCTCCTCGTTGAGCGCGAGCGCGTCCATGTCGGCGCGCAGGCCGATCGCGCCCTGGCCGGGCCGGCGGCCGCGCACCACGCCGACGACGCCCGTGCCGCCCACGCCTTCGGTGACCTCGACGCCCCATTCACGCAGCTTGGCTGCGACCAGCGCGGCGGTGCGATGCTCCTCGAGGCCGAGTTCGGGATGAGCGTGGATATCCTGCCGGATCGCCGTCAATTCGGCATGATTCTGCTCGAGCCAGCGATCGAGCCCCGTGGTCGTCATGATGGTCGCCCCCTTGCCTGCCACATCGTCGTGGCCGGCAGGAACTCTGCCATGACAACGCCCCGCGCCGCCACATTCCCGGTGACGGGCTTGCCATGCGTTCCCGAAGGCTGACGTCCGTCAGGCGACGCCGTGGCTCTTGAACCAGGCCAGCATCCTGGCCCAGCCATCCTCGGCCTGCTGCTTGCGGTAGCTCGGCCGGTAATCGGCGTGAAAGCCATGCGGCGTGTCGGGATAGATCATGACCTCGACGGTTTTGCCCGCCGCCTTGGCCGCGTCGCGCTGCTTCTCGACATCGGCGACCGGGATGCCCGTATCGGCCGCGCCATAGAGGCCGAGCACCGGGGCCTTCAGCTCGCCGACCAGGTCGGCCGCCGTCTTCGGCTGGATGTCGCTGCGATTGCCGCCGAGCGGGCCGTACCAGGCAACGGCGGCCTTCACCGCCGGGTTATGCGCCGCATAGAGCCAGGTGTTGCGGCCGCCACGGCAGAACCCGGTGACGCCGAGCTTGGCGGCATCGCCCTTCGAGCTCGCGGCGGCCCATTTCGCCGCGTCGTCGAGATCGGACAGCATTTGCGCGTCGGGCGCCTTGGAGATCACGTCCCGGATGATCACCTGCACGTCGGTCATCTTCGAGAGGTCGCCGAGCCGGGCATAGAGCTCGGGTGCGACCGCGCAATAGCCGGCCTTGGCGAGCCGCCGGCAGATGTCCTTGATATATTCGTGGACACCAAAGATCTCTTCGATGACGAGAACGATCGGGAACGGCCCTGCCCCGCTCGGCATGGCGCGATAGCCCGGCATCATCCCGTCGGCGGTCGGGATCTGCACCTCGCCCGCCTCGATCCCGGCGCTGTCGGTGGTGATGGTCTGGCCCTGCACCACCGTGGTCGCCAGGGTGAAACCGGTCATCAGCCCCGTCATGACGAAACCGCGTCGCGAGAACGGTTCGCGTGCAAGGCCGTCGAGACCTTCGAGATCGGGCTTGGTGGCGGAGATGGCAGGAGAGGACGCGACCATGGCTGACACTCACATGCGAGAGGGGCCGCGAGAGTGGGACAAGCCGGGCGGCCTGCCAAGCCGCGAGCGCCCGGCAAGGGTCACAGCTGCGTGATCCCCTGCCTCAGGCCCGCGGCGGACGCGTGATCGCTGCGCGCAGCAGGAGATAGAGCACCGTGGCGTTGAGCAGGTGCCAGAGCCAATGCACGCCGGATGGCAGGGCCTGGCACAGGCCCTGATCGAGCGAGCGGAACGTCAGCGACAACGCGAAGACGAGCCCGGCCGCGCCGATCAGCCCGGCCCTGGCGCTGCTCCCCTCGTGTCGCCGCAACGCGAGGGCGACGCCGACCAGCGCCAGGACGAAGGAGGCATAACCCGCCGAGCCCCGCATCGTCGCCGGCAGCAGCGGCGCGAGTCCAGCCGAGAGCGCCAGCGAGGCGGCCAGGAAGGCGAGCGTGCCGGCGATCGCCACGACCGGCCGCAAGCCGAGGAACCGCCACAGCGCCAGCCCGAAATAGGAGAAGGCGAAGAGCTGGATCGGGATCACGTCGGCGAGCAGCGTCCAGCGCTGCGGCATGGTGTGGAACAGGAAGGAGCCGATGCCGATGGTGAAGACCAGGCCGATCAGCAGCGCGGCAGGCAGGTCGCGGCGGCCGGTGCGCCGATAGAGCGCGAGCCCGAGCAGCGCCGCGAGCAGGAAGGCGCCATTGCTGACGGCGTTGAGCGGCTCGGCCCAGAAGGCGTCGCTTCCACGCTCGCAATAGCCGAAGGCGGTCGTCGATTGCGGCATGCGAAACTCCTCCGGTCGAGGCTACCAGCCTGCCACGACGGTAAGGTGAAAGGCGATGCGGTGGCAGGAATGCGGCAGCGCAACATAATCCTTGACGCAGTTGCGCAATCAGCTTGGAAAACGGGCGAATGACGCCTTCCGTCGATTCGAGTCAGGCGCGCATGGCGGAGCAGGCCATTTCGCCTAATTGAGCGCCACACCCAAACGATCGGCGTAAGACGCAATCCATTCTGATTAAAAATTCACCATAACCGCCATCAAGGTTTATGAAATCTTAAGCGTGCAGCGCGGGGCGTGGCAGAAATGTAAAGACCCGGTTAAATCGTCATGCGCCAATCGCATAACGGAATTGATGAACTGCCCCTGCAATCGGCAGCCTGCTTCCCTTATATGCAGTGCACAACGAATTCATCGTTGTCGGGCCAGAAATGACCCCGGCACCCAGGAGCTAAATCAATGTTCGTCACCATGATCGCCGCCAAGATCCGCGCCTATCTGCGCTACCGTGAAACCGTCCGTGAGCTGTCGCGTCTGACCGACCGCGAGCTGGACGATCTCGGCCTGTCGCGTTCGGAAATCCAGTACGTCGCCCGTTCGCACGCTGCCTGATTACCGTCCGCGCCTACCCTTTCTCCTGGATCGTGTCCTCCCCTCGATCCGGTCGAAGAGCGAATGCCCGCCTCCTCCCAGGCGGGCATTTTGCGTTTCAGGGCCACCCGGGAGCCCGTCTCTCTTGACCTTCGGCCCGCCTGCGGACACATCGCAGGCATGAGCATCAAACCTGTCCATGTCGTCGGCGGCGGTCTCGCCGGTTCGGAAGCCGCCTGGCAGATCGCCGGGGCCGGCGTGCCGGTCACGCTGCACGAGATGCGCCCGGTCCGCGGCACCGACGCGCACAAGACCGAGGGGCTGGCGGAGCTGGTCTGCTCGAACTCCTTCCGCTCCGACGATTCCTCCACGAACGCCGTCGGCCAGCTCCATTGGGAGATGCGCCGGCTCGGCTCGCTGATCATGGCCAAGGGCGATGCGCACCAGGTTCCGGCCGGCGGCGCGCTCGCGGTCGACCGCGACGGCTTCTCGCAGGCGGTCACCGCCGCGCTCGAGGCCCATCCGCTCGTCACCATCGCGCGTGGCGAGATCGCCGGCCTGCCACCGGCCGAGTGGGACAATGTCATCGTCGCGACGGGCCCCCTCACCTCGCCGGCTTTGGCGGAGGGCATCCGGTCGCTGACCGGCGAGGGCGAGCTCGCCTTCTTCGACGCCATCGCCCCCATCGTGCATTTCGATTCGGTCGACATGGACCAGGCCTGGTTCCAGTCGCGCTACGACAAGGTCGGGCCCGGCGGCACCGGCGCCGACTACATCAATTGCCCGCTCGACCGCGACCAGTACGAGGCCTTCATCGACGCGTTGCTCGCGGCCGAGAAGACCGAGTTCAAGGAATGGGAGGGCACGCCCTATTTCGACGGCTGCCTGCCGATCGAGGTCATGGCCGAACGCGGCCGCGAAACCTTGCGCTGGGGGCCGATGAAGCCGGTCGGCCTGACCAACAGGCACAACCCGACGGTCAAGGCCTACGCGGTCGTGCAGCTGCGCCAGGACAACGCGCTCGGCACCCTGTTCAACATGACCGGCTTCCAGACCAAGCTGAAATATGGCGAGCAGGCCGCGATCTTCCGGATGATCCCCGGCCTGCAGAACGCCGAGTTCGCCAGGCTCGGCGGCATCCACCGCAACACCTATCTCAACTCGCCAAAGCTGCTCGACCCGTCATTGCGCCTGAAGGCCGATCCGCGCCTGCGCTTCGCCGGCCAGATCACCGGCTGCGAGGGCTATGTCGAGAGCGCCGCCATTGGCCTCTTGACCGGCCGCCTCGCCGCCGCCGAGCGGCTTGGCCGATCCCTGGAGCTGCCGCCAGCGACGACGGCGCTCGGCGCGCTCGTCAACCACATCACCGGCGGCCATATCGTCACGATCGACGAGGGTCCGCGCTCGTTCCAGCCGATGAACATCAATTTCGGCCTGTTCCCGCATATCGAGGGCACACCGAAGATCGGGCCCGACGGCAAGCGCCTGAAGGGGCCGGCCAAGAGCCTCGCCCGCAAGCAGGCGCTGACGGCGCGGGCGAAGGAACATCTCGACGGCTGGACGGGAGCGGCCACGGCCGAAGCGGCGGAGTAAGGCGGCGTCCTTCCTCCTTGTGGGGAGGGAATGAGGGCGGGGGCGAACGACCGACCGCCGCTCACCAGGCGGCCCCTCATCCTGACCCTTCCCCACAAAAGGGAAGGGAACCGACGCGTGCCGATCCTGCCCAACGCTGAGGTCGAGTCTGCGCAACGGGAGTACCCCCTTTGTGCCGATGCTCTGGCTCAATTGTCCCAGAATTGCTCACTGGACAAGGATGTCGTCTCTCTGCTGAAATACTTACGTAACGGCAGAAACCGCACCAAATGGCCACTATTCGGATTGTGGAAGAACAAGCATTATCCGGCTCCGATCTTGAAGGGGCGAGGCATGCTGCGCTGGCAAGTCTGAGAAAGGACGGTCTCAGCACGGCTTCGGTTTTCGCTGCCGCCCGAAACGACTTCTTCACCGCCAAGGAATGGGCCGCCCGGCATCCCTCACATACAGGCGTGAAGTGCCCGCCGACATGAACAGCGCCATTACGGTTCTGATGTACCACGCGGTGGGCAACGAGCGCGGTGAGTGCGCGGGTGCCGACGCGCACTACACCATCACGTCGCGCCAGTTCGACAGCCACCTCGCGCTGTCCGCCCAGGCGGGCCTGCGCGTGCGCAGCGTGGCACACCTGTTGGCCGTGCCGGCCGACCGCGCGCGGAGCGTGGCGTTCACGTTCGACGACGGCCACTGCAGCAACGGCCCTGCGGCCGAACGCATCGCCCGCGCCGGCGGCAGCGCCGACTTTTTCGTCAACCCCTCCCGGGTGGGCAAGCCGCACAACCTCGGCTGGAGCGACCTGCGTTCAATGGCCGACGCCGGCATGTCCATCCAGTCGCATGGACAGGAACACCGCTACCTCGACGACCTGAGCCCGGCGGAGGTCGTGGCTCAGCTCGTCGATTCCAAGAAGGCCATAGAGGACCACCTCAGCCGGCCGGTCACCTTGTTCGCTCCGCCCGGCGGCCGCATGATCCCCAACCTGCGCGCGGTCGCCGCGCGCGCGGGCTACGCCGCCGTGTGCGCGTCGCGCGTCGGTCTCTGGCACACCCGCGAGGGCGGCTGGGAGGTGCCCCGGCTCGCGGTGCTGCAGTCCACGTCGGACGCGCAGCTGGCCGGCTGGCTCGGCCATGACTGGTGGGAGATAACCAACCGCCGCGCCCGCTACCTCGCCCTTGCATCGGCCAAGCGGCTGCTCGGCAACCATTGCTACGAGCGCCTGCGCGGCCGGCTGCTGCGCATCTGCGCCTGAGGCCGCGCCATGGCAGACCGACTGAACGACACCATCGCCGCCCGCCACCAAGCTCGCGTCCGCCGACGCGTGAGCCTGGCCCGGCCATGACGAAGGTCCTCTACTTCACGTCGCTGTTTCCCTGCTGGTCGGAAACTTTCATCGTCCGCGAGATCGACGAACTGATCCGGCTAGGCGTGGATGTCCACATCGTGTCGCTGAAACACCCCGTGGAAAAGATGGTGCAGTCCGACGCGGCGGCGCTGCTCGACCGGGTCGTGTACCCGTTGCGCGACCTGCGCGCCGTGGCGCCGGTACTCGGCGCCTGCCTGCGGCACCCGTGGCGCGAGCTCTCCGCGCTGGCCGGCATGGTGCGCGGCCTGTGGCGGCACCCCACGGCGCTGGCCAAGACGCTGGTGGTGTGGTGGCGTACGTTGGCGCTGCTGCCCACGCTGCGCGGCCTCGCGCCCGATCACCTGCACGCGCACTGGGCCACGTACCCCTCCACCTCGGCCATGCTCGCGTCGCGCCGGCTCGGCAAGCCGTACAGCTTTACGGCGCACGCCCACGACATCTTCCTTGAAGACCACCTGCTGGCCGACAAGATGCGCACGGCCGCATTCGGCGTGACCATCTCCGAGTTCAACCGCCGTTACCTCGCCGACAAGGTGTCGCCCCTCGCGTTGCAATGCATGCGCATCGTCCATTGCGGCCTGCGACCGGCCGATTTCGAGTTCGCGCCCGGCGGGCGCCAGCCGGGGCTGATCCTGGCGGTGGGCCGGCTCGCCGAGATCAAGGGCTTCCGCCACCTCATCGACGCCTGCGAACTGCTCGCGCGCGACAAGGTCCCCTTCCAATGCCATGTGATCGGCGAAGGGCCGCTGCGGCTCGCGCTGCAGTCGCGCATCGATGCGGCCGGCCTGTCGGACCAGGTGACCCTACTCGGCGCCCTCAAGCAGGAGGAGGTCAGGGCTTACCTCGCCCGCGCGGGAGTGTTCGCGCTGCCGTCGGTCGTCACCGCGCGCGGCGACCGCGACGGCATTCCGGTGGCCCTGATGGAAGCGATGGCCGTCGGCCTGCCGGTGGTGTCCACCCGGGTGTCGGGCATCCCCGAGCTGGTCGAACACGGCTCCTCCGGTCTGCTGGCCGAACCGGGCGATGCCAAGGAACTGGCCCAGTGCATCGAGCGTCTGATCGCCGACCCGGTCTCGGCACGCGAGATGGCGGGCATGGCTCGTCGCACCGTCGAGCGCGAGTTCGATGTATCGGTCGAGGCGGGCAAGCTGCTGTCGGCCATCGGGCAGCCGGCATGAGCGCCGCGCTGCCGCGCCGCCTCCGGTGCTGCTACCGACCGGCGAGATGGAGTTGGCCTCGACATCGACGATGACGGCGTGGTCGAAGGAGCATCTCGACGGCTTGACGGGGGCGACCGCGGCTCAGGCGGCGGAGTAAGGCGCGGGATCGTCATTGCGAGCGTCAGCGAAGCAATCCAGAAGGTCTCGCGCAGTCCCCTGGATTGCTTCGTCGCTGCGCTCCTCGCAATGACGGTGTGGGAGCGGCTCCATCAGCTCACTGACCCAGCGAGCTACACCTCACCCTGCCCTCGAGATCAACCCCGCCCCGCCTTCCGCGCTGCGCGCCAGATGATCCATTGCCGCTGCCAGGTCGGCAGCGTGATGATCGTCCGGAACGGATCGTAGCCCGGTCGCTCCATCTTCTTCAGATAGGGCTCGACCAGCGCCACCGGCAGGAAGGCTGTCGCGATCTGAGGTGGGATCGTGTCTGCGAGGTCGCGCAGCCGGGCGAGATGGCCGCGCGCGATCGCCCGCAATTCCTTGAGGGCATAGAGCACGCCCGGCCCGCCACGCCCGCGCACGATATCGTCGCGGATCACGCCGTTGCGCGCCAGGATATCGGCCGGCAGATAGACCTGCCCCGCCGCCGCGTGCCAGGGAAAGGCCCGCATCAGCCCGGTCAGCGCATAGGCGACGCCGGCATGGCCGCAAGCCGCCGCGCCGCCGGGATCGCGCCCCTCGGCCAGGATGATCGAGGCCAGCCGGAACAGCGCGCTCGCGGTCTCGCCGGCATAGCCTTCGAGATCGCCGAGCGAGGGCATCGGATCGTCATAGAGATCGAAGACCCGCGCCTCGATCAGCCCGGTCAGAGGCGCGATCGGCAGCCGAAAATGCAGGATCGTGTCGAGCAGCGCCGCCGCGACCGGGTGGGCCTGCACCGAGCCCTGCGCATCGCCTTCCAGCAGGTCGCGCCACCATTGCAGCCTGACCTCGCCGGGCAGTGGCTCGCTGACCGCCTCGCGCACGCGCGCGATCTCGTGGCTGAAGGCGTAGAGCGCGAACAGGCCCGGCCGCAACGCCTCGGGCGCGTAGAGGCAGGCGATATAGCGATCGTGATCCGCCTCGCGCACCACCGCGGCGCAATGGGCATAGGCCTCCGGCAGGGCCTGCGGCGCAGTCTGGCGGCGATCGTCGGTTTCGGTCGTCATGCGGCTGTTCCCGCGCCGCCCCGTCTCTCGGGCGCGGCCATGGATCATCGTCAGTCTAGGTCACACGACACCGGGCTGGCTATGCCAAAGCGGGCATGGCGGCCTGCGCTATTCCACCGCGATCAATGCCGCCGCGACCCGTCGGTCTTCCGCGACCAGCACATTATAGGTCCGTGCCGCGGCCCCTGTCGCCATGCCTTCGACCACGATTCCCGCCTCGCGAAAGCGCTCGCGCAAGGCGGCCGGCACGAAAGCGATGTCGCCTCCGGTGCCGATCAGCAGGAAATCGACGGCCTCGGCAGCATCGAGCACCGGTTGCAGGCTTTCAGGCGTGACCTCGGCGAAGGACTTGACCGGCCAGATATGGATGCCGCCCGGCAATGCAAGGATGGAGCCGCGATGGCTCATCTCGGCGAAGCGGAAGCCCCCTGCGCCGAAGGCGTCGATCAGGTGCCGGCCGGGAACGAAACCGTCGAAACGGGGCATGCTCGCTTGGACCCGCCGCCGATCAGGTCGCCTTGGCCTTGACCGGAGCCGGCGCCTTCTCCTCGAAATTCTGGTCGAGCCGTCCGGCGCGCACGTCGAGATAGAGCAGCACGGGCGTCGAGACGAACATGGCCGAATAGGTGCAGACGACCACGCCGAAGAGCATGACGAGCGCAAAGCCCTCGATCGCCGTGCCGCCGAAGAAGACCAGCGCGATCAGCGCGAGTACGGTGGTGGTCGAGGTGATCGCCGTGCGCGACAGGGTCGAATTCACCGACAGGTCGAGCAATTCGTCGATCGGCATCGTCTTGTAGCGCCGCAGCAATTCGCGCGTGCGGTCGAACACCACGACCGTCTCGTTCAGCGAATAGCCCACGATCGTCAGGATCGCGGCGATCGAGGTCAGGTTGAATTCGAGCTGCGTGATCAGGAAGAAGCCGACTGTCAGCACGATGTCGTGCAACGTGCCGATGATGGCGCCGATCGCGAGCTGCATCTCGAAACGGAACCAGAGATAGATCAGCACGCCGACGATCGCGAGCACGACGCCGAGCGTGCCGGCCTGGACCAGCTCCCCGGAGACGCGCGGACCGACCGTCTCGACCCGGCGGAAATCGTAGTTCGACGCGAACGCCTCGCGCGCCCGGGTCACCACGCCCTGCTGCGCGGTCTCGCCGCCGGGCTGCAGGGCAAAGCGCATCGAGACGTCGCCGGCATTGCCGAATTCCTGGACCTCGACCTCGCCGAAGCCGAAACTGTTGGCCGTCTGGCGGATCGAGGCGATCTCGGGAGAACCGCCCTTGGCCTGCATCTCGATCAGCGTGCCGCCCTTGAAATCGATGCCGAAATTCAGGCCGACGGTGAGGAAGAGCACAAGCACGAGGATCGAATAGGCAGCCGACAGCGGGTAGCTGTAGCGGCGGAACCAGACGAACTTGAAGCGGGTATTGTCGGGAACGATGCGAAGCAGACGCATGCTCAAATCTCCTGTCGGGTTGGCAGCGTCTAGAAGGGCAGCGCCTTGGGCCGGGCCCAGCGATACCAGAGAGCGATCAGCATCCGGGTCAGCGTCACGGCCGTGATGACCGTGGTCAGGATGCCGAGGATGAAGACCACGGCGAAGCCGCGCACCGGGCCGGAGCCCAGCGAGAACAGCGCGACGGCCGCGATCAGCATGGTGACGTTGGAGTCGATGATCGTGGCGAAGGCGCGCTGGAAGCCGGCCTCCAGCGCCGAGACCAGCGAGCGCCCGAGATGCGATTCCTCCCGCATGCGTTCGTAGATCAGCACGTTCGAATCGACCGCCGTGCCGATGGTCAGCACGATGCCGGCGATGCCGGGCAAGGTCATGGTCGCGCCCAGCAGCGACATCAGCCCGAAGATCAGGCAGACATGGACGAGCAGCGCCACGCTCGCGATCAGGCCGAAGATGCCGTAGGTGCCGATCATGTAGAGGATGACCAGCCCGGTGGCGATCAGCGTCGCCATCTTGCCGGCCTCGATCGAGTCCTGGCCGAGGCCGGGGCCGACGGTGCGCTCCTCGACGATCGTCATCTTGGCCGGCAAAGCGCCGGCGCGCAGCAGGATCGCCAGGTTGTTGACGGATTCGACGGTGAAATTGCCCGAGATCTGGCCGGAACCGCCGGTGATCGGCGACTGGATGACCGGCGCCGAGATCACCTTGTTGTCGAGGACGATGGCGAGCGCGCGGCCGAGATTCTCCGTCGTCGCCTGGCCGAAGCGCTGGGCGCCGCGGATGTTGAAGCGGAAATTCACGATCGGCTGGCTGGTCCGCGAATCGAAGGCCGGCTGCGCGTCGATCAGGTCCTCGCCTTCGACGATGACCTGGCGGCTGACCGGGACGAGCTGGCCGCCGGCATCCTGCGACGGCAGCATGTCGACATCGCCGCTGTTTTGCTCGGCCACCATGCGGAATTGCAGCTTGGCGGTCTGGCCCAGGATTTCCTTCAGCCGCTGCGGATCCTGCAGGCCGGGCACCTGGACGAGGATGCGGTCGAGCCCCTGGCGCTGGATGTTCGGCTCCGTGGTGCCGAGCGCGTCGACGCGGCGGCGCAGGACTTCCATGGCCTGCTCGACGGCGCGGCGCACGCGTTCATTGGCGCCGGCCTCGGTCACCGAGAGCGACACGAGCCCGTCAGGCTGCTCGCCAACCTCGATCGTCTGGTTGCCGGAAGGGCCGAAGGCGCCGAGCGTGCCGATCGGCTGGGCGAGCTCCCGCAGCTTCGGCAGCAGGCGGGCGCGATCGCTCGCTTCCGGCACACGCACCTGCACGCCGCGCGCGGTCGAGCCGATGCCGCCCTGGAAGGAGACGCGCTCCTCGCGCAGGATGCGGCGCAGGTCGTCGCGCAGCTGCGTCACCTGGCTGCGGACCAGGTCCGCCCTGTCGATCTCGAGCAGCACATGCGAGCCGCCCTGGAGGTCGAGGCCGAGCGTGACCGCATGGATCGGCAGCAGCACGCGCGGGATCCAGGACGGCGCGCCCTGCTCGATCGCCTTGCGTGTTTCCGGCGAAAGCAGATTCGGCAGGGCGAGCCCGCAACCGAGGAACAGCACGAGCAGGACGAGAATGACCTTGCGGGCCTGGAGACGAAGCATCTGTGTGAACAGCCTTGTTGTCGCGCCGGCTCGGAGCTCGGCCGGCGCGGTCTTCAGCCCTTGACCGGCTCGCTCTTCGAGCGGACGTCCTGGATCATGCCCTTGACGAGCCTGACGCGGACGCCATCGGCGATCTCGGCTTCGATCTCGCCGTCATCGATGACCTTGGAGACCTTGGCGACGATGCCGCCGGACGTGACGACGGTGTCGCCGCGCCGCACGTTCTTGATCATCTCCTGATGCGACTTCACCCGCTTCTGCTGCGGACGGATGATCAGGAACCACATGATCACGAAGATCAGCACGAAGGGGACGAGCGACATCAGGACGTCGGACGAGCCGCCACCGAGACCTTGGGCGAAAGCGGGGGTAATCACGGGAAGGCTCCTTCACGTCGCCGCCGATTGACGGCCGGCTGGCGCGGGGTTGCAAAATCGGGCGGACTATAGCCAGCAGTGCCCTGAAATCAATCGAAAGTGGCTGCTATCGGACGCGTCCCCTCACCTATGGGTTCGCCGCCATTCGCGCAATGGCCTTGCATTCATCGAAGCAGAGGCTCTAAGAGGCGTACCGTACCGTTCGGTACGACGATTGATGCGGACATGCTGCGATGACCGACACCGTTCCCGACCCGACGCTTTCCGTCCTGCTGCGCATCGCCGACGCCCTCGAGCGCATCGCCCCACCGGCAAGGCACGCCCCGGACCTGACGGCGGCCGACGCCTTCGTCTGGCACGCCGCCGCCCGCGAGCTCTCGCCCGTCGCTAAGGTCAACCGCGTCGAGCTCTCGCTGCTGCGCGGCGTCGACCGCGTCCGCGACACGCTCGCCGAAAATACCGAGCGCTTCGCCCGCGCCCTGCCCGCCAACAACGTCCTGCTCTGGGGCGCACGCGGCATGGGCAAATCGTCGCTGGTGAAATCGGTGCATGCCGACACCAACAAGCGACTCGCCGGCCAGGCCCTGCCGCTGAAGCTGATCGAGATCCATCGCGAGGACATCGAGAGCCTTCCGACGCTGATGGGCCTGCTGCGGCAGGACAAGCACCGCGCCATCGTCTTCTGCGACGACCTGTCCTTCGACGGGCAGGACACCTCCTACAAGTCGCTCAAGGCCGCGCTCGACGGCGGCGTCGAGGGCCGGC
The DNA here is from genome assembly GCF_051860145.1 of Allobosea sp. GTDB lineage: Bacteria > Pseudomonadota > Alphaproteobacteria > Rhizobiales > Beijerinckiaceae > Allobosea. The sequence continues at coordinate 34,288 of NZ_JBHYEM010000011.1, read as the reverse complement.
CCGACAATGTCGTGTTCTACGCCACCTCGAACCGCCGCCACCTGCTGCCGCGCGACATGATGGAGAACGAGCGCTCGACCGCGATCAATCCGGGCGAGGCCGTCGAGGAGAAGGTCTCCCTGTCCGACCGGTTCGGGCTCTGGCTCGGCTTCCACAAATGCAGCCAGGACGAATATCTTGAGATGATCGACGGCTATGTCGGCCATTTCGGCCTGAAGATCACGCCCGATGCATTGCGTCGCGAGGCCCTGGAATGGGCGACCACGCGCGGCTCGCGCTCGGGTCGCACGGCCTGGCAATATATCCAGGATCTGGCTGGCCGGTTGGGTCAGCGGCTGGAGGGGTGAAAGTGCGTCATTCTCGGGCGGAGCGCAGCGCAGACCCGAGAATCTCCTGACGAGAAGGCTCTGGCCAGCGCCTCATCCTGCCCGAGATGGTCGGGTCAAGCCCGACCATGACGCTGATCCAGAAACAAAAATGGCGGGACGGCCTGTCCTGGGACCGTCCCGCCTTGTTCCGATCAGCGGGGTCTCGCGGGGGCTGATCGAAGGTGAACTCGGAGGATCCCGGGCGAATCGGCTGCGCCGCGCCGCCCGGATTCTGGATCAGTTGGTGAGGTAGGGCACCGGATCGACCGGGGATGCGCCCTTGCGCAGCTCGAAATGCAGCTGCGGCGAGGAGACATTGCCGGTCTGGCCCGATTTCGCGACGACCTGGCCGCGCTTCACGCTCTCGCCGCGCTTCACGTTCAGCTCGCCATTGTGGGCATAGGCCGAGACATAGCCGTTCGGGTGGCGGATCAGGACGAGATTGCCATAGCCCTTCAGCTCGCTGCCGGCATAGGCGACGACGCCGCCTTCGGCCGCCTTGACGGGCGTGCCTTCCGGCACGGCGATGTTGATGCCTTCATTGGCGCCCTTGCCGCTATAACCGGCGATGACGCGGCCGCGGGCCGGCCAGCGGAAATCGGCCTTGGCGACGGCCTCCTCCACCTTCGGCAGGCTGGCGGTGGTCTTGGGATCGGCGGCTGCCTCGGGCGCGGATTTCGGCACAGCGCTGACCGGCTGCTCGGCCGGCGCGCTGGCCACGACCGTGGGCTTGGCCTTTTCGGGAGCCGGGGCCGGCCTGACTTCCGCGACAGGCGACTTGGCCTTGGCTTGAGCCTGAATCTGGGTCTGCGCCTTCTTGGCTTCCGCCTTGGTCTTGGCTTCGGCGGCGAATTTCGCGCGTGATTCGCGCATGGCCTCGGCATCGGCTGCAGCCTTGGCTTTCGCCTCGGCCTTGGCCTCGGCTGCCGCCCTTGCCTTGCCGACGGCATCAACGGGAGCAGCAGCCGTGCGGACCGGCGCCGGCGCCGGCCGCGAGGCCGGCGTCGCGATCGGCCGCAACGTCTCGGCGCGCGGCTCGCTGCGAGCCTGCGCGACCTGGGGCGAGCCGCCGCCATTATAGACGGGGATCACGAGACGCGAGCCGGGCGAGACATTCGGACCCGAAAGCCCGTTCGCCGAGATCAGGGCCGCACGCGGCACGCCGTAGCGCGAGGAGATGGTGTCGAGGCTCTCGCCCTGGGCGATGACGATCGGCGTCCCGCCCTGCGCGGTCCAACCGGTCGCGCTGCCGGCGACGGGCGTCGGCGGCGTGCTGCGCAGCGCCACGGCCGATTGCGGCGGCGGCAGCGGCTGGGCCCGCACGGCGCCGACTGTCGGAGCCGGAGAGGACAGCGGCACGCTGGCGCTTCGGCCGATCGAACCGGTCGTCGCCGGATCGCGCGGCGTCGGCGCCTGCGCGGTCTGGAACGGATTGCTGAAAGGGGCTTCGCTGAAGCGCATCGTGTCGGACGAACAGGCGCTGACACTCAAGGCGAGCGCGCAGGCCGTCGACAGGCGAAAGGCAACGCTGGATTTGAAGGATCCGGTTTGGCTACGCATTGACTGAGTACTCGCGAACAACGCAACTCGATGAAGGGGATTAAAGCCCCGTTCAGGTTACGAAAACGTTTCGCGCACTCCGCCCCTCTTCATTTTTTTAGCCGGGGACGGCAAGGTCAGCTGCAGCTCAAAGCGCCCGCGCCAGGCCGGGGATCAGCGGCGGCAGCCGCAGCACGGGCCCGAGCGCATGGTCGAAGGCGCCCTCAGCCGTGCGCGTCACCACGACCCGGCGCGAGGCGCCTTCCACTCTGAGCGCCCCGACCAGCCGGCCGCCTGGCGACAACCGCGCCAGCAAGGCCTCGGGCACCGTCTGGGTGACGCCGTTCACCAGGATGCGGTCGAAGCGGCCGAGCGTGCGGTCGGGCTGGAAGCCGTCGGCATGGCGCAGGTCGATGGCCTTCTCGTAGCCGCTGCCGCCGATCCGCTCATGCGCCGCCAGCGCCAGCGTGCGGTAGCGCTCGAACGAGACCACCTCCCCGCCCATGGCCGCGAGCAGGGCCGAGACATAGCCCGAACCGGTTCCGACCTCGAGCACGCGGGCCGACGGTTGCAGCTCCAGCGCGCTGACGAGATTTGCCACCGTATGCGGCGCCGTCATGGTCTGGCCGCAGGCGAGCGGCACCGAGACGTCCTGCCGGGCGAGATCGGCGAAGCGCGTCGGTGCGAAGCGCTCGCGCGGCACGCGCTCCATGGCACGCAGGACGGTCAGGTCGCGCACGCCCTGCGCCCTGAGCGAGAGCAGGAAGGCGACGGTGCGCTCGCCCTCGTTGCCCGGCGCCTCCTCGTTCATGATGCTCTCCAGTTTTCGCAACGGCGTAAGGAAAACATCAGGAGGTTAGGAAAACGCTTTGGCCGGGTGGCAGAGCGCGACGATCAAGCGAAGAGGCGATCAAGCGAAGATTTGCGCGAAGCGCGTCAGCGTCGGCTCATGGGTGAGGTCGAGCTCGAGCGGCGTCACCGAGATCCGGTTCTCGAAAAGCGCCCTGAGGTCGGTGCCGTTGGCCGGCTCGCTCTTGCTGCGCTGGAAGGCGATCCAGAAATAGGGATTGCCGCGCCCGTCATGGCGCGGCTCCAGCCGCATCAGTTCCTGGTCGCGCCGGCCCTGCACCGTCACCGCGACGCCCTCGACCTCGCCGGGCGCGACATTCGGGAAGTTGAGGTTGAACAGCACGCCCTCGGGAATCCCCTCCTCCAGCAGCCGGCGGATGATGCCCGGCGCATGGTGCTCGGCGCAGTCCCAGCGGATATGATCCCGGCCCTGCGGCCCATAGGCCTGGCTGACGGCGATTGAGGGGATGCCGAGCAAGGTGCCTTCCATGGCGGCCGCGATGGTGCCGGAATAGGTCACGTCCTCGGCGACGTTCTGGCCGCGATTGACGCCGGACAGGACGAGATCGGGCCTGGCGTCGAGCAGGATCGAGCGCGCCGCCATGATCACGCAATCGGTCGGCGTGCCGGCGACGGCGTAGCGCCTTTCCGCGATCTGGCGCAGCCTGAGCGGATTGCTCAGCGAGAGCGAATGCGCCACGCCGGACTGGTCGGTCTCGGGCGCGACCACCCAGACATCGTCCGAAAGCTGAGCGGCGATGCGCTCCAGCACGGCCAGGCCCTCGGCATGGATGCCGTCGTCATTAGTCACCAGGATGCGCATGGTCTCAGGCCGCCTTCTCGATGCGGGTGATCCCGCGCATATAAGGAACCAGCGCGTCCGGCACGGAGATCGAGCCGTCGGCGTTCTGGTAGTTCTCCATCACCGCGATCAACGCCCGGCCGACCGCCGTGCCCGAGCCGTTGAGGGTATGGACGAAGAACGGCCCCTTGCCATCTTTTGTCCTGTAGCGCGCGTTCATCCGCCGCGCCTGGAAATCGCCGCAGACCGAGCAGGACGAGATCTCGCGATAGGTCTTCTGCCCCGGCAGCCAGACCTCGATGTCCCAGGTCTTCTGCGAGGCGAAGCCCATGTCGCCGGTGCACAGGGTCATCACGCGATAATGCAGGTCGAGCTTCTTCAGCACGGCCTCGGCGCAGGCGAGCATGCGCTCATGCTCTTCCTTCGATTTCTCCGGCAACGTGATCGAGACCAGCTCGACCTTCTCGAACTGGTGCTGGCGCAACATGCCGCGCGTGTCCCTGCCCGCCGAGCCGGCCTCCGCGCGAAAGCACGGGGTGAGCGCGCTGTAGCGGCGCGGCAGCTCCTCCTCGGAGAGGATCGATTCGCGGACGAGATTGGTCAGCGGGACCTCGGCGGTGGGAATGAGCCAATGATCCTCGCCGGCGCGGAACTGATCATCCCGAAACTTCGGCAGTTGCGCCGTACCGAACATGGCATCGTCCCGCACCATCAGCGGCGGGTTGACCTCGCTATAGCCGTGCTCCTCGGTGTGCATATCGAGCATGAACTGGCCGATCGCTCGGTTGAGCCTGGCCAGCCGCGTGTTCAGGACGACGAAGCGTGAGCCCGAGAGTTTGGCCGCCGTCTCGAAATCCATCTGGCCGAGCGTCTCGCCCAGTTCGAAATGCTCCTTCGGCTTGTTGACGCCGACGAGGCGCTTTCCGCCTTCCTCCGGCTTCGCGCCGACGGCGTGCAGCAGCACGTTGTCATGTTCGTCGGCACCATCCGGCACGTCGCTGTTGGGAATGTTCGGGATCGCCGCGAGCTGCTCGTTCAGCGTCTCGACCGCGGCCTTCTCCTCGGCCTCCAGCGCCGGCTGCTGTTCCTTCAGCGCCGCGACCTCGGCCTTGAGCGTGTCGGCGAGCGCGACATCCTTCGCGCCCATCGCCTTGCCGATCTCCTTGGAGAGCGCGTTGCGGCGTTCCTGGGTGCTTTGCGCCTTTGCGATGGCGGAGCGGCGGACATCGTCGAGCGCGAGCAGCGAGGCGGACGACGTATCGGTGAATCCGCGCCGCTTCAGCCCCTGGTCGAACGCCTCGGCGTTCTCGCGAATCCATTTGATGTCGTACATTGCAGCTCAGCCTATCGCGCATCCATGACGATGCGCGCGAGCCGCGATCGGATCAGGTGTCGGCCTGCTCCTCGGCCGCTTTCGCAGCCTCCCGCTTCTTCTCGACATGGCGCACCGAGAACACCGAAAGCTCGTAGAGGAGCAGCATCGGCACGGCAAGCATCAGCTGGGAGATCACGTCCGGCGGGGTCAGAACCGCAGCGATGACGAAGACGAAGACGATGGCGTAGCGCCGCTTTTCCTTCAGGAAGGTCGAATCGATGATTCCCGCCTGCCCGAGCAGGGTCAGGATCACCGGCAGCTGGAACGAGATGCCGAAGGCGAAGATCAGCGTCATGATCAGCGACAGGTATTCGCTGACCTTGGGCAGGAGCGCGATGCCCGCCTGCCCGTCCGTCGCCGCCTGCTGCATGCCGATCGAGAACTTCATCAGCACCGGCATAGCGAAGAAGAACACCATCGCCGCGCCGGCGACGAAAAAGATCGGCGTCGCCGCCAGATAGGGCGCAAAAGCCTGCCGCTCGTTCTTGTAGAGCCCGGGCGCGACGAACTTGTAGATCTGCGTCGCGATCACCGGAAAGGCGAAGAAACCGGCGCCGAAGGCCGCGATCTTGATCTGGGTGAAGAGATATTCGAGCGGCGCGGTATAGATCAGCTGGACATTGGCGCCATCGCCCGCCGCCCAGAGATAGGGCTGCACCAGGAGGTTGTAGATCTGCTTGGCGAAGGCGAAGCAGATGAAGAACATGATCAGGAAGGCGATCAGCGACCTGATCAGCCGCGACCGGAGCTCGATCAGATGGTCGAGCAGCGGCGCACGCGAGGCCTCGATCTCGTCCTCGCCTTCCCTCGGGTTGGCGACGCTCATGCCGGGTTCCCTTCACCGGGTTCGCTGGCTTTCGCCTTGGCCCGCGCCTTCGGCGCGGCAGCGCTCTTCGTGGGAGCGGCCTTGGTGGGAGCAGACTTCGTGGGGGCAGCCTTGGCGGAGACGGCCTTGGCGGGAGCGACAGCCTTGACCGGAGCAGCAACCTTGGCCGGAGCAGCCTTGCCGGATGCAGGCAGAGGCGCAGCGGCCGGCTTACGTGCCGGTTTGGCCGCCGTGGCAGCGGCTGGCGCTGCTGATGCTGGGGCCGCGGGCTTGGCTGCCGCAGGTTCCGGCTTGATCACGATCTCGGGCAAGGGTTCGGGGCCGGGCAGCGCCGCGAGCTTGGCTTCCGCCTCCTTGAGCGCCGCGTCATCGGGCTTGGCCGGGGCGAAATCGTCCTTGATCTGGTCGATCGGCTTGAAATCGCTGTTCATCGCGCTCGACACAGAGCCGCCGACATCCTCGACCTGCTTCTTCAGGTCGTGCAGCTCGGCCTCGCGCATCGCATCGTTGAACTGGCTCTGGAACTCGCCGGCCATGCGGCGAATCTTGCCGATCGCCTGTCCGGCGGTCCGCATGGCTTTCGGCAAGTCCTTGGGGCCGATCACGACGAGCGCAACCGCCCCGATCAGCATCAATTCGCTCCAGGCGATGTCGAACATCGACGGCCGGTCCTCTCAACCCCTCGCCGCTCTCGGGGAGCGGCGCGCCATCAGGCCTTGTGTTCGGCCTTCGCCGTCGTGGAATTGGCGGGCTGCGCGTGATCGATGATCTTCGGGTCAGCCGTCGTGGCGGAAGGCGGCGGCGTGGTCGGCTCGTCCTCGGCCATGCCCTTCTTGAACGACTTGATGCCCTTGGCAACGTCGCCCATCAGCTCGGAAACCTTGCCGCGCCCGAACAGCAGCATCACGATGACGCCGACGACGATCCAGTGCCAGATACTGACGCCACCCATGGCGAACTCCTCCGAATGACAGTGCGGCCGGGCTCCCCGCCCGTGCCAAGTGCTTGTGCCGGAACCTATGTGTCCCCCGAGGGGAACACAAGAACTTCATCTGTCGCAATGTCGATGCCGACATCCTCTCCCTCGCGGATCGAACCGGGCAGCGACACGCGCGCGACGAGCGGCTTGTCGAGCCCGCCGACCGCGAGCAGGAGGTGGTCGACCTCGCCGAGGAAACGCCGCATCACCACGCGGGCGGGAAGGCAGAAGCCTTTCGGCACCAGCCTGATCGCATGCGGCCGGACGCAGACCACGGCCTGCGAGCCCTCGCTCAGCCCCGGCGCCGGGAAACGCCCGACCGGCGTATCGATGCTGCCACCTTCGACAATGGCTTCTATCTCGCTAAAATCGCAGAAGAATCGGGCGGCAAAGAGGCTGACCGGCTTGCGATAGAGCTCCTCGCCCGTCCCGACCTGGACGATCCGGCCGGAACGCATCAGCACGATGCGGTCGGCGATGCGCATCGCATCCTCGGGATCATGCGTCACGATGATCGAGGTCGCGCCGGTTTCCTGCAGCAGGGCCGCAGTTTCGTCGCGAACGACGTCGCGCAGCCGCCGGTCGAGATTGGAGAAGGGCTCGTCCATCAGCAGCACGCCGGGGCGCGGCGCAACGGCGCGCGCCAAAGCGACGCGCTGCTGCTCGCCGCCCGACAGCATATGCGGATAGGCCTCGGCGAGGTCGGCGAGCCCGACGCGGGCGATGGCGCGCATCGCGGTCGCCTCCGCCGAGGCGTCGTCATAGCCGCGCAGGCCGAAACGCACGTTCTCACGCACGTTGAGATGCGGAAACAGCGCGTAATCCTGGAAGACGAGGCCGACGCCGCGATGCTCCGGCTCGACGAAGGCCTGGGGCGCCGAAACGTCCTGGCCTTCGAGCAGGATCCGGCCGGCACTCGGCCGCTCGACCCCGGCCGCAAGCCTGAGCAGCGTCGTCTTGCCGCAGCCCGATTGGCCGAGCAGCGCGACGATCTCGCCCGGCTCGACCGAGAGCGTCACATCCTGCAGGGCCGTCACCTCGCCGAAGCGCTGCGTCACGCCATCGAAGGCCAGCGACATCGGGATGGCGGCCCCCGCCGTCCCGCGCCTGCCCCAGCTCAACCACCGCGCCACGCTCTCGCTACGAGCCAAAAGATGCTCCAATCCCTACGCAGATCGCCGTCATCCCGGACAAGCCGCGGCGCGGCGCAGTTCCGGGATCCATCGTAAGACGCTGCGCTCTATGATGGATCCCGGCGCTCCGCTTCGCTGCGGCCGGGATGACACAGGAGGGTCGACGCCCTCACTCCTCCGCCGTGTGGGGCCCACCTTCGCCGTCGTCAAGCGGGCTGAACAAGTCGCCGAGCGGGTCCTCGTCGTCGCGCAGACCGGGATCGTCGTCGGGAATCGGCACGGTCAGGTCCTTGGACAGCCGCCCCTCGATGAAGCCGGAGCCCTTCAGTTCGTCGAGGCCCGGCAGGTCGTCGATCCGGTCGAGCCCGAAATGGTCGAGGAAACCCGGCGTCGTGCCATAGGTCACCGGCCGGCCCGGCGTGCGCCGGCGTCCGCGCAGCCTGACCCAGCCAGCCTCCAGCAGGATGTCGAGCGTGCCCTTGGCGGTGGCGACGCCGCGGATCTCCTCGATCTCGGCGCGCGTAACCGGCTGATGATAGGCGATGATCGCCAGCACCTCGAGCGCCGCCCGCGACAATTTGCGCGGCGGCTCGGCCTCGGCGGCGAGCAGATAGCCGAGGTCCGGCGCGGTGCGGAAGGCCCATTTGCCGGCGACCTGGCGCAGGTTGACGCCGCGCGAGGCATAGGCCTCGACCAGCCGCGCCAGAACCGGCCCGACCGCGACGCCGGAAGGCACGGCGCGGGCGAGCTCCTCCTCCGAGAGCGGCGCGGCCGAGGCGAAAAGCAGCGCCTCGACGATGCGCAGCGACTGGGCGAAGACCTCCGCCTCGCCGCCATCCTCGTCCTCGACCCGTTCCGTCACCGCCGCCATCTGGCTTCCATATCACAAGGGCAGAGCCGGCGGGCGCGCCGAGCGGCGGCGGATATAGACCGGCGCGAAGGCGCCGTCCTGGCGCAGGTCGAGCACGCCCTCGCGCACCATCTCCAGCATGGCCGAGAGCGCCGACGCCCGCACCGTCGCCTGCATCGCCTCGCGCGGCACGCCATGGCTGGTCATGTAGCGCGTCAGATAGGGGTCGATCGCGGTCCAGTCCCCCGCCTCGCCGACCAGCCGCTGCAGGGCCTCGCGCGCCTCGACCAGCGACCAGACGATGCGATGGCCGACCGAGATATGGCTCTGCACCCGCTTCTGGCGCTGCTGCGCATAGGCCGCGAGCAGATCGTAGAGCTCGGCTTCCCAGACCGGCCGCGCCCCGGCGACGATCGCCTCCGGCTCGCCGCGGGCGAAGACGTCCTGGCCCAGCCGCTCACGCGAGGCGAGCCGGCGCGCCGCGGCGCGGATCGCCTCGAGCCGGCGCAGCCTGAGCGCCAGCGCGGTCGCGAGATCGGCCGCGCTCGGCTCCTCGCCCTTGGGTGGCTCCGGCAGCAGCAGTCGCGATTTGAGATAGGCGAGCCAGGCCGCCATCACGAGATAATCGGCGGCGAGCTCCAGCCTCAACGCCCGCGCCTGCTCGACGAAGGCGAGATATTGCTCGGCCAGCGCCAGGATCGAGATGCGGGCGAGATCGACCTTCTGCTTGCGCGCCAAGTCGAGCAGCAGGTCGAGCGGCCCCTCATAGCCGTCGACATCGACCAGCAACGCCGGCTCGCTATCGCCACGCTCCGGCCTCGTCTCTTCCTCGAACGGCAGTTCAGCGGCCATGGATGGCCCGCCCCCGATCAATCCAACAACCCCGGCAACAGGTTCCGACTATCGGCCGCCCATGGCAAGGGCGCTGGCCAGGTGCGCACGGGCGCTGTCCACATCAAGCGGCTCCGGCTCATGCCGAATCCGCGCCAGCGCCATGGCGGCGCGGCGCGCCCGCGCCCCGGTCATCTCCGGCACGGCGCCTGCGACCGCCACCATCTCGTCCATGATGCCGTGGCAATGCAGCACCACGTCGACCCCGGCGCGAATCGCGGCGCGCGCCTTCGCCTCGAAAGAGCCCGAGAGCGCCTTCATCGAGATGTCGTCGGTCATGATCAGCCCGTCATAGCCGAGCTCACCGCGCATGATCTCCTTGACGATGCGCCGTGAAACGGTGGCCGGATGCTTTTGATCGAGCGCTGTGAACACGACATGCGCCGTCATCGCCATCGGCATGTCGGCGAGGTGCCGGAACGGCCGGAAATCATGCCCGCGCAACGCCTCCAGCGCCGCCTCGACCACGGGCAGGTCGTGATGGCTGTCGGCTCGCGCCCGGCCATGCCCGGGCATGTGCTTGACCACCGGCAGGACCCCGCCGGCCAGCAGCCCCTCCGCCGCGGCGCGCCCGAGCCTGGCCACCATGTCCGGGTCATGCGCATAGGCGCGGTTGCCGATCACGTCATGGCTGCCGGCGACCGGCACATCGAGCACCGGCAGGCAATCGACATCGATGCCGACCGCCTTCAGGTCATGCGCCATCAGCCGGGCCGAAAGACGCACGATCTCGCGCTGCTGCACGGGATCGTTGATCGTGAGGAAGGCGTTCGCCGGCGGATAGGCCGGCCAGTGCGGCGGCCCCATGCGCTGCACCCGCCCGCCTTCCTGGTCGATCAGGATCGGCGCGTGCCAGCCGACGGCCTCGCGCATCTCGGCGGTCAGCGCCGCGGTCTGCTCGGGCGTCTGCGTATTGCGCTTGAAGACGATGAAGCCCCAGGGGCGCGCATTCCGGAAGAAGGCGCGTTCGTCGGGTGTGAGGCTGGTGCCGAGACAGCCGGCGATGAAGGCGCGCGATCGCATGATCCTACCGGGTTAAGAAGCCGCGCGGCCACCGTCAAGGCGGCCGGGACGCATGCCCGTGCGTCTCCCCATCCCGATTGCGGCGGCGCGCGGCGCGCCTAGACTGCTGGCCCCGTCCTCACGCCCAGGCCTGCCCCATGATCGAAGAAGCGCCGCTGCTCACCGTCAGGAAGACCTTCCCCCGCCCGGCGACGGATCTGGTCGCCGGCTTCAAGGGCATACCGCTCGCATTCGTCTGCGACGCGATGGACGGCTCGGGCGCCCTCGACTACCGGATCAATGCCCTGCCCGGCCTGCCGGAGACCTTCGTGGGCGTCGCGCTGACCTGCGATTGCGGCCCGGGCGACAACCTGGCTGCGGGCGCCGCCGCGGCGTTGGCGCAGCCCGGAGACGTGATCGTCACGGCCGCCAACGGCTTCACCGGCACCGGCATCATCGGCGACCTGATGGCGGGGATGATGAAGAATCGCGGCGTCGCCGCCTTCGTCACCGACGGCGTCGTGCGCGACCTCGCCGATCTGCGCAAGATCGGCCTGCCGGTCTTCGCCAGGGGCGTCACGCCCAATTCCGTGCACCGCTCCGGGCCCGGCACGGTCGGCCTGCCGATCGTTTGCGGCGGGATCGCGATCACGTCCGGCGACATCATCATGGGCGATGCCGACGGCGTCGTCGTAGTGCCGCAGGCGCGCGCCGCCGAGGTGCTGGCGCGGCTGAAGCTGGTGCGCGAGCAGGAGGCCGGCGTCCTCGCCAAGGTGAAGGCCGGGCTCGACGCCCCGCCCGCCGCGGTGGAACTCCTGGCCGGCGGACGCGTGCGCTTCGTCGATTGAGGCAGGCCTGCGGAAGGCGTCTCTTCGGCCCTAGGCTGGTCCTTGCCTGTAGAGATGCACCGGCTTTCGGGGCGCGCGCTTGACGATACCTTTCGCCTCGAGGTCGAGCTGAACGGCTTTCAACCACCAGCCGGCCGTCTTGCCTTGCGGAAAGAGAGCGTCCGGAAGCCGGGGCAGCAGCGCCTCTTTCGCGTCCGTGACCGTCAATCCCGGCGCCTCGCCCGGCAGGATGGCCAGAAGCGCCTCGCGCATCGCCAGGTATTTCGCGCGGTCGACCCGTTCGGTCCGGCCGGGAGTGTTGACGTTCTCGATCTCGATCTTGTCGTCAGGCATCGATCTCCCCGCTCCTTCGGAGTTCGGCGAAAGCCGGCCCCGGTCAGAATAGGCCTGTCCTGACCGGGACCATCTCGGCCATGCGTCAGCGCGTCTGCTGGGCCATCTGGGCGTTGAAGGCGTCGAAGGGCAGTTCGGCGACACGGAACCAGAGCTGCTCCTTGCGCCAATAGGGCTGCCAGGAATCGTAGAAGGTCTTGAAGGCAGGGTTGCTGGCAGCGAGCTGGGCGTAGAGCGCCTGCGCCTCCTTGAAGGCCGCCTGCATCACGTCCTGCGGGAAGCCGCGCAGCTCCGCGCCGCTGGCGACGAGCCTGATCAGCGCGTCGGGATTGCCATGGTCGTATTTGGCGACGCAGAGCGCGTTCGCCTCCGCGCAGGCCGCCTCGACGATCGCCCGGTAATGGGCCGGCAGGGCGTTCCATTTCTCCAGGTTCACGATGAAGCTGACATTGGCGCAGCCTTCCCAGAAGCCGGGGTAGTAATAATATTTGGCGACGCGCTGGAAGCCGAGCTTCTCATCGTCGAGCGGCCCCGAGAACTCCGCCGCGTCGAGCGTGCCGCGCTCCAGCGCCGGGTAGATGTCGCCGCCGCCCAGCGTCTGCGGCACGACGCCGAGCTTCGCCATGATCTGCCCGCCGAGCCCGGCGATGCGGAACTTCAGCCCCTGGAGATCGGCCGTGCTCTTGATCTCCTTGCGGAACCAGCCGCCCATCTGCGCCCCGGTATTGCCCGAGGGGATGGTGTGGACGTTGAATTTCTTCATGAAGTCGCGGCAGAGCTCGAGGCCGCCGCCGGCATAGAGCCAGGCATTGTGCTGGCGCGTGTTCAGGCCGAAGGGCAGCGAGGTCTCGAAGGCGAAGGCGGTGTCCTTGCCGATATAGAAGCTCGCCAGCGTGTGGCTGCATTCGACCGTGCCGTTCTGCACCGAATCGAGCGCCTGCAGGGCCGGCACGATCTCGCCGGCAGCGAAGGTCTGGATCTGGAACTGGTTGTCGGTCGCTTCGGCGACGCGCTTGGCCACCTGGGTGCTCAGGCCGAACAGCGTGTCGAGGCTCTTCGGATAGCTCGAGGTCAGGCGCCAGTTGATCTTGGGCATCGACTGCGCGATCGCGGGCGAGGCGGTGGCCGCGGCGCCGGCGGCTCCCGCGCCAGTGGCCTTGACGAATGTACGGCGATCCATGGGGGGTTTCCTCTTGCTTGTCGTTCTGACGACGCCCTGCCTCGTCGCGGCGCGGGCGGTCGTTGAGCCCGGACGCTAGACGCGTGCAGGCTATCGAAAAAGCCCGGCCTCGGCACGAGCCCATGCGTGCAGGGCGCGACAAACGAAGACCGCCGGTGGCGCGAGCCACCGGCGGTCGGGATTGGTCAGGTGTTGCGGGTCAGTTCTTGGCGATGAAGCACTGGCCGCCGGCAGCTTGGAGCTGCGAGCACATCGAGGTCGCATCCTCGCGCGAATAGGGCCCGACGCGCAGCCGGTAGACGGTCTTGCCGCCGGCGAGATCGGTCTTGCGCACGATCGGCGACTGCCCGCCGAGCAGGCTCCCATATTTGCGCTGGAGCGCCGAGAAGGTCGCCCGCGCTTCGGATTCGCTGCCGGGGGCTGCGAGCTGGACCGCATAGTCGCCACGGCCGGCGCGCGGCGCGTTCGCGGCGGGCGCAGGATCGGCACTGGCGGTCCGCACTGGCGCCGCCGGGGTCGTCTCGGGAGCCGGCGTCGCGACACGCTCCTGCGCCTTCGGCGGCTCGGCCACCGCAGCGGGCCGCCGCGGCGGGTTCGTGCTCGCGGTCGAGGCCGGATTGAGCGGAGCATTGGCCGTGATCCTCGGCGCCGAGCCCGTCGCGAGCGGAGCCGACCCGTTGGCATAAGCCGTGCTGGCGCCCGCGGGCGGGGCCGGCGTGCCGTCGGGCCGGATCGAGACCGTGCGCACCTTGCGCGGCTCGCCGAGGCCAGGCACGGCGGGAACGGGCGTCAGGGCAGGCTCTGCCGCATTGGCGCTGCGCTCTGCGGCTGCCGGCGCCTGGGCCAGCGGGTTGCCGTCCGTCGCCGCCGCGGAACCGGGCGTGACGGCGCGCGGCGCCATCATGCGGGCCGCCTGCTGCACGTCGACCGGCTGCTCTTCGCGGCTGACGACCTTGGTGGCGCCGGCCGAACTCTCGCCGGCGCGCTCGTAGATCTGCTTGTTCTGATTCGGGACCTCGGTGCCGCCGGGATTGACCGGCTCGACCTTGGTCGGCCCGCCATCGGCGGCGATCACCGGCGGCTGCCCATCCTTGCTCACCGAAGAACCGCGGAAGGTCATCGCGCCCGCCACGCCGATGACGGCGACCGCGATCAACGCGGCCGCGGTCCAGAGTCCCTTGCGGGAGCGTGACGGCTCCAGATCGCGCAGGTCGTCCTCGACCATCATCGGCGGCTCGGCATAGTCCGCCTGCGCCTCGCGCTCGTATTGTTCGTTGCCCTGCCCGTAATCGAGATCACGTGCCGCGTTTGGGCTCGGCTGAGCCGGCTCGGGCTGCTGGTAGCGATAGGCCGCCGGATGGTCGTCTTCCGGCTCCCGGGACGGAACATAGACCGCATTGGACTGGGGCTGCTCGGCTGCAGCCGCCGGCCGCGCGCCATCCGTCCGGCGCAGCAGCGCCTCGAACTCGTCGAGCGCACCGCGGATCTCGGCCGGAGGGGCCGAATCATTGGCCATCGCCGGGCGCGGCGCAGGCGCCGGATCGAAGGCGGGCTCCTGGCGCTGCTGTCCCTGGGGCCAGTGCTGCGCCGGGCTCGGCTGAGCCGGCGCTGCCGCATCACGGGGCGCGAAGAGCTCTTTCAGTGGGTCGTCCTGGCCGACGATACGCGTCAGCTCGACGAGCGGATCGACCGAAGCACCCGCCTTGGGCGGCTGAGCGGCGCCGCGCAGCTGGCGCTCGAGATCGTCGAGGTCGAGGGCGAAACGGTTTCTAGCTGGCTCACTCATGGCATGATCCATTCCAGCGCTGTCGACGCCGCAATGGAGCGCCGAACTCTACGCAAGGTCAATGTGACCGAATTTGCGCGCCGCCGGCGATCCTGGCCGTCAGCGCATTTCTTCCGGCGCCGCAACACCGACGACGGCCAGACCCGAGGCAAGCACGCTGCGCACCGCATGCACGAACGCCAGTCTTGCTACGGTGGAGTCTCGATCAGTTTGATTAACGAATCGTAATTGCGGCGAGTCTTTGCCCTTGTTCCACAAAGAATGAAAAGCGCTGGCCAAGTCGTGCACGAAGAATGCCACCCGGTGCGGCTCATGCGCACTCGCGGCCGCATCGATCATCCTTGGATAGGCCGCGATCATCTTGATGATGCCGATCTCGGCCTCGTCGCTCAGGCGCGCCAGGTCGGCCTGCGCCAGCATTTCCGGCGAAAGATCGATCCCCGGGAAAGTCTCGCGCGCCTGGCGGAAGATCGAGGCGCAGCGGGCATGGGCATATTGCACGTAGAAGACCGGGTTGTCCTTCGACTGCTCGACCACCTTGGCAAGGTCGAAGTCGAGGGTCGCGTCGTTCTTGCGGAAGATCATCATGAAGCGGACCGCGTCGCGGCCGACCTCGTCGATGACCTCGCGCAGCGTGACGAAATCGCCCGAGCGCTTTGACATGCGCACCTGCTCGCCATTGCGCAGCAGCCGCACGAGCTGGCAGAGCTTGACGTCGAGCGCCCCCTCGCCCGCCGTCACCGCCTTCACCGCCGCCTGCATGCGCTTGACATAGCCGCCATGGTCGGCGCCCCAGACATCGATCATCTCGGTGAAGCCGCGCCTGAATTTCGAGCGGTGATAGGCGATGTCGTTGGCGAAATAAGTGTAGCTGCCGTCAGACTTCAGCAAAGGCCGGTCGACATCGTCGCCGAACAGGGTGGCGCGGAACAGGGTCTGCTCGCGGTCTTCCCAGTCCTCGTCCTTCTGCCCCTTCGGCGGCGGCAGGCGGCCCTCATAGACGAGGTCGCGCGAGCGCAGCTCCTCGATCGTCTCGCGGACGGCGTCGAGATTGCCGTCGACCTTCTGCAGCGAGCGTTCCGAGAAGAACACCTCATGGACGACGCCGAGCGCCGCCAGATCGTCGCGGATCATCGCCATCATGCCGTCGATCGCCACGGCCCGCACCAGCGGCAGCCACTCCGCCTCCGGCTTGTCGAGCAGCGCCGCGCCATGCGCCTTAGCGAGCGTCTCCCCGACGGATTTCAGATAGTCGCCGGGATAGAGCCCCTCGGGAATCTCGCCGATCGCCTCGCCCAGCGCCTCGCGGTAGCGCAGGAAAGCGGAGCGCGCGAGCACGTCGACCTGCGCGCCGGCATCGTTGATGTAGTATTCCCGCGTCACGGCATGGCCGGCAAAGGCGAGCAGGCTCGCCAGCGCATCGCCAAAGACCGCGCCGCGGCCATGGCCGACATGCATCGGTCCGGTCGGGTTGGCCGAGACATATTCGACATTGACCTTCGGCGCCGGCCGCGCCGCGCCGCGGCCGTAATCCGGCCCAGCCTCGACCGCCGCCTTGAGAATCGCTGTGAAAACAGCAGGTTGCAGCGTCAGGTTAATGAAGCCCGGCCCGGCGATCTCGGCCTTCACGACCTCAGGATCGCGGGTGAGCTCCTCGACAAGCAGGCCGGCCAGCGCGCGCGGATTGGTGCCGGCTTCCTTGGCGAGCACCATCGCGGCATTGGTGGCGAGATCGCCATGCGCCGGATCGCGCGTCGGCTCGACCACGACGCGGGCGAAGGAGAGCCCGGACGGGATTGCGCCGCGCTCGGCGAGCTGCGTCAGGGCGCCGGTGATGCGCGCGGAAAAGGTCTCGAACAGGTTCATTGCGACCGCAGGACTGCCAAAAAACGGGAAACTGGAGCGCCCGGCCCTATCGCAGCGCCGGGGTCGCGTCAAACAGGCGTCGGTGCTCGTCGAGCGCGTACCAGTCGGTCATGCCGGCGATATAGTCGGCGATCCGGCGCGCCTTGCGGGCTTCATCGAACGCCGCGACGCCGGCGGCCCAGTCCTCCGACATCGCCTGCGGCGCCGCGGAAAAGCGGGTGAACAGGTCGCGCACCACATCGGCGGCCTTCTGGCGGATGACCCCGACCCGCGGGTGCCGGTACATGTTGGGATAGAGGAAGGCCTTGATCTCGCGATCGGCGGTGGCGATCGCATCCGAGAATGCAATCACGGGCGCCCCGGCATGCCTGATCGCATCGGCATCGGCCGGGGCCAGCGCCGCCAGCAGCGCCTCGGAGCTGCGGATCACGTCCTCGACGAAATGGGTGATCACGCGGCGCACCAGTTCGTTGGTGGCGCGCGCCGTCTCGAGGCCGGGATGCAGCCGCTCGATCTCGTCGAGTAGGTCCGCCAGGAAGGGCACGACGCGCAGCGCGGCATGCCCGAACAGGCCGGCGCGCAGGCCGTCATCGATGTCATGCGCATTATAGGCGATGTCGTCGGCCAGCGCCGCGACCTGCGCCTCCGCCGAGGCATGGCTGGCGAGCCACAGGTCCTGGCGCTGCTGGTATTCGACGATCGCCGCCGGGATGCCGCGCTCGGCATAGCGCGCGGTGGGCGCGCCGTCGGGACCGATGAGCGGGCCGTTATGCTTGACCAGCCCTTCCAGCGTCTCCCAGCTCAGATTGAGCCCATCGAAACCGGCATAGCGGCGCTCCAGCCGGGTCACGATTCGCAAGGTCTGGGCGTTGTGGTCGAAGCCGCCGAAGCTGCGCATGCAGGCGTCGAGCGCGTCCTCGCCGGTATGGCCGAAGGGCGTATGGCCGAGGTCATGAGCCAGCGCCAGCGCCTCGGCCAGGTCCTCGTCGAGCCCGAGCGCGCGTGCGACCGAGCGCGCGATCTGCGCCACCTCGATCGTATGGGTCAGGCGGGTGCGGTAATGATCTCCCTCATGCGAAACAAAGACTTGCGTCTTGTGCTTCAAGCGGCGGAAGGCCGTTGAATGGATGATCCGGTCGCGGTCGCGCTGGAAATGGTTGCGCGTGGCCGAGCCCGGCTCGGAGAGCAACCGGCCACGGCTGCGGCTCGAACGGCAGGCATAGGCTGCCCGCCAGCGATCGCCGGGCTCGCTCTCGGGCGTCGGTCTCGGCATCTGTGATTGCGGCATGACGGCCTCGTCGCCCCATGGCTTGTAGAGGCGTCTGTGCGCAATTACCTTTGTGGGCAACCAGGGTGCAAGGAGCATCTGCCCCATGTCGACCGATATTCAGGTCAATCCGCGCGGCATCGCCGTGACCGACAAGGCCGCCAGCCGCATCCTTTCCGTGATGGCGAAGGAGCCGCCCGGCTCGATGCTGCGCGTCAGCGTCGCCGGCGGCGGCTGCTCGGGCTTCCAGTACATCTTCGATGTCGAGCAGGAAAAGGCGCCGAGCGACCTCGTGATCGAGCGCGACGGCGCCACCGTATTGATCGACGAGACCTCGCTCGACCTGCTCGAAGGCTGCACGATCGACTTTGTCGACGACCTCGTTGGCCAATCCTTCCGGATCACCAACCCGAACGCCACATCGTCCTGCGGCTGCGGCACCTCCTTCGCGCTCTGAGCCGCCATTGGCGCCGCACCGTCGCTTCCGCCCCATCGCATGACCTGAGTGCATGAGCCGCGCGGGTTGACGGCTGGCTCATGCCGTGGTCGCCTGAGCGCGTCCGGCCGGCAGCCCCATGCCGCGTGGCATTACGAGCGTAGGGATGCGGAATGGATGGCGCACCGGCCAACCCGGACCTGTTCTTTCATATCCGGGTCATCATCGGCATCGTCACGGGCCTGAGCATGGCGCGCCTGCTGAACGGCCTGGCGCGCTTCGTCCAGCACCCCAGCCGCGAGCAGATCTACCCGATCCATCTCGGCTGGGCCCTGTTCCTGCTCCTGGCGATCATCCATTTCTGGTGGTTCGAGTTCGGCCTGTCGCATGTGCCGCGCTGGAGCTTCGAGCTCTATGTCTTCGTGATCTGCTACGCGGTGCTGTTCTTCCTGACCGGCGCGGTGCTGTTTCCGGACCGCATGGACGAATATGCCGGCTTCGCAGAGTATTTCCATTCGCGTCAGCGCTGGTTCTACGGCCTGCTCGCGGCGCTCTTCGCCTTCGACCCGCTCGACACCGCGTTGAAGGGCGCGGAGCATTTCCGCTCCTTCGGGCCGGAATATCCGATTCGCCAGGCGATCCTGTTCGCGCTCGCCATCGCGGCAATGTTCATCGAGTCACGGCGCTATCACGCGGTCTTCGTCATCGGCGCCCTGATCGCGCAGGTCTGGTGGATCCTGCGGCAATTCCAGTTCATGGCGTGAGGCGCGGGCAACTGGTCGGGGATCGTCCCCGTCATTGCGAGGAGCGAAGCGACGAAGCAATCCAGGGGCCGTCGAACCAGTGCTGGATTGCTTTTGCTACACTCGTAGTGACGCAGCGGCTGCCGTCAGCCTGTCAGTGCGAACTCGGCGCGCCGCCCTGTTCCAGCCTGACCTCGGCCGCCATCAAGCCCTTTGGTCCGGGCCCGTAGCGCACCAGCACCGCCTGGCCGGGGATGAGCTCGACGATGCCGTAGCGGCGCAGCGTCTCCATATGGACGAAGATGTCCGGCGCGCCCTCGCCTTTCGAGACGAAGCCGAAGCCGCGCAGGCGGTTGAACCACTTCACCACCATGCGCTCGAGCCCGCTGGTCGGCGTCACCGAGACATTGGTCCGTGCCAGCGGCATCTCGGCGGGATGACGTCCGGCCGAGGTGTCGATCGACATCACCCTGACCGCCTGGCGCCCGCGCGGCTTCTCGATCGCCTCGAGCACGATGCGCGCGCCTTCGGCGATGGCATTGAAGCCATCGCGCTTCAGGATCGTGACGTGCACCAGAATATCGGCGCCGCCATCCTCCGGCACGACGAAGCCATAGCCCTTGCTGACGTCGAACCATTTGACGAAGCCGGTGACCTCGACCACGGGCTCATGACCCAGGCCTTCATCCCCATCGAGCCGCATGACCCGGTTGAGTGACTGGATCGGACCGACCGGTGGCCGCCCACTCTCACCGTACTCGTCGGACATGTCCCGCTCATCTCCGCGCGAACTGCTTGATTCGTGGCGTCAGGATACCATTGGTTGCGACTCGCGATACAGCCGGCTTGGCGTCATCCACATCATCGCGTGGCAAAATGGCATCGCTTCTCGTCACCCGCCTGACTGGCCGGCTGATTTCTCAGCGTGCGAGACGCTCCAGCGCCGGCCCGATCTCGGCGCGCACCACCAGGTCGGCGATCGCGTCGAGCTCGGTCGGTTCGCGATTGACGATCACCAGACGGGCGCCGTTGCGCTTGGCGACGACGGGAAAGCTCGCGGCCGGAAACACCACGAGCGAGGAGCCGGCGACCAGGAAGAGATCGGCCGCGAGCGTCAGCGCATGCGCCCGCCGCATCTCGTCCTGCGGCATCGCCTGGCCGAAGGAGATCGTCGCCGATTTCACCAGCCCACCGCACATCATGCAGTCCGGCGGTTCGCCGCTCGCCTCGAAGCCCGGCCGGATCGCCGCCAGTTCATGCCGCCAGCCGCAGGTCAGGCAGGTGGCGTAGGTGCCGTTGCCGTGCAGCTCGACGATCCTGTCGTCGGGGACACCCGAGGCCTGATGCAGCCCGTCGATGTTCTGGGTGATGATGCCGGGCGAGCGCCCCTGCGCGACCAGCCTCGCCAGCGCGTGATGCGCGCGATTGGGTCCGGCGCCGGCGAAATGATCGTCCATCGCGAATTTCCGCCGCCAGGCCTCGATCCGCGCCTCGCGGCTGGCGACGAAGGCCTCGAACGGGATCGGCTTGTTGACCATCCAGGGCGAACCCGGCGAGCGGAAATCCGGCACCCCCGATTCGGTCGAGATTCCGGCCCCGGTGAAACCGACGATCGCGGCGGAACGATCGAGCATGGCGTGAAGTTCTTGGATCGCGTCGCCTGTCTCGTCCTGCATCGGACCGTCCGCTCCGCTCGCCGGCGAGGTTCACGCGAATATGGGCGCAGCATCGCCCTGGCTGCAACGCGATTGACGCGGTCGCGGTTGCATCCCAAAGCTTCCGGCCATGCTCCAGACCGCCCGCCCCGTCCTCAATCCCGACCTCCTCGACACCGGCACGCCGCCGATCCCGCAGGCGCAGGGCTGGGCCCGCGCCTATGACGGCCGCTCTGGTCCGCTGATCGACCTGTCGCAGGCGGTGCCCGGCACGCCGCCGCCCGCCGCCCTGCTGCAGCGCCTCGGTGAGGCCGCCGCCCTGCCCGAGCTGACGCGCTATGGCGCGATCACCGGCGACCTCGCCTTGCGCGAGGCCTATGCGGCCGAGATCGGCCAGGCCTATGGCGCGGGTTTCTCGCCGGGCGAGATCGCGATCACCTCCGGCTGCAACCAGGCCTATGTCGTCACCATGATGGCGCTGGCGCAGGCCGGCGACAACGTGCTGCTGCCGACGCCCTGGTACTTCAACCACGAGATGACGCTGACCATGCTCGGCGTCGAGGCCCGCCCGCTGCCATGCGACCCGGCCGCCGGTTTCGTCCCTGACGCCGCTTTGGCCGAGAGCCTGATCAATGCGAAGACCCGCGCCATCGTGCTGGTGACGCCCAACAACCCGACAGGCGCGGTCTATCCGCCGCAGACCATT
This sequence comes from Allobosea sp., assembly GCF_051860145.1. Taxonomy (GTDB): domain Bacteria; phylum Pseudomonadota; class Alphaproteobacteria; order Rhizobiales; family Beijerinckiaceae; genus Allobosea. Next base: position 12,854 of record NZ_JBHYEM010000011.1, on the reverse strand, counting down.
GCGGCCTTTGCCGCGCTCTGCGCCCGGCGCGGCATCTGGCTGGTGCTCGACGAGACCTATCGCGATTTCCTGCCCGCCGGAGTGGCGACACCGCATGAGGTTTTCGCCGCAAGCGGCTGGCATGATTCGGTGATCGGGCTTTACAGCTTCTCCAAGGCCTATGCCGTACCCGGCTGGCGCCTGGGCGCGATCACGGCCGGCGAGCCCGTCATCGCCCAGATCGGCAAGGTGCTCGACTGCGTCCAGATAAGCCCGGTTCGCGCCGGCCAGCAGGCCATCGCCTGGGGCATCGAGGGCATCCGCGCCTGGCGCGAGGCCAACCGCGCCGAGATCAATGCCCGCGCCGACGCCTTCCGCGCCGCGATGGCGCCGCTGAATGGTTGGCAGGTTCTCGCCGCCGGCGCCTATTTCGCCTATGTCGCGCATCCATTCGCCGACGTCCCGGCCGCGGAGGTGGCGCAGGCGCTAGTCCGGGAGCGCGGCGTGCTCGCCCTGCCCGGTCCTTATTTCGGCCCCGGACAAGACCGACATTTGCGCATCGCCATCGCCAATGTCGGCGCCGAGCGGCTTGGCGAGCTCGGCGACAGGCTGCGGGGATTTGCGCTCACCTGATCGGGGATTGCCGATGTCGCACGAGAACCACCGAAGGGCGCGCGCATTCCGCCGAACCGCACTTGCCATCGCGATGCTCTGCGCACCGGCCTTGGCCAGCGCGCAGGAGCGGACGCTCGAGGACAGCTATTCGCGCGAGTACAAGGCCTGCATGGACAAGTCGGGCGGCGTCACCGTCGCCATGCTGGACTGCGGCAGCGCCGAATATGCGAAGCTCGACGCCGCCCTGAACGCGGCATATCGCGAGGCGGCGAACGGGCTCGAACCGGAGCAGCGCAACCTGCTGCGCGACACGCAGCGCGCCTGGCTCGCCTATCGCGATTCGAGCTGCTCCTTCATGTCCCGGCTCGGCGATCGTGGCACGATGGCCTCCCTCTCCGACCAGAGCTGCCTCCTGCGCGTCACAGCCGAGCGCACGCGCTGGCTCAAGGACCTCGCGCCGCTCTGATCGGCAGCGACAGCCTCCTCAGCCCTTGGCCGCGGCGCAGCGGCTCTCCGACAGCGGCCAGACCGATTCCTCCGGCGCGATCTTGCGGACGATCTCGAAATAATCCCACGGACCCTTCGAGTCGGCCGGCTTCTTGACCCGAGCCAGATACATCTCGCGCAGCACGCGCCCGTCGGCCCGGATCCTGGCATCCTTGGTGAAGGCGTCGTTGATCGGCATCGCCCGCATCGCGGCTGCCACCTTGTCGGGATCGTCGGTTCCGGCCTGCTTGATCGCCTTGAGATAATGCAGCACCGAGCCGTAGACGCCGGCATGCAGCATCGAGGGCATCATCCCGGCGCGCTCCATGAACTGCTTCGACCAGGCGCGCGAAGGCTCGTCGAGGTCCCAGTACGAGGCCGTCGTCAGATAGGTGCCCTGCGTCGCCTTGAGCCCGAGGCTGTGGACGTCCTGCAGGAAGAAGATCAGCGCGGCCAGGCTCTGCCCCTGCTCGGTCAGCCCGAACTCGCCCGCCTGCTTGATCGCGTTGACCGTATCGTTGCCGGCATTGGCGATGCCGACCACCTTCGCGCCGGAGGACTGCGCTCGCAGCAGGAATGACGAGAAATCCGCATTGTTGAGCGGGTGGCGGACCGAGCCGACCACCTTGCCGCCATTGGCCTCGACCACGTCGGTCGCGTCCTTCTGGAGCTGGTGGCCGAAGGCGTAGTCGGCCGCCAGCATGAACCAGGTCGTGCCGCCGGCCTTGACCACGGCCGAGGCGGTGCCGCGCGCAACCCCGTAGGTGTCGTAGGTCCAGTGAAAGCCGTAGGGCGAGCATTGCTCGTTGGTGAGCGCGGTCGTGCCGGCGCCCGAATACATGACGATCCGCTTCTTCTCGCGCGCCAGCGACTGGATCGCCAGGGCGACCGCCGAGTTCGGGACGTCGACGATCGCATCGACCTTGTCGACATCCATCCATTGCCGCGCGATCGTGGTACCGACATCCGCCTTGTGCTGGTGATCGGCGAAGATCACCTCGATCTTCTTGCCGAGCACGCTGCCGCCGAATTCCTTCACCGCCAGCTCGGCCGCGATCACCGAGCCCTTGCCGGTGATGTCGGCGGTGACGCCGGCCATGTCGGTCAGGACGCCGATCTTCACGACATCGTCGCTGACCTGGGCCAGCGCCGCCGAACCGGCGAGCGCCAGCATGGCGCCTCCGAGCACAAGCGATTTCATGCGGTTTCTCCCTCTGCCCGGACTCTGCCTCGCGCGAGGCGGCCCTTTCGCTACAGCCCCTTGGCCTCGAGCCAGGCGACGATCAGGGCCGCGATCTCGTCGCTGTTGGTTTCGCTCATCAGCATGTGGCCGTTGCCGGCGATGCCGCGCTCCGGCAGCCAGGCGAATTCGGCGCCGAGATAACGCGCCGTGGCCTCATCCACCGCGCGGGGGTGGCGTGGATCCTGGTCGCCAGTGACGATCAGGATGGGCAGACGCGCGAGCGATCCCGGATCCTCGATCCGCAGGCCCTTGCCGCCGATATTGAAGCGCTCGTTCATCAGCCGCGCGCTCTCGGGCACGATCGAGCGCCGATAGGCCTCGAACGCGTCTTTCGGGAAGCGCTCGGCATTAGCCCAATAGGCACGCATGAAGTCCGGCGGAATGTGGAGTGGCTCGTCCTCCTCGACGCGCACCGGGCAGCCGAGGCTCTCGTCGTCCTTGAGCTTCGCGACCGCGTCCGCATCGTCCGGCAATTCGGGCAGCAGATTGGCCGGCGCGCCCGGCGCGATGCCGATGATCGCCGCCACCGAAGCGGGACTGCGCTCGGCGATCCACCACGCCATCGGCCCGCTGGCCGAATGCACGAGCAGGATCGCCGGTCCGATCTCCTCGAGCAGGCGCTGCAGGCTGGTCGCGATCTCGACGGTCGACAGCGTCGCGAAATCCGGCCGCATCGGCGAGCGGCCATGGCCCGGCCAGTCCGGCACGAAGACCTCGCGGCCCGACGCGGCGAAGAATGGCGCCCAGCCCGGCCGGCCGTCGGGCGTGGTGAGGTAGCAGGCGCCGGTATGGCCGCCGCCATGCACGAGCACGATCGGCAGGCGGCCCGGCCGCGATGGCGGCAGCCGGTCCACATAGACCGGATGCGCCTCCGTTCCGGAATAGAAGCACTGCCGCGCCCCCGCATGCAGCGCATGCGGCGCGGCGACGCCCTCGTCCATTGCATCCTCCCGTGGCGGCGTTTGACGCCGTGCCATCCATTGCCGGGGATGCTAGGACCGGCTCATGCGAGGCGCAAGAAAAAAGTCTAATATGAGACCAATTCACGAAAGCGACGATCTGGGCGACGTCGAACGGCGGCGCGCCATCCTCGATGGCACGGCGATCCCGACCGCGTACAAGATCGGCTATATCCTGAACTTCTACCGCGAGCCGTCCTTCCGCATGATCGAGACGGAGTTCGGGCTGACGCGGCCGGAGATCGTCATCCTGATCTTCCTGACGGTCCGCGACGGCGCGAGCGCGAGCGAGTTCTGCGAGTTCTCCGGCCATCTCAAGGCCAGCGTCAGCCGCGCCGTGATCCTGCTCGACAAGAAGAACCTGATTCGCCGCGAGCCGGACAAGACCGATAGCCGCCGTCAGCTCCTTTATCTCACGCCTGAGGGGCGCGCCCTCTACGAGCGCTATATCCCCATGCTGAAGGCGCGCGAAGCGGCGATGCTCGCCTGCCTCTCCACCGAGGAGCGCGCGCAGTTCGCCCGCCTGCTGGACAAGCTCGCCGCGCATGTTCCCGGATGGGGCTTCGCCTCCGAGCTCTGACCGCCCGTAGGCTCAGCGCAGCAGCGCGGCGTAACGCTCGCGATAGGCGAAGACCAGCAATCCGCCGGTCACGATCAGGATGATCGCGACCGGGATGCCGACCGGGTTGATGGCGAAATGGAACAGCACGATCACCGCCATCACGGGCGCGATCAGCGCCAGTCCGAAAGCCGGCACGACGTTGAGCAGCAGGCTCAAGCCTCCGACGAGATTCACCAGCTTGAGGAACGGCCAGAAGAAGCCGGCATTCTGCAGCGCGGTCTCGAATTCCAGCCCCTTCGGCGTCACCGGCGGGTGGATCAGGTGATTGCCGGTCGCCATCCACCAGAAGCCGTCGACGGCGCTGACCAGGAAAAGCAGGCCGAGCACGATGCGCGGCAGGACGACCATCAGAAAATTGCGCATGGGGCAGCTACTCGTTCGACAGGGCGGGCCTGCTGGATATCCGGCGCCCCTTGGCCGCAATAGGAGCGCTTTTGCCGCGCGACCTTCTGTCATGATCGATGCGCCAAACCAAGCCCGGTGCAGCGCTTCCAGACAGTGTCAGTCTTATGGGCGTCAAGTCAGGCTTGACAAAATTAACGCGGAGTCAGAGGCTCGCTGTCAAGCTTACATTGACAGGAGGCCAGCATGACGGCTGCGAAGCAGGCGGCGCCGGTTGCGTCCCGCTCAGGCAAGCGGGGAAACCGCAAAAGCCTGAACCCGATTCTGCATTGCTCGTTCTGCGGCAAGAACCAGCACGAGATCGAGAAGCTCGTCGCCGGCCCGGCCGTCTTCATCTGCAATGAATGCGTCGCCAAATGTAACACGTTCATCGCCATGCCGGTCGATGCGCCGCGGCCGGACTCGCAGATCAGGAGCATCCAGGATCTCGAGGCGCTTCCGACGGAGCGGCTCATCCACTGGCTCAAGGTCGAGGCTGCTCTCTATGAGCACACCGGAAGCGGGTTGATCAGGACGGTCGACGTCCTGCGGAAGCGCGAGGTTTCCTGGGCCGTGATCGGCGAAGCGCTCGGCATTTCCCGCCAGGCGGCCTGGGACCGGTTCTCCTAGCAGGCGCGGCCTCTCACATCGTCGCGCCGATCTGCCAGGGCACGAATTCGGCGTCGCCATAGCCCATCTCTTCGGATTTGGAGCGCTCGCCGGAGGCGATCCGCAGCAGGTGCTCGAAGATTTCCTTGCCCTTTTCCTCCAACGTCACGCCGTCGAGGACATCGCCGCAATTGATGTCCATGTCGTCGGTCTGCTTGAGATACATCGGCGTGTTTGTCGCGAGCTTCACCGACGGCGTCGGCTTGCAGCCATAGGCCGAGCCCCTGCCCGTGGTGAAGGCGAGGATATTGGCGCCGCCGGCGACCTGCCCCGTCGCCGAGACCGGGTCGTAACCGGGCGTGTCCATATAGACGAAGCCCTTGGTCCGGACCGGCTCGGCATAATGATAGACGGCGGCCAGCGTCTTGGTGCCGCCCTTCGCCGCCGCGCCCAGCGACTTCTCCAGGATGGTGGTGAGCCCGCCCGCCTTGTTGCCCGGCGACGGGTTGTTGTTCATGCTCATCCGGGCGCGCTCGGTATAGTCCTCCCACCACTTGATGATGCCGACGAGCTTCTCGCCGACCTCGCGGGTCGCGGCGCGGCGCGTCAGCAGGTGCTCGGCGCCGTAGATCTCCGGCGTTTCGGAGAGGATGGCGGTGCCGCCATGCTCGACCAGCAGGTCGACGGCCTTGCCGAGCGCCGGGTTGGCGGTGATGCCGGAATAGCCGTCGGAGCCGCCGCATTGTAGCGCCAGCATCAGCTCCGAGGCCGGCACGGTCTCGCGTACCGCCTGGTTGGCGATCGGCAGCATCACCTTCAGCGCCTCGATCCCGGCGGCGACCGCCTTCCTGGTGCCGCCGGTCTCCTGGATGGTCAGCGTGCGGAAGACGTCGCTCTCCTCGACGCCATAGGCTTCCTTCATGCGCTTGATCTGGAAACCCTCGCAGCCGAGCCCGACGACCAGCACGGCAGCCATGTTCGGGTTGCAGGCATAGCCCCAGGTCGTGCGCTTCAGCACCTCGAAGCTCTCGCCGTTATAGTCGATGCCGCAGCCGGTGCCGTGGGTCAGCGCGATCACGCCGTCGACATTGGGATAGTCGGCGAGGATGCCCGAGCGCTTGACCTCCTCGGCCATGAAGCGAGCCGCCGAGGCCGAGCAGTTCACCGAGGTCAGGATGCCGACATAGTTGCGCGTGCCGGCCCCGCCACCCTTGCGCCGAAAGCCCTCGAAAGTCGCCTGCTGCTCCACCGGCAGCACGAATTCAGGTTTCGCCTCGGCGCAAAAGGCATAGTCGCGCTCGAAGGCGTGGAAGCCGGTGTTGTGCTCGTGCACCCATTCGCCGGGCGGGATGTCGAGCGTGGCGAAGCCGATGATCTGGCCGAACTTGCGGATCGGCTCGTCCTTGGCGATGGCGCTGAGCGCGACCTTGTGGCCACGGGGAATGCGCTTCAGGGCGACGACGCCAGCGGCCGTGACGCCCGCGTCGATCGGATCGACGGCGACCGCGACATTGTCGCTGGCGTTGAGCTTCAGGGTACGCGGCGGCGAGACCTTGTCGAGCATCGGGGAACCATTGGCTTCAGGGTGGCGGCGACCGCCTTCGCCTCAAGCAATGCGCCTCCCGGGCCCTTTTTTCAATCGGTTGAAAAGTAGAGCGGCCTTGCGGGCGGCGCGCTACCCGAGCTGCAGCTCGTCCAGAACCTGCTCGACGATCGCGTCCTTGCTGGCCTCGACCTGCACGACTAGTGGCCGCTCCTCCGCGCCCGGTTCTTCCAGCGCCGCGAACTGGCTGTCGAGCAGGGCCGGCGGCATGAAATGATGCTGGCGCGCCGCCATGCGCTGCCCGATCAGCTCGCGCGAGCCTTTCAGATAGACCAGCACCACATCCGGCCGGTCGCCGATGATCACGCGGCGATAGGCCTTCTTCAGCGCCGAGCAGGTGACGATGCCGTGTCGCCCGGCGGCGCGCAATTCGTCGATCCAGGCCGCGATCGCCACGAGCCAGGGCTTGCGGTCCTCGTCGGTGAGCGGAATGCCGCTCGACATCTTGGCGACGTTCTCGGGCGGATGAAAGGAATCGGCATCGCGGAACGGCCAGCCCAGCCGCTCGGCCAGGCGCTCGCCGAGCGAGGTCTTGCCGGAACTCGCGACACCCATGACGACGATGACGGCGGGCGCGCCACGCTTGAAGGCAGTGCTCATGCGATCAGGGCTTCTTCGGCTCGACATGGCCGCCGAAGCCGGCCCGCATCGCCGAAAGCACCTTCTCGCCGAAGGTGTGGTCGGTGCGCGAGCGGAAGCGGGCGAACAAGGCCGAGGTCAGCACCTCCGCCGGCGTCGCCGTCTCGACCGCCGCATCGACGGTCCAGCGGCCCTCGCCGGAATCGGAGACATTGCCGGTATAGGCCGAGAGCTCCTCGTCGGCGGCCAGCGCCTCCGCCGTCAGGTCGAGCAGCCAGGAGGTCACAACCGAACCGCGCCGCCAGACCTCGGCGATCTCGGCGACGTCGAAATCGAAGCCGTATTCGGCCGGCAGCCCATCCTTGGCCGAAGCGTTGCGCAGCAGGTCGAAACCTTCCGCGAAAGCCTGCATCATGCCGTATTCGATGCCGTTATGGACCATCTTGACGAAATGGCCGGCGCCCACCGGGCCGCAATGCAGATAGCCCTCCTCCGAGCGCGGATTGCGACCGTCGCGGTGCTTCGTCGGCTCGATCTCGCCCTTGCCCGGCGCCAGCGCCCTGAAGATCGGATCGAGCCGCTCGACCGTCTCGGTCTCGCCGCCGATCATCAGGCAATAGCCGCGCTCCAGCCCGTGCACGCCGCCCGAGGTGCCGATATCGAGATAGTGCAGGCCCTTGGCCTTGAGCTCCTGCCCGCGCCGGACATCGTCCTTCCAGAAGGCGTTGCCGCCATCGATCAGGGTGTCGCCGGGCAGGACGAGGTCGGCTAGGTCCTTCAGCGTCTTTTCGGTGATCTCGCCGGCCGGCAGCATCACCCAGATCGCGCGCGGCGCCTTCAGCTTCGAGACCAGATCGGCGAGGTCGGAGGCGGCGACCGCCCCTTCGCCCGCCAGCGCGGCGCCCGGCTTGGGGTCGCGGTCATAGACCACGCAATCATGTCCGGCCTTCATCAGCCGCCGAACGATATTGCCGCCCATCCGGCCGAGGCCGATCACTCCAAGCTGCATGGCATAGGCTCCTGCTGTGGAGATGCTTCAAGCATGGCGGAACCGGAAGGGGCAAGTTCGACGCGATTCCCCTCCCCTTTGTGGGGAGGGGTTAGAGGTGGGGGGCGAACGATCGGGTGAGCGTTCACCAAGCGGCCCGCCGCCCATCCCCATACCCTTCCCCACAAAGGTGAAGGGAGGAACCATTGCCTGGAAGCGGGCGACTATTCCCGCTGCAGCGCCCGCCAGCGGCCGGGCGTCAAACCATAAGCGCGGCGGAACTGCCGCGTCAGGTGGCTCTGGTCGGCAAAGCCGCAGGCGAAGGCGGCCTCCGCCAGCGATTCGCCCAGCAGCAATAGCTGCCGCGCCCGCTGCAGCCGCCGCATGACGAGATAGTTATAGGGGCTGGTGCCGAAACAGCCGCGAAAATGCCGGGCGAGCGCGAAACGGTCGAGCCCGGCCACGGCTTCGAGCTCGCCGGAGGACACGACCTCGCCGCGATGCGCATCGAGATATTGCCGCGCCCGTTCGGCGCCGGAGCGGTCGAGCAGCGAACTCTGCCGGCCCGCGGCAGTCGGATCGAGCGCCAGCAGCGCATCGGCCAGCGGCAGCAGAATGTCCTCGGCGGCGAGATCGTCGAGCGGCGCGTCGAGATCGCGCAGCGCATGCGCCACTGCACCGACCAGCCGCGCATCCCGCGACACCGCGGCCGAGACGAAAGGCAAGGCTCGGCCACGCTCGCCCATCGCCGCGCGGATCAGCCGCGGCTCGACATAGAGCATGCGGTAGCTGAAGCCTTCGGGAATGCCGGAGCGGCCGTCATGGACCTCGTCCGGATGCAGCACGATCGCATGCCCGCTCAGGCTGTCGCGCTGCGAGCCGCGGTAGTCGAAGCACTGCACGCCCGAAAGCGTCAGGCCGAAGGCATAGGTATCGTGCCGGTGCGGATCATAGGCGTGGGCACGGAAGAACGCTTCCATGCGCTCGATCCCGTCCGCACCCGTGCCCAGGCGAATCCAGTCGGTGCCCGCGCACGATCGTTCAAGACGGGCCTTTCCGGCTTCGGTTAGCGATATGGCCATGCGTTACGATACCAAGATCGCCATCGTGGTGCGCGAGAATCTCGCTCCCTGGCAGAAACTCAATGTCGCGAGCTTTTTGGCGGGGGGCCTGGTCGGCGTCTCGCCCGAGCTCGCCGGCGAACCCTATCGCGACGGCTCGGGGCGCTTCTATGGCCCGCTGATCCGCCAGCCGGTCCTGATCTTCGCGGCGACCGGCGAGCAGCTCAGGCAGGTGCTCAAGCGCGCGCAGGATCGCGGCGTGCGCCCGCATCTCTATACCAGCGAGCTGTTTTCGACCGGAAACGACATCGACAACCGCGCCGCAGTGGCGGCTGTGCCGACCGCGGAGCTCGATCTCGTCGGCCTCGGCCTCCATGCCGAGCGCAAGGAGATCGACAAGATCGTCAAGGGCCTGGCCCTTCACGGCTGAGGCGTCGCTTTGCACCTGCCGTCATTCTCGGGCGGAGCGCAGCGCAGACCCGAGAATCTCAGGACCTGCGGGCGCTGGCTTCTGAGATGCTCGGGTCGAGCCCGAGCATGACGGCAAGGCTAGCCGGGCCGGAATCGATTCTGGCGCAATGACTTGCTGACTAAACCTGAATCAATCTCTGAACCTCCGCCCCGTCCAGCTCCGCCATCGGCCCGGCCAGCACCACCTCGCCGCGGTCCATCACGAACATCGTGTCGGCGAGGTCGCGGGCGAAGTCGAAATATTGCTCGACCAGGACGATCGCCATGTCACCGCGCTGGCGCAGATAGTCGATGGCGCGGCCGATATCCTTGATGATCGAGGGCTGGATGCCCTCGGTCGGCTCGTCGAGAACCAGCAATCTGGGTCGGGTGACCAGCGCCCGCGCGATCGCGAGTTGCTGCTGCTGGCCCCCCGAGAGGTCTCCGCCGCGCCGGCCCAGCATGGACTTGAGCACGGGGAACAGGTTGAAGAGCTCGTCCTGGATGTAGCGCTCCTTGCGCGGCAGCGGTGCGAAGCCGGTCTCCAGGTTCTCCTTGACGGTGAGCAGCGGAAACACCTCGCGGCCCTGCGGCACGAAGCCGATGCCGGCCCGCGCCCGGTCCTCGGTGCGCAGGCTCGAAATGTCCTGCCCTTCGAAGCTGATCCGGCCGCCGCTGATCGGCTGCTGGCCGACGATGGCGCGCATCAGCGTGGTCTTGCCGACGCCATTGCGGCCCATGACGCAGGTCACCTTGCCGATCTCGGCGGTGACCGAGACGCGCCGCAGCGCCTGCGCGGCGCCGTAATGCAGGTCGATGGCGTCGACGTTCAGCATGCGAAGACCCTTCGAGCGATCGGCGCGCCACCCGCCCCGTCATTGCGAGGAGCGAAAGCGACGAAGCAATCCAGGGGCCGCAAGGCGAAAGCGGTCGAGCCAATCCCCCTGGATTGCTTCGCTGCGCTCGCAATGACGGGGGAGCGGTCGAAAGTCATCATCACCATCACCGCCCCAGATACACTTCGACGACGCGCTCGTTGGCGCTGACCTGGTCGAGCGGCCCTTCCGCCAGCACCGAGCCCTCGTGCAGCACCGTGACCTTGACCCCGAGCTCGCGGATGAAACCCATGTCGTGCTCGACGACGATCACGGAATGGTCCCGGGCGATCTGCTTGAGCAGGACCGCCGTCTCGGCGGTCTCGCCATCGGTCATGCCGGCGGCGGGCTCGTCGACCAGGAGCAGCTTGGGATCCTGCGCCAGCAGCATGCCGATCTCGAGCCATTGCTTCTGGCCATGCGAGAGCGAGCCGGCGAGCCGGTGGCGCGCATCGCCGAGCTTGATGATGCCCAAAATCTCGTCGATGCGCTTCTGGTTGGCGGCGGCCGTCTTCCAGAACAGCGTCTTGGCGACCGTGCGCTGCGCTTTCAGCGCCAGCAGGATGTTGTCCTCGATCGTGTGGAAGTCGAAAACCGTCGGCTTCTGGAACTTTCGGCCGATGCCGAGATTGGCGATCGCCGCCTCGTCGAGTTTCGTCAGGTCGATGGAGCCGCCGAACATCACCGTGCCCTCGTCGGGGCGGGTCTTGCCGGTGATGATGTCCATCATCGTCGTTTTGCCGGCGCCGTTGGGGCCGATGATGGCGCGCATCTCGCCGGGCTCGATCGTCAGCGACAGGCCACGAATGGCCTTGAAGCCGTCGAAGGAGACGCTGACGCCGTCGAGATAAAGCAGCGAGGAGGTCAAGGCCGGGCTCTGGGTCACGGGCTGGCTCATCGCGCTCACTCCGCCGCGGCCGGCTCGGCCACCGGCATCGCCGGCTCGGACTTCTTCCGCTTTGCCCAGAGGTCCTGCGCCGTGCCGACAATCCCCTTCGGCAGGAACAGCGTGACGAGGACGAAGAGCGCGCCGAGCGCGAAGAGCCAGTACGGCGCCATGAAGCCGGAGGTGAAGACCGTCTTGGCCCAGTTGACGACGACCGCGCCCAGCGCCGCGCCGACAAGGGTGCCGCGCCCGCCGACCGCGACCCAGATCACCGTCTCGATCGAGTTGGCCGGGGCGAATTCGCTGGGATTGATGATGCCGACCTGCGGCACATAGAGCGCACCGGCGACGCCGGCCATGCAGGCCGAGACGGTGAAGACGAAGAGCTTGAAGCGGTCGACCCGGTAGCCGAGGAAGCGCGTGCGCGATTCAGCGTCCCGGATCGCGACCACCACCTTGCCGAGCTTCGACGAGACGATGCCGCGCGCGATCAGGAAGCCGGCGACCAGCATGACGCAGGTCATCGCGAACAGCGCCGCCCGTGTGCCCTGCGCCTGCACGTTGAAGCCCAGGATGTCCTTGAAATCGGTCAGCCCGTTATTGCCGCCAAAGCCCATGTCGTTGCGGAAGAAGGCGAGCAGCAGCGCATAGGTCAGCGCCTGGGTAATAATCGAGAGATAGACGCCGGTAACGCGCGAGCGGAAGGCGAACCAGCCGAAGACGAAGGCGAGCAGGCCGGGGACCAGCAGTACCATCAGCATGGCGAAGGGGAAGGAGGAAAAGCCGTACCAGTACCAGGGCAGTTCGCTCCAGTTCAGGAAGACCATGAAATCGGGCAGCACCGGATTGCCGTAGACGCCGCGCGAGCCGATCTGGCGCATCAGGTACATGCCCATCGCATAGCCGCCGAGCGCGAAGAAGGCGCCGTGGCCGAGCGAAAGGATGCCGCAATAACCCCAGACCAGGTCGAGCGAGATCGCCAGCAGCGCGTAGCAGAGATATTTGCCCCAGAGCGACATGGTCGCGGTCGGGACATGGAAGGGCGAGGCCTCCGGCAGCAGCAGGTTGGAGAGCGGCACCAGCACGGCGATGGCCGCGACGATGGCCAGGAAGGCGAAGCCGCGCCTGTCCATTCCGGAGATCAGGAAGCGGGTGATCATGCCTCCACCGCCCTGCCCTTGAGCGCGAACAGGCCACGCGGGCGCTTCTGGATGAACAGGATGATGAAGACGAGCAGCGCGATCTTGCCCAGCACCGCACCGGCATAGGGCTCGAGCAGCTTGTTGGCGACGCCGAGCGTCATGGCGCTGATCAGCGTCCCCCAGAGATTGCCGACGCCGCCGAAGACCACGACCATGAACGAGTCGATGATGTAACTCTGGCCGAGATTGGGGCTGACATTGTCGATCTGCGAGAGCGCGACACCGGCCAGCCCCGCAACGCCGGAGCCCAGCCCGAAGGTCAGCGCGTCGATCCGCCCGGTGCGGATGCCCATCGCCGAGGCCATGCGCCGGTTCT
>NZ_JBHYEM010000010.1:0-185473 GCF_051860145.1 Allobosea sp. | reverse complement strand
CCGGACTTCGGCGACGATTTTCATCCGGGAAGTCGCGAGATCAGGCAGGAACGTAGGTCAACCTGATCACATCCTCGCCAATCCGATCACTCGCAGTAAGGCGGAGCCGTGGCCGGGGTCCGGCGAAATAGGGTTTGCCGTGACCAAGCACCACGGGGTGCAGGTAGATTCGATACTCATCGATCAAGCCAAGTTCAGTGAGGCTTCGCGCCAAGTCCGGGCCAGCAACTTCGATCTCGCCGTCGCGCCCGGCCTTCAGCTCGCGGATCGCGCCTTCGAGATCATCCTTAACAAGCCTGGCGTTGGGGCCGACCGATTTCAACGAGCGCGAGACGACCCATTTCGGCTGGTTGCGCCACGCCGCCGCGAAGGCGTGTCGATCTGCATCCCATTCAGGATGATCGTCGTCCCAGTAACGCATGACCTCGTACATCTGGCGACCGTAGACACTGCCCGCCTGCCCCTGGGCCTCCTCGATGAAGTGGCGGAAGAGCGTGGGGCTTGGCCCAAACGCCATATGGTCGACATAGCCGTCCAGGGACTGGTTCATTCCGAACACGAGCTTGGCCATATCCACTTCCCTTCCTCACGCGGTACCTCTGCGCGACTCTGGTTGTGTTGTGCAATCGGTTGTAGGCTAGATCGACTGATTTTATATCGCAATTTGTTTTGGAGTGCGCAGGACGCCCACGCTCGGCTGCGTTGCGACATTCCTGCCAACCAGGCTCGCAATCGATGGATCGCTGACCGACCGATGGCATATACCGACGAGCTCGAGGCCATGCTGGAGCTCGCGGAAGAGCTCAGGCGACAGATTGCCCGGCGAATCACCGAAGAATCCGGCGCGGCACCACCGCCCTCCCCGTCAGCCGACCACCTGGCGGCAGCCGACGCGGCGATAGCGGCCTGGGCCGAGCAAGGCGAGGAGGAACTCGACCTTCACGCCTTTCGGCCGCTGACGCCCCTGCAGAAGCTGCTCGCCGACCACCAGGAGATCCGCGAGCGCATCGCCGATATCCACGATCGCCGGCTTTCGTGATTCTTCATGCTTCGACGCTGTCGGCCTGACGGCTCGGCCGCCTGCAGCGGCCGCTACCCTGCCCTCGTCCCGATAAGCTTGCCTGCGCGGCGAAAATGGAGTGGCATCCGCAAACCGGCGGATGGCCGGACAAAGGGAGAATCGACCATGCTGAGACACATGATCCTGGCGTCTGCGTCGGCATTCGTGCTCGCGACCATCGTTTCCTCACCGGCGATGGCGCTGACGATGAAGGAATGCGGCGTCAAATATCAGGACGCCAAGAAGGCGAACACGCTCAAAGGCCAGAAGTGGAACGACTTCCGCAAGGCCGAATGCGGTGACGACGATGCCGCCGAGGCCGATGCCGCGGCGGCTGTGACGGAGGCGCCCGCCGCGACGCCGGCGGCAGCGCCCGCAAAGCCGGCGGCCGCCCCTGGGCGGGCCAAGGCGGCGGTATTCCCGCGAGCAATCGCGCAAAAGTATTCAGATGAATCTCCTGGCAAGGCCAGGTTGAAAACTTGCGCCGATCAGTACAATGCCAACAAGACCGCCAATGCCAACGGGACCTTGAAATGGATCGAAAAAGGTGGTGGCTATTGGAGTCAGTGCAACACGAAGCTCAAGTCCTGAGCAGGCGCGGGCGGCGGCGGGAAAGCCGCCGCCTGTCTTGCCAGGCGCTGGCTTTGTCCCAGCAAATAACAGTTCGTTTACCTATCATTAACCATTCCGGTCGCCATCATCGCCGATCTTCTGAGTTGGAGCTGGGGGGCTCACAAAGGAAGATTCGATGAACGAATTCGACCCTAATCCTCACGCCGCCGATCAACTCGTCGGGCGGCCCGTCGCTGATGTCGAACGGGACCTGATCCTTGCCACGCTGAGGGAAACCAGTGGGAACCGCACGCATGCGGCCACCATGCTCCGCATCTCGATACGCACGCTTCGCAACAAGATCAGCGCTTATGCCCTGGATGGCTACGAGGTACCCGAAGCGGGACAGGCGCCGCATTAGATCGCCGTGCGTCCTACCGGACGCAAAGTGGCGATCTATCTCTTTGTTTTGGCATCTGATTTTTCCGAAAAGTGGAACCCACTTTTCGGTCCGATGCTCTGGCCGATTCATGCAGGCCTGCCTACGGCGAAGTCACATCTAAGCCATCAATCCGGCGAAGGATGATTCGCTTGCCGAACGGAGCCTCGCGATGAAGACGTCCCGACTGCTTGGTGCTGCGCTGCTGGCTGCGTCGTTGGGCGCCTGTACGACGGTGTCGCTCGAGGAGCAGCGCCGCACCGACGAAATCCGCTGCCGCTCCTACGGCTTCCGACCGGCGAGCGATGCCTTCGCCAAATGCCTGCTCGATGTCGATCTGGACCGCTCCGCCGAACGCCGCCATCGCTTCGACCAGATGATGGGGCCGCGCTGGGGCCCCTATTGGGGCCGCCCCTGGTACTGAGCCTGCCCTCAGGGCGTCAGGCCGCCCCACTAGATCGCGGTGCGTGCTGCCACACGCAAAGCGGCGATCTATCTCTTTGTTATAGCATCGTATTTTTTCGAAAGCGGATTCCACTTTTCGGTCCAATGCTTTAGTCATGGTCGTCCTCGAAATGGCTCTGGTGGCGGCCGCGCATGACGATGTCCCAGCGCAGGACGCCGCCCTCGCTCCTGGCGATGGCCCGGGGTCTTTCGCCGGGCGGGATGATGAGGTGGATCGGGTCCTTCTCGTTCAGCGGCTCCCCCGGGAAATACATCTGCGTCACGAGGCGCGGCCCGTTGCCCAGGATCGAGAAATGGATGTGAGGCGGCCGCCACCAGCCGATATCGGCACGCGCGAGATAGCCGGCCGGCCGAATCGTGCGGAGCCGATACCTGCCGTCGGCATCGGTCATCAACCGCCCGAAGCCACGGAAATGCGGGTCGAGCGGCGCGTCGGGCGAATGATCGGCGACATGCGAGTACCGGCCGAAACTGTTGCAGTTCCAGATCTCGACGAGCGCCTGCGCGACCGGCCGCGCGTCCTCGTCGAGGATCTGTCCGACCACGTCGATGACCTCGCCCTGCGCGACCGGGCGGCCGGGCGCGATCCGAGAAAGATCGAGATGCGGCGGCCCGCCCCATTCCATGAGCGGCGGCTGCGCTGAAAACGGGTCGCGAGCCGCCGGCGGTATCGGGCGCAACGGTCGAGAAGGGGTGCGTGTCTCGCTCTCCCGATCGTTCACCACGACGGCCAGGCGCCTCGGGACATCCTGCTTCATGGCGTCCTAGACCTTCCAGTCGTCGAAGAAGGGTGTCTCTGCCGCGCCGCGCAGGACGATGTCGAGGCGATAGGCGGCAAACCCGCCGGCATCGTCATCCGGAGCGCGGGCGGCGAGCAGGCGCGGCCGGAGCTCATCCCCCAGGCTCCCGAGAAGCAGGTCGGCTTCGTTCAGCGGCTCGTCGGCGAAATGGACATAGGTCACGAGCCGGTCGATGCCCGAGCCGAAGATGGTCAACCGCAGATGCGGCGCGCGCATGGCCTGCCCGCCAGCGCTCGCATGGGCGCCCGGCTTGACCGTTTCGATGCGATAGACGCCCAGCTCATCAGTTCGAACCCGGACGAAACCCTCGAAGGACGGATCGAGCGGTTGCGGGCTCTTGTCCTGCGGGTGCCGGTAACGACCGGCCGCGTTGGCCTGCCAGCTCTCCACGATCATGCTGGGGACACCGGTGCCATTGCTGTCGAGAATCCGCCCCGTCACAGCGATCGGCAGCCCGTGCGGGCGGTGGCTGACACCCGGCGAGGGAATGGCCGCCAACGGCGCAAAGCCCTCGGTGAAGGCGAAGGGATAGAACGGGCCTATGGTCGCTTCCGGTGTGAAGGCGGGTTCGTTCGATCGTGGCATGGGCAGCTCCGGCAGCGGACAACATGACAGGCGCCACTGCGGCTGTCAGCCGAAACATCCAATGATACGAACAATTGGTTTTGGAGTGGCGCCCTCGCCTTTCGACGAGCGGAACGTCAGTTTCGTGCTGGCGGCGCAACAGTCGCTGTCTCGCTGATACAGCCGACACTGCGCTACGCCGGTTGGCTGCCGAGGAAATAGCGAACCGCCCCGGTTTCGCGCCAAACGCGCCAAGACTCGACATCACACGCAGAGCGACGTTACGTTTCCAGAGGAGCCGACGGCCTCGGCCGGCAGCGGATCGTCTTTACGCTCCCCTTATGCCGCTCGCCGCCCTTCCCGCTCGATCCCTTATCGCTGCCAACACCACATCTCGGGCCTGATCAACCGGAGACACGGCCATGGCCGACATCCTCTTCCTGGCGCTGGGGCTCGGGGCGTTCGCGCTCTTTGCGGCCTATGCGGCCCAGCTGCGCAAGGTCTGACGGCCATGGCGCTCACGGTGCTTTACGCGACTGCCGCCCTCGGGCTGGCGGTCTATATGGTCGCCGCGCTGCTGCGCCCCGATCGCTTCTGAACAACAAGATAAAAGGAGACCTCGCATGGACTGGCGGGGCTGGGCCGAGATCGTTTTCACGATCGCGTTGACGGTGGCCATGGGTTGGCCGCTCGGAATATTCATGGCGCGCGTCTGGGCGGGCGAGCGAACCTGGCTCGATCCGGTCCTGAGGCCGGTCGAAAGGCTCGCCTACGCCGCCTTCGGCATCGATCGCGACAAGGGGCAGAACTGGCTGGGCTATGCCGGAGCGGTGCTGGCCTTCAGCGCCGCCGGCTTCGTGCTGCTCTACCTGCAGCTGCGCTTCCAGAACCTGCTGCCGCTCAATCCGCAAGGGTTCGACGGGCTCTCGCCGCATCTCGCCTTCAACACAGCGGTCAGCTTCGTGACCAACACGAACTGGCAGTCTTATGCCGGCGAGGCGACGATGAGCGCGCTCAGCCAGATGGCGGGTCTGACCGTGCACAACTTCGTCTCGGCTGGCACGGGCCTGGCGATCGCCGCCGCGGTCGCGCGTTCCTTCGCGGCCGATCGTGGCGAGAACCTGGGCAATTTCTGGGTCGATCTGACCCGCACCACGCTCTACGTGCTGCTGCCGGTCTCAATCGTCACCGCGCTCGCGCTCGTCGCTGCCGGCGTGCCGCAGAGCCTGCTCGCCAATGTCGAGGCCTCCACCGTCGAGGGCGCCAAGCAGGTGATCTCGCTGTTCCCGGTCGCCTCGCAGGAGGCGATCAAGCAATGGGGCACCAATGGCGGCGGCATCTTCAACGTCAACTCGGCGCATCCGTTCGAGAACCCGACGCCGCTGACCAACCTGATCGAGGCCACGTCGATCAACGCGCTCGCCTTCGGCACCGTGGTCGCCTTCGGTCGCGTCGCTCTGGCCCGCAAGGAGGCTCGCGCGCTGCTCGCGGTCATGGTCATCCTGGTTGGTGCAGCCGCTGCCGCGATCTACGCGTCGGAGACGCTGACGCCCCAGCCCGCCATGATCGCGGCCGGCATCACCGACGCCCCGTCCAATATGGAAGGCAAGGAGGTCCGCTTCGGCCCCGCCGCGTCGTCGATCTGGGCGGCGCAGACGACCGGCGCCTCGAACGGCTCGGTCAATTCCATGCATGGCAGCTTCATGCCGCTCGGCGGCGGGGTCGCGATGTTCATGATGCAGCTCGGCGAGATCCTGCCGGGCGGCGTCGGTTCCGGTCTCTACGGCATCGTCGTGATGGCGCTGCTGGCGGTCTTCGTCGCCGGGCTGATGGTCGGGCGGACGCCGGAATATCTCGGCAAGAAGGTCGAGGCGCGCGAGATCAAGTTCGCCATGCTGGCGGTGCTGATCCTGCCGCTCTCGATCCTCGGCTTCTCGGCGACCGCCGCCGTGCTGCCGGTCGCGCTCGAAGGGCTGCTGAACAAGGGGCCGCACGGCCTCTCCGAGATCCTCTACGCTTATTCTTCGGCGACGGGGAATAACGGCTCGGCCTTCGCCGGCCTGACCGCCAATGCGCCCTGGTGGAACACCACGCTCGGCATCGCGATGCTGCTTGGCCGCTTCGCCTATATCGTGCCGGTGCTCGCCATCGCCGGCTCGCTCGCGGCCAAGCCGAAGCTTGCCCCGACCGCCGGCACGCTGCCGAGCGACAGTCCGCTCTTCGTCGGCCTGCTCGTCGGCATCATCCTGATCCTGGGTGGCCTGCAATTCTTCCCCGCGCTCGCGCTGGGGCCGATCGTCGAGCACTTCCAAGTGCTTGCGGCCTCCCGTTGAGCTGACAGAGGAACTCGTTCCATGAGCCTTTCATTCGCCAAATCCGGCGTCGTCGACCAGGGGGTCGTGTTGACTGCGCTGAAGAGCGCCTTCGGCAAGCTCGATCCCCGCCTCCTCACCGGCAATCCGGTGATCCTCGCGACCGAAGTGGTCGCCGCGCTCGCCACCGTCTCGGCCGTGGTGGCGATATCAGCCGGCCAGCCGGCGGGCTTCCCAATCCAGATCGCGGTCTGGCTCTGGCTGACCGTGCTCTTCGCCAATTTTGCCGAGGCCATCGCCGAAGGCCGCGGCAAGGCGGCGGCCGACGCGCTGCGCTCCACCCGCGTCACCACCAAGGCCAAGCTGATCATTGACCCCGCCCGCAATGCGATGATCCCGACGCCGGCTCACGAGCTCGCGCCCGGCGACATCGTGCTGGTCGAGGCCGGCGACGTCGTCCCTGCCGATGGCGAGATCATCGAGGGCGTGGCCTCGGTCAACGAGGCGGCGATCACCGGTGAATCGGCGCCGGTGATCCGCGAGAGCGGCGGCGACCGCTCGGCCGTGACCGGCGGAACCACCGTCGTCTCGGACTGGATCAAGGTGAAGGTCACCTCGCAGCCGGGTTCCTCCTTCCTCGACCGCATGATCGCGATGGTGGAAGGCGCCGACCGTCGCAAGACCCCGAACGAGCTGGCGCTCGCCGTGCTGCTCGCCGGCCTGACGCTGGTCTTCCTGATCGCGGTCGTCACGCTGACCGGGCTCGGCGCCTTCTCGGGCATCACGCTCGACCCGATGGTGCTGGGAGCCCTCTTCGTCACCCTGATTCCGACCACGATCGGCGGCCTGCTCAGCGCCGTCGGCATCGCCGGCATGGACCGGCTGCTCAAGGTCAACGTGCTCGCCACCTCCGGCCGCGCCGTCGAGGCCGCCGGCGACGTCGACACCTTGCTGCTCGACAAGACCGGAACCATCACCTTCGGCAACCGCATGGCGGTCGAGGTCGTGCCGGCGCCGGGCGTGCGTCCCGACAGCGCCATGCGTGCTGCGCTGATCGCCTCGCTCGCCGACGAGACGCCGGAAGGCCGCTCGATCGTCGAGCTCGCCCGCGAGCAGGGCGTCACGGCCGAAGCGCCTGTCGGCGCGACCTCGATCCCATTCAGTGCGACGACGCGCCAGTCCGGCCTCGATGCCGACGGCAAGTCCTGGCGCAAGGGCGCGGTCGATGCCGTGCTGCGCTCGCTCGATCTCGCCGAGAGCCAGGTTCCGGCCGAGATGCGCCAGGCGGTCGACCGGATTGCCCGCTCGGGTGGCACGCCGCTCGCCGTCAGCGAGAACGGAGCGCTCATCGGCATCATCCACCTCAAGGACGTGGTGAAGCCCGGCGTGAAGGATCGCTTCGCCGATTTGCGCCGCATGGGCGTGCGGACCGTGATGATCACCGGCGACAATCCCGTCACCGCGGCCGCGATCGCCTCCGAAGCCGGCGTCGACGATTTCCTCGCCGAGGCCACCCCCGAGGACAAGCTGCGCATCATCCGCGCCGAGCAGGCCAAGGGCCGGCTGGTGGCGATGTGCGGCGACGGCGCCAACGACGCCCCTGCCCTCGCGCAGGCCGATGTCGGCGTCGCGATGCAGACCGGCGCGCAGGCCGCGCGCGAGGCCGGCAACATGGTCGATCTCGACTCCGACCCGACCAAGGTCCTGGAGATCGTCGAGGTCGGCAAGCAGCTGCTGATCACGCGCGGCGCGCTCACCACCTTCTCGATCGCCAACGACGTCGCGAAGTATTTCGCCATCATCCCGGCGCTGTTCGTCGTCTCGCTGCCGGCGCTCGGTGCGCTCAACGTCATGGGCCTGTCGAGCCCGCAGAGCGCGATCCTCTCGGCGGTGATCTTCAACGCGCTGGTCATCGTCGCGCTGATCCCGCTGGCCTTGCGCGGCGTGCGCTATCGCGCCATCGGCGCGGCCAAGCTGCTCTCGCGCAACCTGACCATCTACGGCATCGGCGGGCTGATCGCGCCCTTCGTCGGCATCAAGCTGATCGACATGATCGTCGCAGCCCTGAAGCTCGCCTGAGACGACAAGAAAGCAAGGACCACGACCATGTTGTCCCAACTCCGCCCCGCCATCGTCTCGATGGTCTTCTTCATTGCCCTGCTTGGCCTGGGCTATCCCCTCGCCGTGACGGGCCTGGCCGGGGTGCTGTTCCCGGCCCAGGCCGGCGGCTCGCTGATCCGCAACCAGGCCGGTGAGGTCATCGGCTCGGAATGGATCGGCCAGAACTTCAAGGATGCGGCCTATCTGCATCCGCGCCCCTCTGCCGCCGGCAAGGACGGCTATGACGCCTCGTCCTCGTCGGGCTCCAATCTCGGGCCGCTGAACGAGGATCTCGCCACCCGCATCAAGGGCGATGCGGACGCGCTGCGCGCCGCCGATGGCCCGGGCCCGCTGCCGGCCGACGCGGTGACTGCGTCCGGCTCCGGGCTCGACCCCCATGTCTCGCCGGAGAACGCCGCGCGTCAGGTCGCACGGATCGCGGCTGCGCGGAACACGACACCGGCCGCAGTCGCGGCCGTGATCGCCGAGAACACCCAGGGCTACACGTTCGGCTTCCTCGGCCGGCCACGTGTCAATGTCCTCACCGCGAACCTCGCTCTCGACGCGCGCTATCCGAAGGCACAAGCTAAGGCGCCATGAGCCGCAGACGATGACAGCAGACGAGACGCGATTCCGGGAAGAGGGTCGCCCCGACCCCGACGCCCTGCTCGCCCAGGCCGGCCGCAAACGCGGCCGGCTCAAGATTTTCCTGGGCATGGCGCCGGGTGTCGGCAAGACCTTCGAGATGCTGACTCAAGGCCGCCGCGCTCAAGCGGAGCATGGCGAGGTCCTGGTCGGCGTGGTCGAGACCCATGGCCGGCGCGAGACGGAAGCCCTGCTCGAAGGGCTCGAGGTGATGGCGCGGCGGCCGATCGAGCATCGCGACCGCATCCTGATGGAGTTCGATCTCGACGCCGCTCTCGCCTGCAAGCCGCGCCTGCTGCTGGTCGACGAATATGCCCATTCCAACGCGCCGGGCAGCCGCCATCCCAAGCGCTGGCAGGACGTGGACGAGTTGCTCGATGCCGGCATCGACGTCTGGACGACGCTGAACGTCCAGCATCTCGAAAGCCTGGTGGACGTGATCTGGAAGATCACCGGCGTGCGCCAGCGCGAGACGGTGCCCGACAGCGTGCTCGGCCGCGCCGACGAGATCGAGCTCATCGACATCACGCCGACGGAACTGCGCCAGCGCATGGCCGAGGGCAAGGTCTACCTGCCCGAGACCGCCCGCCTCGCCGCCGACAATTTCTTCAAGCCGGAGAACCTGACCGCGCTGCGCGAGCTGGCGCTGCGCCGCGCCGCCCAGACCGTCGACGATCAGCTCAGCCAGGCGATGAAGCGCGCCGGCGTCGAAGGGCCGTGGGCCGCCGGGGAACGCATCCTCGTGCTGATCGGCCCGGATGCGACCGCGACTTCGCTGGTGCGCGCCGGCCGGCGCCTGTCCGACATGATGATGGATGCGCCCTGGACGGTCGCGCATGTCGAGCGGCCCAATGGTGCAGAGGCCGACCCTGGACGCGGCCTGCTCCTTTCCGAGGCGCTCAAGCTCGCCGAGCAGCTCGGCGCGGCCAATGTCGTGCTGACCGGAGACGATCTCGTCGCGACCGTGCTCGAATATGCCCGGCGCAACAACGTGACCCAGATCGTCGTCGGCAAGTCGCATCGCCGCGGCTGGCGCACCTGGTTCCATCGCCCGCTCGCGCCCGCCCTGCTCGACGCCCAGAACGGCGCGGCGCTGCACATCATCACCGAAAGCGCGTCGGGGCCGGCGACTGCCCAGGCCGTCCCGGTACCGAGGCCGACCGTGGCATGGGGCGGCCATCTCGCCGCCATCGCGCTGGTCGGCGGCGCGATCATCCTTGGGCGCCTGATCGAGAGCCAGGTCGAGAACGCCAATCTCGCCATGCTCTTCATGGTCAGCGTGCTGATCTCGGGGCTGGCTTTCGGCCTCTGGCCGGCGCTCACCGCTGCCGCCTTCGCAGCCGTGGCCTACAATTTCTTCTTCCTCGAGCCGCTGCTGACCTTCTGGATCGGCCATCCCGCCGATGTGCTGACCTTCCTCGTCTTCTTCGCCGTGGCGATGACGACGGGCGGGCTGACGGGCCGCGTCCGCGACCAGGTGCGGGCGACCGCCCGGCGGGCCTCCGCCATCACCGCGTTGCTGGCGGCAAGCCGCCGGCTTTCGGGCGCGGCGCGCAAGGAGGACGCGGCGGCGATCCTCGCCGAGCAGCTCTCCGCCGCCACCACCGGCAAGGTCGTCGTCTTCCTGCCGCATGGCGAGGAGATCGCCGCGGCCGCCGGCGCACCGACCCTCGAGGCCCTGACGACAGCCGACATGACCGCGGCGCGCTGGACCTGGACACGTGGCGAGCCGGCCGGCGCCGGGACCGGCACCTTGCCGAATGCCGCCTGGACCTTCCGCCCCCTGCAAGGCGTGCGCTCGCGCTCCGGGGTCGTCGGCTTCGAGCCCAGGGCCCTGCTCGGCGCCGAGAGCGAGCGCTTCGCGCTGGCATTGCTCGACCAGGGCGCGATCGCGCTGGAGCGGGCCGAGCTCGCCGCCGCCGCCGTCGATGCCGAGGCCCTGCGGCGCAGCGACCGGCTGCGCTCGGCCCTGCTCAATTCGGTGAGCCACGACCTGCGGACGCCGCTCGCGACCGTGCTCGGCTCGGTGACGACGCTGATCGATTTCGGCCGGACCATGGAACCGGCGGTGCGCGACGATCTCCTGCTCTCCATCCGCGAGGAGGCCGAGCGGCTCAATCGCTATGTCGGCGACCTGCTCGACATGACGCGGCTGGAAGGCGGCGCGCTGGTGACCCGCCGCGACTGGACTGACATGCGCGACGTGATCGCCGCCGCCATTGCGCGCGTCTCGCGGCGGCTCGGCAATCGCCGTGTCCAGCGCGATTTTCCGGCCGAGCTCTCGGCCGTCAGGGCCGATCCGGCACTGCTCGAGCAGGCGCTGGTCAACATCCTGGAAAATGCGATCGCCTATAGCGAGGATGGCTCGCTGATCGAGACCGCCGCTTATGAGGACAGGGGAAATGTCGTGATCTCGATCGAGGACGAGGGCCGCGGCATTCCGACCGCCGAACTCGAACGCGTCTTCGAAAAATTCCGGCGGCTTGAGGAATCGACCGATCGTGCCGGAGAGCGCGGCAAGGGTTCCGGTCTCGGCCTCGCCATCGCCAAGGGGTTCGTCGAGGCGATGGGCGGGCGGATCGCGGCGGCAAGTCCGATCCAGGATCGGCCGGACGGAACCAAGGGCGGCACGCGTATCCTGATCAGCCTGCGCAAGGACATCGCGCCGGGAGCCGAACCATGACCGCTTTCCGCCCGCGCATCCTCGTCATCGACGACGAACCGCAGATCCACCGCTTCCTCGGCCCTGCCCTTGATGCGGCGGGCTACGAGCCCGTGCGCGCCGACGACGCCACCTCCGGGCTGCGCGAGATCGCGCGCAAGCCGCCCGATGCCGTGGTCCTCGATCTCGGCCTGCCCGACATGGACGGCAAGGAGGCGCTCGCCAGGGCGCGCGCCTTCTACGAAGGCCCTGTCATCATCCTGTCGGCCCGCGACCGCGAGACCGAAAAGATCGACGCGCTCGACGCCGGCGCCGACGACTATGTCGAGAAGCCTTTTGGCGTCGGCGAGTTGCTGGCGCGCCTGCGCGTCGCGTTGCGCCACCGCATCGAGCGCCAGGGCGCCGATGCCGTGATCCGCTCGGGCGCCATCGAGATCGACCTGGTCAACCGCCGCGTCAGCCGCGACGGCGCACATGTGAAGCTCTCGCCGAAGGAATACGATCTGCTCGCCTCGCTGGCCGGCGGCAACGGCCGCGTCCTGACCCATCGCCAGATCCTGACCGCCGTCTGGGGCCCGGCCCATGAGCACGACGTGCAGTATCTGCGCGTCTTCGTCGGGCAGCTCCGCCAGAAGCTGGAGGACGACCCGGCAACGCCGAAGCTGATCGAGACCGAGCCGGGTGTCGGCTATCGGCTCGGCGGCCTGGTCTGACCCGGCCTGCCGCCGCCTCCTGTCGCTGATCTTGTCGGAATAGGGCCGCATCACTACCGTCGCCGCCGCGGTCCGTGCGGAGAGTGTCGATGCGGCTTGTCGCCTTGGGGGTTCTGCTTCTTGCCGGCTCGAGTGGCCAGGCTGTGGCCGAATGGCGGCCGAGCATCTTCGAGGGCGAGAGCAAGCGCGCGATCCAGGGCTGCGCCGCGAGGTCGACTGACGACGCCTGGTCCTGCGCCTTCATTCGTTGCGAGCCCGGCAACAACCGCCTCGGCCTCTATCTCGATATCCCCGGCGTGCTCTCGCCGGGGCCGATCACACTGGCGGTCGATGGCCGCGACTTCCCGCTGACATTGCAGGATACGCGCGGGCCGTTCGGGGATGCCTATCGCCTGCCTGACGCCGGTCCGGCGATGTTCGCGACGCTGGCAAGCGGCCGGTCGCTGCGCATTCGCCAGGCCGGAATCAAGCCGGGCTACGACGTGATCGCGCTCGCCGGGCTCGGCCCGGCCCTGAGCCGACTGAACCGCGTCTGCACAAGGCGATAGGGATCGTCAGGCGCCACCGGAGGAAGAAATTTGCGCGCGGGCCGTGCAGCGCGGCCACGGCGAAGACAGATTTCCTCTTTTCGAAAGGGAATAAGAAAAAACCCGCTACCTGACGTGAATTGAACCAGTTGCCGCCTTGGCTTATGTCAAACGTTCGGAATAGCGAACGTGGCGAGCGCATAGATTGGCCATTCTCAACGTCATCGACCGCCAGGGTCGTCCGCATCAGCTCGAGGCCGTCGAGGGTTGGCGCGTGATGGAGATCCTGCGCGATTATCGTGTCGGGATCGAGGGCGTCTGTGGCGGCTCCTGCGATTGCGCCACCTGCCATGTCATCGTCGCGCCGGAATGGGCGGGCCGCCTGCCCGAGCCGCGCGAGGACGAGATCGACGCGCTCGACACCCTGCCGCTGATCGAGACGACCTCGCGCCTTTCCTGCCAGCTGATCTGGTCGGACGAGCTCGACGGGCTGACGGTCACGCTCGCGGAGGCCGCGTGATGGCCGCCGCTCAGAAGCGCCCGCCCTTGCCGGCGATCCTTCTCGCCAACGACCTGCTCGACGGCGACGTGGTCTTCGCGGCCGCCGGTGCCGAGGGCGCTCTCGCCTGGACGCGCGATCCCGCCGAGGCGCTCGTCGCCGGCGATGACGCGGCCGCCGAACGGCTCGAGGATTATGCGGCGAGCCAGCTCGGGACGAACCGCGTCGTCGACGCCTATCTCGTCGACGTCACGGTCGAGGCCGGCGAGCCGGTGCCGCGGCATTATCGCGAACGCATGAAGACGCTCGGACCGAGCAACCGCCCCGATCTCGGCAAGCAGGCCGGCGACGGGGTCGGCACCGGGCGGAGGGCCTGACCTTGTATCGCTACGATGAATTCGACGAGCGCTTCGTCCGCGAGCGGGTGGCGCAGTTCACCGATCAGGTCGCGCGCCGCCTCGATGGCTCGCTGACCGAGGACGAGTTCAAGCCGCTCCGGCTGAAGAACGGCGTCTATCTGCAGCTCCACGCCTATATGCTGCGCATCGCCATTCCCTACGGCACGCTCTCGTCGTGCCAGTTGCGCCAGCTCGCGCTGATCGGCGAGCGCTACGATCGCGGCTACGGGCATTTCACGACGCGCCAGAACCTGCAGTACAACTGGCCGAAGCTCCGTGACATCCCGGAGATCCTCGGCCTCCTCGCCGATGTCGAGATGCATTGCATCCAGACCTCGGGAAACTGCATCCGCAACGTCACGGCCGATCATTTCGCCGGCGTCGCGCAGGACGAGATCGAGGATCCGCGCCCGACCGCCGAGTTGATCCGGCAATGGTCGAGCCTGCATCCCGAGTTCAGCTACCTGCCGCGCAAGTTCAAGATCGCGGTGACGGGCGCCGAGCATGACCGCGCCGTGATCAAGGCGCATGATATCGGCCTGCGCCTGCGGCGGCATCCCGACACGCACGAGACCTGCTACGAGGTCAGCGTCGGCGGCGGCCTCGGCCGCACGCCGATGATCGGCAAGGTGGTGCGCGACTATCTGCCGAGGGCCGACCTGCTCGCTTATCTCGAGGCGATCATGCGGGTCTACAATCTCGAGGGCCGGCGCGACAACAAGTACAAGGCGCGCGTCAAGATCCTGGTCCACGAGATCGGCGTCGAGGAGTTCAAGCGCCGCGTCGAGGAGGAGTTCGCCAGGCTCGACGGCCCGTCGGTCAATGCCGACCCGGCCGAGGTCGCGCGCATCGCCGCCTATTTCGCTCCGCCGGCCTATGAGGTCCTGCCCGCGATCAGCCGGGTGCTGGATGCGACCAAGGCCGCCAACCCGGCTTTCTCGCGCTGGGTCGAGACCAACACCACGCCGCACAAGGCGCCGGGCTACGCGGCGCTGACGATCTCGCTGAAGCCGATCAACCAGGCGCCGGGCGACGCCACCTCCGACCAGATGCGTCTCGTCGCCGATCTGGCCGAGCAATATTCGTCCGACGAGCTGCGCGTCACCCATGCGCAGAACCTCGTCCTGCCGCATGTCCGCCAGCGCGACCTGTTCGCGATCTGGCAGAAGCTCGGCGAGGCGGGGCTGGCCAGCGCCAATGTCGGGCTGATCACCGACATCATCTCCTGCCCGGGCCTGGATTATTGCGCGCTGGCGACCGCGCGCTCGATCCCGATCGCCCAGGCGATCCAGCGCCGTTTCGCGGACGACAGGCGCCAGCGCGAGATCGGCGAGCTCAACATCAAGATTTCCGGCTGCATCAATGCCTGCGGCCATCACCATGTCGGCCATATCGGCATTCTCGGGCTCGAGAAGCGCGGCATCGAATCCTACCAGGTCACGCTCGGCGGCGACGCCACGGAGAACGCCGCGATCGGCGAGATCCTCGGGCCCGGCCTCGCGGCCGAGGACGTGCCGGACGCGATCGAGCGCATCGTCGGCGTCTATCTTGAAACGCGGCAGGCCGATGAGAGCTTCATCGACAATGTCCGCAGGCTCGGCCTCGCCCCGTTCAAGGCCGCTTTCCAGGAGGCCGCCCGTGCCGTTGCTTGATCGCACCGGGGCCAAGCCGGATGTCTGGACGCGTAGCGAGGCCGCCGCGATCGACAACCTGTCGCACGCGCTCGTCGACTGGGACGCGCTGCCCGAGGCGCTTCGGCAGAAGGCCCGCGACCAGCGCATCGGGGTGGTCGTGCCGAACACGGTGGGCATTGCCGAGCTCAAGCTCGTCCTGCGGCAGCTCTCGCTGGTCTGCGTGACC
The DNA here is from genome assembly GCF_051860145.1 of Allobosea sp. Lineage (GTDB taxonomy): Bacteria > Pseudomonadota > Alphaproteobacteria > Rhizobiales > Beijerinckiaceae > Allobosea. The sequence continues at coordinate 169,877 of NZ_JBHYEM010000010.1, read as the reverse complement.
TTCCCCGCCTATTCCGACGGACGCGGCTTCAGCCTTGCCAAGCATGTGCGCAATCACGGCTTCACCGGCACCTTGCGCGCCAGCGGGCCGCTCATCGCCGACCAGTTCGCCTATGCCCTCTCTTGCGGCTTCGACGAGATCGAGCTGCCCGAAGCGAGCGCGGCGCGCCAGCCCGTAGGCCAATGGCTCGCGGCTCTGGAGCGGATCAGCCACGGCTATCAGCGCGGCTATGGCGATGCCCGCAACATCCTCGACCAGCGCCGCGCCGCGCGCGCCGCCTTGGGTTGAGGCGATGCTCGGCTCCGCACAGGACCAGGCGGGGCGCAGCAAGCCTGGCGGCGTGTTCGGCCACAATGAGGAGGATGAGATGGGCGGCGACCTGCTGAGCACGATTCCGCCGCGCCCCTATGAGCGCTGGTTCGATATTTGCTTTCGCCTTATCATCCTTGCGCTTGCCGGATTCTGGGTGTTGATGCCGCCGGCCGGCGCTCCGGATCGACCGGTCGACCTGAAGGCGGCAGAAACCACGCGATGACGCAAAGACAGCCAGAGCCGACGACCGCCCGCCGCATCGAGCGGCTGGCGACCTTGCCGCTGTTCCACAAGCTCGACGGACGCAAGGTCGTGCTCGCCGGCATGGGCGAAGGCGCGCTCTGGAAGGCCGAGCTGCTCGCCGCGACTGGCGCCGAACTCGTCATCCTCGCCGGTGGCGAGACCGACCTCTTCGACGCGCTCGTTGCCGATCCTCCGGCCGCCGCCATCGTCCTGCACGAGCGCGGCTGGCAGCCGGACGATCTCATCGGCGCGGCGCTTGCGATCGGCGAGATCGAGGACGACCGGGAAGCCGGCGCCTTCGCGGCGGCCGCGCGGCAGGTCGGCGTGCCGGTCAATGTCGTCGACAAGCCGGGCTTCTGCGACTTCGCCTTCGGCTCGGTCGTGAACCGCTCGCCGCTCGTCGTCGCGATCTCGACCGATGGCGCCTCCCCTGTCTTCGGCCAGGCCATCCGCGCCAAGATCGAGGCCCTGCTGCCCGCCGGCCTGAAGGATTGGGCCCGCGCCGCCAGCGACTGGCGTCCGGCCGTGCAGGCGCGCGAGCTGCCCTTCGCGCTGCGCCGCGCCTTCTGGGAGCGCTTCACCCGCCGCGCCATGGCTGCGCCCGACCGGGCTCCGGAAGCCCATGACGAAGCCGAGCTCTTTGGCGCGCTCGACCGGCTCGAGGCCAGCTATCAGGGCGTCGGCCGCGTCACCCTCGTCGGCGCCGGTCCGGGCGATCCCGAGCTGCTGACGCTGAAGGCGATCCGCGCGCTGCAGAGCGCCGACATCATCCTCTATGACGACCTCGTCTCGGAGGGCGTGCTGGAATTCGCGCGCCGCGAGGCCAAGCGCATGCTGGTCGGCAAGACGGGCTACGGCCCTTCGGTCAAGCAAGGCGACATCAACGCGCTGATCGTGTCACTGGCGATACAGGGCAAGCATGTGGTGCGGCTGAAAGGCGGCGACCCGGGCATTTTTGGCCGGGCGGGCGAGGAGATCGAGGCCTGCGCGAAGGCCGGCATCGCGGTCGCCGTCGTGCCCGGGATTTCGGCGGCGCAGGGCGCAGCCGCCTCGCTCGGCATTTCCCTGACGCATCGCGACCATGCCAGGCGATTGCAATTCGTCACCGGCCATGCCCGTACCGGCGCCCTGCCGGAAGATTTTGACTGGCGAGCGCTGGCCGACGCCCACGCCACCACCGTCATCTACATGGCGCGCGCCACGCTCGCCGCCTTCCGCGAACAGGCCATCGCCGCCGGTCTCGCGCCCGACACGCCGGCAATCGCGGTCGTGGCCGCGACCCAGCCCGGCGAAGCGCGTCTGCGCGCCACGATCGCGACCCTGCCCGAGCGGCTTGGCGAATTGCCGGCGAAGGGGCCGCTACTCGTCATGGTCGGACATGCCCTTGGGGATGTTGCCATCGAGGGCGTCAGCCTGCAGGATTTGCGCAGCGCCTAGCCAGGTTCTGCCATGCCGAGAACCTGGCCGAGGGCCTGATGGCCCCGATGTGGTTTTGGCCAGAATGGCGGCATAATTCGCATCGGATCGTGGAACGCTTCGGGACGGAGAGGTGTTTTCTCCCGAGGACCTTAAATTTGGAACGGGAACGCTGCGCCATCCCGTTGTGAGAAAGCCGCCTGTTCAGTACGTTTCGTTTGTTATTCAGAACGGTTGCTGCAGTCCGCCTCCGGACGCGGGACCATGACTTCGACGGAGCACTGATATGACGCGAGAGCGCATTCGCCGCATCCTGCAAGCGGCCCTGATCCTCGGCGCCTTTTCGATCTGCTTCGGCATCGTCAGCGGCGCCCGGGCCCAGAGCGAGCTGCTGAACGTCTCCTATGATCCGACGCGCGAACTCTATCGCGCCATCAACGCGGCCTTCGTTGCCGAATGGCAGAAGACGAGCGGCCAGAAGCTGACGATCCGCCAGTCGCATGGCGGCTCGGGGGCCCAGGCCCGCACCGTCATCGACGGCCTCAATGCCGACGTGCTGACCCTGGCGCTCGCCGGCGACATCGACGCCGTGGCCGAGCGCTCCAAGAAGATCCCGCTCGACTGGCAGAAACGCCTGCCGCAGAACTCCTCGCCCTATACCTCGACCATCGTCTTCCTGACCCGCAAGGGCAATCCGAAGGGCGTCAAGGACTGGGGCGACCTCGCCAAGCCGGGCGTCGCCGTGATCACGCCCAACCCGAAGACCTCGGGCGGCGCGCGCTGGAACTATCTCGCGGCCTGGGCCTGGGCCGAGAAGGCCTATGGCAAGGACGACGCGAAGGTCCGCGAGTATATCGCCGCTTTGCTGAAGAACGTCCCGGTCCTGGACACCGGTGCGCGCGGTGCGACCACGACCTTCGCCCAGCGTGCCCAGGGCGACGTCTTCCTGTCCTGGGAGAACGAGGCCTTCCTCGTCCTGCAGGAGTTCGGGGCCGACAAGTTCGACATCGTCGTGCCCTCGCTGTCGATCCTGGCGGAGCCGCCGGTGACGATCGTCGACGGCAATGTCGATGCGAAGGGAACCCGCGCCGCGGCGCAGGCCTATCTCGAATTCCTCTATACGCCGGCCGCGCAGGCCATTATCGCCAAGAACTTCTATCGCCCGCGCAATCCCGAAGCCGCGGCTCCCGAGGACATCGCGCGCTTCCCCAAGCTCGATCTGATCACCATCGACGAGGTGTTCGGCGGCTGGGCCAAGGCGCAGAAGGATCATTTTGCCGATGGCGGCACCTTCGACCAGCTCTACAAGCCGGCGCGGTGAGTTCGTGACCACTGCGGCCAGCTCCTGGCGGCAGCCGAGCATCCTGCCCGGCTTCGGCCTCGCATTCGGGATCACGATCAGCGCGCTCTCGCTGGTCGTGCTGATCCCCCTGGCCGCTCTCTTCCTCAAGGCGGCGAGCGCCGGCCCTGCCGATATCTGGGCGATCCTCACCTCCGCCCGCACGCAGGCCGCCCTGCGCCTGTCCTTCGGCGCCGCGCTGTTCTCGGCCACGCTCAACGCCATCTTCGGACTGATCATCGCCTGGGTGCTGGTGCGCTACCGCTTTCCTGGCCGGCGCCTTCTCGATGCGGCCGTAGACTTGCCCTTCGCCCTGCCGACCGCCGTTGCCGGTATCGCGCTCGCGGCGATCTATGCGCCGAACGGCTGGATCGGCTCGCTGCTCGCCCCCTTCGACATCAAGGTCGCCTATACGCCGCTCGGCGTCATGGTGGCGCTGGTCTTCATCGGCCTGCCCTTCGTCGTGCGCACGGTGCAGCCGGTGCTGGAGGAGGCCGATGCCGATATCGAGGAGGCGGCGGCCCTGCTCGGCGCCAGCCGCCTGCGGACCATTTTCCGGGTCATCCTGCCCAGCATCGTGCCGGCACTGCTGACCGGTTTCGTCCTCGCCTTCGCTCGGGCCGTCGGCGAATACGGCTCCGTGATCTTCATCGCCGGCAACGTGCCGATGTTCTCGGAGATCGCGCCGCTGCTGATCGTGATCCGGCTCGAGCAGTTCGACTATGCCGGCGCCTCGGTGGTCGCGATGATCATGCTGATCGTCTCCTTCGCGCTGATCCTCGCCATCAACGGCATCCAGGCCTGGAGCCGCGGGAGGCTCGGCAATGTCTGACGCGACCTTGTCCGAGGCGACGCTCCCCGCCGCGGTCTATCGGCCGGATCGCGCCCTGCGTGACGGCCTGTGGATACGCGCCCTGCTGCTGACGCTGGCGCTCGGCTTCCTGACGCTCTTCCTATTCTTGCCGCTGATCGCGGTCTTCGTCGAGGCGTTCCGCAAGGGCTACGAGGTCTTCGCCGAGGCCCTCGTCGAGCCGGACGCACTGAGCGCGGTGCGCCTGACCTTGCTGGTCGCGGCCATCGCCGTGCCGTTCAACCTGGTCGTCGGCGTCGCCGCGGCCTGGGCGATCGCCAAGTTCGAGTTCCGCGGCAAGAGCCTGCTGATCAGCTTCATCGACCTGCCGTTCTCGGTCTCGCCCGTGATCTCGGGACTGGTCTATGTGCTGCTGTTCGGGGCCCAGGGTTTCCTCGGGCCCTGGCTCAAGGCCAACAATATCGAGATCATCTTCGCCCTGCCCGGGCTCGTCCTGGCGACGATCTTCGTGACCTTTCCCTTCGTCGCGCGCGAGCTGATCCCGCATATGCAGGCGCTCGGCTCGAGCGACGAGGAGGCGGCGCTGACGCTCGGCGCCTCGCCCTGGCGCACCTTCTTCAGCATCACCCTGCCGAACGTGAAATGGAGCCTGTTCTACGGCGTCCTGCTCTGCAACGCGCGGGCCATGGGCGAATTCGGGGCGGTGACCGTGGTGTCCGGCCGGATCAGGGGCGTCACCACCACGATGCCGCTGCATGTCGAGATCCTCTACAACGAATATAACAGCGTCGCCGCCTTCGCCGTCGCCTCCTTGCTGGCCGGCCTGGCGCTCGTCACGCTTGCCCTGAAAACCTATCTCGAATGGCGCTTCGCGGATGCGATTTCCGCCAAGACGCGTCATTGACGGAGGCCGTTCATGTCTGTTGCCGTGACCATCGAAGGCGTCCGGAAAACCTTCTCCAACTTCCCGGCCCTGCGGGGCATCGCGCTGGATGTCCAGCCGGGCGAGCTCGTCGCCCTGCTCGGCCCGTCCGGCTCGGGCAAGACCACCTTGCTGCGCCTGATTGCAGGCCTGGAGCAGGCCGATGACGGCCGCGTCCTGTTCGACGAGACCGATACGCGCCGGCTTAGCCTGCGCGAGCGCCGGATCGGCTTCGTCTTCCAGCATTATGCGCTGTTCAAGCACATGAACGTCGCCGACAACATCGCCTTCGGGCTGAAGGCCCGCCCGCGCCGCGAACGCCCGGGCCCGGACGAGATTCGCCAGCGTGTCGGCGGCCTGCTCGAGCTCGTCCAGCTCGGCGGCCTCGAGCGGCGCTTCCCGGCGCAGCTCTCCGGCGGTCAGCGCCAGCGCGTCGCGCTTGCCCGGGCGCTCGCCATCGAGCCGCGGGTGCTGCTGCTCGACGAGCCCTTCGGCGCCCTCGACGCCAAGGTCCGCAAGGACCTGCGGAGCTGGCTGCGCGACCTGCATCGCCGCACCGGCCATACCACCCTCTTCGTCACGCATGACCAGGAGGAGGCCCTGGAACTGGCCGACCGGGTCGCGATCCTGAACGATGGGCGGCTGGAGCAGGTCGGCTCGCCCGACGATGTCTATGACCATCCGGCGACGCCTTTCGTCTGCGAATTCCTCGGCGAGGCCAACAAGCTCCCGGTCGAGGTCGTCGGCGGACAGGCCTTCTTCAGCGATCGGCCGGTGCTCGGCGGCCTGCAGCAGAACCAGGGCGGGCCGGCCTCGCTCTATGTCCGGCCCCAGCACCTGCGCATCGTCGACGACACGCCGCTGGCTTTACCTGGAATCGTCGAGGACCTGCGTCGCAACGGGCCGCTGCGCCGGGCCGAAGTCGCCATCGAGGGCTTGCCGCGGCGGCTCGATGTCGACCTCGCCAGCCAGCTCGCGCCAGCGATCGGCGAGCGCGTACGGCTGCGCATCACCCATGGCAACCTGTTCGCCGCAGCCTGACGGCCCTCGCCTCCCGGAGCCTGACGGGTTAAGTCTCCGTCGAGTCACGAATGTGAGGATGCGGCAATGAAGGCACGGGCGAGCTGGGTCGAAGGCATGGCCTTCATGGGCGAAGCGGGCAGCGGCCATGCCGTCGTCATGGATGGCGCCCCCGAATATGGCGGGCGCAATATCGGCATCCGGCCGATGGAGATGCTGCTGATCGGACTTGCGGGCTGCACCGGCTTCGATGTCGTGCAGATCCTGAAAAAGGGTCGCGAGGCCGTCACCGGCTGCGACGTCGAGGTCGAGGCCGAACGGGCGAGCGAGGATCCGAAGGTTTTCACGAAGATCCATCTCGCCTACCGCGTGACGGGAAAAGGGCTGGCGCGGGCCAAGGTCGAACGGGCCGTCACATTGTCGAAGGAAAAATACTGTTCCGCTTCGATCATGCTCGGGGCGACGGCCGAGATGAGCTACGCGCTGGACGTCATCGATGAACTGAACCAGGTGGCCGCCGAATGAACGACGCGACCCTTTCCGGACTGATCTCGCCCGAGGCGCTGGCCGAGCGGCTCGGCGACAGCAACCTCGTCATCCTCGATATCCGCTCCTCCGTCGACGGCGGCGGCAAGGCGGCCTATGAGGCGGGCCACGTGCCCGGTGCGGTCCATACCAACTATGTCGCCGACGGCTGGCGCGCCAAGGTCGGCAATGCGCCGGGCATGCTGCCGCCGCTCGATCATCTCGCGCGGCTTGTCGGCGAGCTCGGAATCAAGCCGCATGACGACGTCGTCATCGTGCCCGCCGGCATCAGCGCCACCGATTTCGCCGCTGCCGCGCGGGTCTACTGGACGTTGAAGCTGGTCGGTCACGGGCAGCAGGCCATTCTGGACGGCGGCTTCAAGGCCTGGAGCGCCGATCCCGGGCGCCCGGTCGAGACCGGTTCGTCCGCGCCGAACCCGGCCACGCCTTACCCGGTCGTGGTGCAGCAGCGCCTGCGCAGCACGGCCGACGCCACGCTCGTCGCCTCGCGCAGCCGGCTCGCGACGCTGGTCGACGCTCGTTCCCCAAGCTATTTCGAGGGCCGGGAAAAGGCGGCGGAAGCGACCCGCGCCGGACATATCCCCGGCGCCCTGTCGCGCGACTATGCCGAGGCCTTCGATCTCGCCACCGGCCGCCTCAAGCCGGTGCGCGATCTCTCCGCGCTTTTCGCCGCGGTGCCGAACGGGCCGGCGATCTCCTATTGCAATACCGGCCATACGGCCGCGTTGAACTGGTTCGTGCTTTCGGAAGTGCTCGGGCGCGACGAGGTCTCGCTCTATGACGGCTCGATGACCGACTGGACGCAGGACCCCGAACGGCAGGTGGCGACGGCGGGCTGATCCGCCAGCATTTGCAAAATACTCTGAAACGGGTCAAAGGAGCGCGACTCGCCGGTCCCGCACCCGCGCCCCCTTTTCCCGTTTCCGAGCTTGCCGCCGATGAACGCCGTCGCGCCCAAAATTTCCTTCGTTTCCCTGGGTTGCCCCAAGGCCCTGGTCGATTCCGAGCGGATCATCACCTCGCTGCGCTCGGAGGGTTATGAACTCAGCAAGAGCCATGCGGGCGCCGATCTCGTCATCGTCAACACCTGCGGCTTCCTCGACAGCGCCAAGGCCGAGTCGCTGGAGGCGATCGGCTCGGCGATGGCGGAGAACGGCAAGGTCATCGTCACCGGCTGCATGGGCGCCGAGCCGGAGCAGATCCGCGACGCCTTCCCCAACGTGCTCGCGATCACCGGGCCGCAGGCCTATGAGAGCGTGGTCTCGGCCGTGCACAGCGCCGTGCCGCCCAGGCACGACCCCTTCGTCGACCTCGTGCCGGACCAGGGCATCAAGCTGACGCCGCGGCACTATGCTTATCTCAAGATTTCAGAGGGTTGCAACAACCGCTGCAGCTTCTGCATCATCCCTAAGCTGCGTGGCGACCTGGTCTCGCGGCCGATCGGCGAGGTGCTGCGCGAGGCCGAGAAGCTGGTCAAAGCCGGCGTCAAGGAGCTGCTGGTGATCTCGCAGGACACCAGCGCCTACGGGCTCGACATCAAATATGCGCCTTCGATCTGGCAGGATCGCGAGGTTCGCACCCGCTTCTTCGAGCTGGCGCGCGAGCTCGGGCAAATGGGCGTGTGGGTGCGGATGCACTACGTCTACCCCTATCCGCATGTCGACGAGGTCATCCCGCTGATGCAGGAAGGGCTGATCCTGCCCTATCTCGACATCCCCTTCCAGCATGCCTCACCCAGCGTCCTCAAGGCGATGAAGCGCCCGGCCCATCAGGACCGCACGCTCGACCGCATCCGCAAATGGCGCGAGATCTGCCCGGACCTCGCCATCCGCTCGACCTTCATCGTCGGCTTTCCCGGCGAGACCGAAGAGGATGTGCAGTTCCTACTCGAGTGGCTGAAGGAAGCGCGGCTCGAGCGCGTCGGCTGCTTCAAATACGAGCCGGTGAAGGGCGCGCCCGCCAATGATCTCGGCCTGCCTTTGATCGCGGAGGACGAGAAGGAAGCGCGCTGGCACCGTTTCATGAAGGCGCAGGCCGAGATTTCGGCCCGTATCGTCAAGAACCGCGTCGGCAAGCGCATCCCGGTGATCATCGACGAGGCTGGCCCGACGGTCGCCAAGGGCCGCTCGAAATGGGATGCGCCGGAAATCGACGGCAATGTCTATGTCGCGAGCCGCCGGCCGCTCAGGGCCGGCGACATCGTCACCGTGAAGATCGAGCGCGCAGACGCCTATGATCTGCACGGCATCGCGGTCTGACGGAGCTCAACGCTCGTCGCAGAAGGCGCGGATGACCTGACCCTGGCGGTCGCGGACGAGATAGACGTCGCCACCGGCGCAGGCATTGTCGAACTGCGCGAGGCGGGCCGGAGGACGGCGCGGCGGCGGCTCGTTGCAGGCATGGGTGAGGCAGCCGGCGGCGCCACGACGTGGCTCGACCGCACGGGTCAGGCGCGCCTTCTTGGCAGCGTCCTCCCGCAGGAGCTGCAGGATCGACGGATCTCCGCCGCCACCGCCACCACCCGCGCCACCACCGCCGCCGCTCCCGCCGCCTCCACCCTGCTGGGCCATGGCGACCGTCGAGATGGTGAGTGAGGCCAGCACGAGGCCGGCGAAACGAATTGAACGGTTCATGACATGTCTCCCGAATGAAGATCAGCTCGTGCTGACCCTCATTGGTCGCGGAGACGCCGGAACAGGTTCACGCGTGGGGCTGATTTTCTGCCGAAGCGTCAGGCGGCATGGAGGGTGCGCCGCGGGCGACGGCGGCCGAGCCACCACCCCAGCCGCTGCGCAAGCATGGCGAGGGCGAGTGCGTAGCCCAGTAGCGCCAGCATCCAGCTCACGGTCGTCAGGCTCAGCGCCCCGAGCACCAGCGCGGATCGGCCGAGGACCTTGAGGACCGCGCGCGCCGTCGAGGGCTTTGCGGCCGCGAGCTTGGCGGCGCGCCCGAGATCCGCCGCCTCGTCGGACAGCGCGAGGACCTGCCGCAACCCGCCCTGCCCCAGCTTGCCGTAGACCGCGCCGGCATCCTGGCCGAGTGTCGCGATCCGCGTCATCACCGCAGGACGGATGATCTTGGCGCTCGCCATGCGCGTGGCCGCGAGATCGAACTTGGCGGCCGCCGCCAGGCTTGCGCTCAGAGCCGGCCGGTCGATCGCGCCCGCGGTCATGCGGCCGAGATTCGCCGCCAGCCGCGGCGAGAGCTTGCCGGCCTTGGCGGTCGTCTTGACAAGGCTCAGGCCCCCGCGCACCGGCAGGCCGCCGCCCAGGCTGACCCAGGTCGCGGCGCTGATTGCCAGCCCCGCCGCGGCGAGCGTCAGGACGAGCTGGTCCGGGGCCTCGCCGCGCACAAGCTTCTGGCCTTCGCTGGCGAGATCGCGCAGATCGCCGAAGCCAACGACATCGCCGGTGACGGCCCCTGCAAGGCCGGCGCCGGTGATCCGCTCGCCGGAGAGAAATCCGGACCCGAAATCCCTCAGGGCGCGTGTGGTCGCCTCGTCCTTCAGCGCGGCAAGGCGCTGCCGCCGCTCGTCGCCAATGGCAATGCCGTGCTCCGCGGCGAGGTCGATCAGGCTTTCCGTCAGCTCGGAATCGCCGTCGGCAATGGCCCGGTCGATCTCGGCGCCCATGCGATGGCGGTCGACCGCGCCCTGCAGGCGCAGTTGCGACAAGGCCGCCGGGTCGTGGGCAAGGGCGGCTTCCTGCCAGCCCGGCCAGGCGCGCGGAAGCACGACCGCTCCCGCGCCGATCGCGCCGGCGACGACCGCCAGCGCCAGCGCCGTCCGTTTCATTGCGCGCCCGCCTTGCATCATTGTCATGCTGTTAGCGCGCAATCTGGGCAAGAGTGGCGCGGCCCTACGGAATGAGGACGGTCGAGCCGGTCGTGCCGCGTCCCTCGAGCGCGCGATGAGCCTCGGCGGCGTCCTTCAGGGCGAAGGTGGCGTTGACCGGCACCGTGACCTTGCCGGACGAGACCGCGCCGAACAGGTTCCTGGCCATCTCGACCATGGTCTCGCGCTTGGCGATATGCGTGAACAACGTCGGCCGGGTCACGTAGAGCGAGCCCTTGGGGCCGAGCAGGCCGAGATTGAACGGCTCCACCGCGCCCGAGGCATTGCCGAAGCTCGCCAGCACGCCAAAAGGCTGCAGGCAGTCCAGCGAGGGCAGGAACGTGTCCTTGCCGACGCCGTCATAGACCACGGCGCAGAGCTTTCCGCCGGTGATCTCCTTGACGCGTGCCGGGAAATTCTCCTCGCGATAGAGGATCGTGTGATCGGCGCCATGCGCCTTGGCGAGTTCCGCCTTCTCCTTGGAGCCGACCGTGCCGATCACGGTCGCGCCGAGCGCCTTGCCCCACTGGCACAGGATCAGGCCCGTGCCGCCGGCCGCGGCATGGACGAGGATCGTGTCGCCCGGCTTCACCTTGTAGGTCCGATGCAGCAGGTACTCCGCCGTCATGCCCTTCAGCATCATGCTGGCCGCCGCCTCGAACGACACGGCCTCCGGCAGGGCCACGACGGAATTGGCCGCGACGACGCGCTCCTCGGCATAGGAGCCCAGCGTCGCGACATAGGCGACGCGGTCGCCCGGCTTGAACTCGCTGACATTCGGGCCGACGGCGAGCACCTCGCCGGCGCCCTCATTGCCCGGGACGAAGGGCATCTGCGGTGCAGTGTAGAGGCCGGAGCGGAAATAGGTGTCGATGAAATTCAGGCCGATCGCGCGGTTCTTCACCAGAAGCTCGCCCGGACCGGGAGCCGGCAGCGTGATGTCCTCGAGTTGCAACACTTCCGGTCCACCGACCTTATGAACGCGTATCGCCTTGACCATGGAAACCACTCCGTGACGTGAAGGCCGGACCATAGGGACTTGCATCGCGTCAGCGCAACGGCTCGACTGCGCGGCAGGCCGGCGCCCAGCGCCGAGTCGGGCAGATCGGTTGGGGGCACGATATGGACGGGTCGGGCGCTCGCCATGGTGGCGACATGGCGTTCCGCGAGCTTTTCACGCCAAAACTCGTTACCACCCTGCGCGAAGGCTATGGCCTTTCGCGTTTCCGGGCCGACACACTGGCCGGCCTGACCGTCGCGATCGTCGCCCTGCCCCTGTCGATGGCGATCGCGATCGCAAGCGGAGCGACGCCCGCCGCCGGGCTGTTCACCGCGATCGTCGGCGGCTTCCTGATCTCCGCCTTCAGCGGCAGCCGCTACCAGATCGGTGGACCGGCCGGGGCCTTCATCGTCCTGATCGCCGCGTCCATCGACCGTCACGGCTTCGACGGGCTGCTGCTCGCGACGATGGTCGCAGGCGCGATCCTGATCGCCGTCGGCCTGCTCAGGCTCGGGACCTACATCAAATACATCCCCCACCCCGTTCTGGTCGGCTTCACCACCGGCATCGCCATCATCATCTTCGCCAGCCAGATCCGCGACCTCATCGGCCTCCAGCTTCCCGGCAAGGAGCCGGCCGCGCTGCTGCCGAAGCTGCAGGCGCTGACATCGGCGCTCGGTTCGGCCAATCCTGCCGCGATCGGGCTCTCGGTGCTGACCATCGCGATCATCCTCGGCCTGCGCCGCTATCGGCCGACCTGGCCCGGCCTGCTGATTGCCGTCACTGGCGCGGCGGCCCTGGTCTGGCTGCTGCAATTGCCGGTCGAGACGATCGGCAGCCGTTTCGGCGGCATCCCGCGGTCGCTGCCGGCTCCGCATCTGCCGCAGGTCACGCTCGACAAGCTCATCGATATCTTGCCGGCCGCGCTGTCGATCGCCGTGCTGGGCGGCATCGAATCCCTGCTCTCGGCCGTCGTCGCCGATGGCATGAGCGGCCGCCGCCATCGCTCGAACATGGAACTGGTCGCGCAGGGCGTCGCCAATATCGGCTCGCCGCTGTTCGGCGGCATCTGCGTCACCGGCACGATCGCGCGCACCGCGACCAATATCCGGGCGGGCGGGCTGACGCCGGTCGCCGGCATGATGCATGCGCTCTTCGTGCTGCTGTTCATGCTCGTGGCGGCGCCGCTGGCGGCTTATATCCCGCTCGCGGCGCTCGCCGGCGTCCTTGCCGTCGTGGCGTGGAACATGGCCGAGAAGCACGCCTTCGCCGCGATCCTGCGCCATTCCCGGGCCGATTCCGTCGTCCTCCTGGCGACATTCCTGCTCGTCGTCTTCGAGGACCTGATGGTCGGCATCGCCGTCGGCGTCGTGCTCGGCTCCCTGATCTTCATGCATCGCATGGCCAATATCGTCACGGTCGAGGCCGGCATGCCGAGCGCCGTGGTCGATGACGACCAGGCTTCCGAGGCGGAGCTCGACAGCAATGGCAACGGTAGGCGCAAGGGCGACGCCTTCCATTACAAGATCACCGGCCCGCTCTTTTTCGGCGCTAGCACACATGTCGCGACCGTGCTCGAACGCCTCGGACCCTATCCGCACCATCTGGTGTTCGATCTTTCCGGCGTGCCTTTCGCCGATTCGAGCGCCGCGGTGGCGCTGAAGGCGGTGATCGACAAGGCCGTGCACCACGGCGCGACCATCGAGATCCGCGGCGCGGCGCCTGCTATTCGCATGGTCTTCGCTCATGAGGGCATCGCCGGACCCTCGGTCGCGTTCCGGGATGCTTGAACCCGCGACATGGCGCGGTCTGGTCAACCAGCCCGCGGTCGGCTAGCCAAACGCCATGACAGCCCATGATCAGCAGGTCGATATCGCCATCGTCGGAGCCGGCGCTGTCGGCATCGCCGCAGCGCTGGCGCTGGCAGCGGATGGCCGCAGCGTGGTGCTGTTCGGCCGCCCGGCCGCGCCGCGCGACGGGCGCACGGTCGCGCTGCTCGACGGCTCATGGCGCCTGCTGGCCGAGCTCGGCGTCGTTCCGGCCCTGGCCGACAAGGCGGCTCCGCTTGCCGTGATGCGCCTCGTCGACGACACCGGCAGCCTGTTCAGGCAGCCCCCGGTCGAATTCTATGCCTCCGAGCTCGGGCTCGACGCCTTCGGCTGGAATATCGAGAATGCCGATCTGTTGGCGGCGCTCGCCGCCGCGGCGGAAGCCCATCCCGCGATCCGCATCGTGCCGCATATGGTATCCGGGATAGCGGCCGACGCCGCCGCCGTCGTGCTGACCGGAGCGGATTTCGAGCCGATCCGGGCGCGGCTGGTGGTCGGCGCCGATGGCAGGAAGTCCCGCGTTCGCGAGGCCGCCGGCATCGCCGCGCAAGACTGGAGTTATCCCCAGGTCGCGCTGACGGCGATCCTGGGCCACCGCCGCGATCATCGCGAGGCCTCGACCGAGTTCCACACCCGCAGCGGACCGTGCACGCTCGTGCCCCTGCCCGGCCGCCGCTCCTCGCTGGTCTGGATGCTGGAGCCGCGCGAGGCGGAGCGCGTGGCGGCGCTCGACGACGCGGCCTTCGCCCGGCGCGTCGAGGCGCAGACCCATTCCCTGCTCGGCGCAATGACCGTCGAAGGGCCGCGCGGGCGCGTTCCGATGGGCGGGCTTTCGGTGACGCGCTTCGGCGCCAGCCGGATGGCGCTGATCGGCGAGGCCGCCCATGTCTTCCCGCCGATCGGCGCTCAGGGGCTCAATCTCGGCCTGCGCGACGTCGCTTCGCTGCGGCAGGTCCTGCGCAGCACTGAGGATCCCGGCAGCGAGACGGCGGTCTCGGCTTATGACGGGGCGCGGCAGGCGGATGTCCGGCTGCGGACCGGCGCGGTCGATGCGCTCAACCGCACGCTGCTGACCGGGACCGGCGGCGGGTGAAGTGTCACGATCCGGCGCTTACTCGCCGGACCCGTCCCGCACCATCTCCTGATCGCCGCCGCTCGCCGGCACCCGGCGCAGACCCGGCGCCCGCTCGCGGAACGTCGGCGCGAGCGGCAGCGGCGTCGAGACCAGCCGTCGACCACCGGGCTCCTCGGCCTGGGCTTCGAGCAAGCCGCGCGCGGTCAGGTGCGGATCGGCCAGCGCCTCCTCGAGGCTGCGCACCAACGTGCAGCAGCAATCGCGCGGCTCGAGGTAGCTGCGCCAATAGGCGGCCGGCTCGGCGGCGATGATGGCGGCGATGGCCGCGTGTGTCGCTTCCGGGTTCGTGCGATCGTCGCGCAAGGCGGGCTCCAGTTCGAGCGCCTCGCAAAAAATCTCCCAGAACTTCTGTTCGAGCGCGCCGACCGCGAGGAACCAGCCATCGGCCGTGGCATAGAGCCCGTAGCGTGGGCTGCCCCCGGTCAGCAGGCCTTCCCCGCCCTCGGGCCAGCTCCCGGTCACCTGGCCCTGGGCGAGGCTGTACCAGGTGAAGGTCGGCATGGCATCGGCCATGGCGATGTCGAGATGGCAGCCGAGACCGCTGCGCTCGCGCTGGCGCAAGGCCAGCAGGATGTTGAGGACAGCCGGCATCGCGCCGCCGCCGATATCGGCGACCAGCGTCGGCGGCAGCGGCGGCTCCTGCCCGCGTTTCAGCGACTGGCCGAGCAGTCCGCCGATCGCCTGGTAGTTGATGTCGTGCCCGGCCTCCTGGGCGCGCGGGCCGAACTGCCCGTATCCGCTGATCGAGCAATAGATCAGGCGCGGATTGAGCTCGCGCAGCGCCTCGTAGCCGAGGCCGAGCCGCTCCATCACGCCCGGCCGGAACTGCTCGATGACGATGTCGGCGCGCTCGACCAGCGGCCTGAGCTGCGCCAGGGCGCCGGGCGACTTCAGATCGATCTCGATGCTCTTCTTGCCGCGGTTGAGCGCGGCGAAAGGCGCCGAGGTCTCGCCGAAGCGCGGCGGAAAGCGCCGCATGTCCTCGCCGCCCGGCCGCTCGACCCGGATGATCTCGGCCCCGGCCTCGGCCAGGAATAGGCTCGCGAGCGGTCCCGGCAGCAAGGTCGAGAAATCCAGCACGAGAAGGTCATCGAGCGGCAGCATCGCGGTCCCGGGCTTGGACGGCGACGCCGTCAGGGGAAGAGGTCGGCTGCCATCCTGCCTGTCTTCACCAGCCACAGGAAGCCCGTCAGCGTCGCCATCGAGACGATGGTGCCGACGAGGATGCAGGCCGAGGCGCGCTCGACGCCGACACCGTACTGCGTCGAGATCACGAAGATGTTCAGCGCCGGCGGCAGCGCCGCCATGATCACCGCGGCATAGACCCAAGGGTCGCTGAAGCTGCCGAGTGCGGAGAGCAGCACCCAGACCAGCAGCGGGTGCAGAACGAGCTTGATCACGACCAGCGCCGGCACCTCGCCGGGCATCGATTTCATCGGCCGCAGCGCCACGGTCACCCCGAGCAGGAACAAGGCGCAGGGCGCTGCCGCCTGGGAGAGCCAGAGCGTCATCTTGTCGAGCGCGGTCGGCAGCTCGAGCTTGGTGTAGCTCGCGATCACCCCCGCCAGCGTGGCGAGGTTGAAGGGATGAGTCACGACCTTCCAGAGCACGTCGCCGGCAGTCGCCAGAAAGCCCTTCTTCTCGACGCCGGCCAGCGCCATCAGGAACGGCACCAGCGAGAACAGCAGGATATTGTCGAAGACGAAGATCAGCGCCACCGGCGCGCTCGCGATCGGCCCCAGCGCCGCCAGGATCAGCGGCGGGCCCATATAGCCGATATTGGAATAGGACCCCGCCACGGCCTGCATCACAGCCTGGGGCATGTCGCCGCGCGTGTATTTCAGGCCGACCAGGAGCGACAGCGAGAAGACGCAGAAGGTGGCGAGCGTGGTCGCGCCGACGAAGCTCCAGTTCGCCAGCTCGCTCAACGGCTTGTCGGCGATGAGCCGATAGAACAGCGCCGGCAGCGCGATGAAGATCAGGAAATACTGCATCCAGGCCAGCCCCTCTTCGGGGAGCTGCTTGTAACGGCCGACGGCGAAGCCGAGCAGGATCAGGCCGAAGAACGGCGCGACCAGATTGAACAGGCTGACAAGCTCGGCCATGCGGGCTGGATACCTTGAAGCCGCTGCGCCACCCGTTCTGGAGCGCCATGCGTCGCGCGGGGTTTAGCGGGTCGGATGGCCCGAGCAAAGCCGGCCAACGCAAGCGGTCTCGGCAAAAATGCAAGCCGGGAGGAATTCGAGCCTAGGAATTTAAGCCTTTCACGTTCTTGGTATTGTTTCCTAGGCTATCATTCCTGACATCAAGCGCTATGGCGAAAGCACGATGGACGCGCCTCGTTCGCTCCGGCACATTCGCTGCAACGCACCATGGAGCCAGCCATGCCGACCAAGACGCCGCGCCAGTTCTTCCGCCCGCTCGCGATCGGCGCGCCGGAGCCCTGGCGCGAGCTGCCGCTCCGGCTGGAGCGAATGATCCATTTCGTGCCGCCACATCTGGAGAAGGTCCGGGCGAAGGTCGGCGAGCTCGCCGGCCAGGTCGATATCGTGCTGGGCAATCTCGAGGATGCCATCCCCGTCGACGCCAAGCAGGCGGCGCGCGACGGCTTCATCATGATGGCCAAGGCCGTCGATTTCGGTGCGACGGGCTTGTGGACGCGCGTCAATGCGCTGAACTCGCCCTGGTTCCTCGACGATATCACGGCGATCATGGCCGAGATCGGCGGCAAGCTCGACGTCGTCATGGTGCCGAAGGTCGAAGGGCCCTGGGACATCCATTATGTCGACCAGCTGCTCGCCCAGTTCGAGGCGCGCCATCAACTTTCCAAGCCGATCCTGATCCACGCGATCCTCGAGACGGCGGAAGGCGTGAAGAATGTCGAGACGATCGCCACCGCCTCGCCGCGCATGCACGGCATGAGCCTGGGTCCGGCCGATCTCGCCGCCTCGCGCGCGATGAAGACGACGCGGGTCGGCGGCGGCCATCCGGACTACAAGGTGATCGCCGACCCCTCCCCCGATGGCGGCGCGCGCGCCGTCGCGCAGCAGGATCTTTGGCATTATACGCTGGCCAAAATGGTCGATGCCTGCGCCGCCGCCGGGCTGAAGCCGTTCTACGGTCCCTTCGGCGATTTCGCCGACGAGGCCGCCTGCGAGGCGCAGTTCCGCAACGCCTTCCTGCTCGGCTGCGCCGGCGCCTGGACCTTGCATCCCTCGCAGATCGCCATCGCCAAGCGGGTTTTCAGCCCCGATCCCGGTGAGGTCGCCTTCGCCAGGCGGATTCTGGAGGCGATGCCGGACGGTTCAGGGGCGGTGATGATCGACGGCAAGATGCAGGACGACGCGACCTGGAAACAGGCCAAGGTGATCGTCGACCTCGCCCGCCAGGTCGCGGGGCGCGATCCGGCACTCGCGGAGCGCTACGGATTGTGACGAAAAGTCCCGTTCAGGTCGGTTGATCTTGACGCATTTGCGACGCAATCCTACCCCATGCGCGGGATGGCGGCGTTATCCGGAGGCTCGTGGGCCTTCCGGCTCGAGTACAGATCAAGGCAAGACATGGAAGCGCGTTCGGCGAAGTTCCGGATCGGACAGGTGGTGAAGCACCGCGTCTATCCGTTCCGGGGGGTGATTTTCGACGTCGACCCGATCTTCTCCAATACCGAGGAGTGGTGGCTGGCGATCCCCGAGCATCTGCGGCCGTCCAAGGACCAGCCCTTCTACCATCTCTTCGCCGAGAACGAGGAGACGGAATACGTCGCCTATGTCTCCGAACAGAACCTCGTCGTCGACGAATCCGGCCAGCCGATCCGGCATCCGCAGGCCAAGGAGTTTTTCCGGCGGGACCGCAAGGGCCGCTACCTGATCGACAGGACCGAGCTGAACTGATCCCGGGCTGGCACAGCCGTCGCGGCAATGAAAAAGGCCGGTCCTTTCGGACCGGCCTTTTCTGTATCGGCGAAGCGGGCCCGGATCAGGGCTTCGGCGCGGCCGGGGCAGCCGGAGCCGGTGCCGCACCGGGTGCCGGAGCCGCGCCGGGAACACCGGGGACGGCGGGCGCGGTGCCGTTGCTGGCGCCGCCGCCACCGAGCCGCTGACGCAGCTCTTCCTGGCGCTTGGCGAGTTCGTCCTGCAGCTGCTTCTGCTGATCCTCGAGCACCTTGGGATCGATCGGCGCGCCGTCGAAGCCCTTGGCGAAATCGGCCAGCGGAATCGCGAAGGAGACCTCGCGCGCCGTCTGGTTCTGGACGCTGACGCTCAGCGTCGTGCCCTTCTTCATGGCGTTGATGAAATCGTCCTTGACCTGCGCCTCGGCGAAGCAGCCGTTCGGGAAACAGACGGCGTAGCGGCCCGGCTGCGGCTGGGCATTGTCGACGCCGAAGCGGATGCCGGGATTGATCAGCAGGCCGAGCGGCATCAGGAAGCGCACGATCTTGTTGGGGTCGCCCTTGACGTCATAGATCGCGACCGCGAGCACCGGCTGGCCCTGATCGGAGACGAAATCGCGGGTCGTGTAGCAGATTTCCTTGTTCGCGGCCTGGTCCTTGCCGCAAACCTTGGTCCAGCTCGTCTGAGACGGCTCCGGCTTGACCTGGACCACGGTCGGCCCCGTCGGCTGGGCCTGGCCGGCCGGCGGCTGCGCGGGCTGGGCCGGCTGTTGCTGCTGTTGTGCCGGACGCTGCGGCGGGCGCTGCTGCTGGGCCGAGGCGGCGACCGGGCCGAGGCCGATCGCGACGCTCAGGGCCAGGCCGAGCCCGCGTGAAGACAGGCGCAAGGCGGCATCGCGACGCGTGGACGGGCTGAACGAAGCGGACATATGTTTTTCCTTACCAGGCGAATCCGGAAACACGACTTCGCGAGCCGCGCGCGTCATCGTCGACGGCTCAATCGCGCTCATGCGCCAGCCCTCGGAGGCCGTGCACATCGGCTGCGATTGAGGCGTTTGAATGACACCTCGCGTTGCGTTTAGCGAGTTCCGTCGCAGGTTTCCAGCCCGAACAGCGTACGTGACTGCCACCAAGCCGTGTTATCCTTTCCTACGGGAATCAGGTCAGGCGATGGGTTCAATTCGCATTCTGACTGCAGCCATGGGCGTTGCAGCCAGGCAAATCTTCACTCTCCTTGCACTCGTCCTGGCGACGGGCGCCGTTGCGCGCGCCGAATCATCGCATTCGGATCACGCCATCGCGATGCATGGCGAGCCGGCGCTCGCCAAAGGTTTCGCGCATCTGCCCTATGCCGACCCGGCCGCGCCCAAGGGCGGACGAATCATTTTTGGGCTGCAGGGCACCTTCGACAGCCTCAACCCGCTGGTCGTGCTCGGCGTCGCGCCGGACGCGGTGCCGCGCTATGTGCAGCAGAGCCTGCTCTTCCGCTCGGCCGACGAGCCTTTCACCGCCTATGGGCTGCTCGCCAGCAAGGTCGAGCTCAACGATGACCGCACCCGGCTCGCCTTCGAGATCGACCCGCGCGCGACCTTCTCCGACGGCAAGCCGGTCACGGCGGAGGACGTGCAATTCACCTTCGAGATGCTGAAGAGCAAGGGCAAGCCGTTCCATCGCGCCAGCCTCGGACGCGTGACCAAGGTCGAGACCCCCTCCCCGCGCCGCATCGTCTTCGAGCTTGGCGACGGCTCGAACCGGGAACTGCCGCTGGTCATCGGCGCGATGCCGATCTTTGCCAGGCATGCGACCAATGCCGAGACCTTCGGCGAGACCAGCTTCAAGCCCGCGCTCGGCTCGGGCCCCTATCTCGTCAGCGAGGTGAAGCCGGGCGAAGCGCTGACGCTGAAGCGCCGCAGCGATTTCTGGGCCGAGGACCACCCGCTGACGCGCGGCCTCTTCAATGCCGACGAGATCCGCTATGATTTCTATCGCGACGCCAATTCGCTGTTCGAGGCCTTCAAGGCCGGGCTCTACGACGTCCGGCTCGAGGGCGACCCGACGCGCTGGATGACCGGCTATGACGTGCCGGCCGTTCGCGACGGGCGCATCGTCCGGGAGGCGCTGCGCTTCGAGACGCCGAAGGGCATGACCGGCCTCGTCTTCAACACCCGTCGCGGGATCTTCGCGGATGTGCGGGTGCGCGAGGCGCTCGGCTTCCTGTTCGATTTCGAATGGGTCAATCGCAATCTCTTCCATGGCGTCTATCGTCGGGCCGGCAGCTTTTTCTCCGATTCCGAATTGTCGGCGCTCGGCGTCGCCGCCGATGCCCGCGAAAAGGCCCTGCTCGCAGCCTTCCCCGGCGCGGTGCGCGACGATATCCTCACCGGCGCCTGGACGCCCTCCGCCACCGACGGCTCGGGCCGCGACCGCGAGCAGGCGCGCAAGGCCCTCGACCTGCTCAAGGCCGCCGGCTACGAGCTGCAGGACGGCGTGCTGCGCAAGCGCGCCTCGGGCGAGGCTTTCGCCTTCGAGATCACCGTCACCAGCCGCCCGCAGGAACGCCTGGCGCTGAACTATGCCCAGTCGCTGAGCCGGTTGGGCATCACGGCCTCGGTGCGGCTGATCGACGACGTGCAGTACTGGCGCAGGCTGTCGGCCTTCGATTTCGACATGATCCAGTGGACCTGGCCGGCTTCCGCCTCGCCCGGCAACGAGCAGATCGGGCGCTGGGGCTCGGCCAATGCCGAACGCAAGGGCGCGCTGAACTATGCCGGCGTGGCGTCCCCGGCGGTCGATGCGGTTCTGGCGGCGCTGCTGGGGGCGCGCGAACGCGAGGATTTTGTCGCGGCCGTGCGCACGCTCGACCGACTGCTGATCTCGGGATTCTATGTCGTGCCGCTCTATTACCTACCCGAGACCTGGCTGGCGCTTTCGCGTGACGTTGTCCTGCCCGAGCGCAAGCCCGCCTATTTCCTGTCCACCGAAGTGCTGGCCCGCGTCCCGTCGCCGCCGGCGCCGGCGAATTGAAGGACAGTCGATGCGGGCCGATCATGACGAAGCCGCTGCCCTGCTCGACGGTCTCGATCTCGATACCCTGCTGAAGGCTCTCGTGCGCGGCCGTGGCTACGAGGCCGCCTTGCGCGATCCGCCGGGACGGCGCGGCTGGAGCGACGAACAACCCGCCTCGCTCAGCTTCGTCGATCTCGACGACCGGATCGACCGGCTGGCAGGGCTCCTGGCGACGAACCGGGCACAGCCGGGCGCGACGGTGGCGATCCTGGCGCCGCTCGGGCCGGAGGCGATCGTCTCGATCCTGGCCTGCCTGCGCGCCGGCCTGTCGCCTTTGTTACTGCCGCTGCACGGCAACGAACTCGAGCTGCTGCGGCTGATCGAGGCATCCGGCGCGGTGATGGCGCTCGGAGCCGGCCGCGTCGGACCCGTCCGGCCGCTATTGATGCTGCGCAACCTCGCGGTCCGCGCCTTCGGCACCCGTTTCGTCGGCGGCTTCGGCCGCGACATCCCCGATGGCGTCGCGCCGCTCGACATCCTGATGGCGAGCGGCGCGCGCCACCCTTTGCCGGACGAGATCGAACGGCCCGCGCTCCAGGTCGTCGATGCCGACAATTTTGCCGGGCCGCTCGTCCTCTCCGAACGCGAGCTGCTCGGCAAGGCGCTCGATATCTCGCGCATGCTGAAACCGATGGCCTCGTCACGGGTGATCACCACGCTTGTCGGGGGCGACCTCGCGGCACTGGCCGCTGGGCCAGCCATGGCGATCCTGACCGGCGTCGAGCTCTTGCCGCTCGGGCTGTTCAGCCTCGGCGACCTGCACGCCTGCCTCGAAGGCGGGCGCAAGGCCCATCTCGTTGTTCCGGGCGCCATGGAGCCGGCGCTGGCGCGCTCGAAGCTGGCAAGCCATCCGGCGCTCGCCAGCCTGGTCTTCATTCAGCGCAAGGCCGAACGCCGCTCCCATCCGGCGCTGGACCGGCCCGACATCGCGATCGTCGATATCGACGTGCGCTCGGCGTCGGAGATCGAGGTCGAGCGGCGTTAGCCAGCTCCTCCGGACTCAACCTTCCCGTCATTGCGAGGAGCGCAGTGAAGCAATCCAGGAGGTCTCGCGCAGTCCCCCTGGATTGCTTCGTCGCTGCGCTCCTCGCAATGACGTCGGACTCAGGCCGCCTTCTTGCGTTCCGCGATCCGCGCCAGATCGGTCAACAGCCGGCGCGTGCCCGTGAGCCGTTGCTCGGCCGTCTCGAAATCGTCGATGAAGACGACGCGCATGTCGGGGCGGACCTTGGCGAGCGTGCCCTGCTTGGCGACATAGCCGACAAGGCCCTCCGGATTGGCGAATTCATTGTCGCGGAAGGCGACGATGATGCCCTTCGGCCCGGCCTCGACCTTCTCGACATTGGCGCGGCGACAGAGCGCCTTGATCGCGACGATCTCGAGAAGCTGCTGGACCTCTTCCGGCAATGGCCCGAAGCGGTCGACCAGCTCGGCGCCGAAGGACTGGATCTCGGCATCCTCGTCCATGGTCGAGAGTCGCTTGTAGAGCGTCAGCCGGAGCGTCAGGTCGGTGACGTAATGCTCCGGGATCATCACCGGTGCACCGATCTGGATCGAGGGCGACCACCGGCTCTCGGCTTCGATATCGATGCCGGCCTTGAGGCTCGCCACGGCCTCCTCCAGCATCTGCTGGTAGAGCTCGTAGCCGACCTCCTTGATATGGCCGGACTGCTCGTCGCCCAGCAGGTTGCCGGCGCCGCGGATGTCGAGATCGTGGCTGGCGAGCTGGAAGCCGGCTCCGAGCGTGTCGAGCGATTGCAGCACCTTGAGGCGCCGCTCGGCCTGCTCGGTCAGCTTGCGGTTGGGCGGCATGGTGAAGAGCGCATAGGCGCGGATCTTCGAGCGCCCGACACGACCCCTGAGCTGATAAAGCTGGGCGAGGCCGAACATGTCGGCGCGGTGCACGATCAGCGTGTTGGCCGTCGGGATGTCGAGCCCCGATTCGACGATCGTGGTCGAGAGCAGGATGTCGTACTGGCCCTCGTAGAAGGCCGTCATCACGTCCTCGAGTTGTCCGGCCGCCATCTGGCCATGCGCAATGCCGACCTTGGCCTCCGGCACCTGCTTGTCGAGGAAGTCCTTGACCTCGGCGATGTCCTCGATGCGCGGCACGACATAGAAGGAGCGCCCGCCCCGGAAGCGCTCGCGCAGCAGCGCCTCGCGCACGATCAGCGGATCGAAGGGCGTCACGAAGGTGCGCACCGCGAGCCGGTCGACCGGCGGCGTCGCGATGATCGAGAGCTCGCGCACGCCGGTCATGGCGAGTTGCAGCGTGCGCGGGATCGGCGTCGCCGAGAGGGTCAGCATATGCACCTCGGCGCGGAACTCCTTGAGGCGTTCCTTGTGCGCCACGCCGAAATGCTGCTCCTCGTCGACGATGACGAGGCCGAGATCCCTGAACTCGACCTGCTTGCCGAGCAGCGCATGGGTGCCGACGACGATGTCCATGGTCCCGTCGCGCACGCCTTCCTTCACCGCCTTGAGGTCCGGGGCTGGAACGAAACGCGAGGCCTGGCCGATCTTCAGCGGCAGGCCGGCGAAGCGATCGACGAAATTGCGGTAATGCTGGCGCGCCAGCAGCGTCGTCGGCACCACGACCGCGACCTGCTTGCCGGCCATGGCGGCGGTGAAGGCGGCGCGCAGCGCCACTTCTGTCTTGCCGAAGCCGACATCGCCGCAGACCAGCCGGTCCATCGGACGTCCGGCGGCGAGATCGTCGAGCACCGCATCGATCGTGTTCTGCTGGTCCTCGGTCTCCTCGAAGGGGAAACGGGCGCAGAACTCGTCATAGAGACCGTCCGGAGGCAGCAGGCGCGGCGCTTCCTTCAGGGCGCGCGCCGCGGCGATCTGGATCAGCTTGCCCGCCATCTCGCGGATGCGCTGCTTCAGCTTGGCCTTGCGCGCTTGCCAGCCGCCACCGCCGAGCCGGTCGAGCGCGACCTCGGTATCCTCCGAGCCGTAACGCGAGAGCAGCTCGATATTCTCGACCGGCAGGAAGAGTTTTGAATCACCAGCATAGTGGATCTCGAGGCAGTCATGCGGCGCGCCGGCGGCTGTGATGCTCTTCAGGCCGATGAAGCGGCCGATGCCGTGATCGACATGGACGACGAGATCGCCCGGCGCCAGCGATGACAGTTCGGCGATGAAGTCCTGGGGCCGGCGCGATTTCTTGCGCGGTCGCACGAGCCGATCGCCGAGGATGTCCTGCTCGCCAATGACCGCGAGCTTGCCGGCCTCGAACCCGGTCTCAAACCCCCAGACGGCCAGCGCCGTCGTGCCGGGCTTGAGATCGAAGGCGGCACGCAGCGAGCCGGTCGTCTGCACGGTCCTGAGACCGTGATCGGCCAGGACATGGGCGAGGCGCTCGCGCGAACCTTCCGACCAGGCGGCGAGGATGACGCGGCGGCCATCGGCCTGCAGCGCCTTCACATGCTGGACCGCGGCGTCGAACACGCCACCGGCATTGTCGGCGCGCTCGGCGGCGAAGCTGCGGCCCTGGCGCGCGCCGAGATCGACGATCAGCTTGCCGTCGCTGTCGGGCAGCTGGAACGGCGTCAGCGACGCAGCGCCGGCCGCGTCGACGATGCCGCGCCATTCCGCCGGCGCGAGATAGAGCCCCTCGGGCGGCAGCGGTTTGTAGGGCGCGGCCCCAGTCCCGCCCTGGTCGAGCGCGGCTTTGCGGGCGTCGTAATAGTCCTTGATCAGGCTGATGCGCTCGCCGACGGCGTCCTCGGCCTGATGGTCGAGCACCATCGGCACGTCGGGCAGGTAGGTGAAGAGGGTATCGAGCCTGTCCGCTAGCAGCGGCAACCAGTGCTCCAGCCCGGCCGGCCGGCGGCCCTCGCTCACCGCCTCGTAGAGCGTGTCGTCGCGGCCGGGCGTGCCGAAGCTCGCGATATAGGACTGGCGAAAGCGCTTGATGCTCTCGCTGGTCATTTGCGCCTCGGACATCGGCACGAGGTCGAGCCCGCGCAACTGTCCGGTGGTGCGCTGCGTCTCGGGATCGAAGGCGCGGATCGATTCCAGCGTGTCGCCGAAGAAGTCGAGCCGGATCGGCGCCGGCATGCCGGGCGGAAACAGGTCGACGATGCCGCCGCGCACCGCGAATTCGCCGGTCTCGCGCACGGTCGAGGTGCGCAAATAGCCGTTCATGTCGAGCCAGCGCGCGAGCTGCTCGGTATCGACCATGTTGCCCGGCGCAGCCGAGAAGCTTTCCGAGGCCACCTTGCTGAACGCCGGCACGCGCTGGAGCACGGCGTTGACGGTGGTCAGCAGCAGCCGCGGCTTCTCGCCCGACTTGGTCTTGGCCAGCCGCGACAATGTCGTCATGCGATGCGCGACGATGGCCGGCGCCGGCGAGACCCGGTCATAGGGCTGACAGTCCCAGGCCGGGAAGCTCATCACCTCGAGATCGGGCGCGACGAATTGCAGCGCGTTCTCGAGCACCTGCAGGCGCTGGCCGTCGCGGGCGACGAAGACGAGCATCGCCGCGCCTTCGGCCTTTTTCGCCCGGGCGCGGGTGAGATCGGCGAGGACGACGGCGTCGAACCCGTCGGGCACGCTGGCGAGCGTCGGCTTGTCGCCGCGATTCAGCGCGTCGAGGATGCGGTCGATCTGCAGCTTGGCGAGCTGGGCGGGCGCGGGAATGCTCATTCGGTCATCGACGCCGGGGCGTCGGCCTCTTGGTGATCTTCAACGGCTGTGATGGTGATTTTCTCGACGGTGGCACGAACCGTGCCGAACGCGCCGAAGCATGGTTCGATCTCAAACTCGATGTCGCCCTGGCCAAGGCCGACGCCGACGAGGCTGCTGTGGACGGGCGACGTGTTTGCGAAACGCAGCCACATGTCGCCCATCACGTTTTGATGGCTGAAACCTTGGAGGGAGACATCAATCATGTCTCCTCCCTTGAAAGCGAACGTGATCTGCGCCTGTTTGAACGGCCAGCCGCTACCAAATCCGTTGACGCTCGCCATGACCTCAACGGTCAGGCTCGGCGCGCTCCGGTCGAGATCGAGACGGACGATCTCGCCGTCACCGAAGGACGGGCGACCGCCGAACCAGTCAAGCAGAGCCTGCCCGCCCGGGAGCCGCTGCAGCACCGCCGCGGTATCGGCCAGACGCGGATCGTCACGCTGATCGGCGACGTCGTCACACATGGATCGGCTTGTCATGCCGGTGAAACGCCTTCAGCCGACGGAACAGCTCGGTATCGTAATGCTCCGGCACCTCGGCCTCGCCGGTCACCCAGCTCAGCAGGTCGCGGTCGAGCACTTCGATCAGCCGCTCGAACTCGTCGAGCTCGGTCTCGCTCAGCGTGCCGATCTCGGCATCGGCGAAACGGCCCATGATCAGATCCATCTCGCGCATGCCGCGATGCCAGGCGCGGAACAGGATCTTGCGGCGGCGCGGATCGAGGTCGGCGCTGGTGCGGGAAGAGCCACTCATCGTCATCCTCGACATCTCGCAATGGAAAACGGGCCGGCCCCGTCGCGGAGCCTGCCGTCAGCGGCTATATAGCGATGGCCCAGGGCGAAGTCAGCGGCCAATCGGCCGCGTTCGCCGCACTCCTGACATGTCGCGCGAGGCCGATTGCGTCCGTCCATCCTCGATCCGCTCTTCGCTCCGGCCACGACGCTCTCCGGCGTCGGCCCCAAGCTCGGCAAGCTGCTGGACAGGTTCCTCGGCGACGAGACGCAAGGCGCGCGCGTCATCGACCTGATGTTCCACCTGCCGACCGGGGCGGTCGACCGGCGCCCCAGCGCCTCGATCGCGGATGCGCCGATCGGCGAGATCGCGACCTTCTCGGCCCGGGTCACCGAGCACCGGCCCGCCCCTCCCGGCAAGGCCAAGGCGCCGTACCGCATCATCGTCGAGGACGAGACCGGCGACGTCACGCTGGTCTTCTTCCATGCCGATGTCCGGCACCTGCTCACCACCTTGCCGGTCGGCGAATACCGCATCGTCTCCGGCAAGCTCGAGCTCTGGGACGGGATGCGCCAGATGGTCCATCCCGACCGGATCATGGACGCGCGCGCCTTTGCCAGCCTGCCCTCGATCGAACCCGTCTATGGCCTTACCGAGGGCATCGGCAGCCGTGTGATGACCCGGATCGTCGGTGCTGCGGCGGAAAAATGCCCCGAGCTTGCCGAATGGCAGGACCGCGGCTTTCTCGGCAAGAACAGTTTCGCTCCCTTCTCCGAGGCCATCCGGGCGCTGCATCATCCGCCCGACCTGCGCGCCGTCGAGGGCGACACCGTCGTACGCCGCCGCGTCGCCTATGACGAATTGCTGGCGAGCCAGATCGCGCTCGCTCTGGTGCGCCGGCAGCAGAAGAAGGCGGCCGGACGCGTCACCGCCGGAGACGGGCGCATGCTGGCGGCGATCGAAGCTGCCCTGCCCTTCTCGCTCACGCAGGGCCAGCGCCAGGCGGTCGCCGACATCCATGACGACATGGGAAAGCCGGACCGCATGCTGCGGCTGCTGCAGGGCGATGTCGGCTCGGGCAAGACCGTGGTGGCTTTGATGGCGATGGCAGCCGCGGCCGAGGCCGGCCGGCAATCGGTGCTGATGGCGCCGACCGAGATCCTTGCCCGCCAGCATGCCGAGCGGCTGGCGCCGCTGGCCGAGAAGGCGGGGCTGAAGCTCGCCTTGCTGACCGGACGCGAGAAAGGCGCCGGCCGGCGGCAGGTGCTCGACAGGCTGGCGAGCGGCGAGATCGCGATCGCAGTCGGCACGCATGCGCTCTTCCAGGAGGGCGTCGCCTTCCATGATCTCGCGCTCGCCGTGGTCGACGAGCAGCACCGCTTCGGCGTGCATCAGCGCCTGCTGCTCGGCGCGAAGGGCGAAGCGGTCGACGTGCTGGTGATGACCGCAACGCCGATCCCGCGCACGCTCTCGCTGACCTGGTTCGGCGACATGGACGTCTCGGTCCTGGCCGAGAAGCCGGCCGGGCGAAAGCCGATCGCGACGCGCGCGATCTCCTCGGAGCGCTATGACGAGGTGGTCGGCGCCGTCGGGCGCGCGGTCGCTGCCGGCGCGCAGGTCTACTGGGTCTGCCCGCTGGTGCAGGAATCCGACACGCTCGACGTTGCCGCCGCACAGGAGCGCTTCGAGGAGTTGCGGGCTCGTTTCGGCGCAAGGGTCGGGCTGCTGCACGGCCAGATGCCGGGCCGCGACAAGGATGCGGCCATGGCCGCCTTCGTCGCCGGCGAGACGCGCATCCTGGTCTCGACCACGGTGATCGAGGTCGGCGTCGACGTGCCCAATGCCAGCGTGATGGTCATCGAGCATGCCGAGCGCTTCGGTCTGGCGCAGCTGCATCAGCTGCGCGGGCGCATCGGGCGCGGCTCCGCTGCTTCGACCTGCCTGCTGCTCTACAAGGGGCCGCTCGGGCCGGTGGCGGAAGCGCGCCTCACCATCATGCGCGAGACCGAGGACGGCTTTCGGATCGCCGAGGAGGATCTGCGCCTGCGCGGCGAAGGCGAAGTGCTCGGCACCCGCCAGTCCGGCTCGCCCGACTGGCGCATCGCGCGCCCCGAAAGCGACGGCGACCTGCTTGCCGCCGCGCGCGACGATGCGCGCCTGCTGATCGAGCGCGATCCGCATCTGCAAACGCCGCGTGGCGAAGCCGTCAGGACGCTGCTCTATCTGTTCGAGCGCGATGTCGCGATCAGGCTGCTGCGAGCCGGGTAGCAACGCGACGACAATCAGTCCTGCGGCTTGCCGTTGCCCGGCACGAGCTTGATGCCGTTCTCGCCGGGCTGGATCAGGCCGGCTGACATGATCAGCTTGGCGCCCTCCTCGACCGAAATCGACAATTCGACGATCTCGCGCCGCGGCAGGTAGAAGAAGAAGCCCGTGGTCGGGTTCGGCGTGCAGGGCAGGAAGACGCCGATCTGCTCGTCGCCGTTTGGCAGGCGCGAGCCGATCTCGGGCGCCGCCGCCTGCGAGATGAAGACGATCGACCACATGCCCGGCTGCGGGAACTGCACCATGCCGACCGTGCGGAAGGAGGTGCCGGACTGCGAGAAGATGGTCTCGAAGACCTGCTTCACCCCCTTGTACAGACTACGCACCACCGGCATGCGATTGAGGATCGCCTCGCCGGCGTCGATCAGGGTGCGCCCGACGAGATTGGCCGTGAGGAAGCCGAGCAGGGTCAGGCCGACCAGCCCGATCACCAGTCCGAATCCCGGCAGCGGATAAGGCAGATAGGTCTCCGGAAGGTAGCTGTCGGGAATGAACCGCTTCACCATCCCGTCGATCAGGTTGATGAACCACCAGGTCACCGAGGCGGTGATGGCGAGCGGACCCGCGATCACCAGACCGGTGAGAAAATAGCGGCGCAGCCGCGTGCCGGCCGTGGGCCGCAGCAGATCGGGCTGAATCATGAGGCGGGGATCAGGCGGGCCGTCTGTGGTCATGCGCGGTCCAGATCCGATCTCCGAAAGATAAGCTTGTCTCGGCGCTGACACGCCGCGATATGAACAAGATAGCCGAGCCGCCGGCGCTGACCAGCCCCGTCTCGAGGCGCGACGCGAATACGGACGAATTTCGTGACGGAATCACCCCGGCCGACCGGCCGCTGGCACAGGTCGCTGATGCTCGCCGCCGGCTGGGTCTTCACCGGCCTCGGGATCGTCGGCCTCGTGTTGCCGCTGATGCCGGGTACGGTCTTCCTGATCCTGGCCGCCTGGTGCTTCTCGCGCTCCTCGCCGCGCTTCGAAGCCTGGCTGCTCGGCCATCCGCGGCTCGGCCCGCATGTCCTGCGCTGGCGCGCGACCGGCGCGATCGACCGCCGGGCGAAATGGATCGCCTGTGGCTCGATGCTGTTGAGCTTCGGGCTGGTCTCGCTGAGCGGCGCGCCGCCGATCGCGCTCTGGGCGAGCGGCGTCAGCCTACTCGCCGCCGGGAGCTATGTCGCGAGCCGGCCGGAGCCGTCCCGCGGGGAGTGATTACTCGACGGTGACGGATTTCGCCAGGTTGCGCGGCTGGTCGACGTCCTTGCCCATGAAGACGGCCGTCTGGTAGGCGATCATCTGGATCGGCAGGGCGTAGACGATCGGCGCGAAGAGCGGATCCATCTCCGGCATGACGATCGTCGCCTCCGGGGTGATGCCGCATTCGGCCGCGCCCCTGGCATCGGTGATCAGGATGATCCGGCCGCCGCGCGCCGCGACCTCCTGCATGTTCGACGCGGTCTTCTCGAACAAGGCGTCATGCGGCGCGATCACGATGACCGGCATGTCCTCGTCGATGAGCGCGATCGGGCCGTGCTTGAGTTCACCTGCCGGGTAACCTTCGGCGTGGATATAGCTGATTTCCTTGAGCTTCAGCGCGCCTTCGAGCGCCAGCGGGAAGCTGGTGCCGCGGCCGAGATAGAGCACGTCGCGCGCCCTGGAGAGGCGCCGCGCCAGCTTCTCGATCTCGGGCTCGAGCATGAGCGCCTGCGCCATCAGGCCCGGAACGGCGATCAGCTCCTGCACATATTTCGCCTCCTGCGCCGCCGAGAGCGTCCCGCGCGCCCGGGCCGCGGCGAGCGCCAGGCTGGCGAGCGCGGTCAGCTGGCAGGTGAAGGCCTTGGTCGAGGCCACGCCGATCTCGGGGCCGGCCAGGGTCGGCGCGACCACGTCGCTCTCGCGCGCGATCGTCGAGGTCGGCACGTTGACGACCGAGAGGATGTGCTGCCCTTCCTGGCGGGCATAGCGCAGGCCCGCCAGCGTGTCGGCGGTCTCGCCCGATTGCGAGACGAAGAGCGCGAGCCCGTCCTTCGGCAGCGGCGCTTCGCGATAGCGGAACTCGGACGCGACATCGATCTCCACCGGCAGCCGCGCCAGCTTCTCGAACCAGTATTTGGCGATCAGCCCGGCATAATAGGCGGTGCCGCAGGCCGAGACAGAAAGCCGCGACAGGGCGCTCCAGTCGAAGGGCGGCTCGAAGGGCAGGCGCGCCGTACCGCCGACCATGTCGAGATATTGCGTCAGCGTGTGGCCGACCACTTCCGGCTGCTCGTAGATTTCCTTGGCCATGAAGTGGTGGTGATTGCCCTTCTCGACGAGGAAGGCGCCGGCGGCGACGCGCTGAGCACGGCGTTCCACCTGGTTGTTGGCCTTGTCGTAGAAGGTCGCGCCCTTGCGATGGAGGACGACCCAGTCGCCCTCTTCCAGATAGGCGATCAGATTGGTGAAGGGCGCGAGCGCGAGCGCATCGGAGCCGAGATACATCTCGCCGTCCCCGACGCCGACCGCGAGCGGCGAGCCCCGGCGCGCGCCGATCAGCAGATCCTCCTGGCCCTCGAACAGGAAGGCGAGCGCGAAGGCCCCGCGCAGGAGCGGCAGGCTGGCCGCCACCGCGGCGGCGGGGTCCTTGCCATGGTTCATCTCGCGCGTGACGAGATGGGCGACGACCTCGGTGTCGGTCTCGGTCTGGAAGACATGGCCGTCGGCTTCGAGCTCGGCCCTGAGTTCGCGAAAATTCTCGATGATGCCGTTATGGACGACGGCGAGCTTCTCGGTGGCGTGCGGATGGGCATTGGTCTCGTTCGGGCGGCCATGCGTTGCCCAACGCGTGTGGCCGATGCCGATCAGCCCTTCGAGCGGCTCGTTCGACAGGCGGATCTCGAGATTCCTGAGCTTGCCCTCGGCGCGACGGCGTGCGAGCAGCCCGCCCTCCAGCGTCGCTACGCCGGCCGAGTCGTAGCCGCGATATTCGAGCCGCCGCAGCGCCTCGACCACCTGCGTGGCCACGGCTTGCTTGCCCAGAATTCCGACGATGCCGCACATGCCCCAGCCTCATTCGCGATTGCCGTTGCGGGACCGTTTACCGGCGAACCGCGAAAACGCCCAATCACGTTGAATGTCAAACTGTGAACAGGCGGTTTCGCCGTTATCCTAATCCTTGGATTTTGCCATGTTCTGCTTCCTGGCCATGGCGCTTTCCCGGAACGTCTTCGCCCAACCTTCGCGCTCGACTTGGCGGCCGCGCGCGATGGCGAGCCCGTCCGCCGGCACGTCGCGGGTCACCACCGAGCCCGAACCGACATAGGCGCCCTCCCCGATCGTCACCGGCGCAACCAGCGACGAGTTGGAGCCGACGAAGGCGCCGGCGCCGATCGTGGTCTTGTATTTGAAGAAGCCGTCATAATTGCAGGTGATCGTGCCGGCGCCGATATTGGCCTCGGCGCCGACGCTGGCATCGCCGATATAGGTCAGGTGGCTGACCTTGGCGCCCTCCCCGATCTCGGCAGCCTTGATCTCCACGAAATTGCCGACCTTGGCCTTGCGCGCGAGTTTTGCGCCGGGGCGCAGCCGACCGTAGGGACCGACGCTCGCCTGCGGCCCGACCTCGGCGCCTTCCAGATGCGAGAAGGCGTGGATCACCGCTCCATCGGCGACGCTGACGCCGGGCCCGAAGACGACGTTCGGCTCGATCAGCACGTCGCGGCCGATGGCGGTGTCGTGGCTAAAGAAGACGGTCTCCGGCGCGATCAGCGTTGCGCCACCCTTCATGACCGCGATGCGCCTGCGGCGCTGGAATTCGGCTTCCGCCGCGGCGAGCTGCACGCGGTTGTTGACGCCCTGGACCTCGGTCTCCGGCGCATCGAGCGCCACGGCTTTCAGGCCCTGTGCACGCGCCACCGCGACGGCATCGGTCAGATAGTACTCGCTCTGCGCATTGTCGTTGCCGATCGCATCCAGGATCGCGAGCGCGTGACGGCCGTCCATCGCCATCAGACCGGCATTGCAGAGCCGGATCGCCCGCTCGGCCTCGCTCGCGTCATTGTGCTCGACGATGGCTTCCAGAACACCGTCGCGGCTCACGAGCCGGCCGTAACCGGTCGGATCGGCAGCCTCGAAGCCGAGCACGGCGACCGGCGCTCCCGCGGCGAGCGCGCTCCGCATCGCCTGAAAGGTCCCGGGGCGCACCAAAGGTGTGTCGGCGAAGGCGACGAGGACGTCGTCATATCCGCCCCGCAACGCTTCGCGGGCCGCCAGCACCGCATGGGCCGTACCCCGTCGCTCGGCCTGAACGAAGACGCGAGCCGACGGCAGCCGGGCGGTGACCTCGGCTGCGACATCGGGGCGGTCGGGGCCGATCACGACGGCAACGGCGTCGGCTCCCGCAGCCATGACGGCGGCGATCGCGTGGCCCAGGAGCGAGCGGCCGGCGACTTCGTGCAGCACCTTCGGGCGCTGCGATTTCATCCGGGTTCCCTCGCCGGCCGCGAGAATCACGGCGAGACAGCTCCGGCCGGACTGCATTTCGGTCATGATTATCGGCTTCCTTGCGGACTCACCGTCAACTCTCGTGACCTGGTTCCAGGTCATGAAGGTCGATGCGGCGCATGGTGGCGTTGCAGTCGCCGTGGATAGCCGATCCTCACTGCATTTGCCAAAACCACCGGAGAGAGCTGCGGCCAGCGCGAGCGATAGGGCGATTGGCAATGCCACACCTGAACAATCGGGAGCGCGAGCGCGTTGTCCAAGTCGCTGGCCTCGCGGATTTTTTTGAACGTCGACCGCTTTTCAGCCGGTCGCGAAATGCTCTAGAAGCGCTGGGGGCGGAGGGCGCCGCCCGCTGATGTTGGGAATGATGTCGAAATCCTTGAATCGTCGATGCTTTCTGGAAGGTGCGGCCTACAGCCTCGCCGCCGCCCCGCTTCTGGCGACCGGCCCCGCCTCTGCCCAGGCCACCGGCTGGGCGGCCACCGTGCAGTCGGTGATTGCCGAGGGGCAGCGTTTCGACCCCTCGCTGGTTGTCGAGGCGGCCCGGATGTTGTCGCGCCGGCCGATGGTACCGGTCACGGCGACCGATCTGCCGGAAGGCTATGCCGCCCTGCCCTTCGACCAGTTCTCGGGAATCAGGGCGCAGCCGGGCGGCCTGATCTGGGCCGGCGAGAATCGCGGGTTCACGGTCGAGCCGCTGCATCGCGGCTATGTTTTCTCCGCTCCGGTCAGTTTGTTCACGGTCGAGGACGAGGTCGTGCGGCGCGTCGCCTTCGACCGCGGCAAGTTCGATTACGGCAAGGTGCCGCCGCCGCCGGCCGGCGTCGATCTGCAATTCTCTGGGTTCAGGGTCGCGGCAGGGCATGAGCGGCCCTACGAGGTCGCGATCTTCCAGGGCGCGACCTTCTTCCGGGCGCTGGCGCGCGGCCAGAATTTCGGCGCGCTGGCGCGGGCGCTGATCCTGCGCCCCGGCGAGACGCGCGGCGAGGAGATTCCGTTCTTCCGGGCGTTCTGGATCGAGCGGCCCAACCCGGCCTCGGGCCTGCTCGTGATCCATGCCCTGCTCGATTCGGAAAGCCTGTCCGGCGCCGTCCGGATGACGCTGCGGCCCGGCGACGTCACCTTCATCGATGTCGAGATGACCCTGTTCGCGCGCCAGGCGCTGGACCATGTCGGCTTCGGCTGCACGATGGGCACCTTCATGGCGGCCCCGCAGAGCCGCCGCACCTTCGACGACATCCGCCCCGCCGTGCACGAGGTCTCGGGCGTCCAGATGCTCACCGGCGGCGGCGAATGGATCTACCGTCCGGTCAGCAATCCGGTGGCGCTGCAGGTCTCCTCCTTCGTCGACACCAATCCCCGCGGCTTCGGCCTCGTCCAGCGCGAACGCGACCCGACCGCCTTCCAGGACGATGATCAGCGCTTCGAGCTCAGGCCGAGCGTCTGGATGGAGCCGCTCGGGGAATGGGGCGCGGGCTCCGTGCAACTGATCGAGATCCCGAGCGAATCCGACCTCAACGACAACATCATCAGCTATTGGCGGCCACGCCAGCCGATCGCGGCTGGCAGCGAGACCACGATCGCCTATCGCCAGGCTTGGTGCTGGCAGCCGCCCGAACGGACGACGCTCGCCACCGCGACACGGATCCGGCAGGGCAAGGGCTCGACGGGCCGGAGGCGGCGATTCTTCGTCGAGTTCACCGGCGACAGGCTCGCCGATCCCGGCGTCGTCGCCGCGACGCGCGCCAATGTCACCGCCACACCCGGCGCCGTCCATGGGCTGCGGCTCTGGCCCTACCCGGAACGCAAGACCATGCGCGTCGGGTTCGAGGTCGACCCCGGCACCGAAAACCTCTCCGAGCTGCGCCTCGTCCTCGAGGCCGGCGGCCAACCCGTATCGGAAACCTGGTTGAATCGATGGACGTGGTGACAGAGAAGCCGCCCCGGCGCGCGGCCGAAATCGCCATGGCGCCAGCGCCGTCAGGCACGCAAGCCGCGACCCCGCCGGAGAACCGGCTGGTGATGCCCGTCCAGTCCTTCAGGAGATGGGATCCGTCCGAGCGGCGCAAGCCCGCGTCCCCGCGGCATTGGACGACGCCGTGGTTCAAGCGGCTCTTCGTCTTCGGCGGCGGGCTCGCGCTCACGGCCTATGGCGCCTGGGAAATGTACAATGTCGTGTCGGTCAGCCGCACGACGTTCCTGCAGTACGTTTTGCTGCTGCTGTTCACGGTCAATTTTTCCTGGATCGCGCTTGCCTTCACCAGCGCGCTCGTCGGCTTCTTCGGGTTGCTCTTCGGCTCGGGCCGGACGGAACGGGCCGAGAGCCTGAAGCATCGCACCGTCGTGGTGATGCCGATCTACAACGAATCGACGGCGCGCACCTTCGCCGCCCTCGCCGCCATCCGGGAATCGGTCGAGGCGACCGGGCTGGGGGCGAATTTCGACTATTTCATTGTCTCGGACACCACGAACCCGGATGTCTGGATCGCCGAGGAGCGGGCCTTCCTGGCGCTGCGCGAGCGGCTCGGGCCGGATGCACGCGTCTATTACCGCCACCGGCCGAAGAACCATCATCGCAAGGCCGGCAATATCGCCGATTTCGTCACGCGCTGGGGCGGGCATTACGAGCACATGGTCGTGCTCGACGCCGACAGCCTGATGACCGGCACCTGCATCGTGCGGCTCGCCGCCGCGATGGAGGCCGATCCCGACGCCGGCATCATCCAGTCGCTGCCGCTGATCATCAACCGCAACACCTTCTTCGCGCGGCTGCAGCAGTTCGCGGCGCGGGTCTATGGCCCGGTCATCGCCACCGGCCTCGCCATCTGGTCGGGCCGGGACGGCAATTACTGGGGCCATAACGCGATCATCCGGACGAAAGCCTTCGCCGAGCATTGCGGCCTGCCGGACCTCAAGGGCAAGCCCCCCTTCGGAGGGCATGTGCTCAGCCATGACTTCGTCGAGGCCGCGCTGATGCGCCGCGCCGGCTGGTCGGTCTATATGCTGTCGGACCTGACGGGGTCCTACGAGGAGAGCCCGCCTTCGCTGATCGACATCTCGGTGCGCGACCGGCGCTGGGCGCAAGGCAATCTGCAGCATTCGCGCGTCATCGGCGCAAAAGGCTTCGTCTGGTCGACGCGCCAGCATTTCGCCACGGGCATCATGGGCTACCTGGCCTCGCCCTTCTGGCTGATGCAGCTCGTCGTCGGCATCCTGATCGTGCTGCAGGTCAATTACGCCCGTCCGGAATACTTCACGCAGGAGTTCACCCTCTTCCCGGTCTGGCCGCGCTTCGACCCCGAACGCGCCTTGAACCTGTTCGCGCTGACCATGGCGATCCTGCTGGCGCCAAAACTCTTCGGCCTCCTGCTCACGCTCTTCAACGGCAAGCTCAGGCGCGCCTGCGGCGGCGGCATCCGGCTGATTTTCTCCTCGCTTCTCGAGATCCTGTTCTCGGCCTTCTTCGCGCCGATCATGATGCTGATCCAGTCCGGATCGGTCTTCCAGATCCTGCTCGGCCGCGATACCGGCTGGAACCCGCAGCGCCGCGACGACGGCTCGATCCCCTTCAAGGACATCGTGCGCCGTCACCGCATGCATACGGTGCTCGGCGCCATCGCCGGTATTTCCGCCTTCATGATCGCGACCTCGCTCTTCGCCTGGATGTCGCCGACGATCGTCGGCCTCTTGCTGGCGATCCCGCTCTCCTGGGCCTCGGGCCAGCTCGCGCTCGGGCTCTGGCTGAAGCGGCACAAGCTGCTGATCACGCCGGAGGAAGGCGATCCGCCGACGATCGCGCTGCGCGCCAACGCCCTGCAGGCGGAGTTCGCCGAGGCCGGCTTCGATGAGGCTGACGGGCTCAAGGCGCTGCATGCCGACCCGCGCCTGCGCGCCGCCCATGACCGGATGCTGCCCGAAGGCCAGATGCGCCGGCGTGGCGAGATCGAGGCAGAACGTGCGGTGGCGCAGGCCAAGCTCGTCGAGGCCGAGACGATCGACGAGGCGGCGATCTGGCTGAAGCCGAAGGAACGGATGGTGGTCCTGCACGACCGGGCGCTGGTCGGCCTGCTGGCCTCGCTGCCGGCGGTCGAAAGCCAGGAGAGCCCGGCCTAGAGCATCGGACCGAAAAGTGGAATCCACTTTTCGAAAAAATTCGATGCTAAAACAAAGAGATAGATCGCCACCTTGCGTCCGATAGAACACACGGCGATCTAGTGCCGCACCTGACGCTCCGGTTCGGCGCTCGCTCTGGGCCTACTGCTTCGCCAGGGCCGCCAGAATGGCTGCGCCGGCGATGGCGTGGGCTCTCTCGTTCCAGTGCGCGTCGGCAGCAAACTCGAAGCGCTGGTGATTCTGCGCCCAGTCCGCGGCGAAGACGGGCTGCAGGTCGAGGAAGCTGACGCCGGCGCGCTGCGCCGCCTCGGCCGCGATGCGGTTGAGCTTGAGCGCCAGACTGTCCTGGCGGCCGGCATAGATCGCGCCGCGATCGCCATCCATGGCGATGAGCAGCTTTGCGCCTATGCTCCGTGCCTGCTCCGCCAAGCGCTTGACGACATAGTCGGTCGCCGCCCTGACATCCGCCTCGCGGGCGAGCACCGAAGCGATATCGACATTGGCGGCATAACCGCCCTCCTGCGCCCGGGCCGGGCCGAAGATCGCATCGACCAGCGCCTGCGGGCGCACCTGCCAGCGATAGAGGAAATAGCGGGCGGTCGCGCTCTGCCGCAGCCATTCGACGGCGCCCGGTCGCCAGGGCTGCGGCGGAATCTCGCTCGTCACCTTGCCATCCTCGATCTTCAGCTTGAGGAAGCTCGAGGTATAGCGGCCGGGCCTGAAGACGAAGCTCTCGTCGAAGTCGTTATGGACGAACAGCACGACGATCTGGTCCGGCCGCGTCGCCAGGACCTCGCGCTCGATCATCTGGAGATATTGGCTGAACGGCGCGCCGGCGATCGCGAAGCGATAGGTCTCTACCGGCCCCGAGCCGCTCAGGCCCGCCTGGACGGTCTCCACGAAACTGCGCGAGACGGGCACCTGGAGCGCCTCGACGAAACTGTCGCCGACGAAGGCGATGCGCCGGCGGCCGGCCACCCGCTCGCGCGGGTAGTCCTGGAGCGGGGAGTTCCAGCCCTTCACGTTGATCGAGAACGGCGCCGCGATCTCGTCGCGCACCCGCCAGACGCCGCTCTGGTTCGGCGCATAGCGCACGACCTCGTTGACGAAATCATTGTGCGGCACGTCGCTGCCCGGCAGCACGTAGCGGAACAGGACCAGCTCGCAGAAGGCCAGGAAGACCAGCAGGCTCGCCAGCGAGACGCCAAGATTGATCAGGCCGTTGCGCAGGCGCGAGCGAGGTTTCTCCACCGTCATCCCCGCCAACGCGTCAATCGATATCCTCGACCTCGACCTCGGTGCCGTAGACGCGCTGCGCCAGCGAGGCTTCCATGAACGGGTCGAGATCGCCGTCGAGCACGTCGGAGGGCGCAGTCGACGAGACGCCCGTGCGCAGGTCCTTCACGAGCTGATAGGGCTGCAGCACATAGGAGCGGATCTGGTGGCCCCAGCCGATATCGGTCTTGGAGGCCGCCTCGGCATTGGCCTTGTCCTCGCGCTTCTTCAGCTCGACCTCGTAGAGCCGGGCACGCAGCATGTCCCAGGCCTTGGCGCGGTTCTTGTGCTGCGAGCGCTCCTGCTGGCAGGTGACCGCGATCCCGGTCGGGATATGGGTGATGCGCACCGCCGAATCGGTGGTGTTGATGTGCTGGCCGCCCGCACCCTGGGCGCGATAGGTGTCGATCCGGCAATCCGATTCCTTGACGTCGATGACGATGCGGTCGTCGACGACGGGATAGACCCAGACGGAGGCGAACGAGGTCTGCCGGCGGGCGTTCGAATCGAAGGGCGAAATGCGCACCAGCCGGTGCACGCCCGATTCGGTCTTCAGCCAGCCATAGGCATTGTGGCCCTTGAACTGCAGCGTCGCCGACTTGATGCCGGCCTGGTCGCCGTCCTGATAGTCGAGCATCTCGACCTTGAACTTCCGCCGCTCGCCCCAGCGCCGATACATGCGCAGCAGCATCTCGGCCCAGTCCTGGCTCTCGGTGCCGCCGGCGCCGGGATGAATCTCGACATAGGTGTCGAGCATGTCGGCCTCGCCCGAGAGCAGCGTCTCGACCTGGCGGCGCGCAGCTTCGTGCTCGACCGTCTTGACCGCGGCCTCGCCCTCGGCGATCGAGGCGGCATCCTCCTCCATCTCGCCGAGCTCGATCAGCGTCAGCGCGTCATCGAGATCGCGCTCCAGCTTGATGATGCCGTTGATCTGGTCCTCGAGCGAGGTGCGCTCGCGCATCAGCTTCTGCGCCTGCTCGGCGTCGTCCCAGAAGGTTGGCCCTTCGGAAAGCGCGTTCAGCTCCGCGAGGCGTCGTTGTGCGACATCCCAGTCAAAGATGCCTCCTCAGCAGTCCGATCGACTGCTTGGCGTTGTCGAGTTGGGTCTGGACTTCGGGACGCATGATTCTGAATGGGCTTCCGTTCGAGCTGCGCGATGGAGCGTTGAGATAGGGCTGAAAGGCTCGGGTGTAAACGCCCGACGCGACGTCATTCCCGGGCGGAGCCCTCGGGTCCGGCCTTTGGCCGGCCCAAGGATAAACTCCGCGCAGACCCGAGAATCCCCGGGCGAGAGATGCTCGGGTCAAGCCCGAGCATGACGCCCGGGCCACGGTCACAGGAGCCTAGTAGAGGCCGCCGGTTCCCGACCCGACCCCGCGGCCGCCGGGCGAGACGTTCAGTGGCGCGCCGCTGCCGTCTCCGGCCGCGCCGATGACCGAATAGCTGTCAGGCGGGGCGGTGCCGGGCTTGAAGGCTTCCAGGATGCCGCCCTCTCCACCGGCGCGCATGCCGGTGCGGGGATCGACGCGGATCAGCTTGATGCCGGGCGGCACGCGGAACGGCGTCGCCGGCTTGTCCTTCAGCGCCGCCATCATGAAATCGCGGAAGATCGGGGCCGCGTATTGTCCCGCCGTCGCCGAGTTGCCGAGCGATTTCGGCTTGTCGAAGCCCATATAGACGCCGACGGCCAGGTCCGGAGAGAAGCCGACGAACCAGACGTCCTTGGCCTCGTTGGTGGTGCCGGTCTTGCCGGCCAGCGGCTTGCCG
Source organism: Allobosea sp. (assembly GCF_051860145.1). Taxonomy (GTDB): domain Bacteria; phylum Pseudomonadota; class Alphaproteobacteria; order Rhizobiales; family Beijerinckiaceae; genus Allobosea. Next base: position 129,135 of record NZ_JBHYEM010000010.1, on the reverse strand, counting down.
ACCGATTTCACGACCTGCGCCGTGCCGTTCTGGACGACGCCCTCGAGCAGCGAGACCATCTGGTAGGCGGTCAGCGGGTCGAGCACCTGGTCGCGGTTGTCGACGAGGCGCGGCTCCTTCTGGTTCGCCCATTTATCGGCGTTGCAGCCCTCGCAAACGCGCTGGTCGTGACGGTAGATCGTCGCGCCCCAGCGGTCCTGGATGCGGTCGATCAGCGTCGGCCGGATGCGCTTGCCGCCATTGACCAGCATGGAATAGGCCGCCGTCATGCGCATCACCGTCGTCTCGCCGGCGCCGAGCGCCATCGAGAGCACCGGCAGCATGTCGTCATAGACGCCGAAGCGACGGGCATATTCCGCGATCAGCGGCATGCCGACATCCTTGGCGAGGCGCACCGTCATCAGGTTCTTCGAATACTGGATGCCGTAGCGCAGGGTGCGCGGCCCGGTCGACTTGCCGTCATAGTTCTCCGGGCGCCAGACGCCGAGCCCGCCGCCCTGGTCGACCTCGATCGGCGCGTCGAGCACGATGCTCGACGGCGTGTAGCCGTTGTCGAGCGCGGTGGCGTAGACGAAGGGCTTGAAGGACGAGCCCGGCTGACGCAGCGCCTGCGTCGCGCGGTTGAATTCCGACTGGTCATGCGAGAAGCCGCCGACCATCGCGAGCACGCGGCCGGAATAGGGATCCATCACGGTGATCGCGCCGTTGACCTCCGGCATCTGGCGCAGGCGGACCTGGCCCGGCTTGCTCTCGACCGGCTCGACATAGACGACATCGCCGACCGAGACGACCTGGCTGACGCGCGCCCGGCGGGTCCAGCGGATGCCCTCGCCGGTCAGCGTCACCATATCGCGCTCGGGCTTCAGATGGCCGGAATTCTCGCGCATCGGATGCAAGCCGAGACGGGCGCTGTCGCCGCTCACCTCGAGAACCACCGCCAGCCGCCAGGGCGCGACATCGCCCATCACCGGCAGATTGCCGATCGCGATGCCCCAGTCGCGGGCGCCGATGTCGAGCTTCTCGACGGCGCCGCGCCAGCCGCGCGCCTCGTCGAAGCGCACGAGCCCGTCGACCAGCGACTTGCGGGCCAGGAGCTGCATCTTGGGATCGACGGTGGCACGGACCGAGAGGCCGCCTTCCAGGAGCTTCTTCTCGCCGTAGCGATCCTGCAATTCGCGCCGGATCTCCTCGGCGAAATAGCCGGCGGCGATGTTGTTCGCCGAGACCGTGCGGGGATTGACGCCGAGCGGCTGCCTCTTGGCGGCTTCCGCCTCCGCGCGCTTCACGAATCCGTTATCGGCCATGCGGTCGAGCACGTAATTGCGCCGCTCGATGGCGCGTTCGCGGTTGCGGAACGGGTGCAGGTCGGTCGGGGCCTTGGGCAGCGCGGCGAGATAGGCCGCCTCCTGCAGGTTCAGCTCATGCACCGACTTGCCGAAATAATTCAGCGCGGCCGCGGCGACGCCGTAGCTGCCCTGCCCCGGCGCCGGCGCGCCGAGATAGATCTCGTTCAGGTAGAGCTCGAGGATCTTGTCCTTGGAATAGGTTCCCTCGATCCGCAGCGCGATCAGCGCCTCGCGAATCTTGCGCTCATAGCTCTGCTCGGAGCCGACGAGGAAGTTCTTCGCGACCTGCTGGGTGATGGTCGAGGCGCCCTGGGGCCGGCGATTCGAGCCGCGGCTGCGGAAATTGGTGATCGCGGCGCGAACCAGACCCTCGGGATCGACGCCGATATGCTTGTAGAAATTCTTGTCCTCGGCCGAGAGATAGGCGTCGATGATCATCTTCGGCACGGCCTGGATCGGCAGGTAGAGCCGACGCTCGCGCGCGAACTCCGCGATCAGGCTGCCGTCGCCGGCATGCACGCGGCTCATCACCGGCGGCTCGTAATTGCGAAGCTGCGCCGAGTCCGGCAGGTCCTTGGAGTAGTGCCAGATGAAGCCGCCAGCGATGACGGCGCCAACGACGAAGACGATCGCGCCTGCAGCGAACAACCATCCAAAGATTCGCAGAACAAACCGCATCTAAGGCCTATGCCCCTGCTTGCTGCGCGGTCATCCGTTTCATCGGATTCGCCGCCCCAGTCCTCGTCGCTTCCAAATCACGTCTATAGCACGGCAGAGATGGCGGAACCGTGGCCTGAAGACCACAATCGCCGCTGACGGCAACAACGCTCAGCGCTGGTTGGCCGCAGCCTTCCCAACAGCCTGTCCGCGCTCGAAAAATCCGTTGACCGCGGCTTCGACCGCCGCCACCGCCTGCAGCCTCCAGGACAGCGAATTGAGCAGCTCCGCATCCTTCGGGCTCGACATGTAGCCGAGCTCGATCAGCACGGAGGGCACGTCAGGCGCCGTCAACACGCGAAAACCCGCCGAACGCATCGGGACCTTGTGCAGCCTGACAGATCCGCCCAGCTTCTCGACCAGATTGCGGGCGAAAAGCGAGGAGAAGGTCCGGGTTTCGCGCTTGGCGAGGTCCATCAGGATACCCGCGACGTCCTGCATGTCCTCGGTCGCGTCGAGCCCGGCGACGGCGTCGGCTTGGTTTTCCTTGGCTGCGAGCCGCGCCGATTCGGCATCGGTGGCGCGCTCGGACCCGGTGTAGATCGTGGCGCCGCGCACGTCCTGCGACTGGGTCAGCGAATCGGCATGGATCGAGATGAAGAGGTCCGCCCCGGCAGCGCGGGCGATCCTCACCCGTTCTCCCAGGGGGACGAAGGTGTCGTCGTCGCGCGTCATCAGCACGCGGTAGCGACCGCTCGCCTCGAGCTGTCCCTTCAGTGCCAGCCCGAAGGCCAGCACGACCGATTTTTCGGCGATCGAAGCGACGACCGCGCCCGGATCGATGCCGCCATGGCCGGGATCGATCACCACGAGCTGGCGTGTCTCGCCCTGCGGCTTGGCCGCCTGCGAGGCCGGGTCCTCCGGCGCCTGCGGCGCTGCGCGGACGGAAGCCGCCTGGAACTCGGCCCGGCTGGCACGCTTCAATTCGACGACCAGTTCGCCGAATCCGCCGCGGACGCTCCGGACCTCGGCGCGCGTCACCAAAGCGGGCTGAGCGAGATCGAGGATGATGCGCGATTTATCGGGCGTGAACATGCCGAAGCGGAAGGCGCTGACGAAGCCCGCGCTCTTGCGTGCGGCGCTCGGCTGGACCTGGAAATTCACGGAAGGCAGATCGATGATGACGCGATCGGGCGCGGCCATCACCGAGGCGCTGACCTCGACCGGGCGCGACAGCGCCATGGTCAGCCGCACGACCTCTCCCGCCTGCTCTATCCTGGCGTCCGTCGCGACCGCGAACTCGTTTGCCGGGCGTGACGGATTGGACATCGCCGCGCCGGGCATGAGCGCCAGGCACAGGCCGAACGCCAGGCCGATCAGGCCGTGGAGCCTCGGCCGGCCCGAGCCGGTGCTGCGAGAGCCGTATGTCAGCTGAGTGGTTCCCATGCGTGTCACCAACGCTTAACCATAGCGGCGCGGCGACTTAACAACCGGTTACCATGGACGCTCATTGCCGTGAACGGCCGCCAGGGCGCCGCGGCGAGGTTCCCAAATGATGTTGCTTGCAAATCACGGTCACCTATCTGTAATGGGGATGGTTGCATTGCGAAGCCGCCCGTAGCGCGCGTCCGGATCCGAGGATCCGCTGGCGTCCGGGACCAGGGCCTAGCGACCGTTCCGTCCTGGACCGGTCGCAGCAAGGCAACCGCCAACAGATCGTCCGCGGACGGCCTGCGTCAGGCACGAAGTTCGGCGCAAGGCGGTTTTTCGCGAGCGTGCAAACGCGGTGCGCCGTCTCAAGGCGGACGTGCCGCAGGTCAGGTCAGATGTCGGGGCATACGACGCCGCTTAGCTTACCGGTGCATCGTCCATACCTTCGGGACCACGGCGGACTCGTTGTCCGGCCGGGTTTCCCGAATCGCCGTCGCGTCCTGATCGAACACTTTCTCCTGCAACATGCCGGCGGAAGCCGGCCTACGCGCGGCGCCCCTGCCCGCGGCAGCGGATTTCGATCCGCAGCCCGGCGGGACATGACGGCGGCCGCGCCAATGGAAACGTCTTATGGCCAACAAGATGCTCATCGACGCCACCCACCCGGAAGAGACCCGGGTCGTGGTGGTTCGCGGATCACGCGTCGAGGAATTTGATTTCGAATCCGCCAGCCGCAAACCGCTGCGGGGCAATATCTATCTGGCGAAGGTGACGCGGGTCGAACCCTCGCTCCAGGCGGCCTTCGTCGAATATGGCGGCAACCGTCACGGCTTCCTCGCCTTTTCGGAAATCCACCCGGACTACTACCAGATTCCGGTCGCCGACCGGCAGGCTCTGATCGCCGAGGAAGCGCGCGCCGACCGCGAGGAGGAGCGTGACGAGGAACGCCGCGAGAAGCGCGGACGGCGCGACCGCGGACGTCGCGGCGACCGTGACGGCCGCGCCAAGAAGGCGAGCCGCGACGAGACCGTCACCGCCGAGGTCGAGACCGACGGCAAGGAAGCCGCGATGGTCAACGAGGGGGCTCCCGCCTTCGGCGAGTCCTTCGCTCCCGCCGTCGCCGAATCGAGCGACGAGACCGTCCTCGATAACGCAGCGCCGCTGACCTTTGAGACCGCGCCGGCCGACGCTCCGGAAGCCGAGGCGTCCGAAGGCGAGAGCGAGGATGCTGCCGAGGCTCGCCGCCCGTCCGAGGAGAACGAAGACGGCGACGAGAACGGCCAGGACGAGAATGGTCACGACGAGCCGCATGAGGAGCCGGAGCATCTCGGCGGCGGCGACGCCCTCGACGACATGCCCGAGCGCCCGCGCCATTCGCGCCGCCAGTACAAGATCCAGGAGGTCATCAAGCGCCGCCAGATCATCCTGGTCCAGGTCGTCAAGGAAGAGCGCGGCAACAAGGGCGCGGCGCTGACCACCTATCTCTCGCTCGCCGGCCGCTATTCGGTGCTGATGCCGAACACCGGCAAGGGCGGCGGCATCTCGCGCAAGATCACCAATGCCGAGGACCGCAAGCGCCTCAAGGAGATCGCCCAGGAGCTGGAGGTTCCGGACGGGATGGGCATCATCCTGCGCACCGCCGGCGCCTCGCGCACCAAGGTCGAGATCAAGCGCGACTACGAATACCTGATGCGGATGTGGGAGAGCGTGCGCGAGCTGACGCTCGGCTCGGTCGCGCCTGCGCTGGTCTATGAGGAGGGCAACCTCGTCAAGCGCTCGATCCGCGACCTCTACAACAAGGATATCGACGAGGTTCACGTCGCCGGCGACGAGGCCTATCGCGAGGCCAAGGACTTCATGCGCATGCTCATGCCGAGCCATGCCAAGAGCGTGAAGTCCTACCGCGACCAGACCCCGCTCTTCGCCTCCTTCGGCGTCGAGAGCCAGCTCGACGCGATGTTCTCCAACACGGTCACGCTCAAGTCCGGCGGCTATATCGTCATCAACCAGACCGAGGCGCTGGTGGCGATCGACATCAACTCGGGCCGCTCGACCCGCGAGCACAATATCGAGGACACGGCCCTCAAGACCAATCTCGAAGCGGCGGAGGAAATCTCCCGCCAGCTCAGGCTGCGCGATCTCGCCGGTCTCATCGTGATCGATTTCATCGACATGGAGGAGAACCGCAACAACCGCGCCGTCGAGAAGAAGCTCAAGGACTGCCTCAAGAACGACCGCGCCCGCATCCAGGTCGGCCGCATCTCGGCTTTCGGTCTGCTCGAGATGTCGCGCCAGCGCATCCGCACCGGCGTGCTCGAGAGTTCCTCGGTGCCCTGCCCGCATTGCGCCGGCGCCGGCATGATCCGCTCGACCTCCTCGGTGGCGCTGCAGATCCTGCGCGCTCTGGAAGAGGCGCTGATCAAGAGCGCCTCGCACAATCTCACCGTCCGCACCCGGCCGGAAGTGGCGCTTTACGTCCTCAACCAGAAGCGCGCGCATCTGAGCGACCTGGAAGCGCGCTTCGCCGTGGCAGTCACGGTCTCGGCCGACGCGACCTTGCTCGGCACGCGCTATTTCGAGGTCGAGCGCGGCGAGTTCGTCGGCAATGAAGGCCGTGTCGTGCCGAGCCCGTTCAAGGCCGAGGCGATCGCCGAGACCGATGACGAGGATGCGCTCGACGCGGCGGCCGAGGCCGAAGCGGCCGGTGTTGAGGATGAGCTGAAGCCGGCGTCCCGGAGCGAGGCCGCATCGGACCGCCAGGACGAAGACCGTGGCGAGGGTGGACGCAAGCGCCGCAGGCGTCGTCGCCGGCGGCGTGGCGGCGAGCGTGACGCCAATGGCCAGCGCCTCGACGGCGGCAGCGATGCCGAAGGCGACGAGGACGGCGAAGGCGATGAGGATGGCGCCGAGCGCGATGGCGAGAATGCCGCCAGCGAGCAGGCGGTTGCGGCGGAGTCCGTCGCAGCTCCGGTCGAGGAGATCGCGCCGGAACCGGCCGAGGACGCCAAGCCGCGCCGGGCCCGTCGCGGTGGCCGCAAGCCAAAGGCGGAAGCCGAGGCGAGCCTCGCTACTGAGGCGCCCGAGACGGCGGACATCGTGACCGAGACGGTCGCGGAAGCTGTTCCGGACGCCCCGGCCGAAAAGCCCAAGCGCAGCCGCGCCCGCAAGAAGGTCGTCCCGATCACCGAGGACGGCGTCGCGGCTGAGGCGCCTGCTGCCGAGCCGGCCCTGGTCGAATCGGCGGTGGCCTCCGAAGCCGAACCGGCGCCCGAGCCGCCCGCCCCTGCCCGGGCGCGCCGCGTCGCCGAGGAGCCGGTCGCGGTCGTGCTGACGCCGCAGGATCCGGATCGACCCAAGCGCGGCGGCTGGTGGAACAAGCTCGCCGGACGCAAGTGAACCAAAGGCCGCTGCGGACCCCCGCAGCGGCCTTTTCCGTTAAGCGATATGCCGGGCGCCTATCCGGCAGCCGGGGCCAGCGGTGTCGGCGGCGGCACGGCCGTGATCGCCGCGGCTCCCGCCGAGGCCTGCCCCTCCCCACCGCGGACCGTCACGGCATTGGACGCGAAGGGCACGCCGGCTTCGTTCAGCGCCCGGTAGACCCGCTTCAGCGCCTCCCGCTGCAAGGTCGAGGCATGGGCGGGCTTGGCCGTGAATTTCAGCCGGACCACGACGGCGCTGTCGGTGATGTCGGCGACGCCCTGCATCTTGAGCTGGGAGATGAAATGCGGCGCGAATTCCGGATCCTCGAGCAGCGCCAGCCCGACCTTCTTGATCGTCTTGCGCGCCTTTTCGATATCGGCCGAATGGTCGAGCCGGACATTGAACTTCAGCGTGGCCCAGTCGCGGCTGGCATTGGTGAGCGAGGGGATCTGGCCGAAGGGGACCGTGTGGATCTGCCCGCTCTGGTGGCGCAGCTGCATCGAGCGCAGCGAGATTTTCTCCACCGTGCCCTTGAGCCGGCCTGTATCGACATATTCGCCGACGCGAAAGGCGTCCTCGATCATGAAAAAGAAGCCGGAGACGATGTCGCGCACGAGCGCCTGCGAGCCGAACGAGATCGCGAGACCCAGGATGCCGAACCCTGCCAGCAGCGGCCCGATATCGACTCCGAGGCGCGACAGGACGACGAGCCCGACCAGCCCCGCCACCGCGCCGAGCACGACGCCGCGCAGCACCGGCAGCACGGTGGCCAGGCGCGACGGGATATGGCCTTCGACCGGAGCCGCGTCCTCGTCGGCCGGGCCGCTCGCCGCCTGCCGCGGCGCATAGGCATCGAAGAAGGCCCTGAGAAAGACCAGCGCCACCCAGCCGACAAAGAGCAGGATCGCGACGCCGGCGGCCTGACGCGAGAAGGCGCTGAATTCGGGCGAGGCCATGTCAAAGGCGAAACCGGCCCATAGCCGCGCCAGCAGGTAGAAGGCGATGGCCCAGACGATCCCGGTCGCTGCGGCTTGGCCTGCACGCGAGAGGGCCTCGCCATGCGGCGTCGTCTCGGCGACGGCGGCGCGATGGGCCCGCCGGCAGCGGATCAGGTTGCCGATGCCGACCGCGATCACCGGTGCCAGCACGACGACGATCTGGGTGATCCCGGCGGCTTCGGCCCAGCGCGCGCCATCGGACATCATCGCCGAGGCGCGCCCGACCATCCAGATGACGACCGCCACGGCGATGTAGAACCAGGGCGTGAGCAGCGCCAGCACGCGCAACCCTGGGCTCGGCGCCTCGGCATTGCGCAGGACGAGGCGCGTCAGGTCGTGCCGGGCGTCGAAGAACCACCAGAGCTTGAAGAGCGTGATGGCAAGGGCCGTGGTCGCGAACAGTCCGGCAACGGTCATCGGGCTGGCGGCGACCCGTTGGGCAAGGAAGACGCCGACGATGACGACCGGCGCGCAAATCGCGTAGGCGACCAGAAGCCCGAAGTGACGGTCGGCGCGGGGCAAAGGCATGAGCCTGCGGTCCGGGGCCCCGGGCGCGAGCAGGAACCGTCCGACCATCATATAGGCCGCGCCAATCACGGCGCCGTTCCCGACCGTGCGCAGCGTGCTCGCCGCCAGATCCCATTCCGGCAGCACGAGGTTGCCGCAGACGCGCAGGATGACGAGCGCGATGCCGAGCGTCACCAGGTCCTGAAGCAAGCCATAGGCCGACGCGATCAGGCGTGAGGTGAATTCCGGCCCGCCCGGCACCATTCGCCGCGAGAACCAGCCGGCACTGGCGCGGCGAAACAGCGCCGCCGCGGCCGTGGCGAGCGCGAGCACCAAGAGCAGCCGCGCCACTGCCGGAAGCCCGGCGGCGCCGTTGCGGTTGCCGGCCCAGGCGCGGCTCCAATCCTCCGGCAAGGCGGCGGCGGCTGGTATCGCTTCGTTGCCATAGTCGAACCCGGCGACGAAATCGTCCCAGAACGTGTCGATGCGCGAACTGCCCTGCTTCGGCGTCGCCGCTGCTGCTGTCGGTGATGTCGGAGCGGCAGATGTGGCCGCCGCCGCCGGCGCAGCCACTGCCGCCGGAACGGTCTCGCCTGCGCCGGCGATCCGCAAGGTCACCTTCCGGCCGCCCGCCTCCAGCGCATCGAGCGTGCGCTTCAGCGCCTCCGGCGTCTCATCGCCGCGCAAGGTCAGGACGATCGACGGTTCCGGGCTGGCTTGCGCCAGGGCGGCACGGCTGCCAGCGAGAAGAACCATCGCCAGGGCCGCCAGGATCGGCAGCGCGCAGGACTGCCCCGCCTTGCCGAAGAGTCCGATGCGAACCCGCATGCTGCCGCCTCCCGACCATGCAACGCGATGTCACAAGCCCGAGAGTTGTTCCGCTGTGCCTCGTTTGGCAAGCGGCTATTGCGACGCTGGTTTCAGCGGCGTTTCAGCCACGTCCCCATGCGTGCGACCGCATCCTCGCATTCGGCGAGCGAACCGGCGAAGGAGAGCCGGACCGTGCGGGCCCCACGCGCCTCGTCGAAATCGAGCCCCGGGGTGATCGCGACATGCGCCTTTTCGAGAACATCCCGGCAGAAGGCCATGGAATCGTTCGAATATCGGCCGATGTCGAGATAGATGTAGAAGGCCCCGTCGACGGGCAGGAAGTCGCCGAGCCCGATCTCGGGCAGGGTCTTCAGGAGATAGGCGCGGTTGGCGGCATAGCCCGCCTTGATCGCCTCGCATTCGGCCGTCGCATCGAAGGCGGCCTCGCCCGCGACCTGGCTGAGATAGGGCACCGAGATCGAAAAATTCTGCTGCAGCCGCTCGATCGTGCGCACCATGCGCTGCGGCACCACCAGCCAGCCGACGCGCCAGCCGGTCATGCAGTAATATTTGGAGAAGGAGTTGACGATGATCGCTTCGTCATCGGCCGAGAGCGCGGTCGTCGCCGGCGCCTCGTAGGTCAGCCCGTGATAGATCTCGTCGGAGATGTACCAGAGCCCCAGCCGCCGGCACTCGGCCGCCACGGCCGCGATCGCCTCGGGCGCCATCACAACTCCGGTCGGATTGGCCGGGCTCATGGTGAGCACGCCCGCCAGCGGCCGCTCGGCATGGGCCTTCGCGATCAGCTCCGGCGTCAGCGCATGGCGCGTCTCCGGCCCGACCTCGATCGCGACCGGCTCGAGACCGAGCGCGATCAGGATGTTGCGATAAGCCGGATAGCCCGGCGCGGTGATGGCGACGCGCGCGCCGGGCTGGAAACAGGCGAGGAAGGCGAGGATGAAGCCGCCCGACGAGCCGGTCGTCACCACGACGCGCTCGGCCGCCACGGCGACGCCATAGCTCTCGCGATAATGGCGGGCGATGCGTTCCCTCAGCGAATCGGTGCCGAGCGCCTGGGTATATCCGATGCGGCCATGCTCCAGCGCGCGCCCTGCCGCGGCACGGATGCTCGCCGGCGTCGGCGCCGAGGGCTGGCCGACCTCCATATGCACCACCGAGCCGCCGGCCCGCTCGATCGCCGCCGCCTGGTTCATCACGTCCATGACGATGAACGGCGCGACGCGTTCGGCGCGCGCCGCCAGCTCGGGGGTCGGAAAGAAGCCGCTGGCCTGTTGCATGTCGGGATCCGTCTCGGCGCCGGTCGGGGGATGCGCCGCTAGCCTTTGGCTAGCCGAGCGGTCACTTCGCCGCAACCGTTGGCAAAGCTGTGAATTGACGCTGCCCGCCCGAGAGCGGAGAAGGTGTCGCAATGACGAATGGTTCAGCGCCTGCTTCGGCTTATGGCCGGCAGGCTCGAAAGGATGACGAGATGGCCGTGATCACCCTGTTCCGCCGGGCGCTCGCCGGCGTTCGGCGCGCCGGCCCGGCGCTGGCCGGCCTCGGCCTCGCCCTTTCGCTCATGGCCGGCCCCGTCCAGGCACAGGCGCAAGCCCCGCTGACGCCGGAACAGCGCAAGGCGGTCGTCGATCTCGTCCGCGAGACGCTGCTGAAGAATCCGGAGCTGATCCAGGAGGCCCTGATCGAGCTCGAGCGGCGCAACCAGGTCGCCCAGGCCGACGCTCAGCGCAACGCCGTCGCCGCCGAGAAGGTGAGCCTCACCGATCCGACGACCTCGATCATCGCCGCCAATCCGCAGGGCGACGTTACGCTGGTCGAGTTCATGGATTACAATTGCGGCTTCTGCAAAAGAGCGCTGGAGGACGTCCGTACCCTCGCCAAGGACGACCCCAAGCTTCGCGTCGTGATCAAGGACTTCCCGATTCTCGGGCCGGATTCGGTCGAGGCCAGCCGCGTCGCCATCGCGGTCAAGAACCAGCTCCAGGGTCAGAAATACTGGGATTTCCACAACAAGCTGATGGCGACCAAGGGCCGTATCAACGGCGCCAAGGCGCTCGAGGTCGCCAAGGAATCCGGCGCCGATGTCGAGCGCGCCCGCAAGGACATGGATGCGCCGGCGACCCGCGCCGCGATCGAATCCACCGTGGCGCTCGGCGATCGGCTCGGCCTGACCGGGACGCCGGCCTTCATCATCGGCGACGAGGTGGTCTTCGGCGCGGTCGGCGCCGCGGCGCTGAAGCAGAAGATCGACGCCGTCCGCAAATGCGGCAAGGCGACCTGCAGCGGCTGACGCACCGGCCAGCCCCGCACGGCTCCTGCCAGCGGGCCGGCCGCTCAGGCTTCCCCTGCCCCGCTCTTCCGGTTAAGACGACGCCGACGCCGCGAACCTGCGGCCTGGGGAATCAGCGCGCGCTATGGTTGCCGTCCACGTCCTGAACGGACCCAATCTCAATCTGCTCGGCACCCGCGAGCCGGGAACCTATGGTTCGGTGACGCTTGCCGGCGTCGAGGAACGCCTCAAGGCGAAAGCCGCCGCGGCGGGGGTCGAGCTGACCTTCAGCCAGACCAATTTCGAGGGCGAACTCGTCACCCGAGTGCAGCAGGCGGGCCTGGCCGGCGCCGGCATCATCATCAATGCCGGGGCCTATACCCACACCTCGCTGGCGCTGCGCGACGCGATCAAGGGCACCGAGGCGCTCGCCATCGAGGTCCATGTCTCGAATGTCCATGCGCGCGAGGCGTTTCGGCACCATTCCTATATGGCGCCGGTCTGCGTCGGCGTGATCTGCGGCTTCGGCGTGGCGAGCTACGACCTTGCTTTCGACGCGATCGTGCCGCTTCTGCAGAAGCGCGCGGCCAAGACGGCGGCCTGACGGCCGGTTCAATCCAGCGGGACGACGGCCTCTCGGCTGCTCGTCCTTCCAACAGACGACGAAGACGGTGAAACCCGCCATGGCGACCAAGAGTCCGATCGATCCTGAAATGGTGCGCGAGCTCGCGCAGCTCCTCAACGAGACCGATCTCACCGAGATCGAAGTCGAAAAGGGCGATCTGCGCGTGCGCGTGGCGCGGACGATTTCAGCCACGGTGCAGGTGCCCGTCGCCTCCCACGCTCCGGTCGCGGCCAGCGCTGCGGCTCCGGCGGCGTTCTCTCCGGTCGATGCCAAGTCGGCCGGCACCCATCCCGGCGCGGTCCCCTCGCCGATGGTCGGCACCGCCTATCGGCGCCCCTCGCCCGAGGCGAAGCCCTTCGTCGAGATCGGCCAGGAGGTGAAGGTCGGCGAGCGCGTGCTGCTGGTCGAGGCGATGAAGACCTTCAACGACATCGTCGCGCCGCGCGCCGGCAAGGTCACCGCGATCCTGGTCGAGGACGGCCAGCCGGTCGAATATGGCGAGCCGCTTCTGGTGATCGAGTGAGCAGGCTTGCGAGCGCGGACGAGCCGAAGATGTTCGACAAGATCCTGATCGCGAACCGGGGCGAGATCGCGCTGCGCGTCCTGCGCGCGGCCAAGGAACTCGGTATCGCCACGGTCGCGGTCCATTCCACCGCCGACGCCAACGCCATGCATGTGCGCCTCGCCGACGAGAGCGTCTGCATCGGCCCCCCGAGCGCGCGCGAGAGCTATCTCAACATCCCGGCCCTGATCGCGGCCTGCGAGATCACCGGCGCCGACGCGGTCCATCCCGGCTACGGCTTCCTCTCCGAGAACGCCCGCTTCGCCGAGATCCTGGAGCGGCACAACATCGCCTTCATCGGCCCCAAGGCCGAGCATATCCGCAGCATGGGCGACAAGATCGAGGCCAAGCGCACCGCCAAGCGCCTCGGCATTCCCTGCGTGCCGGGCTCGGAGGGCGGCGTCACCGACGATGACGAGGCATTGCGCATCGCCGCCGAGATCGGCTTCCCCGTGATCATCAAGGCGGCTTCCGGCGGCGGCGGCAAGGGCATGAAGGTCGTGCGCAACGCCGACGAGATGTCCGTCGCGCTCTCCACGGCAAGAACCGAGGCCAAGGCCAATTTCGGCGACGACGCTGTTTATATCGAAAAATATCTCGAGAAACCGCGCCATATCGAGATCCAGATCCTCGGTGACGGCAAGGGCCACGCCATCCATCTCGGCGAACGCGACTGCTCCCTGCAGCGCCGCCACCAGAAGGTCTGGGAGGAAGGCCCCTCGCCCGCCCTGAATGCCGGCGAGCGCGACAGGATCGGCAATATCTGCGCCAAGGCGATGGCCGAGCTCGGCTATCTCGGCGCCGGCACGATCGAGTTCCTCTACGAGGATGGCGAGTTCTACTTCATCGAGATGAACACGCGCATCCAGGTCGAGCACCCGGTGACCGAGATGATCACCGGCATCGACCTCGTCAACGAGCAGATCCGCATCGCCGCCGGCGCGCCGCTCGCGCTCAAGCAGAGCGACATCGTCATCGAGGGCCATGCCATCGAGTGCCGGGTCAATGCCGAGCACCCGGCGAATTTCCGGCCCTCTCCCGGCAAGATCGCCTCGTTCCATACGCCGGGCGGCCTCGGCGTGCGCGTCGATTCGGCCGCCTATCAGGGCTATGCGATTCCGCCGCATTACGATTCGCTCGTCGGCAAGCTCATCGTCCATGGTCGCAACCGGGCGGAATGCCTGATGCGCCTGCGCCGTTCGCTCGACGAGTTCGTCGTCGACGGCGTCGACACGACGCTGCCGCTGTTTCGCACGCTCGTGCGCAACCACGACATCCTGAACGGCGACTACAACATCCACTGGCTCGAGAAATTCCTCGCGGCCGGCGGCATGGGGCCGGAGGGGCAATAGGCCCGTCTCCGTCCCGTCATGGCCGGGCTCGCCCCGGCATCTCGGAAACCAGCGCCTTTTCGTCACGAGATTCTCGGGTCTACGCTTCGCTTCGCCCGAGAATGACGCCTTCGCTGCCAGGACCGGCGGATCATGACGCGGAAAAGTGTCTTTCCCGTTTGACAGCACAGCGCAGCCACGCTCCCATTCCCGCATGAAGGCTCGCTCCGCGCCCATCCGCTCGCCCGTGATCACGCCGGAGATCATGCTGCGCGCCTATGCCGCCGGCATTTTCCCGATGGCGGAGAGTGCCGGTGATCCGAGCCTGTTCTGGGTCGAGCCCGAGATCAGGGGGGTGATTCCGCTCTCCCGTTTCCATCTGCCCTCCCGTCTCGCCCGCACCATCCGGTCCGACCCTTTCGAGATCAGGGTCGACACGGCGTTCGAAGAGGTGATCGCCGCTTGCGCCGAGCCGCAGCCGGACCGGCCCGACACCTGGATCAACGCGCGGATCAGGGAGCTTTTCGGCGAGCTCTTCCGCCTCGGCCACGCTCACAGCGTCGAGTGCTGGCGCGACGGCCGGCTGGTTGGCGGCCTCTACGGCCTGGCGCTCGGCGGCGCTTTTTTCGGCGAGAGCATGTTCCATCGCGAGACCGACGCCTCGAAGGTTGCGCTGGTGCATCTCGTGGCGCGGCTCCGGCGCGGCCGCTACCGCTTGCTTGATGCGCAGTTCCAGACGGCGCATCTGGCCCAGTTTGGTACGCAGGAGGTGCCACGCGAGGCCTATCGCATGCTGCTCGAGGACGCCGCCGAGGCAAGCGCGACCTGGTGGTCATGGCCGAAGGACCAGGCGGTGACCGGTCGCGAGGCGCTTACCGAACTTGCCGCCGGCTGAGGATTGCGTCGTCGCTGACGCTCTTTGCAATGACGGTCAGCGGTTGGAGTCGCGATCCGGCTGCGCGCCGCCTCGCCCGCTCGGATTGGTCGGGAAGAAGCGCTGGCTCGGCGCCTGCCGCGGCTCGACCGGCACGCCACGCGGCGGCGCCACGTCGATGCGCTGCCCGGGCGGCGGCTGGTTGACGTCGCGAGGCGCCGTCGTCCGGGGCCGGCGCGGCTCCTCGGGCGGAGGCGGCGCCTCCGGCTCTTTGGGATCGACGACCAGCTCGGTCCCGCCTTTGCAGTCGGTCAGCCAGACATCGTAGATCGCGTGCTCGACGCCGTGCAGGCCGGGGCTGGCGGCGTACATCCAGCCGGTGAAGATGCGCCGATACTCGTTGTTGAAGGTGACCTCGTCGACTTCCGTGAAGGAGGTCGTCTGCGGCGCTTCGGTCGGCGGCCGCGTCCAGCAGACGCGCGGCGTGATCTGCAGCGCGCCGAACTGGACCGTCTCGTCGACGGCGACCTCGAAGGAGATGATGCGCCCGGTGATCTTGTCGAGCCCGGCGAAGACGGCCGTCGGGTTGCGGATGCGGTCGGCGGCGGCAGGGCCCACGAGCGCAAACGACAGGACGGCGGTCGAGACGAGGCCGGCGAGGATCGGAAAGCGTGAAGGCGACGGCATGCGGGCGCGAATCTCTTCAAAGGCGCGGCCGAACCGCGACGCCGCGGAGTAGCACGTCAATCGCAGCGGAAAAAGGGCGTGCCGATGATGGGGGGCGTCGATCTCCGCCAGGGCTGCTCGATTCGCAGCCGTTTCCGGCAACGGAACGCTAGATCGCCATGCGTCCTCCGGACGCGAAGTGGCGATCCAGCTCGTTGTAGTCGCATCGGATTTCCCCGAAAAGTGGATGCCACTTTTCGGTCCGATGCTTTAGCGCCCAGGCGTCCAGGCCTCGTAATCGCCGGTCGCGGGCGGGCGCTCGCCCTCGGCCAGCGTCGAGCCCGGCGGCCGGTAGGCCAGCGCGGTGCCGGTCCAGTTCTGCTGATGCGGCTTCTGCCACTCGCGCGGCTGGTAGCTTTCTTCCGACGGCGCGACATCGACGGTGTGGTGCAGCCAGCCGTTCCAGCCCGGCGGGATGGCCGAGGCTTCGGCCGGGCCGTTATAGACGACCCAGCGCCGCTGCAGGCCGAGCGCCTTGTCCTTGGCGCCGCCCCTGGTGCGATAATAGATGTTGCCGAATTCGTCCTCGCCGACCTTCTCGCCGAAGCGCCAGGTGTGGAAGCGCGTGCCGAGGGTCTGGCCGTTCCACCAGGTGAAGATCTGCAGCAGCGTCTGCTTCATCGCTCTCGTCCGCCGTGGTCCGCGTCGCGGTCGCGGGACTTATGGCGTCAGCGCCCCGGCCTGTCCAGCCTTGCAGCGGCGCCGGCCTCCCGGAAAGTCGCGTTTGCCGTCCGCCCGTCGCACCGCACCAGGGTCACGATCGCGAGAACGTCCGGCGGCGCGGCCTGGACATGGCGCGTTTTCTTGTCGCGGGCGATGACGTTTGTCGGGAAGACGCGCGAGTTCGAGGCGATGAGCGTCGCCACGATCTCGTAGTCGGCAGGATTCGGCCCCTTCGACTTCTGGTCGGAGAATTGCGATTGCACGACGAGTTTCGCAGCCGCGCTGAGCTCCATGGTGAGATGGGCCGTCGCGCCGGTCACGGTGGAACGGGTGAAGGTCAGCCCGTCGATCGGCATGCCGCTGGCGGAGATGCCGCTCTTGTTGATGGCGATGCGCGGACCGCCGCTGCAGCCGCGCTTCGCCGAGGCCCACTCCCCGGCAAAGGCCGGAGCGAGAGGCTCCTGATCGGCGCATCCCGCCAGGAGGAGAAGCGGCACGGAAAAGGCAAGGCGTCGCATCGGGCCACTTTCACGCCGCTACGTCTGCCCCATGGTAAGTGCGGCGCATTAATGTCGCGCTAAATGCGGTCGCCAATTCGCTCGCATGCAGAAAGCATCGCTTCACCGTGCCGCGGTCCGACCGTCACCCGCCGAGCCGTCTTCGCGGCCCGGCCGATACATCGGCGCCATTGGAATCATCCGACGCCTTGATTCGGCCACGCTTCCGACACTGCGTCGACCCGGTTCGGCGGACGAAGACCGCCTGTCTCCAGATACTTGGCGCAGGCTGCGCAGATGCCGCTTGCGCCAGACGTCCCTCCGCGGCGCCCGCTAACCTTTGGTCAACCATGATTGCCTCGAATTTTAGGCTTCCGCATCGCGCCGGGAGCGCCCATTCTCGCCGAGCCGCGTCGATTCCTTCCGTGATTCCGGAGGCTTAGGATGGGCCTTGAAACTTATCCCCATAACTCACACATCCCTACCAGATGTCGTGTCCACAGGGATTGCTGTGCACTATTCCTTGACGAGCGACCCCATTCGGGACTAAATTTTGACGGTCGCGTGACGGCTGGCGGAGACGCCTTCGACACCCGCGAATAAGAGTTCCCAGAGGGGTCGAGACGATCACCGCGTGGCACGCCTTCATCGGCGGCGGCGAACGGCGACGTGCGGCCAGGCTGGCCGCAACCGGAGTTTCGACGGCGGGATACACCGTCGCGGGATCCAGGGGCATCAAACCGAGTTGGGCTGACATCAGGAGCCGGTGAGCAACCGGCCGCGCGGGGCATCATGCCCGCGGCATGCATTGGGGACGACGATCATGCGCATTGAGCGCCGCTACACCTCCGCCGGACAATCGCCCTACGCCGCGATTCCCTTCCGCTCGGCCGTCAGCGAGATCCGCAATCCGGACGGCTCGATCGTCTTCCGCCTGGACGGCATCGAGGTGCCGGAATCCTGGTCGCAGGTCGCCAGCGACGTCCTCGCGCAGAAATATTTCCGCAAGGCCGGCGTGCCGGCTGCCTTGAGACGAGTCGAGGAGAACGACGTTCCCTCCTTCCTCTGGCGCTCGGTTCCCGACGAGGCGGCGCTCGCCGCCCTCCCCGAGGTCGAACGCTATGTGTCCGAGATTTCCTCCAAGCAGGTTTTCGACCGGCTCGCCGGCTGCTGGACCTATTGGGGTTGGAAGGGCGGCTATTTCTCCTCCGAGGAGGATGCCGCGGGCTTCCACGACGAGCTGCGCTTCATGCTCGCGACCCAGCGCGTCGCGCCGAACTCGCCGCAATGGTTCAATACCGGCCTGCATTGGGCCTATGGCATCGACGGCCCCGGCCAGGGCCATTTCTATGTCGACTTCAAGACCGGCAAGCTGGTGAAGTCGAAGTCGAGCTACGAGCACCCGCAGCCCCATGCCTGCTTCATCCAGGGCGTGCAGGACGACCTCGTCAACGAGGGCGGCATCATGGACCTCTGGGTCCGCGAGGCACGGCTGTTCAAATACGGCTCCGGCACCGGCTCGAACTTCTCGATGCTGCGCGGCGAAGGCGAGAGGCTTGCCGGCGGCGGCCGCTCGTCCGGCCTGATGTCCTTCCTGAAGATCGGCGACCGCGCGGCGGGCGCCATCAAGTCGGGCGGCACCACGCGCCGCGCCGCCAAGATGGTCGTGGTCGATGTCGACCACCCCGATATCGAGACCTATATCGACTGGAAGGTGCGCGAGGAGCAGAAGGTCGCCGCCCTCGTCACTGGCTCCAAGGTCGTCCAGAAGCACATGAAGGCCGTGATGAAGGCCTGCGTGAACTGCGAGGCCGATGACGACGCTTGCTTCGACCCGGAGAAGAACCCCGCCCTGAAGCGCGAGATCAAGCTCGCCCGCAAGGCGATGGTGCCGGACAACTACATCAAGCGCGTCATCCAGTTCGCCCGCCAAGGCTACACCGACATCGCCTTCGACACCTATGATACCGACTGGGATTCCGAGGCCTATCTCACGGTCTCGGGCCAGAACTCGAACAACTCCGTCTCGCTGACCGACGATTTTCTGCGCGCCGTGGAGACGGATGGGGAGTGGAACCTCACCGCCCGCACCACCGGCAAGGTGACGAAGACGCTCAAGGCTCGCGACCTCTGGGAGAAGATCGGCTATGCCGCCTGGGCGAGCGCCGATCCCGGCCTGCATTTCAACACCACGATGAACGACTGGCACACCTGCCCGGCCTCGGGCCGGATCCGGGCGTCCAATCCGTGCTCGGAATACATGTTCCTCGACGACACGGCCTGCAACCTGGCCTCGGCCAACCTGCTGCAGTTCTACGATCGCGAGACCAAGGCCTTCGATGTCGCGGCCTATGAGCATCTCTGCCGGCTCTGGACCGTCGTGCTCGAGATCTCGGTGACGATGGCGCAGTTCCCGAGCCGCGAGATCGCCGAGCTCTCCTACGAATACCGCACGCTCGGCCTCGGCTACGCCAATATCGGCGGCCTCTTGATGACCATGGGCCTCGGCTATGATTCCGACGAGGGCCGCGCGCTCGCCGGCGCGCTGACCGCGATCATGACCGGCGTCTCCTATGCGACCTCGGCCGAGATGGCGGGCGAGCTCGGCCCGTTCCCGGGCTACAAGAAGAACGCCGGCCACATGCTGCGCGTCATCCGCAACCACCGCACCGCCGCCCATGGCCAGGCCACCGGCTATGACGGCCTGCAGGTCACGCCGGTCCCGCTCGACCATGGCACGCTCAACCGCCTCGGCGGCTCCAGCGCCACCATGTCGGAGCGCGCCCGCATCGTCTGGGACGAGGCGCTGGCGCTCGGCGAGACGCATGGCTACCGCAACGCCCAGGCGACCGTGATCGCGCCGACCGGCACGATCGGCCTCGTCATGGACTGCGACACCACCGGCATCGAGCCCGATTTCGCGCTGGTGAAGTTCAAGAAGCTGGCTGGCGGCGGTTATTTCAAGATCATCAACGGCGCCGTTCCGGACGCGCTGCGCTCGCTCGGCTATCGCGAGAGCGAGATCGCCGAGATCGAGGCCTATGCCGTCGGCCACGGCACGCTGGCCCAGGCGCCGGGCATCAACCACGGCTCGCTCCGGGCCAAGGGCTTTCCGCAGGACAAGATCGACGCAATCGAGAAGGACCTGAAGGCCGCCTTCGACATCAAGTTCGTCTTCAACAAATGGACGCTGGGCGAGGACTTCCTGACTGGCACGCTCAAGGTGCCGGCTGAGAAGCTGAACGACATGACGTTCGAGCTCCTGCCCTTCCTCGGCTTCTCCAGGGCCGAGATCGAGGCCGCCAATGTCCATGTCTGCGGGGCGATGACGCTGGAAGGCGCGCCGCATCTCAAGACCGAGCATTACAACGT
Organism: Allobosea sp.; assembly: GCF_051860145.1. Classification (GTDB taxonomy): domain Bacteria; phylum Pseudomonadota; class Alphaproteobacteria; order Rhizobiales; family Beijerinckiaceae; genus Allobosea. The sequence continues at coordinate 109,029 of NZ_JBHYEM010000010.1, read as the reverse complement.
CTTCGACTGCGCCAATCCCTGCGGGCGCATCGGCAAGCGCTATCTTTCGGTCGAGAGCCATATCCGCATGATGGCGGCGGCCCAGCCCTTCATCTCGGGCGCGATCTCCAAGACCATCAACATGCCCAACGACGCCACGGTCGAGGATTGCAAGAGCGCCTATCTGCTCTCCTGGAAGCTGGCGCTGAAGGCCAACGCCCTCTATCGCGACGGCTCGAAGCTGTCGCAGCCGCTGAACTCGGCCCTGATCGCCGACGAGGACGACGAGGACGATGCGGTCGAGGCCCTGGTGCAGCAGCCGATGGCCGCCCGCGCCACGCAGGTCGCGGAAAAGATCGTCGAGCGCATCGTCGAGCGTATCGAGCGCAAGCGCGAGCGCGAGAAGATGCCCGACCGCCGTACCGGCTATATCCAGAAGGCGGTGGTCGGCGGCCACAAGGTCTATCTGCACACCGGCGAATATTCCGACGGGCGCCTCGGCGAGATCTTCATCGACATGCACAAGGAGGGCGCGGCCTTCCGAGCGATGATGAACAACTTCGCCATCGCGGTCTCGCTCGGCCTGCAATATGGCGTGCCGCTGGAGGAATATGTCGAGGCCTTCACCTTCACCCGCTTCGAGCCCTCGGGCTTCGTGCAGGGCAACCAGTCGATCAAGAACGCGACCTCGATCCTCGACTATGTCTTCCGCGAGCTGGCGATCAGCTATCTCTCGCGCAACGACCTCGCCCATGTCGACCCGAGCGAGATCGGCCACGACGTGATCGGCGGCGGCGTCGGCCAGGACAAGGCGCCGGATGCGACAGGCCCGATCACCACGACCCCGCTGGCTTCGACGGGCTTTCGTCGCGGCAAACCGATCAACTTGCTCGCCATCCAGGGAGGCATCGGCAACGAGGCGACCGCCCGCAACGCCCTCACCTCCTTCGCCACGGCCGGCGCCACCGCGCTGAAGCCGGAAGCCGAGGAGGAAGCGGTCGGCGAGGCCGAAATGGCCAAGCTCGGCTTCGCCGCCACCGCGGCCCAGCCCAGCGCCTCCGAGCGCAGGGCCGAGGCGATCATGAAGGGCTATGTCGGCGACAGCTGTGGCGAGTGCGGGAATTTCACGCTGGTGCGCAACGGCACCTGCCTGAAGTGCAACACCTGCGGGAGCACGACTGGGTGCAGTTGATTATTCCAACGGTTCCGACTGCTGTTAAGTTCGAGTGACGGCCGCCCACAACGACCACTGACAGGTTATTCTGTGTTGAGGCGTCTCCTAGGTTGACGACGAGTTGCCGCCACTCGGCCTCCCTTGGCAGAGTGGCGGAGCACTACCGGCAGGAAAAGCGGCCCCAACCTTTGGGGTTGCCCGTCGCAATTCGGCGCGTGGCCTGCTCTGGCGGCGCTCTCCAGCCGACTTTCTATCGGGCGAGGCTCGTGCGAAGGCGACGTTACGTCACTCTTGAGACTGTCGGCCTCCGTTGCGCCACGTCCAGACATCACAATATGCGGACGGCTCCTCAGCCAATCTCATAGTGCTGACGGAGCGCCTCCGAGAGGTTCGCGGCCAGTCTTCTGATTTCAGCATCGGGCCGCGTTTCGGCCGCGGTCCGCATTGCCTTCGCACGGACGCGATCGGCATCTGCGCCGATCAATGTGCCGTTTTGATAGAGAATGCGTCCGTCGACCATGGTCATCACGACATCCCGGCCCGTCGCTCGCGCCAGGATTGCCTCCAGAACCTGTACGCCGGGGTCCAGATAGATTCCTTCGGCGGCCGAGAGATCGATCGCGACCAGGTCGGCCTTGAGCCCTTCTTCGATGCGTCCGGTCTCGGTGAGAAAAGCGGCTTCGGCCCCTCGTTCCGTTGCGGCGGCCAGGAAGGCGCGTTGTTGATCGGCTGCCGCCGCCGGGCGCCCGAGCAGGCGCCCGAGTCTCAACTCCGACAGATAGTCCTCATTGTCGTCGAGCGCGCAATTGTCGGTGCCCAGCGCAAAATCGATACCGGCATCCATCAGCGCAGCAATCGGGGGGGCGCCGTTGCCGAGACGCATATTGGAGCCGGGATTGACGACGATCCTCAAACCGAGGCGCGCCGCGTCGGCAATATCGTCTGCCGTCGCGTGGACGAAATGCGCTGCGCTGGCGCGGGTCTCGAAGACCCCGAGCGCTTCGAGCCGCGGCAGCACCCGCTCCGGATAGAGCGCACGCGAACAGGCCGCTTGGGCTGGCGATTCGAGCAGATGGAAATGCATGCCGACGCCGCGCGCCTTGGCGTCTGCGGCGAGCGCCCGCCATGCTTCGTCGCTCACCCATTGTGGTCCGGCCGGCCCGTAGGCGAAGGTCAACCGAGGATGCCCGGCATAGTCGGCGCGAAGACGCGTCATCAGGCCGATCGTCTCGTCGAGCTGCAGGTAACCGGGTTTGGCGGCGCCAATCAGTGCCTGCACATCCGCAGGCAGCGTCGCCAGGAATGCCTTTTCGTCCGCGGGCGGGTAGACGAGGCCGCCCCGGTCGGCATAGCCGATGCAGACCGTGGCGCGCAGTCCGCTATCGTCATAGGCCTGGATCGCGGCGCGAAGCTCCGCTTCATAGTCGCCCGAGCCATAGGAATAATTGGCGTGCAGGGTGGCGGTAACGCCGTTCTCGATCATCTGGACGGCCGCGAGCCGGGTCAGCGCATAGACGTCGGGTGCCGCGCGTCCCCGCCGCCGGGCGATCCAGGGCTCCAGATTGTCGTCAGGGAAACCGAGCTGGATCTGGCTCAGGCCACGGCCATGCTGATGCGCATTGATCAGGCCTGGCATCAGGCACGCATTGCCGAGCGAAACGATCTCGGCGGCGAGATAGGTGCCCCGCAGTTCGGAGGCCGGCCCGCAAGCCATGATGCGACCGTCGAGAACGGCGACCGCCCCGCCCGAGATTGCGGGCGAAGCGGCGTTCTGCAGGACATAGTCCGCCTCGAGGAGCAGCACGGATCAGAACAGCTTCTGCGGGAGCCAGAGCGCCATTTGCGGCCAAAGCACCAGAAGCCCCGTGAACCCCAGCATCAGCAACACGAACGGGATCGCGCCGTAGATGACGTCCATGATCGATCCATGATTCCGGACGCCCTGGACGACATAGAGGTTCATGCCGATCGGCGGGGTGATGAGGCCGATCTCCATCATCAGCACCAGGAAAATGCCGAACCACACCGGATCGATGCCAAGATGCACGACGAGCGGGAAGACCACCGGAATGGTCGCGATCATCATGGACAGGGTTTCCATGAAGCAGCCCAGGATCAGATAGAAAACCACCAGAAGGAGGATGATCTCGAGCTGGGTCGCGCCAAACTGCGAGACGAACGAGGTCAGCGCCTGCGGGATGCCAAGCACCCCGATCACGAAATTCAGGAAATGCGCACCGACCATGATCAAGAGGATCATCGAGGAGATGCGTACCGTCGCGATCATGCTCTCATGGAGAAGCGAGAGCGTGAACTGCCGCTTCGCGATGGCGACGCCGATCGCGCCGACGACGCCGACCGCCGCCGATTCCGTCGGCGTCGCCCAGCCGAGATAGATCGACCCCATCACGATGACGAAGATCACGAAAGGCGGGAAGATATCGAGCAGGCTCTTGATCTTCTCCGCCCGCGAGCGGGCGGGAAGCACGGGTCCGGCAACGCTCGGCTTCAGGATCGCCAGGACCGCGATCAGGGCCATGAACAGAACGGTCAGGATGAGGCCTGGAACGATGCCCGCTGCGAAAAGCTGGCCGATCGAGGTGTTCGTCATCGAGCCATAGATGATCATGTTGATCGATGGCGGAATCAGGATCCCGAGCGTTGCGCCGGCGGCGATCGAGCCGGTCGTCAGGCGGTCGTCATATTGACGTTCCCGCAAGAGCGGAACCGCGACGGTGCCGATCGTCGCCGCGGTTGCGACCGACGAGCCCGAGACGGCCGCGAACACCGCGCTCGCGCCGATATTCGTATGCAGCAGCCCACCGGGAAGGCGCCGTAGCCAGTCGGAAAGGCAGCGGTAAAGACCGTCCGCCACCCCCGACCGGACGAGGATCTCGCCGAGGAACACAAAGAGCGGAATGGCGGTCAGAATGAAATCGTTCTGCCCGCTCCACATCTGGTTGCCGAAGCCCATGAGAGTCGGCCAACCGAGAAAGCCCCAGGCCCCGATGAAGGCCGTCAGGAAGAGCGCAATCGCCACGGGAAGCCCGATCATCATCAAGCCGAGCATCATCACAAAGCCTATTGTCGCGCCGGCAACCCCGATCATTGGCCCTGGACCTTCATTTCGAGGGTCGGCACCGTTTCCTCTTCGATGATCTCGTCGAGTGTCTTGACGCCATAGAAGCGGTTCAGCCCGATGCGGTCGCTTGCCATCAGCCAGCTCGCGTGAAGCGCGACAGCGACGGAGGTCACGGCAAAGAACAGGAGGCCCGCGAACCAGAGGGTTTGCGGCTGCCATAGCGGCGTCATCAGCGGCGTTCCGGAGAGGGCGCGATACTCGATGCTTTCGCCGAGCGCGGCATAGGCGCGCCAGGCCATGAAGCAGGCCATCAACGCGACGCACCAGGCCGAGATCACGTTGAGGATGGAGCGCAGGCCGAAGCCGACGCGCTCGAGCAGGATTTCGACGCGCGTATGGGATCGCTCCAGAAGCGCGTAGGAAAACCCGAAGGCTGCCAGGATCGCCAGCACGTAGCCACCGAACTCGTCGCCGCCCTGCAACGAGAAGTTCATGAAGCGCCGCAGCAGGATTTCGGCGGTGACGAGCAGCGCGAGACCGAGAAGGAGATATCCCGCGATCAGCGCCAGCCCCCTGGCGGCGGGCAGCAGGGCGCGCGCGACCGGATTTGCCTGGGTCATGACCAAGCTCCCTAAAAGAAGGGCCATCCCGGAGGGATGGCCCTATTGGTTACTGGATGGTCAGACCGACTGCAGCGCCCGCCGTCTCGCTCCATTTGGCCGAGCAGGTCGCGTCGACCGCATTGCAGGTCTTCTTCCAGATCGGCAGCACGACCTTCTCCGCGACGGTCTTGATCGCCTCACGGTCGGCAGCGCTGATCTCGACGAGCTTCATCGAGAACTTCTTGTGCGACTTGCAGTCGGCCTGCCCGGTGCTGCAGGCGGTCGCGTCGTCGTTGGCCGAGATTGCGAGATTCCAGAGCTGATCTTCGAGCGCCTTGAACTGCGCCGAGAGCTTCGTCTGCTGCTCAGGGGTGAATTTCTTCCAGGTGTCGAGATTGATAAAATGCCCCTGAACCGAGCCGGAGACCGAAAGCGGAAGCAGATGCGTCGTCACTTCCGGCCAGTTGCCGGTGTTGCCGGAGGTCGGCGAGGTCACGCCGCAGGAAGCGACCCCGCGCTGAAGCGCCGGATAGACTTCGGAGAACTGCAGGGTGACCGGCGTCGCGCCGAAATGTTCGAGCATCGCCGACATCGACGGCGTGAACGAACGCACCTTCAGGCCCTTCAGATCCTGCAGGGTCTTGATGTCATGGTTGCAGTAGAAGACCTGGGGTCCGAACGGCCACAGCGTCAGCACCTTGGCATTGAACCTTGTCTGCAGGCGCGCATCGAACGCCGCGCGATAGGCGTCGACGACCTTTCGCAAGCTGTCCATGTCGGTCGCGACACCGATCAGGTCGACGCCCTCGAAGAAGGGGTCGTCACGCGAGGCCATGCCGATCTGCACCGACATGACGTCGAATGAGCCACCGCGCAGCATGCGCAACGCGTCCGGCGCCTTCACGCCCACCACATCCATCGGGTTGTAGTTCATGGCGATCGGAACGCCTGCCTTGGCGCCGAGTGCGTCGAAGAAGGCGCGCTCGATATCGACCTGCTTGACGTTCTGGGAGAAATTTCCGGCAACCCGGAGCGGCGTCTGCGCCGATGCGGAAGCGATGCCGGCCACCACAGCGGCGGCGAAAGCCAAGCGCGGAAGTATGTTCCTCATGGTGCCTTCCCCTTTTGCATTTTGCATTCAGAATGAGCATTGATTGTCAAAAAGCGCTCCCGCCGAGACAATGCACATTTCAGGCCAAGCCGGTTCCCTAGGCGCGTCAACATCACACGGAGATGCAGAGCGCTCTTGCTGTTTTGCTCAACCTATCGCGAAAAACTGGCCGTACAACAGAAAATTCACCTCCGATCGCACTTGTCAGTCGCGTCATATTCGCGGCATACAGAGGCTTGAAATCTGGTGACCGGCAGGCCGCCCTCCCGCTCAGTGAGTGGTTTCTGAATGCAATATGACGCTAAACCGACTGTGATCGGCATGCTCACCCCGTCCTCCAATACGGTGCTCGAGCCCTATACGGCGGCGATGGCTTGGCCGCTCTTTCCCAAGGTGAGCGTGCATTTCAGCCGCTTCCGGGTGACGAAAATCGCGCTGGACGAGGCTTCAAACAGCCAGTTCACGCTCGAGCCGATCCTGCAGGCTGCGGATCTCCTCGCCGATGCTCGCCCCGACGTGATCGCCTGGAACGGCACATCGGCAAGCTGGCTCGGCTTCGACACCGACGAGAAGCTCTGCGCCACCATCACGAAGCGAACGGGCATTCGCGCCACCAGCGCGATCCTCAGCCTCAACCATCTGCTCGAGGCGATGGGGGTCAGGCGGCTCGGGCTGGTCACCCCCTACACACGGGACGTACAGCAGAAGATCATCGCCAATTATGCGGCACTCGGCATCGAGACGGTTGCCGAGCGGCACAGCGGAAGGTCCGACAACTTTTCCTTCGCAGAGGTCGGCGAAAGCGACATCGCCGCGATGTGCCGGGACGTCGCCAGCGCCAGGCCGGACGCGATCGCCATCGTCTGCACCAATATGCGCGGCCCGCTGATCGCCCCGCAGCTCGAACGGGAACTCGGAATCCCGGTTCTGGATTCGGTCGCCTTCACATTGTGGGGATGCCTGGAGGCGACCGGGGCCGACATGCAGCCGCTGCACGGGTTCGGCCGGATGTTCGAATACCGGCCGGCGTCCGTGCCCGCCCACGCGTGAGGCAGACCTTGGCGACGCTCGTACCCTTCCCAGATGGCGAAGCCGCGCAGGTCGAGGTTCCCCCTACCCTGCATGAGCTCCTGATCGGGCAGTTGCGAACACTCCTGCTCAATGGCGAGCTGCCTGATGGCAGCCGGATTCCCGAAGCGAAGCTGTGCGAGCGCTTCGGAGTATCCCGCACGCCCTTGCGCGAAGCGTTGAAGGTCATGGCCGCAGAAGGTTTCGTGACCCTGCGGCCGAACCGCGGAGCCGTGGTGGCACCGATCGATCCTGGCGAGATCGGCCCCCTCGTCGAATTCAAGGGCGCGCTGGAACGTCTGATCGGCCTGCTCGTCCCGGAGCGAGCGAGCGATGCGGACATCGAAGAACTCGAACGTCTGCATCTTGCTCTGAAGGACGCCCTGACGCGGCATGAGCATACGGCCTATACGCACCTCAATTTCGCGTTCCACCAAAAGCTCGCGCAGACGACGCAGAACCCGATGCTGGTTCAGAGCTACGAGGCGCTGCAGCAGAAGATCTGGCGCTATCGCTTTACGATCAATGAGCTTTCCGAGCGCCTGGCTGAATCCTACCAGGAGCATGAGCGCATCATGATCGCCCTGCGTGCCCGGGCCCGGCTCGATCTCGCCGAGCGGCTCGAGGACCATAACCGCCTGACGGGCGAAGCCATGTCCCGCGCCCTCGCTGCGTCGACCAGGGCGGGGCAAGCCCCGAATGCTCGCAGACGGAAGAAATCGGCATGACGACATTCAGCACGATTATCCGCGGCGGCCGCGTTTCGACCGCCTCCGACACCTATCACTGTGACATCGGCGTCAAGGACGGTCGGATCGCCGCTCTGGGTGACGATCTCGGCAGCGCCGACTTGGTCATTGACGCGCACGGCAAATGGGTGCTGCCCGGCGGCATCGACAGCCATGTGCACATCTCGCAGCCCTCCGGCGAGGGCATCCTGATGGCCGATGATTTCGAGAGCGCGACGCGTTCGGCGGCGCTTGGCGGCAACACCACGGTCCTGCCCTTCTGCCTGCAGGAGAGCGGAGTGCCCCTGCGCGAGAGCGTGAAGGCCTATCACGCCAAGGCCGAGGGCGCCTGCTATACCGATGTCTCCTTCCATCTGATCATTTCCGACCCAACCGAGCAGGTCCTCGGTCAGGACCTGCCGGCACTCGTCGGCGACGGCTACACCTCGTTCAAGGTCTTCATGACCTATGACGGCCTGGCCCTGAGCGACCTCGAGATGCTGAAGGTCATGGCGGTCGCACGCGAGACGCGCGCGCTCGTGATGGTCCATGCCGAGAACTACGACATCATCCGCTATCTGACCGAACAGCTCGAGCAGGCGGGCAAGACGGCGCCGCGCTTCCATGCCTCGTCCCGCCCCGTCATCGCCGAGCGCGAAGCGACCTATCGCGCGATCTCGCTGGCGGAACTTTCCGACGTTCCCTTGATGGTCGTCCATGTCTCCAATCGCGAGGCGATGGACGAAATCCGCCGCGCCCAGCAGAAGGGCCTGAAGATCTTCGGCGAGACCTGTCCGCAATATCTGACCCTGACCGAGCACGATCTCCATGGCCTCAACATGGAAGGCGCCAAATATGTCTGCTCGCCGCCCCCGCGCGACGCCGAGAGCCAGAAGGCCTGCTGGGAGGGTCTCCAGCAGGGCGTGTTCTCCGTCTTCTCGTCGGACCATTGCCCGTTCCGCTACGACGACCCGCAGGGCAAGCTCGTGCCGAAGGGCCGCACCAGCTTCCGCTGGGTGCCGAACGGCGTCCCCGGCGTGGGTGCGCGCCTGCCGATCCTGTTCTCGGAGGGCGTGGTAAAAGGGCGGATCGACATCAACCGTTTCGTCGCGTTGACGTCGACCAATCACGCCAGGATGTACGGCCTCTATCCGCGCAAGGGGACGATCGCGGTGGGGGCCGATGCCGACATCGCGATCTGGGATCCGCTGATCGAGCAGACGCTGACCCATGCGATGGTGAACGACGGCTCCGACTATACGCCTTACGAAGGCATGAAGATCACCGGCTGGCCCGTCATCACGCTCGTGCGGGGGGAGATCGTCGCCCGCAATGGCAGGATCGAAGCCCGGAAAGGGCATGGAACCTATCTCAAGCGCGATTTCAGCCAATTTGCCTGAGACGACGGCAGGTCCCATCGTGAGAGGCGACACGCGGCGTCATAGAGCGCTGCAGATCCGCAGCGCGTCGAGCATCGCCGAGTGAATATTGCGGCTGGCCACGGCATCGCCAATCCGATGCAGTTCGAAGCCCGCGCCGTCCCGCCGCGGCTGCGGCGCAGCTTCGACCATCGCCGCCAGGTCCGTGACACCGTCGTTAAGCGAGCGACTCCGAAGCTGGTCGTAGACTTCCGCCATGGGAATGCTGCCCTGCTCGACCACGACATGATCGACCAGGACCGCGGAGACCTCCCGCGTGAGGTCGCTGACCACTGTCGCAAGCAGTCGATTGTCCTGCCGCTTGACCGAAACGAGCCGCGACTCTGACGCGGGCTGGATGCCGCTCCTGAGAAAGAACTGCTTCCATCGGATCCGCTCTGAATAAGTCAGTTCCTCGGCGAGGATTGCATCGATGGAGATGTAGCTGACGCGAGCGCCCATTTCGACGGCCCTCTCCGCCGCCAGCGGCCCGGGATGGCGCCCTGTCCCGTCGAAGATCAGCACGTCTCCAGCCAACGGAACCTGCCCGGTCAGAACGTCCCAGGTGTTCGTGCAGAGCTCCACACCCTCTTCGAGGTCGATCATCGGCAGGCCACCGGTCGCCATGATGACGACATCGGGCTCCAGGGCAGCAATATCCTGTTCGTCCATGTAGGCGTTGGTATGCAGCTGCGCGCCCATCCGTTGGAGTTCGGCCACCCGCCATTCGACGATGCCCTTCAGATCGCGTCGCCAGGAGCCGGTCGCCCCGACGAGGATCTGGCCACCGAAATCCGATGCGGCTTCGAAAAGCGCGACGTTGTGGCCTCGCTCGGCACTCACCCGGGCCGCCTCCAGGCCTGCCGGACCGCCACCGATGACCACGACTTTGCGGATTGGTCCGTCCGTCTTGGGAATCCTGTGCTTGAGGGTCAATTCGCGTCCAGTGACAGGGTTATGAAGGCAGGACGGCCGATGCGGCGACTGACAATGCGTGGCTCCGACGCAGGGGCGGATTTCATCCTCGCGGCCGCTCGCCAACTTGGTCACAATATAAGGATCGGCGATCTGGGCGCGAGTCATGCCGGCCATGTCGACCTTCCCCTCCTTTACGGCGTACCGCGCCGAGGCCAGGTCGGCGATCCGGGCCGCGTGGAAGACGGGCAACCCCACCTCGTGGCGGAAAGCCCCGACGGGCTCGACCCAGGGGGCGAGCGGTGTACCCATGCCGGGCATGTTGTATTCGGCGAGGGCCGGCACGGATTCCATCGTACCGTAGATCGCGTTGAAGAAATCGATTGCGCCCGCTTCCTTGAGAATGAGGGCGATCCGCACGCATTCCTCAAGCCGCAGGACGCCGTACGGTCCTTCGTCGACCACAAAGCGCATACCCACGAGGAAATTGTCACCGACCGCTTTGCGGATCGCTTCATGCACCATCAGAGCGAAGCGGCACCGGTTCTCCAGCGAACCGCCGAACCTGTCCGTCCGTCGATTGGTCTCCGGCGAGAAGAACTGCCCGATCAGATGTCCCGACGACATCGTTTCGATGCCGTCGAGACCGCCTTCCTTGCAGCGAGCCGCAGCCTGCGCGTACGCATTCACGACCCGGTCGATGTCGTGCTCGTCCATCTCCTTGGGAATGCTGCGATGGGCGGTTTCGCGAACCGGTGACGGCGCGATCGTCGGCAGACGAGCGCCGCCATAGGGATCGCCGCGCCGCCCCAGATGCGTGATCTGGCACATCAGCCCCGCGCCCTGCCCGTGCATTCTGGCGCTGAAGCGCTGGAGATAGGGGATGATGGCATCGGTGCCGACGTTGAGTTGCCGAAAGATGTTCGGGGAGTCGAGGTCGACGTTCGAGGAACCGCCGAACATCGAGAGGCCGATGCCGCCCTTGGCCTTCTCCTCATGATAGCTCTGGTACGCCTCGTCCGGCATGCCGTCGACCTCGAGCCCGCAGGCATGACTCGTGCTCATGATCCGGTTGCGGAAGGTGACGTGCCTGATCTTCAGGGGCTGGAGCAATGGGTCTTTGGCGACGATGGAAGGATTCGGGCTGTACATGTTGTCTCCTCGGATTTGGACATGCTTCACCGTTCGCGCGAACGAACGGGTTCGCACGGCGCCGGCCGCGTATGTTCGGTAATCCGCGCCGCAGCGGCGCGGGGTTCAACTCAAAGGACTTGGCTCAAAAACTGCCTGGTCCGCGGATCCTTGGCATTGGTGAAAAACTCCTCAGGGGGACCGTGCTCCACGATCACGCCCTTGTCGGTGAAGTAGATGTGGTCGGCGACCTCGCGGGCGAAGCCCATCTCGTGCGTGACGAGGATGCAGGTCATGCCATCGGCGGCGAGCTCCTTGATCGTCACCAGCACTTCCTTGACCGTCTCCGGATCAAGTGCAGCCGTGACCTCGTCGAACAGCATGACGTCGGGCCGCATCGCCAGGCTGCGGGCAATGGCGACGCGCTGCTGCTGGCCACCGGAAAGCTGTCCGGGATAGACGTCTTCCTTGCCGGTCAGCCGAACCTTCCGGATGAGCGCACGCGCCCGCTCCTCCACCTCCGCCTTCGGTTCGCGCAGCACCTTCACCGGCGCCATCATCACGTTTTCCAGCGCGGTCTTGTGTGGGAACAGATTGTACTGCTGGAAGACGATCCCGACCTTCTTCCGCAGAGCCAGCTTGTTCAGTTTGGGATCGTTGACTTCCTGGCCTTGCACCTTGATCGAACCCCGCTGGATCGGGCTCAGACCGTTGATGCACCGGATCAGGGTCGATTTGCCCGAGCCGGAGGGACCGATGATGCAGACGACCTCGCCCTTGCGGACGTCGAAGCTGATGCCCTTGATCACCTCGAGGGCGCCGAATGCCTTGTGCACGTCGTAGAGTGAGACGATCGGCTCGATCGCCGGGCCTGCACGTGAGGTGCTGATCGATTTGCTTTCAGATGACATATCTACGCTCAAGCTTTCGCGTCCAAAGCGCGATCGGATAGATGTAGGCGAAGAAGAGACAGAGCAGGAAAAGGTAGAACGGGAACAAGAGCTCCGGTCTCGCGCCTGCCGCCTCCATCCCCGCTTGCGCGTTGGCCACGGCCTCGTGAACGCTGAAGATCGAGGCCATCGGCGTCGAGAGCGTCAGAAGCGCGTACCAGTTCATCCAGGGCGGAATCGTCCGGCGCACACATTGGGGAAGGATGATCCAGCGCAGCGTTTGCGAGCGGGTAAAAGCAAGACCTTCGGCCGATTCCCACTGTCCCGTCGGGATCGAACGGACCGCCCCGCGCACGATCTCGCTGATGTTCCCCATGACGGGCAAGGCGAAAGCGACGGTGGCCTTGATCCAATCGGGGATCGTCACCCGGCCGCCGCCTGGCATCCGGAATTCTGCCGGCAGCATGTACATCACGACGAACAGGATCACGAGCCACGGTGAGTTTCGCAGCAGATGAGTGGCAAGGCGGGACGGCGACCGGACGGGCCAGAGAAGACTGATCTGCATGAGGCCAAGGCCGATGCCCAGAACCGTCGCCAGCGCCATGGCCAGGAAGCTCATGAGCAGATTGAGCGCGAAGCCCTGAAGAATGAAGGGAAGCCAAAGGATCAGCGTCTCGATCGCGGACGGGCGACCGGGCGGGGTCGTTTGCGCCCACGCCGACATCAGGGACGCCAGGAAGGCAAGCGCCAGCCATAGGCCGTGCCGCCAATCGAGATGCGATAGCGGACGTAGCGATGACAGCTTGGTGGGATCGAGGACGAATGCGCGCGCCGTCATTGGCCGTATCCCGGGAGCGCGAGCTTGCGCTCGAGGAAATGGAGTGCGCTGGCGAGGGCCGTGACCACGATGATGTAGAACAGGAACAGCAGGAGCATCATCTCGGGGACGTTGACGTTGTCCGACCAGACCTGGTTCAGCACGTAGGTCATCTCCGGAACCGCGATGACGTATGCGAGCGAGGTCGTCTTTGCCAGGCTGACGAGGTTGTTGGTCAGGGCCGGCAGGCTGATCCGGAAAGCCAGGGGCAATGTGATGTAGAGATATGTTTGCCATCGCGAAAAGCACAGGCTTTCTGCGGCTTCCAGGGTCGATTCCGGAACGGCTTCGAGACCCGACCGGAAGATCTCGACATTGAAGGCGCCGCCGAAAATACCGAGCGAGATGATGGCCCACATGTAGGCCGAGATCAGCGGCTGCGTATATCCGCCCATGTCGACAGTCGGGGTCAGCGTCCCCAGGCCGAAGAAGAAGAACAGGAGCTGGATCATCGGCGGGGTGTTACGGAAGACCTGGATGTAGGCATCCATGCCCACGCGCACGATGGTGCTTCTCGCGCTCTGCGCCCAGGCGCCCAGCACGCCGATCGCGAGCGACAGCAACAACGTCCAGAATATCAACTGGAGGGAGTTGCTGGCGCCTGTCGCGAAACGATCGAACTCGTAACCATCGTAGAAGACGTTGAAATTCAGGCCCCGCGTGTCGTAGAGCCTTCGAAAGAAGGGGCCAATGAGCTCAATCATGATGGATCATCAGGAACAAGGCGGGTCTGGATCGGTGTACCGTCAATTTCTGGGGCTCAAATAGGTCGTATCCCAGTTCAGCTTCTTGTGCTGTTCGGCAAACCAATCCGTCGGTTTCACGTTCCATTTCTTGGCGAGTTCGATGAGCTTGCCTTCTCCTTGCCAGCGATAGGCCATCCCGGCCATGAAGACGCCCCAGCCTTTGTTCAACTCTTCCATCGGCACCGCGGCGCCCCAGGGGTTGTTATAGAGCGTCGAGACTGGCATCTCGTAATCCTGCCACTCAGGGGCCTCGAGGTCCGCGATGATGCTGACATCGTCATAGACCCACGCGATGCATTTGCCGGATCGCAGCGCTTCCTTGCCTTCCGTGTTGCCCGTAAAGGCCGTCAGCTTGGCCTTCAATTCGGTCTCGATCTGCTTGTTGTAGGCATTGCCCTGCTTTCCGCAGACGGGCTTGTTCGCGATGTCCTTCCAGTCCTTGATCACGCCCTTCTTGGCGAGGATCGTCGGACCGGAGGTCCAATATGCCGGCTCGATCATGCCCACGACCTTCCGGCGCTCCGCCGTGTCGTACATCCCGCCGATGATCAGATCGATCTTTCCCTGCTGCAGCATCTGCATGCGGTTGGCCGATGTGATGATAACCGGCTCGAACTTGACGCCGAGCGCGTCCGCCACGCTCTTCGCGAGGTCGACCTCGATGCCCTGGAGCGAGCCGTCGGGAGCCGGGAAGGACCAGGGCTTGAACGCCCCCTGCACTCCGACCCTGACCGTGCCGCGGTCGAGGATGTCCTTCAGGCGGCCTTCGGCGGCCTGGGACTGCCCCGCGGCGAAGACCCCTGCGCAGCCGAGCCACGCGGCGGCCACTGCGCCTAAACGCTTCGAGTTGCTTGATGATGCCATAGCTGTCTCCCCTTTTATTGGACTTCGCTCGTGGACGTTCTTCAGGCTGCACTCCCGGTCGGGAATGCGCGTCGTTGGTGTTCGAGAAATTCCTCGACCTGCGCGGCGGCCTGTTCTGGTCTCCATCCCAGCAGGTCGGAGACGCTGTTCGCCGCGTGCGCGACGGAGTCGCGATCGAGGTGCCGTCCCCATGCGCGCGCCGTGCGCGTGTACAGAATGCCGCGCAGATCCCGCGCATGCTCCTTCAGCACGGCCGATCTCCATGCGTTTTCCTGGGCATCTGCTTCGGCGATACCTTCGGATGCGGCGTGTTCAGGTATGATCGTCGCTGGAGCCTGTCGGCGAGAAGGGGTTATCAGGCGTGCCACTGCGTCCCGCAGTTCCCGGCCGGCGCTCCCGTAGCTCATGACCGGTCCCGCGGTCATGGCGAGCACGCCCGGCATGTTCCTGTTCCGAAGATCGTGGATCTCGCGCGTGCGACGCCCCATCGGCTGGTCGCGGTCGTAGGTCAACGGCCGTACGCCCGCCCAGCTGAACTCCACGTCCCGGCGCTGCAGCTTCAGCCCCGGCAGGAGATAGTTGGCTTCGCCGAGGAGGAAATCGATGTCCTGGCCCGAGGCGCGCGCCTCATCTGCGTCACCATCATAGGGAGTCTCAGTGGGCCCAAAGTAGAAGCGATCGCCGTCGAGAGGCAGGCAGTAGAACGGCATGCCGCCGCGATGGAGCGTCGCGACACCAAAGCCTCGATATCGGTCCGGCAACCGAACCACGATATGCGCCCCCTTGGTGCCCCGGACGAGCGGCGTATTGGACGCCTTCCCAGGAGGGAGGAGATCGTCCATCCACGTACCCGCCAAGTTCAGCACCACCTTGGCGCAGACCTGCTCAACCCGCCCAGACCTGTCCGCAAGCTCTACGGTCCACTCGCCGCTCGGCAAACGCTCGCGAAGCGACGCCCGCGTGAACAGCCTGAGGACCGCACCGTTCCGCTCCGCTTCCAAAGCCAAGTTGACGCAGATCCGATCCGGCCAATCGATGATGTACTCGCGATAGGTCGCGATCGAGCTCAGCTGCCGTCGATCCCGCAAGTCGATGGCGAAAGGCAGTTCCCGGTCGATCTCGGCGCTTATGCGCCGATATTCGAGCGGGGGATCTGGCGGCCCGAGGCGCTTCAGAAGCGCGAACCCCATGTCCAGATGCCAGCCGCGGATTTCGTCGCCCCGATAAAGGGGAAAGCACATCGTGAAGGGCTTGCAACGATCCGGCTGCAACCGAACCAGTTCCTCGCGCGCTTCCATGGCGGCCTTCGCCATCTTGATGGCGCCAGAAAGCCGTCGAGGCGAACGAGCGAACGTCCTGACCGGGTGGCTGGTCTCGAAATAGCGCAGCCCGCAGTGGAGGATGCGCGACGAACGACTGGAGGCGCCGTTGGCGAGATCGGCCTTTTCCGCCAGCAATACGCGAAAGCCGGAAGCCGAAAGTTCCCTGGCCGCGCTCGTGCCGTTGATGCCGCCACCAACGATCACGACGTCGAACTGGTCGTGTTGGGCTCGGTTCGGCGTCATTCAATCCGCGCTCGTTCAAACACTGAGCCGAGTAAATCGCCAAATTCGAAATGTTCAAAATAGAATGATCGGCGATCGTTATGCGAAGTTTGCATACCCGAGCGATCTCGCGGCGGGGCCGGTAGGGCCGGAGCGGTGCTACCGGGGCAGCCGCTTCATCAGCATGTCGCGTTCGGCAGCCATGAGTTCCAGCAACGCCTCCGCCGCGCGGTTTGCCGGTCTCGATTCCGGTCGCAGAAGTGCGACGTTGAACGGTATGGCGGGGAGAAAAGGGACCAACCTGACGCGGTCGTCCAAATCATTGATCGCGGTATAGGGGTCGATCAGCCCCACGCCGACGCCATTCTTCACCATCTCGTACATGGTCGACGAGACTGTCGTCTCGTAGGCAGGGTCGTACTTGACGCCGCATGAGCGGAACGCCTGCGCAACAAGCTGTCCAGCGGTGGTGAGGGCCGCCAAGGAAATGAAGGCGACATCGACGAGATCCGCCGGTCCGATTTGGCTGCTGTCAGCGAGCGGGTGATGAGCGGGAACCGCCGCGATGTATGGGCTATCGCTGAAAGTCTCGATACGGAAGCCGGATCGGCGGAACGGTGTTTCCGCGAGGCCGAAGTCGATCTGCTGCGAGGCTGCCCATTCCTCGACCTTCACGGACAGCGTCACATTGAGGAGAATCTTGGTGTTGGGCCATTCCTCGCGGAACTTTCCGAGGAGACGGGGTACGAACCCCAGGCCGAGAGCAGGCATGATCGCCGTGTCGATGCGCCTGCTCTCGCCCTCGGCGACCCGAGCCGCGAAGCTCTTCAGGGAATCGAGAGAAACATAGGCTCGCTCGATCTCGTCGAGAAGCAACTGAGCGACCGAGGTGGGCGTCACCAAGCCGCGTCGCCGCTCGAACAGCGTGACCCCGAGCTCGCTTTCAAGCTTGTCCAGCAGGCGGCTGACTGCCGGTTGGCTCCGCCCAAGGAGTTCGGCCGCCGCGCTGACCGTGCCGGTAAGCATGACGGCTCGAAAGGCGGAGAAATACAGCAAGTTCATCAAATCGGCCCCGTTGGCGGCGCGCCCAATCATCGCGCGCGCCGACGGTCGAATTCAATCCATTAGAGCAAGATGCGAAAAAGCGGGAACCGGCTGAAGTCATCCGGCTCTAGCACCGACGCGCGATGGTTTGCAGGCTGCGTGCTGCCCGAAGGTGCAAGGCTTCGAGGATCAGACAAGAGCGTTGATCGGCCTCAGCTTGTTCTTGATGTCGCTGAGCGACCCCTCGTACTCCCAGGTCTGCACCGTATCGTGCGGGCACTCGATGAAGATGTAGTCTTCGGTGACGGACAGGATCCGGTCGATCTTGATGAGCTTCTCGACGAAATCCGTCGAGCCGACCGGTTCGATGATGAGTTTTCCCTCTTCGTCATAGCCATGATAGACGGATTTCGCTTTGATTTTCAGCGCGATGAACATGTCGATCCTTCTCTTGCCTTGGCGTGGTCTACCTGTTCGCTGCCGTCATGACAGCATGAATTCGCCATAGACCGAATTGCCCAGCGCGTTGCGGCGCAGCTCGACTCCGAAGCCTGCGGCATCGCTGACGGGAATGATGCCGCCCTTCACCGACGCCTCGATCGGATTCTCCAGCACCTCGACATGGCCGGGAATGCGCGCCCAGTAGGGGAAATGCTCCTGAATGTAAAAATTCGGGATCGACGCGCTGAAATGCATGCCGACCGCAGTCGACAGCGCGCTGGCGCAGATATGGGGCTGCACCTTCATGCCGTAGGCCTCGGCCATCGCTGCGATCTTGCGGGCCTCGAGCAGGCCGCCGGTATTGCCGATATCCGGCTGCAGGATGTCGACGGCGCGGCTTTCGAGGATGTCGCGGAAGCCGTAGCGCGAGTAGACACGCTCGCCCACCGCGATGCGCTGCGAGATGCCCTTCGCGATCTTCACCAAGGCGCCGACATCGCCAGGCACCGCCGGCTCCTCGACATAGGTGATGTCGAGGTCCTCGACTGCACGGCAGAAGCGGATGGTGTCGTCCGGCGTCAACCCGGCCGAGAGATCGAGCATGATCTCGACATCGGGCCCGACGGCGCGGCGAATCTCGCCCACCGTCGTGACGGCGCGCTTGACGACGCTGCGGTCGCTGGCGGCGCGGTAGGACGGGTGGCGCAGCCGCCCCTCGGGCAGAATCGTGACGAAGGGATAGAATTTCAGCGCGTCGTAGCCATCGGCGACAGCCTTCTCTGCCGCGGCGGGCAACTGGCTGTCCTGCGTGCAGCCGAAATACCAGCCGTTGCAATAGGTCCGCAGGCGGTCGTGCACGCGCCCGCCGAGAAGCTCGTAGACCGGGATGTTCAGGCTGCGGGCCTTGATGTCGAGCATCGCCTGTTCGATCGCGCTCATCGCCGCATAGACGATCGGGCCGCCGCCCTTGGCCCAGAAACCGTGGTCGTAGATCTCGGTCCATAGCGCCTCGATCCGGAACGGATCGATCCCGCCCATCATGTAGCGCTCGATGATGTCCTTCAGCATCCCAGCCGAGGCTGTGCCACCGATCCCATAGGCGATGCAGGCCTCGCCGAGCCCGACGATGCCCTCATCCGTCGTCAGCTCCAGGATGACCGGGCGGATGCCGCCGCTCTCGATCAGGTAGATGCGCGCCGATGTGATCTTCATGTCGCCTTCGCCAGTGGGAATGATGGCCCGGTTGACCGGCCGCGCCGGGCCTGCCCGGCGGCGGAACGCGGCTCTCAGATGTCCTTGCAGAGCCGCATCGCGTCGAGCATCGCGGCATGGATATCGCGCGAGGATATCGCGTCGCCGATGCGGTGCAGCTCGTAGCGGCCCTCGGGATTGAGCGAGAGCTCCTGCCGCCCGCCCGCGACGAGCGCGTCGAGATCGGTCACCCCGTCATTGACGGCGCCCGAGCGCATCTCGTGATAGAGTTCGTCCATCGGGATCGTGCCACGCTCGATGACCATGCGGTCGCAGGACATCGTCTCCTCGACCTCGGTGTATTCGTTGACGAAGGTCGCCTCGATGCGGTTGCCGTTGCGCGCGATCCGCTTCAGGCGCCGGTCGGGATGGAGCGCGGTTCCGGCGCGGTAGAGCTGGCGCATGATGAAGGGGCGGTCGAGATAGCTGGTCTCGATGCCAGCCTGCTTGTCGGGCGTGACGTAGACAAGCTGGGCGCCCTGCTCTGCCAGCATCTCGGCGCTGGCCGCGCCGGTGATGGTGCCGAGCCCGTCATAGAGCAGCACGGTGCCCTGCGAGGCGCGCGGCGTCTCCAGCATCTCCCATACCGTCTCGGCGAGATCGGCACCCGCGACCTCGTCCTCCATCTTGTCGGGCAGGCCACCCGTCGCGATGATCACGACATCGGGGTTTTCCGCCTCGATCGTCTCGCGGTCGGCATAGCTGTTGTAGTGGAAGACGACGCCGAGCCGCTCGGCCTCGGCTACGCGCCAGTCGACGATGCCGATGAGATCGCGCCGGCGCGGGATGCGCGCGGCGAGCAGGAGCTGCCCGCCGGCCTGCGAGGCGGCCTCGTGCACGATCACCTCATGGCCGCGTTCGGCGCAGATGCGCGCCGCTTCCAATCCCCCCGGCCCCGCGCCGACGATGACGATACGGCGCCTGGCCGGCGCCTTGGCGATGAGATGCGGCAGCGTCGCCTCGCGCCCGATCGAGACGTTGTGGATGCAGCGCCGCTGCCATGAGCAATAGGTCGCGCCGACACAGGGACGAATGCTCTCCTCCTCGCCGCGCATGAGCTTGTTGACGATATGCGGGTCGGCGATATGAGCGCGGGTCATGCCCACGAGCGAGACCAATCCCTCCTGAACGGCATAGCGCGCCGTCGCCAGATCGGTGATCCGGGCGGCATGGAAGACCGGCAGGGACAGCTGCTTCTTCACCGCCGCCACCGGCGCGAGCTGCGGCGACAGCCCGACATGCATTCCCGGCATATAGTCGGCGAGACCGACCTCGGTATCGATGCGGCCGAAGGTGAGGTTGAAGAAGTCGATCAGGCTGGAACGCTCGAGCAGCTTGGCCATCTCGAGATATTCGGCGCCCGACATGCCCTCCTCGTGGCCCTCGCCGACGGCCATGCGGACCCCAACGAGAAAATCATCACCGACGCGCCGACGGATTTCCTCGAACACCATCAGGCCGAAGCGAGCGCGGTTTTCGAGCGAGCCGCCGAACTCGTCGCTGCGGTGGTTGACCATCGGGTTCCAGAACTGGCCGACGAGATGGCCGTGGACATGGACTTCGCAGCCGTCGAGCCCGCCTTCCCGGCAGCGCCAGGCGGCATCGCCGAACTGGCGCACGATGCGCGCGATGTCGTGCCGGTCCATCTCCTTGGTGAAGCCGCGATGCGAGGGCTCGCGATAGCGCGACGGCGACACGGTCGGCAGCCAGTTGTCCGAGCGCCAATGGCTGCGGCCGCCGAGATGGGTGATCTGGCACATCAGCGCCGCGCCATGGCGATGCACCCGCTCCGAGAATTCGCGGAAATGCGGGACGATGCGGTCGTCGCCGACGCTGAGTTGGCCGAAGACCGAGCCAGAATCGGGCGAGACATTGGAGGAGCCGCCGAACATGGTCAGGCCGATCCCGCCCCTCGCCTTCTCCTCATGGTAGAGCTGGTAGCGCTCCTTGGGCATCGCGTCCTCGCCATAGCTGATGGCGTGGCTGGTGCTCATGATGCGGTTCTTGAGCGTCAGATGCTTGATCGTCAGCGGTTGCAGCAGCGGATCGGAGGACATGGGCGGGCTCGTTGTTGAGCGGTGAAAGGGCAGCTCAGCGTTGATCGGCCGAGGCAAGACGCCCCAGCAGATGGCTGGCGAGGAAAAGGTCGAGATGGCCGGCGCCACCGTTCTTGAAGAGTGTCGGGCGCTCGCCGGGCTGGACCGTAATGTCGCCGCGGCAGAGCGCGAACAGATCGCCGCGGACGTCGTCGCGGGAGATCACGCCCGTACGCAGTGGCTCGATGAACTCGCCGGACCGCTCGAGACAGGCATAGTCGTCGACGAAGATGGCGGCGCGGCACAGCAACGCATCGTCGCCCTCCCGCATCTCCGGCGTGAAGGAGCCGATCAGGCCGACATGGGCGCCGGGCGCGACCAGATCGCCCTTGACCAGCGGCCGCTCGGCCATGGTCGCGGCGATGACGATATCGGCCGTAGGCAGCTCGGTATCGAGATCGGGACAGGGCTCGGCCGGCTTGCCGGCCGCCCGCAACGTCTCCGCCAGCACCCGAGCCCGCTCGGGCGTCCGATTCCAGATCAGGATGCGCTTCAGCGAGGGGCGTACAGTCAGCATCGCGTCGATGACATAGGGCGCGAGAGCACCGGCGCCGACCATCAGCATCGTCTCAGCCGTCGGCGGCGCGAGGAAGCTAGCGCCGAGCGCGCTGTCGGAGGCCGTCTTGCGGAAGATCAGCGCCTCGCCGTCGATCACGGCCTGCGCCTTGCCGGTCTGCGGATCGAAGACGAGGTAGAGCGCGTCGACGGTCGGCAGCCCGAAAGCTTCGACATTGCGGGGAAACGAGGTCACGACCTTGATGCCGAGCGCCTCGCCCGCCTGCCAGGCCGGCACGGCAAGCAGCATGTCCGGGTGGCCGCCCTCGCGCGGTTGGTCGAGCGCGAGGCGCGCGATCTTCGGCTTGTCCCTGAGATGGCCGAGCCGCATCGCCTCGACGGCGCCGGGCCAGTCGAGCAGGCGATGCACGGTCGCGGCTTCGATCATGCGCATCAGGCGACGGCCTCGGCCGAACCGGCCTGCGCCTGCAGCGCGCGCGGCGCGAAATTCTCGGCCGTGAAGCGACGATAGGCGTCGACCTCGTGGCCGATCCGCGCCTCGTCCCAACCGAGAAGATCGGCGACGGTCTCGGCCGCTTGCCGTGCATCGCCCAAGCCCATTTCCGGTGCCCAGCCGACCGGGACCCGGCGGAACAGCAGATCGACCAGCGTCTCGACATGCTCGTGCTCGGCGGCTTGGCGCAGGCGCTCGGGCGACAGCGGTCCGTCGCCAGGCATGGGTTTAGCCGCGTAGGACAACGGCGCCGGAGTGCCGGTGGCCTTGCCCATTTGCGCGACGCGCGCGGCGATCATGCGCCCGGCATGGCGATGGGTCATGATCGGGCAGCCGGTCACGGTGAGAGCGCCCGGCATGCCCTCGGCGGCCATGTCGTGAATGGTGAGGGATTTGACCCCCGAAGCCGTTTCGCTCGTCGTGCGCGGGCGCACGCCAGCCCAGCGATAGACGATGTCGCTGGTCGTCAGGTTCAACGAAGGCAGGGCCCTGTTGGCCTCGGCGATGATGAAATCCGCCTCCTCCGGCAGCACCCGCACCGCGCCCGGCTCATCCTCGAAGATGGTCTCGGTCGGGCCGAAGAAGTGATGGTCGCCCCAGGGCATGCAGTAGAAGGGCTGGCCGATGCTGCTGATCATCTCGAAGCCCGTGCCCCGGCAGGAGTCCGGCAGCTTGACGAGGAGGTTCACCCCCTTGATGCCGACGAGATGCTTCTTCTGCGGCACCGGCCCGGAGGTCTTGCGCAGCAGGCGGTCGGCCCAGGGGCCAGCGGTATTGACCAGCGTGCCGGCCTCGACCGTCACTGTTGCGCCTGGCGAAGCGGCATCCTCCAGCGTCACCCGCCAGCCGCCGCCAGGCAGCGGATCGAGCCGGGTCGCGGTCGTGTAGTTGCGGATGGTCGCGCCGCAGCGCTCGGCGTCGAGCATGGTGTCGAGGCAGATCCGCTCCGCCCACTGGTACTGGTATTCGTCGAAGACGGCGACGCTGGTCAGGCGCGAGCGATCCATCAGCCCGACCAGCCCGAACTGCTCTGCAGCTTTCGCAGCCGGCAGGCGCCGATAGGACAGCGGCACCTTCGAGGACCCGAACAGGCCGAGTGCGCGATAGCCGAGATCGACCTTCCAGCCCGGATAGTCGCCGCCCTCGAAGACCGGGAAGAAGAAGGTGTGCCGGCTGACACGCTCCGGCATGGTGCTGGCGAGCTCGGTGCGGCATTGCATGGACAGCCGTGCCATCCGCACCCGCTGGAGCAGGTCCTTCGGTCGATAGGCGAAGCGCCACAGCGCGTAGTCGGGCGAGAAATAGGCCAGGCCGGAATAGAGCAGCCGGCTCGAGCGGCTCGACGTGCCCGAGCCGAAATCACCCTGGTCGACCAGCAGCGTGGTGCGCCCACCTGCGGCGATGTGCTGGGCGGCGCTGGCGCCGACGACCCCGCCGCCGATCACAACGACGTCGAAGGAGCGTCCGTCGAGTTCCGAGAGAGGACCGCGCATCGGGTTATCTCCGCTTTGCCATGGCTCAGGCGGCGCCGGGCCGCGAGGTTTCGAGCTCGGTGGCGAGCGTCGCGCGCATCGCCGCCGCATCTTCCAGCCAGCCCTGCCGCAGCTCCGGCACGGAAGCGACGAGCAGGCGCGTATAGGGGTCCGACGGCGCGCTCAGCACGGCGGCGCTTTCGCCAGCCTCGACGACGCGGCCATGGCGCAGCACAGTGACGCGGTCGGCGATCGAGGCCACGGTCGCGAGATCATGGCTGATGAAGATGATGGTGAGGCCGAGCTCGTCGCGCAGGCGCTTCACCAGCGCGATGATCTGCCCGGCGACGATGGTGTCCAGCGCCGAGGTGATCTCGTCGCAGATAAGGATCTCGGGTTCGGCGGCCAGAGCGCGGGCGAGATTGACGCGCTGCTTCTCGCCTCCCGAAATCTCGGTCGGATAGCGGTCGAGATAGTGCTCGGGCAGACTGACCATCGCCAAAAGCTCGCGCATGCGCGCCTCGGCCGCCTCCCCTTTCAGCCCGTGGAAGAAGGTCAGCACGCGCCCGAGGATGCGGCGCAATCGATGTTTCGGGTTGAGCGCTGTGTCGGCCATCTGCACCGCGAGCTGGATCCGGCGGCGCTCGGCGCCGGTCCGCTGCGCGTCGAGCCCGGCGAGCGCTTTCCCGTTCAGCGCGACGGTCCCGGATGCTGGCGCATGCAGGCCGGCGATGACCCGCGCCAGCGTCGTCTTGCCCGAGCCGGACTCGCCGATCACCGCGACGATCTCGCCCTTCCCGACCGCGAGGTCGACGCCGTGCAGCGTCGCGATCTGCGGCTTGCCGTCGCTGACCTTGCCGTAGCCGGCATTGAGGCCCGCGACCGACAAAGCCGGGCCGGCGCCCGTCGCCGGGCGGGCCGGCCGCTGCGCCAGGGCGCCGAGCGAGAGATGCTGGCAGGCAGCGATGAGCTCGCGCGTATAGTCCTCGCGCGGCGCCTCGATGATCTGCCGGGTCTCGCCGACCTCGACGATGCGCCCGGCCCGCATCACGGCGATGCGCGTCGCGATCTGCGCGACGACGGCGAGATCATGGCTGACGAACAGGGCGGCCGTATCATTGTCGGCGATGACCTGTTTCAGCAGGCGCATGACCTCGACCTGCGTGGTGACGTCGAGCGCGCTGGTCGGCTCGTCGCAGACCAGCAGCAGCGGCTCCTCCTGCATCCCCATCGCGATCATGAAGCGCTGCAGCTGCCCGCCCGAGACCTGGTAGGGAAAGCGGGTGCCGATCCGGTCCGGCGTCGGCAGGCTGATGTAGCGGAACAGCTCCCGCGCCCGCGCCTGCGCCTGCTTCGGCGCCTGGCTGCGATGCAGCAGCGCCGACTCGATCACCTGGTCGCCGAGCCGGATGCGCGGGTTGAAGGCCGCCGCCGCGCTTTGCGCGATATAGGCCGCCGTGCGGCCGCGCATGCGGTTCAGCACGGGTTGGGGGGCGGTGAGCATCTCGACGCCGTCGAGATGCAGCGTCCCGCCCGCCACCGCGAGGCCCGGCCGCAGATGGCCGAGCGCGGCCAGCGCCAGCGTCGTCTTGCCAGAGCCCGAGGCGCCAATCAGCGCCAGCACCTCGCCACGGCAGACCCGCAGCGAGACGCCGTCGAGAACTGTCGTTCCCATCGTCGTGGCGATTGAGAGATTGTCGACCGTGAGGATGATGTCGCTCGCGACAGCGTTGTTCATGGCCGCCTCAATGCCGCGCATCGCCGTCGAGCGCGTCGACGAGCAGATTGAGGGAGATCGAGACCAGCGCGATGGCGATCGCGGGACCGACGGCCGCCAGCGGATTGGTCGAAAGCCCGCCGAGATTTTCGCGCGCCATGCCGCCCCAATCGGCCATCGGCGGCTGCACTCCCAGGCCGACGAAGCTCAGGCTGCTCATGAACAGGATCGCGAAGCTGGCGCGGATGGCGAAATCCGTGGCGAGCGGCCGCACCACATGCGGCAGCATCTCGCCGAACAGGATCCAGCCCATGCCCTCGCCGCGCGAGCGGGCCAGCTTGATGTAGTCCATCTCCTTGAGATCGTTGCCGAGAGCGCGCGCGATCCGGAAGACCCCAGCCGAGTAGACCACCGCCGCGATGCCGATGATAACCGAGACGGACGAGCCCAGCGCCGCCACGACCACGAGGCCGACGATGATCTTCGGCAGGGCCAGGATGACATCGACAATGCGGCTCAGAACCGTGTCGACAAAGCCGCCGCGCGTGGCCGCCAGCAGGCCCAGCGTATCGCCGATGAGATGGGCGAGCAGCGTCGCGCTCAACGCCATGAACAGGGTGATGCGCGTCCCGTCCATCAGGCGCGAGAGCACGTCCCGGCCGAGATAGTCGGAGCCCAGCCACATGCCGGCAGCCGGAGGCCGGAAGGGTTCGTCGGTGATGAAGTCGAACGGGTCCTGCGGCAGGACGACGAGCGAGACAAGCGCGATCAGCACGAAGACCGCCAGCAGCGCGGTGCTGAAGACCAGCGTCGGCGACAGGCGCCGGGGAGCGGAGACGCCAGTCATATCGCGTCCATCGGGCGTTGCGGCAGGGAGCGCGGATCGAAGAGGCGCGCCATCACGTCGGCCAGCAGGATCAGCAGGACATAGGTGGCGCAGAAGATCATGGCGCAGGCCTGGACCACCGGCAGGTCGCGCGACTGCACTGAATCGATCATCAGCCGGGCGAGGCCCGGATAGGCGAAGATGGTCTCGACGACGACGATGCCGCTGACCAGATAGGCCGTGTTGAGCGCGACAACGTTTGCGATCGGCCCGACCGCATTGCGCAGGGCATGACGCGCCACGACGCGGCGGCCGGGCACGCCCTTGAGGATCGCCATCTCGATATAAGGCTGGGTCAGGATGTTGCCGAGGATGGCCCGCGTCATCCGCGCGATCTGTGCGGTGACGATGACGACGAGGCTCGCGGTCGGCAGCAGCAGCGCGCGCGCCGTCTGGCCGAAGCCGGAACCGGTGCTGAGATAGGCCACCGCCGGCAGCCAGCCGAGATTGACAGCGAAGAGCAGCACGAGAAGCGTCGCCAGCAGGAACTCGGGCGTGGCCGACAGCGCCAGGATGACGACCGAGGCGCCACGGTCGAGCGCGCGCCCGTTCCACATCGCCATCACGACACCGAGGACGATGGCGAGCGGCACGGCAACGAGCGTGGTGATGCCCGCCAGAAGGGCCGTGTTCGCCACGCGCTCGGAGAGAAGCGCGCTGACCGGCGACTTGGTCACCAGCGAGCGGCCCCAGTCGCCCTGCACGGCGCCAGCGAGCCAGCCGAGATAGCGTTGTAGCGGCGGCTCGTTGAGGCCCATTTCCAGCCGCAGCGCACGCACGTTCTCGGGCGTCGCATATTGACCGAGCGCGACCTGCGCGACGTCCCCGGGCAGGATCTCGCAGGCCCAGAAGACGAGCAGCGAGACGATGAAGAGCAGCAGGAGCGTGGCCAGCAACCGCCAAAGAATGAAACTAGCCACGCTCCGTCACTCCAACCGAACCCGATCCATCCGGATCAGGCTTCGATCCAGATGCGATCGGTGAAGTTGAAGCCGCCGAGGCTGCCGATCGGCAACGGCGTCAGCCCCTTGATCTTCTTCGAGACGCCGTCGACATAGTTGAGGAAGGTCGGGATCATGATCGCCCCCGAATTGTGGATGATCGTCTGGATCTCGCCGTATTGCTCCTTGCGCTTGGCGAGGTCGAATTCGGCCCGCGTCATGTCGATCAGCTTCTCCAGCCGCTCGTTCTCGTAGTGCGAGAAGTTCCAGACGGCGCCCTTCTTCCAGCTCAGATTGAGCAGCATGTTGTAGGTCGGGCGCGGGTGGAAATTGGTCGCGAAGAACGGGCGCTTGCCGGCGACCGCAGTCCAGTAGCTTTCCGCCGGCTCGCGCTTGATCTGCAGGTTGAGCCCGGCGCGCATTGCCTCGCGCTGCATCAGCTGGCCGATATCGACGCTGTAGAGCACGCCGTCGCCCATGGAGAGCTCGATCGGGCTCTGGCCGATGCCCGCCTTGCCGAAATGGAACTTGGCCTTGTCGATGTCGAGCTCGCGCTGCGGCAGCGCTGCGTTGAAGTAGGGGCTCGTCGGGCCGATCGGATGATCGTTGGCGATCGTGCCATAGCCGCGCAGGACGGTGTCGAGCACGCGCTTGCGATCGACCAGATAGGACAGGCCGAGCGCGAGGTCGGTGTTGTTCGACGGGGCCCGGTCGACCGCGGCCTGGATCGCGGTGTAGCGCGTGCTGGGCGTGACGAAGACCGCGGCATTGCTGGACTTGGCGACCTGCTCGATGCTGTTGCCGCGCAATTCGAGGATCATGTCGACATCGCCGGACAAAAGCGCATTGGCGCGCGCCGAAGCGTCCGGGATCGGGAACATCTCGAACTGGTCGATATAGGGCTGGCCCTGTTTCCAGAAATTCGGATTGCGCACCAGCACTGTGCGGATGCCGGGCTGGAACTCCTTGACCGTGAAGGCGCCGGTGCCGATCGGCTTGGAGAAGTCGTAAGTGCCGTTCTTGACCAGCGCGAACTGGAAGATGCCAACGAGGATCGGCAGGTCGACGTCGGGCTGGGCCAGATCCATGACGATCTTGTTCGGCCCATCGGCCGTGACCGAGGTGATGTTGGCGACCAGTTGCTTGGCGCTCGAGGCCACTTTCTCCTCGCGGTGGCGCAGCAGCGAGAAGATGATGTCGTCCGTCGTCAGCGGCGAGCCGTCACTGAAGCTGATGCCCTTGCGGATCGTGAAGACCCAGCGCGTTGCCTCCTTGTTGGCCTCCCAGGATTCGGCGACCTCCGGCTGGGCCTGGCCCTGCTCGTCCATGCGCGTCAGATAGCTGTAGACGCTGGTGCCGCGGATATAGTCGTTGCCCTTGTCGTAGCGGGCGGAATCGAAGGTATCGCCCGTCGACTGCTGGAACAGCGCCAGCCGCACCGTGCCGCCGCGCTTCGGCGTCGCCTGGGCGAAGCCGCGCCCGGGGCCGGCAATCAGTCCTGTCGTGAGCAGGCCCGCACTGAAGGCGCGCCGCGTGAGGGCGCCCGCCGGCAGAGAACTGCCGGTCATCGTTGAACCGTCGGCCATTGCGTTCACCCTCTTGTTTGACGGCGTCTTTGACGCTCGCATGTCATGTCGCATCGCCACGCCCGCCAAACGGGCACGCCTCGGAGCAGAACGACCCGGCATATGGGCAGTTCATCGCGTGACTTGCCTGGATAGGCAGGATTTCTGGCAATTATTCTGAGGAACTCAGTATTCGATGCCCGAATATTGAATTACTCAAAATCAACACCACAAGATCATTGGAAAAAGCGGAGCCTTCGGATACTCTCGCCTTGGACAATCAAAATTCCCATTCTGGACATATGCCGCCCGCCTGCGTCGGAGATGCGAGCCGCGGCACGCCTCAGACCATCCGCTTCGGATCGAGCTGGTTCTGATAGGGATGCAGGTCCGTCAGTGGCGAGACCCGGTCCGGCTGCGTCGGCTGCAGCAGCTCCGAGGCCCGATCCCCCGAAGGCGAGACGCCATAGGCCTCGCGATAGCGCTCGAGGAAACGCGGATAGGAGCGGAAGCCGCAGCGCATGGCGATGGTGGTGAGTTCGATGCGCGTCGCCCTCACCAGCTTGCGGGCGCGCGCCAGCCGGATCATGCGGTAGTAATCGAATGTCGAACAGTTGAACGCGATCTCGAACAGCCGGTCGAGATGCCGCCGCGAGAGCGCGACCTGCTCCGCGATCGCCTCGATGTCGAGCGGCCGATGGATCGCCTCCTCCATCATCCGGCAGGCTTCGCGCACCGGCTGGGGAAAGCCGTTATAGGCGGAGGTGAAGAGATCGTCCTGATAGGCGCCGATCTCGCGGCGATACGGAAAGATGATGATGTTGGCGACACGCGCCGCCACCGCCTTGCCGAGATGCTCGGAGACGAGGTGCAGCATCATATCGGTCGCGGCCGCCCCGCCGGCGCAGGTCATGCGCTTCTCGCTCCAGGTGTAGACCTTCTTGACGAAGCTCACCTGCGGGAAGAGTTCGGCGAACATCGGCAGATTGTTGAAATGCGCCGTCGCGACATGACCGTTGAGCACGCCGGCCCTGGCGATGTGATAGACGCCGCTCTCGATCGACCCGATCGTCTTGCCGTGCCTGTCGAAGCGCCGGATCAGGTTTTGCGTCTCGACGTTCTCATAGCTGTCGTGCCGGAAGCTCGACAGCACGACGAGCGCGTCGAACTCCTTCAGATCGCGGACATGCATCTCCGCCTGCAGGGGAATGCCCGAGCTCGACGCCACGCGTGGCTCGGTGTCGTGCACGAACAGATAACGGAACGGCGGCTCCGGGTAGAGCGAATTTGCGACCCGCAACGTCTCGGTTGCCGAGACAGCGCCGAGCAGGGAGAATTCCGGCAGCAGCAGAAAAGCGATCGTATACATTAAATACTTTCGCGGGGGCTAGATCGAGCCGGGGTGCTGGCTGCGGCTCAAGACGCCGGCGAGCGATGCTATCGCGCGACCGCCGGAGCTAGAGCAGGATGCGAAAAAGTGGGAACCGGTTTTTCGCATCGATCCTGCTCTAACTTATTGGTGAGAGACGGATTCAGACGTCAGTTGGAACCGCTTTGCGATTCCAACTGACGTCATCCGGCTCTAAGGCCAGCCGAGCCATGATACTGCAACGAATGCGATATGCGATCACTTGGTAGCTGACATCAGGGTCCCTATCCCTCGCCTGGCGCAACCACCGCTCGCAGCCGAGCCGCGTCGATGACGGCCGCCCGCGCAGATAATGACACCGTATGTCCCAAGCGGCTGTGACAGAGGCGGTGGCGCATTCCGCTATGATCCCCCGCAGGATCGGACCGCCCTGCCGGAGCGGGCCGCCTCAACGACAAGCCAAAACGATGACAGGGAGGGACATGATGAAGACGAAGGGAATCGTACGCGGCCTAGCGCTGGCCGGCGGGCTGCTGATGGGCGTCGCAGCCGGCGCGCAGGAGCCGGGCATCACCGACAAGACGATCAAGATCGGGATCTTCGGGCCGCTCTCGGGCCAGAACATGGCCTATGGCTTCGACGTCGTGAACGCGGCGAAGATGTACTATGACAAGATCAACAAGGACGGAGGCATTCACGGCCGCAAGATCGAATACGTCGTCGAGGACGACCGCTGCAACGCCAACGATCTCGTCGCCGCCGTCAAGAAGCTGGTGGAGCAGGAGAACGTCTTCATGCTCAATGGCGGGTCCTGTTCGGCGGCCGTCGTCGCCGCCAAGGACTACATCGTCCGCAACAAGGTGCCCTATCTGATGCTGAACGCGTCGGGCGACGGAGCATTGTTCCCGCCGACCGATTACATCTTCGGCGCCTTCTCGATCTCGCAATACGCGGTCGGCGGCGCCATGGTCGAATTCGCGGCCAAGAGCCTGGGCGCCAAGACGGTCGCCTATATCAACCACGACGACGCCTATGGCGCCTGGAACCTCGAGGGTTCGAAGAAGGACGCCGAGGTCAACGGCGTCAAGCTCGTGGTCGAATCGATCAATCCGACCATCAACGACGTCACCGCGCCCTTCCTGAAGCTGCGCGCGGCCAATCCGGACGCGATCCTGCTCGTGACCTATGCCCGTCCGGCCGCATTGCTGATCAAGAAGGCGGCCGAACTCGGCTTCAACAAGCCGATCATCCTCTCCGTCACCGGTACGGCGAGCCTCAACCAGCTCGTCGGCAATGTCGGCAAGGACGCGCTGAAGAACTTCTATACCCAGGAGGTCATGATCGACTCGCCCGGCGGCGACAAGCTCAAGCCGATCTACGACATGTACAAGGCGGCCTATCCCGATCTCGCCGCCAAGCCCGACCATCCGCAGACCTACATGCCGTACGGCATCCCTCCGGCGATGTCCCTGGTCAAGGCGTTGCAGGATGCCGGCCCGAATCCGACCCGCGAGAAGGTGCTCGCCGCCCTGAAAACGCAGGATTTCGACTCGGGCGTCATGGCCGGGCGCATGCAGTTCGGACCGCAGCAGCGCGCCGCGAACCGCTCGACGATCTTCATCAAGTACGACGGTACGACGATGGCCCCGCTGCCCGGCGTCTTCACCAGCCGCTGGACCTACGAGGCGAAGTGACCGTCGCGGGCAACCTCGCCCTCCCCGACATCGGATGGCGGCCCCGTGCCGCCATCCCTCCCCTGACTTGAGCCCGGGCCGGACATGGACCTGCAACTCGCGCTGATCTTCCTGCAGCAGGGCATCGCCTCGGGGCTGGTCTCGGGCAGCGTCTACGCGCTGCTGGCGCTCGCCATCGTGATCATCTTCAAGACTTCGGACGTGCCGAACTTCGCCCAAGGCGAGGTCTTCATGGCGGCCGGCTATGTCGCGCTCTATCTTTTCGTCTTCCAGCAAATGCCGATCTGGGTCGTGCTGCCGGCGACGCTGCTCGCAGCCTTCCTCGCCATGGCGCTGTTCCGGCGCGTCGTGCTCGACCAGGTCGCGAAATCGGCCAAGGACCTCGTCTATCTCGTCATCGCCACGCTTGGCCTGTCCTATGTGCTGAAGGGGCTGGTGCGCCGCACCGGCTTCGGCGACACGCCGCGCTCCTTCCCCGCCCTGGTCCCGACCGATTCCGCCATGATCGGCCAGGCATCGGTCACCCTGCTCGACCTTGCGATCTTCGGCACCGCCGTCGCCGTGATGGCGGCCTTCTTCTGGATGTTCAATTACACCAAGACGGGACGCGCCATGCGCGCCGTCGGCATGAACCCGAAGGCGGCGCAGCTCGTCGGCGTCGATCTGCGCCGCTGCCACATGCTGATCTGGGGCCTGTCGGGCGTCATCTCGGCGATCGCGGCGCTGCTGATCTCGCCCAAGATCCTGATGACCGCGGACATGGGCTCGATCGTCATGCTCGCCTTCGCGGCGGCGATCGTCGGCGGCTTCTCGAGCCTGCCCGGCGCCGTCGTCGGCGGCTTCATCATCGGCATCGTCGAAAACATGGTCGGACTGTTCATCTCCTCCCGCGCCATCGTCCTCGCCCCCTTCCTCGCCATCCTAATCGTGCTCGTCCTGCGCCCGCAGGGGCTGTTCGGCGGGAAGCTGACGATCAAGAAGGTCTGACCCCGTGTCGTCCTCTCCCCTCGCGCCGGCGACGCCCGGCAGGCGTGCCCTCTCGGCCCCGGCCATCGCAGGGCTGGCGCTGGCGGCGCTCGTCGCCGTGGCCCTGCCGGCCTTCACTACGGGCTATGTCATCTACATCGCCAATCTGCTGCTGGTCTTCGTGGTGCTCTGCCTCGGGCTGCACATCGTCATCGGCGAGACCGGCCAGTTCTCCATGGCCCATGCCGCCTTCTACGGCATCGGCATCTATGCCAGCGCGCTGGCCAACCGCGCGGTCGACCTGCCCTACCCCTTCGCCATGCTGTTCGGCGCGCTCGTCGCCGGCATCGTCGGCCTGTTCATCGGCGCGCTGGCGCTGCGCATGCGCGACATCTACCTCGCGCTCGCCACCTTCGCCTTCGGCGAGGCGATGCAATGGGTCTTCGCCAACTGGGACAGCGTCACCAACGGCCCGAACGGCCTGCGCATCAGCCCCGCGCGCTTCGGCCCGCTCGAGATCCTCAGCGACAAGCAGGCCTATCCCTTCGTCGTCTTCTTTTGCCTGCTGATGATCGGGGTCACCGTCGCGATCTCGCGCTCGCGGCTCGGGCGTTCCTTCCGCGCCGTGCGCGAATCCGAGGTCGCGGCCATGGCCATGGGCATCGACGTGCGTCGCACCCGGGTCGTGGCGTTCGGTCTCTCGGCCGCCATCGCGGGCTTCGCCGGCGGTATGTTCGGCCTGTTCCAGACCTTCATCCATCCCGACAGCCTCGGCTTCCAGACCACGATCCTGGTGCTGACCATGGTCGTCGTCGGCGGGCTGGGCTCGATCGCCGGCGCGATCGGAGGCGCCATCGTCTTCGGCCTGATCTCGGAGGTGCTGCGCCAGGCGCCGCAGTATCAAGAGATCATCTACGGCGCGATCCTGATCCTGTTCATGATGTACGCGCCGCGCGGCCTCTTCGCCTTCATCGGCGACCGGATCAGGGAGGCGCGCCATGGCCGGTGAGACCGCCGCGCCCTTCCTCAACGTCGCGGGCCTGACCATCCGCTTCGGTGGGCTCACCGCAGTCGGCGGGCTCGACATGGCGGTGGCGAAGGGCTCGATCCACGCGCTGATCGGCCCGAACGGCGCCGGCAAGTCGACCACCTTCAACTGCATCTCGCGCTTCTACACGCCGAGTGAAGGCCACATCACCTATGACGGGCGCGACATCACCCGCCTGCCCGCCAAGGAGATGGCCGGGCTCGGCATCGCCCGCAGCTTCCAGAATCTGGAGCTGTTCGCCGAGCTCACGGTCTTCGAGAATGTCCTGATCGGCGCGCATGTCCATGCCGGCCGCTCCTGGCGCGATGCGATCAGCGCCCGGCCGCGCGGGATCGTCGAGCATGTCGAGCATCTGCTCGAGCGCACCGGCCTCTCGGCCTACGCCCAGACCAAGGCGCGCAATCTCGATTTCGGCCACCAGAAGATGGTCGAGATCGCCCGCGCACTGGCGATCCGCCCGCGGCTGCTGCTGCTCGACGAGCCGGCGGCAGGCCTGCGCAATCGCGAGATCGCGGCGCTCGACCGATTGCTCTGCGAGCTGCGCGAGCGCGACGGCATCACCATCCTCCTGGTCGAGCACGTCATGCAGCTGGTCATGTCGATCTCCGACCGCATCACCGTGCTGAGCTTCGGCACCAAGATCGCCGAAGGCACCGCCGCCGAGGTGCGTGCCCATCCCGCCGTGATCGAAGCCTATCTCGGCCGCGAGACCACGCAGGAGACGCCCCATGGCTGACCTGCTCGAAATCGACGCCATCTGCGCCTCCTATGGCCGCATCCAGGCGCTCTCGGAAGTTTCGTTGAAGGTGCCCGAGGGCGCGATCGTCGCCCTGCTCGGCTCGAACGGCGCCGGCAAGAGCACGACGCTCAACACCGTGTCGCGCCTCGTGCCGGTGACCGCAGGACATATCCGTTTCGCCGGCGAGGCGATCCAGTCCTGGCCGTCGCACAAGGTCGTCTCCGCCGGGATCCTGCAGGTGCCCGAAGGGCGCGAGGTGTTTCGCGACATGAGCGTGCGCGAGAATCTCGACATGGGCGCCTATCGCCGCAGTGACGCGGCCGGGGTCAGGCGCGATCTGGAGCGGGTGTTCGAGTATTTCCCGAAGCTGAAGGAGCGGCTGCAGCAGAAGGCCGGCACCCTTTCCGGCGGCGAACAGCAGATGCTGCTGATCGGCCGGGCGCTGATGGCGGGGCCACGGCTGCTGCTGCTAGACGAGCCGTCGCTCGGGCTTTCGCCGCTGCTGGTCCAGCAGATCTTCGCGATCATCGAACGGCTGAACCGCGAGGGGCTCACCATCCTCCTCGTCGAGCAGAACGCGGCAATCGCACTCGGCTGCTCCTCCTACGCCTACATCCTCGAGAACGGCGAGGTGGCGCTCGAGGGCCCGTCCGAACACTTGCGGCGAGACGACAGTGTCCGCCGCACCTATCTCGGCGGCTGAGCCGGGACGACCATGCGCACAGGAACTGGCTGATGGCTGCCCAGCAGGACAAACCTCTCGCCCTCGTCACCGGCGGCGCCCGCGGGATCGGCCGGGCCATCGTCGAGCGCCTCTGTGCGGACGGTTTTGCGGTCGGCATCCTCGATCGCGCGGCGGAGGCTGCCGCTGCACTCGTGGCTGGACTGACGGCAAGCGGGCATAGCGTCTTCTTCGAGCCGATCGATCTCGCCGATCACGACGGCCTGGCTGCGCTGGCGGAACGGCTGCCCGCGGTGCAGGCCCTCGTCAATAATGCCGGCATCTTCGAGAACAAGCCGTTCTTCGAGCTCGCCGCCAGCGATTTCAGAGGGATGATGGACGTCAACGTCACCGCCCTCTTCCTGCTCTCGCAGGCCGTGGCGCGGCGGATGGAAAAGGGCGGGCGCATCGTCAACATCGCCTCGCGGACCTTTCTCGGCTCGCGCAACCACGCCCACTATGTCGCCTCGAAGGCAGCCGTCGTCGGGCTGACGCGAGCCATGGCGATGGAGCTGCTGCCGCGTGGCATCGCGGTCAACGCCGTGGCGCCGGGCGCAGTCGCGACCGAGATGGTGGCGAAACAGTCAAAAGAGGCCCGCGCCGCCTTGCTCGCTCTGCAGCCGACCGGGGCGCTCGCCGCCCCTGAGGACATCGCCAACGCCGTCGCCTTCCTCGCCTCGCCGCGCACCAATTTCATCTACGGCCAGGTCCTGCTCGTCGACGGCGGCAAGTCGCTCGGCGGCGGCATGGGCATCTGAGCGGAGAAGAGCCGTGAGCGAGCGTTTCGACGAGATTTGCGACGTGGTCGTCGTCGGCTCCGGTGCCGGCGGCATGGCGGCAGCGATCACCGCCGCCAAGGCCGGGCTCGACGTCCTGCTGATCGAGAAGAGCGAGTTCGTCGGCGGCAGCACCGCGGTCTCCGGCGGCGCCATCTGGGTCCCGGAGAACCCGCATGCCGCAAAGGCCGGGCATGCCGATAGCCGCGAGGCGGCGATGACCTATGTCGAGGCCGTGCTCGGCAACCGCCTGCAGCCGGACCTGATGCGCGCCTTTCTCGACAACGGGCCGGAGATGGTGCGCTTCTTCGAAAGCGAGACGGCGTTGCGCTTCGAAGCGCGCGCCTACTCACCCGACTATCAGCCCGAGCAGCCCGGCGCCTCGAAAGGCGGCCGGACTATCGACCCCGCCCCTTATGACGGCAACGATCTGGGCGCCGATTTTGCCCTGCTGCGGCCGCCGTTGAAGGAGTTCACCGTGCTCGGCGGCATGATGGTGAACCGCAAGGATATCGACGCGCTGGTCGGCCGCTTCCACAGCCTCGCGAATTTCCGACATAGCGCGAAGCTCCTGCTTCAGCACGCCCTCGACCGGCTGCGGCATCCGCGCGGCGCGCGGCTGCTGATGGGCAATGCGCTCGCCGGACGCCTGCTGAAATCGGCACGGCTGGCCGGCGTCGACCTGCGCGTCGAGACGGCCGCGGGCTCCCTGATCGTTGACGACGGCTCGGTCGTCGGCCTCGTGGCAAAGGGTCCGAACGGCGAGCGGCGCATCGGCGCGCGGCGTGGCGTGGCGCTGGCGAGCGGCGGCTTCCCAGCCAATGCCACGATGCGGAGCGAACACATGCCGCATGCCGACGTCCACCGCTCGATGGCGCCGGCGACCGACACCGGCGATGGCATCGTGCTCGGGCTCGGCGCTGGTGGAAGCCTGCGCGACGACAATATCGGCGCCGCCTTCTGGACGCCGGTCTCGGTGATGCGGAAGCAGGACGGCAGCGAGGTCCAGTTCCCGCACCTGATCCTCGATCGGGCAAAGCCGGGGCTGATCGCGGTCGATGGCGAGGGCCGCCGCTTCGCCAATGAAGCAACCTCCTATCACGGCTTCGTCGAGGCCATGCATGCGAACGGGGCCGTGCCGGCCTTCCTCGTCTGCGACAGCGCCTTCCTGCGCAAATACGGGCTCGGACTCGTCCATCCCGGCCTCAAATCCCCCAAGGCCTTCGTCGAGACGGGCTACCTGTTCGAAGGCGGCGACATAGCCGCTCTCGCCGAGCGGATCGGCGTGCCCGCAGCGGCACTCGCGGCCGAGATCGCAGGGATGAACGAGGCGGCGCGCTCGGGCGTGGACCCCGCCTTCGGCAAGGGCACGAGCGAGTACAATCGCTATCTCGGCGACCCCGCCCGCAAGCCCAATCCTTGCCTCGGGCCGATCGAGACCGGCCCCTTCTATGCCGTGAAGGTCTGGCCGGGCGATATCGGCACGGCGACCGGCCTGATCTGCGATCCGCAGGCCCGTGTTCTCGGCCGCGACGAGCGCCCTATCCCCGGGCTCTACGCCTGCGGCAACGACATGAACTCGATCATGGCCGGCGCCTATCCGGGCGCCGGCATCACCCTCGGCCCGGCGCTGACCTTCGGCTTCATCGCCGGACGTGCGCTCGCCGCCGGGCCCGACCATCTGCCCCGCTGAGAAAGGCCGCCGCGATGAAGCTCTACCAGTCCGCAACCTCCCCCTTCGTCCTCAAGGTTCGGATCGCCGCCGCCGAACTCGGCATTCTCGACCAGATCGAGATGCTCGACGTCTCGCAGGAATACAAATCCGGCGGACCGCTGGCGCGCGAGCAGAATATCATCAGGTCGAACCCGCTCGGTCAGGTCCCGACCCTGCTGACCGAGGATGGCGCAGCAATCGCAGACAGCCGCGTCATCTGCGAGTACCTGAATCACCGCGCCGGCGGCACGCTCTTCCCGACCGAGCCGGCCGCGCGCTGGAATGCCCTGACCGAGCAGACATTCGGCGACGGCCTGCTCGATGCCGCGCTCCTCGCCCGCTACGAGGGCTTGTTGCGCGACGAGGCGATGCGCTGGGAGCGCTGGATCGACGGCCAGATCGCCAAGGTCCGGGCCGTACTCGACATCATCGAAGGCAAGGCCCCCTCCTTCGGCAGACGGGTCGATATCGGCACAATCACCTTCTTCTGCGGCCTCGCCTATCTCGACCTGCGCTTCGCCGACCTGAACTGGCGCGACGGGCGACCGCTGGCTGCCGCCTGGTTTGCGCGTCTGTCACAGCGGCCGGCCTTTGCCGGCCAGAAGCTGGGTTGAGCGGCGTAGCGTGATTCCATCTCGGGGAGCAGGACATGAGCGCCAATTTCGGACTTTCAGGCCGCACGGTCATGGTCACCGGCGGCGCCTCCGGCATCGGGCGGGCCTGCGCCATGGCGCTTGCGCATGAGGGCGCAGCCGTAGCGGTCGCGGACGCCAATGCCGAAGGCGCCGCGGCGGTGGCCCGGGAGATCGAGGCGCTGGGCGCCCGCGCAATCGCCACCAGCTTCGACGTCCGCGATCAGGCGGCCACCGACGCTGCGGCTGCAACGATCGAGCGCGATCTCGGCCCGCTCGACGGGCTGATCACCGCCGCCGGGATCTCGCGCCCCGCCCGCGCGACAGAACTGTCAGCCGAGAGCTGGGAGGCGGTGATCGGCGTCAACCTCTCCGGCACCTTCTACTCATGCCAGGCGGCGGGCCGACGCATGGTCGCGCGCGGTCGCGGCGCCATCGTCACCATCGGCTCGGTCTCCTCGCTCGGCGGCCAGTCGGGGCGGGCTCATTACTGTGCATCGAAGGCGGGCGTGGTGGGTCTCACCCGCGATCTCGCGATCGAATGGGGCTCGCACGGCGTCAGGGTGAACTGCATCGGCCCGAGCGCGACCGACACGCCGATGATCCGCGCCGGCATTCCCGAACGCTTCGTCGCCGGCGTCATGGAAGACCGCACGCCGCTCGCCCGGCTCGCCCGGCCGGAGGAGATCGCGAATGTCTGCCTGT
The DNA here is from genome assembly GCF_051860145.1 of Allobosea sp. GTDB lineage: Bacteria > Pseudomonadota > Alphaproteobacteria > Rhizobiales > Beijerinckiaceae > Allobosea. The sequence goes on along the minus strand of NZ_JBHYEM010000010.1, from coordinate 70,111 downwards.
TCCTGCTCTCGGATCTCGCGAGCTACGTCAACGGCGCCCTGATCATGGCCGATGGCGGCCTCTCCGCCGGCTTCTTCACGCGCAGCCACGGCCGCGACTTCTCCTCCCGGGCCTTGCTCGCGCAAGGCATCTACAGCGAATGAACGGACGCTGACATGACCAAGCTAGCCCTCGTCACCGGTGCCGGACGTGGAATCGGAGCCGCGATCGCCCAGAAGCTCGCCATCGACGGCTGGCGCGTCGCCGTCTGTGACCTGACGAAGGAACCGGCCGCGTCGGTGGCCGCCTCGCTACCAGGCGAGGGCCACAGCGGCTGGGCGGTCGACGTCTCCGACGAAAGCTCGGTCGAGGCGCTGTTCGACGCCGTCGAGGCCGCTCACGGCCCGGTCACCGCACTCGTCTGCAATGCCGGCATCCTGCTGATGGCGGCGGATGGCGAGCGGCCGACGATCTTCGACATGACGCTGAACGACTGGGAACGCACGCATGCGGTCAACACGCGCGGCGTCTTCCTGAGCATCCGCGCCTATGCGCGCCGCCGCCGGGAGCGGCCGGTCGAGGGCGGGCGCATCACCACGACCAGCTCCGTCGCCGCCGAGCTGGGCGGCTATCGTGGCTCGGCGAGCTATATCTCGTCGAAGTCGGCAATCCTTGGCTTCACCAAGGCGATGGCGCGCGAACTCGCGCCGCTCGGCATCACCGTGAACTGCGTCGCGCCAGGTATCATCGACGCGCCCATGCTGGCGGCGGCAACTCCACGCTCGGCCGGACCAGGCTCGCTGGGCGTGCTGGCGCAGGCGGTGCCACTCAGCCGCCTCGGCCAGCCGGAAGACATCGCCGGGGCCGTGGCTTTCCTGCTCTCCGCACAGGCATCCTACATCACCGGCGCGACGCTCGACGTGAACGGCGGGTATCGGATGGCTTGATCCTGCCGTCGCTGCCGCGTGCTACATCAGGATGCGCATCAGCTCGTTCTGCGAGGAAATGCCCAGCCGGGCATAGGCTCGCTTGCGATAGGTCAGGACGGTGTTGAGGCCGACCCCGAGCTCGAGCGCGATCCCTTCCGAGGTCAGGCCGGTCGCGATGAGCGCACAGACATCGCGCTCGCGCTTCGATAGGCCGGGCGCGAACGCCTCGAGCCGTGCCTGGAGAGCTGCGGCGGCGCGGTGCCCGTCGGCGGGCTTCACCGCCTCGTAATGACGCCAGAGGGCCGCCATGAGCAGCGGCGCGCTTTCGACGAGATGCAAGATTTCCTCGTCGCTGAAGCTTTCCTTGCGACGACGATAGATGCTGAGCCGCATCGTGCCGGCCACCCGCCGCTGGATCAGCGAAAAGCGCTCCGACAACCCGACGGCGACATAGCATTCGCTCCGGTAGGTCGGGCTGGCGATGTCGCTAGCCCGCATGCGGACGCCCCAGCAATCACGGTTGCCGCCTTCGTCGAGGGCGATCGCGTTGGCTGGATCGGCGCGCCAGTGGCGGGAGACATAGCGGCGCGCAACATCGAGCGCGGCCTTGCCCGGTTCCTGCCGGTTCTCGGCGAGAAGCGTATGAACCTCCCCATCGGGCGCGGTCATGAACGCCGTAACGATCTCGGTGCCGGTGAAGCGACGGGCGATGTCAAACAACCCGGTCGAAAAATCGGGACGGCCCACACTCTCGATGACCTGCGGCATGGTCGCCAGAATACTGCCCGAGGCCACAGTCTGTTGGATGGCCAAAAGCTGCATCCCAACCTCCCGCCGGCTCCTCTTTCAGCATGGCCGGGGGCCAGCGGCGGGAGCGCGTTAGGCTTGAAGCGATAACAGTATCCAATTTCGCATGCAAACTAGCGTACAGGCAGGTCGGAGAGGCGCACGACCGGACGTTGATCAGCAAATTGCTTGGTTATTCGTCACCGGCTTTCACGGTAACCAAGTCTTTCACTGATCTGTCGCCCGGCATCCTTGAGAGCCGCAATGAGTTCGCCGCTGCGGGATTGGTATCGTGTCGTCACCACTCCCAGGTTCAGCGCGGCGACGACGCTGCCGTCTCGCCCCCGGATCGGCACCGCGAGGCCTGTCGAACCGAGGATATGCTCCTCGTCGCAGATCGAAACCCCGTCTTCCTGAATCCTGACGAACAGGGCTCGGATCGCATCGGGGTCGATGACGGTCTTTGGTGTGCGCGCGATCAGCGGCACGCGCGCGAGATAGGCGTCGGTGAGCGCGGCGTCCCAGTGCGCCAGCAGGAGGCGCCCTGTCGCCGTGCAGTAGGACTCGCTGTTGCCGTCGAGATCGACGTCGAAGCGAATGGCCTGGCGGCTGACGCATTTCGCGAGGCGCTTCGACTCCCCGCGCGTGTTGCGAACCGCTAGCACGACCGTCTCGCCGGAGACGTCGCGCAACTGCTCCATCACGGGATGCGCGGCGGAGAGCAGGCGCGCCTCGTGCGCGCGCGTCGCCGATCGGTGCCGGCTGGCATGGACCAGCACGTAGCGCTCGGTCGAATCCTGGATGGCATAGCCACGCGAAACCAGCGTCTGAGCGAGCGCATGCGCGCTGCTCTTGGGAAAGCCCAATGTGGCGACGATGTCCTTGAGTTTGACGGGCTCGGAACAGCCCGCAAGGTACTCGAGGAGGTCGAGCATGCGGGCGCCCGATTTCACTTCGGTATTCATGTATGTGAACCAAATCCACCTTGGCGGACAACTTAGCCGACGATACGCTCCCCTTCAATCGAGATGAATTCAAGACGTTCGGCGGGGTGAATTCGGCAGATGAAGGCATCGCACAGCCCATCCGTGGCGATCGTGACCGGCGGCGCCAGAGGCATCGGCCGGGCCTGTGCCAAAGCGCTGGCCGGGGCCGGGTTCGACATCGCGCTCGTCGACCTGTTGCGCCCTGAGCTCGATCGCACCGCCGGAGAGATTCGCGAGATGGGCCGCAAGGCCCTGACCTTCGAGGCGGACGTCTCGTCCTTCGCCGAAGCGCAGCGTGTCGCGGACGAGACCGTCGCGCAGTTCGGCCGCATCGACGTGCTGGTCAACAATGCCGGACGCTCGATGCCGAAGGGCATTCTCGAGATCACGGAAGACGAGTTCGACCGCACCATCGCGATCAACCTGAAGAGCTGCTTCAACTACATCCGCGCGGTTGCCCCGGTGATGCAGGCGCAGGGCGGCGGGCGCATCGTCTCGATGTCCTCGCTCAACGCCCATACCGGCGGCGTGACCGCGGCCGTCAGCCGCTTCGCCTATGCCGCCGCCAAGGCCGGCATCATCGGCATGACCAAGGCGCTCGCCAAGGAACTCGGCCCCACGATCCTGGTCAATGCGCTCTGCCCCGGCGTGATCGAGACCGAGCTCGGCAACACGCTGACCCGCGAGCGCGGCGCCGCCCTGGCACAGGCCGGCATCGCATTGCAACGCATGGGAAAGCCGGAAGACGTCGCCCAGCTGGTGCTGTTCCTCGCGGCATCCGAACCCTGCTTCATGACCGGCCAGGCGCTCGTCGTCGACGGCTTCCAGTACAATTGCTGAGCGTCAAAGAATGATCTCTCCAGTCCCCCCCAAGACCGATCCCTGGACCTGGCCCGAGGATGTCTGGCGCGGGGCCGTCGAGCATGTCCGCGCCGGGCGCTCGCTGAAGCCGGCGCGCTGGAAAGACGGGGCGACCTTCGCCGTCGCGCTCTCCTTCGACAGCGATCACGAGACCATCGAACTGCGCAATGGCGGCCGTTCCTATTCGAAGCTGAGCCAGGGCCAGTACGGAGCGCGCGCCGGCATGCCGCGCATCCTGGCGATGCTGCATCGCCATGGCGTTCCCGCCAGCTTCTTCATGCCGGCCGTCGCCGCCATGCTGAACGAGCGCGAGATCGAAACGGCGGCCGCCGCCGGGCACGAGATCGGCATCCATAGCTGGATCCACGAGCTGAATTCGGGGCTCGACTACGAGACCGAGCGCGACCTGGCGCTGCGCGCCGGCGACGTGCTGACCAGGCTCGCGGGCACACGCCCGGTCGGGATGCGCACCGCCTCCTGGGATTTCAGCCCCTGGACGCTGAAGATCATCCGCGAGATCGGGCTGCTCTACGATTCCTCGCTGATGGCCGATGACGAGCCCTATGAGCTGCTCGACCAGGGGCAGCCCTCCGGCATCGTCGAGATCCCGGTCGAATGGATCCGCGACGACGCGGTCTATTTCAGCATGGACCGTTTCGCGGCGCTGCGGCCCCATGGCGGGCCGCAAATGGTGCTCGACATCTTCCTGCGCGAGCTCGATCTCGCGGCGCAGGAAGGCGGGTTGTTCCAGCTCACCATGCACCCGCACCAGATCGGCCACCGCTCGCGCATCTGGATCCTCGACGAGGTCATCCGCGCCGCCAAGGCGAAGGGCTCGGTCTGGTTTGCGACCCATGCCGAGATCGCGCGCCACTGCGCGGATGAAGCGGGCATGACGGCACGGGGCTTGCCTGACATCACCGCTGCGAATGGACGGAGCTGAACCGTGGGCTATCGCATCGGCGTCGATATCGGCGGCACCTTCACCGATTTCTGCGTCTTCGACGAGGCGTCCTTCGGGCTGCATACGCTGAAGGTGCTGTCGCGGCCGGATGCGCCGGGCGCCGAGGTGCTACAGGGCCTGGACGAGATCGAGCGCCGCTTCGGCATCTCCCCGCGCGAGGTCAGCTATTTCACGCATGGCTCGACCGTGGGCGTGAACAGCGTGATCCAGGGCACGGGCGCGCGCCTCTGCCTCTTCGTCACCGAGGGTTTTCGCGATGTCCTCGAGCTCGCCCGGCTGAAGATCCCCGACCCCTACGACCTGTTCTCGCGGCGCCCGCCGCCGCTGGTGCCGCGCGACCGGGTGATCCCGCTGCGCGAGCGCATGAACGCCGACGGCAAGGCCGAAACCGTGCCGGAGGAGGATGCGATCGCGGCGGCGCTGGCGCAAGCGGAAGCCGCCGGTGCCGAGGGCATCGTGCTCGCCTTCCTGCATAGCTACACCAACCCGGCGCATGAGCGGTTGGTCAAGCAGGCACTGAACCGGATGCGTCCGGAGCTTCCCGTCTTCTGCTCGGCCGATGTCTGGCCGATCGTGCGCGAATATGAGCGCACCATCACGGCCTGCATCCACGGCGCGGTGCAGCCGCGCGTCTCGCATTATATCGGCCGGCTGGAAGCGGCGCTGCGCGAACGCGGCGTCGGCCCGGCGCCGATGATCACCAAGTCGAATGGCGGCGTGATGACCGCCGCAGCCGGCAAGGAGCGCAGTATCGAGATGCTGCTCTCGGGCACGGCGGCAGGCGTCATCGGCGCCGGCTTCGTCGCGGAACGCGCCGGCTTCCCCCGCGTGATGAGCCTCGATATCGGCGGCACCAGCGCCGATGTCGCCCTGCTGCGCGACGGCATGCCCGATTTCCGCTCCGGCGAACTGGTCGGGCGCTATCCGATCTATCTGCCGACGGTCTCGGTCTCCTCGATCGGCGCAGGCGGTGGCTCCATCGCCAGCGTGGATTCGCTCGGCGTCCTGCGCGTCGGCCCCGAAAGCGCCGGCTCGAAGCCCGGCCCGGCCTGCTATGGCAGCGGCGGAGAGCGGGCGACGATCACGGACGCCTTCGCCGTCACCGGCGTGCTCGGCGCCGCCGAGCTCGGCTACGGCGCGGTCAATGTCGATCGCGCAAAGGCGCTCGCCGTGGTCGAGCCTCTCGCGCGGGGCCTCGCCCGCAACCCCGCCGCCACGGCCGAGGCCGTCATCGATCTCGCCGTCGCCAACATGTATCGCGAGGTCAGCCGGCTGTTCTCGCAGGTCGGCGAGGAGCCGAGCGGCTATGCGCTGCTCGCCTTCGGCGGCGCCGGCCCGATGCTGGGCTGCCTGCTGGCCGAGGCCATGGGCATGGAGACCGTCATCGTGCCGGAGACGCCAGGCGTGCTTGCTGCGCTCGGCGGCCTGCTCGCGGATCTGCGCTCCGATTTCGTCCGCGTCGTTTTCCTCGACGTCGACGCCACGACCATGCCGGCCATCGGCCAGGCGCTAGCGGGGCTCGTCGGCGAGGCGCGCAACTGGCTCCATGGCAGCCAGGGCCATGAGGGCGAAGCCACACTGACGGTCTCCGGCGACATGCGCTATCGCGGTCAGTCCTACGAGATCGAGACGCCGATCGCGGAAAGCTGGATTACGGAGGGGAACGACAAGGCGATCATCGACGCCTTCCACGCCCGCCATGCCGAAATCTACGGCCATGCCGACGAGAAGGCGCAGGTGCAGCTCGTCGCGCTCCGCGTCGTCATCGCCGGAAAGACGCCGAAACCCTCCTTCTCCGAGCGCATCGTCGCAGCGACCGACGTCGCGCCGCAGGAAACCGTGACGGTGAGCCATCGTGGCAGCGAGATCGCCGCTGGCCTGTTCCGGCGCCGCGACCTGAAGCCGGGAAGCCGCTTCGCCGGCCCCGCCGTGATCATCCAGGACGACACGACGACCTGGGCGCCGCCCGGCTTCACGGGCAAGGTCGACGGCTATGGCAACCTCATCCTGAGCAGGGCGCAGATGTCATGACGGCTCACACCATGACCGCGACCATCAAGCCAACGCTCGATCCGGTCACGCTCCAGATCCTGAAAAGCCATTTCGAGGCGGCTGCCGAGAGCATGGCCTATACGCTCCTGCGCACGGCCCATTCGGCCTTCGTCAAGGAGACGGAGGACTTCACCAGCGGCCTGACCACGCCCTGCGGCCAGACCTTCGCGAGCCCGAAGGACCTCGGCGCGACCTGGTTCATCGGACTGGACTACAAGGGCGCGATCGACGCGATTCCCGATTACAGGCCGGGCGACATCTGCATCACCAACGACCCCTATTCCGGCTATGTCTGCACCCATGCGCCGGACATCCACCTGTGGATGCCGATCTTCGAGGGCGAGACGCTGGTCTGTTTCGCGGTCGGCCATATCCACAACACCGACATGGGCGGCGCGGTGCCGGCCTCGCTCTCGCGGGCGCTGACGGAGGTCCAGCAGGAAGGCATCCGCATCCCGCCGATGAAGCTGGTCGAGGCCGGCGTGATGAACGAGCAGGTGCTCGCGATCATGCTGCGCAATGTCCGCATGCCCGACCAGAACTGGGGCGACCTGACGGCGCAGATCGCCTCGCTCAAGACCGGCGAGCGCAAGATCCGGGACGCCATCGCCCGCTTCGGGGTCGAGACGGTCTGCGCGGCGACCTATGGCGTGCTCGATCTCGCGGACCGGCAGGCCAGGCGTCTCTTCGCCTCGATGCAGGACGGCGACTACGTCTTTACCGACTATATCGACGAGGACAGCCCGGGAGGCGTGCCCTGCCGGCTGAAGCTGACCGTACGCGTCAGCGGCGACGAGGCCGTGTTCGACTTCACCGGCAGCGACCCGCAACTGCAGTCGGCGCTGAACATGCCGACCGGCGGCCTGCCGCGCCACATCCTGCCGCTGGTCGGCTACAACTACGTCGTCTATTCGCTCGATCCCACCGTCGCGCTCAATGCCGGGCTGCTGCGGCCGGTGCGCTGCATCCTGCCGGAAGGCTCGGTGGTCAACCCGGTCTATCCGGCGGCGACAGGCATGCGCAGCCTGACCTGCGCCCGCATCCAGGGCATGGTCGTCGGCGCCTTCTCGCTCGCCTTGCCCGACAGGTTGCCGGCCGGCCCAGCCGGTGGCGGCGGCATCCTCAATGTCCGCACCACCGACAGCCGGACGGGGCGCCTCGCCATGGCCTCGATCAACCCGATCACCGGCGGCGGTGGCGGCTGGGCGAAGGAGGACGGACAGGACGGCTCCAACTCCTTCCTGAAGAACACACCGATCGAGATCACCGAATCCGAGGTGCCGATCCGCGTGCTCAGCTACCAGCTCGTACCCGACAGCGGCGGCGCCGGCCGCTATCGTGGCGGCCTTGCCGCACAGATGACCTTCCAGATGTTCACGCCGAACTCGGTCGTGACCGCACGCAACCGCGACCGCGTGCGCTTCTCCTGCTGGGGCCTCGAGGGCGGACAGCCCGGCGCGACCTGCGATTTCCTCCGCAATCCCGGCACCGAGCGCGAAGAGAGCCTCGGCAACACCGATGTGGTGCGCTGCGCGCCGGGCGACGTCCTGATGATCTCGGCCGCCGGCGCCGGCGGCTGGGGCGACCCCTTCGAGCGGCCCGTGACCGAGGTCATGGACGACGTCGCGCAGGGCAAGGTCTCGGCTGAAGGCGCCCGCGACTACGGTGTCGTCATCAACGGCGGAAAGTTCGACGAGGCGGCCACGCAGGTCCTGCGGGCCGGACCGGGCGAGCGCCCCAGCGGTCTCGTCTTCGACAAGGAGCGGCTGTCCTTCGAGCGCATCTGGTCCGACCATGCCTGGGACCACCTCTCGGAAACGCTCTTTGCCCTGCCGATCGAATGGCGCTTCTTCCTCAAGCACGAAATCTTCGCGCTCGTGAACGCGGATGCCGCAGCCGAGTCCGATCCGATTGCGGCGATCGAGCGCGCTTATGCGAGCCTTCTGCGGCTCTATCCGCAGATCGCCCCTCGCAATGTGGAAAAGGTCGCATGAACATCGGTTTCGCAGGCCAGTCCGTCCTGATCGCGGGTGCCGCACGCGGCATCGGGCGCGGGATCGTCGAGGCCTTCGCCGCACGCGGCGCCAAGGTCTTCGCCGGCGACCGGCTCGGCCAGGAGCTGGAGGGACTGCCGGCGCACAGGACGGAGCTCGACCTCCTCGACAAGGCGCAGGTCCGCGCCTGGATCGCCGCGAGCGAAGCCGCCTCCGGCCGCAGCCCCGACGTGCTGGTCTATGTCGCCGGCGGCGTGCTCGGCCAGAGCGCGACGCCGCTGGAGGATGTCGACGAGGCGGCCTGGCGCGCTGTGCTCGACGTCAATCTGACCGGGGCCTTCCTCTCGGCCCAGGCTGTAACGCCCGGCATGAAGCAGGCCGGCAAGGGCCGCATCGTCTTCATCGCCAGCGGCGCGGGCCTGCGCACCTCGCTGACCGGCATCCAGGCCTATGCCTCGGCCAAGGCCGGCGAGATCGGCCTCGCCCGCCAGCTCGGCCAGGAGCTCGGCCCCTTCGGCATCACGGTCAATGCGGTCGCGCCCGGCTTCCAGCGCACCAGTCCGGACTATGAGCGGCAATGGCAGTCCTATTCGCCGGAGCGGCAGGAAGGCATGATCGCCAACACCGCGCGCCGCCGCGCCGGCACGCCGCAGGACATCGCGCATGCCGTGATGTTCCTCGCCTCGGACTATGCGGACTTCATCACCGGCCAGGTCATTTCCGTAACCGGCAGCCCCTGAAACCAGCGACCACTCGGAGGACGGCATGACGACGACACGCAGAGACGCCTTGAAGACGGTTCTTGGCTCCGTCGCCCTCTCCACGGTCGGTTTCGAGGGCGCATCCGCCCAGGCCGGCGGCAAGTTCGTCTATGCCAACAACAGCCCCTACGACAATCTCGACCCCCATACGATCTTCGACACCGCCCGCGCGGCGACCCGCTTCAACCTCTATGACGGGCTCTATCGCTGGGTCGACAACCCGCCGAAGATGATCCCCTGGCTCGCCGAGAGCCACACCGTCTCCGAGGACGGCAAGGTCTACACCTTCAAGCTGCGCCGGGACGCCAAGTTCCACGACGGCAAGCCGCTCACCGCGGAGGACGTGGTCTATTCGATCGAGCGCCTGATCGCGCTGAAGAAGGGCGCCGCCAGCCTCTATCTCGACGCGATCAAGCCCGGCACGACCAAGGCGCCCGACGCGCATACCGTCGTCTTCAACCTGGTGCAGCCCTCGGCGATCTTTCTCACCACCGTCCCCGACATCCTGGTCGTCAACAGTGCGCTGGTGAAGGCGAACGAGAAGAACGGCGACTGGGCGGAAGCCTGGCTCGCGCGCAACGAGGCCGGCAGCGGCTCCTACGCGCTGCGCCGGCACGATCCTGCCGTCGGCTGGACCGCCCGCCGCTTCCCCGAGCATTTCGCCGGCTGGACCGGCCAGCCCTTCGACGATCTCGAGTTCCGCACGGTGCTCGAGACCAATACGCGCGTGCTCGGCCTGATCCGCGGCGATTATCAGGGCGCCGACGGCTATCTGCCCTACGACCAGATCCAGCGTCTCAGGCAATCGCCGAACGTGCAGATCATCGAGCAGGAATCGATGCGCGTCTTCATCCTCGCGCTGAACAACAGCAAGCCGCTGATGAACAACGTCCACTTCCGCCGGGCGCTGGCCTATGCCTTCGACTATGACGGCTTCATCGCCAACATCATGAAGAGTTCCGTCTCACGCAATCCGGGACCGAACCCGAACAACATCTGGGGCACGCCCGCCGGCCTGAAGGGCTACAGCTACGATCTCGACAAGGCCCGCGAGGAGCTGAAGAAGGTCACCGAGCCGCTGCGGCCGATCACCATCAACGCGCTCGCCGGCTTCAGCGAATCCGAGCAGGCCGCGACCCTGTTCCAGAACACGCTGCGCCAGATCGGCGTCGAGGTCGTGGTCGAGGTCTCACCCTGGTCGATGGTGTCGGGCCGGATGCGCAGCGCCAACACGCAGGCCGATATCGTGCCGCTCTGGAAGAGCACCTACTATGTCGATCCCAACAACTGGGTCGGCGAACTCTACGGCACGCGCTATCACGGCACGCGCACCTTCTCCTATTACAGCAACCCGGAATTCGACAAGCGCCTCGACCGCGCACTGGTGTCGGGCGACCAGGTGGAGAGGCAGAAGCTCTACGAGGAGATGACCCAGATGGTGAATGACGATGCCGCCGGCATCTTCGTCTACAACACCAAATGGTACGGACCCTATTCGAGCAAGGTCGAGGGCATCCGCTTCTCCCCGGTCAGCAATGGCCAGGACATCCGCTGGGCCTCGCAGAAGCGATGAGGATCGCGGGCTGATGGCGAGGCCGACGGCAAGGGCTGCAGCATGAACTGGCTCTCCATGGTCGCCAACCGGCTGATCTGGTTCGTCCCGACCTTGCTCGGGCTGCTCGCCATCGTCTTCATCCTGTCGCGCGTCGTGCCGATCGATCCGGCCTTCCTGGCGGCGGGCGAAAACGCCTCCGCCGAGCAGGTCCAGCAGGTGCGCGAGCGCTTCGGCTTCGACAAGCCTCTGCCGGTGCAGTTCCTGAATTATGTGAGCGACGTCGCCCGGGGCAATCTCGGCGTCAGCCTGTTCACCCAGCAGCCGATCATCGACGACCTTGCGACAAGGCTGCCGGCGACGCTCGAGCTCACCCTCGTCGCCGTGCTGGTCGCGGCGCTGCTCGGCATCCCGCTCGGCGTGCTCTGCGGGCTGCATCGCAATTCCTGGCTCGACCACATCCTGCGTGTCGTCACCGTCTCGGGTCTCGCGGTCGCCTCCTTCTGGTTCGCGATGCAGCTGCAGTTCCTGTTCTCGATGAAGCTCGGCTGGCTGCCGCTGTCGGGCCGCCTCGACGGCTTTCCGCCGGAACCCGTCAGTGGATTGATGGTCGTCGATGCGCTCATCGCCGGCGATCGAGAGGCGCTGGTCTCGGCGCTGCGGCACATGGTCTTGCCCACCCTGACGCTCGCCCTGCCGGCGGCGGCCACCGTCGTGCGCTTCACCCGCAATGGCGTCATCGGCGTGATCAACTCGCCCTCGGTCGCCTATCAGACGGCGATGGGCTTCCCGCGCCGCGTGATCGTCTGGAAATATGTGCTGCGGATGGCCCTGACCGCGACGGTGACGCAGCTCGGGCTGATCTTCGGCATCCTGCTCGCGGGCGCGGTCGTGGTCGAGACGGTGTTCGACTGGCCGGGCCTCGGCGCCTATGCGGTGCGCTCGATCCTGCAATCCGACTACAACGCCGTGATGGGCTTCACGCTCTGCACGGGAGCGCTCTTCGTCTTCATCAACCTCCTCGTCGACATGCTGCAGGCGGCGATCGATCCGCGCGGAGCCGCCTGATGGATCTGGTCAAACGCTTCGCCCGCGACAGGGCCGCGCTGCTCGGCGCCACCTTGCTCGCCCTGCTGGTCATCGCGGCGATCTTCGCGCCGCTGCTCGCCCCCTACCCCAACGATGTCTTCGATTTCCACATCGAGCGACGTCTGATGCCACCCGCGCCGGAGGCCTTGATGGGCACCGACCGCATGGGCGGCGACATCTTCAGCCGCCTGCTCTTCGGCGCCCGCATCACGCTGATGCTCGCCGGCATCGCGGTCGGCTCGGCGCTGCTGATCGGCGTGCCGATCGGCCTCGTCGCGGGCTATTACAAGAACTGGTTCAGCGATGCGCTGATGCGGGTGGCCGAGATCTTCCTCGCCGTGCCGCAAATCGTGCTCGCCATCGCCATCGCGCAGACGCTGGGGCCCTCGATCGAGAACGTCATCCTGGCGCTGTCGCTGACCTACTGGCCGTTCTGGGCGAGGCTCGTCTATGCCGAGACGCGCTCGATGCGAAACGAGGTCTTCGTCGAATCCGCCGTGGCGCTCGGCGCCTCGCCCTGGCGCGTCATCGTCCTGCACATCCTGCCCAACATCGCCTCGCCGATCATCGTGCGCACCTCGATCGGCATGGGCGCGACGATCCTCACTGCCGCGACGCTGGGCTTCCTCGGACTCGCGCGCCGCCTCCGACGCCGGAATGGGGCCGCATGATCGCCGAGAGCCGCGAATACCTGCCCGAGGCCTGGTGGTATGCGCTGGCGCCCGGCATCGCGATCTTCCTGACGGTGCTCGGCTTCAACCTCTTCGGCGACGGGCTGCGCGACATCCTCGATCCGCGCACGCGGCGAAGCGTCTGACCCGATGACCGCACTTCTCGACATCAGCAAGCTCTCGCTCAGCTTCCGCACGGAGAAGGGCCCGGCACGCGTGCTCGACATGATCGACCTCGCGGTGAAGCCGGGCGAGATCGTCGGGCTCGTCGGCGAATCCGGTTGCGGCAAGACGACGCTCGCAAGGTCGATCCTCGGCACCCTGCCGGAAGGGCTGACCGAGATCGGCAGCGGCCATATCCGGCTCGACGGCGTCGACATGCTGCGCGGCGGCAAGGCGGCCGAGAGCATCCGCGGCCGGGTCGTGACCTTCGTGCCGCAGGACCCGTTCGCCAGCTTCAATCCGTTGTTCAGGGTCGGCACCCAGATCGCCGACCTGATGCGCTGGAAGGCGCCGCGCCCGGCAGGCTCGCGCTTCGGCGGGCATCGCCGCGCCGACGAGGACGCGGCGATCGCGATGCTCGACGCCGTCCAGCTGCCGCAGCCGCGCGCCATCCTGGCAAAATACCCCCACGAATTGTCGGGCGGACAGCGCCAGCGCGTGATGATCGCGATGGCGCTGCTGCCGCAGCCGCGCCTGATCATCGCCGACGAGCCGACGACCGCGCTCGACGTCACGGTCCAGGCCCAGATCCTCGGCCTGCTGCGGCGGCTCGCGGTCGAGCGCGGCGTCTCGGTGCTGTTCACGACGCATGATCTCGGCGCAGCCTGGGAGATCTGCGACCGCATCGTCGTGATGTATGCCGGCCAGACCGCCGAGATCGCGCCGCGCGAGGCCTTCTTCGCCGACCCGCGCCACCCCTATACCCGCATGCTGCTGGACAGCCTGCCGGAGCCGGGGCGCGACCCGGTCGGCATTCCCGGCGGCGTGCCGAGTCCCCTCACCCCGCCATCCGGCTGCCGTTTCAACCCGCGCTGCCCGCGTGCGACGGAACTCTGTCACGAGACCCGTCCGGCCCTGGCGGAAAGCCATGGCGGGCATCTCGTCGCCTGCCATCATCCCGTGACCGCCAGCGCGGAGGCCGTCCATGTCTGAGCCGCGCGCATCCGAACACCGCTCGCCGGAGCCATCGCCTGCCCTGCTCGACGTCGCGGGGCTCGCCCGCCATTTCCCGGTGCGCGGCTTCCTGAACCGCCGCGTCGGCACGCTGCGCGCGCTCGACGATGTCAGCTTCTCGGTCGCGAAGGGCGAAGTCCTGGGGATCGTCGGCGAATCCGGCTGCGGCAAGTCGACCCTCGGCAAGACGCTGATGGGCATCCATGAGCCGACGCAAGGCGAGGTCCGACTCGCCGGCGCGCGCATCGCCTCGCCGGGCCAGAAGCGGGCGGCCGAGGTCAGGGCGCGGCTGCAATATGTCTATCAGGACCCCGGCGCCTCGCTCGATCCGCGCTGGACGCTGCGCCGCTCGCTGCACGAACCGCTGATCATCCACACCGACTGGCCCCGCGCCAGGCGCGAGGAGCATGTCCAGGCGATCGTCAAGGCGGTCGGCCTGCCCCAGGCCCATCTCGACCTCTATCCGCACGAGATCAGCGGCGGCCAGCAGCGTCGCGTCGGGCTCGCCCGCATCCTCGTGCTCGGGCCGCAACTCATCATCTTCGACGAGCCGACCTCGGGCCTCGACGTCTCCGTGCAAGCGACGGTGCTCGCCCTGTTTCGCGATCTCCGGCGCGAATTCGACCTGACCTATCTGTTCATCAGCCATGACCTCGCCGTCGTGCGCTCGATCTGCGACCGCGTCGTCGTCATGTATCTGGGACGCATCGTCGAGATCGGAGCGACCACTGACGTCTTCAATACGCCGCGCCATCCCTATACGCGTTCGCTGCTCGCAGCCGCGCCCCGCATAGGCGGACCCCGCGTCACCGAGAACTTCACGCTCCAGGGCGAGCCGCCCGATCCCTCCAACGTTCCATCCGGCTGCCGCTTCCGCACCCGCTGCCCGCTCGCGATCCAGGCCTGCGCCGAGATCGAGCCGCAGGTCGAGCTCGAGGGCGGGCATGGCGTCGCCTGCCTGCGCTGGCGCGAGCAGGCCGCCTGACGCCGATGCCAGCCAGCAAGCCGGCGGACCACGAGTCTTCCTGGCTGACCGCACTCGTGACGATGGTGGCGGTGCAGATGGCGACCGCGTTCCTGTCGCGCATCCCGCCGACACTGGCGCCGGCGCTCGCCGCCGAACGCGGCTGGTCGGACGCGGTGGTCGGCTATCTCGCCAGCATGAACACGCTGGGGTCGATCCTGTTTCTTGCGCTCGGTGCGCCGTTCCTGCGCCGGCTCGGCTCCGTGCGCGCATTGCAGGCTGGTCTCCTGCTCGGCGTCTTCGGCGTGACATTGCTGCTGCCGCCCTTCTCGGCAACGGCCGCAATGGCATCTCTCCTGATCGGGCTCGGCTATGGCCCATCCTCGCCGGCCGGCAACGACGTTCTTCACAGAACGGCCCCGCCGCAGCGACGGGCCATGATCTTCTCGATCAAGCAGGCAGGCGTGCCCATGGGCGGCATCATCGCCGGGCTGGTCCTGCCCCCCATCGCCGCGGCCTTTGGCTGGCGGATCTCGCTGCTCGTGCCGGGACTGTTCGTTCTGGCGATCATCCTGGCCGTGCAGCCGATGCGTGCGGGTCTCGATGCCGGCCGCAAGCGGGACGAGGCCCTGACGTTGCGCGCGCTCTTTTCGCCCGCCAATATCGTCTCGTCACTGTCGGCCGTCATGGCATCGGCCTCGCTCATCCGGCTCGCAGCGGCGGGCGCATGCCTCGCGGTCGGACAGGGCATCTGGTTTGCCTATCTGATGACCTTCGCGGTTTCCGTCCTTAGTTACGATCTCAAAGCCGCCGGCGTCGCCTTCGCGATCATGCAGGCCACGAGTGTCATAGGCCGGATATTCCTCGGCTGGCTCGCCGACCGGTACGGCTCACCCCGACGGCTGCTCGGCCTGATCGGCCTTGCATCCGGGCTGACGTCGCTCGTCATGGCCTTCGTCGGACCAAGCTGGGCCTTTCCTGCTTTCTGCGCATTGACCGCGGTCGCCGGCATCAGCGTATCCAGCTGGAATGGCGTTCATCTCTCGGAGATTGCCCGCGCTTGCCCATCCCACCTCGTGCGGGAGGCATCTGCCGGGGCAACCCTGATCATCTTTCTCGGTTATGTCGTCGCGCCGGCAATGTTTGCCCTGCTGCTGACGCTGACGGGGCGCTTCGACATCGGATTTCTGGTCTGCGCCTGCTCCGGGGCCTTGTGTTTCGCGATCATGCAAGCTCCGAAGCACCAATCAGGCTAACGGCAGACCAGGTCGCGGCGCTTCGGCGCCGAAGCGCCGCGATTTTAACAGGATTTGGTGTGGATCAGCCCTGCGGCCTCCAATCAGCGGCCGGAATGACATTGATCATCCATGGAACACCGAACCTGTCGACGAGCGAGCCGAAGCCGGGCGACCAGAAGGTTTCCGCGAACGGCATGACCGCCTTGCCCCCTTCAGCCAGTTGATCGAACCAGCGCTGGCCCTGGGCCTGGTCCTTGGTGTGCAAGGTGACGTCGAAGCCGTTCTTGGGCTTGTCGATATTGGGGGCCCAGCCAACATCCATGTCGGCGCCCATCAGCGCCTGGTCGCCGGCTTCGAGCCAGCAATGCATCAGCCAGGTCTTGTACTTCTCGTCTGTGATCGGCATGCCGGGAGGCGCGTCGCCATAGGGTATCGCCGCGGTGATCTTTCCGCCCAGGACCCTGGCATAGAACTCGAACGCCTCGCGGCACTGGCCCCGGAAGCCCAAACTGGTCACAATCTTCATGGTCGTCTCCCTTCTGATCGAAGCTTCGATGCCCACCAGGCGAGATTGAGCTGCCAGGATACGCCGAAGCGGCTGGTAACCCAACCGAAGCGCTTTCGATGCCCTCAAAGGCAGGGTGGGAAGCCGACGCTGCAGTCTGTCCCGAAACCGGACATTACCGTCTCTATCGCGGAGCTTTTCGGCTCTTGCGCCCCCCACACTCTCAACATCGTCTTCGCCAGGTCGGCCAACGAGAATGGCTGTGCAGCGCGGCGGGCGCCGCGCATCGCGGCACCGGCGGCCGGTTTCTGCCATCGACCTTGCGTCCGGACGGCACGGGCCTTGCTCTGTTCAGGTGCGTCTGCGGCCGATAAGCCGGCGCGTTTCACTCCGCGACAACTCGAAGCGCAAATGGACCGGTTTTGATGGTTGTCGTGATCCAATATCTCCGCGGTCTGGCTGCACTGCTCGTCGTCTATGCCCATCTCGATACGCAAACCTCGAGGATATCCCCCGACCAGCACCTGCCTTATGCCTCCATTGGAATCTGGGGCGTCGACATATTCTTCGTCATCAGCGGCTTCATCATGTACGTCGCCGCCATCGAGATCGACGCCAAGCCGGGACATTTTCTGCTGAGGCGGGCGATCAGGATCGTTCCGCTCTACTGGTCGCTGACGGCGCTGATCGTCGCCGGGGCCTATGTCGCGCCCACCATGTTCGTCAGCACACGCCTGGACGCGAGCCACATCCTGGCGTCGTTCCTTTTCCTGCCGTGGTCCAATCCAGCCTATGAGGGCTTCTGGCCGGTGCTAATCCCTGGCTGGACGCTGAATTACGAGATGTATTTCTATGCCGCGGTGGCGATCGGTCTTTTCGCGCCTCGGCGGCTCCGGATCATCCTGACCTCGGCGATCGTCATCGGCGTCCTGGTCGCGGTCCAGACCTCGAAATCGACGGGGCCCGTCTCCTTCTATGGCAACGACATCGTCATCGAGTTCCTGTTCGGTCTGCTGGCGGGCTATATGTTCACGAGGGTGAGGCCGCTCGGCACGCCGCTGGGCCTGCTTCTGATCGGCCTGTCCTTCTGCCTGGTCATCTGGATGGCCGATATGGAATCGGTTCCGCGGTCGATCGCATATGGCATCCCCGCTATGATGGTCGTGCTCGGTAGCCTTCAGCTGGAAGGACTGGCCAGACATGCCCCTTTCCGGCCCGCCCTGCATCTCGGCGACATATCCTACTCCCTCTACCTGACGCATGTCGTCACGTTGCCGATGGCGACCGCCATCTTCGTTCGCCTCGGCGCGCAATACGGTTTTGGTGCTTGGCCATATCCGTTCGTCGCCACCCTGTGGGCTCTGCTTCTGGCGTCGCTCGTCTATCTTGCGATCGAAAAACCGTTGACGCGGACGCTTCGGGGGGCCACCGGAGAACGACGCGCGCCCCCGATGCCAGCGTTTGATCCACCAGCCCAGCGAGGATCGACGATCGTACCGGACGAGCCCTACCCTCGCCCTGCCGCCGAGGATGTGGCTGGCAGCACCCGAATCTGATCGTTAGCGATATTCATGACCTCTGCTGGAAAGGTCCGGGCCCCTGTGCGATCAAGCTCCGCGAACGGATCGCGAGACCGTATCGGAGCTATTGGAGGCGTCGCATGCCTGTAGTTGGGGAGGAGCCGACGACCACGATCGGTGGCTTACCCATCACGGCGTCGGATAGGCAAGCGTCCGCGCGCTTGCTGGTGGACACCGCTCTGCGGGCGCGAGGCCAAAAGCAGCGGCCGTTCTATTCAACCTCGGCGAACGGTCAGGTCATCGCGCTCGCGCGAAGCGATGCAGCGTTTCGCGACCTTCTCCTGGAAGCGGACCAGATCCATCCCGACGGGATGCCCATGGTCCTCCTGTCGTCCCTCGTGTCGCGAGTACCACTGCGGGAACGCGTCGCGACCACCGATCTCATACATGACGTCGCGGCCTTGGCGGAGGACGCTGGCGTCAGCTTTTATTTCTTCGGCGGGACGCCTGAGGTCAATCGCGCGGCTGTCCTGCAAATGACGAAGGCATATCCGAAGCTGACGATCATAGGCGCGCGGTCAGGATATTTCGAACCGGAGCAAGAGGCCGATATCGTCGAGGAAATCTCTTCCCTGCGGCCGGATATACTTTGGATCGGCCTGGGTGTGCCGCTCGAGCAGCGTTTCGTTTCCCGCAATATCGACCGGCTTCACGGGGTCGGCGTGATCAAAACGTCCGGCGGTCTGTTCGACTTTCTGTCGGGGCGGAATTCCCGTGCGCCGCGCTGGATGCAAGCCGCCGGGCTGGAATGGGTCTATCGCACCATATTGGAGCCACGTCGGCTCCTCGGTCGCTATCTCAGGACGAACGCTATCGCGGTGTGGCAGATCGTGATGCACTCGAAATGACAAGATTGTCCTAGCGAGGCGGTCCCGATGAGCGGTCGCCGTCAGGGGCAAATCGTCTTCCCAACCGTCCGCCAGACCTCATCGATTGCCGAGGCGAATTCCACGCGTTCAGGAGGAACGGCGGTCAAATTTTCGATGGCGTCCGCGACGGTGTCGGCATCGGCATCGGTCGGGACCAGACGGATGGCGCCAGCATCGATCAGCTTCCGATACAGAGCGTGGTGCTGCAGCGCATCTTTGCGGACGGGCGCGTTGACGACGACGGGCTTACCGAAAAGCGCTGCGGCGAGCACGCTGGCCCGGCGGGAGGTAAGGCCCTCCGAAAAAACGTAGCAGAAGACGTCGACCGGTTCGAAGATCGCGAAGAGCTCGCGGTCATCGTCGATATAGCCGGTCACGAGCACATGTTCCGCGAGCCCCAGCGTCTGCACGAGCCGAAAGAATTCCCGCTCGACGTCATCCGTTCCCTTGATGAACGAGCCGACGAAGACGACGAACACGTCTTGCCCGCGAGCGATCAGCCTCTCGGCGACCTGCAGCACCGCCGTCGATTGCTTTTTCGGATAGATCGACCCGAACTGCCCCAGGATCAGGCGACCCTGGCGACGCTGCTCGCGAAGGGCCTCGCTCACCGAAGATGCTCGCAGCTCCGGAGGCGCCAGCAGGTTGGGTGGAATCGGGATCAGCCTGCGATCGGCCGCCGCCGCCATCGACAGCTTGCTCCTGTCGAATTCCTCCGCGATCTCGGGCGCCGAGAATATGATCCTGGTGGCCAGCGCGATCACCGGCGCCAGCACGACCCTCCGTTTCCAGTCGAGCGCTTTCCACTCGTGCAGGACGACGACGACCTCTTTGCGTTTCAAGCGGGTCGCCGCAGCGACCAGCAGCGGCGAAACGAGTTTTTTCTTCCAGGCGACGATCGGGAAATTCAGCACGATCCCGTCGAAGTCACGGAGCCGCTCGGAGAACCGGGCTGCGCCGTCCCCCAAAACGCAAGTCCCGCTTCGACCGGGCAGCCGGAGCGCGAGCTGCCGTGCGAATTCCTCGACCCCGCAGGTCTGGGAGGCATCCGACAGGAGGATGAGATAGCGCTTCGACATTCTCGGAGAATTCTGGCGTCTTTCGATGGTGCAACGCCAAGTTAGGATTGTGACGTTAACGGATCACCCTGCGAACTGGATCGATGCGTTCCGCGCGGCTGCGGTTCGCCCTAGATCGCCGCGCGTCCACGTGGACGCGATAACGGCGATCTATGTATTTGTTATCGCATCGGATTCTTCCGGAAAGTGGATTCCACTTTTCGGTCCGATGCTATAGGGGACGGCGAATGATCGGTGATCTTTGCTTGGTGACGCCGAGCTACCACGGCGATTTCGAGCGCTGCAGGTTGCTATGCGAGTCGATGGACCGCTTTTGCAGCGGACATTCCCGGCATTGCATCGTCGTCGACGACGAGGACTACGTCTTGTTCTCGCAACTTGCCGGGCCGGGCCGCGACGTGATCGCCACCTCCGAGCTTCTTCCACCTTTCTGGACGGTCGGGTGGTGGCAGGGGCGTCGGTATCGATGGCGCCCCGGCATCGGCCTTCCCGTCTATGGGTGGCATCTCCAGCAATTGCGAAAGATCGCGATCACGCTCGCGCAACAGAGCGATCGCATCGTCTGCATCGATTCCGACACCTGCTTTTGCCGGCCAGCGGATCTCTCCGAGCTCGGCGCTTCGGCTCGCGTGCCCCTCTTCGTCCGCAGGGCAGCGATCACGCAGGGCCAGGTCAATCATGTGAGATGGCGGGAGAACGCCTATAAGGCCTTGGGCACCGCCCTGCCCCCCTTGCCGGGAGACGATTTCATCGGGTCGATGATCACATGGGAGCGCGCTACGGTCCGTGTCATGACCGAGCGTATCGAGGCGGTGAACGGTCGGCCTTGGTGGGAGGTTCTCGCCCGCCAGCGCGATTTTTCCGAGTATCTGGTTTATGGCGCGGCCGTCTCGAGCGATCCGGCCTTGTCGCAGCGACATGAGCTGGTCGAGACATCGCCTTGCCTGACCTATTGGTCCGGCCCCCCGCTCGACGAACATGGCGTCACGCAGCTCATCGATCAGCTGCGACCGGATCAATACGGATTGATGATCCAGTCGCATACGCAGACCCCCGTGAGCACCATCCGGTCGGCGATCATGCGCGGGTGATCCCGGCAGGGCTTGAGCACGCGCCGATCGGATTGCGCAGCAACCCGATCGGATCACGCGTTCTCTATCTAAGGCGGATTCACCGATCAGGTTGTTCCGACCTGATCGGATCCGGCTCTAGGATGACGATTTGTACGGCTTCGGCAGCAAGCCGAGGCTCGCGGCGATACGGCCGACCGACATCAGCAGCGGATGGCTCGCGAGCAGGGGTGAGCGGGTTCGCAACAGAACCCGCAGTCCGCGTAGGACGCCGAGAACGAGACTCGGCCCGTTTTTCAGAAGCGCGATCGCCAGCGGCTTATGCAGTCGATCGATCATATAGTTGATGCTGCCGGTTCTCACGGAGCGCTTCGCCAGGAACGACGCGGTGGTGCGATCGGGCGACACGAACTCATGCGCCACGGCTTGCGCACACCACCATGTCTTGAAGCCGGCCAGGCGGCAGCGCGCGAAGAATTCCATGTCACCCCCGCCGAGGAAGTTGAAGCGGGTATCAAAAGGGGGTGTCGGCAAAGTTTCGAAGACCCTTCGGCGGATCAGGCAATTCCCCGAGCCGTGCAGCTGATCTATCGGGCGGGTCTCGCCGTCGATCGAGGAAAAGAGTGGGTGCTGCATCACGGCGGCGTCCGGCTGGATCTCGAACTGGCGCAGCACGGGCCCTCCGACGAGATCGGCACTCACGTCGGAAGACAGGTCGACCATCGATTGCAGCCACCCCGGCAAGGCGATTTCGTCGTCGTCGATCATCAGGACGTATTGGGCGGCGGGATAAGTCTCGAGCGCCACTTCGAAGGCGCGATTGATGGCGTGACAATTGCCCTGGCTATGCTCGACGACCACACTGTGCGGCAATGTTGTCGCCGACAGGATCTCGTTCGCCAGGGCTGCGCCGATCGGATTTTGGGCGTCATTGTCGACGACGACGATCGCGAAACCGAAATCGCTGTGTTGCCCCGTCACTGAATGCAGCGTGCGACGCAGCCATTCCGGGCGCCGGAATGTGGGAATGCATATGACAGCCTCGACAGGCATGAGGCGCTGCTGCTGATCGGTCATGCGAGGCGGTTCAATTCGTCCATCCATTTTCGGATCAGGATGCGAGCTGGGTTCGTGTCAGGGCCTCTGGATAACCCGTCGCTTTCAAATTTCCGTATGCGAGCATGCGCAGACCGAACACGGCGATCAGCATGGTGAACCAAACGGGACCGTGATTGTCGAAAAACGGACTTTCGAGGCATGCCAGAAACAGCATGAAAAGCCAGCAGCGGACGAACAAGCGGGTCAGCTCGGGATGCTCGGCACGCCGGAACGCCAGGCCCGCGTGGCGGCAGGGCAGCCAAACCAGCCAGATCATGATGAGAAGAAGCAGCGGAAACCCACCGTTGATCGCCTGGTCGAGATATCCGTTATGCGCGTTGGCCGCCGTAACGGCCCAAGTCGAGTCTGCCTCTTCGCTATAGACGAGCGCATCCATTTGCCAGAACGTCTGAAAGCCATGCCCGACCCAGGGCCGCTCTGCGATGGCTCCCAGCGCCAGCTTCCAGACCGATGCCCTATCCGTGAAAGTCGGATCGATGCCGAACGAAATGAGCAGATCTTGAGCTTCGCGCGATATCGCGGCCGATAGCAGAACGTAGTTCATCAACGCCAGGCAGGAGACCAGAAACACGATCCTGAAGGGCCCGATCCGTTCGAAAAACCAGCTCGCGACGAGGATAGCCGGCAACATCGCCGCCGATGTCTTTCCTCCCGCATTCAACAGGAACACCGTGGAACAGCATACGATCAGGGCGCCCCACCAAAACGATCTGGTCTTCATGAAAAAAATGCCGAAGAACACGGCGAACACCATCGCGGCCGCCGCAACATTCTTGTGGCCGAAGTGACCCCGCCACGCACCTGCGAGTTGCTGCTCCAACGCGTCGGACCCTTGATGGATGGCGAGTTGGGGGAAGACGAGTACCCCCAGGAGAGACAGCAATACGGCCGTCAGCACGCATGTTCCGATCAATTTACCGAACTGGTCGCTGTCGCGAGGCAAGAGCAGAGCGCTGCTGGCACACAGGCAAACGAGCATCGCATAAACGATGCGGCGAAGAGCTGTCGCCGGAGCATCGGAAAATGCGGCCGTGAAGAGCAGCCAGCAGAATATGACTGCGAGCAGCCCATACGAGCGCAAGACGAGCCAGCGCGCCGGATGGTTGGCGAGCACCAACAAAACAAGCGCCGCCAGGGCGATGACGATGAGCTGGTTCATCAGGTTCGACGACATGCCGTACGCCGTCAGCAGTTCCGATGCATTCGGATCAGGAAATGGCGCGATGCCGATCCAGAAAAAACAGAAGACGACAACAAGCAGCAGCGGCGAGAACCAGCCGCCTTCGGCGTCGCGGACAGAACTCATATCTGACACGATCAGCCTCTCGTCATTCACGTCATATGCAGGCTTCCGGCGAGGTCGATCGCCGGAACGGTACGGTAAAGTAAGGGGAGAGCACCCAGTTGATCGCGATGATACCGCGTGCTCGATGACAACCTATATCGGTCCAACCAACCCATGATGGCGCTCTCGGCTTCCGCTATTGCCTAAGGTCAGATGGCAAAAGCCCTGTCCGGACCATCAGAGGACCATCGCGTTAAGTATGCCATAACAAGCGGCAGCCGCTCGCCAGCTCTACGTCGACCAGTGTGCTATTTCATGGATCGCGTCGTGCGGATCGAAATGGTTCGTCGAAAAGGAGATTGTCGTTGCACCGAAGGCAATTCGTCCTGGGAGCTTTGGGCGCGGGGCTGACCGCGGGATCGGCGCCGGCTTTCGCCCAAGCGGGTCCGAAGGAATGTACGCGCGCTGCGATACCATTCGGCGCCGCCATCAGGGTCGACCTGCTTCGGGACGATCAGGAGTACCGTCGGGCGGTCCTCGGCCACTGTCAGCTGGTGGTTGGCGAGGGAGGCCTGAAATGGTTCGACCTGCGGCCCGAAGCCGACAAATTCGTTTTCGACCAGCCCGACCGACTTCTCGCATTCGCAGATGCCAACGGCATGCGGATGCGCGGCCATACGCTTGCATGGTACGCCGCCATGCCGAAATGGACCGAGGCGATATCGACGAAAAAGGAAGCGGAGCGCGTGCTGTACGAGCACATCGACACGGTCGTCGGCCGCTATAAGGGGCGGATCCCGAGCTGGGATGTGGTGAACGAGGCGGTCAGCGAGGATCCGACCGCCGAGACTCCGATGCGGAAGTCGATCTGGCAGGATCTCATCGGCACGCAGCATGTCGAGCTGGCATTCCGCCGGACGGCGGCCGTCGATCCGAAAGCGCAATTGGTGCTCAACGACTTCGGCTTCGAAAACCCGACGGATCGCTGCCGAGCCAAGCGAGCGGCATTTCTTCGCTTGGTGCGGAACCTGAAGGATCGCGGCGTCCCGCTTCACGCCATAGGGTTGCAAGGCCACCTTCCGGGCGAGCAGGAGATCGACAAGGACGGCATATCGCGTCTGGTCGCCGAACTGCATGGCATGGGCCTGTCGATCCTGGTGACGGAACTCGACGTCATCGACGACAAGCTGCCGAGGGATCGCGCCATCCGCGACGAGATCGTGGCATCGCGAGCCCGAGCCTTCCTGCAGGCGATCGGCGACGTCTGCCGCCCGGAAGCGGTCGTGACATGGGGAATCACCGATCAGTTCACCTGGGTTCCGATCTGGTTCCGCCGAAAGGATGGCGACCCCAACAGGCCGCTTCCGCTCGACGCCAATTACCGGCCGAAACCGCTGATGCGGGCGATCCAGGAGTTCACGCGCGCCAAGGCCTGATCTCGAACGGCGCCCGCTACCTGACCTTGAGATACATATCCCAGCAGGCCGAGAGCGCGACGTGGCGTCGATCGGCGAGCGCGGCCGCGTAATGCCGGGCAAGAGCAACTCGGGCGGGTGTCTGGGGACATTTCGGCGACAGGATCGCATCGGTATCCGCAAGCGAGGCGAGCGTCCTCTCGGTCAACGTCGGAAGATTCCGGCCGGGCACGATTCCGATCGGGACATTGCGGGGTGGATCGCGATCGAGAAGCGCGTTGAATGGATCGACGAAGTCGAGGGTGAAGACGCCGTTCAGCCTGCGTTGCTCCCGCGCCTCCCAGCTGCGCAAGGCCAGCAGCCCTTGCCTGACCTCGAGCAGCCACGTCGCCTGATAGTCGATCTCGGCATACAGGATCGCGGACGGTTCCAACTCCTTGTCGGCCAATGCCCGGAACGTCTCGGCGTGCTTGGGATAGAGATCGAGCATAAAGGCGGCGCGCTCCGCCAATCCGCGTTTGACGGTGACGCGCGCCAGCGGCCCCAGCTCCGGCGCTGGCAAGGCGACGACATCGCCGGCCGCGCCGGCCAGTGCGCGCCCGCCGCGTTCGATGCAAAGCATGAGGCTGGGCAAAGCAACCGCCAGCGTCAAAGCCAACACGGCCGGCTTGATCCGATCGCTCCGCAGGCGCCATTGCGTCAACACCAGCAACAGCACCGGCCATAGCCCGATGAATTCGAGCGATCCGGTGTTTTGCGTTTCGAACAGGGCCAGGGCGAAGAGCGTCACCGCCAGCCAACCGGCCGGCCCGGCCAGCATGCGTCGCATCCTCTCCAGCAACGACCCCTTCCCTTCCCGCAGGTCGATCCAGAGCAGCAAGGCGACGAGAGCCGAAGCAGGAAGGACGACGCCGAATTTTGCGGACGCCACGGTCAGCAACCGCGGCAGCAGGGTTTCGGTGTTGAGGCCCAACAGGGTCAGGATGTCGCCGAGATAAGCCCGGACCAGGCCTGTCGGCCAGTCGAGCAGCACGAGCGCAAGGATGCACGCCACTGCCGCGGTCGAGGCTTCGATCAGCCGCAGACGACCGGACAGGCACGCATAGCCAACGATGATTGCGCCGGCGACAGCGCCCGTGATCTTGGTCAAGAACAGCGCCAGCATGAAAGCGGCGATAAGTATCGTTCGCGTCTTCGACGGCTGAACGAACAAGAGCGTCACGATCATCCAGTACAGCAGCAGCGAAGCGTGGCGATTGTAATTTCCGAATCCGTCGAACCCGGGCGCAGGATAGAATATAGAGAGATTGATCGGCAGGGCAGCGAAGATCAGAAACGGCAGAAGAAGCGCAAGAGAATACGGTCTTACTTCATGCTGCACCAATATTACGACCGCGAGCGGCAGGACTATTGGCAAAATCGCCCAGTTCACGACCAGCA
This sequence comes from Allobosea sp., assembly GCF_051860145.1. Lineage (GTDB taxonomy): Bacteria > Pseudomonadota > Alphaproteobacteria > Rhizobiales > Beijerinckiaceae > Allobosea. The sequence continues at coordinate 43,747 of NZ_JBHYEM010000010.1, read as the reverse complement.
TGGGCTGCGCGTTCGGAAAAACATGATGCAGCAGCGCGCCTGAGTAGTAGCTCAAGGGCCCGACAGGGGCGAAAAAGTCGATGGCCGGTGCCTGGCCCATGCCTATCCGTTGAAAGGCATCCAGATAGACCGCGACGTCCCAATAAAATGCGCCCAGAGGAAGCCGAACCGGAAGCCACAACGCGACAAGCGCTCCTGCCGCAAACACAGCGACAATCAACAAGGATAAGAGCTGCGCTGTCGAACGGGAGGCGAATGGTGCCCTGAGATGATCAGCGCCCTGATTGATCGTCATCGCTTTTGCCGTCCCGTCGAGTCGGTCAATTCAAAGGCGCCTGAGCCACCGAAAACAGCGGTCGCCTCATCATCTCCCCTGTCTACGTCCTCATCGTTGCGAATACGTTGACTTTAGTGGAGCCCGCTCGCGCTAAATCTCAGTCGGCGCGTCCGCGAGCCTCGACCGGCCAGAGCGCCACGAGATCGGCGTTGCGCACGACGTGGAGCACATCGTGCAGGTTGATCGTCGGGTCGCAATGCGGGACCGTGCATTCGACGATTGTGCCGATCGGCAGCGCGCCCTGCCCTTCCGCAGGGAGGATGCGGCCGAACTCGTCGCCGCACCATTCGATCCGCCCCACCAACTCGCCGTCCAGGAAGACACGCGGCGGCGGGCCATCGAGCGCGAAGCTCTTGCTGCCGCCGTCGGTGATCGCAAAGCCGAGCGAGCTGTGGCCGATCACGGTGACGGCGATACGCAGCGCCGGGCGAAACTCCGGGCCGCCACGGCCGTGCATGTCGACGCTGTTATAGGCTTCGTCCATGAAGACGTAGGAGCCGGCCTGGATCTCGGTCAGCAGGCGATCCTCGCCGTCGAGCAGGTGGCTGCCGGTGCCGCCGCCCGAGACGATCTGCGGCGCCAGCCCGGCCTCGCGCAAGGCATCGAGCATCGACGCCAACAGCCGGCCCATCTCCTGGTTGGCGGCGCGGCGCGTGGCGAAATCATCGATATGCTGGACGCGGCCCTGATAGGCCTGGACACCGCGATAGCGCAGGCCTGCCAATCCCGAGACGAGTTTGGCCAGCGCGACCGCCTCGGCCGGGGTCGCGACGCCGCTGCGCTTCAGCCCGACATCGAGATCGACCAGCACGTCGAAGGCCGTGCCGTGCCGCTGCGCCGCCTCGGCATAGGCGGCCGCGAGACCGGCCCGGTCGACGACGACGCCGATGCGCCCACCAGCCGCCGCAGCGCGCGCCAGGGCGTCGATCTTTACAGGGCTCGCGATCGGCGCGCTGAGCAAGAGGTCGCGGACGCCGCCCTCGAACAGTGCCAGCAACTCGCCCGGCTTGGCGCAGCAGTTGCCGAGCGCCCCGGCTGCGATCTGCCGGCGTGCGATCTCGGCGCATTTGTGCGATTTCGCATGCGGCCGGACATGCAGCCCAGCCTTCCGGCAAGTCTCCGCCAAGAGCGCTATGTTGTGCTCGAACATGTCGAGATCGAGTACCGCGGCCGGTGTCTCCAGTCGCGCCCGACTACCCGGCTCGCCGACGAGCCTTTGATTGAGCGCAGCCGCTCCGAACAGGGCGTTGCTCATGCCCTTGCTCCCACAAGCTCGGCGCGCCGGCGGGTCGTCGCAGCCTGATCGACGGTCACGCCATCGGCAGAGAAGACCACGCCGTAATCGCGCGCTGCGCCCGCCACCGTGACCTTGCCTTCGCGCAGATCGTCCTCGACACGGAACGGATCGCGCTTCAGCGCATCCCCATACCCGCCGCCGCCTGCCCCGACGAGACGGAAGACGTCGCCGGTGCGAGCCGCGAAACTCTCCATCGGCATGGTCGGCAAGTCCCGCTCCGACCCGTCGGCGCGGATGAGGATGTGAGCGGAGGGCGCGCCAGGGCTGCCGCCTTCAAAACCGAAAGGCGGATGATCGCGCCGGTCGCCACGCAGCACGAAGCGGGTCGGCGCCAGGAAGCGGAACTCGCGGATGAAGGAAAGTCCTCCGCGGAACTCGCCTGGCCCGCCGCTATCGGGCACGAGGCCGTAACGCAGTACCTCGACCGGCATGTCGGCCTCGATCATCTCGACCGGCTGGTTGGAGAGGTTGGCGGCGGGGTTGGAGATGCCTTCGATGCCATCCTTGCCGGCGCGGGCGCCCCAGGTGCCGACCACCATCTCGTTGAGCACGAAGGGCCGCCCCTCATGCGTGCCGCCCGCGGCGAGCAAATAGGGCCCGCCCTCCGAGCCGCCGATGGCACGCTCCGGCACGATCTGCGCCAGTGCCTGCATGATCGCGTCGAAAACGCGATAGCCGACGACGCCGCGCGCGCCGCAGGCCGCCGGATAGCGCGGATTGACCAGGCAGCCCTCAGGCGCCCTGACCGTGATCGGCCGCAGATAGCCTTCGCAATTGGGAATGTCCTGCTGCGACAGGCAGCGGATCGCGCAGAAGGAGGCCGATTCCGGCAGCGAGATCGGGCAGTTGATCGAGGCCGCGACCTGGTCGGCGGTGCCGGTGAAATCGATGTCGATCGTGTCGTCGGCGACGGTGACGGTCGCGACGATCGGCAGCGGCTCCGGGTTCTCGCCGACGCCGTCGATATAGTCGGTGGCGCGATAGACGCCGTTCGGCAAGGCGCGGATCACGTCGCGCATCATCGCCTCGGCATGGTCGTGCAGCGCGTCGATATAGGCGTCGAGCTCGTTCGCCCCATAGCGGCCGATCAGCGTCTTCAGCCCCTCCTCGGCGACATTGCAGGCGGCGATCTGGGCGCGGATGTCGCCGAGGACCTCGACCGGGGAACGGGTGTTCGCCTCGAGGATGCGGAAGACGGCTTCGACCGGCTCGCCGGCGTCGTAGAGCTTGAGAAGCGGGATGCGCAGGCCTTCCTGCTGGATCTCGGTGGCGTAGATCGCGACCGAGCCGGGGACGATGCCGCCGAGATCGGTGTGATGCGCGACCGTCGCGGCAAAGCCCGAGAGGCGGTCCGCGACGAAGATCGGCTTGAGGATATAGATGTCGGGCAGATGCTGGCCGCCCGAGCCATAAGGGTCGTTCGCGATCAGGACGTCGCCGGCTTTGAGCCCGTCGCCATAGCGCTCGCGGACGAAGCCCATGATGCGCGGGAAGGAGCAAAGCTGGATCGGCAGGGTCAGCCCCTGCGCGATCACCCGGCCTTTCGCGTCGCAGAGTGCAGTCGAGTAATCCATGATGTCGCGCACCACCGGCGAATAGGCCGAGCGCATCACGATCAGCGCCATCTCGTCGGCCGTCGAGGCCAACGCGTTGCGGATCACCTCCAGCGTGATCGGGTCGATCTCGCGCATGCTCATGCGGCCTCCAGGGCGATGTCGATATTGCCGGCCTCGTCGAGTCTTGCGCTCTGGCCGGGGCCGATGACGCAGGTGCAGTCATATTCCTCGATGACGAAGGGGCCGCGCCGGGCGGCACCATCGAGATCGGCCCGGCCGATCACCGCGATCGAGGCCGAAGAACCACTGGCAGAGAACGAGACCGGTCGGTCGGCCCGGCGCATCGGCGCTTCGCCTGCGAATTGCTGGCGCGGCGCGACAAGCGGCAGGCGCACCGTCAGGCGGGCGTTGACGAGATGGACCGCGTCCTTCTGCGAGCGATGGCCATAGGTGCGCTCGTGCTCGCGATGGAACAGCTCGGCGAGCTCGGCGATGTCGAAGCGCTTGGCCGGCACGGTCAGTTCATAGGCCTGGCCGACATAGCGAAGATCGGCGGCATAGCGGAACTCGGCCTGCCGGAGATCATAGCCTTCGAGTGCGAGAATGCGGCGAGCGTCGCCATCGAGCTCGGCGAAGAGCTGCTCCAGGGCGGCATCGTCGAGCTCGCCAGCACGGCGCCGCGACGGCCGCACAAATTCCTGCTCGACATCCGAGCGCAGCAGGCCGAGCGCGCTGAAGACGCCGGCGGCGCGCGGGACGATGACGCGGCGGATGCCGAGCGCGCTCGCAACCTCGGCCGCGACCACCGGGCCATTGCCGCCGAAGGCGACCAAGGTCGCCTGGCGCGGATCGCGGCCGCGATAGGTCGAGACCGCCTTGACCGCCCGCGTCATCGTCGTGACCGCGAGCGTCAGCACGCCGCGGGCCGTCTGTGTCAGGTCTAGGCCGAGCGGGCGCGCGACCTGATCGTTCAACGCGGCGCGGCCGGCATCGGCCTTGAGCGGGAAGCTGCCGCCGGCGAGCGCGATGTCGTTGATGTAGCCGAGCGTCAGGAAGGCGTCGGTCAGCGTCGCCTGCTTGCCGCCAAGCCCATAGCAGACCGGACCGGGCCAGGCGCCGGCGCTCTGCGGGCCGACCGAGACCTGGTTCATCCTGTCGATGGCGACGATGCTGCCACCACCCGCCCCGATCTCGGAGACGTCGATGAACGGCATCTTGATCGGATAGCCGCCGCCCTTGACCAGCTTGCTCGACAGATTGATGCCGGCCCCGACCTCGTATTCGGTGGTTCGTGCCGGCTCGCCATGCTCGATCAGCGCCGCCTTGGCGGTGGTGCCGCCCATGTCGAAGGAGATGATGCTGGGTTCGTCGCTCCCCGAAACCAGCCGCGCGCAGGCGATGACGCCGGCGGCCGGGCCGGATTCGACCAGCGACGCCGCGCGCTTCACCGCCGAGCCCAACCGCATGATGCCGCCGCCGGAATGCATCATCTCGACCTGGCAGGCGACGCCGATCGAGGCGAGCCGCGCCGTCAGCGCGCTGGCGTAGTTGCGCACGACCGGGCCGATATAGGCGTTCACCACCACGGTCGAGGTGCGCTCGTATTCGCGGATCTCCGGCAGAATTTCCGAGCCACGGCAGATATAGACGCCCTCCCCCAGCTCGGCGCGCAGGATGGTCTCGGCCTCGATCTCGTGCTGCGGATTGGCATAGGCGTGCAGGAAGCTGATCGCGACCGCCTCGACGCCCTCCTCGCGGAAGCGCTGCGCCGCTGCGACGACATCCTCCCGCGACAGCGGCATGCGCACCGAGCCGTCGGGACCGAGCCGCTCGCGCGCCTCCAGCCGCAGATGCCGCGCCGCCAGCGGCTTTGGCTTGTCGTATTGCAGGTCGTAGAGCACCGGGATGCGCAGGCGGCGCATCTCGAGCACGTCGCGGAAGCCCTCGGTGGTCAGGAGGCCAGTACGGGCGCCCTTGTATTCGAGGATGGCGTTGGTCGCGACGGTGGTCGCATGGACGATGCCGGTGATCCGGTCGGGCGTGGTCTGGTAGTCCTCGACCAGCGCCTTCAGCGCCTGCGCGATGCCGCGGCTGTAATCGTCCGGCGTCGAGGGCACCTTGCGGGTCTCGATCAGCCCATCGTCGCGCGCGATCACGACATCGGTGAAGGTGCCGCCGATGTCGATGCCGATCCGGTAGCTATGCTGCGCCATGGATGTCTTCCCGAGTTTCTGGAACCGCCGCGCTGTCAACGGCTCGGACGGGCAGCTTCGTGCGCCGGCCGGCAAGGCCCTTCGGCACGGCGGCGATGAGAGCTTGGGTGTAGGGGTGCTGCGGCCGGTCGAGCACCTCGAGACACGGCCCCTCTTCGACGATCGCGCCCTTGCGCATCACGACGATGCGGCTGCACAGCGTACGTACCAGCGCCAGGTCATGGCTGATGAAGAGGAGCGTCAGGCCGAGCTCGCGGGTCAGCCGCGACAACAGGTTGATCACCTGCGCCTGCAGGGAGACGTCGAGCGCCGAGACCGGCTCGTCGGCGATCAGCACCTCCGGCTTCATCGCCAGCGCGCGCGCCAGGCCGATACGCTGGCGCTGGCCGCCGGAAAGCTCGTGCGGCAGGCGCGGCCCGATCTCGGGACCGAGCCCGACCAGCGTCAGCAGTTCGGCGATCTCGCTCTCGCGCTGCATCCTCGGCACGCCGCGCAGCGCCAGAGTCTCACCGAGGCAGCGATCGACGCTCTTGCGCGGGTTCAGCGCGCTACTCGAATCCTGAAAAACCATCTGCACGCGCCGACGCCACGACCCGGCATGGTCGCGCATCAGCTCCGACATCGGCGCGCCGTCGAGCAGGACCTCGCCGGAGGTCGGCTGCGCCAGCCCGACCGCGAGGCCGGCGAGTGTCGACTTGCCGGAGCCGCTCTCCCCGACGATGCCGACGACATCGCCGCGCATGACGTCGAGGCTGACATCGTCGAGTGCGACGAGCCGTCTGTCGCGACCGAGCAGACGGTCGAGCAGACCACCTTGCGGGAAGGATTTGGCGACGCCGCGCAGCGAGAGGATCGGGCCGGTCATCGCGGCCTCCAGCAGGCGACGCGATGCCCTGCCTCGGCGATGAGCGCCGGCATCTCGCTGGCGCAGGGCTCGATGGCATCGGGGCAGCGCGGCGAGAACGGGCAGCCGGGTGGCAGGCGGCCGAGCCGCGGCGGCGCGCCCTCGATCGCGGTGAGCGGGCCGACCGGGCCAGTCAGGCTCGGCACGCAGGCTTTCAGCAGACTGGTATAGGGGTGGCGGGCCGCGCGCTCGATCGCCTCGACCGGTCCGGCCTCGACGACCTTGCCGCCATACATCACGACGACGCGGTCGACGATCTCGGCGACGAGCTGGAGATTGTGCGAGATGAAGACCACGGCGAGGCCGAGCTCGCGGCGCAGTTCGGCGATCAGGTCGACGATTTGCGCCTGCACGGTGACGTCCAGCGCGGTGGTCGGCTCGTCGGCGATCAGGAGGCGCGGCCGGCAGGCGATCGCCATGGCGATCAACGCGCGCTGGCGCATGCCGCCGGAGAATTCATGCGGATAGGAGGCGAGGCGCCTGCCGGCGTCGCGGATGCCGACGCGCTCCAGCGACTCGGCCGCGATACGGCGCGCTTCCCCTGTCGAAACGCGCCGATGCGCCCGCACCACGTCGGTGATCTGGCGGCCGATGGTCAGCGCCGGATTGAGCGAGCTCTGCGGGTCCTGGAAGACCATGGCGATGTCACGCCCGCGCAGCGCCCGCATGCGCTTTTCATCGGCCGCGAGCAGATCCTCGCCGTCGAAGATCACGCGGCCGCCGGTTACGCGCGCCGGCGCGCCGAGCAGGCGCATCACGGCGAGCATCGTGAGGCTCTTGCCCGAGCCGGATTCGCCGACGATGCCGACGGCCTCGCCCGGTGCGACACTGAAATCGACGCCGCGGACGGCCTCGATCATGCCGCCATTAGCCGAGCGGAAGCCGACGCGCAGGCCCTCGACGCTGAGCAGGACGGAGCTCATGCGACCAGCGTCCTGGCTTCGCTGCGCGGATCGAACAGCTCGCGGATCGCATCGCCCAGCAGGTTGAAGCCGATCACGGTCAGCGAGATGGCGAGGCCCGGGAAGACCGGCAGCCACCACTCGCCGGAATAGATCGCGCTGCGGGCGTCGGAGAGCATCGTGCCCCAGCTCGGCTGCGGCGGCTGCACGCCGAGCCCGACAAAGCTGATCGAGGCCTCGATGACGATGCCGATCGCGACCAGCAGCGTGCCCTGCACGATGATCGGCGACAGGCAGTTGGGCAGCACGTCGCCAATGACGATCTGCCAGTGCGAGGCGCCCTGCAGGAAGCGGGCGCGGACATAGTCGGCCCCGGTGATGCGCTTGGCCACGGCATAGGTGACGCGGGCGAAGACCGGCGAGAACAGGCAGCCGACGAGGACGACGATCTTGACCTCGTTGGGCAGCAGCAGCGGGCCGAGCGGCAGCGGCCCGACGCCGAGGATACCGACGATCGCGATCGCCCAGACCAGCAGCGGGATCGAGGCGACGCCGTCGACGATGCGCATCACGATCTGCTCGCCGAGCCCGCCCTTGTAGGCAGCGTAGACGCCTGCCGAGACGCCGATCAGCGCACCGATCAGAACCGCGCCGATGCCGACCGAGAGCGAGGCGCGCGCGCCAAACAGGATGCGGCTGAGCACATCGCGGCCACCCTGGTCGGTGCCGAGCCAGTGCCTGGCATCGGGCGCCGCGAGCCTGTCCTCGATGTTGAGCGCGAGCGGATCATAGGGCGCGATCAGCGGCGCGAAGATCGCAGCGAGCACGATCAGCCCGACGATGCCGGCCCCGAGCCAGCCGCTCCAGTCGAGACCGCGCAGGGCTTTGCGCAGGCCGCTCATGCCGTCGCCCTCTGGCGCGGATCGAGCACGCGGTTGAGCAGATCGGCGCCGAGATTGGCGAAGACGAAGATCGCAGTGAACAGGAAGACGATGCCCTGCAACAGCAGGAAATCGCGCTGCGAGATCGCGTTCAAAAGCGCGCGCGACAGGCCGGGGATGTTGAAGACCTGCTCGATGATCAGCGCCCAACCGAACATGTAGCCGAAGGAGAGCGCCGCGAGATTGACCACCGGCGGCAGCGCGTTGACCAGCGCGTAGAACACCACCTGGCGGGACGAGAGGCCCATGGCGCGGGCGGTGCGGACATAGTCGCCGCGCAAGGTCTCCTGCAGGCTCGCCTGCGTCATTCGTGCGAGCACGGCGATGTAGTAAACTGCAAGTGAGAGCGAGGGCATCAGGATGCTCTGCAGGTGCAGCGACAGCCCGGCCGAAAGCGGAAAATAGCCGCCAGGGGGGAGCCAGCGCAGATCGACCGCAAGGAAGCGGATCAAGACGATGCCGAGCCAGAAGGCCGGAATCGACAGGCCGAGCACCGCGGCGAAGCGGCTGACCCGGTCGAAGGTCCCACCCGGCTTGAGCGCGGCCAGGACACCGATGCCGATGCCGCAGACGAGCGCGATGGCGAAGGCGAAGAGCACGATCGACAGCGTCACCGGCAGGGCGTTGGCGATCTCGGTCGCGACATCGCGACCGGTGACGAAGGACTTGCCGAAATCCCCGCGCGCCACATCGCCGAGCCAGGTGGCGTATTGCGAGAGGAAGGGCCGGTCGAGGCCGTGCGCCTGCTCGAACTGCGCGATCTGATCGCTCGTCGCATCGGCCCCGAGCACGATCCGGGCCGGAGAGCCCGGACCCGAGCGCGTCAGCGCGAAGAGCGCGAGGCCGACGAAGAGCAGCGTGCCGATCGAGGAGACGATGCGGCCTGCGACGAGGCGGAGCATGGTGGGTCCGTTCTCTCAGACCTTGATCTCACCGGGCGCGATGGTCAGGCCCTGGTTGACCTTCACATCCTGGAGCGCCTGCCGCCAGAGATTGGAGGCGTGGACATAGCCGAGCACGCCGAGCGGCGCGTCGCGGGCGGCGAGCGCCTGCAGCTTGCCATAGGCCTCCTTGAGCCTGATTTCCTCGGTCTCGGCGAAGGCGGTCGCGAGGGTCTGGTTGAACTCGGGATTGTTATAGCCCGTGCTCTTGGAGAGCACCTGCTCCGGCGTCAGGCAGACCTGCATGATGTAGCTCGGCTCGCCGGGCGACATAAAGACCTGCAACGCCGCCTGGTGCTCGCCGCGGATCGCCTGCTGGATCAGCACCGAGAACTCATAGACCTTGAGATTGACCTTGATGCCGATCTTGGCGAGCTGCGCCTGTAAAAAGATCGCCGCGTCCTTGGTGTCGAGCAGATAGGGCTCCGCCTGGATGCTGAGGTCGAACTCGGCGCCAGTCGCGTATTTCGACTTGGCCAGCAGCGCCTTCGCCTTGTCGAGGTCGAAGCCGAGCTCCTTGTCGGCCTCGGCGTTGAACCACCAGCCGCGTGCCGGTGCCGGCACCGCCGAGGGGTCGAGCAGCCCATAATAGACCTTCTCGCCGATGGTCTTGCGGTCGATCGCGCAGGAGACCGCCTTGCGGAAGTTCACGTCGTCGAAGGGCGGCTTGAGATTATTGGTGTACATCAGCAGCGCGCCGCCCAGCGTCGGGCGCGAGGCGCCGGTGATCCCGGGCATGGTCTTCAGCCGGTTGAACTCGCGCGGCGGCGGCGCGCTGATCAGGTCGACCTGGCCGGTCAGCAGATAGGCGACGCGGGTCGCGTCCTCCGGAATCATCTTGACGACGAGCCGGTCCCAATGCGGCAGGCCCTTGCGCCAGTAGTTCGGGTTCTTCCTGAAACTGATATAGTCGTTCGGCTTCCACTCCTCGAAGACGCCGAAGCCGGTGCCGACGCCGGCGGGGCGCGACTTGAAATAGTCGTCGCCATGCTCCTTGCGCGAGCCGGCCGGGTAGATGCCCATGTATTTGGTCAGGAAATAGAGCCAGGGGCCATAGGGCTCCGACAGCTCGAACTGGACCTTGAGCGGATCCAGCACCGTGACCTTGGTGATGCGGGTGAAGAGCGAGCGGCGCGCCGCCTTGTTGGCGGGATCGAGCAGGTAGTCGAAGGAGTATTTCACATCCTCCGCCGACATCTTCTTGCCGTTGTGGAAGGTGACATCGTCGCGCAGCTCGAAGGTGTAGGTCTTCTTGTCGGCCGAGATCACCGGCAGGGCCCTGGCGAGCTGCGGCTTCAGCACGCCGTCGACATCGTACTCGACCAGGTTCTCGAAGACGGTCTGGCCGAGGACCATGGCATCGTGATTGAGCTGGTTTATCGGATCGATGGTGATCGGATTGCTCGGCAGGACGATGGTCAGGGTCTTGCCATTGTTCGGCTGGGCATGGAGCAGGCTCGCGGGCAAGAGGCCACCAAGGGCGCCGCCTGCGGCAGCTGCGAGAAACGCACGGCGATTTGTCGGCACGGTCAGCATCGGAGTCCCCCTCATTTATGGCAATGCCTTGGCGGCGCCGGAGGCCGGCGCCGCGCCGAACGAGGGAAAGGTAGATCGCCGGGACGGCGAATAAAAATAAGAAGTCATTGCCGCTTGATTGTCTTTCGCTATCATCTTGAGCGATGCGCTATACCTTTGGTCAGGCCGAGGCGTTCTACTGGGTGGCCCGATTGGGCGGCTTCCGCGCCGCCGCCCTGCATCTCAACCTGTCGCAGCCGACGGTCAGCCTGCGCATCAAGGAGCTCGAGCGCATCCTGGGGGGCGAACTCTTCGACCGTTCGCTCTACCGGCCGGTGCCGACGACGCTCGGCAATGCGATCTATGCCGATGTCGAGCGGATGCTGGCCCATGCCGAGCAGGTGCAGCGCCATAGCAAGGACGGCTTGCGCGGCAGAAGCCTGCTGCGCATCGGCGCTGCCGATTCCTTCGCCGCTGCCATATTACCCGATCTGCTCGCCGCCCTCGCCCGCCGCCATGCCGAGTTGCAGGTCGACGTCACCGTCGACTTCAGCACCAAGCTCGAACAGCTGCTGCTCGACCGCTCGATCGACGTCGCCTTCCTCTCCCAGCCGCGCGCGCATGACGGGATCACGATCGCCCCACTCTGGCTGATCGACCTCGTCTGGGTGATTGGCGAAGGCCTGCCCTTCGCCGGAAACGTGGCGACGCCGGAGAACCTGGTCGACCTGCCGGTCTTCACGAACGGCCCGCCGTCCGGCCTGTTCACGACGATCCAGATGTGGTTCGGGGCACGCGGACTGAAGCCGCGCCGGCTCAACACCTGCAACCCGCTGACCGTGATCGCACGCCTCGCCAGCGCCGGCACCGGCGCAGCGATGATCCCGCGCGAGATGATCCATCTATCGGGCGAGAAGCTCGCGCTGCGCGTGCTGGACGCTGATCCACCGATCCCGGCCCACAATCTCTGCGCCATGTGGTGGAACAATGAATCCGCCGATGAATGCAGCTATCTCGCCAATCTCGCACGGCAGATCGCCATGAACTGACAGTCGCGCACGCCCCTGAACCGGAGACTGAGCATTGCTATGCCGGAAGGACGACCACCTTCGTCTTCACTGGCGTTCGTGAGTACAGGTGCATCATGTCCTGCGTGAGCAGGCCGACACAGCCGCTCGTGATGCCCGAGCCGATCGATTCTGCGTCGAGGGACGCGTAGATCGTGTAGAGCGTGTAGGCGCCGTTCTGGTAGAGATGGAGCGTGCGGGCGCCGAGCGGGTTGTCGAGGCCGCCGGGCATGCCGCGGGCGTATTTGGCCGCCTCGGGCTGGCGCTTGATCATCTCCTTGGGCGGTGTCCAGGTCGCCCATTCGGACTTGCGCCCGACATAGGCAGCACCGCTCCAGCGGAAGCCGTCGCGGCCGACATTGGCACCATAGCGGGTGGCGGATCCGTCGTCCTCGACGCGGTAGACGTAGTAATTGCCGGGATCGACGATGATCGTGCCGGGCGCTTCCTTGGTCTCGTAGCGAACTGTCCGGCGGAAATATTTCGGGTCGACCTTGCTGACATCGACCGCCGGGATCGGGAATTTCTCCTCGGGCACCGGCCCGTAGACCTTGGCCGCCTCGGCGAGGCTCATGCCGTCGGATGTCGCGCAACCACCCAGCCCCAGCGCGCCGAGACCGGCGACCGAGCCGACCAGAAACGACCGGCGGTCGAGCCCCGGCCCACGCCCGAGCAGAGCGATCTCGTCCATCTTGCCGGCCTCGGCATTCTTATCGTCGATGATCATGTTTCTGGACTTCCCATGTCCTACTGCCCGGCGAGAGAATACTCCGGCATACACCCGCTGAGCGTCTTAGAGCCGGATGACTTCAGTTGGAACCGCTTTGCGGTTCCAACTCTGAATCCGTCTCGCATCACTACGTTAGAGCAGGATCGATGCGAAAAACCGGTTCCTACTTTTTCGCATCCCGCTCTAGCCGGGCTGAGATTGCCGGCACACGGCTCGACTGGCAAGCTCGGACCTTCGCTGTGCAGGGTTTGCCATGCGCCAAAGTCGATAGCGTCCACGCCATCTCACTCGCGTTGGCTTCGAAGAAAACCTGCAAGTCACGGCATTGGTCGGGTCAGTGGCGCCTTGGCTCACTCACCCGGCATTCCGCAGGATTCTCGACAAAGGACCGCGGAGCATTCCAACGGCAGCTCGCCAGCCGGTCAAAAGGATGAAAGGACTTCGACGCGCAGCGAATGCTCGCCGCGCACCAGCAGCGGCGCAGGCCCCTGGTCCAGACGTCCGAGCCGGATCAGGCCGCGGGACCAGCGGTACGGGCGGTGAAACATCGCGAGATTGCCCCAGGGCGCGTAGTAGCAAAGATCGCCAACCGCCTCGTCGCCGAAGCTGCCACTGCCCTCCTCGGTGAGCTTGCGTGGCAGATAGGCGATCTTCTCGTTGGTCGAGTAGTCGCTGATCGTCAGCGCGAGCGGCGACATGGAGACCAGATCCCGCGCGGAGGGATTGTCCTCCAGCGTCGCCGTGAAATCCTGGTCCGCGAAGACAAATCTGAGGCGCATGGCGGCTCTCGTCCGATCCGGGGCTGTGTTCGGCTGCGCGCTGACCAAAGAGGGCAGCGCGAGGCCAGCGGCGGCCGCCAGCAGCGTGCGACGTGAAAGCGGCGCTGATCTGCTCGTCATCTCGACCTCCATATATTGCAAGGCGCGTGATGGGGCGGAGAGACCGCGGCGAGCCCAGATCTCGGCCCGTCGACCCTTCCGCCACGCGTCAGCGGTCGACGTCGCGGGCCGGGGCCTGCCCGGTGGTCGTGTCAGGGCTGTTCGTCGGCATCTGTGATCTCCTGCAAGCTTGGGGCGGGATTGAGAGTGGTCCTGCCGGTCATTCAGGCTTCAGGAGATGCCGACCATTGCCGATCAGCGCGGTTGCGATGCCGGCCAGAACCACGCTGCCGATGAAGGTCGCGGAGATCGTCATGCCGTCGAGCAGCATCCCACCGACCACGGCACCGAGCAGGATCGACGCCTGGATCGCCGCGACCATCAGGCTGCCGGCGGCTTCCGGCGCGTCGCCCGCATTCTGCGACATCCAGGTCATCCAGATCACCGACATCGTGGTATTCATCGCCCCCCAGAGCGCGAGGAACAGGCCCGCCGCGACCGCCGAGCCGCCCAGCAGCAGGAGCCCGAGCGTGCAGCCGCCCATCAGCAGCGCGGGCAGTCTCAGCAGAGGCGCGACGCTGCCGCTCAGGAAGCGGCCGGACGCCCATGTGCCGACGAAGCCGGCGCAACCCAGCACGAGCAGCAGGAGCGAGAGCGTGGTCACGTCCGCATCCGTCACCTGCTCCAGAAACGGACGCAGATAGGTGAACATGGTGAAGGCCGAGCCCCAGGACAGCATCGAGGCTGCAAGGCCGCGCAGAAAGTACGGACGCTTCAGAAGACCGAACATGGTCCGGAAATCCTGCCGCTGGCGCGCCGGCAGCGAGGGTAGCGCAACCATATGCCAGACGAGGTTGACGGCGACGATGGGCGTCAGCGCCCAGAACACCGCGCGCCAGCCGAACATGCCGCCCAGATAGCTGCCGATCGGCGCGGCGAAGGCCGCCGCGATGGCCTGCCCGCCATACATCAGGGCGAGCGCACGCGGCACGTCGCTTCCAGGGACCAGCCGCATGATGACGGCGGTCGCCAAAGCCCAGAAGCCGCCGACGCAGATGCCCAGCAAGGCGCGGCCGAGCATCAGCACGCCGAAATTCGGGGCCGCAGCGACCAGGACCAGTGACAACAGCATGACGGCCGTCATCGCGACCAGAACCCATTTACGGTTCAGCGTTCCAGCCGCAGTGGTGATGATCATGCTGGCGGCCACCGCGAAGAGCCCGCTGATCGAAATTGCCTGTCCGGTCTGCCCCTCGGTTGCGCGCAGCCCTTCGGCCATGGGCGTCAGCAGGCTGACCGGCATGAATTCCGAGGCGATCAGCAGCGCCACGCACAGCGCCATCGAGAGGACGGCGCCCCAGGCCGCGGGTTTGCGTCCTACGTCTGATGGGGTGGCCATCACCATTCGCTTGGCTCCTGCATGAATTGTTGCAGTGCCAAAGCTAGTGCCTTTGGCATAAACCAATTACCCGTTGAAATCGGTATTCACTTATCGATTGGATCGAATAATCTGCCGAAGATGACAGGCGAAGGACCATCATGGCCAGAACCGACCTCAACCAACTGACATGGTTTCAGGCCGTCGCCGAAGAGCGCAGCTTCACCAGGGCGGCGGCAAAGCTCGGCGTGGCGCAATCGACGCTCAGTCACACGATCAAGCAGCTCGAAGCCCGCATGGGCATACGGCTCCTGACCCGCACCACACGCAACGTCGCGACGACGACCGCGGGCGAACGGCTGCTGCAGACCATCACCCCGCGCATCGCGGAGATCGAGGATGAGATCGCGGCGCTGACGGCGCTCCGTGACAAGCCCTCTGGCTCCATCAGGCTGACGCTATCGGATCACGCGCTCGAAAGCGTGGTCTGGCCGAAGCTGAAGGCGGTCCTCAGCGCCTATCCCGACATCAGCGTCGAACTGATCCTGGACAGCACGTTCCGCAACATCGTCGAGGAGGGCTTCGATGCCGGCGTCCGGCTCGGCGAGAGCGTCGAGAAGGACATGATCGCGGTTCGGATCGGCCCGGACTGGCGCCTGGTGGCTGTCGCCTCACCGAAATATTTCATTGCGCACGGCGTACCTGAACACCCGCAGGAGCTGGTCCGGCACGTCTGCATCAACATGCGTCACGAAACCGCCGGCGGGCTTTACGCATGGGAGTTTGAGAAGGACGGGCAGGAACTGCGTGTCCGAGTGAACGGCCAACTGGCCTTCAACAATTCCTACGCCATGATCGATGCGGCCGTGAACGGCTACGGCATCGCCTATGTGCCCGAGAACATCGTGGAGCGGCAGATCGCGTCGGGCGAACTGGTACAGGTTCTCGACGATTGGTCGCCCTTCTTCGACGGCTATTTCCTCTACTATCCCAGCCGCCGCCAGAACCTTCCCGCGTTCAAGGTCATCATCGATGCGCTGAGGCATAGGGACAGGCCGTGATCATGATTTTTCTATTTACACCAAGGCCGTGGAACGAAATTCTCATACCGCGGCCTATTGATTGAGCGCTGCCGACACCTCGCGGATCAGGCGTGCCGCAAGCGCCTCCCGATCGGCGGCGTGAGCGAGCCTGGGGGCCAGAATCGCTACATTCACGGCCGCAATCGTCTGGGTCAGCGGGTCCCGGATGACAATTCCGAGACCTGCGACGCCCTCGATGAAATGGCCGGGATTGTAGCTGTAGCCGCAATCGCGGCAGGCCGTGACCATCCGGTCGATGTCCTCGACGGTCAGGTTGTGGCGCGCATAGGCGGCCGCGTGACGCTTCATGATGGTTCGCGCCCGCTGGGCCGGCTCTTGCGCCAGGAGAGCGATGCCTGCCGCGCCGATGCCGAGAGGACGCCGTTCCCCCACATCATAGGGCACGATCTGAATCGGTTGCCGACCCGTCGCGCGCTCGATGCAGAGCATTTCCGCGCCGAGCCTCACGGACAGGAAGACACTGCAGCCGAGGCTCTCCGCGGTCGCGCGCAGGACGGGTCCCAGTCGCTCCTGCAGGCTGGTTCGCCGCGACGCGTCGGCGATCTGAACAAAGCCGTTGCCGAGCCGGTAACTCCGGCCACCCGGGACCTGTTCGACCATGCCCTCGCGCATCAAGGCCTGGAGGATGCGGTGGGTGGTCGGAACCGGCAGGCCGAGATCGGAGGCGAGATCCGCCAGCCGCCGCCCCCGATCGGCCTCGGCGACGCTGCGCAAGACCTGGAAAGCGCGCCGTATCGCCTGGCTACCCGGAACGGAGTCAGGAGATTTATTCTTCAATTCGGCACCGGAAGAGAACGTCATTGCTGCGCAACACTCCATATCGTGGAGCTAATATGTTTATAGAATGAAATATATTGCACCGCGTCAACTGGCCGGGATAGGCTTCCCGAAAGGTATCCTGGATGACCGGAGGCTCTACTGTCGAACGCGGGGAACACGAGTGAGAGGCGCGTCTCGCTGGAGCTTGTCGGTGCCAGCCGCCGCTTCGGCCAGACCGTCGCGGTTCATCCTCTCGACCTGACGGTCAAGGGCGGCGAGATGCTCGCCCTGCTGGGTCCCTCGGGATGCGGCAAGACGACCACGCTGCGCATGGTTGCAGGCTTCGAGACGCCGGATGCCGGCAAGGTGCTGATCGGCGGCGAGGATGTGACGCGGCTCAGGCCGGCGCAGCGTCGCCTCGGCATGGTCTTCCAGAACTACAGCCTCTTTCCCCATATGACCGTCGCCGAGAACATCGCTTTCGGCCTAAGGATGCAGTCCGTCCAGCGCGCCGATCGCGAGGCGCAGGTGCGCCGCATGCTCGACATGGTCCAGCTCGCGGGCATGGAGGCCCGCTTTCCGGCGCAGCTTTCCGGCGGTCAGCAGCAGCGCGTGGCGCTGGCGCGCTCCCTCATCACCAACCCGCGGATCCTGCTGCTCGACGAGCCCCTCGGCGCGCTCGACAAGAACCTGCGCGAGAGCATGCAGTTCGAGCTGCGAGCCCTCCAGAACCGCTTCGCCATCACCAGCCTGATCGTCACCCACGACCAGGAGGAAGCGCTCTCCATGAGCGATCGGGTCGCCGTGATGCGAAGTGGGCGGATCGTTCAGGAAGGCGCTCCCGACCGGATCTACAACCAGCCCGCCACGCGGTTCGTGGCGACCTTCCTCGGCACGTCCAATCTCCTGGCCGGCAAGGCCGAGGGGGGCAAGCTGCATCTCGATACCGGCGCAGTCGTCGCCTTGCCCGGCCCGGTCGCGGCAGCGCGGGCAACCGTATCGGTGCGGCCTGAGCGGATGCATCTCGGCAGCGAGGCGGAGAGCTTGCCCAACCGATTTGCCGCCACGGTCCGCAACATCGCCTTCCGCGGCAGTGTCGTCGCCTATGAGCTCGACGCGCCGGCACTGGGTGGAACGCTCTATGCCTATCGGCAGCCGAAGGACGGGCCGTCCGAACGGGCTCTCGCGCGCGGCGCTGCGGTCACCGTCGGCTGGCGTGTCGGGGACGGCATCATCGTCGAGGACGATCAGTGAGCGGCGCAGAAACCAATCCGGCACCGACGGCGGCACGCATCGGCATCGATGTCGGCGGCACGTTCACCGATTTCGTCCTGTTCGAACCCGTGGCCTCGCGTCTCGTCCACCACAAGCAGCCGAGCACGCCCGACGATCCCTCGCGAGCCGTCGCGGAGGGTCTTGCTATTCTCCTCGCCAAGGCGGAGCTCTCGGCGGGCGATGTGGCGCTTCTGATGCACGGCACCACGATCGGCCTCAATGCCGTGATCCAGCGCAAGGGAGCCCGCGTCGCCCTGGTGGTGACGGAGGGCTTTCGCGACGTGCTGGAAATCGGCCGCAGCCGGATGCCGTCCTCGTTGAATTTCCACGCCCGCAAGGAAACGCCGCTGGTGCCGCGTGCGCAGGTCGTGGAGATCGCGGCGCGACTGAATGCGGCGGGTGAGCCGACGCGGCTTCCCGATGCCGCCGAGTACGATCGGGTGGCGGCCGCCTTGCGTGCGCTCGATCCCCATGCCGTCGCGCTGATGCTGATCAACGGCTATGCCGACCCCGCCGTGGAGGCGCCGATCGCGGAGGCTCTGGCGGCCCGCCTCCCCGGCATTCCGGTTTCGGCGGCGGCCGCGATCTGGCCGGAGATCCGCGAATACGAGCGCACGCTCGTCGCCTGCATGAACGCCTCGATCCAGCCGCTGATGCAGCGCTATTTCGACCGGCTGGAAGAGCGCATTTCGGCGCAGGGCGTCCGAGCCCCGATCTTCGTCACGGCCTCGAATGGCGGCTCGCTGAGCCTTGGTTCGGCCCGCGCCCGCCCGGTCGAAACGCTATTGTCCGGCCCGGCCTCCGGCGTGATGGCGGCGACCCGCCTTGCCGAGCAGTCCGGCACCGCACGCATCATCACCTTCGACATGGGCGGGACGAGCAGCGACATCGCCATCGCAGCGGAGGGCCAGCCCGAATTCGCCACCCGCACCGAGATCGGCGGCTTGCCGCTGGTCCTTCCGGTGGTGGCGGTCAGCGCGATCGGGGCCGGCGGCGGCTCGATCCTCAGCGTCGATGCCCATGGTGTGCTCAAGGTCGGGCCGGAGAGCGCCGGGGCCGATCCGGGCCCGGTGGCCTATGGCCATGGCGGCACGCGCCCGACCGTCACCGACTGCTATCTCGTCACCGGACTGATCGATCCGGCGCAGTTCCTCGGCGGCCGCCTCAAGCTGGATCGGCAGGCGGCGCGGGCGGCTCTGGCGATGATCGCCGAAGGCCTCGGCCTGACCGGCCCGGATGCGGCCGAGCGCGCCGCCTGGGGCGCGCTGCGGGTCGCCACGGCCGGGATGGTGACGGAGATGTTCAAGATCATGGCGAGCCGCGGCCTCGACCCGGCGGATTTCTCACTGATGCCGTTCGGCGGCGCCGGCCCGACCCACGCCAATCTTCTCGCGGCGGAGGCCGGTATCGGCGAGATCCTGGTGCCGCGGGCGGCCGCGACCTTTTGCGCGCTCGGCGCCGCAGCCGCGGATCTGCGGCGCGACTTCGCGCGCAGCCTGCGCCGGCGCCTCGATGCCGCGGGCGTCGCGCTGCTCGACCGTCGCCTCCACGCCATGGAGGAAGAGGCGCGCGACTGGCTCGCCGGCGAGGGCCGCATGGCCCGCGCGGTGACGTTCCGCCGTGCGGCCGACATGCGCTATATCGGCCAGGCCTATGAGCTGCGCGTGCCGCTCGACGATGTCGCCCTGACGCCGGAAGCCACGGCCGAAGCCTTCCACCGCGCCCACGAGCAGCTATACGGCTTCCGCGACACCGCCGCGGCCATCGATTGCGGCACGGCGCGCCTCGCCATCATCGGCGAGACCGATCCCATCCTGTTGCCGCCGCTCGCAGCCCGGAGCGAGGCGCCGGTTCCGCGGTCCCACCGGCGGGCATTCCTCGGCGAGGACTGGGTGGAGGCCAGCGTCTTCGCGCGGGACGAGCTGATGGCCGGCCAGCGCATCGCCGGCCCCGCCATCATCGAGCAGTCCGACACCACCACGCCGGTGCTCGCCGGCTGGACGGCGGCGGTCGACGCCCTCGGCAATCTCCGCCTCACCCGGGTACCGTCATGAAGCTCGATCCGGTCACCCTCGAGATCCTCGGCAACAAGCTCGCTGCCGCCACGGAGGAAATGTGCATCACGCTGCAGCGTGTCGGGCGCACCCTCTATGTGAAGGAGACCGCCGACTTCTGTTGTGCGCTGGCGGGTCTCGATGGGCGCTTCTTCGCCTATCCGCGCTCGATCGGCGTGTCAGGCTTCGTGGGGCTGGACTGCCTGCCGACGATCCGCGCGGCCGGGCCGCTGGAGCCCGGCGACGTCATCCTGACCAACGATCCCTATCGCTCGCAGGGCCTCGCCACCCACCTGCCCGACTTGCACGTCATCGCCCCCTGCTTCCACGACGGCCGGATCGTCGCCTATGCCTGGGCCTTCGTGCACTGCTCGGATGTCGGCGGCCGGGTGCCGAGCAGCATCTCGCCGACGAACAGCGAGATCTATCAGGAAGGCCTGCAGATTCCGCCGCTGAAGCTGGTGAAGCGCGGCGAGATCAATGCCGATATCGAGCTGCTGTTTCGCGCCAATACTCGCACGCCGGACGCCAATATGGGCGATATCCGCGCGATGCTGGCCGCTCTCGACGTTGGTCGCAAGCGCGTCGAGCGTGTCATCGCCCAGCACGGAGTCGATGCTTTCCTGACGGCGCAAAGCGACCTGTGCGACTATGTCGAGCTGCGGGCGCGGGCCGTGCTTGCCTCGCTTCCGGAGGGAAGCTGGCGCTTCGCCGACTATCTCGACAGCGATGTCGTATCCGACCTGCCGGTGCGCCTCGCGGTCAGCGTCACTCTTGCCGGTGGCGGCATCGAGATCGATTTTACCGGAACCGATCCGCAACTGGCTGCGGCGATGAACATCCCGAGCGCCGGGCTGGTCCATCCCTGGCTCACCCTGCGCGTCATGGCGCTGGTCGCGACGCTTGATCCGACCGTGCCGCTCAATGCCGGGCTTCAGCGTCCCATCGCCATGATCGCCCCCGAGGGTACGGTCGTGAACCCGATGCGCCCTGCGGCGGTCGGCGTGCGCCACGCGGCCTGCGTGCGCGTCAACGACGTGCTGAACGGGGCACTAGGCCAGGCTGCCCCGAAGGTCATGACCGCGGCGAACAGCGGCATGATCGTGCCCGTCGTCGTCGCGGAGCCGGACGGGCATGGCGGCCGCAACGTTCAGGTCGTCGAGCCGATGACCGGCGGTACCGGCGCGCGCTTCGGGCAGGACGGCACCGACGGGCGCGACCCCAGCATCTCCAACCTTGCGAACAATCCCGTGGAGACGGTCGAGGCCGAGCTGTCGGTCGAGATCGAGCGTTATGCGTTGCGCCCCGATTCCGGCGGGGCCGGACAATGGCGCGGCGGCTGTGGTCTCGACCTCACGTTCCGGATCGGCACCCATGCGAGCATGGTGCTGGCACGCGGCATGGAGCGCGCCGTGTTCCGTCCCTGGGGCATGGCGGGCGGCGCCTCGGGCGTGCCCGCCGAGCTCAACGTGCGGCGCCACGGCGAGGCGCCGGAGCATCTGCGCCGGATCGACATGCTCGAACTGAAGGCCGGCGACGTGGTCCAGCTTCTTACCGCGGGAGCCGGCGGCTATGGCGATCCGTTCGAGCGCGCCCCGGCGCTGGTGCTGCGCGATGTCCGACAGGGGCTCGTCTCGACGGAGGCGGCAAGGCGTGACTACGGCGTCGTGATGACCGGCGGCGAGATCGACCATGCCGCGACCGAGGCGTGCCGTACGAGGCGGGCAGTCGCCGACTCTGACGGGCCGGAGCGCCGGCGCTGGCACGCCGTCTTCGACCCGGCATCCCTCGACCGATTTTCCGCCATTCTGGCCGCCAGACCGCATGCGGAGCGACAGCCGGCGCGGCGCAGCCTTTACGCCGCGGTGCTGGCGGAATTGCCGGCGGGATTTCCGGCAAGCGCTGCAGACGAGGCTTCTCTGGCCGCGGCTCGGCGCCTATTTGCAGAGCAGATCATCCAATTGACGCCCGCAGAGGCTCAAACCACAGGGGATCGACCATGAACAACTGGACAAGGCGCGGTGTGCTTGGAGTGGGGGCCGGTCTCGGCTCGTTCGGCCTTTCGGCCGTGATGCCGCAAGGCGCGCGCGCTCAAGGCAAGAGCATCACGGTGACCGCCCTGGGCGGCATCTGGGAGGAAGCGGTGAAATCCTGCTTCGCGCAGCCCTACGAGCTGAAGACCGGCAACAAGGCCAATGTCCTGATCGGCAGCCCGCCGCAATGGCTGGCCCAGATCGAGGCCAATCCCGGCAAGCCGCCGATCGACGCCATGGTCACCATCCCCGATCTCGCCATCGCCGCGGTGAAGAAGGGGCTGATGGACAAGTTCACGGTCGAGAAGACGCCGAACCTGGTCGATACCCCGGCGCAGTTCATCGATCCGCTCGGCGGGCACGGCGTTCTGTTCGACTATGGCGTGGCCGGCTTCACCTTCCACCGCGATCGGGTCAAGCAGCCGCCGAAATCCTTCGCCGAATTCGTCGACCGCACCGCCAAGGGCGAATGGCAGGCCTCGCTGCCGGGCATCGGCTACGCGGTCACCCCGATCATGCTGATCTGGGCCATGGCCAAGGCGCTGGGCGGCAGCGTCGACAATGTCGACCCCTTCTTCGATGCGGTGAAGAAGATGGGCAAGAACGTTTCCTTCTGGAACAGCCCCACCGACTTCGAGAACGGGCTCTCGACCGGCGATGTCGACCTCGGCGTCTATTTCGACGGGCGGACATGGGCCTGGTTCGACAGCGGCGCGAAATTCGCCGGCTTCCTCAATCCATCGGAAGGCGGGTCGATCAACGCCATCGCCATCCAGAAGCCCAAGAACGCAAGCGAGGATGTCTGGCCCTATCTCGACATCATGCTCAGCGCCGAGGCGCAGCTCGCCTTCGCCAAGAAGCTCAACTACGGGGTGACCAACAGCAAGGTGGTCTATCCGCCCGAACTCGCCGAGCGCATCACGCCCTGGCAACAGGCGGCCTTCCCGCCCTATGAGCAGATCGCCGAGAAGCGCGCATCCTGGGTCGATCGCTGGAACCGCGAGATCCGCCGCTGATGCGCCGATGGCTGTCGCTCGCGCCGGCGGGGCTCTTCCTCGCCGGCTTCTTCCTGGCTCCGCTCTTCGACACGATCTGGCGAAGCGTGGAGACGGAGGCGGGCGGTTTCACGCTCGAGCGCTATGCGCGTCTCTTCGGCGACAGCTTCTATCTGCGCGCCATCACCGAGACCCTGGCGCTGTCGGCCGGCGTGACAGCCATCTGTGTCGTCGCGGGCTATCCGATCACCTATTACCTGGTGCGCCATGCCGGTCGCTGGCGCGGCTTCATCATATTCACGCTGATCGCGCCGCTGCTCACCTCCATCATCATGCGCACATTCGGGTGGCAGGTGCTGTTCGCCCGCCGCGGCGTGGTGAACCTGGCGCTGGTCGATTGGCTCGGGTTCGTCGACACGCCCATCCGCTTTACCGGCAGCCTGAGCATCACGATCGCGGCGCTCGTGCATGTGCTCCTGCCCTTCATGGTGCTGTCCATCGCTCCGGTGCTGCAGGGCATCGACCGGCGGCTGGAGGAATCGGCCGAACTCCTCGGCGCCAGCCGCTGGCGTTCCTTCCGGGAGGTGACGCTGCCGCTCTCGACCGACGGCATCGTCACCGGCTGCATCCTCGTCTTCATGGTCGCCAATGGCAGCTTCGTCACGCTTCTGCTGCTCGGCGGGGGGCTCCAGACCTTGCCCCTGCTCATCTATCAGCAGTTCAACACCACGCGCGATTTCGGCATGGTCGGCGCGATGAGCACGGTGCTGCTCGCGATGGCGCTGGCCTGCCTCTTCCTGCAATTGCGGCTGGTAGGCCGTGGAGCGGCGACATGAGCGGGCGCCGGGATCCCGTCATCTGGGCGCTGAGGGCGATGGTCGCCGTCTTCACGGTCTTCATGCTCGCGCCCATCCTGGTGGTCGTGGCGCTGTCCTTCACCTCGGCGGGTTTCGTGGCGTTCCCGATGCCCGGCCTGTCGCTGCGCTGGTTCGCGCGCATCGTCGAGTACGAGCCCTTCATGCAGGGCCTGCGCACCAGCCTTCAGGTCGCCATCGGCGCCACGCTGCTGTCATGCCTGCTGGGCGTGCCGGCAAGCCTGGCGCTGGCGCGCAGCAACCATGCCGCCGCCCATGCGATGATGGCCTTCCTGCTTTCGCCGCTGTCGATGCCGATGATCGTCCTGGGCTTCGCCTCGCTCTTCTTCCTGTCGCGGATCGGGCTCGGCCTGTCGCTGGCGGCGCTCCTCGTGGCGCATACCTGCGTGTGCCTGCCCTATGTGATCCGGATCACCGCCTCGGTCTACCGCACGCTGCCGCCGAGCCTGGAAGAAGCGGCGGAGATCCTCGGCGCCTCGCGGCTCGCGACGCTGTGGCACGTTGTCCTGCCGCTGCTGCGCCCGGCC
The DNA here is from genome assembly GCF_051860145.1 of Allobosea sp. Taxonomy (GTDB): domain Bacteria; phylum Pseudomonadota; class Alphaproteobacteria; order Rhizobiales; family Beijerinckiaceae; genus Allobosea. The sequence continues at coordinate 19,467 of NZ_JBHYEM010000010.1, read as the reverse complement.
ATCGCCGCCGGAGCGCTGTTCTCCTTCCTGGCCTCGTTCGACAACCTCCCCCTCTCCTTCTTCTTCGGCAGCCCCACCACCAACACGCTGCCGGTGGTGATGCTGGCCTATGTCGAGCAGCAGTTCGATCCGTCCATCGCGGCGCTCAGCACGGTCCAGCTTGCCGCAGCCATCGTGATCCTGTTGCTCGTGGATCGCTTCTTCGGCCTGGACAAGCTCGTCGTCAGCACATGACGCGCACGGCGCGCGCCATGTGCTCAGCGCTGCGTTTCGACGCAGGCTAGGTGTCCGCCCGGAAATCGAAGCAGCGGAATGGCGCAATCGCTTCCGCATCGATCCGGGCGCCGATACCGGGATCGGTCGGTACAGCGAGGCGACCGTTCACGACCGCCTTTTCCGGCGGGTTGGCGAGGACCTGGACGTAGTCGTTCGCATCCGGGAAATACGGATAGGTCTCGAGCGGCATGCCGATCGCCGAGGCGGCCCAGACCTGAACGGTTGCAGCCGTGCAAAGCGAGCTGGCGCAGTTGTGCGGCGAGACGCGGACGTTGTAGCTCTCGGCCATCGCCGCGATCTGCACGGCTTCGAAGATGCCGCCGCAATTGCCGACATCCGGCATCACGATGTCCACGCCTCCGGTCTCGAGCAGGTTGCGGAAACCCTGCCTCGTATAGACGCGCTCGCCGGCTGCGATCGGGATCGACCAGCGGCCTGCCAGGTTCCGCAGCCCCTGCAGGTTGAAGGGGTCGACCGGCTCCTCGACCCAGGTCACGTCGAGTTCGCCGCAAACGTCCATGAAGCGGATCAGCTGGTCGTTGTTGAGGCCTCCACTCAGGTCGAACATCAGGCCGATATCGGGGCCGACGACCTTCCTGAGGTTGCGCACGCGATCGATCGCGCGCTTGAACGCTTCCGTGCTCAGGGCTCGGCGCTGGACATGCCGCAGCGTACCGCCCTCCTGGCGGGTCGCGAGCGGATAGCATTTCAGGATGGTGTAGCCGTCCTTCAGCGGACGCTCAGCGGCCTTGGCCCATTCCAGCGCGTCGTCATGCGCGCCGTTCCAGCCATTCGCATAAACTTCGAGCGAGGTTTCGAACTTCGCGCCGAACAGCTCGTAGACCGGAACCCCGAGCGATTGCGCCTTGATGTCCCACAGCGCCTGGTCGATGGCGCTGAGCGCCGCGAAAACGATCGCGCCGCCGCCCTTGGTCCAGAAGGAGTTGTCGTAGATCTCGTGCCAGATGTTGCGCGGGTAGGTCGCGTCCGTGCCGACGACCTTGTGGGCGAGGTCGCTGAGCATGCCTGCCGCCGCGTTCGCACCGAGGCCGTAGGCCACGGCGGCCTCGCCATAGCCGCGAAGCCCGTCCTTCGTCGAAAGCTCGACGAGCACGGGATGCAGCCCGCCGCCCCGGATGTTGAACACACGCATGTTGTCGATCGTGAGCAAGGAAATGTCCTTTCCGCTTGAGGCAAAGATTTCCCGACAGCGCCATCGCACATGGCACTGCTGGCCTTCCGCCGAATGTGAAACCGTCAGTGGGTGAGGATGCGTCTTAGGAACAGCGCGAGCCGCTCGGACGAGGGCGAATGGAAGAGTCGTTCAGGCGGTCCGACTTCCGCGATGGCGCCCTGATCCATGAACACCATCCGGTCGGCGACCTTTTGCGCAAATCCCATCTCGTGCGTCACGCAGACCATCGTCATGCCGGACGCGGCCAGTTCGATCATGGTGTCGAGCACTTCCGAGATCATCTCCGGGTCGAGCGCCGAGGTCGGCTCGTCGAACAGCATGATCCGCGGCTGCATGCACAGTGCGCGGGCGATCGCCGCGCGCTGCTGCTGACCTCCCGACAGCTGCGCCGGATATTTATGCGCATGCTCGGCGATGTGGACGCGCCGCAGATAATCCATGCTGCGCTCCTCGGCATCCTTTCTGGATAGTCCGCGCGCCTCCATCGGCGCGAGCATGCAGTTTTCCTTGATGATGAGGTGCGGAAACAGGTTGAACGACTGGAAGACCATGCCGACCTCTCGCCTGACCCGGGACAGGGTCTTCGGCCCGAGCTCGACGCCTTCGACGCTGATCTGCCCACCCTGGTGCCGTTCCAGCCCGTTGATGCAGCGGATCAGGGTCGACTTGCCGGAGCCGGAAGGGCCGCAGATCACGACCTTCTCGCCCTTGCCGACGGTGAGGGACACATCCTTGAGGACATGCACGGCGCCGAACCACTTGTTCAACCCGGCGAGCGCGATGACCGCTTCGCGTTCGGAAATCCCGGTTGCGGTTTCAGCCTCCATCGGTCGCCACCAATGCGAGCACGCGCTCGCCCTCACTCAAGATGTGGTGTTCGCTGTGACCAGCCGCTGCCTCGCCGTCGCCCGCGAGGATCGCGTCGACGATCGGCGAATGGTGGGCGATGGCGACCGACAGGTTCGGCGCAGAGGCATAGGTCGAGTTGATGAACAGCCGGATTTGCTGCTCGACCATCAGATACTGGTCGAGCAGCCGTCGATTGCCCGACAGCTCGACGATGGTCCGGTGCAGTGAAAAGTCATGATCGACGGCCGTTGCGACGTCGGCTCGCTCGCAAGCAGCGAAGAACACGTCCCGGACGCCGGCCAGCCGCGCCCGGCCATCATCGTTCATCCGCTCGGCTGCCAGCCGCGCGGCCAAGCGTTCCAGACTGCTCCGCAGCGTATAGATCTCCCAGAGATCCTGCCGGTCGATGGTGGCGACCGCCCAGCCCGTATAGGGCGTCAGAACCACGAGGCGGTCGCGGCTGAGCTGGTGCAGCGCGGTCCGGACCGTGCCGCGCGAGACGGCGAACTGGTCGGCCAGGGCCGCCTCGGTGAGCCGCTCGCCGGGCTTCAGCTCCCCGGCGAGAATGGACTCCTTCAGCGCCTCCGTCGCCAGTTGCTCGGCGGGCTGTCGCTTGAGTGCGGTCAGGCTCATGGTGTCCGTGCTTTCCTTGAATCCAAGCGAGCAGATCATGCCGCAGCCAGATCATAGAGGCCGCGCCGGCCCTTGGCGAAGCGGTGTTCCAGTGCGCGCTGGACGAAGCCGTATGCGATGGCGAGCAGCAGATACCAGATCGCGACGACGGCGATGACCTCGAAATACTTGAAATTCGCGCTGAACAGGTTGGTGCCGGTCGCGAAGATCTCGGGAATGGCGATCGTGAACAGAAGCGAGGTGTTCTTGATGAGGTTGACGGCCTGATTGCCCGTCGGCGGAATGGCGATGCGGAACGCCTGGGGCAGGATGACCTTCATCATCATGGAACGGTAGCTCAGGCTGAGCGCCTGCGAGGCCTCGCGCTGCCCCCGGTCGACGGACTGAATGCCCGACCGGACGATCTCGGTCATATAGGCGCCTTCGTTGACGCCGAGCGCGATGATGCCGGCCGCATAGGCGGAGAGGTTGATCGCGCCTCCGGTGAGGGCCGGCAGTCCGTTGTACCAGAAGACGATCTGAACCAGGACCGGCACGCCGCGTATCGTGGTGACGTAGAGCCGCACGAGCCTTTGCAGCAGCGGTACGGGCGAGTTCAGGACGATCCCGCCCACCATCCCGATCAGGACGCCGATCACCATGGCCGTCGCGGCCACGATGATCACGATGGCGGCCGGCTCGAAAAAGCGCGTCGAGAACAGCAAGCTCAGGAAATAATCGAGATCGAAGCGCATCCCAGCCTTCCTCGGTTCGGGGCGTTTCGCCTCAGTTCACCTTGCGGATATCGCCGTCGGCGAGATTCCAGCGCTTCAGGATGTCGTCATAGGCGCCCCCGCTCATCGCCGCCTTCACGGCCACGGCGACCGCGTCCTGCGTCGCGCGCTCGTTCTTGCGGATCACGATGCCGTTGCGGTTGCGCTCGGTGTTTGGCCCCTTCCCGCTGAGTACCGGGCTCGCTTCGACGAAATCCTTGGGACGCTGCTGGATCAGATAGGCCGCCACGGGCCAGTCGACATAGGCCACGTTGACCGTGCCCTTGTTCACTTCGTTCAGCGCTTCGCTCTGGTTCGTGAACACCTTGAGCGTCATCGGCTTGCCTGCAGGGCAGTCGCTTTTGACCCGTTCCAGCGCTGCCATCTGCGTGGAGCCGGCGACGATGCTCGCAGCGTGGCCGCAAACATCGCTCTCGGTCTGGAATTTGAGGCCGCTGTCCTTCTGCGTGACGAGGCGCAGACCGCCGACGAAGACGGGAATGAAATCGAACATCTCCTTGCGGGGATCGGTGATGCCGATCTGCGAGGCGATGACGTCGAACTTCTTCGCGATCAGCCCGGGAAACAGGCCCTGGAAGGTGACGTTCACGATCCTGGTCTTGAGGCACATCTTCTCGGCGACCGCCGTGATGAACTCGGGGTCGAAGCCGGAAGGCTTGTCATCGTTCATGAAGCCCATCGGCGGAGCCGTGAGCGAGGTCCCAACGGTCAGATAGCCGGCTTCGACGAGGCTGGGCGGCGCGGGCAGGCACTGGGCTTGTGACTGCGTGGCAGCGAAGCAAAAGACCGCGCCACAGGCGGCCAACATCGAATTCAGGAGGTTTGTGCGAGCCACGGGAATTCCCCTTTTGATTATGTCATGGTCGATTGCTGACAATCGACCATGACATAATGCGCCCGCCGCGCGACTTGTCAATCCAGCACAAACTGCTGGGCCCTCCGTCATGTCATGCTCGCCACCCTCGTCGCGGGAATATCGGACACGACGACCGGGACTTCGGCCAGACCTGCGAGCTGCCGTCAAAATGACCCGACTCTGAACCTATGGCGGCATTGAGAATTAAGGAGAGGAAGCCGCAACCGAGGATATGCCATCACCCCCGCCCATATCAGGCTCGTGACCTATAATGTCCGCCGCTGCCTCGGCACCGACGGCGTGCTTTCGCCCGAGCGGATCGCCAGGGTCATCGCCGAATGCGATGCCGACATCGTGGCGCTGCAGGAACTCGACGTGAGGCGCCTGCGCAGCGGCGGAGTCGACCAGGCAAGGGTCATCGGCGATTGCCTCGGCCTCGGTTCGGTCCATTTTCATCCGGCCCTGCAGATCGAGGACGAGCTTTATGGCGACGCGATCCTGACGCGAGCGCCCTCCCGGCTGCGGAAGTTCGGATTCCTCCCGGAGGGCGGCGTCTTACGTCGCTCCGAGCCACGCGGGGCACTTTGGGTCGAGCTCGAGCTCGACGGCGTTCCAATCCAGGTCGTCAACACCCATTTCGGACTGGGTCGGTGGGAACGGCGCGCCCAGGCCGCGGCCCTGCTCAGCGAGGATTGGCTCGGCCATCCCGATTGTCGGGCGCGGTGCATTTTCGCCGGCGATCTCAATTCGCTGCCGGGAGGCGGCGTCTATCGCCGCTTCGCGGCGCATATGCGCGATGCGCAGGCAAGAGCGGCCCGGCGCCCTGCCCCCACGTTTCCGTCATGGCGCCCCCTGCTGCGCATCGACCATGTCTTCGTCTCTGCCGATATCGGTATCCGCCAGGCCGGCGTCTGGCGCTCGCAGGAGGCGCGTGTCGCTTCGGATCACCTGCCGCTCGTCGCCGAACTCGAGCTCGATGGCTCGGCGGAAGCGGTGAGCAGCGACCGGCAAGCGGTGCCTGTCCTTTGAACGATGGATCGCACGACCGACGGCGCAGCCGGGGAATCCAACGCCGTCTCGCGCGGTTGAAACCGCTCCTGGCGATCGTCGTGATCGGGCTGGCGGCGTTCCTGCTCTATCGGACCTTGCGGGAATACAGCCTGGACGAGTTGGCGGCGCAAATCCGTTCGGCCGCAATTGGGTCCGTCGTCTTGGCGCTGATATTCGCCGCCGGGAGCTATGCCTGCCTGACCTCCTTCGACTTTCTCGCGTTGCGCTATGCGCAGAAACCCCTGCCCTATCCGCGATCGGCGCTGGCCTCCTTCGTCGCTTTATCGCTCGGCCATAATCTCGGATTCGCGGCGCTGAGCAGCGGGGCGATCCGCTATCGCTACTACTCACGCTGGGGGCTGAGCGCTGGTGACGTCGCCAAAGTCATCCTGTTCTGTGCAGCGACGGTCGGGATCGGACTCGCGGTTCTCGCTGCAGTCGCCTTGGTCGCCCGCCAGGATCTCGCCATGCGCGCCACCGGGCTGCCGCAGCCCGTCGTGCTGATGCTCGCGGCGACGATCGCGCTTTGCCTCGCCGGATATCTTGCCGTCTGCGTTTTCCTGCGCCGCGAGCTCCGGATCTGGGGCTGGAGCTTCCAGCTGCCGACGCCATCCCTCGCTGTCGCTCAAATGCTTGTCGGGCCGCTGAATTTCGCCCTGGTTGCTGCCTGTCTGCATCAATCATTGGCTGCGATCGCGAGCGTCTCTTATCCCGATGTCGCCTCCGCCTATGTTCTCGCAAACATTGCCGCACTGGTCTCGCATGTTCCCGGCGGCCTCGGCGTCATCGAGGCGGTGGTCACGCTCCTCCTGCCGGGCTCGCAGATCATCGGCGGTCTGATCATCTTCCGGTTCGTCTATTTTCTCGTGCCCCTGCTGATCGGCGGCATCATGCTGGCAGCCTCGGAATTATGGCTTCGACGAACGAAACGTGCGGGAACGCGATCTCAATGACCGGAACGAAAAGCGGAACGGCCTGCTCGGGTCGAGGACGAAGGTTCCCATGATGGGTCGCGTCGGACCCGAACCGGTCATGGCTGCGAACGGCCGCAGGCCACGCGCCTTGACGTTCAACCGGTCGATTGCAGCGATCAGGCCTCCCTCTGCCGCCTGCGCATCAGCGACGACTGCTTCGCTGCAATCGAGATGCTCCGCCAAGAGACGGTTACGGATCGCGTCGATGGCGCGCCGATCCGCCTGAGTCCGCGCCTCGATCGCCAGGTCGCATTCGGTGTCGAGGCCGATCGATCTGTTATTCAGGTTTGAAGAGCCGACACGAAGCAGCTTGTCGTCGATGATGATCAGCTTGGCATGCACGACGACCTGCGCTGCATTCGTCCCGCCGGGCACCACCGGATAGAGAACCCGCAGCCGCTTGAAGCGGTCGACCCGCGCCAGCCGGCGTATCAGACGATCGCGATTGCTCGACATCGCGAAGCGCTCGATCAACCCCTTCGACTTGCGCGTCATGATGACGACGATGTCGGGCCCGTCCGGTTCGGCCAGCTTCGCGGCCAAGGCGTCGCCGACCGTCGAGGCGGTCATGTACTGCGCCTCGATATAGATCGAGCGTCGAGCCGCAGCGATCATGTCGAGCGTCAGCGCGCCGGCCTCGCAGGCCTCGGCCCGCCCGGCATAGGCCGGCTCCGTCCGCGCAATCGCCACCTCGACATCACGGAAATCGGGCCGCAGATTCGGCGGCCAGACAGGCTCGGCGCCGCTTGCGGCGGTGTTCAGCGAAATACCGGTCGCCCGGAGCCAGCGGCCGGCAGCCATCTCGCACAGCGTCCGGGCAGCCTCGCCATCGACGGCGATCTGAATGTCATGCACCGGCGGATAGATCGCACCGTCGAGATCGATGCGGACAGGATCCGCTGGAGCATGATCCTTCCGATCCCAGCGACGCACCGTCAGATCGATGCCGCCGGCGAAGGCGAGACTGCCGTCGATGCAGACGATCTTCTGATGATGCGCAGCATAGAAGGGATGATGGGTATCCAGCTTCATATGGATCCGTGGATGGTCTTCCCATGGGCTGCCCAGCAAGGCCGGAGCGACAGCACTGGGACCATGCAGGACGGACACGCTCCAGACCAGGATATGGACCTGAAGTTCGGGATTCTGCTCGACCAGGTGTCGAAGCAGATATCCGAGCGGCGGCGAGGTATCGGCGTCCTGATCGAGCCGCAACCTGATCCGGCCGTCAAAATCCCATCCGAGGATAAAGATCGAGCGCCGGGCGCGCCGAAGCGCCGCCTCGAGATGACGAAAATACTCCGCGCCATCGATCAGGACGGAGGCGTGGGACGCGCCGACGACCGTGCAGCAATTGGTGCCGGGCGAGAACAGCGCCGCGGCCAATCCAGCTTGTGGCGCAACGCAGCCGCCCGATGCCGGAGGCTGCGCTCCGCCGTGCCCTCGGGAACTGGAGATCGAGGCCGCATCGCTCGCCATCTCTCCGTCCGCTCCGGAATGGCGCCCGGTCATTTCCGGCGCCACCGCGCGCGCAGGCGCGACCAGAGGCCGCATCGCTCGCCATCTCTCCGTCCGCTCCGGAATGGCGCCCGGTCATTTCCGGCGCCACCGCGCGCGCAGGCGCGACCAGAGATTGACGCTGGCAATCGCGAAGCGTGCCATCGGTTTGCGCAGAAAGGGGATGTCAGCCGCTATCAGCATCAGGCCGAGCGGAAGCATCCAGAGTCCGAGAAAGGGCAGGATCGAGAAGATGCCGCCGATGATGAGGAATATGCCCGCCGGGATCCTGACCCAGCGCGAAGACGGATGACGCAGCCAGCGCATCGCCGAGCCGACGCCCTCCGGCACCTCCTGCTCGATTCGCTTGAACGCCGATCGAAGAGCCCGTTTGCCCTCTGGCATTGTCTTGGTCACGCCTTCATTCGTCTGGACAAGCAACGCGCTCCGGCCGACTTCGTTCTCGCGGCGGCATGGATTTCCGGAACGCGCGCCGGGTCCGCCGGGCCGCCCATCCGCGCACCTACCGGCTGCTGCTTATCGTGCCGGCATGATCGATACTGACGGTCACCCGTTGGCCGTGATGCATCGCTTTACCCGTCCAGACGCCCTTGTCGTCATCCTTGAGCTCGTCGACGGATGTGTAGCCGCCGGCCTGCAAACGGGTTCTGGCCTCCCCCTCCGTCAGGGTGCCGACGCCGGGCAGAGGGGCGTTCTGATCGGAATCCGGGGCCGGTCTCGGCGTGGCCGTGGAACTTTGCGCCGCAGCGCCTCCGGCAATCATCGCAGAACATAACAAGGCGAAACACAGTGCCTTCATTGCCAAATCTCCGGACGCGCGGCAGCGCGATCGCGTGTTCGGGCCGGCGGGCATGCCTGCCGCCTCGCCGACTTAAGTCGCTAACGGCGCATGATCGGATTGGTTCCGCCGGATGCTGGCCCGAAACGCCGGTCGCCTGGCCAATCTGCTCAAGGAGCGGCCCTATGCGGGCTATTGAGAAAGGCCGGCCCGCTGCTGTCAGTTCACACGATGCGCTCTCAGGAATGGTTCCTTCGCTCGATCTCGATCCATGCGGGCGCATGATCGCTTGCTCCAGCTTCGCCGCGAACGCCGCGATCGACGCCCGCCCGGACAAGCCTGTCGGCGATCGCTGGGCTGAGCAGCAGATGATCGAGCCGCAGGCCGGCATTCCGCTCCCAGCGATGCCGCATGTAATGCCAGAAGGTATACATCGGCTCGTCCGGGTGCAGTGCGCGCAAGGCATCGGTCCAACCCTGATCGACAAGGCGGCGATAGGCAGCACGACTTTCCGGCTGCACCAGGGCATCGTCGTCCCATGACTTCGTCGGATAGATGTCGAACTCGGTCGGAACGACGTTGTAGTCGCCCGCGAGGATGACGGGCACGCCTGCCACGAGCAGGCCGGCGGCATGTGCGTGCAGCCTGTCGAACCAGGCGAGCTTGTAGTCGAACTTTGGACCGGGCTGCGGGTTGCCGTTCGGGAGATAGAGCGACGCGACCAGGACGCCGCTGACCGCGGCCTCGATGTAACGGGCCTGTTGGTCTTTCGGATCGCCAGGGAGCTCGGTCCGCGTCACCACCGGCTCGGCTTTTCTGGCGAGGATCGCCACGCCGTTCCAGGTCTTCTGGCCGCGCCAGACCGCGCCATAGCCGGCGGCCCTGATCTCGGCTTCCGGAAACTCGCGATGAGCGGTCTTCAGTTCCTGCAGGCAGACGACATCGGGCTTTGCCCGAGCGAGCCAGGACAGCAGGTTCGGCAGCCGGCGCCGGATGTTGTTGACGTTGAAGGTCGCGATCCGGAATGAACCTGCCCCGCCACGGCGCCGAGGCATCAGGCTCAGCTCGCCTTGCGCTGCGGCACGGCTGCCTTTCGCGCAGTCCTTTGCTTCGCCGGCTGGGCCCTGCTGGCGCTCGCTCGCAAGGCTTCCATCAGGTCGACGACCTTGGGCGCGGCGGGCGCCTTCCTGCGCTTGATCGGCTTGCCTTCGAGCTTGGCCTTGACCAGCTCGGTCACGGCCGCCTCGTAGCGGTCATCGAACGCGGCCGGATCGAACTCGCCGCGCTTGGTGTCGATGATGTGCTTGGCAAGATCGAGCATCTCGCCCTTGATCTTCAGCTTGTGAATGTCTTCGAAGGCCGTTGATGCGGCGCGCACCTCATAGTCGAAGTTCAGCGTATGGGCGACGAGCCCGAGCCCCTGCGCCCGGATCATCACGCCCCGGTAGCGGCGAAACAGCACCGCGTGCGCCAGCGCCGCCACCTTCATCTCGCGCATCGCCTCGCGAATGACCGCAAATGCGTCGTTCGCCATCGGCCCGGACGGCGCAAGGTAATAGGGCTTGTCGAAATAGAGCGTGTCGATCTCCGAACAGGCGACGAAAGCGCCGACCGCCAGGGTCTTGTTGCTCTCCGGGACGGCCTTGGCGACCTCCTCCGGCTCGAGCACCACATAGCGGTCCTCGTCGACCTCGTAACCCTTGACCTGATCCTCGCGATCGACGGGCTTTCCCGTACCAGGATCGATGAATTCCCGGCGGACGCGGTTGCCGGTCTCGCGATTGATCGTGTGGAACGAGATCCGCTCGGAGGTCGAGGCGCCGGTATAGAGCGCCACGGGGCAGCTCAGCTCGCCGATCTTCAGGTAGCCTCGCCAGTTCACCCGCGGCACCGCCATCACTCACACTCCAAGCAACTCGAACGGGACTCAACGCGTCGGGAACCGGAAGCGTTCCACCGCATTGAATCGGCAGTCCCGTCGGAGTTGCGTTGATGGCACCGCGTTCGTTCTGGAAGGGCTATCTCAAGCTCTCGCTCGTCACCTGCCCGGTCGCGATGATGCCGGCCACATCCGAGAGCGAGAAGGTCCGGTTCCACACGCTGAACCGAGCGACGGGCCACCGCGTCGTCAGCCGCTATGTCGATTCCGTCACGGGCAAACCCGTCGACGAGGGCGAAGAGGTCAAGGGCTATGAGCGCGGCGACGAGGACTACGTCCTGTTCGAGGATGAAGAGCTTCAGGACGTGGGGCTCGAGAGCAGCCGCACCATCGATATCGAGATGTTCGTCGCACGGGATTCGATTCCCTGGGTCTATCTCGACAGCCCGCATTTCCTCGTGCCGAACGACGAGGTCGGCGAAGAGGCGTTCTCGGTGATCCGCGACGCCATGGCGGCCAGCAAGATGGTCGGCATTTCGCGCGTCGTGCTCTATCGGCGCGAGCGGGCGGTAATGCTGGAGCCTCGGGAGCGGGGCATCATCGCCTGGACGCTGCGCTATGGCGACGAGGTGCGCGACCAGAAGGACTATGTCGCCGCGATCGACAAGGAAGAGCCGCCCTCCGACCTGCTGCAGCTTGCCAAGAAACTGATCGGGGAGCGGACCAGGCCGTGGTCACCCGACATGGTCAAGGATCCGGTCCAGGAGCACCTCCTGAAGCTCATCGCCTCGAAGAAGCGCCGGCGCGGCAGCCTCCGGCCCGATTTCAAGGACGGTGCCGAGCGGAAGGGCGACAACGTCGTCAACCTCTTCGATGCGCTGAAGAAGAGCCTGGCGGGCGAGAAGGCCGGCAAGGAGAAACGGTGAATGAGCATGCTCGCAGCCCCGAGCGACGGCGCCATCCTCATCGAATGCGAACTCGGCTGCCAGCGCGTGATCGAGCGGATCGACGAACTCGCCGGATGCCTCGAAGGCAGCGCGGAGGAGCGCGAGCTCGCGCTCCTCCCCGAGCAACTCGAATTGTGGGAAGAGCGTCGCTGGCTGCAGTGACAAATTGAGGGGCATCGCAATATGGCCGAGATCGAGAACCTCGATATCGAGGTCACCGACGTGAAGCAGATCGTGGTCAGCGCCGACCCCACCGAGGGCGCCATCGTCACCCTGACGACGAACTCCCGCCAGGACATCGATCTTCGCCTTTCCCCTTTCGCGCTCGCCAAGCTCGAAGCCTTCCTGGTCAGGGCCAACGCCGAGCAGATCAAGCATCAGACGATCCAATGAGGCCGGTCGGCTACGCTATGATTTGATTTTCCTGTCATATGTTGATGCGGTAGAACTGAATTGCTGGTTCAATGCGACCTCTTCAGGAGGGTGCGACATGCCTGAACTCCCTCACCCCGAAGCGCCGACGCTCAACATCACGTCGCATGCCGATTACCTCCGCGCCCGTCAGCGCCTCGACGAACTCCAGGGTTCCGCCCTGAGAACGGCCTATGGCCTCGAGCTGGCCAGCCTCAGCGCCGCCATCGCGGCCTATGAGAGCACCACCAAGGGCCCCGGTAGCCGCGGCTAGTTCCCGGGCTCGATAAAGTCTACGGTCGGAACCGCGGCGGGGCGACATCACGGATCGTACCCAGGCTGGTTCAGTTGCAGGAGTTCAACGTGTTTGCTGGAAAGGGCGAATTGATCACAAAGGCCGGCGGTCGCCTTCCCTTGACTTATCGGATGGTCGCGACACATGGCGTGGGCCGCGCGGGCAACCTTGTCTGTGATACGTCGACCATCGATCCCGCAGCATTTTTCGACCAGATGGAACTGATCTGCGATGATGGCGCCACCGTAACCATCGCCGTTACCTATCACAGCGAGCGCCATATCGGCTTTATCGGCCGCATTCGCCAACAGTAGAGCAGCCGGCCGGAGCCTGGGACGATAACGGAGTTCCAGCTCGGTTAGCTTACTTGGCCTTCTTCACCGGCCGGCCAGGATCGAGAACGCTTCTCGACCAGGACGGTTTGAGCTCGCCGCCCGTGGGCGCCGCATCTGTCGGCATCGCTTTGCGCGGGTTCTCGTCAGGCACGCCCGAGCCCGGCCTGGGCCTGCTGTCGCTTGCGCGGCGGGGGTTGCCCGGCAGGGCCGCGCTTGGGCTCGGTCATATCGGCTTCCTCACATTGTCCCGGCCCCATCCATTAGCCGGCTATCTCCGCGATGCGCGCCGGACAGGCGCGATCATCCCTGAAGCCACTGCCGCCTCGTGCTGGCTATGCTACCGCTTCTGGACGACGTGCCGACGCTGCGAGGACCGCCCATGCCCACCTCCGCCCACACCTATACGCCCCCTGCCCATGGCAGCGACTGGGAGAGCATCGCGCCGGCGAAAGCCGGGTTCGACGCCGCGCGCCTGGAGGCTGCCATCGCCTTCGCCAAGGCGCAGGAGAGCACCTGGCCGCGCAGCCTGCATTACGAGGACGGGCGCTATGTCGGGCTGGTCGAATGGAACGAGAGCGGGCCGTGGAGCGAGATCGCCGGCCCAGTCCGGGAGCGCGGCGGGCCGGCCGGCCTGATCCTGAAGGGCGGCCGGCTGGTCGCCGAATGGGGCGACACACGCCGCACCGACATGACCTTCTCGATCGCCAAGAGCTATATCGCGGTGCTCGCCGGCCTTGCCGTCGCTGACGGGCTGATCCGCGACCTCGACGAGCCTGTCGCAGCAAGCGTCGACGGCCCCTGGTTCGAGGGCGCCCATAATGGCGCGATCACCTGGCGCCACCTGCTGCAGCAATCCAGCGAGTGGGGCGGCGAGATTTTTGGCAAGTCCGACCAGGTCGACCATAACCGCCAGATCGGTCCCGGCGCCGATAACAGCCGCAAGGGGCAGCGCCGCTCGCTCCATCCGCCGGGCAGCTTCTACGAGTACAACGACGTGCGCGTGAATCTCTTGGCCTATTGCCTGCTGCGCCGCTTCCGGCGGCCGCTGCCCGAGGTGCTGCGCGAGCGGATCATGGACCCGATCGGCGCCTCGCACGACTGGGAGTGGCAGGGCTACCGCAATTCCTATGTCGAGATCGACGGCAAGCGCATGCAGTCCGTGCCGGGCGGCGGCCATTGGGGCGGCGGGCTCTTCATCGGCGCGCGCGACCATGCCAGGCTCGGCCTGCTCGTGGCGCAAGGCGGCGTCTGGGCTGGGCGCGAGCTCCTCTCGCCGCGCTGGATCGAGCAGATGCTGACCTCCTCGCCCACCCTGGCGAATTACGGCTTCCTCTGGTGGCTGAACCGCGGGCCGGAGCCCAAGCCCGGCGTGCCGTCGACCGCGGTCTATGCGCTCGGCGCCGGGGTCAACGCCATCTGGATCGACCCGGCGCAGGACCTCGTCGCGGTGCTGCGCTGGATCGACAAGACGGCGCTCGACGGCTTCGTCGAGCGCATGCTGGCGGCAAGAATCTAAAGGACGCCGCGTTCAACCTGAAGCAGCAAGGTCATCCCGGCCAAGCCGCATAGCGGCGCAGAGCTGGGATCCATGCCGGACCGCAGGCCTCGAAGACTCAGGCATGGATCCCGGGTCGGCCTTCGGCCGCCCGGGATGACACGCTCATAGCTGCAACGCGATCTCGCGCCGCCGTCAATCGACGACGCGCACGGCCCCCTTGGCGGCGCTCGTCGTCGTCGCCGCATAGGCCCTGAGCGCTGTCGTGATCTTGCGCTTGCGGGGGGCGGCCGGCTTCCAGCCGTCCTTGCCCTTCGCGTCCATCGCAACGCGGCGGCGCGCCAGTTCCTCGTCCGAGACCTGGAGCGAGATGCTGCGGTTGGGGATGTCGATCGCGATCACGTCGCCGCTCTCGACCAGCCCAATCGCGCCGCCCTCCGCCGCTTCCGGCGAGACATGGCCGATCGAGAGGCCGGACGAGCCGCCCGAGAAGCGCCCGTCTGTAACGAGCGCGCAAAGCTTTCCGAGGCCCTTCGACTTCAGATAGCTGGTCGGATAGAGCATTTCCTGCATGCCCGGCCCGCCGCGCGGCCCCTCATAGCGGATCAGGACGATCTCGCCGGCCTTGACCTTGTTGTTGAGAATGCCCTCGACCGCCGCATCCTGGCTCTCGAAGATCACGGCCTGGCCGGAGAAGGTCAGGATCGAGGCGTCGACGCCGGCCGTCTTCACGATGCAGCCGTCGAGCGCGATATTGCCGTAGAGCACGGCAAGCCCGCCATCCTGCGAATAGGCATGCGCCTTGTCGCGGATGACGCCGGTCTCGCGATCGAGGTCGAGCTCCTCGAAGCGCCGGTCCTGGCTGAAGGCGGTCTGCGTCGGCACACCGCCCGGCGCAGCGCTGTAGAAGGAGCGCACTGTCTCGCTTTGCGTCTGCTTGATGTCCCAGCGCTCCAGCGCCTCGCTCATGCTGGCGCTATGCACGGTCGGCAGCGAGGTGTCGATCAGCCCGGCGCGGTCGAGCTCGCCGAGGATCGCCATGATGCCGCCGGCACGATGGACGTCTTCCATATGGACGTTGGCAACGGCAGGGGCGACCTTGCACAGCACCGGCACGTTGCGCGACAGCCGGTCGATATCGGCCATGGTGAAATCGATCTCGGCCTCATGCGCGGCGGCCAGCAGATGCAGCACGGTGTTGGTCGAGCCGCCCATCGAGATGTCGAGCGTCATCGCGTTTTCGAAGGCCTTGAAGCTCGCGACATTCCGCGGCAGCACCGAGGCGTCGTCCTGCTCGTACCAGCGCCGGGCGATGTCGACGATCAGGTGCCCGGCCTCGACGAAGAGGCGCTTGCGGTCGGCATGGGTCGCGAGCGTCGAGCCGTTGCCCGGAAGCGCCAAGCCCAGAGCCTCGGTCAGGCAGTTCATCGAATTGGCGGTGAACATGCCCGAGCAGGAGCCGCAGGTCGGGCAGGCCGAGCGTTCGATCACGTCGACTTCGGAATCGGTGAGCTTGCTGTCGGCGGCCGCGACCATGGCGTCGACCAGGTCGACCTTCTTGAGCACGCCCTCGGCAATGTATTTGCCGGCCTCCATCGGCCCGCCCGAGACGAACACGACCGGGATGTTGAGCCGCATCGCCGCCATCAGCATGCCGGGCGTGATCTTGTCGCAGTTCGAGATGCAGACCATCGCGTCGGCGCAATGGGCATTGACCATGTACTCGACGCTGTCGGCGATGATCTCGCGGGACGGCAGGCTGTAGAGCATGCCGTCATGGCCCATGGCGATGCCGTCATCGACCGCGATGGTGTTGAATTCCTTGGCGACGCCACCGGCCTGCTCGATCTCGCGCGCGACGAGCTGGCCGAGATCCTTGAGATGGACATGGCCCGGCACGAACTGCGTGAAGGAGTTGACCACGGCGATGATCGGCTTGCCGAAATCTGAGTCCTTCATGCCGGTGGCGCGCCAGAGGCCGCGCGCGCCCGCCATGTTGCGGCCCTTGGTGGTCGTGTCGGATCTCAGTCTGGGCATTACGGGGTCTCTCAGCCGGAAATGTCGCTTCTATCAATTGGGGGCGAGGCTAGCGGCAGTTTCGAAGCAATCAAAATTGAATTCCTCGATTTCGAAGATCGGCGGCACCCATAGCCGGCGCTGGAGGCGGGTCGCAGGACTTGGCATAACGGTGCGTCGCCACTCGGCGGCAGGACTTGGAAAGACGCCCGCCCGTGCTCCGCAATATCGACATCGACCTCCTGCGCTGCTTCGTGACCATTGCCGAGATGCGCAGCTTCACGCGCGCGGCCTCGGCCCTGTTCCGCAGCCAGTCGACGATTTCGACGCAGATCCGCCGGCTGGAGGAGCTCGCCGGCCAGTCGCTGCTGCAGCGCTCGCCGCACCAGGTCGTCCTCACCCGCGCCGGCGAGGATTTCCTCGGCTATGCACGCCGCATCGTCGCGCTCCATGACGAGGCGCTCGACGTCGTCAATGCCCAGAGCGTGAGCGGCCCGGTGCGGCTCGCCGTGATGGACGACTACGCCACCATCGTGCTGCCCGAGGCGCTCGCCCGCTTCGTGCGCTCGCACCCGGACGTCGAGCTCGAAGTCACCACGGGCTTCACCCGCGACCTGATGAACAACCTTGGCGAGGAGTTCGACCTCGTCCTCGCGACACAGAAATCCGGCGACGGCCGCGGCGAGGTGCTGCGCACCGAGCGCACGGCCTGGGCCTGCTCAAACCACCGCGACGTCGATTTCGCCCTCGCGCAGCCGATTCCACTGGCGCTGCTGAAGGCGCCGAACATGTACCGGGAATGGGCGCTGGCGGCGCTGAGCGAGGCCGGCCTGAGCTGGCGCGTGCTGTTCAGCAGCTCCAGCATTGGCGCGGTCGAGGCGATGGCGGCCTCCGGCGCGGCCCTGACAGTGGTCAAGGCCGGCACGGCCCATCCGCAACTGCGCCTGCTCGGTCCGGCTGAGGGGCTCCCTGCCCTGCCCGCCTCCGAGATCGCGCTTCATTTGGCGCCCGGCCGTCAAAGCGCTGCGTCCCGCGCCCTGAGCGAGTTCCTGAGCGGTGCGCTGAGGCAGGACAGCGACACGGCGATAGGCTGAGACGCCGCCGCGCTACTTGCGGCAGGCAAAGGGCAGAAAGGTGCTGGCGGTGCCGGCATTCATCGCGGCGATGACCATGATGTTGGCGAGATCCAGCTCTTCCTTCGAGCGCGGGCAGACGTCGCCCTGCGCCAGGCAGCCGGAAGCGAGGAAGGCCTCGTGGCGTTGGAGAAACTCCTGCCCGATCCCGCGCGTGCCGCGCCGCTCGGTCGCTGTCGACCAGGCCTTCTTGTAGCGCTCGCACTTGACCTCGGACCAGCTCGGCGCCTCGCCCTGCTGGGCTGAAACGGGCGAGACGGAACCCGCGAACGACACGGCCAGCAGGGCCGCGCCTGCAGCCATGAACAGCGTTTGGTAGCCCATCTCCGTCCTCATTTTACCGATCGCGGCAGGAGGAAGCGCGACGGTTTTGGCGGCATCAAGGCGGCATTCGCCTCGGCGCCCAATCGTGCCATCCTGACAGGATCGCGACGCGCGGAGCAAAGGCCAGATGTCACACAGGATTCTCGTTATCTACGGCTCCTATCGCTCCGACCGCATGGGGATCCGGCTCGCCGACTACCTCGTCGAGCGATTGTCGGAACGGGGCGACGCGGCCGAGCTGATCGACGCCAAGGCGATCGGCCTACCGATGCTCGACCGCATGTACAAGGAATATCCGCGGGGCGAGGCGCCGCCGGCGATGGAGGCGCTGGCAGAGAAGATCCGCCAGGCCGACGCCTTCCTGTTCGTGACCGGCGAATATAACTGGGGCATCCAGCCCGGCCTGAAGAACCTCACCGACCATTTCCTCGAGGAATGGTTCTGGCGGCCCGCGGCAATCGCGAGCTATTCGGCCGGCCGCCTCTCGGGCGCGCGGTCCAACTCCGCCTGGCACGCGACCCTGTCGGAGATGGGGATGGTGGTGATCTCGAGCACGCTGACGGTCGGCCCGATCTCGGCGACGCTCGATGCCGAGGGCCAGCCCATCGGCGATGCCGGCAAGGCGCTGGAGCGGGCCTTCGGCCGCTTCGCCGACGACCTTGCCTGGTGGACCGAGGCGGCCAAGGCCCAACGCGCGCGCAAGTCGCCGCCCTACTGACTTCCCGCGCGACGGGTCGGCGCAAGTCGGCGAGCCGGCTCCTCGAAAGCCAGCCAACGCCCCTCGCGAGAGGATGCGACCGCGCGCTCGATGAAGCGCACGCCGCGCGCTCCATCCTCGACAGTCGGATAATCGGCGTCGAGCGGATCGGCCGCGCGGCCTGACGCCCTCGCCCGGATATCGGCGAAGACGCCGCGATAGATATTGGCGAAGGCCTCGATGAAGCCTTCGGGATGGCCGGCGGGGATGCGGCTTGCCCGTTGCGCCGAGGCGCTGAGCCAGGGCGAGCCGCGGGTCAGCACGAGCTTGGCGCCGTCGAGCCGGTAATGGACCAGCCGGCTCGGGCGCTCCTGCCGCCATTCCAGCGTGCCGAGGCTGCCCGAGACACGCAGGCGCAGATCGTTCTCGAGGCCCGCATTGACCTGCGAAGCGATGAGCACGCCGCGCGCGCCGCCCTGGAAGCGCAGCAGGATGCTGGCGTCGTCGTCGAGCGTGCGGCCGGGCACGAAGGCGTTGAGATCGGCCACCAGCTCGACGATCTCGAGGCCGGTGACGGCCGTGACCAGATTCTCGGCATGCGAGCCGATATCGCCGAGCGCCCCGGCGATGCCGCTGCGGGCCGGGTCCGTGCGCCAGCTCGCCTGCTTCTGGCCGTCCTGCTCCAGCGCGGTGGCGAGCCAGCCCTGGTTGTATTCGACGACGACCTTGCGCACCGCGCCGATGACGCCGTCGCGCACCATGTCGCGCGCCTGCCTGACCATCGGATAGCCGGTGTAGTTATAGGTGACGCCAAAAACCGTTTTGCCCGCGGCAACGGCGCGCACCAACGCGTCGGCCTGCTCCGCGCGCTGCACCAGCGGCTTGTCGCAGATGACGTTGAACCCGGCCTCGACGAAGGCCTGCGCGATCGGGAAATGCGTGTCGGTGGGCGTGACGATCGAGACGAAATCGACGCGCTCTTCGCGAGGGCGCCGCAGCTCGTCGTCGAGCAGCGCCTGCCAGTTGCCGTGAT